>CALRRI020000025.1:0-70764 GCA_943370475.1 Hydrogenophaga intermedia
ATGGAAAAGGCGGTGGGCGAGACGATCACGCTCGTCCGCACCAACCCGGCGACCGGCGCGGAAACGCGCGAGCGCGCCAAGGTGCTCTCGGTCAACCAGGGCGTGGTCGTGCAGATCGGTACCCGCATCGAGGTGCTGCGCGACGATGGCCTGCCGGTACGCGCCATCTTCGACAAGGTGCCCGACAATCTGCGCGCCCGCCCGACGCTGTCGATCACGCTCGACAGCCAGCGCGCTGGCACGCGCGATGCATCGATCCGCTACCTTACCGGAGGCCTCGGCTGGTCGGCGGACTATGTCGCCTTGTTCGATGAGGCCAAGGGCAGCATCGACGTGCAGGGCTGGGTGACGCTGTCGAACAGTTCGGGCACCACGTACAGGAATGCCGATACGTTGCTGGTCGCGGGCAACCCGCAAGGCGCATCGGGCTTCGGCGGCGGGCGCGGGCGCAATATCCGCAGCGCCGGCACCGAGACCGCCGACCGCGAGCGGCTGGGCGATTTCTATCTCTACCCCGTCGGCCGCACGACGATTGCCGACCGGCAGACCAAGCAGATCAATTTCCTCGACGTGCAGGGCGTGCCTGCGAGCAGAGCGTACGAATATCGCGTCGGCTGGCTGGCGAGCATCACCGAACCACGCAGCGCCGATACCGTGGTGAAGTTCAGCTCCAGCAAGTCCGGCGGCCTCGGCGATGCGTTGCCCGCAGGATCGGTGCGCTTCTACCAGCGCGACCAGCGCGGATCGCCGCAGTTCATCGGCGAAAACGCGATCGACCACACGCCGATGGGGAGCGCGCTCGCACTCAAGACCGGCGAGGCGTTCGACGTCAAGGTCAAGACCACGGTGGTCGAGCGCAAGCGGCTTTCCAGCACGAAGTGGCAGACCAGCATGCGCTATGAGCTGACCAACGCCCGCGATGGCGCGGTGACGATCGACCTGATGCAATCGGGGCTCGATTTCGGCTGGACCGACACGCGCATCGTCACCGAGAGCCTCAAGAGCGAGCGGCGCAGCAGCAATGCGGTGGTGTGGGCGGTTCCGGTGCCCGCCAATGGCAGCGCGGAGGTCACCGCGACTTTCGAGACTAGGTATTGAGGGGAGAAGCCGAGATTTAGACCAATGTCCATAACCCCCTCTCCGAGTTCCCGAGCCCTTCGACGCCGCCTGTCGGCGTCGCTCAGGATAAACTTCAGCCTCAGGCTGAAGTCGAGGGACCTTACGCAACTGGTAGCGCGCGCGTCCCTCGACTTCGCTCGGGATAGGCGGGGGTGGGTGCTCTTGGCATTGTGCGTAGTTGCAGCCTTCCTCACCCCTGCCCAAGCCCAGACCCGCCCCGAGATCATCTCCGCGAAACCCGACTCGGTCGCGGTCACGATCTATCGCGATCCGGCACGCGGCGCTGGCGGCGGGTTCAACCTGTCGTTCCTCAACGGCTTTGCCGTCGTCACCGAAAAGCGCACGATCACCGTCCCCGCAGGGCCCGCCACGATCCGCTTTGCCGGCGTGGCCGAAGGCATGGTCGCGGTATCCGCCGTCATTCGCGGATTGCCGGGCGGGATCATCGAGCAGAACCGCGACAAGAAGCTGCTCTCGCCCGGGTCACTGGTCGATGGCACGCTCGGCAACCGGGTGACGCTGCGCCGCACCGATCCTGCCACCGGCGCGGTGACCGAGCGCGAGGCGGTGATCCGCAGCGGATCGCGAGGCGCGCTGGTGGTGGAGACCGAAAGCGGCATCGAGGCGATGCAATGCTCGGGCCTGCCGGAAAAGGTGATCTATCAGGATCTGCCTAGCGGGCTGTTTGCCACCCCGGTGCTGTCAGTCGATACCGTCTCTCCGCAAGCCGCCACCGCCGAGGTGACGCTCACCTATCTGGCCGCCGGGTTCGACTGGAACGCGGATTATGTCGTCAAGCTGGGCGCAGACGGGAAAAGCCTCGACCTGTTCTCGTGGCTCACGCTCGCCAACGGCAATTCCGAGAGCTTTGCCGATGCCGAACTGCTGGTGATCGCAGGCACGCTCAATATCCGCCAGCCCATGCAGCAGATCGCCGACAAGCCACAGGCGACGCCGCTGTATATCCAGTGCTGGCCGCGCGGCAGCACCGCGACCGGGATTCTCGAACCGCCGCCGCCACCGCCCCCGCCCCCCCCACCGATGATGATGGCACCCGCGCGCATGCGCACCGGCGCGGTGCGCGGCGAGGCAGCCGACGCGATCATGGTCACCGCCGCACGCAATGTGGAAGCCGAATTGGAGGCTCTGGGCGATCTCAAGCTTTACCGCGTGCCCTTCCGCTCCACGGTCGCATCAAAGGGACAGAAGCAGGTCAAGCTGCTCGCCAAGCAGGCTGTTCCCGCGCGCCTCATCTATCGCGCCAATGCCAGTAGCTATGACGAGGCGCCCGGTCCGCTGCAGATCGAGGTCCGCATGGACAACAAGACCGCGACCGGGCTTGGCCTGCCGCTGCCCTCGGGCCGCATATCGGTGTTCGATGGATCTGCCGACAATGGCCTACTGATCGGCCAGGGCCGGATGCGCGATTATGCGGTGGGGCAGGAGGTGAAGTTCACCATCGGCGAGAGCCATGCGGTGAAACTCGCAGTCACCCGGCTGCCCGGTTCAGGTCAAAAGGGCGTCGATGCGCGCAAGCTGGTGCTCACCAACGCCAACCCTGAACCCGTCACCGCCGAAATCGATCTGGCGATGATCGCCGATATCGATCTGCGCAAGGCCAGTGGTCGCACGATTCGCAAGGATGGCAAGCATGTCTGGCTGGTCGAAATACCAGCCAACGACAGCGTGACGCTCACTTACGAATCGCGGAGCAAATACCGCTAGGCGCCCATTGCGGCGCCAGCACGCCCTTATTTGGGTGCCAGCACCATCAGCATCTGGCGGCCTTCCATGCGGGGATAGGCCTCGACCTTGGCGACTTCCTTGACGTCTTCCTGCACCCGCTGGAGCAGGGCCATGCCCAGCTGCTGGTGAGAGAGTTCGCGACCACGGAAGCGCAAAGTCATCTTGACCTTGTCGCCTTCGTCGATGAACGCATGCACCTTCTTCATCTTGACCATGTAATCATGGTCATCGATGTTCGGACGCATCTTGATCTCCTTGATCTCCTGCGTCTTCTGGTTCTTGCGTGCGGCATTGGCCTTTTTCTGGGCCTCGTACTTGTACTTGCCGACATCGAGGAACTTGGCCACCGGCGGTTCGGCGTTGGGGGAGACCTCGACGAGGTCCAGGCCGACGGCGGCAGCACGTTCTATTGCATCTGCGGTACGCAATACGCCAAGATTTTCGCCATTCTCATCGATCACCCGAACCTGGGGTGACTGGATGAACTGATTGAAGCGCGGGCCGGATTTGGGTGGCAGAACAAGGCCGCGACGGGGGGCTGGCGGACGTATAGCGAATTCTCCTGATGTTTCTTCGAGCGCGCGATATAGGCGAAGTCGCTGAATAGATAAAGGCTTTGCTGCACCCTATGGGCTGCCAGGGTTGCACGAAGCGCGCGAAGCGTTGCATCCGCGCAACGATTCCGCGGCTTCTTGCCCCCGCAAGCGCGCTTTCCCATATCCCTATGGCCCGAGGAGCAGGGACCAAGCAGCGAAGGAACACCGCGATGAGCGCACCGGACGAGCCTATCACCATCGAGCATGAACAGACCGGCCATGGCGGACGATTCGTCTATCGCAACGCAGGGCACGAGGCCGAGCTGACCTACGAACAAGCGGGCGCCGAAAACGGAGCACCGCGGATCAGCGCCGACCACACCTTTGTTCCCGATTCGATGCGCGGCCAGGGCATCGCTGCGCGGCTCACCGATGCGCTGGTCGCCACCGCCCGACAGGAAGGCTGGAAAATCGTCCCGCACTGCAGTTATGTCGTGGCAGCATTCCAGCGGCATCCCGACTGGAACGATGTCCTGGCGCACTGACCAAGCTGGCATTCCCGCGCTGAGCCGGTCGTGGCCGGGGGTGGAAGCGCGAAACGGTGTCCGGAGCCAGACCGCAGCCCCATGCGTAGCTGCATCCAGGCCGCACCGCCCCTCGATGCGCGCGGACAGTTCGGGAGAATCACCAGATGAAGAAGCTGCTTTTATTGTATGGCTCGTACCGCTCGGACCGGGCGGGTATCCGGCTGACCGAGTATTGCGTGAGGCGCTTTGCCGAGCGTGGTGTCGAGGCCGAGCTGATCGATGCCAAGGCGGTGGGCCTGCCGATGCTCGACCGAATGTACAAGGAATATGACCCCGGCACCGCGCCCGAAGCGATGCAGGCGCTGGCCGAGAAGATCGAGGCGGCGGATGCGTTTCTGTTCGTCGCGGGCGAATACAACTGGGGTGTCCAGCCGGGCCTCAAGAACCTCACCGATCATTTTCTGGAGGAATGGTTCTGGCGGCCCGCAGCGCTGGCCACCTACTCCGCCGGGCGCTTTGCCGGAGTGCGGGCCGGCCAGGCCTGGCACCCGACGCTGTCCGAAATGGGCATGGTGGTGATCCCCAGCATGCTTTCGGTCGGCCAGATCACCAAGGCGTTGGACGAAAATGGGGCGCCGATCGAATCGGGTGGAGAGGCGTTGGAGCGCAGTTTCGGACGGTTTGCGGATGAACTGACCTGGTGGGCAGATGCCGCCAAGGCGCAAAGGGATGCGGCCAAGCCCCCGTACTGACGGGGACAGGCGAAATGGTGCTGCTGGGGAGGATTGAACTCCCGACCTCAGCCTTACCAAGGATGCGCTCTACCACTGAGCTACAGCAGCACACCATTTCGCTGGCCTGCAAATGCGGGGTCGCCATGGCTGCCCGCTCGCAAGGCCTGCGCCTATGCGCAGGTGCCGATGGTTTGTCAACCCTCGCGAGCCTTGCCAAATCGGCCTTTGCGGCGATATGCAGCCGCGACCATGGTACAGCCCTCCACCCCGCCCCGGCCCAGCGCCGCAGACGAGCGCAAGGCGCGCCTTGCCGCCAATCTGCGCGCCAATCTGAAACGCCGCAAGGCGCAGGCGCGGGCGCAGGATGCCGGTGACGAATCAGAAAGCGGCGAACCCGAGGTCGATCAGCCCCTGGCGTAGAATTGCAGGTGCACCAGGCGGCCCCTGTCCGCGTCTGCGCCGAATCCATCCGCCGAATTGTGAAACAGCCACGGGCTGAACAGGATCAGCCGGTTGAACCGCATCGGCACGCGCATCACCCGCTCCCAGCGCGCTGGCAGCAAAGTGTCGCGGTTGACGACCTCCTCGACCAAGGCGTTGACGTCCGCATATCCGCTTTGCGCCAGTGCCAGCGGATCGGTCGGCACCTTTTCCAGCCCGGTGCGCTTGTGGCGAAAGAAATCGGTACCGCCGCGCGCATCCTCGTCGCGGCTGAGATACAATATGCCCGAATAGAAGCACGGGTCGATATGCACGCCGCTGACCCCGCGATCGCCCTTCAGCGTCAGGCGGCAATGGCCGTGCGTCGTGCCCGCTTGCGGGACAACCGGGACGCCGATGATCCGTGCCACCGATTCTTCGAGGCCCGAGATCGCGAGCGGCGCAGTCGACAGCGTGCCGGGATAGTTGCCCTTGCGGGTCGCGGGGTCATAGCCGAGGCCCAGCGCCGCCGCGCGCGCGGCATGGGGGTCGGCCAGAAAATCGTCGATGATGAGCAGCGAGGGCAGCATGCGTGCGGGCATAGCCGCTGATGCCCGTCTGCGAAAGACCGGGCAGTTGCATGGTCGGCTGGGGGCGCTAGACAGGCTTATGCCCCGCCCCCGGATACATCCATGCGCATCCTGATTGCAGGCGCCGGTATCGCGGGCCTCGCCGCTTCGCTCGCGCTGGCGCGCAAGGGGCATGAGCTATGTGTGATCGAGCAGGCTGCCGCGCTGGAAGAGGTCGGTGCCGGGCTGCAGCTGGGGCCCAATGCGATGCGGGTGTTGGATGCCTTGGGCGTCGGCCAGGCTGTGGCAGCGGCTGGCCAGACCCCGGGAGCGATCACGATGCGCGATGGGCGCAGCGCGCGCGAGATCCTGAAAATTCCGCTGGGCGATGCGGCGCGCCGCCGCTGGGGCGCGGCCTATGTGACGCTCCATCGCGCCGATCTGGTCGCGATCCTCGCAGATGCGTTCGAGCGCGCGCAGCCCGGCAGCCTGCGCACCGGGGTGACGCTGGCAGCCATCGACAATCGGCCTGATGGCGTGACGGTGATAACGCAAGCGGGCGAGACACTGGCGGCCGATCTGCTCGTGGGCGCAGACGGCATCCATTCGGCGGTCCGCCGCCAGCTTTTTGGCGAGGATGCCGCGCGCTTCACCGGCCATGTCGCCTGGCGCGCATTGATCCGCGTGGACAAGGCAGATTCCGCCGCGCCGCCCGCAGGTGTGGGCGCGTGGATCGGACCGCGCCGCCATGCAGTGACCTATCGCATCCGGCCCGATCTGGTGAACCTGGTCGCGGTCACCGAACAGGCTGATTGGCGCGAGGAAGGCTGGAACCTGCCCGGCGACATCGGCCGGCTGCGCACCGAGTTTGCCGGATGGGGGGCGATCAGCCGGTTGCTCGATCGGGTCGAAGCGCCGCTGCGCTGGGGCCTGCATGATCGCAAGCCGATGCGCGCCTGGCACCGGGACCGTACCGTGCTGATCGGCGATGCCTGCCACCCGATGCTGCCGTTTCTGGCGCAGGGCGCGGCGATGGGGATCGAAGATGGTTTTGCATTGGCCGAGCTGCTCCCTATCGATGGCACCGATAGCGAGGCGGCGCTGGCCCGCTTCTTCGCGCTGCGCCAGCCGCGCACCGCGCGCGTTCAGGCGATGGCGCGATCGAACGGGGTGGATTTCCACGAGGGCAGCCCGCTCGCCAATCTGGCGATGCGCCTGCCGCTGGGCCGCGCGGCTGCGGTGCGGCCCGATGCCGTGCTGGCGCGCTGGGACTGGCTCTATGGCGGCGGCCCGGTGGCCAGCGCCAGCGGCAAACTTGCCTAGCGCGGCACTTTACCGCATAAGCGCGGGGCTTTCCGGCATCGGGCCGGCAGACGGGATACAGCATGGCCGATCAACCGATCATTTTTGTTCTCAACGGTCCCAACCTCAACCTTCTGGGCCTGCGCGAACCGGAGATCTACGGATCGGACACGCTCGACGACATCGCCGCTTCGCTCGAAGACCGGGGCCACGCACTGGGTCTGGACATCGACATGCGCCAGTCGAACCATGAGGGCCATCTGGTGGACTGGCTGCACGAGGCGCAGGCGAGCGGCGCAAAGGCGGTGCTGCTCAACGCCGGGGCCTATACCCACACATCGGTGGCGCTGCACGACGCGATCCGGTCCATCACCACCCCGGTGATCGAGGTGCACCTGTCCAACCCGCATGCGCGCGAGGAGTTTCGGCATCTTTCGTGGGTCGGCCGGGCGGCCAAGGGCACGATCTGCGGGTTCGGCGCAGCATCTTATCTATTGGCACTGGAGGCAGCGGCACTGCTATGAGGCCTGGATACCTGATCGGCGCGACGCAACCGCGCAGGCAGGGCCGGGATTGAAATCACACGAGGGAGCCGCCAAAGAACGGCCCCCAAAAGAACAGCAAGGGCGCAGGACACATGGCATCAACAAGCAGCAAAAGCGGCAATGCAAAACAGGGAGGCGGCATGAACATTGACAGCAAACTGGTACGTGAACTGGCAGAACTGCTGGGCGAAACGGGTTTGAGCGAAATCGAGGTGGAAGACGGTGATCGCAAGATCCGTGTCGCGCGCATGATCAGCGCCGCGCCGGTTGCGACTGTCGCCGTGCCTTCGGCCCCTGCACCGGTCGCCGCTGCTGCCGTTGCCCCTGTTGCTCCCGCAGCCGCGGCTGCGCCTGCCGCACCGTCGATGGCCAATGCTGTCAAGTCGCCGATGGTCGGCACCACCTATCTGGCGCCCGAGCCGGGCGCAGCGCCCTTCGTCGGCGTCGGCGCTGCGGTCAAGATCGGCGATGTATTGCTGATCATCGAGGCGATGAAGGTGATGAACCCGATCACCGCCGAACGCGCGGGCAAGGTCACCGCGATCCTGGTGGAGGACGGGCAGCCGGTCGAATTCGACCAGCCGCTGGTCGTCATCGAGTAAAATCCCCATGGCCATCAAGAAAATCCTGATCGCCAATCGCGGCGAAATCGCGCTGCGCATCCATCGCGCAGCCCATGAAATGGGAATCAAGACGGTGGCGGTGCACTCCACCGCCGATGCCGATGCGATGCATGTGCGGCTGGCAGACGAGGCGATCTGCATCGGCCCGCCGCCTGCAGGGCAGAGCTATCTCAACATCGCCAACATCATTTCGGCAGCGGAAATCAGCCAGGCGGACGCGATCCATCCCGGCTACGGCTTCCTGTCCGAGAATGCCAAGTTCGCCGAGATCGTCGAGGCGCACAAGATCATCTGGATCGGCCCCAAGCCCGAGCACATCCGCACGATGGGCGACAAGGTTGAGGCCAAGCGCACCGCAGGCGCGCTCGGCATGCCTCTGGTCCCCGGCTCTGATGGCGCGATCAAGGATATCCACGAGGCCAAGATCATCGCGGCGTCGATCGGCTATCCGGTGCTGATCAAGGCGGCATCGGGCGGCGGCGGACGCGGCATGAAGGTGGTGCCGTCCGAAGACCAGCTCGAAACGCTGATGCAGCAGGCAGGCAGCGAGGCCAAATCGGCGTTCGGCGACGATACCGTCTACATGGAAAAGTATCTCGGCAATCCGCGCCATATCGAGTTCCAGGTGTTCGGCGACGGCAAGGGCAATGCGATCCATCTGGGCGAACGCGACTGCTCGCTGCAGCGCCGCCACCAGAAGGTACTCGAAGAAGCCCCCTCGCCCGTGATCACCGCCGAAGAACGCGAGCGGATGGGCGGCGTCGTCACCAAGGCGATGGCCGACATGGCCTATCGCGGCGCAGGCACGATCGAATTCCTGTGGGAAAATGGCGAGTTCTATTTCATCGAGATGAACACCCGGCTTCAGGTCGAGCATCCGGTGACCGAGGCGATCACCGGGGTCGATCTGGTGCGCGAGCAGATCCGCATCGCCGAAGGCCATCCGCTGTCGGTCAAGCAGGACGAGATCGAGTTTCGCGGTCATGCCATCGAATGCCGGATCAATGCCGAGGATCCGCGCACCTTTGCGCCTTCGCCCGGCCTGGTCAGCTATTACCATCCGCCCGGCGGCATGCACGTGCGCGTCGATAGCGGGCTCTATGCCGGCTACCGGATCCCGCCCTATTATGACAGCATGATCGCCAAGGTCATCGTCTATGGCCGCACCCGCCAGGGCTGCATCATGCGGCTGAAGCGCGCGCTCGAGGAGTTCGTCGTGCAGGGGGTGAAAACCACGATCCCGCTGCACCAGGAACTGCTCAACCAGCCCGATTTCCTGTCGGGCGATTACACCATCAAGTGGCTGGAGCAGTGGCTGGCCGAACTGGACGCCCAGGAAAAGGCGTGAGTGCAAGGGCTTATGCTGCACTGCACAAATTCTGATTGAAACCCGGCGCGGTCTTGTTCATATTGGTCCGATGGACATGAACAAGACCGTGCTTGAGGCCATTGCCCTGCGCAAATGCCTTGAAGCGACCTACAATCGCACCCGCATCCGGCTCGCGCCGCACATTCTCTATACCCGGCACGACCAGCTCTATCTCGACGGCGTGACGCTGGAGCGCGATGGCAAGCCGCCGCGCGAGATCAAGGTTGGCGCTTTCAAGCTGGATGGGTTGGTCGATGTCGCGCTGACCGACCGCACGTTCGATCCGCAACCGGT
This sequence comes from Hydrogenophaga intermedia, assembly GCA_943370475.1. GTDB lineage: Bacteria > Pseudomonadota > Alphaproteobacteria > Sphingomonadales > Sphingomonadaceae > Blastomonas. Next base: position 9,785 of record CALRRI020000025.1, read on the forward strand.
GTTCAACCCGGATGAAGAGCGTTACCAGGGCAACACGCTGTTCGCGGTGGAAATGGCCTGATCCCTACTGCTTAGCGACGCTCAGCGAGGCATCGTCGATCGTCAGGCTGAGACGGCGCGGATCGCGCTGCAGCTCGATCAGGAACACATTTGGCCCGCTTGCAGCCAGGACTGCATCCATCGCTCTTTCGAGCGGGATCTGCACCTTAGGAATGCGCGTGCAATCGCACGATATCTCGACCAGGTTCTTGCCCGTCCGCACCACGGTGATCGTCACGCCCGATTTCGACGAGCCGCGCGCATCGGAGATGATGTCGCCCTCATAGGTTCCGGCGACCATGTCGGCGAGGTCGGGCTTGCGTTCGGGGGGCGCGGCCAGCGCCCCTGACGCAGGCAACAGGATCGCCAGCAACAGGCCGATGGCCCAGCGATGCAATGCGCGCATAATTTCCCCCTTGCGTTACCGTTGACCTATCATAACCGCGAAACAGCGCGGAGCATTGGACATTTGCGTCAGCGCATCGCCGCGACGCGCTCGACCTCGGCCATCACCCGCAGCACGTTGCCGCTCCAGATCTTCTCGACATCGGCCGGCGACAGCCCGCGCGCGAGCAACGCCTGGGTGATCTTGGGTATCTGGCTGATCTGGTTGAGGCCGATCACGCCGCCGCCGCCATCCCAGTCCGCGCCAATGCCGACATGGTCGACCCCGACAAGATCGATGCAATAAAAGATCGCCTGCATATAGCGGTCGAAATCGGTGCCTGATCGCGGCTCGGCAGCGTTCGCCTCTGCCCATTGCTTCATCAGCGCCGCCCGTTCTGCCGGCGGCAGGCTGTCGGCTGTTTCCATCTGCGGGCGCAGCCCATCGACGGTGGGTCGCGGCTGGTCAGGTGAAAGGAACAGGCTGTTGACCTGGATCACCCCGCCCTTGGCCGCCAGCGCCTTCAGCCGCGCATCGTCCAGATTACGCGGATGGTCGTGCAGCGCCTTGGGCCCGGAGTGCGACAGGATGATCGGCGCTACGGACAGTGCGAGCAGCTGGTCGAAGCTGCTGTCGGCCGCATGGCTGGCATCGATGATGATGCCCAGACGGTTGGCCTCCTGCACCCAGGCCTTGCCAAGGTCGCTCAGACCGCCGTGCACCGCCTCGCCATTGGTCGAATCGGCCAGCTGGTTGGTGCCATTGTGCACCGGTCCCGCCATGCGCAGGCCCAGCTGGTAGAACGCCTCCAGATTGGAGATGTCGCTGCCCAGCGGATAGCTGTTTTCCATCGAGACATAGACGATCCGCTGACCGGCAGCCGCGATTCGTGCGGCATCGGATGCCTTGGTCGCCAGCGCGAAACTCTGAGGATTGGCGGCGACGAAATCATGGATCTGGTGGAGCCGCTTGAGCGCATGCGCGAGCGCAGCGGCATAGCCGCGCGCGTCATCGGGCCCCTGATCGGTATAGATCACCCAGAATCCGCCATCGAGCCCGCCCTCGATCATCCGCGGCAGATCGACCTGGGTAGTATCGTGCAGCACATCGTGCCGGTCGGTGATCTTCCAGCCGGGCTGGTCGAGATTGGCCGGGCTGTCGAGATGGGTATCGAGCGTCAGGATGCCTTGATGCACGCGGGCTGCATCGGGCGCATCCTGCGCGGCAAGCGGACTGGCCAGGCAGGCAAAGCAGGCCGTCGCCAGCAAAGAAACATGTCGCAAGATCATAAATCCCCTTCAGTCGGCCAGGGCCGCCGCGCGTTTGCGCCAGTCTGCCGACAGTTGCGGCAGCTCCGCCAGCGCGCGCACCGCTTCCGGCTCTGCCTTGTATTGCCCGCCGACCAGCAGCCGGAAGACTCGGTCCACCGTCCATCCCGCTGGGCCCGGCTCCACCAGCCGCATCACATCGCCCGCCTGCACCAGCCCCGGCTCCAGCACCCGGTAATAGAAGCCGCAGCGTCCGGTGCGCACGATCTCTGCCATCACCGATTGCTTGCCCGATACGCCGAACCGGTGGTCGAGCTTCCAGCAGGGCTGGCGGCCCTTGGTCAGTTCGACCAGAGCTTCGCCCAGCCGGAAACGGTCGCCGATGCGAAGATCGCTTTCGACCAGCCCGCGCGTCGAGATATTCTCTCCAAAGGCGCCGGGCTTCTGCAGCAGTTTGTGCGAATCGAGCCGCTGCTGCCAATAGGCATAATGGTCGAAAGGATAATGGTGGATCGCCATGTCCGCGCCGCCATGATGGACGGGATCGGCTACCTGGTCGCCCTCCAGCCCAAGCTCGCCCAGCATCACAGGTCCAGTCACCGGCTGGCGCGCAATCGCGCTCATCGTGCCGTCTTCACGAAAGGGGCGGGGCTTGCCGGTAAGCAGCGCCATGATGCGGACTGCGTGCGAAGTCATGCAACACACGTTCTAATCTTGCGGGGCAAATCGCGCAACGCAATTCATTGGCGGAATTCACACGGCTTTACATAGCTGAACGCCAGGTCAATCGATCGGTTAAGCTGCCGGTCAGGCAGAAGCGGCTAGACCAAGCTTTCTGAACTGTCCTGTGCCGCGTGGTTGCCGACACGATTGCCCAGGCCATTATCGAAAGGTCGATCATGGTCATGTCACCAACCTCCCCTGCGCCTCCTTCTTCTGCAGCCCCTTCATCTTTAGGCATCGAATACGCCAGGCCGATGGGCCAGCGGCTGCACGGCAAGTTCCATCGCCTGCCGCTGGTCCTCGCCTCGATCGCGGTCGCCAGCCTGTTGTGGCCGCTGGCCCATGCCGATGCCGCCGTGCTGGTCTCCCCTGCAGAACAGGGCATCGCCATGCCCAGCGGGATCGAGCCTGCCGCCCAGCAGCGCGACGGGCGTCGCGGCGGCGGCGAGTTTCGCGGCAACCGTGGTGGCGGCGGTGACAGGGGCGGCGGCCGCGAATTCCGCGGTCAGAACCGCAACAATATCGGCAGCGCCCGCATCGATACCCCGCGCGAGTTCCGTCAGGAGCGCCGCGGTGATCGCCAGGAGTTCCGTCAGGAAAGGCGCGGCGACATTCAGGGCTTCCGCCAGGAGCGGCGGGCCGACCAGCGCGATTTCCGCCAGGAACGCCGGGCCGACCGGCAGGATTTCCGCCAGGGCGAGGTCACCCGTCCCGAGTTTCGCGCCGACCGGCGTGACGACCGCCAGGACTTCCGCCAGGACCGACGCGGCGATGAGCGCGCCTTCCGGCAGGACCGCCGGGGCGATGTCCGCGATTTCCGGGCCGACCGGCGCGACGATCGGCGTGATTATCGCGACAACCGGCGTGGCTGGGACGGGCGCGGCTATACGGGTCGCGGCTGGGACAATCGCGGTTGGGATGGCCGGGGCCGAGACTGGAACCGCGGCTGGCGCAACGACCGGCGGTACGACTGGTACGGCTATCGCAACCAGAATCGCAGTTTCTACCGCGCCGGGCGCTATTTCGCCCCGGTACGCGGCTGGAACTATCGCCGCCTGGGCATAGGCTTCACGCTGGGAGCGCCGTTCTTTGCCAGCAACTTCTGGATCAACGACCCCTGGGCCTATCGCCTGCCGCCGGCTTACGGCCAGTACCGCTGGGTCCGCTATTATGGCGATGTCCTGCTGGTCGATATCTACACCGGCCAGGTGGTCGACGTGGTCAACGACTTTTTCTGGTAACAGCGCGACCTTGCAAGACCCGTCGGAGCGATCCGGCGGGTCTTTTGCCGGAGTGGTCGCGCATGCTTGACAGGCCTTGCCTGCGCGGCGCAACCAAGGCGCGATGATCACCGACTATCTTCACCGCAGACAGCTGGCGCAGATCGGGCGCGACGTGGGCGCACGGCTGGACGCCCATCCCCATGTGCAGCGCATCGCTTTCGACGACGTACAGGTGCCGATGCAGGTCTATTGCTACCAGGAGTTCATGAGCAGCCGCGAGTGTGCCGATCTGATCGGCACGATCGATGCCGACGCGGTGCCATCGGAACTCTACCGCAACGGCCAGGATGACGAGGGCGATTTTCGCACCAGCTACAGCTGCAACCTGAACCGCTGGGACCCCGATGTCCTGCGCATCGACGATCGCATCTGCGCACTGACCGGAATCGATCCGCGCCGGGGCGAGACGCTGCAGGGGCAGCGCTACAAGGTGGGCCAGCAGTTCAAGCCGCACCATGATTTCTTCCACACCAACCAGCCCTATTGGCCCAAGGAGCGCAAGTCGGGGGGCCAGCGCAGCTGGACCGCGATGGTCTTCCTCAACGAGCCGGGCGGCGGCGGCGAGACCGAGTTTCCGCAGCTGTCGTTCAAGATGATGCCACGCACCGGCATGCTGTTGATCTGGAACAATATGATGCCCGATGGCCGCCCCAACCTGCACCTGCTGCACAGTGGCAACCCGGTCACCAAGGGCACGAAATACATCATCACCAAATGGTTCAGGCGCGGGTTCTGGATGTAGCGGCGCCCTGATTCTGCTGGCCGATCGCACATGGCACTCCGCCGCACCCGGTCAGCCGATCCTGGAAATTTGCAGGCCCCGTGCCATTTTTCGTGAATTTTCTTGAACAAAAATCTTCATCTGGCGTTCAGCGATAGCTTTGACCACTTTTCAACGGGTCCAGCACGTCTATATTGGCCTATGCTTTAGGGCGAATGTCGCCGAGCAAAAGGAGAGTTCATGTCCAGATTGAATGCATTGCGCTACACCGGCGCGTTCGCCGGTCTCGCGCTGCTGGCCGCCTGCTCGGGTGGCAGCGAAACCCCGAAGACTGAAGAAGCCGCCGCTCCGGCTGCTGATGCGACCGCCGAAACGCCTGCTGCAACGCCTGCTGCAGCCGAAGCTCCGGCCGCTGACAACACCGACACGCTCGACGGCAAGAAGTTCGCCGATTTCACCGGCAATGCCGCCGAAGGCGAGAAGGTCTTCGTGCAGTGCAAGACCTGCCACGTGAAGGAAGCCGGCCAGAACCGTGTTGGCCCCTCGCTCGCTGGCATCGTCGGCCGCGCCGCTGGTACCGTCGAAGGCTTCAACTACTCGGCAGCCAACAAGAACAGCGGCATCACCTGGTCGGCGGAAAAGCTGTTCCAGTATCTGGAAAAGCCCGCCCGCGTGGTCCCCGGCACCAAGATGGTGTTCGCTGGCCTGCCCGATGCGCAGAAGCGCGCGGACGTCATCGCCTATCTGCAGCAGCCCTGATCCCAGCGATCAGCGGCATCTGCCGAAACAAAAAGGCCGTCCCTTGCGGGGCGGCCTTTTTTTGTGATCATGCCGGGCGCCCCGGCGCAAGCCAGGGTCCGGCGCAGTCTCAGCAAGACCTGATCCCCGGGCTCCGGCCGATGCCAGCGCCCAGGGCAGTCCGAATCAGGCGGCGATCGCGCGCCGCGCCAGTTCGCATTGCGACCAGATGTCGCTCAGCGCGTTGATCAGCTTGTCGATATCGCCATCGCTGTGCACCGGCGACGGCGTGATGCGCAGCCGCTCGGTGCCCTTGGGCACGGTGGGATAGTTGATCGGCTGCACGTAGATGCCGTGATTCTCGAGCAGCCAGTCGCTGATCCGCTTGCACTTGTGCGGATCGCCCACCATCACCGGGATGATATGGCTGGGGTTGTCGAGATGGGTGATGCCCATCAGGTCGAGCCGGCGGCGGACCTTTTCGACCCGGTCCTGATGCCGCGCGCGCTCCATCTGGCTGGTCTTGAGGTGACGCAGGCTGGCGGTGGCACCGGCAGCGAGCGCAGGCGGCAGCGCGGTTGTGAAGATGAAGCCGCTCGCGAAGCTGCGGACGAAATCGCACAGCGCTGCAGAGGCGGCGATATAACCGCCCATCACGCCCACGGCCTTGCCGAGCGTGCCCTCGATCACGGTGATCCGGTCCATCAGGCCTTCGCGTTCGGCGATGCCGCCGCCGCGCGGGCCGTAGAGGCCGACCGCATGGACTTCATCGATATAGCTCATCGCGCCATGCTTCTCGCAAACGTCGAGGATCTCTGCGATCGGCGCAATGTCGCCATCCATCGAATAGACGCTTTCGAACGCGACCAGCTTGGGCCGGCCCGGGGCAACGCCCGCGAGCAGCCGGTCGAGATCCTCAGGATCGTTGTGCTTGAACTTCAGGCACTCGGCGCGGCTGTGGCGGATGCCCTCGATCATAGAGGCGTGGTTACCGGCATCCGAAAGCACGACGCAATTGGGCAGCTTGGCTGCCAGCGTGCCCAGGGCCGCCCAGTTCGAGACATAGCCCGAGGTGAACAGCAAGGCCGATTCCTTGCCGTGCAGATCGGCCAGCTCGGCTTCGAGCAGAACGTGATGGTGGTTGGTGCCCGAGATGTTGCGCGTGCCGCCGGCGCCCGCGCCGCACTGGTCGAGCGTGTCGTGCATCGCCTTCAGCACGTCGGGGTGCTGGCCCATGCCCAGATAGTCGTTCGAGCACCATACGGTGACCTCGTCGGTCCCCTCTTCGGTGTAACGCGTAGCGTGCGGAAAGCGGCCGCGATGGCGTTCCAGCTCAGCGAAAATCCGATAGCGTCCCTCATCGCGGATCGTATCGATTTCGCTCTGGAAAAAGCCTTCATAATCCATAACCACTCTCCTTCTTCTTATCCTTGCGTGTTGCCGGGAACAGCCCAGCGCCACAACGCGCCGTCCCTGAACGGCAGCGCGAGAAACAGATGCTCGAGCGAACCAAGCGCTGCGAGGGTGAAAACCAGGGTAGCACTGACCGCCGCAAAGCTGTCGGCCGGCGCTTCCAGCGCGCGCATCCCCAGCCATATCGACAAAGCCAGCAGCGCCACCAGGCTGAAGGCCAGCGCGCCATGCAGGCGGCGCGGTCCGAAATAGGTCTTCAGATATCCCAGATGTCCCGGCATGATCTCGTCGCTCATGTTCGGCACGCCGACATAGAGGTTGAGCTTGGCGGAAAGCCTGAGCGCAAACAAGAGGCTGAAGATGACCGTGCCTGTCATGTTGGCACTGTTCCAGGTCAGCGAAACCATGATCAGCATGACCGCGGCAATGGCAAGTTCGTGATAGATCAGCGTCGCGGCAGCATCGGAAAACCGCCGCCATCCGCGCGCCTTAGGATCGCTGACAGTCCGGCGGGGGCCGGCAACGATGCCGGTCAGGAAGGTCAGTTCCAGCCAGCCCCAGATCACCAGCGCGGCACCGAAGCTGATATAGGCATCAACAGTGTCAGGACCAGAGGGGCCATGGCCGTGCGCGGCAATCACGATGACGCACAGGCAAATTCCGGCGGCAAAACCCGCCCAGGAAATGCTTTGCGCAAAGGTGTCCTTGCCGCGATTGGCAAGCCACGCCACCACGCCCGTGCTGCCAAACCAGGCGACGAGCACGATGAGCGCGGGCAGGATATGACCATAGAGGGTCATGCTCACCACGCCGGCTGCAGGCGGATGGTTGCAGGCAGCCGGTTTGACTTGGCGGGCATGAAGTACATGCGCGCAAAGGCCGTGCCTGCGCCGAGCATGCCACCGGCACGCTGCATCAGACCGCCGATACCGCCCTTCGCCTTGCCTTCGGCGATCCGGTCCGATGCCTTGCGCAGCTTTTCCATCTGCAAGCGCAGTGCCGGGCTGTCCGTGTCGATCTCGACCGGAAAGACCTGCCGACTGATCGCGGTGCAGATGTCGAACACGTTGTAATCATATTCGGTCGTGTCGACGCCTAGTGCGGCGTGAAACACAGGCCGGTTGTGGTCGCGCACATACATGGTCGCATAGACCGACAGGATGAAGAACTTGATCCAGTAGCGGTTCATGCCCTTGAGCAGCTTGGGATCGGCATGCAGCAGCATGGCAAAGGCCTCGCCATGGCGGAACTCGTCGTTGCACCACTGCTCGAACCAGTTGAAGATCGGGTGGAAGCGGTTTTCGGGATGCCGCGCCAGGTGCCGGAAGATCGCGATATAGCGCGCATAGCCGATCTTCTCGGACAGGTAGACCGCGTAGAAAATGAACTTGGGCTTGAAGAAGGTGTACTTCTTGGTCTTGGTCAGGAAGCTCAGGTCGATGCCGATCCCGGCATCCTTGAGCACCTCGTTGATGAAGCCCGCATGCCGGCTCTCGTCGCGCGCCAGCAGCTTGAACAGCCGCTTGACATCGGGGTTCTTGGTCCGCTTGGCGATTTCGGCATACAGGATGCAGCCGGAGAACTCGGACGTCAGCGAACTGACGAGGAAATCGATGAACTCGCGCCGCAACGCGGGCTCCAGATTGTCGATGATGCCATCGAACGATTCGCTGCGACGGAAATGCTGCTTGTTGGGATCGCCTTCCATATCGGCCATCAGCTGGTCCCATTCGCGGCGCACCAGCGAAACGTCGATCGCATCCAGCGCGTCGAAATCGGTGGTGTAGAAGCGCGGGGACAGCACCGTCTCCTGCGTCGCCAGCTCCATGGTATCAGGAACATCTGCCAGCGTCGTTGCCGGTTGGATCTTTGCCTGCATGTTCATCACACCACTCCCGTTGTCATCTGAACAGCGCTCACCACCGGCTGGTGGTGAAGCTTACCTCGTATAGTTCCTTGAGCTCACCCATCGCGGTCAGCTTGGTCCATGCGCGCAACAATGGACCTGCAGGGTGCACCGTCGCCATGCGCTGGATCAAAACGGACTCGCCAAAACCGACAATGATCGGATCGCCATGCACACGGACCTTGTCGCCCGGCTGGATCGCGACATCGCCCTCCAGCTCGACATGGGCATGAAAGTGCGCCTCGCTCTGCTCCACCGCGATGCGGCAGGGCGTATCGAACGAAGGTTCGCGCAGCAGGCTGATCATTTCAGCAACCCCTCAAAGGTGCCTCTGTTGGTGGGCCCGAAGGCGCCCAGCTCGACAACCCGGTTGGTCGCGGTATCGGTCAGCGACAGCGATCCATCGGTCCAGTGATTGAGCTCGTAAGGCGCATCCATCGGGATCGACCGCATGTGCCGCTCACGGCCCATGCCGCGCAGCACGCCGCGGATGAAACCGCTGCCCTGCTCGCCGAACACATGCACGGTATCGCCGTTGACCGCGTCGGTGACGACCACGGTGCCCTTGGCTCCATCGGCAAAACGCAGCACCCGCGATTTCAGCGCACTGGCCGCTTCCGCCGTCCGCACGTCGCTGGCCGAAGGCGCCGGAGCGATCCATCCGATCTGAGTCGCACTGGTCAGGGCCAGCGTGAACAGCACCACTCCGCACGCCATCATCAGCGCGCCTTTGGGCACGGTATTCTCGTGGCTGTGGCCGTGGCCATTGTGGCTGACGGCGTGGCTGTGCTGGACGCTGTTCATGCGATTGCTCCCTGAAGGCCTGTCGGCATCTTGTCGTTCTGGGCCGCGCTGTGCGTGGAGGCGACATCCTGCGCCCGATCGACCGGAGCGAACGCGGCGACCGCGCGGGCCAGCCGCTCGCCCACGACCGCCGCATCAGGCAGCGCCCGCAGCATCGGTTCGGGACGGCCAAGCTTCCACGGGCGGGCATGCGGCCAGAGCACCATGTAACCCAGATTGTGCTTGCCGATCAGCTGCAGCGCCAGATCGCCTTCGACCGGACCGAGCGAGCGCAGGTTGGCACCGCCGATCTTGGCGAGCGGCAGGTTGATGCACATGTTCAGCGCAATGCCGACGCGGAGCACCACGCGGCGGCTGGTCAGCGTATAGACGGTCGTTCGCGCCACCAGCCAGGCATAGAGCATCAGCAATCCGATGCCCAAGGCGCCGGCGATCATCGTGGCAATGACGCCGCTGGTGCTGCCGTTGTAGATCGCCAGGGCCACCAGAGCGGCGAAATACAGGCCGACGATGCGGGTGAAGAACGCGCTGCGGGCGAGCAGACGCCAGTCGGGTGATCCCTGCCAAAGCAGCGTTTCGCCCTCCGGAAGCTCGCCGGGGAGACCCCGGACGGGCTCGTCGTCATATTCCGTGATCATATCAGCGGCTCCTGCCGAGCGCGGTTGGCGTAAAGATAGCCACCGCCGAAATAGCCCGAGATCTTGTCTTCCTCGTAGCGGCTGATCTGCCCGGGCGTTTCGACCTGCGGGCAGCCGCTGAACTGCGCAGCGTTGATCGCATCGACCACAATCTGGCGCGCCGACTTGCGGATCTTGGCCATCATCATCGGCGCCAGCGCATGCACGCCTTCGGCGGTGACGACCTCGAGATAGCGAACCTGGTGCTCCGAGCGATCGACCCAGATTTCGGCGACCGTTCCGGCAACCGCGCCATCGGCACCGATCACGGTCATGCCGCGCGGATCAGCGTCGCCGCGTGCGATCGAGAAGCTGGGTTCCAGCGCCATCGGCACAATGCGGTTGTTGCCGAAGGCATCGATGTCGGGAAGGCGGCTGCGTTCGGCATAAGCTGCAGGTCCGATGCAATCGGTCAGCGGGTTGCCGGTCGGGATATAGGGATCGCCTGCACCCGGGCCAGCCTTGCGCGCGGCGATGTTGAACGGCTCCTTGCCGATCGTCGGCGTATAGACCGTTCCGCGGCCGAAGGGCAGCTTGAACGACTTGGGGGCAGCGTGCAGCAGCGGGCCGCCCATGCCGAGCGAACGTCCGGTCAGTTCGTCCTCAAGCGGGAAGCCCTCGCGCCGGTCCTCTCGCCTCAGATAATAGATCAGGCCGATGAAAAAGAGCACGAATGCCCAAAAAGCGATCGATGCGACATCGATGTTGCCCACGATATTGCCGTTAAACATGGCGCTTACCTCTCTTCTTCAAAACTCTCATGTCGGAAATTCAGTGAGGCCGAACCGCGTGTGCGGCGCGGCGGAATCAGCGGGCTGGCCCCCGACAAGCGGGCCCAGCACAATCATGGTGACCAGCAGCAGGATGATCTCGATCAGATAGACCGTGCCATAGCCCGTCGCGCGATAGGCCAGGGTGTGTCCGATCTGTTCTGCCAGCGCGAGCGCCGAGACACCGTCGCGGATCAGCCCGCCAGCCAGGATGGCAAGGCCGCTGGCGCTGGCCTGAACCGCGCCCCAGGCACCCAGTGCCAGGCCCGATCCCTTGTGCTGGCCGCTGCCGGCGATCGCCATGATCGCGCTCAGCGTACCCACCGAAAACAGGCCGGACCCGATGCCGATGGTCAGCGATCCGGCAAAGACCAGAGCGCTTGCATCCAATGGAACCGCAAACAGCAGCATCGCAAAGGCCGCCATGCCGACGACAGCGCCAAAGCCCGCGAGCCGCAGCGGATCGCTGCCTGCGCTCAGCCGCCGGGCGGCATAGGCAAAGCTCAGCAGCATGCCGAAAGCCCAAAGACCGGTCAGGATGGTGGTCGAACCCACCGACATGCCGAGAATCTCTCCGCCGAACGGTTCGAGCAGCACGTCCTGCATGCTGAACGCCGCGGTGCCGCAGCCGATGGCAGCGAGCAGCCGGGCATTGCGCGCCTCGGCGGTGAATTCGCGCCAGACCACCGAGAATTTCGGGGTCGCGCGATCGGGCCGGGTGGTGGAAGGGGCGCGCGCCTCCTGCTTCCAAAGCGCGATGATGTTGAGCGCCATCGTGAACATCGCTGCACCCTGGACGATAGCGACCAGCCGGGTGGCGGAGAAATCGGAAAGCAGCGAGCCCATCACGAAGGCTGCCATCATCATGCCGACCAGCAGCATCACGAACATCAAGGCGACCACGCGCGGACGGGTATCTTCAGGCGCCAGGTCGGTGGCGAGCGCCAGTCCTGCGGTCTGCGTGGTGTGCATGCCGAGCCCGGTGAGCAGGAAGGCAACTGCCCCCGCGATCAGGCCCACGGTGAAGGTATCGCCCCGCGACAGCAGCAGCAGCGCGAACGGCATGATCGCGAGGCCCCCGAACTGCAGCAGCGATCCGAACCAGATATAGGGCACGCGCCGCCAGCCGAGCATCGACTTGTGGTTGTCCGATTTGTGGCCGATCAACGCGCGGAAGGGGGCGACCAGCAGCGGGATCGCGATCATCAGCGCCACCAGCCAGGCAGGCGTGCCGAGTTCGACGATCATCACGCGATTGAGCGTGCCGTTGAGCAGCACCGTCGCCACGCCCACCGTGACCTGGAACAGCGAGAGCCGGAGCAACCGGCCCATCGGCAGCTCTGCGCTCGCCGCATCGGCGAACGGCAGGAACTGCGTTCCAAGTCCGGCAAAGAACCGGGTCGAGGCGCCGGCAAGGTTCATCCGCGGATCACGTGCATGGCGTGGCTGGTGTAGAAACCGCTGACAATGCGTTCGCTCGCGGCGATGCCATGGCTGGGGAGACGCTGGGCAAGCAGTCTCGTCAGCTTCGCTTCGGCCACCGGCACGATCGCAGGAGCGCGATCTGACTTGGGAAAGAGTTTCCCGGTGGCATGCATCGCCGCGAGCAGAGGTGTCCGCGGTGCGAAAGTGAAGGCGATCGACGGCGAACGCGCACCCAGCGCGGTCAGCACATCGACGATATCGCCGGTTTCATAATGGATCAGCGAATCCATCGCGACGACATGGTCGAATTGACCCAGCGCCGGATCGAGCATGTCGCCCACCCGCCAGTCGATATCCAGCCCCGAAGGCGCACGGTCACGCGCAACGTCGACCAGACCGCCCGAAATGTCGATGGCGGTGACATGCGCGCCCAGTTGCGCCGCCGCCACGGCTAGCGCGCCGGTGCCGCAACCTGCGTCCAGAATGCGCTTGCCCTTGAGATCATAGGGCAGCCAGTCGAGCAGCATCGCGCGCATCCGGTCGCGGCCGGCGCGCACCGTTGCGCGAATACCGCTGACCTTGGCATCCGAAGTCAGATCGACCCAGTTCTGCCGGGCGGTGCGATCGAAATAGTCTTCGAGCCGCCCGCGATAGGCGTCATAGGTGGTGCGGGGGGCGTGGCTCGCCATCATTCGAAGCCTAGGAATTCGAAGATGTCGCGGTCCTTCATCGGCATCGCGTCGAGCGCGTCGGTGCCCTTCCACAAGGTCGCGGCCAGACGCATGTACTCGAGCTTCACCGCCTCGATCTCGGGGGTCGAATCCATCTCGAAGATGGTGCACTTCTTCAACCGGCTGCGACGGATCGCATCCAGATCGGGGAAATGCGCCAGCCGCTTGAGGCCGGTCGCTTCATTGAAGCGGTCGATCTCGTCGGTGGCGGCAGAACGGTTGGCGATGACGCCCGCCATGCGGACCTCGTAGTTCTTCGACTTCGCCTTGATGGCCGCGACGATGCGGTTCATCGCGAAGATGCTGTCGAAATCGTTGGCCGCGACGACCACGGCGCGCTCGGCATGCTGCAAGGGGGCTGCAAAGCCGCCGCACACCACATCGCCCAGCACGTCGAAGATCACGACATCGGTTTCTTCGAGCAGATGGTGCTGCTTGAGCAGCTTGACCGTCTGGCCGACGACATAGCCGCCGCAGCCGGTGCCCGCGGGCGGGCCGCCGGCTTCGACGCACATCACACCGTTGAAGCCCTGGAACATGTAATCTTCGGGCCGCAGCTCTTCATGGTGGAAATCCACCGTCTCGAGCACGTCGATCACCGTCGGCATCAGCTTCTTGGTCAGCGTGAAGGTGCTGTCGTGCTTGGGATCGCAACCGATCTGCAGCACGCGCTTGCCCATCAGCGACAAGGCGGCGGACAGGTTGGAGGAGGTCGTCGACTTGCCGATGCCGCCCTTGCCATAGACGGCAAACACCTTGGCGCCGGTGATCTCGTCGCGCGGGTCGAGCGCAACCTGGGTGCTGCCTTCGCCGAAGCTCGGTGGCGCGCTGCCGTGGTCCAAAAGGCTCATATCAATACTCTCCCGTCATTCTGCTGCGATCAGGCCTTCGAGCCTGTCTTCGATATCGTCCGCAGCCGCGCGGAGCGCCGCCAGGGTTGCGGCATCCGGTTCCCAAAGCCGGCGGTCGCATGCTTCCAGAAGGCGTTCGGCGACGCGCGCCGATGCCTTGGGGTTCAGCGTGGCCAGGCGTGCGCGCATTGCGTCGTCGAGCACGTAGGTTTCGCTGATCTGCTGATAGACCCAGGGGGCGACCTGGCCGGTGGTGGCCGACCAGCCCATCGTCGTGGTGACATGGCCCTCGATCTGGCGCACGCCCTCGAAGCCATGCTTGAGCATGCCCTCATACCATTTCGGGTTGAGCATGCGGGTGCGTGTCTCGCGGTCGATCTGTTCGGACAGCGTGCGCACCTTGGCGGCACCTTCGGTCGCATCGACGATATAGACCGGCGCGGCCTTGCCGCCGCGCGCCCGGGTGACCGAGCGGCTGACACCGCCCAGCGCATCGACATACTGATCGATATCGGTGACGCCCAGTTCGACCGAGTCGAGGTTCTGGTAAGTGAAGTCTACCGAGGCGAGCGCGGATTCGAGCAGCTGGCGCTGCTTCATCGGCGCACCGTTGCGGCCATAGGCATAGCCCTTGTGCGTTTCGAACGCTTCGGCCAGCTCGTCGGGATCGGCCCAGGCACCGCCGTCGATCATCATGTTGACCTGCGCGCCATACGCGCCTTCGGCATTCGAGAAGACCCGCAGCGCAGCGGTTTCCATGTCGCAATCCATCTTGGCGGCATGGCTGAGCGAATGTTTGCGGATGAAGTTGAGCGTTTCGGGCTCGTCGGCGGTCGAGGCCAGCCATGCGGCCTCGGCGATCATCCGAGTCTGCAGCGGCAGAAGATCGCGGAACACGCCTGACAGGGTGGCGACGACATCGATGCGCGGACGACCGAGTTCGGCCAGCGGGATCAGCTCGGCCCCGGCAAGGCGTCCATAAGTGTCGAAGCGCGGACGTGCGCCCATCAGGTGCAGCGCCTGGGCGACCTGGGTGCCCTCGCTCTTGAGATTGTCGGTGCCCCACAGCACCATCGCGATGCTTTCGGGCAGCGGCTCGCCAGCCTCGACATGCCGGGCCAGCAGCGCGTCGGACTGGGCCGCACCCGTGGCGCAGGCAAAGGCGCTGGGGATGCGGAACGGATCGAAACCATGCGTGTTGCGGCCGGTAGGCAGCACATCGGAATTGTGCAGGATGTCGCCGCCGGGGGCAGGACGGACATAGCCACCATCGAGCGCATGGATCAGCGCGCCAAGCTCGTCATTGGCCGCCAGCTTGGCATCGAGCTCGGCCCGGGTGGCACCATTGTCGGCAGCGGCGAGCGCATCGAGAAACGCCTCGCGCTCCTCGCCCTGCAACTGGTTGCCCAGCACGTGCAGACCGAAGGGGATCAGCGCGCGTTCGAGCTCGTACAGATTACCCGACAGCGCAGCGATGTCGGCAGCGTCAATATCGAGCGCGGCGGCGGCATCGCGGATCATGACCTCGAGCGCGGCGCGTTCGACGCCCTCGCCCGCCAGCGCGCGCCAGCGTTCGACGAGGGCCTTCAGATCCGAAAAGCCCTTGTAGAGCCCGGCTTCGGCCAGCGGCGGGGTGAGGTACGACACGATCGTCGCCCCCGACCGGCGCTTGGCGATGATCGCCTCGGACGGATTGTTGGCGGCATAGAGATAGAAATTGGGGATAGCGCCCAGCAGCCGGTCGGGCCAGCAATCGCCCGAGAGGCCGGCCTGCTTGCCCGGCATGAACTCGAGCGCGCCGTGCGTGCCGAAGTGCAGCAGCGCATCGGCGCGGAAGTCTTCGCGGATCCAGCGGTAGAAAGCGGCAAAGGCGTGCGTCGGCGCAAAATCGCCATCGAACAGCAGCCGCATCGGATCGCCCTCGTAGCCGAAGCTGGGCTGGACGCCGACGAACACGTTGCCGAACTGCTTGCCGAGCACATGGATCGACCAGCCATCGCTCTGCAGCTTGCCCGGAGCGGGACCCCACTGCTTTTCGATCGCGCGCAGATGCGGCTCGCCGGTGACATGATCGTCGGTCGAGATGCGCACCGCGACATTGGCGTCGGAGCCGAAGCGTTCCGAATTGCCCTTGAGGATCGCATCGCGCAGGGCATCGACCGTGGCAGGCGGGGCGCAGTCATAGCCCTCGGCCGCCAGCCGGTGCAGCGTCGCGTGGAGCGATTCGAACACGGCAAGGTGCGCGGCACTGCCAGTGGCACCGGCATTGGGCGGGAAGTTGAACAGGATGATCGCCAGCTTGCGCTTGGCGCGCTGCGACCGGCGCAGCATGACGAGGCGATCGACCTTGGCGGCGAGCGCTTCGGCGCGCTCGGGGCAGCTCTGCATCGCGCGCATCGCATCGGGCGCGGTGAACAGGCAATGGCGGGCACAGCCTTCGCACGGCTCGCCACCGCCGCTCGAACGGCCGCCGAACACGTGCGGGATGACCGCACCATCGAGCTCGGGAATCGCGACCATCATCGTCGCTTCCAGCGGCAGCAGCCCCTGGTGGCGCGAACCCCATTGCTCCAGGCTCTGGAACTCGATCGGGTGCGCGGCGATATAGGGCAGGTCCATGCCGGCCAGCGTTTCTTCCGCGGCCGCTGCGTCGTTATAGGCGGGGCCGCCGACCAGCGAGAAGCCGGTGAGGTTGACCACCGCATCGACCACGGGCTGGCCGTCGCGGACCAGGAACTTGGCAATCGCCGGGCGCGCATCGAGGCCGCTGGCGAAGGTGGGGATGACGTTGAGGCCGCGCGCTTCGAGCGCAGCGATCATGCCGTCATAATGGCCGGCATCCTTGCCCAGCAGATAGGAGCGCAACAGCAGCACGCCGACCGTGCCGGTGGCAGCGGGGTTGCGCGGCAGCAGGCCGGCATCCTCGGTCATGCGCTCGGCCAGCGCCGGGTGATACAGGCCCAGCTCGGGATATTCGCGCGGCGGCTGTGCAGGCGTGGTGCCCTTCAGTGCAGCCCGCTCGCCCGAGGCATAACGGTCGATCAGCCCGCGGATCATCGAGACGACATTGTCGTCGCTGCCCGCCAGCCAATATTGCAGCGTGAGGAAATAATGCCGCACGTCCTGCGCGGTGCCGGGGATGAACTTGAGGATCTTGGGCAGCCGGCGCAGCATCTTCATCTGCCCCGCGCCCGAATTGCCGCCGGGCTTCGGCGATCCGCGCAGCTTCTTGAGCAAAGCCAGCGGTCCGCGAGCAGGGGCATCCATCCGGTAGCCGCCCATGCGCGTCAGCTTGACGATGTCGCCGGCCGACATAAGTCCCAGCATCGCATCGCACTGTTCGCGCCGCGCTTCGAGCGCGGGCAGGATGGCGCGGACATGATCTTCGAGGAACAGCATCGTGGCGATGACGATGTCGGCGCGCGCGATATCGGCGCGCGCAGCATCGATGGTACCAGGGTCACGGCCCCAATCGGCCGCCGCATGGAAACCGATCGACAGGCCGGGCACATCCTTGACCAGCAGTGCTTCGGCGCGATCGACCGCGCCCGACAGATGGTTGTCGAGCGTGATGAAGACCACGCGGATCGGGGCGCTGCGATCCCTGGCGGGCTGGGAGGGGGCTTTAGCGGGCATAATGCGCCTTCGCATCGTAGAGCGTATCGAGGGATATCGATGCGAGACCGCGCTCTTCGGCATAGCGTTCGGTGTTCCGCCGGGCCTTGCCGCGGACGAAAAAGGGGATCTTCTTCAGCTCGGTTTCCGCCTCGGCAGTCCAGCGGACCAGCTCGAGGACATCGCTGCCCTGTGCCATGCCGTCTGCCGGGATCTGATCGGGCGCAGTTGCCAGTTCAGGCTCGGCGACCGGTTCAGCAACCGGGCTCGCCGGAGCATGCGTCGTCTTGCTGCCGTGCGACAGATGGCTAGCGCCTGCTCCGTCGTGGAATTCGAAATCGTCGCGGAACATGGTGAGCAGATGCTCTTCCAGCCCCATCACCAGCGGATGCACCCAGCTGTCGAACAGCACATTGGCGCCTTCGAAGCCCATTTGCGGGCTATGCCGCGCGGGGAAATCCTGAACATGGACAGGCGCCGAGATCACCGCGCAGGGGATCGACAGCCGCTTGGCGATATGGCGTTCCATCTGCGTGCCCAGCACCAGTTCGGGGTGGGCAGCGGCAATCGCATCCTCGACTTCCAGATGATCGTCGGTGATCAGCGGCTCGACGCCGTGCTCGGCGGCCGCTACGCGCAGGTCGCGGGCGAACTCGCGGTTGTAGCAGCCCAGGCCGCAGACCACAAAGCCCAGCTCATCGCGCGCCACGCGGGCAGCGGCGATGGCGTGGGTGGCATCGCCGAAGATGAAGACGCGCTTGCCGGTCAGATAGGTCGAATCGACCGAGCGGCTCCACCACGGCATCCGCGCTTCGGCGATGTTCAGCGCCGGTGCCGGATCGACTCCGGCCAGCGCGGCAACCTCCCGGATGAAGTCGATCGTCGCATTATGGCCGATGGGAATCGTCTTGGTGAACGGCTGCTTGAAGTTTCTCTCCAGCCAGCGCGCGGCGGTATCGGCGATTTCCGGATAGAGGACGATGTTGAAATCCGCCTCCCCGATCCGGGCTATGTCTGCCGCGCTGGCCCCCATCGGCGCGGTGACGTTAATCTCTATGCCGAGCGCAGCCAGAATCTTCGAGATCTCGACGATATCGTCGCGATGGCGAAAACCCAGTGCGCTCGGCCCAAGCAGGTTCGCTTTGGGACGCGGAGAACCTGCCTGGCACGGTACGGGGCGGGAGGAATCCCCGACCGCGAGAGTCCTGACTATCTGGTAGAAAGTCTCCGAAGCCCCCCAGTTCTCCTTGCGGGAGTAGCTGGGCAGCTCCAATGGAATGACGGGAATATCCAGGCGCATCGCCTGCGCCATGCCGGCGGGGTCGTCCTGGATCAGTTCGGCGGTGCACGAGGCACCGACCAGCAAGGCTGCCGGATTGAAACGCGCCACCGCATCGCGCGCGGCGGACTGGAACAGCTCGGCTGTATCCTTGCCCAGATCGCGCGCCTGGAAGGTGGTGTACGTGACCGGCGGGCGCTTGCCGCGCCGCTCGATCATCGTGAACAGAAGATCTGCATAGGTATCGCCCTGCGGCGCGTGCAGCAGATAGTGCACATCGGTCATGCCGGTCGCGACCCGCATTGCCCCGATGTGAGGGGGCCCTTCATAGGTCCAGACCGACAGCTGCATCGTCCTATACCCTCAACACATCACGGCGACGGATCGGCCGGGCAAAAAGCTCCGCCAGATCGCCTGCCTGATCGAAACCATGGATCGGCGAGAACACCAGTTCGATCGCCCATTTTGTCGTGAAGCCTTCGGCCTCGAGCGGATTGGCGAGACCCAGACCGCAGACGGTGATGTCGGGCTTCGACGCCCGCACGCGGTCGAGCTGCTTGTCGACATCCTGGCCTTCGCTGATCACGGTCGTCGAAGGCAGCTGCGCCAGTTCGAGCGCCATGTGCTGACGGTGGAGATAGGGCGTGCCGACCTCGATCGGCACCATGCCGAGCTCGGTGTGCAGGAAGCGTGCGAGTGGCAGTTCGAGCTGCGAATCGGGCAGGAAGAAGATGCTCTTGCCTTCCAGCTGCGCCCGGCTGTGCTCGAGCGCGCGCTTGGCCCGCTCACGGCCCGGCGCGACCGTGGCGCGGAAATGCATTTCATCGATGCCAAACGCCTTGGCAGCCGCATGCAGCCAGTCGGTCGTGCCTTCGGCGCCAAACGGGAAGGGCGCGGGCAGGTGCACTGCACCACGATCCTCGAGCGCCTGGGCGGTCTCGCCGAGGAACGGTTGCGCCAGCAGAAAACGGGTGTTGGGCCCGACCGGCGGCAGATCACGCGATTCGCGGGCGGGCAGGCAGCCAACATTGGTGATTCCAAGGTCGCGCACGAGCCGGAGCAACTGGTCTTCGACGATATCGGGCAGAGCGCCGACGATCAGCAGCTGCTGATCAGCCTGCGCAGGCTGCTGCGGCATGAACGGCACCAGCGACGCCAGGCACGCGTCCTCGCCCTGGGTGAAGGTCGTCTCGATACCGCTGCCCGAATAGTTGACGATTCGCACATCGGGCAGGAAGGCGCCGGCCAGCCGCTGGGCGGCGCGCGACAGATCGAGCTTGATGACTTCGGAGGGGCAGCTGCCGACCAGGAACAGGGTGCGGATCTCGGGGCGGCGGGCCAGCAGGCGGCGTACGACCCGGTCGAGCTCTTCATTGGCGTCGGCAAGCCCGGCCAGATCGCGTTCCTCGATGATCGCGGTGGCAAAGCGGGGCTCGGCAAAGATCATCACGCCCGCGGCCGACTGCAGCAGATGCGCGCAGGTGCGCGATCCGACCACGAGGAAGAAGGCGTCGGGCATCTTGCGGTGCAACCAGACGATGCCGGTGAGGCCGCAGAAGACCTCGCGCTGGCCGCGTTCGCGCAGCACCGGCGCAGAGGCACAGCCCTGGGTGGCGGGAAGGGGCGCGGCGGCGATCATCGTGCCACCGCCAGACGCGGCTGCGACTCGGTGGCCGCTGCACCCTGAAGCCGTGCGACGCGCAGCTTCCACAGGAATTGTGCGGCGTTGACGACATAGGCTGCATAGCCAGCAAGCGCGACACCCATGCGCTGTTCAACGGTACCGATGGCCCCCAGCAGCATCACCAGATAGAGCGTGTGCAGTGCCAGGACGAGCATCGAGACCACGTCCTCCCAGAAGAAGGCGGGGGCAAACAGCCACTTGCCGAAGACGACCTTTTCCCAGATCGAGCCGGTAATCATGATGGTATAGAGCGTGATCGTCTTGATGATGATCGAGACATCCGCTGCGAAGGCGCCTTCGCCTGTCCCAAGATAACGCAGGACCAGCCCCAGGCTGACCAGAAACACCACAAACTGGACGGGTGCCAGCACGCCCTGGACGAGCGTCCACACCGTCGAATCGCGGCGTTCACGCTCTGCTGCGGTGTAAAGCGAAACGGCAGCAGCCCCGTGACGATGGCCGGAAGGGTCACCGTTAAAGTCGCGCTTTTCCGCGGGTCCAGGCTGGTTTTCCAGTAGCATAAGCGCTGATGCGTCTCCCGTATCAAGAACTGAAACCTACGCTTCGGTCTGCAAAAGTGTCAAGTTAAATTGACGTATAGTTTTCTTGACAAAAAGCAGGTTGTCAGGGCATCTGGACAGGCGTAGGGTTGGAGCCTGGCGAGGGAACAGTCCAAGAAGTCTCCAGCCTCGAGGCCGATGCACGATGCATCGACGAGACCGGGAGAGTCTGAATGGCCTCAGTTTTTGGCATCGATCTGATAAAGTCGACGACAGGACTGTTCCGCAACGCGCGTTCGCGTAAGAAAACGTCGCCTTGGGATGGCGAGCAGACCGGCTACGGCCGGCCCGCCCGGCATCGTGCGAGCGACGACGTTGGTCGCCTTGTGGCGGATGAAATCATCCCCCGGCTGCTGATGGTTCACCAGGATGATCCACGCATGAGCCACTTCCCTGCCGATATGCCGGAGACGATGAGCTCCGGAGCCATGTCCGGCCACGGCGTGGGACCGGACAACAACGGCTTTCGCGATGCATCGGGCACGCAGTCGAACGACAATATCCAGGACCCCCTGCTGGCGGCGGTCGTTGCACCGGTTCTGCTGGAGCCGATGTTCGATGACGCGGCCATCCGCGATTTCGCATCGCAAGTCCTTTTGCTTGAGGTCGAGGCGCTGACCGATCTGGTCGCAGTGCATCTGGAGCAGGGCGTCGCGCCCGAAACACTCTTCATCCAGCTGATAGCGCCGGTCGCTCGCGAACTGGGCGAGAAGTGGGAACGCGACGAGTGCGACTTTGTCGATGTGACCATGGGATTGTGGCGGCTGCAATCGCTGCTCCGCTCGGTCGCCGCATGGATGCCGCCGGCCTCCGGGTGGCGGCTGCACATCAACCGGGCGCTTTTCACCTCCATGCCGGGTGACCAGCACAGCCTGGGCACGCTGATCATCTCCGAATGCTTCCAGCGGGCAGGCTGGGATGTAGAGACGCTGATAGAGCCGCAACAATCCGACATTTTGCAGGCCTTGAGCGCAACGTCATTCGACGTCGTTGGATTGACAGTGACAACCGACTTTTATATCGCGGCCCTTCCCAAACTGCTGACGGCGATGAGAAGCGTGTCCTGCAATCCCAATCTGGCAATCATGATCGGCGGGCCCGCCATAGGCTGCGACCCCGAACTTGCGCGCAAACTTGGGGCAGATGGTACCGCACCAGACGCCTTGGCTGCGCTCAAATTGGCCGATGAACTCGTATCAGCCGGGGTTGAGCGTGACGCTCTGCCGTTTTGAAGTCCGCACCCGGCGCGGCAATGAAAAAGGACGAGCTTTCCGCGACCCCCATGCCTTTTCGCGATCTCAAAGGCGTCGTTGGCACACTTGAAATCGGTGCAGCACTCGCGTTGGTGCTTGCCGCAGGCGATATTGCACTGGCGCTCGATTCAGACGGCGTCATCAGCGATGTTTCCGTCAGTGTCGACGACATGCCCGACCTCAGCAGCTGGATAGGCAGACGCTGGGAGGACACCGTTGCGCTCGACAGCAAGCCCAAGATCAACGAAATGCTGGCCAGTGAACCGACGGGTACGCCGGAACGCTGGCGCCAGGTCAACCATCCCGGTCCCGATGGCAATCTGCCCATCCACTATCGTCTGGTCGATCTGGGCGAAGGCAAGCCGCGCATGGCCATTGGCCGCGATGTACGCGCCTGGGCCAACCTGCAGCAGCGCCTGCTCCAGACCCAGCAATCGCTCGAACGCGATTATCTGAAGCTGCGCCAGACAGAAGCGCGCTTCCGCCTGCTGTTCGACATGATCACCGATCCGGTGATGGTGATCGATGCCAGCAACCGCCGCATCACGGCGGCCAATCCGGCGAGCTACCGGCTGTTCGAAGCCAAGGCCGGCAGCCTCGAAAACCGCGATCTCGCCAATGTCATCGGCGGCATCTCGCGCGATGACCTGATCGCAAGCCTGGGCGGTGCCACCGCGACCGGCGAGCGCTGCGAGATGGATGTCAGCATTGCAGCCGGCCAGCCGCCGATGCAGCTGACCGCGATGCCATTCCGCCAGGACAACGGCCGCCAGTTCATGATCCGGCTGTCACAAGCGGGCAGCAGCACCGTCAGCGGCGACCAGCGGCCATTGCACGAATTGATCGAGCGAATGCCCGATGCGTTCGTCCTGACCGACGGCTCGATGCAGATCATCACCGCCAACTCGGCGTTCGTCGATCTGGTGCACGGCAGCTCGAAAGAGGCGATCACGGGCCAACCGCTCGGCCGCTTCATCGGTCGCCCCGGCATCGATGTCGATCTGATGCGCAAGCAGCTGGACGATCACGGCCAGGTGCGCAACGCCACCACCATCGTCCATGCCGATGACGCGATCGAGGAAGCGATCGAGGTCTCCGGTGTGAAGACCGACGCCAAGGGCGGGCATTATGGCTTTGCCATCCGCACCGTCAGCAGACGCGTGCGGGACCTGCCTCCGGCAGATCGCGACGTTCCCCGCTCGGTCGATCAGCTCACCGAACTGGTCGGGCGGATGCCGCTGCGCGAGATCGTGCGCGAGTCGACCGATCTGATCGAGCGCATGTGCATCGAGGCGGCGCTCGCCTATACCTCGGACAACCGCGCATCTGCCGCCGAAATCCTGGGGCTGAGCCGCCAGAGCCTGTATTCCAAGCTGCATCGCCACGGCCTTGGCAACCTGATCGGCCGCAAGGACGAGATAAGTTAGGGCCACGCCCTGATCAGCTAGCGTCACGCCCTGATGGCCTGACCGACCTATCGCCCGATCAGGCCGAGCGCGTGCCGGATGAAGGCGTCGCGATCCCCCACCCATTGCGCATCGGGCGGCAACTGCGGATCGACATAGGTCCAGCCCTCGGGCGAATAGGCCTTGCGGAAGCTGCCCTTGGTGTTGAACGCCAGCGAGACCATGCGCTGCTGCGCCCTGGTCGTCAGTTCGTTGCCCATCACCGTCGGACTGCCGGGCTCGACACCCAGGCCCTGCGGCCGCAGCGCGAAGACATATGGTTCGGTGCGGAAGCTGTCGACCACGGTGTTGTGGAACACCGACAGATAGACCTGGTCGAGCGCGGCGAGCGGCGCGGGCGGCATGCGCCAGTCCGGGCTCACCATGATGTTCCACGGGTAATGATGCGGCGCGCCATAGACGATCTCGGTGCGCAGATCGACCAGGGTATCGCGGACGGTCTGCGCCGAGGGCACGCGCTTGAGCTTGAGATTGTTCGCCCAGGTGAAGCCGAAGGCGGAAATATCGACCAAGGGCATGGCAGAAGGCGTGGTCGCATTGGGCAGGTTGGCGACGGTGAGGTCCTCATAGACTCGCAGGTACGCCTTGTCCTTGAGCTGGTGGCCGCTGGCAATATCCACCCAGCCCTTCTGGCCGTACCAGACCGAATTGCGGATATGCGTGACCAAAGTGCCGTTGATATAGGTGCCGTGTTCCTGATCGACATTGTCGCCGATATTGCCGCGGATCGTGCTGTCCTCGATATAGACCATCGTCTCGCCGCCCGGCACGAAGATCGCGTTCTTGCCGCCGAAGATATTGGCGCGGCGAATCACCGCTGTGATCAGGCCTGGCCGGGTGACGTCCAGCACCTCGAGGTGCACCGCCCCCTTGGCCTCGCCCGCTCCCGGAAAATCGAGCGCGATGTCGCGCATCTCGAAATGGATCCGCTGCGGGCCCAGGTTGAACAGGCGCAGGTTGATCGAGGCCCAGGCATCCCCGGTGCGAAACGTCACCGGCACGCCGGGGACCGAGGAGCGGAAGATATACTGCGTACCCTGGGTCGCGCCGATGATCTGCGGCATCGAAGGTGCGAACGGATAGACGCAGGGGCGGCCCGCGCCGTCATACGCCTCGTAGATGAACTCGAACCCGCCCTCGATCCGCCCCTCGATCGCGGCCGCCGATGGCCGGTCGAGGATTTCGCGCCCCGCCGCGCGCGAGGCATCGCAGCGCACCCGCAACGCGACCGCGGGCGGACGCAGCCCCTGCATCGACATATAGAATGGATAGGCGCGGTCGCTGCGCTGTGGCTGGGCCGGCTGGCCGGGCGCGGTGACATTGTCGGTGGGAATCAGCGCCTCGGTCTCCAGCCGCGCCGCAGGAGCCGTCGCCCCCGGGTCAGCGGACGAAAACAGCAGCACCGGCATGAAAGCCATCAATAACGCCAATCGGTGCAGTGCCATCATTCCTCTCTCCGGCCGGACGCCCACTTTGCCATGCCCCCGACATTGTCATTCCGACGCGCGGTGCATAGCCCCTATTGCTTAAAAATCAGGCTGCCGTGCGATGTTGGCCGTGACAGTCCCAACTGTCCATTCTGATTGACACATCGGGCTGTCAGGCATAGCCTCTCCTGCATGGATCACTCCACCAAGATCACCCGCCCCGTGCCGATTCCCGCTGCGCGCGACGTGCTGGAACTGTTGAAGCCGGTGACCTGGTTTCCGCCGATGTGGGCCTTTTTCTGCGGGGTGATGTCATCGGGCGCGGGGCTGGACGGCCGCTGGTGGTTCCTGCTGGGCGGCGTGCTGCTGGCAGGGCCGATGGTGTGCGGCACCAGCCAGGCGGTGAACGACTGGTTCGACCGGCATGTCGATGCGATCAACCAGCCCGAGCGTCCCATTCCATCGGGCCGCATCGCAGGTCGCTGGGGGCTGTATGTCGCCATCGCAGGCTCTGCCCTCTCTCTGCTGCTCGGCATCGCGCTGGGCTTCTGGGTGTTCATCGCCACCATTGTCGGGCTGCTGTGCGCCTGGGGCTACAGCGCGCCGCCGTTCCGCTTCAAGATGAGCGGCTGGGTCGGCCCGGCCGTCGTCGGGCTGAGCTATGAAGGGCTGAGCTGGTTCACCGGCGCGAGCGTGATGACCGGCGGATTGCCCGATACCCGGGTGCTGATCGTGATCCTGCTCTACAGTCTGGGCGCGCACGGCATCATGACATTGAACGATTTCAAGGCGGTCGAGGGCGACACCGCGATGGGCGTGCGCTCGCTGCCGGTGACCCTGGGGGTCGCCAATGCGGCACGGCTCGCCTGCGCGATCATGGCCGTACCGCAGGTCATCGTGATCGCGCTGTTGCTCGACTGGGGCCTGGCACTGTCCGCCATCGCGGTCACCCTGTTGCTCGCAATGCAGCTGGTGTTCATGCGCCGGTTGCTGACAGACCCCAACAAATATGCGCCCTGGTACAATGCCACCGGCGTCTCGTCCTATGTCTTCGGCATGCTGGCTGCAGCCCTGGGCCTGGGGGGCTGGATATGAGCGGCACCATGAACGCACGCGGCACCTCTCGCATCGGTACCTCCCGTATCGGCACCTCCCGTATCGGCTTGGGCTGGGTCGACATCATGCGCATGGGGCTGGTGCAGGCCAGCATCGGCGCGATCGTGATGCTGGCGACATCATTGCTCAACCGGGTGATGGTGGTCGAATATGCGCTGCCCGCCGCCCTGCCCGCAGGCCTGGTCGCCTGGCATTATGCGGTGCAGCTCTCGCGCCCGATGTGGGGCCATGGATCGGACAAGGGGCGCAAGCGCACCCCCTGGATCATCGGCGGCATGGGGATACTCGCGCTGGGCGGCATCGTCGCGGTCAACGCGACGATCCTGCTGCCCGTCTCGGCGATCCCCGGCACGTTGCTCGCCATCCTGGCGTTCAGCATGATCGGCGCAGGCGTCGGCGCCGCGGGCACATCCTTGCTCGCAATGCTGGCCTCGGGCGTGGTGCCTGAACGGCGCGCCGCAGCCGCAGCAATCACCTGGATCATGATGGTCGCAGGCATCGTGATGGCTGCCGCGACGGCGGGCAGCCTGATCGACCCGTTCACCGAACAACGCCTGGCCGTCGTGTCCGGGGGCGTTGCGCTGGGCGCATTCTGCCTCGCCTGCGTCGCGATCGCAGGCATCGAAAAGCGGCTGATTGCGCCGCAACACCCGCATGGCGATGCGCCGACGGGCAGCTTTGGCGAGGCGTTGCGCGAGATCATGGGCGATGCCACCGCGCGGCGCTTTACCATCTTCGTGTTCGTCTCGATGCTGGCCTATGCGATGCAGGACCTGATCCTCGAGCCTTATGCGGGCCTCGTCTTCGGGATGAGCCCGGGCGAATCGACCAAGCTTTCCGGCCTGCAGCATGGCGGCGTGATGATCGGCATGATCGTTGCCGGTATCGGCGGCAGCGCCTTTGCCGGGCGGCGTCCGGCGGACCTTCGCTGGTGGATTCTTGCCGGGTGCGGCGGCAGCGCGCTCGCGCTGGCGGGGCTGGCAATGGCTGCGACGACCGGCGGCAACTGGCCATTGTCTGCCAATGTCGCGGTGCTTGGCTTTGCCAACGGCCTGTTCGCGGTCTCCGCCATCGGTGCGATGATGGGGCTCGCAGGGGCAGGCCAGCAATCGAAAGAGGGCGTCCGCATGGGCGTGTGGGGCGCCGCGCAGGCGATCGCCTTTGGCCTGGGCGGGCTGTCCGGCGCGCTGGGCGTCGATGTCGCGCGCGGGCTTCTCGCCAGCGATGGCGCGGCTTTCCAACTGATTTTCGCAGGAGAGGCGGGGCTGTTCATCCTCGCCGCGCTGCTGGGGGTGCGCGTGACCATGCGCACCGCCGATCCGCTTATGGTGGCGGCACCGGCCTGAGGGCCACACAGGAGTGAATGCAATGGCAGAAGCGGATTTCGACGTGGCAGTCATTGGCGGCGGACCGTCGGGCGCGACCGCAGCGAACGATCTGGCCCGGCGGGGTCTCAAGGTGCTGCTGCTCGACCGCGATGGCCGGATCAAGCCGTGCGGCGGCGCGATCCCGCCACGCGCGCTCAAGGATTTCGAGATTCCCGAATCGTTGCTGGTCGCCAAGGCCCGCGCGGCGCGGATGATCGCGCCATCGGGGCGCGAGGTCGACATGCCGGTGGGCGACGGGCCGGAGGGCAAGGGCTATGTCGGCATGGTCGATCGCGACGTGTTCGACGAATGGCTGCGCGCGCGCGCCGCACTGAACGGTGCGCATAGGATCACCGGCACCTATGAGCGGATCGACCGCGACCATGATGGCATGGCGGTGCTGGTCTATCGGCAGGAACGCGGCGGGCCCGACCGGCGGCTGCGTGTGCGCAGCGTCATCGGTGCCGATGGCGCGCGCTCGGCGGTGGCAAAGCAGAACATCAAGGGCGCCGAACAGGTCAAGTGCGTGTTCGCCTATCACGAGATCATCAAGACGCCCGATGCTGCGCTGGCACAGGCCACCGATTTCGATTCGGACCGCTGCGATGTCTATTATCAGGGGCATTTGTCGCCTGATTTCTACGCCTGGGTCTTTCCGCATGGCGACACCGCCAGCATCGGCCTGGGCAGCGCCAACAAGGGCTTCCCGCTGCGCGAAACCACAGCGCTGATGCGCGAGCAGATTGGCCTGGCCGGCTGCGAGACGATCCGCAAGGAAGGCGCGCCGATCCCCTTGAAGCCCCTGAAGCGCTGGGACAATGGCCGCGATCTGGTGGTGGCGGGCGATGCCGCCGGCGTGGTCGCTCCGGCCTCGGGCGAAGGCATCTATTACGCCATGGCCTGCGGGCGGCTGGCCGCGGATGCGGTGTTTCAGTTTCTCGTCACCGGCAAGGCGTCCGCGCTCAAGCAGGCGCGCAAGGCGTTCATGGCCAAGCACGGCAAGGTGTTCTGGATTCTGGGTATCATGCAGTATTTCTGGTATTCATCGGACAAGCGCCGCGAACGCTTCGTCAAGATGTGCGCCGACCCCGATGTGCAGTACCTGACCTGGCAAAGCTACATGCACAAGGAACTGGTCCGCCGCAAACCGGTGGCGCATGCCAAGATCTTCGTGAAGGATATGGGACATCTGCTCGGGCTGTCGCGCGCATGACGTGACATCCGACAGGACGGCTACGTGATTTTTCAGCTGGGAGGCTGCTGGTTAAATGCATCGTGAAGGTTTTCTCCCCGTCATCCTGGCGGCGATGGCGGCATTGATCGTGGCCGCGGGCGGCGCGACGATCACCGATCTGGGGCCGTGGTACCAAAGCCTGAACCAGCCCTCCTGGGCGCCTCCCGGCTGGCTGTATGGCATTGTCTGGACGCTGATCTTCGCGCTAGCGGCGATGGCATCGCTCACCGGCTGGCGCGCTGCGCCCACGGTCAAGGCGCGGACCAACGTGATCGGGCTGTTCGCGTTCAACGGCTTTTTGAACGTGCTGTGGAGCCTGTTGTTCTTCCGCGTGCAGCGGCCCGACTGGGCCCTGATCGAGGTCGCATTGCTCTGGGCGTCGATTGCGCTGCTGATCATCTATTGCGGGCGCTTCTCGAAGCTGACGGCCTGGCTGCTGCTGCCGTATATCGGCTGGGTCAGTGTCGCAGCGGCGCTAAACTTCGCCATCGTGCAGCTCAACGGATCGTTCGGCTGAGATGGAGGTGGCTAGCACCCTGTTCGCCAGCGGTCATGCCGCCGACCTGATCCTGATCGTGCTGGCGGCAGAGTTCATCTGGCTGGTGATACGCGGGGCCAAGGCGCTGGACGTTGCGCTGGCGCTGGGCCCAGCGGTGCTGATCGTCTTCGCGCTGCGCGGCGCCTTGACCGGGGCGGACTGGCCGCTGATCGCGCTGCCGCTAACTCTGTCGTTCCCGGTGCATCTTGCAGACCTGTGGCGGCGGGGGATGCTGGCGAAAGGTCGCTGATCCGTGCCCTGGCAACACATGTCCAAATACCCCGACAAACATCTGTCAAACTTTATGGACACCTGCTAGCATCCTGCCATGAACTGCGTTTTGCCCGATGGACCCTCTTATGCGCCATGAGCCGATCATTGTGGTCGGCGCAGGCGTCGGCGGGCTGAGCGCCGCGGCGTTGCTCGCAGCAGCAGGCGAATCCGTGCTGTTGGTCGAGCGTCAGCCCACCCCCGGCGGCAAGTTGCGCGAAGTCATGGCAGCGGGTCGCCCGGTCGATGGCGGGCCGACAGTGTTCACCATGCGCTGGGTGTTCGACCGGCTGTTCAACGACTGCGGCGGCAATCTGGAAGCCGCCATTCCTTTGACTCCCGCCAGCCTGATCGCGCGCCATGCCTGGGGGCCCGAAGCCCCGTTCGACCTGTTTGCCGATGTCGCGCACAGCGAGGCTGCGATCGGAGACTATTTCGGCGCGAAGGACGCTGCGGGGTTCCGCACCTTCTGCGCCGAGGCCGCGCGCATCTTCAACGTGCTGCGCGAACCCTATCTCGAGGCCCCGGCCCCCACCCCCTTCTCGCTGGTCACGCGCATCGGCTTCAAGCGCCTGCCCGAGACGATGGCAATCCGCCCCTATCAGGCGATGTGGAAGGCGCTCGGCCGCCATTTCGCCGATCCCCGGCTGCAGCAGCTGTTCGGCCGCTATGCCACCTATTGCGGCTCGTCGCCGTTCGTCGCGCCCGCGACCTTGATGCTGATCGCGCATGTCGAGCAGGACGGCGTGTGGCTGGCCGACAATGGCATGCACTCGATCGCCACTGCCATCGCAGAGCTGGCGCGCAGCAACGGCGCGAAGTTCCGCTATGATGCGCCGATTGCCGAAATCGTGGTCGAGCACGGCCGCGCTGCGGGCGTCCGGCTCGAATCGGGCGAAGTCATCCGCGCGCGCGCGGTCGTGTTCAACGGCGATCCCGCCGCGCTCAACATCGGGCGGCTGGGCGACAAGGTGCGCCGCGCGGTGCCGCCGGTGCCGCCCAAGCAGCGCTCGCTCTCCAGCATGACCTGGCTGATGAACGCGAAGACCGCAGGTTTTCCCTTGGTCAGGCACAGCGTGTTCTTCTCGAACGATTACCGCGCCGAGTTCGATTCGATTTTCAAGCGTGGGCAAGTGCCGGGCCAGCCGACCATCTATATCTGCGCGCAGGACCGCGACGACCATTCGGCGCGCGCGCCGCCGGGGCCGGAACGCTTGCAGCTTATCGTCAACGCGCCAGCCAATGGCGACACCTTCCAGAATTCACAGGCGGAGATCGACCAATGCGAGAGGCAAGTTTTCGGCTTCCTGGAGGATTGTGGCCTGACGATCGACCGAACGGCGGACAACTCGCATTTGGTGACGCCAGCGGATTACGAGCATTTGTTCCCGGCGACGGGCGGCGCGCTTTACGGGCGGGCGACTCATGGATGGAAGGCGGCTTTCCAGCGGCCCGGGGCAGCGAGCCGGCTGCCGGGGCTCTATCTGGCCGGGGGTGGCATCCACCCCGGCGCCGGGATCCCGATGGCGAGTCTCTCCGGCCGCTTGGCGGCAGAGCGGCTGCTTGCGGACCTGCCTTCGATGCGATCGTCCCGCCGGGTGGCTATGCCTGGTGGTACATCGACGCGCTGAGCGACGACGGCAAGCACGGCCTGACGATCATCGCGTTCATCGGCAGCGTGTTCTCGCCTTATTACCACTGGTCAGGGCGCGGCGATCCGGACAACCATATCGCGATGAACGTCGCGCTCTATGGCCCGCGCGGTGGCTGGTGCATGACCGAACGCGGCCGCAACCATCTGGCGCGCGATCACGACCATCTCGTCATCGGCCCCAGTTCGATGCACTGGGACGGCAACAGCCTGCGCATCGATCTGGCCGAGATCACCGCGCCGCTACCGAAGAAGGTGCGCGGCACGATCCGCGTCTTTCCCAAGGTGATGCCGCAGACGCAATGGCCACTCGACGCCGAGGGGCACCACGCCTGGCGGCCGATCGCGCCGCGCGCCGCGATCGAGGTCAGGCTCGACAATCCTTCGCTCAGCTGGAAGGGCGAGGGCTATATCGACAGCAATGCCGGGATCGAGCCCCTCGAGCGCGGCTTTTCCGACTGGCACTGGTCGCGTGCGCATCTCAAACGCGATTCGGTGGTGCTGTACGAAGGCCAGCGCCGCGACAATTCGCGCTTCGGCATGGGGCTGCGCTTTGCCGACAACGGCACGATCAGCGAAGTCGAGCTTCCCCCTGAACGCGTGCTGCCCAAGACTTTGTGGCGCATGCCGCGGATCACGCGCGCCGATGCCGGTGCCCCGGTCGAAATCCGCCGCACCTGGGAAGACACCCCGTTCTATTCACGCACCGCATTGAAGACCCGGCTGTTCGGCGAGCAGGCTGAAGCGGTGCATGAGAGCCTGTCGCTCGACCGGCTGGAAAAGGGGATCGTGAAGCTGATGCTGCCATTCAGGATGCCGCGGCGGGGGTGATGGCGGAGGTCTGCGGTCCGATGTGAGGATCGGACAGTCTCGCCAGAGCGATAGGGTTGCCGTGGCGCACTTGCGCCTGCAAAATGCAACCCGGGCGCGTTCAATCGGGAAGCTGATCGGATGAGCGATCGCGAACAGATCATCTATTTTCACGGGCTTCCCGGCAGCGCTGACGAGCTTCTGGCGTTCGGTCCCGACATAGCGCGGAAGTCGGCCGCTTTTCGGGTGATCGACAGGTCTGGCGCACACGCAGCCCGCGCTACGTCCGGCTACTTCGAGCAGATGGCCGCTGACCTGAAACACGAATTTCCCAATACGCGCCTGCGATTGATCGGCTTTTCGCTGGGGGCCAGCGCCGCCTTGCGGAGCGCTGCCCATCTGCGCGACCAGGTCAGTCACATCAATCTCGTGTCAGCCGCAGCGCCGTTCGACCTTGGCGATTATCTGGCCAACATGGCAGGCGCATCGGTGTTCAGAACGGCGCGCGACAATCCCCGGATGTTTCAGGTTCTGACCAGGATCCAATCGTTGCTCGCGCAATTTCTGCCGGGGCAGCTCCATGCCATGCTGTTCGCAACCGCCAGGGGCGATGACCTCCCCCTGGCTAGAGATCCTGACTTCAGGGAAGCGATGAAATCGGTTTTGCGCCAGTGCCTGGGTCCGGGGCGGGCCGGCTATCTGCAGGAAATCGGCCTTTACACCCAGAACTGGCTCGCTGACCTGGATCAGGTCACGGCCCCCGTCTCGCTGTTTCATGGCGAGGACGACAACTGGTCGCCCGTCGCCATGGCACGGGACCTTGCGCGGCGGCTCCCCCGGTGCGAGGCGCTCGAACTGCTGCCTGGCGGATCGCACTATTCGACGCTGCGATGGTATCTGTCGAACCTGTAGCCTGCGGATTTTGACCGTCAGGCGCTTGCCTTCCGCCGCACCCCCGGCGCGGGCGGATCGACCGGGGCACCTGCAAAGCATTGCGCGATGGCCATCCACGCGGTCGCATTCGGCCCCGTCAGCTTGAGCGATGTATCGGCGATATTGCGCGTCTGCGTGACGACCTGGCAGAATTCCGCCGCATCGCCCTCGATCAGCTCGCCATCCGCCGGTTCGCCAAAAGTCCAGACCTCGCCCGAGGGTGCGGTGAGGCGCAGCTGCGGCACCGGCTGCGGCGCGTCCAGCTTGCGGTTCTTGAACGTCCAGCCATAGGTGTTGAGCCCCAGCACGCAGATGTTCTTGAGGCCATCGCCGTTTGCGCGCTCGACGCCCAGCACATCGAAGATCGCCTGGGCATGCGCCCAGCTTTCCATCAGCCGCGCGGTGATCGACGAGCGCGCGCTCATGCTCGGCCCGGCCCAGGGGACGCGCTGCGCCGGATCGGCAGTGGCAAAATCGGCAGCGGTGGCGCGGTAGGTCTCTGCCCAGGCGGCGACCAGCGCCTGCCCGGTGAGGCCATCGAGCCACACGCGCTCGAACGCATTCAGGTCACCCCCCTTGGCGATGATCCCACCCACCTGCCGCATGAATGCCTTGAACGCGTCTTCGTTGTTGAGCGACAATTGCGCGGCCTGGTTCCAGACGTGCAGATGGCCGATGACATCACCGATCGTCCAGCCCTTGAACGCTGTCGGCGTGGCTAGCTGGGCATCGTCCAGCGGCGCGACCAGCCCATGGATCCGGTCGCATTCGGTGAGGAAATCACTCGCCTGCTGCATCACAAAAAGCCCTTCAATTCGGCCATGAACCGGTCGAACTGGTCATGGTGCAGCCAGTGCCCGGCATCGGAAAACTTGGCGAGGCGGGCATTGCTGAACAGCCCAAGCCGACCATCGGCTTCAGGATCGGAGGCCCAGCTCTTTTCGCCCCAGCACAACAGTGTGGGGCTGGAAATGCGCTGCCAAAGGCCGTGCATCTGATCGGACGTGATGTCGAGCATCGGCCAGATGCGGACATGCGGATCGAACTTCCAGCTGTATGTCCCGTTCTCGTTGCGGATGACGGCATGTTCGCACAGATGGCGCGCCTGATCGGCGGTGAGATAGCTGTTTTCGGCGTGCATCCGCTGCAACGCCTGTTCGAAACTGTCATATTCGCGGTGCTTGCGCGGTCCGCGGGTGCGCTTGTCGGCAAACCATGTGAGCCAGTGTTCGTGGAACGGCGTTGCGTTGCGCTCCTCGACCATCTTGGGGCTGGGGCCCAGCCCCTCGATCGCGACGATCTTGCGAACTTTTTCGGGATACAGCCCGGCATAACGCAGCGCGGTGTTGCCGCCGAGCGAATGCGCAACAATGGTCACCTGCTCATAGCCCGATTGCTCGACCAGCTGCGCCAGATCGTAAGTGAAATTCATGATCGGATAGTTGCCGTCGGCGGTCCATTGCGAATCGCCATGGCCGCGCAGATCGGGCGCGATCACGTGCCAGTCGGCCATCAGCTCGCCAGCCACCCAGTCCCACGAGCGGCAATGGTCCTCGCCGCCGTGAAGCAGGATCAGCGGCGGCGCATCGGCATTGCCCCAATCGGCATAGTGCAACCGCAGGCGCTGCGAGAAATAGGTGTGCGAGGCGGGTCCGGTGAGTTTCATATCCGGACCTTAAGCGGCTTTGAACCCAAAAGAAAAGTGGCTTTGGCGGAGCCTTTTGGTCGATCGCGACGCGACGTTACGGCCAGCGTATCTGCGGTCCGGCAGGCTGTGCGCAGCGGGCACGAAAAAGGCCGGGAAAGCGCGAAGCTCTCCCGGCCTTTCAGGGCGTCAATGGATCGAGAGGATCAATCCAGACGGGCAAGTTCCTTCTTCGAAAGCGAGGTCGTGACCTTGCCTTCGCCGGCGGTCAGGGTCGAGGCGCCGATTCGCACAACCTTGCCCTTGTAGATGACCAGAGCCGAACCGTCTTCGAGAACGCGGGTCACCTTGCCAACGCGCTTGCCTTCGGCGTCGTAGATGGTCTGGTTCTTCGAGATCAGGGCGTCGTCCTGCGCGAAAGCAGGAGCGGCAGTGGCGGCGAGGAGAACGGCGCCGAGCAGGGCGGAACGAAGCTTCATGGGAGGTTTCCTTTCAATCGCGGGGGGAACGGACTGGCCCTTGTTCGGGCGGGTATTCTTACAACGTCCATTTAAGTGCGCGGTTGAAAGGTTTCAATACGCAATGCTGCGTTTGCGAATGATATTTTTGCAGATAGAGTTGCAGGGGACGCAACCCTGATTTAAGTCATTGAAATGCTGGGTTTTTCTGGGAATTTGAAATGTTGCAACGCAACAAAGTTGCGTATTTCGGCATTGAAACCGATGCACCTGGGTCAAAGATCGAGCGCCCCCACTGCAGCCGGGTCGAAATAGAAGGGCCGAATCTCGGTGACCAGCCCTTTTTCAATGCGGAACACCTCTGCCAGCGGCATGGCCACCGACTTGCCCGTGATCCGCGATGTGAGGTGAAACGTCACGAGGCTGACGACATGACCATCGCCTGCGGTCATGGCGTGAAAGTCGATCTGCGGATCGGCCCAGTGCTCCATCACCTGCCCATGCAGCCGCTGCAGCGCATCGCGCCCGCGAAACGTGCCGGCATAAGGCAGGCCGGCGGCCTCGAAGATCACGAGGTCGGGCGACAGGCAGGCTTCGCACGCCTGCCAATCGCCCGCAGCCGCATGCGCGTACACCGCCTGGACGAGGGCCTTGAGGCCAGCCTCGTCTGTCACAGGGCGATCTACAGTTTCAGCATCTGCTTGCCGCGATTGGCGCCGGAGAACAGCCGCTGCATTGTCTGCGGGGCATTCTCGAACCCGT
Organism: Hydrogenophaga intermedia; assembly: GCA_943370475.1. Classification (GTDB taxonomy): domain Bacteria; phylum Pseudomonadota; class Alphaproteobacteria; order Sphingomonadales; family Sphingomonadaceae; genus Blastomonas. The sequence continues at coordinate 45,587 of CALRRI020000025.1, forward strand.
GCTGGATGTCCTCGCGATAGGCCAGCCGCCCATCCTGGACGAAGCCCGCCAGCCGCTTGCGGATCAGCGGGAATTCGGCGGCCCAGTCGAGCACGATGAACCCGGTCATCGTCGCGCGGCGGAAGATGAGGTTGAAATAGTTCTGCGGGCCTGCGGGCATCTGTCCGGTCTCGTAGCGGCTGATGCCGCCGCAGATGACGACGCGCGCGTTGGTCGCGATCTGGGCCAGCATGTCGTCGAGGATCGCCCCGCCGACATTGTCGAAGATGACATCGACACCGTTCGGGCAATGCTGCTTGATCGCGGCCTTCAATCCGCCTGCCTTGTAGTCGATCGCGGCGTCATAGCCGGCTTCCTCCACCAGCCAGGCGCATTTGTCCGCCCCGCCGGCGATGCCGACGACGCGGCATCCGGCGATCTTGGCGAGCTGGCCGACCACCGATCCGGTTGCCCCCGCCGCGCCCGAGACCAATACCGTATCGCCTGCCACCGGCTTGCCGATCTTGAACAGACCACAATAAGCGGTCAGCCCCGTGGTGCCGAGCACCGACATCATCGCGGTCGGCGGCAGCGTCGGCTCGCATGGCACCAGGCCCTCGCCATCGGACAGGTGATATTCGGTCCAGCCGGTCGATCCGATCACCATAGTGCCGACGGCAAACTTGCCGTCGTTCGATTCGATCACCTCCGAAATGCCCGAACCGCGCATCACCTCACCAATCTCGGTCGGCGCGACATAATCGGCGATATTCTCCATCCAGCCCTTCTGCGCCGGATCGAAGCCCAGATAATGCGTCTTGAGCAGCATCTGGCCGGGACCGGGTGCGGGCAGCTCCTTCGTCACCAGTTCGAAATCGCTGTCCTGGACCGGGCGGCCACGCGGGCGGCCTGCGATCAGCCATTGGCGGGTGGTGGTCATGGTCGTTCCTCTTCCTGTTCGCTAATTCCGGTTCGTGAGGCGCTACCCAATCTGCCTTGCCCCCTCCTGCCAGTAGAGCTTGCGCAATTCCTTCTTGAGCACCTTGCCCGAGGGGTTGCGCGGCAGTTCGGTGACGAAATCGATGCTCTTGGGGCATTTGAACCCCGCAATATGCGTGCGGGCAAAGGCGATCAGCGTCGCGTCATCGACCGCCGCCCCGTCCTTCAGCACGACGATCGCCTTCACCGCCTCGCCCCAGCGCGGATCAGGCACGCCGATCACCGCGCAGTCACGTACCGCTGGGTGGTGATGCAGCGCGTTCTCGACCTCGGCGGGGTAGATATTCTCTCCCCCCGAGACGATCATGTCCTTCACCCGGTCGAACAGATAGAGATAGCCATCTGCATCGACATAGGCGGCGTCGCCTGTTCGGTACCATCCGTCGACAAAGGCCGAGGCATTGGCATCGGCAAGATTGTGATAGCCCGCCATGACTAGCGGCGCACGCACCCAGACCTCCCCGACGTCGCCCACGCTGCGATCCTGCCCATCCTCGCCAACGATGCGAAGCTCGACATCGGGGAACGGCTTGCCGCAGCCTGCCATGCGCGGGGTGCCTGCGACATCATGATCCTCGGGTGGCAGATAGACGATCGTGCCGCTGGTCTCGGTCGCGCCGTACATCTGCACGAACTGCGCATTGGGGAACATCTGCATCGATCGGCTGAGCACGTCGAGCGGGATCGGCGAGGCGCCATAAGGCAGCACCCGCATCGAGGAGAAATCCGCACTCTGCGCATCGGGATGATTGAGGATCATGTTGAGCACGGCGGGCACCGCGAACATCTTGGTGATGCCATGGCGCTGCACCGCCGCGATGATCACCGCAACATCGGGCTGCGCGAGGATCACCCCGGTGCCGCCGCCGTTCAATGTCTGCATCACCCAGGCCGTGCCGCCGATATGGAACAGCGGCATCGCCACCAGCGAGACATCGCTTGGCCACCACGCTGCCCAGTCCTCGCCGATCTTCCTGCCCTGGCTGAGCGAGGCGGTCAGGCTGCCATGGGTGAGCAATGCGCCCTTGGGGTGGCCGGTGGTGCCCGAGGTGTAGAGCTGCACCGCGACATCGGATGGCGCGAGATCGGCCAGCGACCGGTCGGGATCAAAGCCCTGCACCCATTGGCGGAATGCAGGCCGCCCCTCGAAGTCGCCATCGCCGAGCAGGATTGTCTCCAGCCCCGCCTCGGCGCGCACCGCCAGCGCGTTGTCCAGCACGGCCGCTTGCGTGAGCAGGAAACGCGCGCCGGCGTCCTGGATGATATAGGCAATCTCGCGCGGCACCAGCCGCCAGTTGACCGCGACCGTCACCGCGCCGATGCGCAAGCTTGCCATCAGCAGGATAACGTAGTCGATGGTGTTGAGCCCCAGAAACGCGACCCGGTCGCCCTTGCCAATGCCGCTGCCCTTCAAGGCCGCGACACAGCGGCAGACCAGATCGTCGAGCGCGGCATAGCTCAGCGTCTCTTCGTCCTGGATCAGCGCGGGCTTGTCGGGGGTGGCGGCGGCTCCGCGCGCCACCATCTCGGCGATCATGCTCATTGCGCGTCAGTGCGCCAGCGCGCGGGCATAAAGATCGCCGTCTGCGGGATAGAAATTGCAGTGGAAGCCGCTGGGCACGCGGAACGGGACATGCACGCGCGCGATCGGTCCGGCGGCGATGTCGAGCGCGTTGAAGATCGCCAGCTCGCTGCCCGGCGCGTTGGCGCGATGAACCAGTGTCATCGCATAGCCGTCCGCCTCGCCCTCGGGCCCGGTCTTCGCACCCAGCCGCGGCGCAAAGATCAGCTCGCCTGCGGCTGCGCCCTTGCCGAAATGGTAGATGTCCTCGGTGCCGGTCACGGTGTCGAAGCGCAGCGCGGCATCCAGTCCCTCGACCCGGGCATCGCGCGATTCCAGATTGATGTTGGCAAAGCTGTGCCGCGTCTTTCGCGTCATCAGCCGGTCATCGGGGCGCGGGAACTGCAGATCGCGCTCGTTCAGAACCTCTTCGCGGATCAGATCGGTGTTGGCATGCAGATCGATCGTCCAGCGGCGCAGGCTCTGGCGGGTGCCCGAATGGGTCGCGCGCACCCCGGTCTCGTCGGGGAACAGCGCTGTGCCATTGGCGGCGGCGACATCCGCGATGATCTTGCCGTCCTCCTCCCACACGTTCAACTCGTGGAACATGTGGCGCGGCTCGTATTCGAACCAGCGCACATCGTCGGCGCTGCCATGGCGCGGCATCAGTGCCAGCTTGGACGGACGATCGTTGACCCAGGCGGTCATCGGCCCGCCGCGCATGAACCGGCCGAGGTCCGTGTCGATCGGCAGCACCGGGAACACCACCCAGTTTTCGGTGACGAAGAACGTGTGCATCAGGCTCATGTGCGGCACAGGGATGATCTGGCTGCGGGTGAGCGCGCCCGCGCGGTCGATGACATCGTACCGGATTTCGGCCGCCCCCATCGGTCCGTTGATCATCGCGCCGATGTTGATCATCTCGCCGGTGGCATAATCGATCTTGGGATGCGCCGAAAAGGTCGTGGAAATGGTGCCGCCGTAGTGATCCTCGCCGATGGTCGAAAGATCGCGCGGGTTCAGCACCACCGGCGGCGCGCCCTCCATCAGCGCGAGCAATTTGCCGCCATGGATGATGATGTTGGTGTTGGCGGTGTTGTACCGCTTGCCCTGGACCGAAGGATCGGCGGTCATCGGGTTGCCGAACACTCCGAACAGCCGTTCGCCTGCGGCCTTTTCCAGCTCGAACTTTTCGGTCCGCACCCAGCGGTTGCGCATCGAGACGCGTCCGTTTTCGATGAAGAAGCCATAGACCATGCCATCGCCATCGAACCAGTGATACTCGTCGCCGCGCGTCGGGTGCAAAGGCTCGGGCCCGTTGCGGTAGAAGACGCCGGCCAGATCCTGCGGGATCTCGCCCTCGATCACCAGATCGGGCGCATCGGCCTCAAAGCGGTTCGGCGCGTGGTGGCCGTGCAGATACGGATGCGGCGGAAAGGGCTTGGCCATGGCGGAGCGTTTGCGATCCCGTGTTGTCGTTTTGGAACAAGGCCCGCGCTTTCGTGTGCAACCGGAGCGCGGGCCTTGAAGGGTATCAGAATTCGAGCATCACTTCTGCGCCGAACTGACGGGGCGGGCGGACACCGGCGAAGGTGAACAGCCCGGCGACCGGCAGCGTGCTCGAAAGCCCGCGATTGTCGAACAGGTTGCGCCCGAAGACGCTGAAGGTCGCCGCGGCACCACCGAAATCGTGCTTGTACGAGATCGTGCTGTCCAGAATCTCGCGCTCCGAGGATTCGCAGCGCCGTTCGTTGGTGATGATGCCCTGCGCCTGCAGCGCGCCATCGGCCACGATGCAGGTGGTGTACTTGTCGACATAGCGGAAGATGGTGCTCCAGCGGAACTCGCCATCGCCGATCGGCCGGGTGTAATCGAAACCGGCGGACCAGGCATATTTGGGCGCGCGGCGCAGGTCGAGATCGGACACGTCGATGCCGCCGCGCACGAAGTTCTGGTAGTTGGCGTCGAGATAGGTGGCCGAGAAATTGAACGACAGATCATCACTGGGCAGCGCGACGATTTCCAGCTCGATGCCCTTGATCCGGGCTGAGGCCGCGTTCTCCACGATGGTTTCCTGCGCCTGGATGGCACTGAACGGGGCGACAGTTGGCCGCACCAGCTCTTCCTGCTTGTCCGAATAATCGGTCTGGAAGATCGCGATATTGGTGCGCAGGCGGCGATCGAGCCAGTCCGCCTTCAGGCCGATTTCATAGGCATCGACGATTTCAGGCTGATACGGGCCGATCGCGGTCGGCGTCGCCGCGCGGCCGTTGAAGCCACCCGACCGGAAGCCGCGCGAATAGCTGGCATAGACCAGCTGGCCACCATCGAACTGATAGTCGAGGCTGGCACGATAGGTGAACTCGCCGAAATCCTCCGAGGCACTGCATGCAGCCAGCGTGATCCCGGCAAAGCCGACCGGGCAGGCACCGGTGGGACTGAGCCCGAAGTTGGTGGTCAGCGCCTTTTCATCCTTGGTGTAGCGGCCACCGACCCCGAAGGTCAGCTGGTCGGACAGCTTGAAGCGCGCATCGGCAAATCCGGCATAGGATTTGGAATCACCCACCGAAAGCTGGAAGGCGCTGGCGCCTGGGCCGAGGAAGCCGAAGAAAGAGGTCTGACGCAGCGTGTAGGTGCTGTCGAAATAATAGGCACCCAGCACGATATCCATCCAGTCGGTGACGTCACCGGCAAAGCGGATTTCCTGGCTGAACTGCTCATATTCCTGGATGCGCAGCGTGTCGAAGAAGTTGATCGAGGCCGAGTCGAAATCCTGCCGGACGCTTTCGTTGTTCTTGCGCCAGCCGGTGACCGAGGTGAGCGTGAAATCGCCCAGCTCGATGTTGACCGTGCCGCTGATCGCATCGGTCTTGTTGCGCACCGGCGTCTGGATGTTGCCAAAGACGGTATACAGCTGGCGGCTGTTGGTCGGCGTGCGGTTGCACTGGTTGCCGGGAATCTGGAAAGCACGGACCAGCCCGACGCCGGGGACGGGCACCTGAAGGCAGATCAGATCACGATCATTCGAGACGCTGGCGGTCGCGACCTCGCCGTCTTCCTCCATGTGTTCGTAGGTGATCACCGCCTCGATATCGTCGGTCGGCGTGATCAGCGCGGTGACGCCAGCCGTCCACACCTCATATTCGTTGGTCCGGCGGTTGCCCTGGGTCACATTGCGCAGATAGCCGTCGGTATTGTCATAGAAGAAGAAGCCCTTGAACGCGAGGAAATCGCCGATCATCGGGGTGTTGACGACCAGGCGGCCGCGCACGGTGTTGTATTCGGCATAGCCGATCGAGGCGCGCACGCCCCACTCGCCGGTGGGCTTGCTGCGCCGGACGTTGATCACGCCGCCGATGGTGTTGCGGCCGAACAGCGTTCCCTGCGGCCCGCGCAGGATTTCGATCGATTCGAGGTCAAAGGCATCGAGCAGCTGGCCGGTGTTGGTGCCGATGAAGACATCGTCGATCACCACGCCGACCGCCGGGTCGAACGACTTTTCGATATCCTCGAAGCTGATGCCGCGAATAGCGATGGCGGCGGCCGACGGGCCGGCGTTGACCGGATCGACAACAAGGCCGGGCACGCGGCCGGCGAAATCGCGAAGGTCATCGACCGCGCCGGTGGCGAGAGCCTGGGCATCGATCGCGGACACCGCGACGGGGACGGCCTGGAGCGATTCCTCGCGGCGCTGCGCGGTGACGACGATGGTCCGCAGCCCGGTCTCCTGAGCCACCTCTGCGCCCTCGGGCGCGGCCTGATCCTGCGCCCATGCCGTCGTCGGTGCAGCAACGAGCCCTAACCCCAAGGCGTATGCCGAAGCCGACAGATAGGTTGATACCTTCATCGTAACCCTCCCCTCAATGCTGCGGCCTTTGCGGCCCGCACCTTTTTTTCATGTTGCGCGAAAATGACCGGGCTATCCCAATGCCTCAAGTGTCAAAAATGACAGTCGCGGACCCTACGGCATCGGCTAGGCTAGCTGCATAAGGCCATGATCCGGCCGTGATGCTGCGCGCCCGCGCGTGGCCCGGCGGGTCGCGCCCAAGGGAGGGTCAAGACCATGCCGGTGCAGCGCAGCTTCTGCCGTTTCTGCCATGCCAATTGTGCAATCCTGGTGGAGACCGAGGGCGACCAGGTCGTGCGCGTTGCAGGCGATCCCGAAGACCCGGTGTTCGGTGGCTATACCTGCATCAAGGGCCGTCAGTTGCCCGAGGCACACCATCACCCCGAACGGCTGCTGGCCTCGCAAAAGAAGTCCGCAGACGGCTTTGTGCCGATCGCCACGCAGACCGCGCTCGACGAGGTGGCCGCAAAGCTGAAGGCGCTGATCGACGAGCACGGGCCGGACAGCGTTGCCATCTATACCGGCACCTATGCGTTCCAGAATTCCGCCGGTGTCGCCTCGGGGATGGCGTTTGCGCAAGGCCTGGGCACCCGGCATTTCTATACCAGCGTCACGCTCGATCAGCCCGCCAAGGTCTATACTGCTGCGCAATATGGCAGCTGGTCGGGCGGCGGGCATGTCTTTGGCGAGGCCGATGTCGCCTTCTTCATCGGCAATAACCCCATCGTGTCGCATTACGGACCGCCCGGCGGGCTGCCGCCCTTCTCGCCCTCACGGCGGCTGCGCGACGCCATCGAAGGCGGCCTCAAGCTGATCGTCGCGGATCCGAGGGAGAGCGATGTCGCGGCGCTCGCGCACATCCATCTGCCGGTAAAGCCGGGCGAGGACCCCGCGCTGCTCGCAGGCATGATCCATGTGATCCTGCAAGAGCGGCTGTATGACGAGGCGTTCGTGCAGGCGCATGTCGATGGCCTGGCTGAACTGCAACAGGCCGTGTCGGGATTCCCGCCTGCTGTGGCGGCAGCCCGCGCCGGCGTCAGCGAAGCAGACCTGGTGGCCGCTGCACGCATGTTTGCAGGCGGCACCAAGGGCTCTGCCAGCACCGGCACCGGCCCCGAAATGGCAGGCCATGGCACGCTGACGCAATATCTGGTGAGCAGCCTCAACATCCTGTGCGGCCGCTTCTGCCGCGAGGGCGAGAAAAGCTCGATCCCGCGTATCTTCACCCCCGTCACGCCGCGCCGCGCGCAGGTCAATCCGCCGATGAAGCTGTGGGGTGAAGGCTATCCCGCCTCGCGCTTCCGGGGCCTCACGCACCTGATGGCCGAGATGCCGTGCAACGTGCTCGCCGACGAGATCCTCACTCCCGGGCCCGGTCAGGTCAAGGCGCTGATCTCGATCGGCGGCAACCCGATGCTGGCCTTCCCCGACCAGGACAAGATGGCGCGCGCGATTCAATCGCTCGAGCTGTTTGTCAGCGTCGACATCCGCAGCGAGGGCGTGTCCGCACGCCGGTCCGACTATATCCTGGCGCCGTTGATGTGCCTCGAGCGTGATGACATCTCGTCGCTGTCCGAATGGTGGTACGAAATCCCCTACGCGCGCTATACCGAGGCATTGCTGCCGCGGCCGGGCGATCTGCTGGACGAGTATGAAATGCTCTGGGGCCTTGCCAAAAGGTTGGGCACCGGCCTGCCGCTGGCGGGCGGCCCGTGCCCTATGGATGCATGCCCCGACAAGCAGACCTTCCTCGACATGGCGGTGGCAGGCTGCGTCGTCGCGCCCAGCCAGGTCCGCGCCGACAGCGTTGATGGCAAGGCGGTGATCTATGACGACAAGCACCCGATCGTCGAACCGGCGGAGCCCGGCCACGAGGCACGGTTCGATCTGGCGGGCGGCGCGATGCCCGCGCAGCTGATCGCTTATGGCAGCAACGATCCGGCGGCCCAGGGTTATCCGTTCCGGCTGATCTCGCGCCGCAGCCGCCACCGGTTCAACTCGACCGGCGGGCACCTGTCGGCGCTGGCGGCCAAGCGCACCACCAACCCGGCGCATATCCATCCCGAAGACCTCGCCGGGCTGGGCGTGGCCGATGGCGAGATGATCCGCATCGCCTCGCCGCATGGCGAAGTGCATGCGCTTGCCAAGGCATCAGGCACCTTGCGCCGCGGCGTGATATCGATGGCGCACGGCTATGGCGATCCCGACTTCGGCCCGGACCAGGTCCCCGCGCGCGGCGGATCGACCAACCGGCTGGTGAGCGAGACCAGCGGCTTCGACCCCATTACCGGCCAGGCGCTGCAAAGCGCGATTCCGGTGAAGGTGCTGCGTGTTTGAGCCAGCCCAAATGCTTGCTCCGACCAGCGCGGGATTGCGGTTGCCCGCATTGTCGGTCATCACTGAGCCCATGGCCTTTACCCCTGTGACCCCATCCGATGTTGCACCGGGCACCACCCGTTTTGTGCAGCATGGGGGTGCAGCATTCCTGATCGCGCGCGATGGCGATGGCAGCCTTTTTGCGCTGGACGGGCTGTGCAGCCATGCGCTGCTGCCGCTGGCAGGCGCGCGGCTGCGGCGCGGGCATGTGATCTGCCCGCACCATGGCGCGCGCTTCGACATCACCAATGGGGCGGCCAAGGGGCCGCCTGCCTATTGCGGCGTCAGCACGTGGCCGGTGCGGGAGAAAGACGGGATGATCGAGCTGGACATGGGCACATGACATTTGCGGTGAAGGACAAGGTGGTGCTGATCACGGGGGCAGCATCGGGGATTGGCGCTGCCACCGCGCGGCTGGCGGCGGAGCGCGGCGCGAAGGTGATCGCAACCGATCTGGACGGCGAGCGGATCCAGGGTGTCGCCGCCGATTGCCAATGCATCGGGCTGAAGCATGATGTCACCAGCCAGGACGACTGGGACAATGCGATCACCGCCGCCGTGCACCATTATGGCCGGCTCGATGCGCTCGTATCGAATGCGGGCATCGTCAATTACGAGCCGATCATCGATCTCGACATGGCGCGATTCCGCAGGCTCAATCAGGTGCATGTCGAGGGCAGTTTCCTTGGCCTGCAAAAGGCGGTGGCGCAGATGCGGGCCCAGGCAGGCGGCCAACCGGCGACCGGCAGCATCATTCTCACCGCATCGGTGATGGCCAATTGCGCCGCGCCCGCGATCTCGGCTTATGCCGTCGCCAAGGCTGCGATGGCCAACATGGCGCGCGCGGTCGGGGTCGAGGTCGGTCGCAAGGGTGACATGATCCGCGTCAACGCGGTGTGCCCTGGCCCCACCCGCACGCCGCTGCTCGAAGGCGCGATGCCGCCGGGCGCGATGAACGATCCCGCGCACTGGACCGACGTGCCGCTGGGCGTACCGCAGGAACCCGAGGACATCGCCGAAAGCATCCTGTTCCTGATCAGCGAGGAATCGTCGTTCATGACCGCCACGCAGATGGTGGTCGATGGCGGATGGAGTTTGACATGATGGCTTCCAAAATCACCGCACAATTCCCGTTTGTCCCGAGCGTGTCGAGGGACCTAGTGGACACGGTGGCGATCACATCCCTCGACTTCAGCCTGAGGCTGAAGTTTATCCTGAGCGACGCCGACAGGCGGCGTCGAAGGGCTCGGGACAAACGGGGGGGAGGCTTATGACCAAGACCGCCATCGTCACCGGCGCGACTTCGGGCATTGGCCGTGCCACGGCATTGCGGCTGGCACGCGCGGGCTTCCACATCATCGCCACCGGGCGCAATCCAGAGCGTGGCGCGGAGACTGTCAGGCAGGTCCGGGCAGCAGGCGCCACCGCCGAGTTCCACAGCTTCGATGTCACGAGCGAGAGCGACTGGGCGGCGTTTGCCGACACCGTGACTGCCGCGCACGCCTCGGTCGATGCGCTGATCAACTCCGCCGGGTCGTTCTTCTCCAAGCCCCTGCCCGATACCTCGCTCGAGGATTTCCGCGAGCTGTGGACGGCGGATGTCGAAAGCGTGGTGCTGGGTACCAAATACGGCCTGCGCATGATGCGCGATACGAAGAGCGCAGGCTCGATCGTCAACATCTCCTCGCTCGCCGGGCTGATCGGGCTCGATGATTGCGCCGCCTATTGTGCGGCCAAGGCGGCGGTGACGCATTTCAGCCGGGTTGCCGCACTCGAAGGCGCGCAGCTCAACCCCAAGGTCCGCGTCAATTCGCTCAACCCCGGGGTGATCTATACCGAGATGATCACCGGTGCCTATGGCGACAGCGACGAGGTCAAGGCCTTCGTCATGGACGGCAACGCGCTGCAACGCGTCGGCACCGCTGACGACATCGCCAGCGCCGCCACATTCCTCGCCAGCGCCGCATCGCGCATGGTCACCGGCACCGCGATGCTGGTCGACGGCGGGCGCGGCGCAGACTGAGCTTCCTTATTCCTTCTTCGGAGACGTACCCCATGACCAGCAACCGCCAGTTCATCCTCAAACGCCGCCCCGCAGGCGCGCCGGTCGCCGAGGATTTCGCGCTGGAGACCTCGGCGCTGCCCGCGCTGGAGGAAGGCCAGTTCCTGATCCGCAACCATTATGCCTCGCTCGACCCCGCACAGCGCGGCTGGATGTCCGATGCGGACAGCTACATGCCGCCGATCCCGCTGGGCGCGCCGGTGCGCGCGACCACCATCGGCGTCGTTGAGGAAAGCCGCGCAGAGGGCTTTGCCAAGGGCCAGTGGGTACTGGGCCTCAACGCCATCGAGGATTACTCGGTCGGCACATTGGGCGGCTTCACCCAGCCGATCGACCCAGCAGCCGTGCCTTCGGTCACCAACTATCTCTCGCTGTTCGGCGCGGTGGGGATGACCGCCTATTTCGGCTTTATCGACGTGTGCGAGCCCAAGGTGGGCGATGTCGTGCTGGTCACCGGCGCGGCAGGCGCGGTGGGCTCGCTGGTTGGCCAGATCGCCAAGATCATGGGCTGCACAACCATCGGCATCGCGGGCGGCGCTGAGAAATGCGCGCGGCTGAAGGAGCGCTACGGCTTTGATCAAGCGATCGACTATCGTGGCAAGGACATGGCGGCACTGGATGCCGCGATCAAGGCGGTCGCGCCCGATGGCGTTGATGTGATCTTCGAGAATGTCGGCGGCGACATCCTCGACGCGGGCCTGATGAACCTGCGCCACGGCGCGCGCATCGGGCTGTGCGGGCTGATCAGCGAGTACAACGCGCCCACACCGGTGGGTGCGCGAAACATCTGGCAGCTGATCGTCCACCGCGCCTCGATCCGCGGGCTGCTGGTCGCCGATTACGTGCCGCGCTTTGCCGAGGGCGGGGCGAAAATGGGTGAATGGGCGGCCACCGGACGGCTGGTGGTCGACGAACATATCGACGAGGGGCTGGACAATGCGCTGCCCGCATTCATGCGGCTGTTCGAGGGCTCCAACCAGGGCAAGATGATCCTCAAGATCGCCTGATCGTGCGCGACCTGCTGGTCCTGTCGGGCGGCCACCCTTACGAGGCCGAACCGTTTGCCGCGCTGCTGGCGAGCCTGGATGGGTGGCGGGTTCGGCATCTGGTGCACCCCGAAGCGGAGGCTGCCGTGGCGGACGGCGCGGCGGACAGCGCCGATGCGCTGCTGTTCTACGACATGCCGGGCTATGTCTTCGCCGATGGCAAGGTGACCAGCCGTCCGCCGAGCGCCGGTTTTGTGCAGGCGATCGAGCGCCATTTTGCTGCGGGCAAGGGTGCGGTGATGCTGCATCATGCGCTGGCGGGATGGGCTGACTGGCCGGGCTGGAGCGAGATGCTGGGCGGGAGGTTTCTGTATCAGCCGGGCGAGGTGCGCGGACACTCCTGTCTCGATTCGGGCTATGCGCACGACATCGATTACGAGGCGGTGGTGGTGGCCGATCATCCGGTGACGCGCGGCCTGCCCGATCGGTTCGCGGTCAACGACGAACTGTACCTGGCCCAGGTCTTCGAGGATGACGTCACCCCTTTGATCCGCGCCGATACGCGTTTCGAACGCGACCGCTTCTCCTCGGCGGCGCATGCCGTGGCAGGCAGGATGTTTGACAGGACCGACTGGCCGCATCCGCCGGGCAGCAACCTGATTGGCTGGACACGCGCCATCGATGCTGCGCAGATGGTGTATCTGCAATTCGGCGATGGTCCCGCCAGCTACGCAAACCCCCATGTCCGTCGCGCCATCGCCAATGCGCTGGATTTCGTGACGCACGCCGAACGCACAAAGGAAACATCATGAGCAGACTGAACGGACGCAAGGCGCTGGTGACCGGGGCTGCATCGGGGATCGGCGCGGCAACCGTCCGCCGCCTGCTGGCCGATGGCGCGACCGTGATGGCCTGCGACATCATCAGCGACGGGCTGGCGGGTACCTTCAATCATGTCGCCAACCTGGCCGACCCGCAGGCGATCACCACGCTGGCAGCGGCAGCGCAAAGCCAGCTCGGCGGGCTCGACATTCTGATCAACAACGCCGGCGTCTGCCCGGTGGGTACGCTGGGCGAGTTGACCGACGAGCAGTGGCAGTTCGGGCTCGACGTCAACCTGCTGGCCCCGGCGCGGCTGTCCAAGGCCTGCCTTGGCCTGCTGCAGGCATCAAAAGCCGGGCGCGTGATCAACACCGGATCGATCCTGTCGCGCTATGGCGATGCGGGCCTGGGCGCCTATGCGGCATCGAAGCACGCGATCCTTGGCTTTACCCGCTCGCTGGCAATGGAGCTGGGGCCGTATGGCGTCACGGTCAACTGCGTCCAGCCGGGCTGCATCGTCACCGGGATGACGCGGGGCATGCTGGAAAATGGCGAGGCGGCGGATTATTATCGCGACAAGTCGGCGCTCAAGCGGCTGGGCCAGCCCGAGGATATCGCCGATGTCATCGCGTTTCTGGCGAGCGACGATGCCCGTTTCATCACCGGCCAGGGCATCATCGCCGATGGCGGGGTGATGACGCACAGCTGAGGGGCGGGTCAGTCATTGTCGAAGTGCGTCGCCACGTCGCGGCTGGCGTGGAGTACGGCTATCACTGTGACACGCGATTCGTCATACCGGAAAAAGATCAGATAACTGCCGACGGGTGTGCTGCGTAAACCGGTTGCAAGCTCCGACCGCGCCGTCCCAAGAGTTGCCGGCAGGTGGGCAAGCTTTGCGCATTTGTCCAAAAGGCGTTTGCGAAAACCAAGAGCTGGTCGCCGGCTCCCGCTTTCTAGCGCGATATAGGTCGTGATCTCCGCCAACTGCCTGCGAGCAGCGGTGGTGATGACCAATCGCCTCATGCGGCCAGCGCACCGCTTTTCTCCATGTCGTCCAGCACTGTGTCGAGATAGGCATCGACCTCTTCTATCGTGTGCTCTCCGCCTTCAGCAATCGCTGCCTCGATGGTCTCGCGCAGCGCCGCGAGCTTGGCCTCGCGCTCCTCGACCAGGCGCAGCCCTTCGCGGACAATTTCGCTCGCCGATCCGTAGCGCCCGGTCTTGAGCAAAGCCTCGACATAGCTTTCCCAGCGTTCGCCGATCGATACGTTCATGGGTTCGTTCCTTCGCTGATTGGTGCGCCAGAATAGACCAATAACACAAATTGCGCAATTTTCGTTATCGGCACGCGATCGTCCGGCCCTAGCATTTTCGACTATCGCCGCTCGCCGCTGCAGACGGCTATGACAAGAGAATGACACAACAGCATCGCGGGAGCAGGCAGTGACGGTGGCGGCAGAGCAGCAGAGCTTTTTCCATCCGGACGTGCTGTCCGACCCGTTTGCCTTCTACCAGGCGACCATTCCCACGCAGCCGGTCTATCATGATGCGGCGAGCGGCCTGTATCTGGTGCTCAGCCACAAGCTGGTCAGCGAAGCGACATCACGCACCGACGAATTCTCGAACAATTTCCAGGCGGTGCTTTCGGGCGCGCGGTCCGAAGACCCGCAGGTCAAGGCGATCCTGGACGACGGCTGGCCGCAGGTCGACACGCTGCTGACAGCTGACCCGCCGGTGCACACGCGGTTTCGCAAGCTGGTCAATCTCGCCTTTTCCGCGCCGCGGGTGAACAAGCTTGAAGCGCATATCCGCGAGATCGCGCGCGATCTGATCGATGACATGCTGGACAAGGACGATATCGATTTCGTTCGCTATTTTGCCATGCCGCTGCCGATCCGCATGATATCCGAGCAGCTGGGCCTGACGCACGAGGCCCCCACCACAATCAAGCGCTGGACCGATGCGTTTGTCGACCGGCTGGGCGGCATGGTGCCGCTGGAACGCGAGCTGCAATGCGCACGCGAGGTGGTCGAATTCCAGCACGCGATCAAGGCGCAGATGGACCTTCGGCGCGCCAACCCCACCGACGATCTGCTGTCCGATCTGGTCCACGCCCAGATCGACGGCGAACGGCCATTGGACGACGGCGAACTGCTCTCGATCGTGCAGCAGCTGCTGGTCGCGGGCAACGAGACAACCACCGCTACCCTCGCTGAAGGCATCATCCTGCTGGCGCACAATCCAGGCGAGCTCGCCAAGGCCAAGGCCGACCCGAAGATCATCCCCAATATGGTCGAGGAAATGCTGCGGCTGGCCAGCGCCTCATCAGGCATCTGGCGGGTGATGAAGTCCGATGCGGAGCTTGGCGGCGTGACCTTGCCCGCAGGCGCGATGGTGATGATGCGCTATGCCGCCGCCAACCGCGATCCCGAACGCTATGAAGACCCCGACCGTTTCCTGGCCGACCGCGCCAATGCGCGCACGCACCTCGCCTTCGGACGCGGCATCCATATGTGCGTCGGGAACATGCTCAGCCGCAAGGAAATGACCGTGGCGTTCGAGGAGCTGCTGCCGCGCATTGCCGGCATCACGCTGACCGACGAAAACGCGATTGCCTATCATCCCAACATGATGCTGCGCGGACCTTCTTGCGTACCGGTGCGTTTCGAGACCGTGCCATGAATTTCGATTATGACGAGAGCCAGCTGCTGTTCCGCGCCTCGGTGGAGCGCTTTCTCGAGGGCAGCGACATCGCTGCCCGCAAGGCGCAGCGCGCGCATCCTGGCGGGATCGACCGCACGCGCTGGCAGACGATGGCCGATCTGGGCCTTGCGGCCATGGCGCTGGATGAAGACAGGGGCGGCTTGGGCAGCAGCCTGCTTGATCTCGTCGCGGTGGGCGAGAGCTTTGGCCAGCGCATCTCGTCGGATAACTGGCTGGAGAACGCGGTGCTGCCCTTGCTGCTGGCGGGAAGCGGACTGGCCGAGGCGCATCCGCTGATTGCGGCACTGGCATCGGGCGAAGCGATCGCGGCGCTGGCGCTGTTCGAGCCCGAGGGGCGGCATGTCACCATTCCGCGCAGCACCACCGCTAAGACCAGCGCGCAGGGCTATCTGCTCAGCGGCGACAAGAGTTTCGTGCTGGGAGGCATGGCCGCCGACTGGCTGCTGGTGAGTGCGCTCAGCGACAGCGGCCCGGCCTTGTTCCTGATCGCGGCCGATGCTCCCGGCGTGTTCCGCAAGGGCTATCGCATCATCGATGGCAACGAGGCCGCCGAAATTGCCTTGCGCCAATGCCATGTGCCCGCCGAGGCACGGCTGGCGCTCGATTGGGACGCGGTCGAGCACGCGCTGACGACCGCACGACTGATCGCCGCTGCCGAGATGACCGGGCTGGCCCAGCGGCTGTTCGACGATACTCTGGGCTATGTCCGCCAGCGCGAGCAGTTCGGCCAGCCGATCGGCCGCTTCCAGGCGATCCAGCACCGCATGGTGGAAGCTTATGCATTGGTCGATCAGGCCAAGAGCGCGCTGATCGCCGCGGTTACATCGGGGCGGGCAGACGATATTGCGGGCATGAAGGCGATCGTCGCCGAGTGCGCGCTCGGCATCGGGCGAGAGGCGGTGCAGCTGCACGGCGGCATGGGCACCACCGACGAACTGGAGATCGGCCATGCGCACAAGCGCGTACTGTTGCTGTCGCAATGGCTCGGCGATCCCGCGAGCGGGCTGGATGCCTATGCGCGCGATGATGCGCGGGCGGCGGCATGAGCGCTGCGGTTCCTGTCGCCGAAGGGCTGTGGACCGACGAGCCGCAGCCGCGCCTGATCGGCGGGCGTCACCGCGTGTCGGGCGAGATTGTCTTCCCGATGCCGCAAGGCGATGCTGCGCAGCATTTCGATGCCATAGCGCTTTCGCGCACCGGCAGCTTATGGTCATGGACCAGCCAGGATTTTCGCCCGAAATCGCCGCCCTATGCGGGCCCTGATGCCTTCACCCCGTTCCTGATCGGCTATGTCGAGCTGCCCGGCGAGGTGATTGTCGAGACGCGGATCGAGGGCGCGGTCCTGGCCGATCTGAAGCTGGGCATGGCGATGGAGCTGGTGATCACCGAGTTCGCTCCGGGGCGAACCACGTTTGCATTCAGGCCCGCAGGAGCAACTGCATGACCAACGTCCAGATCATCGGCGCAGGCATCCACCCGTTCGGGCGGACCGATAGCCGCACAGGCCGCGACCAGGGCGTGTTCGCGGTGCGGCAGGCGCTGGCGGATGCCGGACTCGACTGGACCGACATCGAATGCGCCTATGGCGGGTCGGAAGCTGCGGGCAATGCCGATATCATGGTCAACGAGCTGGGGCTGACCGGCCTGCCGTTCATCAATGTCTCGAACGGATGTGCCACCGGCGGCAGCGCGTTGTCGTCGGCGCGCAACGCGGTGGCGTCGGGCCAGTGCGATGTCGCGCTGGCGGTGGGTTTCGACAAGCACCCGCGCGGCGCATTCAACGCCAAGCCGGGAGACTGGGGCCTGCCCGAATGGTATGGCGAGACCGGCATGATGCTGACCACGCAGTTCTTTGCGATGAAGATCCAGCGCTACATGCAACTGCACGGCATCAGCCGCCGCACCTTGGGGATGGTCGCGGAAAAGGCGTTCCGCAACGGCACCTTGTGCGAGCACGCCTGGCGACGCTCGCCGGTCGATCTCGACACCATCCTCAATGCGCCCATGGTCAACGATCCGCTGACCAAATACATGTTCTGTTCGCCCGCCGAAGGCGCGGTCGCGCTGATCATCGCGTCGGACAGGAAGGCGCGTGAACTCGGCGCCGACGGCGTCAGGATCGCCAGCATCGCGGTGCGCACCCGCCCGCCCGGATCGTTCGAGGTGTTCGCGCCCGCGATCAGCGTCGAGCGGGGCGGCAAGCCGACCGAACTCGCGAGCCAAGCGGCGTTCGAAGCAGCGGGTATCGGCCCTGATGACATCGATGTCGCGCAGTTGCAGGACACCGAATCGGGCGCGGAAATCATGCACATGGCCGAGAACGGCTTCTGCGCGGATGGCGAGCAGGAGCAATGGCTGGCCGAAGGACGTACCGAGCTCAATGGCGCGCTGCCCGTCAACACCGATGGCGGCTGCCTTGCCTGCGGCGAACCGATCGGCGCATCGGGTCTGCGTCAGGTCTATGAGAACACCGTACAGCTGCGCGGACGCGGAGGTGACCGGCAGGTGCCGGGCAGTCCGAAGACCGCCTACAGCCATGTCTATGGCGCGCCCGGCCTGTCCGCCGTCGCGATACTGGAGCGTTAAGATATGGGACTGATGCAGGGCAAGGTCGCGCTGATCTCGGGCGGGGCGGAAGGGATCGGCGGGGCGACCGGACGGCGCATCGTCGCCGAGGGCGGCAGCGTGGTGCTGGGCGATATCCAGTTCGACAAGGCCAAGGCGCTGGCCTCCGAGCTCGGTGAGCACGCGATGGCGGTCTCGCTCGACGTGCGCGATCTGGCGCAATGGGAAGCGGCGGTTCAGGCCGCGCAGGCGACCTTCGGCAAGCTCACGCACCTCGTCAATGTCGCGGGCATTTCGGAGCCCGGCGCGGTGCCCGATGTCGATCTCGACAGCTGGAGCCGCACCATCGACATCAACCTTAATGGCACCTTCAACGGCTGCCGCGCGGCGATCCCCGCGATCGCGGACTCGGGCGAACCCGGCGCGATCATCAACATCGGCTCGATGCTCGCGCTGCGCGTCGGCTCGGGCTTTGCCGCCTATTGCGCATCCAAGGCGGCGGTCACCGCGCTCACCAAGACCATCGCGCTCGATTGCGCCGAAAAGGGCCTGCCCATCCGCGCCAACACCGTGCACCCCGGCGCGATCCGCACGCCGATGTTCGAACGCTATCTCGAGGCGTTGCCCGGCACCGTGCAAGAGGTCGAGGCGATGTTCGCCGCCAACCACCCGATGGGCCGCGTCGGCGAGGCGGCCGAAGTGGTCAACGCGATTCTCTTCCTGCTGTCCGATCAGGCCAGCTTTACCACCGGGGTCGATTTTACCGTCGATGGCGGTGGCCATTTCCGCAGCTGAAAGGCAGAACAAGGCATGGCTGAACGGATTGATGCGCATTTTGTCGCAGCAGGCAAACATCACGATATCGACTTTGCCCGGCTCGAGGTGCTCAAACTGCTCGCCGAGCACGACAATATCCGCACCACGGTAGCGCATGATTACAATGGCGTCGGCGAGCGACTGCCCGCGTGCCGGTTCCTGGTCACCTATACCTGCGATCTGATGCCGTCCGAGGCCGAAGCACAGGCGATTGCCGCGTTTCTGGCAGGCGGCGGACGCTGGCTGGCGCTGCATGGCACCAATTCGATCCTGCGCTTTACCGAAGCGGGCGTCGACAGCCCCGAAGAACGCCCCGATGTCATGGAAATGCTGGGCACCCAGTTCAAGGCGCACCCGCCGATCGGCGCGCCGTTCACCGTCGAGATCGTCGATGGCGACCATGACGTGACGCGCGGGATTGCCGATTTCGACGTGGTCGACGAACTGTACCTGATGAAGCAGGTGAGTGACATTCGCACGCTGGCGCAGACGCGCTTTGCAGGCGAAGCGACCGGTTTTGTCGACGCCGACTGGCCCGAGACGGTGGTGCCGGTGATCTACACCCGCTCGATCGGCGACGGCGGCATCCTCTACAACACCCTGGGCCACTGCCGCGGGCATTACGATCTGCCGGGCATGCAGGATTTCTACCCGCATCCGGAAAAATGCGCGTGGAACTACCCCATCTATTATCAACTGTTGCGCCGCAGCATTCTCTGGGCGACCGGACATGGCGGGATTTGACGCATGGACATGGATTTCACCCCTGACGAACTGGCCTTCCAGACCGAGGTGCGCAGCTTCCTGAAATCGAACCTCACCGACCGATTGATCGAGGGCGCGCGGCGCACGCCCGGTGTGTTCGTCGAGCCGGATATCGGCCTGGAATGGCAGCGCATATTGCATGAGAAAGGCTGGCTGGCGGTGCATTGGCCGGTCGAGGATGGCGGCACCGGCTGGACCCCGGTGCAGCGCTATATCTTCGAAAAGGAATGCGCGATCGCGGGCGCGCCGGCACTCGCCGTGCTGGGGCTGAAGCTGGTCGGCCCGGTGATCTGCCGATTTGGCACGCCCGAGCAGAAGGCCCGCTTTCTGCCGCGCATCCTCAGCGCCGAGGACTACTGGTGCCAGGGCTATTCCGAGCCCGGATCGGGATCGGACCTCGCCAGCCTCAAGACCCGCGCGGCGCTGGAAGGCGACAGCTACCGCATCAACGGGTCCAAGATCTGGACCACGCACGCGCATTACGCCAACTGGATGTTCTGCCTGGTGCGCACCGACCCCGAGGTTTCGGCCCAGCGCGGAATCACCTTCCTGCTGGTGCCGATGGACCAGCCCGGCGTCACCGTGACCCCGATCATCACCATGGCGGGCGATCACGAGGTCAACCAGGTGTTCCTCGACGATGCCAAAAGCCATGCCAGCAACCGGATCGGCGAAGAGGGCCAGGGCTGGACCATCGCCAAGTTCCTGCTCGAGAACGAGCGCGGCGGATCGTGCTTCGCGCCCAAGTTGCTGGTCGATATCGACCGGCTGATGATGACCGCAGGCAGCGTTGCCAGCGGCACGAACGGCCCAATCGCGCACGACCCCGTGTTCGCGCGCAAGCTGGCGTCGCTGCGCCTGCGCGCCCGCGCGTTCGAGATCAGCGAGCTGCGCATCCTGGCAGAGATCGCCAAGGGCCGGCCGCCGGGACCGCAGACCTCGCTGGTCAAGCTGTTCTCCGCCAACCTGCGGCAGGAGCTCGATACGCTGGCGATGGAGATCCACGGGCTGGCCGGGCTGCAGCTGCCTGCCGAGCGCCCGCTCTACGGCAACGAGGCCCCCGAGCCGGTAGAGAGTGTCGAGGCGCAGATGGCCGCCGGCCGCTACCTCAACTCGCGCGCCTGGACCATCTTCGGCGGATCGGACGAGGTGCAGAAGAATATCATCGCCAAGACCGTGCTGGGTTTGTGAAGGTGATTCACTAGCCCCGCTCAGCCTGAGCCTGTCGAAGGCCACGCTAAAAGGCTGGCGTAAGTGCGGGGCCTTCGACAAGCTCAGGCTGAGCGGGCGTTGGTAGCGTCCGTGCATAACTCGAACAAGGAGAGAGCCCATGGACATCACCCAGATCATGTACCGCCCCGGCCTGATGGCAGGCGAGCGCATCCTTGTCACCGGCGGTGGCACGGGCCTCGGCAAGGTGATGGCCGAAGCGTTCGCGTATCTGGGCGCCGAGGTGCACATCTGCGGGCGGCGCGGCGCGGTGCTGGAGGAGACCGCAGACGAGCTGATGACCCGGCACGGCGGCACGGTGGGCGCGCATGCGTGCGACATCCGCAACCCGCAAGCGATCGACGCGATGGTCGAGCAGATCTGGACCCAGCACGGGCCCCTCACCGGCCTGGTCAACAATGCGGCGGGCAATTTCGTCAGCCGCACCGAGGACCTCAGCGTCAACGGCTTCAACGCGATTTCGGACATCGTGTTTCGCGGCACATTCTACATCACGCACAATATCGGCAAGCGGATGATCGCCGAACAGATTCGCGGCAACTTCCTCGCGATCCTCACCACCTGGGTGTGGAATGGCGGGCCGTTCACCGTGCCTTCGGCGATGTCCAAGGCGGGGATCAACGTGATGACGCAATCGCTCGCTACCGAATGGGGCCGCTATGGCCTGCGCTTCAACGCGATCGCACCGGGCACCTTTCCCACCAAGGGCATGACCGAGCGGCTGTCGCCCGGCAACGCGCAGGGGTTGCAGGGGCAGAACGCCGATCGCAGCAATCCGATGGGCCGGGTGGGCGAAATGCACGAACTGGCGAACCTCGCGGTGCTGCTGATGGGGCGCGGCGCGGACTATATCAACGGCCAGACCATCGCCATCGACGGCGCGGGCTATCAGGCCAATTCGGGCAATTTCTACCAGAGCCTCTCACGCATGGACGACCAGCAATGGGCGGACATGGCGGCGATGATTCGCGGCGCCAATGACAAGGACAAGGCCGCGCGCACCACGACATGAACAATCGGCCCGCAGAGGCCAACATTCCGTAGCGTTGTACCCCGGTCTGACATACGCTTCGCGGCGGAGAGCAGGATCGAATCAGAGGGAAAACCATGATCGAGACACCACGTCATTTCACCGAGAACGCCGAGGGCCGCAACAACCCGGTCAACACGCTGGCACAACGCGTCACCATCCGCCGCGTTGAGGACATTCACGATGCGGCGGTGGCGCTGCACGAGATGTCGCAGACGCGCGGTTTTCGCGTGGCCGCCTGCGACGACATCTCGTCCAAGGAACCGATGGTCGATGCCGATGGCGCGATCATCAACGGTGAAATCTTCGGCTGGATGGCCGATGGCGAACGCTGGTGGGAAGACACAAGGCTCGCGCTCAACTCGCCGCTTCCCCGCGCCTGCCGCTACGAGAGCGAACCGTTCTGGTGCAACGAGCACGGTATGTTCGGCCGCTGGCGCAACGAATATCTCGAAGAGATGGACCTGACCGATTTCGCCAAGCGTTCGTTGTGCCATGCTGCGATCATGGTGCCAATCCACCTGCCCTTCGGTCAGATCGGATCGGTGAGCTTCACCCCGCTCGACAAGAGCCTGACCGATCTTTCCGAAGCGTTCGAGAAGCACGCCGACCTGATGGCGGCCATGACCCGGCGGTTCATCGCGGGCTATGTCACGGTGATGCGCACCAAGCGGCGAATCCCGGCGGACTGCATGCTCTCCAAGCGCGAGGTCGAGTGCCTGCGCTGGGCGGCAATCGGCAAGACCGACAAGGAGATCAGCATGATCCTCGACCGCAGCCACGCGACGATCCGCTACCACATCCACCGCGCCGGCGAGAAGCTCGACGCGGTCAATCGCAGCCAGACGATCTTCAAGGCCGGGCAGCTGGGCTATCTGGGCGCGAGCGATTGAGCCTTGGAAATCCTCCCCGAGCTTGTCTCGGGGAGGGGGACCGCCGACCATAGGTCGGTGGTGGAGGGGAAGCGGGATGACACAGCGATTGAGCGGCAGCATGATCCCTATGCCCCTCCACCACCCGCTGCGCGGGTGGTCCCCCTCCCCCAGCAAGCTGGGGGAGGATGTTAAATTGCGCTATCCCAGCACCCGCACCGGATCACTCCCGTCCCAGCCCTGCGCGGCGTCCGCGATCATCGCAAAGAACCCCTCGCTGCCGCTCGCAGGCTGCAGGATCTCGACAATGGCCCCCGCATTGGGCCGGGTCGCTGCGGGGCCGCAATCGGCATAGATCACCGCGCCATCCGCCCCCACCTTGCCTTCGACCAAGACCTGCCCGCCGCCTGCCTCCACCGCAGCGCGGGCACCTGCAATATCGTCGGTGAGCAGGCAGACATGGTGCATCGCGCCACCGGCTGGCAGATAGGCGCCGCGATAGATCGAGGGCGCGTCATTGTCCTGGCGGATCAGTTCGATCTGGACATCCCCCCATTGCGCCAGCGCGATGGTGAACCGGCAATCCGATGCCGCGCCCAGGAAGCGGCCGTCCTCGATCACGATGCCTTCCATCACGAAGAACGGGCCGACCCCCATCGCTTCCGTCCAGTGCCTGAGCGCCGCATCGAAATCATCCGGCACGAAGGCGATCTGCATCGGCTTGCCGATGGCGGAAATGCTCGAAAATGGCATGGCGACGTCCTCTCCACTGACTAAACCAATAGTGTCTTTGCCCTGCCCCTTTCTGGCATGGTGCGCCCAATTGCCATTGACCAATTTGGGAGGGCCTCACATGGCCGAGCGCGATCCATCCGACAGCCTGACCCCGGACTGGGCGGCATCGCGCAAGCTGCGCGCGCACGAAATCCGCCGCAAGATCGTCGCCAACGTCGCTGCCAAGACCACCGACATGGCCGATGGCCCGCTGCCGCTGCACAAATCGGTGTATATCGACGAGACGCGCTTCCAGGCCGAGCGCGAGCACCTGTTCCTGGGCCAGCCCCTCGTCGCAGGCCTCACCGGCGACATCCCCGAGCCCGGCGATTATCTGGTGTTCGATGCCGCAGGCCCCTCGATCCTGGTGATCCGCGGCAAGGACCATGTCGTGCGCGCTTTCCGCAACCTGTGCACGCATCGCGGCGCCAAGCTGGTCGAGCAGGCCGAGCCGTTCACCGGCAAGGCGGCGCGCATCTCCTGCCCGTTCCACGCCTGGACCTTCGACAACCTCGGCAAGCTGATCGGCCAGCCGGGCAAGGCGGGCTTTGCCGATTGCGAGATCGGCGCGCGCAACCTGCTCGAACTGCCGTGCACCGAGCATCTCGGGCTGATCTTCGTGCGGGCATCGGAAGGCGAACCGATCGATGCGGCAGCGCATCTGGGCGACTTTGCCGACCAGCTCGCATTGATTGAGCTCAACCGCGCGGTGCCGGTGAAAAAGGGCATCCTGCACGCCGAATCGAACTGGAAGTTCGCGCTCGATACCTATGGCGAAGGCTATCATTTCGCCGCGCTGCACGCCTCGACCATCGGCCAGACGCATTACAACGACGTCTCGGTGCTTGAATGCTTCGGCCGCCACCACCGCATCAGCTTTCCCGACAAGACCATCGGCGATCTGGTCGGCAAGGACGAGGCGGAATGGCCCGACACCGAATATGGCGGAGTGCATTACCTCTTCCCCAACACCGTGATCTTCTTCGGCGCGGTGACGCCGGGGGTCTATTTCACGCAGGTGTTCAGGCTGTTCCCCGATGGCGTCGGCAAGACCCGCTGCCAGTTCGGCGTCTATGCCCCGTTCGGGATCATCGACGAGGATTATCGCGGGGTGTGCGAGATGGCGTACGATGCCACCGCCGAGGTCGTGCAGACCGAGGACTATCGCGTCGCCAGCCACGGCTATGCCAATTTGAAGACCGCGCCTGAGGATTTCCGTGTCGTGCTGGGCGCGAACGAAAGCGCACCGCAGGCGGTCCATCAGCACATCGCGGAGGCCATCGGCATGCCGTTGTAACACCCTCCGTTTGTCCCGAGCGTGGCGAGGGACCTTGCGCAGCCCTTTCCGATGACGTCCCTCGACTTCGCTCGGGACAAACGGGTGAGGGCCGAGAATAAACGAGAACGAATTTAGGAGAGTATTCCATGGAAGACGCGAGCCGGACCTATCCCGCCGACCGCTGCCCGGCGATCACGGTCGACGAGATCCTCGACCTCGACAGCCGCGAAGTCCCGCCCGAAGTGCGCGGCGACAGCTGGCGCGACCTTGGCACCGAGCCGGTCACCGCCGAGCGTTACACCAGCGCCGCGTTCTTCGAGGCCGAAAAGAAGCTGATGTGGCCCAATGTGTGGCAAATGGCGGCGCGCGAGGACGAACTGCTCCAGCCGGGCGATTATGTCGTCTACAACAATGTCGGCCGCTCCTATCTGATCATGCGGCAGGACGATGGATCGGTGAAGGCGTTCCACAACGTCTGCCTGCACCGCGGC
>CALRRI020000026.1:0-69241 GCA_943370475.1 Hydrogenophaga intermedia
TCACGCCGGATCCGTAAAACCGTCTCCAAAACCAACATCCCGATCTCGCCGCCTGAAAATCCAGCCAGCTGCTTAAACCATCGAAATGAGGGGTCCCTTTTAGACGCCGATCACCCCGCTACGGGGTCCTTTTTGCACGCCGATCCACAAGCTTCTACGATGAAGACCGTCTGAGAACCGCCAACGCGGATCATCGGCACATGCTGGACCTGATCTTTGCCGGCGATGCCGAAGGCGCCGAGCGTGCCATGCGGGCGCACATCGGCGATGGATTTGAAACGCTGGCCCGGATAGAAAGCGAATTTTATAGCTGATCCGGAATTGCGATGTATGGCGGCGGCGTAAGGTACTCAGCTGCAGGCGTGGTGTACCTGACCTGTCAAGCATTCGCGAACGTCTGCAGCCTTTCGACGGCTTGACCGGTCGGTCCTCGATTGATCCTGAGCTGATCTTTCGGCACGTTTCCGGGAAACGACCTTTCAGTCTGACAACGCGGCATTCTTCGGCCGGCAGCTGCCAACCTAAACCGGGCCGTTCGCATAAGTTGCGATAGGCGTCCGCTCCAGACGATAGCCGCCGTGTGGGTTCTACAAACGGACGGTGGGCTACGCCCAAATGCCGGTCCAAAGGCACCCCCATTCGCGCCGGTCCAAATCAAGGTGAGGGTCACCCCGCTTAGCGATCTATGCTTGTCTTTCGTACGGCAACCAAAGCGTGATCACGGTTCCCTTGACTGGTTCACTCGCGCTGGACAGGACTCCGTGAAGTGACCGGGCGCGGGCGCGGATATTTGCGAGCCCTTTGCCGGGCAATTCCTCTCCCGTATCAAACCCGTGCCCGTTGTCGGCTACATAGGCAGCAATACCGGGCACGCCATCGCATGTCTCTTCGCGGCACCCGATCCGCATTTCGGTGGCTCCAGAATGGGTGAGGACATTGCCGATAGCCTCCTGAAAGATGCGCAGGACGTGCAGCGCATTGGCGGCGTCCAACCATTCCAGCGTGCGGCATTCTTCGACCTCCCATCGGCAGATCACCCCGGCATCGCGCAGGTCGCCCTGCATTCGGTGGCGCAGATTCCCGATCAGCGCGACCAGATCGCCTTCGACAGGCTCAAGCGAATCAACCGTGATCTTGAGGTCTCCGAGCGCCCGGTTGAGCGTCTTGATGGTGCTCTCGGGCTGGTTCTGTTGGCGGGCAACAGCCAGCGCGGTGATCAGGTTTGAGCCAATGCCGTCGTGCATTTCCTGCATCAACCGCTCACGCTCGCTGGCAATCGCGCGCCCGACGACAAGCTCTTGCCTCGCGGCTTCGCTCTGGGCCAGTTCTGCGCGGGTTTCAGCAACACGCTGCTCAAGCGTGGCATTGGCCTTGCTCAAATCCGTAAAGGCCCGCAGCGCGCGCACCCCGAAGGTCAGCAGAAACGCCAGGCAATAGAAAAACCCATTGAACAGAGCCAAGTAAAAATCATTGCCTTTCCAGACAGTCCCGCTGCCAGCCAATAGTGCATCATAGCCACCGAAGATCACCATCAGCGCCATCAGCGAAGGCCAGACGAAATCACTTGGAATTCGCGTGCGATAAAAATTCTGATAGCCGATGATGGCCATCGCGAGCGTCAAGAGCAAAGTCGGGATATAAAGAAGGAAATTCGAAAGCTGAAAATACCAATGTGCGAAACAATAAGGAAATACGAGGACCAACATAGCCCTGATGATAAATTTGTAATTGGGAATCTTGAGATATGAAGCATAAAATGCAAACGTGAAAACCGAAGCAACTAGCGTCGCAGCGACCGTTACGGCATTGAATGTTACGAGGTCAATTGGCGTGTCTTCGGCAAAATACTGATAATTCCGCAGAAACCAGATCACGGTTGAGATTGACAAATATAAAAGTTCGACCTCCTGCCGCCTTACCAGCCACAAGAGAAAACCAAATCCGCCAAGGATCAACATGGCGGAGCTAGCGACCATCGGTGCAGAAATTCGCCAGAAAAATTGCCATTTGTAATTGGCCTCGACCTCCGTGTGCGGCCCGACGATAATCCGGCCGACCGCAACGGAATCGCGCGACAGGGCCCGGATCAGGATTTCGTTCATGCCGGGGCGCAGCGCGGTTTCTGGTATCGGCGCTAGAAAAGGGCGATACCAAGCCATCTTGTTGTCATCTTCGCTGGCAAAGTTTCGAAATATCTCCTGACCATTGAGATAGATCGTGAACTGGTTGCGCGTGCTGACGGTATAAAGCGCAAGCGGCCCCTTGCCGAGCGCCGCGCGGTCAAATCTGTGCCGAGACCACAGGCCGTGAAGATCGCCGGTACGCCACTTCGTATCGACCTGACGATAGATGTTCGGCGTATTCGCGCGCTTCCACCCTGTGGTGGGAATGGTCTGAGCCACGGTGAGGACATAGTCGCCCTGGTTGAATTCGATCACCGGCCCATCGGGGGTGGGTGACGTGGTGATCGCAGACAGGCTGTTTGCTGGTCCGTCCTGCGCCATTGCCGAGGCAGGAGCCAAGTGGAGCACCATGATCAGCGCCACCAGCCACAGGCACACGCGCCGCATCATCGCATGTGCCGTTCGCCGTTACGCTCGCCCCAGCAACCCTTGCGATGATGCTTCAAACAAAGCCTCCGCGCGGCTGTTGACTTCAAGCTTGCGGTAAATGTTTTTGACATGGGTGCCAATCGTGTTGGGCGACACGGTCAGGATTTCGGCACACTCGGCATTTGAAAATCCGCGCGAAAGCAGGTTGAGCACCTCGACTTCGCGTTCCGACAGGGGCGCGGCCATCGGCAGGCGGGTCTCTGAAGGATCAGGCACGATCTGTCCCAGCAGTTGCCGTGCGATAATCGGGCTGATCGGTGATCCGCCGCGGCGGATATTGCGGATCGCCTCGATGCAATCCTCGATCCGCTCATCTTTCAGCAGATAGCCGCGCGCGCCCGCCCGGATTGCGTCAAGCACCTTGTTCTGATTGGCAAAGATGGTGATCACCAGAATGTCGGTATCGCGCCCGGTCAGCGCCTCCTGCCGGATCAGGGTCGCGCCGTTGCCATCGGGCAGGCCCAGATCGCACAATAGCACGTCATATCCGCCTGCTTCGATCATGCCGGATGCTTCGGCGACGTTCTGGGCGGTGCCGGTTACGATCATGTCCGCACACCCATCAACCGATGTGCTGAGCAGATCGCGCATCACCGGATCGTCTTCAATGATGGCGACTCTGATCATGCGCGATTCCAGAAGATTTGAGGTTCGGCACAATCTTTAGGGCCATCTACGGCCCCGCTGCAATCACCTGATCAGGTGATTGGCGACATCCGGACGCTAGACATATGATTGAACGCACAAGAGCAGCAACCGAATTTGCGGCGATGTCATCGAAATCAAGTCAAGAAAACTTGTCCTTGAAGATTGGATAGAGGAGAATATCGTGCAAAATTTCAAAAAGATGGTTTGCGCCTTGGCCATGTCCGGCGTTGGCATTATGGCACTGGCTAATCCAGAGAACGCATTTAGCCAAACAGCGGTGACAGTCGCGATAGACCCCAACGGGGTCACATTGGAAAATAGTTTCAGGCCCAACGAACAGCTCGTCGTGGAAAATGGCCAGGTAAAGTCTGTCCCCCGGGGCAGCGCGCCTCCCGCAGTCTGGATTTTCGAACTTCAGAGCGGTGGCCATTACAGAATTCGGAACAAGGCGGATGGAACATATCTCAATCTTGAGAGCGAGTTTCCCCAGTCGACGAATGTCCCTATCAATTATGCCTCAGCCTGGTGGTCGCTGATCCCGACTGGCCGAGGTACCTATCGCATCAAGAACAATTTTTTCGACAAGTTTCTCAACACTGAGAGTGGAAAGTTCGAAGCCAGCCTTGGCCAGCAGGTTCCATCCAACTATGCGACCTCTTGGTGGTCGTTCAAACCGGCAACGCCCCAGACGACGGCCAGTGCACCATCGGCGCAACCATCGCAAAGAGCATTCCCCGATGACAACCCCTTCACCAAGCGTCGGCCGATCGATCTGAAATGTGGACCGATCAGGACCTGCTGGGTGCTTGTAAGACAGCTGCTCGTCCAAAAGCGCACTGAAATCAGTGATGATGAAGTCTATGCCTTGGCAAACACGGTCACTCCTCCGTTTGCAGGGACGCGATACCCGAAACCCTGGGTCGAAGCCCGAGAGAGGCTGAATATCTCATTCATTGAATGGTTCTATTCTGATGAGGTTACGATTTCTACTGTCGTCGCGATGAACCAAGAAAAGCCGCATATGAAGCAGTGGGATATCTGTCACAAGCAGCAGCTTTCCTCTCCGATCCAATTCCAGTTCTACGAGTCAGACAAGAATACTGCCAGCCTCGATGACGATTCAGGGCCGGACCGGGATGATCTTATCGGCAATGTGATTATCGGGAATCAACTGCAACAACAGGACTATGCCCAAGTTTTCGAGCCTGAGGGCGGCGGCAAATATACGCTTGTCTATGAACTGGCCGATAGTGAGGCGAATTTGAAGCCCTGCGTGCCGAGTCTCCCGCGCGATCCTGAACGCAACCCCGAAGCCGTTGCCGGGCCGAAGCCAGCAGGCGGATCAGGGGGATCGGGCGGCGGTTCCAGTCGGACCTCGGAGGTTCAATACAAATGCCAGGAGTGGGCCACACGTGGTATCGGAGGGGGAGTGCCAGAAACGACGCAGGTGTCGATCGTTTATGCGCTCACCTATGGGCTGTGCGTAGCCAATGGCGGGCCGCTTTGAGCGGCGGTTGAACCTTGGCATCGACCATAGGCTGTGCTTCATCACCTGACCGGAGTTACATCGTGAAGCATAGCATTCGCCAGCGCGTCGCCTGCACCGTAATCGCTGCTCTGTTGCTCAACGCCTGCACCGTGGCACCGACGGCTTCCGAACAATCCTCGGATCAACCGACGGCGACCACGCAAGGGGAAGCTGCTGCCGAATCCGCCACCTCGCTTGCGTTCGAATGGAGCGCGAACGGGTTTGAACAGGTCGGCGCGCAGTACCAATGGACCGGATCGGGCATCCGCGATGATGTATTCGAGCCTAACTTCTCTCTGAGCGTGCCGGAAACCGACGATGTCATCTGGTCATCAAGCTGCGCGGCGGGGGGCAAGGTGGAGACCCGGCTCTATCTTGCTCCTCCCGAGGCATTGAAAGGAAGCCGGGCCATTCTCCGGTTCGAAACCGACCCGTCGGCCAAGACCCTCACCTATCCAGTCCGTTATGTCGCGGACGGACAATATGATGGGTTCGTGATTGTTCAGAGCGCCGATGATCCGATGTTTGCCGCAATGAAGGCGGGCAAATGGGCCTATATCCAGATCGGCGAAGGCAGCGATGCCATCAAGCTGCGCATCTCGCTGGCCAATGCAGCCAGAGCCCTTGGCGCGTTCCTGCCAGCATGTTCGAGGACCACCACGGCCGCTCAGCCAACAGCGGCGACCGTGACCGCAAGCTATGCGTGCGAAGACGGCCGGACGATCACCGCAAGCTATCTCGGCAATGATAGTGCAACGCCGGTCGTCCGCTTGGGCATCGGCGAGGAGGTCCTGTTGCTGTCGCAGGCTGTTTCCGGCTCAGGCGCACGCTACGCAAGCAATGTTGCTGGCAAGAATATCCAATGGTTGACGAAGGCAGATCAGGGAATCCTGATTTTGGCGGACGCAGATGGTGCCGCCCCCTCCAGCGAGCAAATCATCAATTGCCGAGCTGGTTGAACGTCCTCCAAACAATCCTCGCTCGGAGCATCCGCAGGAATTTCGGCGTGAACCACCGCCGGACGCAACTGCGATCGTGTCATGGCGCATCGCGACAGCCATCCGCTCAGGTTCGGCCCTTCTGCGATTGATGGGCACCGTGTGAAATCCGATAGGTTGCTTTGCCCTGCTCGCCGTCAGGACCTACCAACCAGCGATCGGCCCAGTTGCTTTGGCCGTGCGAGGCCAGTTGGCAGAGCGCTGAGTGCCCGGTTTCAACGCATGATCTGCCGCTGTAGATGTCTCACGGGAATGACTGAATAGTCCCACGTTCCGGCGCATGCTTCCGGCTGAAATCGACCAAAGCCAGGCGTTTCCATCCGCACCTTGAAACTTCCACTCCAGCCGGGAGCATCGCTTTCGCCGGCGAAAGCAGGTGACTTCAACCATTCTGCTCTGATAGCGTGCGAAGGCATATTGGGAGTATGCCCGATGATTGAAACGACCAGCTCCAGGCCGCCGGTGCGGTTGTTCGTCAGCCACCATTCCAGCAAGCTTGATGTGGCGCTGCATGTCGAGAAGGCCCTTTCGCTGCATGGCGTGGGGTGCTGGATCGCACCGCGCGATGTCGATCCGGGCGAACCGTTCGATCGCGAAATCCAGAACGCAATCGAGAGCTGTTCTGCGATACTGCTGCTGTTTTGCAGCAATTCGGATCGCAGCCGCCATGTGAAGCGCGAACTGATTCTCGCAGATACCGCGCACAAGGCCATCATTCCGCTCCGGCTTGAAGCTGTGGACCCCAAGGAGCTGGCCTATCATCTGGCCGATTCGCAGTGGATCGACTGGCTGGACCAGCGCGACGAGACGATCAAGCGGATCGCCGGCAAGTCGCATCAGTTTCACACCTCACGGCAACGCGACGACATCGGCAAGGGCGTCGATGCCGACAAAAAACAAGGTTTTCCTGAAAAGCCGCCCCGGCGGGACGCGCCCCCTCCGCCCCCTCCGCCCCCTCCGCCCCCTCCGCCTCCGCCGCCTCCGCCCCCTCCTCTTCCGCCACGTCGCCCCGAAAAGGCCAAGCGCCCCGTACCGATGCTGGGTGGCTTGCCGGTATGGCTGTGGATAGCCGCAGGCGGTGTGGTGGCATTTTTGCTGCTCGCGCTGGCCATGGCGCCATCGGATGACAGTGTGAGCACGTTGGCTGAAACGGCCATGGGTTCAGACACGCAAGGCAGCGACACTGGCGGGGGTGCGATCCAGGGGGCTGGCGATGGCAGTGAAACTGCCGCCGCCGATAGTCTTGCTGCCGCTCAACAGGCTGCTGATGCGCTTGCCGAAACATCCGCTGCCCGGCAGACAACGAGCAACCCCAGCTTCGATTGCGGCAAAGCCACCTTGCGCGTCGAAAAGATGGTGTGTGCGTCCGACGAGCTTGCCATGCTGGACCGTCAGCTCGCAACAAGCTTCGAGAAAGCGATAGCCGTGGTCGGCGCAGAGGCGTCCGCGCTTCGGCAGGACCAGGTCAGCTGGATCAATCAGGTCAACACCAGCTGCGGCGATCCGCAATGTGTCGGCCAGGCGCTGCGCGACCGGACGCAGGTGCTGGATGCCGTTACCGAAATCGGCAACAGCCTAGGCTACTGATCGCCGAGATCGCCCGGTTTCGCTTGTCATCAGGCGTTGCATCGCGGAGTGTGGGGCACCATCGGGAGAACCGGATATGGTCGATGTTTTCATTTCCTATTCACGCAACAACCGCGATCGGGTGCGGGCGTTGGCAGATGCGGTCAAGGCGTTGGGCTATGTCGTGTGGTGGGATGACGAACTTCCCCCGCACAAAAGCTATGGCGATGTCATCACCGAGAAGATCACCAATGCCAGGGCTGCCATTGTCTGCTGGTCTGCCGATGCTGCGCAATCGGAATGGGTCCGCGCCGAAGCAGACCTGGCCCGCAACCAGAAGAAGCTGATCCAGACCTCATATGACGAGGTCATGCCGCCGATGCCGTTCAACCAGATTCAATTTGCCTCGCTATCCGACTGGCAAGGGCAGGCAGACCACAGCGGATGGCGCAAGGTGCAGGCCAGCTTGACCGATTTGTGTGGCCCGCCAGGCGGCGCCGGACCGACGACCAGCTTTGTTCCTGCGCCTCCCGCAGCAGCACCGCCGCCTGACCTGACCCCTGCACCGCCCGCTAAACCCGGCCTGTCAGCCATCGCGCTGGTGGCCATCGCCTTGGTTGTGCTGACCGTTGCAGCAGGTGTCGGCTGGCTGGTGCTGGGTGGCGACAGGCAGGAGGTGATTGCCCCTGAAATCGCCGATGACGACACCAAGGTCATTCAGCCCCCTGAAATCGGTGATGACAGCGCGGGCCGCTATCGCCTCGCTGCGATCATCGATGATCCCGATGGTTATACCAATGTCCGCGCCAACCCCGGCACGGATGCAGCAATCGTGGCGCGGGTGAATGCCGGTGAGGCGTTCACGACCTACGAACAGTCGGGCGCTTTCTGGGCTGTCCGCACCGCCGATGGCGTAACCGGCTTTATGGCGCGCAGCCGCATCCGCTTGCTGAGGGATGGTGTACCGGCTGCCTCGACCTCGACGGCGCCAGATGATGGCCCAAGCCCCCCCCCTGCTGATGAGTGGAGCGAACCGGCGGCACAGACCGGCGACCGCGCCGGCCAGATATTTCCCGATTCCGATAGCCGCAGGCTCGCACAAGACGATATCGCGCAACTGGGCCCGCTGCAGCTGCGGCTGGCGCGCAACGAGATTTATGCGCGCAAGGGGCGGCGCTTCAGGAACGAGGTGCTGCGCAATCATTTCAGCAAGTTCGATTGGTACCGGCCGACCTCGGACGACGTCAGCCTGACGCGCGTTGAACAGGCGAACGTCGATCTGCTGTCTGCTGCAGAACGGAACCGTTGAGACATGCCCGAACAACAGGATGTGCTGCGTGATGCAGGATGGCTGCACGCGACTGCCGATGGGTATTTGGCGCAGGGCAATGTGCTGGCTGCGTTCGATCTTGTGCGGCAGGGGCGCGAACAGGGCACCCGTTCCCAGGCGCTCGACTATCTGCTGGTCCGACTAACGACCGAGCTCGCCGACTATGACGGAGCCTTGCGCCTCTACGATGACATGCGGCTGCAGGACCATGACGTGGTGGATCTGCTGGCGCTGAAAGGGCGGATCCTCAAGGACAAGGCGTTTCTGGCCGATGGCGATGAACGCGCCGATCTGCTGCAGCAGGCAGGGGAAGCGTACAGGCGCGCCCATGATGTCAGCGGAGAGCATTATCCTGCGATCAACGCCGCCAGCCTGATGATGCTCGCGGGACGCAGCGACGAGGCCAGGCTGCTCGCGACGACTGTCCGCGACGCCATCGCAGCTTCGGGCGCGGCGGACTATTGGACGCTGGCATCCGATCTGGAGGCCTGCCTTTTGCTCGGCGATGGCGCCGCCATGGAGCGAACGCTGGAAAGATTGCGTTCGGTCAAGGGGGTGCGCTTTGCAGACCGCGCGTCAACCATCCGTCAGTTCCGGCGCCTCGCGGGGTGTGCCGCGATCGATGCCGGGCTGGTCGATCCGGTGGTTGAGGCACTGCGGCCGCCGCCGGTGCTGGTCTATTGCGGCCATATGTTCCTTGAAGGCTGCAGCGCAGAGGCCGACCTGCGGCTGCGGATCGATGCGATGCTCGCAGAACTTGGCACGTGCATTGCCTTTGGCCCGCTGGCTTGCGGAGCGGATATACTGATTGCAGAGGCCGTGCTCGCGCGCGGCGGTGAACTCAACATCATCCTGCCCTTTCAGGAAGCCGATTTCCTCGACCAGTCTGTGCGGAGTGGCGGTGCTGGCTGGGAAGCGCGCTATCGCGCCTGCATCGCTGCTGCCAATGACGTGGTTTTGGCAACCGAAGCGGCCTTTGTCGGTGACGACAACCAGTTTGCCTATGGTACCCGCGTCGCGATGGGGCTGGCCGAGATCCGAGCCCGCCAACTGGAGACCAAAGCGGTGCATCTGGCGGTGCTGAGTGACAACGCTGCCGCACTGGTGAGATCGAAAGTCGCCGGTACCGATGCCGATATCGCTCTGTGGCGCGCCTTGGGCCGCGACAGCGTCGTAGTGGAAGCGGGTCCGGTGGACCGGGGATTGACCTTCCCCCCGGCCGGGATGGGGGACGACGCCCCGGAACGAGGAGCCTATTCGATCCTGTTCGCCGATTACAAAGGCTTTTCCAAGCTGGGCGAGCGCGAACTGCCTGCCTTCGCATCCAAGGTCATGGGTGCCATCGGCGAAGTACTGGACAGTTTTGGAGACGAAATACTCTTTCGCAATACCTGGGGCGATGCGGTTTACGCGGTCATATCGACTCCCAGCATCGCTGCGCGCGTGGCAATACTGATGCAGGACCGACTGGCCAAGCCGCCTGAAGAGCTTTTGGGGGGTCGGACCGATGTTGCGATGGGCATGCGTATCGGGGTTCATCATGGCCCGATTTACAAGGGCTTTGACCGCGTGGTGAAACAACCCCTGTGGTTTGGGACCGAAGTCACCCGCACCGCCCGGATCGAACCGGTCACCCCGACCGGCGCGGTCTATTGCACCGAGGCCTTCGCAGCGATGCTCATGCTGGAAAGCGGCGATGCCTTTTCGCAGTTTTATGTCGGGCGTGTGGCGCTGGCCAAGGGCTATGGCCAGATCGGCATGTACCGCCTGGCGCGTGTGCGGACTTAGCCTGCCCACTGCTTGGCGATGTTATTCGAGCGGTTATGAGGGCTTCAGGTAAGCCTGTGGTTTCCGACTTTTTTCGTCACGACCGGACATTCAGCGGCCAGCCCGGATCCTCACATTCCCGTCGGCTTCGGAAGAACATCCGGTCCAGACCAAAGCCGCCGGTGTGCCGGTCGCCGAACCGTCGTCAATTCGCGTCCACTACGGCCGCTTCTACCATGGCCGCCAGCACAACAGCGGCGTGGTCCAGCGTGCTGGGATCGCGCCAAGTGGGATGCTCGCGTGATGTATCGGCCAGTGCGCGCTCCCGCGAGGCGAGAATGCCGCCGAGCCCAGCGCCGAGGAACAGCAGGCGCTGGTTCATCAGCGCTGCGGGTATGCCTGGCCGCAGCCGCCGGATATGATCGAGGCACCTCAGGTAACCGGCATTCCAGCGTCCCTCCAGCGCATCCATGAACAGGGCGCGATTGGCCAGTTCCAGCACCACGATAAATCGGTTGTAGCAATCGCTCCAGGGGGGCGAGACCGCAGGCAGCGAGGACTCGACCAGAATGCGCGTCACGTCGGTCACGGTCCGGGGCCCGCCCGCCGCTTCTGCCGCATCGAGCATCGTGCAGCGCAGATCGTCGATCAGGCGCGCGCCGTGAACGACCACTGCGCGGACCAGATCGTCCTTCGAGCCAAAGTGGTAGCCGACAGCTGCGTGGTTCTTCTGCCCCGCAGCCTCGGCGATCTGTCGGACGGTCACCCCGTCGACTCCCCGCTCGGCAAAGAGCCGCAGCGCGGCCTCCTTGATGGTCTCCACGGCATCGTTGCGCGGGGTGAGATCTGCCTGGGTCATGCTGCCTGCAGATAGCCGTTGACGCAGGCCTGCGTCAAACGCATTATCCATATGGATAAAATGTGGTGCCAAGGGGAAGCGATGTGACGGAAGGGCCGACCGTGTCGGGTGTGCCGCTGGTGCCGCTGGCGCGATGGATGGATCACGAGGGGCTGGGAGCCGGGGCCCCGCTGGAACAGGTGCTACCCATCGGTGGCGGGACCCAGAATGTCCTGCTGCAGTTCACCCGGGCAGGTCGCAGCTATGTCCTGCGCCGGCCGCCGCCGCATCTGCGCACCAATTCGAACGAGACCATGCGCCGTGAAGCGCGGTTGCTGGAGGCTCTGGCGGGCAGTGCGGTCCCGCATCCGGGGCTGATTGCGGCCTGCGGCGATGCCGATGTGATCGGTGCGGCGTTCTATCTGATGGAACCGGTGGCCGGCTTCAATGCAGCGACTGGGTTGCCAGCATTGCACGCAGGCTCGCCTGCGATCCGGCACCGGATGGGCCTGGCCATGGTCGAAGGGATCGCGGCGCTGGGCGCGTTGGATTTCCGCAGCTGCGGCCTCGACACCTTCGGCAAGCCGGACGGTTTCCTTGCCCGCCAGGTGCCGCGCTGGCAGGCGCAGCTGGAAAGCTATGCGCAGTTCGCAGACTGGACGGGAGTGGGAGAGATTCCGGGTCTCGATACCGTCGCGCGCTGGCTGGAAACCCATTGCCCCTCAAGCTTCACCCCGGGCATCCTGCACGGCGACTATCACCTTGCCAACGTCATGTTCTGCAACGACAGCGGAGAACTCGCGGCCATTGTCGATTGGGAACTGGCGACGATCGGCGATCCGCTTCTCGATCTGGGCTGGATGATCGCAACCTGGCCTGAGCATGAAATGCCGGGCGAGGCCGATGTGGCGGTCACCCCCTGGACCGGCTTCCCCTCGGCAGACGAGCTGGTGAAGCACTACGCCGCCAGGTCCGACCGCGATTGTTCGGCGATCGACTGGTATGTCGTGCTCGCCTGCTACAAGCTCGGAATCATTCTGGAAGGCACCCATGCCCGCGCCTGCGCCGGAAAGGCCCCGCGCGAAACCGGCGACATGCTGCACGCCAAGACCATTGCCCTGTTCGAACGCGCGCTCAGGCGCATTGGCTGATCGGAGAGCCTTGATGATGAGAGACACGGATTTTACCGGCAAGCATGTGCTGGTCGTCGGCGGATCGAGCGGGATCGGCAACGGCATCGCGCATGCCTTCCGCGCGCGCGGCGCTGCGGTGCACGTGTGGGGCACCCGCGCTGATCCGAAAGATTATGACGTGGCGGAGGGCTCCGATCTGGCCGGGCTTGGCTATACCTGCGTCGATGTCAGCGATCCCGAAACCATTCGGACCGCTCCCCTCCCCTTCGCCAGTCTCGACGTGCTCGTGTTGTGCCAGGGCGCCGTGGTCTACAAGCGCGGTGAGTTCGAGCAGGCCGGGTGGGACAAGGTCATGGCGATCAACCTCGACAGCGTGATGCACTGCGCGCGCAAGTTCAAACCGCACCTGCTCGAGACGCAGGGAAGCGTGATCATCGTCAGCTCGGTCTCGGGCTTCAAGGCCAATGTCGGCAATCCGGCCTATGCCGCGTCCAAGGCGGGTGCCGTCAGCCTGACCAAGACACTGGGCCAGGCCTGGGCGCCCGAGGGCATCCGCGTCAACGGCCTCGCGCCCGGCCTTGTTGATACCAAGCTCACCAAAGTCACCACGCAAAACCCGGACCGGCTGGCAGGTGCGCTCGCCAGCATCCCCCAGCGCCGCATGGGCACGCCCGCCGACATGGCCGGTGCCGCGGTGTTCCTCGCCTCGCCGCTCGCGGCCTATGTCACCGGCCATACGCTTGTCGTCGACGGCGGCCTTACGCTTTAGCTTGCAAAGGATACCCACGATGCATTTCGAACACAGCGACACGGTAAAGGACCTGCTGGCCAAGGTCGGCGCGTTCATGGGGGAGCATGTCTATCCCGCCGAACAGGCCTATCACGACTTTGTTCATGATCCAGCCAACCTGTGGCAGGAATGGCCCGGCATGGAAGCCCTGAAGGCCAAGGCCCGTGCACAGGATCTGTGGAACCTGTTCCTGCCGCATGAATACGGCGCTTTTTCACCGGGGCTGACCAATCTGGAATATGCGCCGCTGGCCGAGCTGATGGGCCGTGTGCCGTGGGCGAGCCAGGTGTTCAACTGCTCGGCCCCCGATACGGGCAATATGGAGGTGCTCGCCAAGTTCGGCAGCACAGCGCAGCAGGAAAAGTGGCTGAAGCCGCTGCTCGCAGGCGAGATCCGCTCGGCCTATGTGATGACCGAACCGCAGGTCGCCTCCTCGGATGCCACCAACCTTGAGATGTCGATCACCCTCGATGGCGACGACTATGTTCTCAATGGGCGCAAGTGGTGGATTTCCAACGCCATGCACCCGCGCTGCGCGATCTGGATCGTGATGGGCAAGACCCGCTTTGACGGCTCCCGGCACAGCCAGCATTCGCAGATCCTGGTCGAGCCCGGCACGCCCGGGATCACCATCGTCCGCCACCAGACCGTGTTCGGATCGCACAATTCGCCCGGCGGCGAATGCGAGCTGCGCTTCGACAATGTGCGGGTGCCCAAGGAGAACCTGATCCTGGGCGAGGGGCGCGGTTTCGAGATCGCGCAAGGCCGCCTCGGACCGGGCCGCATCCACCACTGCATGCGCTCGATCGGGCAGGCCCAGCGCGCGCTCGAGTTGATGGCGCGGCGGGCCGACAGCCGCGTGGCCTTTGGCAAGAAGCTCGCCGACCAATCGAGCATCCGGCAGGATGTGGCCAGAAGCTTCTGCGAAATCGAGATGGCGCGCCTGCTCACGCTCAAGGCTGCCGATGCGATGGATCGCCATGGCAATGTCGTAGCCAAGGATCTGATCGCCGCAATCAAGGTCGTGGCGCCGCAGATGGCGCAGACCGTGTGCGACCGGGCCATTCAGGTCCATGGCGGGATGGGTGTTTCGGACGATACACCGATCGCCGGGTTCTTTACCCTGAACCGCTTCGTGCGCATCGCCGATGGCCCCGACGAGGTGCACATGAGCCAGTTGGGCAAGCAGAAGATCAGGGAATATGCGAGCATGAACGAGAGCTAGAGCGGCAATAGATCCCTTCCGGCCTGCCCTTGAGGTTTGCCGAGACACCCGACGACAAGCGCGTTCGGCGCTGACACTGTGAGAGAGGACAGACCATGAAGGCCTTGCGTTACTACGGCGCGCGCGACATCCGCCACGAAGCGATGGATGATCCCACCCCGCAGTCGGATGGTGATGCCATCGTCAAGGTGGAGGCCTGCTCGATCTGCGGGTCCGACCTTCACATCTATCACGGTCACGGCTTTTCCGAGGATGTGGGCTTTTGCGTTGGTCACGAAGCGGTGGGCGAAGTGGTCGAGCTGGGGCGCGGCGTCCAGAGGTTGAAGGTCGGGGACAAGGTGATGATTCCCGCCGCGGCGGGCTGCGGCCGGTGCCGCGCCTGCCTGGCGGGTGTGGTCAACCTGTGCGAATACCAGATGGGCGCGTGCTATGGCCTGTCGGCCAGGCTGCAGGGGTCGCAAGCCGAAGCCGTGCGCGTACCGGCCGCCGACATGAACGCCGTGCCGATCCCCGAAGGCGTTAGTATGGAACAGGCGCTGATGATGACCGATGCGCTGGCCACGGCATGGTTTGGTGCGCGCAACGCCGATATCAAGCCGGGTTCCAGCGTCGCCGTGGTGGGGCTTGGCCCGATCGGGCTGATGGCGGTGGACAGCGCCTTCGTCATGGGCGCTCATGTGGTGTATGCGATCGATCCCGTGGCCGAGCGCCGCGCCCTTGCCGAACTGGCGGGCGCCATCGCGCTCCACCCGGACGAGGCGCTGGAGCGGATCAAGGCCGATACCAGGGGACGCAAGCTCGACTGCTCTGTCGAGGTGGTCGGCCACGATGCTACCGTGGCCTTCGCGCTGCGGCTCGTACGCCCGCGCGGAACCGTCTCGGTCATCGGCGTGCAGCAATCACGCCGCTTCGCCTTTCCGCTGGAGCGCGCCTTTGCCGTCGGCCTCACGTTCCGCGTGGGCACATGCTCGGTGCCAGAGGAACTGCCCGCGCTGTTTCCGCTGGTCCAATCGGG
Source organism: Hydrogenophaga intermedia (assembly GCA_943370475.1). GTDB lineage: Bacteria > Pseudomonadota > Alphaproteobacteria > Sphingomonadales > Sphingomonadaceae > Blastomonas. The sequence continues at coordinate 15,451 of CALRRI020000026.1, forward strand.
GCGGCTGAAGCCTGAACGCTACATCAGCCACCGCCTCCCGCTCAGCGACGGAGCCGAGGCATACCGCATGTTCGAAGCCCGGGAGTCGGGCGCGCTGAAGATGGTTCTTGTACCTGATTGAACGAAAGGATCGAGGCAGCTGAACGGCAAGCCATCTCGTTTCGGCCTGACCACAATATGCAGCCAGCAGATCGCGCTCCGTTCTCCGCTGAGCTTGCCATATATTTGATCGCCGCAGACCAGACATCCCGTCATGCCACCGGCTGCCGGATCGAGATCGGTGATCGATTTCGGTCGCAAAATGCTTCCGCCGTCGAAAGGGCATGGTATCCGGTAGAATGCCGGCAAGGCTTGTCCGGTATCAGACATGGGAGCGATCAACGGTGACAGTCCTTAACGATGCGCACTGGATGCAAGAGGCTGTAAAGCTGGCGCGCACCAAAGGCAGCGATCCTTCCTGCACGCCGATCGCGGCGATTATCGTGCTGGGCAACGAGGCCATCGCGGCCGAGGTGAACCAGACCGCCGAACGCAATGACGCCACAGCGCACGCCGAGATCATGGCGATCCGCGCGGCGGGCGCGAAAATCGGCGATATGGAACTGCGCGGGGCAACGCTGTATTCCACGCTCCAACCCTGCGGCATGTGCACGATGGGGTCGATCTGGTCCAAAATCGGCAGGATCGTCTACGGCGCGGGACGCGACGACGTGCACAAGATGTATTTCGAAGATCGCCATCTCGATACGGCAGATTTCATCAGGGATGCGTTTCGCGACGACCTCCAGATCACCGGTGGCGTGCTGACCAGCGAATGTGCACAGCTGTATTACGGGCTGGATGACGATGTGCCGTGCGAAGAACAGGGCAACGTCTAGCAGGCCCTTCGCCCGGCCTCATCGCGTGACACCCGGCAACTGACGTCTCCGCAGGTCAGTTGCAACTGACGGCGAGGAAACCTTGCACGACGCCAGACGTTTTGATGGGATCGGAACGGCCTTTGCCGCACCGCCCCAGGGACATCCGTCATGAGCGATGAAACAAAGCTGCCGCATTCGTCCGGACCGGCAGGCGGTTGGGGATCGCTCAAGGGCATCGCGAGGATTTTCGGCGAGACATGGGCGACGCCCGCTGCATTGGGAACGCTGGCCAGGCTGAACAAGCCCAAGGGCGTGATGTGCGTATCGTGCGCATGGCCAAAGCCGGCAAATTATTCCGCATTCGAGTTTTGCGAGAACGGCGCGAAGGCGGTTCTGTGGGAACTGACAAGCGAGCGGTGCACGCCGCAGTTCTGGCAGGATGATGCGCATACGGTGACAGCCCTGCGGCAATGGCGTGACCATGATCTGGAAATGACCGGACGCCTCACCCACCCTTTGCGGTACAACCCCGAAAGCGACCGGTACGAAGCCGTCAGCTGGGATCAGGCGTTTGCCGACATCGGCGCCATCCTCAAGCCGATGGAGCGTGACAGCGTGGTGTTCTACGCCTCGGGGCATGCAGGGCTGGAAGCGTCCTACTTGTATGCGCTGCTGGCGAGGGCTTATGGCAACAACAACCTGCCGCAAAGCTCCAACATGTGCCACGAAACGACGTCTGTCGGGCTGACCAAGGTGATCGGATCGCCGGTGGGCACAATCGTCTGGGACGATCTGGCCAAGGCGGATGCCTTCTTTTTCTTCGGCCAGAACCCCGGCACCAACAGCCCGCGTTTTCTCCACCCGCTCAAGGATTGCAAAGATCGCGGCGGCAGGATCGTCACGTTCAATCCGGTGATCGAACAGGGCCTGGTTTCGTTCGTCGATCCGCAAAGCCCCGCAGCCATGCTGACCGGCAAGGCGACGACGATTTCCGACCAGTATCACCAGGTCAAGGCCGGCGGCGATATCGCCGCGATTCTGGGCATGTGCAAATGCGTGGTGGAGGCTGACGATGCCGCAAGGGCGGCGGGCCGCGCCGAAGTGATCGACCACGCCTTCATTGCCCAACACACCACGGGGTTCGACCCTTTCATCGCGTCTTGCAGGTCGGCAGCCTGGGACGAAATCGAACAGGAAAGCGGCCTCACCCAATCGGCGATCCGTGCAGCAGCCCAGGTCTATATCGAGGCCGAGCGCGTGATCGGCGTGTACGGCATGGGGCTCACCCAGCATACCCACGGGGCGCTCAACATTGCGATGCTGGTCAACCTGCTGTTGCTGCGCGGCAATATCGGACGGCCGGGCGCTGGCTGCTGCCCCGTTCGCGGCCACAGCAATGTGCAAGGCCAGAGGACCGTGGGCATTGCCGAAAAGACCAAGCTGGTGCCGCTTGACAAGCTCAAGGCACTTTTCGGGTTCGAACCGCCGACCAAGGACGGCATGGTGATTGTCGATGCCATTGAGGGGCTTTTCGAAGGCAAGGTCAAGGCGTTCATCTCGCTGGGCGGGAACCTGCTGCGCGCGGTCCCCGATCAGCAGCGCATGGAAGATGCCTGGCCACGTCAGGACCTGACCGTGATGGTATCGACCAAACTGAATCGCAGTCACCTGTTCCCCGGCAAGCACGCCTATATCCTGCCGTGCCTCACCCGCAGCGAAATCGATGAACAGGCCGGTGGGCCGCAAACGGTCACCAGCGAGGACAGCTTCTCGATGATCAGCGGATCGAAAGGCCACCGCGCGCCGGCATCCGATACGCTGATGAGCGAACTGGCGATCGTGACCGGCATCGCCAAGGCAGCACTCGCGCCGTCATCGCAGCTGAAATGGGATGCATGGACCGGGGACTATGGCCTGGTACGCGACCTTATCGAGCAGACCTATCCCGACGATTTTCGCGATTTCAACGCGCGCATGTTTGAACCGGGCGGCTTCTATCGCGGCAATCCGGCGCACGAACGCGTCTGGGAAACACCCGAGGGCAAGGCCGTGTTCACCACCCCCGGCCAGCTCAACGCATTGGGGTTTCAGGATGCGCCCGGTCGCTACCGGCTGATCACCATGCGATCGAACGATCAGTTCAACACCACGATCTATGGCTATTCCGACAGGTTTCGCGGCATCGAAGGAACGCGGGACGTGCTGCTGATGAACCCTGAGGACATCGTCGATGCCGGGCTTCAGGATGGCCAGAAGGTGCGGTTGATAGGTGATTCACCGGATGGTCAGGACAGACGGCTTGGCGGCCTGACGCTCGTTGCCTACAAGCTGCCGCGCGGCACCGTTGCGTCCTATTACCCCGAGTGCAACGTGCTGATCGCAGCCAGCCATCACGATGAGCTGTCGAAAACACCTGCCTCCAAATCCGTGCCGGTGCGCATCGAGGCGGACGCAGGATGACACGGCGCGCTTAAAGCTGCGGAACGGATGGCGTTTGCCAGGCGTTCGATGGTGCCTGCTGCCTTGCAGTCAGGCACGTCAGGAGAATGGCCTTGGCCTCAATCGCAAATGTTCCTGCAGGGTTGGTCTTTGCAGATATCGATGCCCCGGGCATCAACCGCAAGAAACTGACACACGGCTGGGGCTATTACTGTGATGGCAAACGCATCAGCGATCGCCAGGAAATCGCGCGTCTGAACGCGCTGGCCGTTCCACCGGCCTATGATCGCTGCTGGTTTTGCAGCGACGCACGCGGCCACATCCAGGCGATCGGCTATGATGCGCGTGGGCGCAAACAGTATCGCTATCACCCCGATTTCCGGTCGACCAGGGATACCGAAAAATTCGCCAGGCTGGAGGAATTCGGCCGGGCACTGCCTGCGCTGAGAAAGGCGCTTGAGCGCGATCTGGCGCGGCGCGTGTATGACAAGACGACGATGGCAGCGGCCGTCGTACGGCTGCTGGATGTTGCGCAGCTGCGGATCGGCGGACAGCGATATGCGCGCGACAACGGCAGCTTTGGCGCAACCACACTGCGCAAACGCCACGCTACGGTTGCCGGGCGCACGCTGAGGCTGCGATTCAAGGCCAAGTCGGGCAAGGATGCCGACTATCGTGTCAGCGACCACATTCTGGCCCGCATCGTCAAACGCTGCCAGGACCTCCCCGGGCAGTCGCTGTTCGCCTATCCCGATGAAGACGGCACCATGCACCCGATCTCGTCACAGGATGTGAACGACTATCTCAGACATGCGACCAACGGCGACTTCACTGCCAAGGACTTCAGGACCTGGGGCGGAACGCTGATCGCCTATGAAGCGATGCGGGAGGCCGATGGCGAGCCGTTGACGCTGAAGGCGCTGCTGGCAAAGGTCTCTGACGCGTTATGCAACACCCCTGCCGTCGCGCGGAAATCGTACGTCCATCCGCTGCTGATGGAAGCCGTGCGCGTCGGCAAGCCGATTGATTTTCCTGACGTGCGCGCGACGGCGAGAATGTCGCGTAACGAGCGGTCCCTCGTCGCCTTCCTCGCGCGTAGCGGTTGACGCGGCTGCCCCCATCGCGGGACTTTTGCCAACGACCTGAATCCCGCGCGCCACAATTACCCGTCGTTGGGCCCCGTCATTGGGCATCTGTCATTCGGGCGCGCCGCCGACGGCCTGATACAGACCGACCAGCGTCGACAGTTCGTCCGCCCTGGTCTGGATCAGCGAAAGGTCGACGCTGAGCAACGCACGCTGTGCATCGATCTGCTCGATATACGGGGTGTAACCGGCGCGATAGCGGTTGGCGGCATGGCGCAGCGCATCTGCCACCGCGGTGCGCTGGGCCTGGAGCGCGGCTTCCTGCTCGCTCAGATTGGCGATCACGGCCATGCGGTCTTCGACCTCGCGAAAGGCGCTGAGCACGGCCGCGCGATAAGCCCATGCTGCCTGATCGCGTTGCGTCGTCGCGGCATCCAGCTGGGCCGTGAGCCGGCCACCCTGGAAAATGGGAGCCAGGATGCTGCCGCCCAGCGACCAGATGCTGATCGGGTCTGCGAGCAGGTCCGATACCGCCAGCCCTGCCGTCGCGCCCAGGTTGATCGACGGCATGAACTGTGCGCGGGCCACCCGCATCTGAGCATCGGCAGCAGCGATGCGATATTCGGCGGACGCGATATCGGGCCGGCGACGCAGCAGCTCCGATGGCAGCGTTGCCGGCGCGGCAGGCAGGCGCAGGTCATACAGAGATCCGCCACGCGCAACAGCGCCAGGCAGCTCGCCGGTCAGGACCGAGAGCGCATTTTCCTGCCGTGCGATCTGGGCCTTGATCTGCGGCACAAGTTGAACCGTGGCCTGATACTCGGCCTCCGCCTGACGCAGTTCGAGCTGCGAGGTATAGCCAACCTCGGCGCGATCGCGCGCGAACTTCAGCGCCTGCTGACGGGCCACCACCGTTTCGTCCAGCACCACCAGCCGGGCGTCCAGCGCCAGCAGCGTGATATAGCCCGTCGCCGTCGCCGCTGCGACCGACAGCCGTGCCGCATCTTCGGCAGCGGCGCTGGCGGCCACATTGGCTTGGGCGGCATCGACCCGTGCAGCGTTCTTGCCGAACAGGTCGAGCTCGTAGCTGGCGCGAAATGCCGGCTGGGCCACGACCGAGTCCAGCCCCTGACCAAACGGAGAGACCTCGCGGCGTACCGCGCCATCAACGCCAGCGCTCAATGTGGGCAACAGCAACCCGCGCGATCCGCGCTCGGTGGCGCGCGCCTCCTCGACCCGGGCCGCTGCCAGCTGGACATCGGGATTGTTCAGCCGCGCCTTTTCGACCAGCGCGGACAGGCGCGGATCACCAAAGCCCTGCCACCATTGCGCGTCGACCGGTGCTGTCACAGCCAACTGCGTGCGCCACTGGGTCGGAGACGTCGCCGATGCGCCCTGCGGCGCGTCCTGCAGGGCCGGGGCGCAGGCGGAAAGCAGCATCGCGCTGGTCATCGCAGCAAGAAGGCTGTTGCGCATGGCGCTCACTCCCCGGTGTGAACGGTTGCAACGACCGACATGCCCGGGCCAAGGCGCTTGGCCGCTTTCTGGCCCCGATCAAGCACGATGCGCACCGCGATGCGCTGCGGCACCTTGACGAAGTTTCCCGCGCCCGTGTCGGGCTTGACGATGCTGAACTCGCTGCTCGCTGCAGGCGCGACGCTTTGGATGCGACCGGTCAATCGGGTGCCGCCCAGCGCATCGATCTCCAGCGTAGCTCGCTGACCGACCGCCATTTTCTCGGTCTGGCCTTCCTTGAAATTCGCGACGACCCACAGCTCATCGGGTACGATATACATCAACTGTGTCCCTGCACTGACCAACTGGCCTTCGCGTGCGGTAATCTCGCTGAGCCTGCCCGATCGCGGCGCGCGGATCTCCGTGCGGGACAGCTCGAAAGCCGCGAGATCGCGCGAGGCCTGGGCACCTGCGACCTGAGCCTCCAGTGCCCCTCTGCCAACCCTGACCGAACGGACGTTTTCTGAAGCGATGGCGCGCTGCGCCTGGGCCTGGCGCACACCCGCCTGCGCCTGGCGCAGCGCAGCCAGAGCCTGATCGCGTTCGCGCAACGAAACCGAACCTTCATCGACCAGTTCGGCAATGCGGTTCATGTCGGCCTGTGCCTTCTGATAGCCCGCCTGCGCGCTGGCGACAGAGGCATCCTGAAGCTGAAGCTGCGCCTGAGCGGACCTCAGGCTTTGCGCGCTATTGGCGAGCGTGGCCTGCTGCGCGGCGATGTTCGCGGCGCCCTGCTGAACCTTTTCGCGAAAGGGCGTCGCATCGATGCGCGCCAGCAACTGGCCCTGCTTCACGGTCTGGAAATCGGCGACGCTGACCTCGACCAGATAGCCTGCGACCTGCGGACTGACGATGGTGGTCCGGCCGCGCACATAGGCATTGTCAGTCGTTTGGTCCCCGCCGGCAAAGGGCGGCAAGCCCCAGGCGAACAGCGCCGCCAGGATACCCAGAATGATCAACAGCCCGGCCACGCCAATGCGCTGTCGCGACAGTTGCGGCGACCAGCCTTTTTCGGGCTGCGCGGGTGCGGTGATGCTGTCTGCAGCCTCAGGCGCTGCATCTTGCTGAAGGGCAGAGGGTGTCATGGCTTGGTCCTTGCGCGCATGGCCTCGATAAAAGCCAGTTCCTTGGCGAGCGGATTGTGCCCGCGAGCCTTGTTGATCATCCAAGGCACCAGCAGCGCGACGAAGGTCACCGCCGAAAAGGTACCGATGAGGAAGAAGACGTCGTTGAACGCCAGCACTGCGGCTTCACGGCCAATCTGCTGCGATATGCTGGCCGACGTTGTCTGCTGGAGCAGCGCCGAATCCTGCTGGAGCGGCGCGGTGCGCTGCGCTGCATTGGAGATGGCTTGAGACAGCTGCGCGTTGCCGAGCGTCAGCGTCGTTCCGGCGTCGATGAGATGGGTCTTCAATCGGATCGTGTGGAAGGCCGACAGCAGCGCAATTCCGGCCAGACCGCCGACCGATTGCGACAGAGAGAAAATGGCGATGAAGCTGATGATGGTATTCTGTCCGGCGGCCAGCGCCCTCAGCATGCCCTCCATCAGCACCGGGCCCATCGCGAACACCGCTGCAAAGGCGATCGCGGCCTGCGAGAGATACAGATCCTGCGGACGGCTCATCACGCCTGTCCGGGTGTCGGCAAAGGCAGCCACGCCGATCACGGCCACCGCAAACAGCACCGGTCGTGTCAGATCCTTGGGATCAAGCCGTAAGACCGAAAGCACCATCCCCGCAACCGTCGCGCCGGTGAGTACCCAAAAATAGCCGGTCAGCTGTTCGTTGCCATAGCCCAAGGCGGCGAACATTCCGCTCGCGCCAAAGCCCTGCTCCCCGACCAGGATGCGGACGGTAGCACCGATCGCAGCAATGCCGAGGATGGCACGGCTCGACAGCCAGCTCAGATCGAGCATGGGGCTCTTGCGATTGGCCTCGATCAGCAGGCAGCCGCCCAGTCCAAAGATAGACAGCGCAGCAGCATAGCCCAACCATGGCGTCTCCCACCACTGGATACGGCCCTGGATCAGGAAAGCACAGAGCGCTCCAACGCCTACAACGAACAGCGCGATGCTGGGAATGTCCAGCCTCTCGAAGGTCAGTTTGCGCACCCCGGGCGGAAGACGCAGCATGTAGACCAGGCCCAGGCCCAGAAGTGACAGCGCGAACTGGAACTGGAAGACATGGCTCATGTCGCCATCCACCAGCAGCGCGGGAGAAACAGCGCGCGTCAATGGAAATGCGACCTGGGTCAACCCGAGCGAGAGCACCAGCCCGACGGTGCGCATCGCAGGCGGAAGACCTTGCATCAGATAATAGATGGTGAGCGCAGACAGTCCGCTCGCGGCGATGCCCGCCACGGCGCGCGCGCCTAGTTCCGGATAATAGCCCGGCCCGATCAGCTGCACAAAATTGGCCGCGACCAGTCCCGTCATCGCCCAGCGCACAAAGACCTGGATGCCGAACTCCTGCCGCACCCGAAAAAGCAGCATGCTCATCGAGGCATAGGTCGTGTAGAACGCTACCGTCATCCAGCCCGCCTCGACCGGCGTCAGCGCAAACTCGGCTTGCAGCGCGGCGGTATTGGCCAGCACGAAGCCGTTCTGTGAGCCGCCGACCAGTCCAATGAATATGCCGATGACGAGATACGCCGCCCGCCGCCGCGACGGATGATCCGGGTTGGCGGGTGACCCCGGCAGGATCGGCATTTCATGCGGCTTGAACGCGTAACCGTCTGCCGTATCGATCAGGGAGGGCGGGGTTTCAGCCACAGCGCAGCGCCTCGTCGATCAGAAGCGTCTCCAGCGCGGCGGAGAACTGCTCGACGTCATCCATGCCGACTACCAGCTGCGTCAGCCGGTCGCGCCGGGCCACGCTGCTCGCCGCCGAATAAATGAAATTGGCCACCCGGAATTGCAGAAATGGCGGGGGCGCCTCCAGCTTTTGCGCAGCCGCCTGCGCAAGGTCATAGAAACGCTGGTGCAACGGCGCCGACAGCTCGCGCAGCAGCCAATCCGATCGGTCAGAAGCGATGGTGCTGTCGCGCAGGATCAGGCGCGGGACTTCGGGATGGTCCAGCAGATAGCCGATGTAAGCCACCATCGTGGCCCGCAGACGAACACCAGCCTGGGAAATGTCCACACTGGCCACCGCGCTGGTCAAGGCATTGTCCAGGTCTGCAGCCGCGCGGGCGACCACGGCTTTCCAAAGCCCCAGCTTTCCACCAAAATGATAGGATATCAGTGCGACGTCGACGCCCGCATCAGATGCGATCTGGCGCAGCCCCGTGGCCTCATAACCCCGGGCTGCAAAATGCGATCCGGCAGCCTTCTCAAGCGCGGCAAAGCCGTCGCTCGGATGGTCAGCGGGTCGTCCTGCGCCTTTGCTGCGAGCCATGGTCGGTTCCTGCGCGCGCTTTGAAGGCAGCGGGCCCGCCTAATTCAACACGTGTTGAATACGAAGCGCCTCAGGGCAGGTTCCCGGTTCCGCCGAAAATACAACATGGATCAACTGTGGCGCGCGAAATGGTCGCAGCGCCCTCTGCACAGCCGGGCACGGTCCGGTCGAATTCCAAATCCGACCCGGCCATGTGCTTCAGGATCAGGCAGTTCAGTCCGCGGCCGGTGCTGCTGCGGCCAATGGGCAACCGTTGACGCGAACACGGAAATCCGAGGAGTGCTTGTAGGCGCGTCGCCGGGCGCGGTTGATGCCGCCCAGCGGGCGATGATCCACCAGCGCATTCCACGGGGAAAAGTGCAGCGTCTCGTCGATGCGCCGCACCTTGTCTTCGGCCCAGCTGTCCTGAGGTTCGATGCGCAAAGTGGCGACCTGGACGAAGGGGGCGTCCTCTTCCTTCCATTCGACACTGGCATCCTCGATCGGCTGCTTGTCCAGATCGCGGGCAAGCTGGACTTCGAACGCCCATTCGCCGGTCAGCCTGGCGGCATCCTTTCGGATCGTTTCGCGCAGGCCGTCGGGCCGACCGGATGTATCGATGATCGTGTCGGTCAGCACGGTGAGCGAAGGCGAAAGCGGACGCAGGCGGAATTTTGCCACATGATCGCCATAGCGGAACGGCACGGTGCTGAAATAGGTTTCGCCCAGCGGGTGCACCTGCGGCGACCCACCCATTCCCGCCAGCGCCTTGGATTCCAGGCCCACCTTTCCCAGCGCGGAATTAATGAAGCCCAGGACCGTCGAAAGCGCCACTTTGGCGCCCTCGGCGCGATCGGTCGTGGCGGCGAGCAGCTTGAGCTTGCCTGCAAACTTGTCCGGCGTGGCCACGGCAAAGACAGGGCCGTTGACCATCAGGAAATCCTGACCATCGCCCTCCGCACCCGGCACACGCTCACCCTCGACGCGCTCGACCCGCAGCGCGATACCCCGCGGGAGCACGACATTGTCATCGAGGATATCGCCAGGATTTGTCGAAATGCGCAGCGCGGCGGGATAGGTGCCCGGTTTGGCAAACAGGCCTTGCGCCAGTTCCTGCGGAAGATGCCCGTCGACGATGAACGTGCCTTCGAACAGGCCATGCGCCTTGGCATGGACCGCGCGAACCGCATGGCCATAGTCTGCCGCTGTCGTTTCCAGAATGTGGTCGAACGACTGTTCGAGACTGGCATCGGTCTCGGCCTCATCGGGCTGAGGCTGTTCGAGATCGGCGGTGTAACGGAGCGGAGGTGCAATCACGGGACGACCTTTCAGGCGACCGACGCAAATGGGTCGGGCAAATGGGGAATGATCTTGTCGAGCGTCAGCGGGAAGCTGCGCACGCGCACTCCGCAGGCATTGTAGACGGCATTGGCAATCGCGCCGGCTGCGCCGCAAATGCCGAGTTCACCGACGCCTTTCGCCTGGAGCGGGCTGGCCGCGGCATCACGCTCTTCCAGCAGGATCACCTCGAGCGCGGGCACATCGGCATGCACGGGCACGTGATATTCGGCCAGATCGTGGTTGACCAGATGACCATCGCGCAGGTCGAACGCCAGTTCCTCGGTCAGGGCGCTGCCGATGCCCCAGACCATGCCGCCCAGGCATTGCGAGCGGGCGGTCTTGGCATTGAGCACACGGCCGAAACCGAAAGCCCCCGTCATTCGTCGCACCCGCACCTCTCCGGTGAAGGCGTGCACGGCCACTTCGGCAAAGAACGCGCCATAGCTGGCCTGCGAGAAATCCTTGAAGGTCTTGCCGGGCTTGATCGATCCGATCTCGGCCATGTCCTTGCCTTCCAGAAGATCGACGAGCGGCCGCTGGCGGCCGTTCACGCTGGCCATGCCGTCCTGGATTTCGAGTGTTTCGGCGTCCCCGTCCATCTTCCGGGCCAGCTTTTCGCGGATTGCCTCGCAGGCGCGCAGGACCGCAGACCCGGTCGAGATTGCACCGAAGCTTCCACCCGATCCCGCGCCGGGCGGCAGCGTGGTATCACCCAGCACAACCTGCACCCGGCTGACCGGCAGACCCAGCAATTCGCCCGCGATCTGGCCCAGAATGGCGTAGGTGCCGGTCCCGATATCGGTCTGGTCGGTTTCGACCAGCGCGGTGCCATCTGCCTTCAGCGTGACGCGGGCTTGCGCGGGGATGAGCATGTTGACACGGGCGGCGCTGGCCACCCCCATGCCGATCCACCATTCACCTTCGCGGGTCTGACAGGGCGCAGGCTTGCGCTTGTCCCAGCCAAATTGCGCGGCCCCCTGTTCCAGCGCTTCGACCAGCATGCGCGACGAATATGGCGTGCCCTCAACCGGGACTTTCGCGGGAAGATTGCGCTTTCTGAGCACGATGGGATCGATGCCGACCTTTTCGGCAAGCTCGTCCATAGTCGCTTCGAGCACCTGCATGCCAACCGCTTCTCCGGGTGCACGGACGGAGCCTGCGGTCATGCGGCAAATCCGCGCGACCTCGACCTTGAGCAGCCGGTTCTCACCGCCGTACAGAAACTCGGTCGCTTGGGTGACGGGCTCGGCAAAATCTTCATCAGGCAGGTTTGAAACCAGCGCCTCGTGGCCCAGGCCGATGATCCTGCCGGCCGCATCGGTGGCAAGGCGTACGCGCTGGCGCGTCTCGGATCGGCGCATCACGGTCTGGAAAACCTGCTGGCGGGTCATCACCACCCGCACCGGCCGGCCAAGTTCCTTCGAAGCAATCGCGGCGGCCACCGCCTCATGCGTTATGCCCAGCTTGGAGCCGAAGCCCCCGCCGACATAAGGCGCGATGATCCGGACCTTCTTGGCCGACATCGACAGGCAATCGGCGATTTCCTTCACATTGAAGGCCAGCATCTGATAGCTGCCGCGCAGGATCAGATGGTCACCCTCCCATGATGCAATCGTGGCATGCGGCTCCATCGCCGCGCTGTTGTGGCCGGGCGTATCGTATTCGACATCGATGCTGAACGCGGCATCGCGCATTGCCTGATCGAGATCGCCACCTTCCACGGGTTTCTGGTCGGACGGCTGTTCGACCTCGGCATCGGGGCTTTCCGGATCGAAGGCGACCGGATCTTCGGCAGCTTCATAGTCCACCCTGAGCGCGAGCGCGGCGTCACGCGCCTGCTCGAAGGTCTCAGCGACGACCAGGGCCACAGGCTGTGCAAAGTAATCGACCGTGTGGACATCCTGCACCGGAGCCTTGCCTGCGGTCCCTTGCACGGAGCGGCGAACCATCGCCTCATCGGCAAGAACCGCCAGCACGCCCGGCATGGCAAGAACAGGGTCGCGATGGATGGTCTTGACGGTGCCTTGCGGGATATCCGCCAGAACCAGCACGCCTTCGACGCAACCGTCGATTTTCCATTCTGCCGAATAGGTCGCGGTGCCGCTGACCTTCAACGGCCCTTCCGGGCGGTCGAGCGGCTTGCCGATGACGCCCTGCTTCATGGTGTCCAGCAGGTTGCGGTCGTCGGGTGTGTTGTACATGTCGGCCAGGGGCATGCGCATGGGTCAGGCCTTTCCAGTTCGTGTGGCGTCGTTCAGCGTGGCGGCCAGCGCGCGCGCAGCGAGCGGAATCTTGAAATCATTTTCGCCAAAGCCCTGCGCATGCTTCAGCAGGACCTCTGCAGCCTTTGCGAACAGTGCCGGGCTGGGCACCTCGCCGATCAGCACTTGCTCCACCGCCATATCGCGCCAGGGCACGGTCCCGAGGCTGCCGAACGCCAGCGCGCACCGCGCGATCCGCCCTTGGTCCATCGTCAGGTCAACGGCCACCGAGACCAAAGCGAAGGCATAAGAGGCGCGATCACGGACCTTGCGGTATGCCTGCACGCCGCCTGTCGGCGCCGGCAGCCGAACGGCAGTGATCAGTTCGCCCGCTTCCAGCACGTTGTCGCGCGAGGGATCGTGACCCGGCTTCACATGAAATTGTCCAATGGGAATTTCGCGGGGTCCCTGTGGGCCTTCGGTCAGGACCACAGCGTCCAGCGCGAGCATCGCAACCGCCATGTCACCGGGATAAGTGGCAATGCACGCGTCACTGGTGCCCAGCACGGCATGGATCCGGTTGAAGCCGTCACGCGCCGAGCAGCCCGAACCAGGGTCGCGCTTGTTGCACGCCTGGGTCGTGTCATAGAAATACCCGCAACGCGTGCGCTGACACAGGTTACCCCCGGTGGTGGCGCGGTTGCGCAACTGCGGGCTGGCACCTGCGAGAATGGCCTTGGCAAGCAGCGGCCAGTTCTCGCGAACGCGCATGTCTGCGGCGCAATCCGCGTTGGTGACAAGTGCGCCGATTTTCAGCCCATCGCCGTCACGCGCAATCTCGCCAAGGTCGGCGTGCCTCAGAGAGACGAGGCGTTCGGGCGTGGCAATCTGCAGCTTCATCAGATCAACCAGGTTGGTCCCGCCTGCTATGGCTGTTGCCCCGTGCTCCATGGACTGCAGCGCAGCCGTAGTCGAAGCCGCATGATCGAGTACAAACGGTCTCATGCCATGGCCCCCTGCTGTCCGGCATCCGCTGCAATCACCTCTTCGAGTGCTGCGATGATGTTGGAATAGGCCCCACAACGACAGATGTTGCCGCTCATCCGTTCGCGCAATTCGTCGGGTGTTGGGGACGGCCGCGCGGTCAGGTCGTCGGTCTGGGCGCTTGCCCATCCGTCCGCGAGTTCCTGCATCATGGCTTTTGCCGAGCATATCTGACCAGGAGTGCAGTATCCGCACTGGAAACCGTCGTGCGTGACAAACGCGCGCTGCAGCGGCGACAGATCTGCTGCGGTACCAATAGCTTCAATGGTCTCGATCTGGTCACCTTCATGCAGCCCGGCGAGCGAAAGACAGGAGTTTATCCGGCGCCCGTCGACCAGAACAGTGCAGGCACCGCATTGGCCATGGTCGCAACCCTTCTTGGTGCCGGTCAGCCCCAGATCATCGCGAAGCCATTCCAGCAGCGTTCGCCGCGGATCTGTAGGCAGTGGATTGGAGACGCCATTCACGACGGCCATTGCAGTGCTTGAAACCATGTCTGCCAGATACCTTCTCGCTGGGATTGCAATGGTGCTACGTTCAAACCTGAAGAGCGATCCCGCGACAGACAGCATTATCGCGCTCCACGGGCGCGCATTGCTCAAGCTCCGATTGGCTTTGCGAAAAAGGCTGAATGGGTCCTCGAATAGCCTCAAGTTTCCTAGACGCCCGGGGCTTTCGAAATCTGCTGCCGTTCGAACTCGACGGGTGACAGCATCCCGTTCCTGGGGTGTTTTCGAACCGGGTTGTCGAACATCTCGATGTAATCGGCCACGTCCTGCTGGGCTTCCCCGTGTGTGGAGGTCCGGCGCCGGATGCGTTTTCGCTTGAGCGACGGGAAGACGCTCTCGGTGACCGCATTGTCATGGCAGTTGCCGCGTCGGCTCATCGCGCGCTCAAAATTGTGAGTGCGGATGAACGCAGCCCAGTCCATGCTGGGCCTGCGGCCTAATCGACGCTAGGTTCCGGGCGTTTCGCCCAAGCTTCGATCATCGATCGGTCAAAAAGGATCTGCCATGCGCATCCCTGTTGCTGCACTTGCCCTTCTTGTCGCCGCGCCCGCCTGGGGGCAGGCCTATCAGAGCGCGGTTCCGTCTGTTGGAACGCCTCAAGACATTCCGGGAGCCATGGAAAGGCCGGACCGGGCGCTCCAGTACCGCATCCTGTTCGACGTGTCTGAACCCAACCGCGACAAGGAGCAGCCACATCAGACATTGCGCCGCGCGGGCAGCCTGTTGAACGCAATGGCAGCCCATGGCGTCAAGCCGGGGGTCGGAGCGATCGCAATCGTCGTGCACGGCGCACCGGATGCGAACCTGTTGACCGACGCCGCACATATCAAGCGGTTTGGCAAGCCCAACCCCAGCCTTGCCCTTCTGGAGGAACTCGCCGCAGCGGGGGTTTCGATCCGCATCTGCGGCCAATCCTATCTCGCGCGCGGCTATGCGCGTGAAGAACTGCACCCGGTGGTGCAGTTGGACCTCATGGCCATGGTGACAATCGCCAACCTGATGGCACAGGGCTATGGCGTGGTTCGCGACGATTGATCCTGCAGCGCGCCTGCGCCGCTGCAACAATCGCATCCTGCTCTGGGCCCACACAACGCGAAACGCCGCCCCCGTTGCCGGGGGCGACGCCGCGCCACGACCGAAGGGCTGCCTGTTATTGAGGGGTCAGTTGAGGGTAGGTGATGCCCAGCTGTTCCAGATAGCTGCTGTATTTGCTGGGGTCGTAATAGAATTTCTTCAGTTCGGGACGAATGCGATCCATCAGGTCCTTGTTGAGATGGATTGCAGGCTTGTCATCGGGCGTCAGCACCGGATCGTATTTCTGGTCTTTCAGCTGGACGGTCTGGAAATAGGTCTTGGCATCACTGACCAATTTGGGGGTCGTCATCACATCCAGCACCGTCAGCGCGACCGCCTTGGCACCAGCGACCGCGCCCTTGTGCGCCACCGGCGTTGCCATCGCGATCGCCGAGGTAACGTTGTGACCGATCATGCTGGGGATGTTGGACGGGAAGCGAATGGTGATCGTCGGCACCGTCCACATGATGTCGCCGATATCGTCCGATCCGCCGCCCATCGAAGGCTTGCGGTTCTCCGGTGTCGAAAGCGGCTCGACTGCGGTCTTGAGCGGCTCGACCTTGAACTTCAGCCCTTCCTGTACCGCCTTGGTGAAGGCCTGGTCATCGGGAGACCATTTGGGCATTCCCACCATCTCGATATTGGCCTGCGCCGCCTCTGCCAGCGGCTTGTTGCCAAAGTTGGGGGCCGCATAGCCCAGCACGCGCCGCGACACGGTGGTGCCGGTCGCCTTGGCAGCGGCCTCTGAAATCTCGCTGCCGGTTTCATACAGCTTGCGCACCGTGTCGAAGGTCTGCTCGCGGAAATAGTACCAGACCGTCGCCTCGCCCGGCACGATGTTGGGCTGGCCGCCACCGTTGGTGATCACATAATGCGAACGCTGGGTCAGCGGCAGGTGCTCGCGCCGCATGTTCCATGCGATGTTCATCAGTTCGACCGCGTCGAGCGCGCTGCGGCCCGACCAGGGGGAACCCGCCGCGTGGCTGGTGATGCCCTTGAAATTGTATTCGACCGAGACCATCCCGTTGTTGCCCGAATCGCCGTAACTGGTTCCGAAGCTCGAGGCGACGTGGGTGAAGATCGAGACATCGACATCCTTGAACATGCCTGCACGCACATAGAAGGCCTTGGTCGCCAGCAGCTCTTCGGCCACGCCCGGCCACAGCATCAGCTTGCCCTTTATGCCGTGCTTGGTCATCACCTCCTTGGCGGCGATGGCGGCCGCAACGATCAGCGGCATGCCCGAATTGTGCCCCTCGCCATGCCCCGGCGCGCCAGGGATCAGCGGCTTGATCTCCGGCACGCCCGGGACCTGCGACAGCCCCAGCAAGCCATCGACATCCGATCCCAGTGCGACCGTCGGTCCATCGCCATTGTCCCATGTCGCGGTCCAGGCGGTGGGGATGCCCGCGACCCCCATCGTGATGGTGAATCCGTTCTTGGCGAGGATACCGGTGAGATATTCGGCGGTCTGGTATTCCTGAAAACCGGGCTCCTGGAAGCTGTAGACGGAATCGACCATTTCCTGGACCAGCTTGGCCTGCTCATCGACCTCGGCGATCGCCTCCTTCTTCAGCGCGGGCGAGGCCTTCGCATGGGCGGCCAGCGGGGTGGATGCCATCAACAAGGCGGTGAGCAGTTTCATCGAACGGTTCATCATCATCATGCGGTTCCTGATTTTCAGTCTGTTTGGATATGGTGTGTCGACCCTGGTCACGATGGGGCACGGAACATGCGTGAAACCTTGCCCCATCGTGTCTGCGATCAGATTGTCAGGCGTACCCCCACGCGGAAGACGCGGCCCAGCACATCGTAAAGGTTGCGGTTGGTCTGGGGATAGGCAGGCGTGTTATCCCCGGTGGGGCCGTTGCCGACCAGCACCGGATCGGTGTTCAGCACGTTGCGGACGTACAGGAACACTTCCGCCTTTTTCTTCGCGATTTCGAAGCGCTTGGTCAGCGACATGTCCAGATACCATTGCCCGTCGATGTCATTGTCGTTGATCGTGCGGAAATCGGGCGACGAAAGCGGGCAGGCGCTCTGGCACTCGATGAAGTTGTTGCTGTATACCCCGTCGGAGAAGCCGCGGCCGACCACGTTCAACGACCAGTCTTCGGTGTCGTAATTGGCCGACAGGCGATAGTTCCACGATGGCGTCGCATCGCCGCCCCCGCCATTCTGCCCGGCGAGGTCGATCGGCGCGTTGATGCCGTTGTTGGTGATGTTGTCGATGTAATGCGACACCACCGCGCGCAGCGTCAGGTTGCCCGGGCCGATCGCGCGGCGGTAGCTTGCCTCGAAATCGATGCCGCGCACCTTGATCGACGCGAAGTTGAACGGCACCAGCGTAATCGTGCTGATGTCGTTGGGGCTGGCAAAGGCGATCTGCGCGCACTGCGATTGAACATTCTGCTCGAAGCACAGATTGGCGGTGGTCTGCGCAGTGATGTTGGCGATGGCATCCTTGAGCGAGATGTCGAAATAATCGACCGATGCGGCAAAGCCCGGCAGGAATGTCGGCGTGAACACGGCACCGACGCCCCAAGTGCGCGCGACTTCCGGGCTCAGGTTGACGTTGCCGGTGGTCTGTTCGAGGAAGGTATCCGCTCGCTGGCCGCCGCCTGCGACCGGCACGTTGACGGTGTTGGTCCGACCGGTGCCGGGCGCGAACAGATCGTTGAGATTGGGCGCACGGATATCGCGGGAGCGGGTCACACGAAATTTCAGATCATCGATAACCTGGAATGTGCCACCCAGCTTCCAGGTGACGACCGTGCCGGAGGTGGAATAATCGGTGACACGCAGGGCGCCGTTCAGGTCAACCCCATCGTAAATCGGGAACACGGTTTCGACAAAGGCTTCCTTCACATCGAAATCGCCCACCGTGACCCGGTAGTTTCCGTAGAGAAAGCCCAGGTTGTTGGGTGCGTCCGGGTTCAGCGATCCATTGACCTCCTCGCGGCGGTATTCTGCGCCGAAGGCCAGGCTGACAGGGCCCGCCCAGTTCTCGAACAGGCTGGCAGTCTGGAAGGTGACCGCCGCGACATCCTGCTGCAGCCGCTGGCGACGCGAAGGTTGCAGGCCATCGTTGAAGATGTAGTTGAGCGCGGCGTCGCTGGGTGTAGCGAGGCCGATACGGTTGATCGGCACGCAGCCGTTGGTCGGGTTGGTCAGCGTCGAACGGCAGACGATGGCTCCGGCGGGGTTGCGCACAGCATCGGTGGCCAGTGCGAGGCGTGACGTAACCCAGGTGTTGGTCAGCGTTTCCTGCGTCTTGGCAATGCCAAGCTGGTAATAGGCGTCATAGTTCCACGCGATGCTGCCGGTGTCGAAATCACCCTTCGCCCCGACGACATAGCGATACACATCGCGGGTGTTGTCGCTGCCTTGCGCGGGGATGCCAAAGTTGCCGGTGCCGATGGTCACGCTGTTGAGGTTGTTGGCTACCATCAATGCGCGGAAGGCATCGGGCAGGAATGCATTGTCGCGCTGGATCGTCACCGAGGGCGATGGTGTCTTCTGGTAGAAGCTCTGCCCCTCGTAGCGCGAGTAGGATCCCTGCGCATAAAGCTCGAATGCGGGAGAGATCTCGAAGCTGGCACGGCCGAAGACGTTGATGCGCTTTTCATCGGGAGCGAGCGAGTTGGAGCTGAAATGGCCCTCGCGGCTGATCAGGTAGTCGCCACCCTGCATCCACTGACCGCGGTTGGGGCCATAGGTGAACTGGTTGAGGCTGGCCTGTCCGGTGGTGGGGTTGATCGATCCGAAATAGGTGCCGCGCAGCGGGCCTGCATTGACGATGCCGCCCGGAGTGAACTGATAGGTACCGATATTGCTGCCCACAAACCGTTCGGGCTGGCCGTTGCCCTGGACAAAGGCCGGATTGTCGATCTGGAAAAAGCCGCTGTCCTGCCATTTGCGGTCGTAGGTATCGACACCCCTCTGGGTAAAATAGTCACCTGCAATCAGCAACTTGCCCCGGCCATCGGCAAACTGGGTGCCGCCAGTCAGCCGAACCAGATGGTTGGGAACGTCGCCATAGGTGGTGACGCCATGTTCGTATTCGAGCTTGAGGCCGGTGAATTCCTTGTCGAGGATGAAGTTGACCACACCCGCGACGGCGTCCGAGCCATAAGCGGAAGAGGCACCGCCGGTCACCACTTCAACGCCCTTGATCAGCCCCTGCGGCACGGTCTGGACATCGACGAAGCCGACGGTGGCCGATGCGACCGAGCGCTGGCCGTCGATGAGGATCAGCGTGCGGTTTGCACCCAGGTTGCGCAGGTTGATCGTCGCAATCCCAGCCTGACCGTTCGACAGCGATCCCGAGTTGGTGGAGGAGGACTGGCTGCCCTTCACAGCGGGCAGCGTGCTGACATAGTCGCCGATATTGGCCTGGGGTTCGGCATCCAGCTCTGCCTCGGTCACGACATTGACCGGCGTCGGGGCGTCATAGCCGTCGCGCGCGATACGCGAGCCGGTCACCGTGATCACCTTGGTCGGATCGCCTTCGGCGGGCTGCTCTTCGGCCGCCTCGGTCGTGGTCTGCGCGCTGGCGGCGGACGCCTGCAGCACCCCTGGCAGCGCCGCTGCACAAAGAAGAAGTGTCCTTGCAGAAAGTATATGACGCGAATTTAGTGCTGAAAAAGACCCCATGGATTATCCCCCATTTCAAGAATACTTGGGCCTTTCGTCACCTTCTCCCTTTTTGATATTTTATTATTGTTGACCGGCCATGGGCATCATTATAAATGTCTACAGGCCACCTAGATGTAACATTATTACCGCAATTCACTCTTCGGGATGGTCGGTTTTCAAAATTTCGCGAGTGCGGCAGTTCCCCTGATGGAACAAAGGCTAACAGAAAATTTGCAGAAAAATCTGCCAAATTTGCAGAAGATTTGATGATACGATGTGAGTTTCAAAACCATAAGTTGGATATTTTGATGGAATCCACCAAAGTTGAACTGGACAGAATCGATTTTCGAATCCTCGAAGCGCTTTCGGCGGACGGCCGGATGTCGGATGTGGCGCTGGGCGAATCGATCAACCTATCGAGCACGGCGGTCGCGCGCCGCCGCCGGATTATGGAGGAATCCGGGATCATCGCAGGCTATAATGCCAACCTGTCGCTGCAGGCGCTGGGCTTTTCAGGCGTCGTCATCGTAATGGTCGAATTGAGATCGCAAGCCGAGCATATTCTGGACGAATTCGAGCATGAAGTCGTCAAGTGCCCTTCCATTTCCTATTGCGGATTTATTTCAGGCGATACCGATTTCATCATCATGATCCATGTCAGTTCACTGGACGAATATGACGACATCTATCGCCGCGAACTTTCCAACCTGCCGCATGTCGCCAAGATCCGCAGCAGCTTCGTCCTGCGCGAAGTGGCGCGCCGGGCAACAGTGCCGATCATCTTCGAACGCGGCAAAAAGCAGACCAACGGCCGCGCCTGACCGACCATCGCAATACACCGCAACTTAAAAAGGGGGCAGATCATGACACCACCGACCTTTTCGACTTTCCGGCTCGCCGGCATGCTGCTGGCATCGACGGCCGTGATCGGCGCGCTCGTCCCGGCTGCAGCGAACGCTGCGCCAGCCGCCGCTGTCGCCAGCACTGCGCCGGAGAGGATGGATGGCTTTGTGCCCCTGCAGTGGGATGCCGCCAAGGGCCGCATTCTGATGGAAGTGCCTGCGTTCGACAGCGACATCTTGTATTACGTATCGGCGGCGAGCGGCGGCGGCTCGGTGGAACTGCCGCTTGACCGGGGCATCCTGACCAGCTCTGTCATCCGCTTCCAGCGTGCGGGCGCGCGCGTGCTGGTGATCGAGGTCAACACCGATTATCGCGCCACCACAGGGACCGCAGATACTGCGCAGGGGGTCGCCGATTCCTTTCCGACATCGGTGATCGCCAGCCTGCCGATTGAATCGACAACAGGCGGCAGGGTGCTGGTCGATGGCACCGCGCTGTTCATGCGCGATGCAGCGGGGATCGAGGCCACCATGAAGCGCGCCAACCAGGGCAGTTTCAAGTTCGATGCCGCGCGCAGTGCCTTTCACATGCCGCGCACCAAGGCCTTTCCGGATAACACCGAGGTCGAGACGATCACGACATTTGCGGTCGATGGCCCCGGCGCGCTGGTGCGCAATGTGACCCCCGATCCGCGCAGCGTGACGCTGCGCATCCATCACAGCTTCCTCAAGGCCCCCACCGGCTATGTGCCGCGCCTGGGCGATCCGCGCATCGGGGTAAGCGAGCTTACCTTTCGCGATTATTCCAAACCGTTCAGCGAAGGCACCGAGACCAGCTGGATCACGCGCTGGCGCATGGAAAAGAAGGACCCGTCCGCAGCGATGAGCGAGCCGGTCAAGCCGATCACCTTCTATTTCGATCCTGCCATTCCCGATCCCATCCGCACCGCCATGAAACAGGGCACCTTGTGGTGGAACAAGGCCTTCGAACAGGCCGGCTTCGTCAATGCGGTACGCGCGGTCGATGCGCCTGCCGATATGGACCCGATGGACATCCGCTTTGCCTATGTGCTGTGGATCAACCGTGACGAGCGCGGCTTTTCGAGCGGCGGCACCTATCGCGATCCGCGCACGGGAGAGATCATCGGATCGAAGACGCGGATGGACACTCACCGCATCCGCACCATCGGCAACTACTGGGATGCCTATATGGGCGGGCTGGCCATCGACGACAGCGGCGTGACGGTAGCAGACCCTGTGTTGCTGACGCCCGGCGCGTTTGCCGGGATGCCTGCCGGCCAGCGCGATATGGTACTGCTGCGCCAGGCGCTGCTGACCGCGCACGAGCTGGGCCATGCTTTGGGCTTTCAGCACAATTTCTCGTCCAGCCTGGATAATCGCCAGTCGGTGATGG
The DNA here is from genome assembly GCA_943370475.1 of Hydrogenophaga intermedia. Taxonomy (GTDB): domain Bacteria; phylum Pseudomonadota; class Alphaproteobacteria; order Sphingomonadales; family Sphingomonadaceae; genus Blastomonas. The sequence continues at coordinate 37,787 of CALRRI020000026.1, forward strand.
AATACCCCACGCCGCGGGTGATGGTGAAGAACGGGCGGATCGATCTGTCGGACTCCTTCCAGAAGCAGATCGGTGCCTATGACGCTGCGATGACGCGTTATGCCTATACGCCTTTGCCCCCGGCGCAGGAGAAGGCAGGGCTGGCGCAGGTGATCGCCGACATGCGCGCGGCAGGATTGCATTATGTGCCGGAAACCGATCCGCGCTGGACGTGGTATGACGACCGCGCGACGCCGACCGAGTTCCTGAAGGAGACCTATGCCGCGCGCGCAATCCTGTTGAACAGCTATGGGCAGAACGCCCTGACACAGGACGAGCCTGTGGGCAGCCTTCGCGATGCGCGGCTATGGATGGTATACCTGCACCACCGCTATGCGCTGGAAAGCGGGCTGAAATACATCGGCGGCCAGTATCAGAACCATGTCGTCAAGGGCGACACGCTGCCACCGACCGAGTTCATTCCGGCGGCGCTGCAGCGCGAGGTGCTGGGGCTGCTGCTCGATGGAATTGCGCCCGAGGCGCTGGCCATCCCCGAGCCGCTGCTGGCGCAACTGACACCCTCGCCCCGGTCGAACCTGGAGGACCTGTCTGACGATCCGGTGTTCGACCAGATCAAGGCCGCGCGCATCGCCACCGCGCTGGTGCTGGAACCGCTGCTGGATGGCGCGCGTGCCAACCGGATGCTGGCCTTGGGCGCCCGGCAGGGCGACGCACTGAGTTTTGTCGAAATGATCGATGCGGTGATTGCGCGCACCTGGAATGACCCGGCCAAGGCCGATGCAGGCGGACGCGCACTTCAGATGGCAGCCCAGGGTGTGGCGCTGGATGCGCTGAAGATGCTGGGCGCAAATGAAAAGGCAGCCCCAGAGGCCCGCGCGGTCGTGCTGGAGGCTTTGCGGACGCTGGCGTCATCGCTCGGCGCCGCCCGCGATACCGACCGGTTAACCCGAGCGTTCCGCAAACAATCCGCCGCGGACATCCTGCTCTATCTTTCCGACCCCATGGCGCACGCCCCCAAGGCGATCGCGCCATCATGGGGATCAGGCCCGCGCTCGCGCTTCCCGATGCCGCCCGGGCCGCCTCTGGGCTGACCCCGGTCGGCAGCACAGGCGCCTGCCCTTTCCCTCGGTTTTCAACGACCGGCCGATGAAAAGTGCGCCCCGAGGATTGTTTGAGCAAACCTCGGGGCGCGAGTGTCGACGAGGTCGGCGGGACATGTGCTCGTCTGGGCAAGAAGACCCTGCTGACCGCGAGATGGCCGACCCGGGCGTAAAACATCCATGCGGATCAATGCCTTGTCACATGAAAATGGTGTAAAATGGCTGTCGCCGCCTAAGTGCGTCATCGGATTTTCACGCCATTTTCATGCCGTGCCAGGCTTTCGCCCCGCGCATTTTAACAGGCATGAGGCGCAGACGACGCTCCGTTGAAAAGGAGCTCTCATGACCTTTGATCTTGCGCTTGCCGGGCTCGTCGCTGCCGGCCTGCTGGTCTATCTCGTTGTCGTCCTGATGACCCCGGAGCGGTTCTGATGGAACGCGCATCCCTGTTCGAGCGGAAGCTGATCGCGCCGGCTCTGCGCGACGCGTTCAACAAGCTCGACCCTCGGACGATGATCCGAAATCCGGTGATGTTCACCACCGCGGTGGTCGCCGCTGTCGCCACTGCAATTTTTGTGCGGAACATGGCCACGGCGTCCGGAGACGCGCTGTTCGAAGGCCAGCTCGTGTTCTGGCTGTGGCTCACGGTGCTGTTCGGCAATTTTGCCGAGGCGTTGGCCGAAGGTCGTGGCAAGGCGCAGGCGCAGTCGCTGCGGTCCACCAAGGACCAGCTCGTCGCCTTCCGCGTCGAGCCTGATGGCACGATCAAGGAACTGCCGGCCACTCGCCTTCATGCAGGCGACGTGGTGCGGGTCAGCCAGGGCCAGCTCATTCCGGCGGATGGCGAGGTGGTCGCTGGCGTCGCCTCGGTCAACGAGGCTGCGATCACCGGCGAGAGCGCCCCGGTCATCCGCGAGGCGGGTGGCGACCGGTCTGCAGTCACGGCAGGCACCATGGTGATTGCCGACCAGATCGACATCAAGGTCACCGCCGAGCCCGGCAGCGGCTTTCTGGACAGGATGATCGCACTGGTCGAGGGCGCGAGCCGCCAGAAGACGCCCAACGAAATCGCACTGACCGTTCTGCTCACCGGCCTGACGCTGATCTTCCTGATCGCCGTAGGCACGCTGCCGGCCTTTGCCGCCTATGCGGGGGGCGAGATCGCCGTGCCCGTGCTGATCGCTTTGTTCGTTGCGCTCATTCCCACCACCATCTCGGGCCTGCTCTCTGCCATCGGCATTGCAGGGATGGACCGGTTGATCCGGTTCAACGTGCTGGCCAAATCCGGCCGTGCGGTTGAGGCGGCCGGCGACATCAGCACGCTGTTGCTCGACAAGACCGGCACGATCACCATTGGCGACCGGCAGGCGAGCGAGTTCTTGCCGCTGCCTGGCGTCGCGATGGCCGATCTTGTCGGCGCTGCGCGGCTTTCGAGCCTGGCCGATACCACGCCGGAGGGCCGGTCGATCGTCGCGCTGGCAGGCGAAGGCGAGGCGATGCCTGCGGGTGCAGAGCCGATCGCATTTACCTCGCAGACGCGGGTCAGCGGGCTGATGATCGGCGAGCGTGCACTGATCAAGGGCGCGGTCGATGCCGTGCTGCGTCGCCTTGGAGATCGCGCCGATGCCGCCGCTGCCGATGCCCTGCGCCAGGCATCAGAGAGCATTGCCCGGTCGGGTGGCACGCCGCTGGCCGTTGCCGATGGCGAGCGCTTGCTGGGCGTCGTACACCTCAAGGACATCGTCAAGGCCGGTATCCGCGAACGCTTTGCCGAGCTCCGCCGCATGGGCATCCGCACGGTGATGATCACCGGCGACAACCCCCTTACCGCAGCCTCGATCGCCGCAGAGAGCGGGGTGGATGATTTCCTCGCCGAGGCCACGCCCGAGGACAAGCTGGCGCTGATCCGCAAGGAACAGGCGGGCGGCAAGCTGGTCGCGATGTGCGGCGATGGCACCAACGATGCGCCTGCACTCGCCCAGTCGGATGTCGGCGTGGCGATGAACACGGGAACACAGGCCGCGCGCGAGGCCGGGAACATGGTCGATCTGGACAGCGACCCGACCAAGCTCATCGAAATCATCGGCATCGGCAAACAGCTGCTGATGACGCGGGGCGCATTGACCACCTTCTCGATCGCGAACGACGTGGCGAAATATTTTGCGATCCTGCCCGCCATTTTCGTTGTGCTCTATCCCTCGCTCGGCGTGCTCAATGTGATGGGTCTCGCCACGCCCTTGAGCGCCATCTTGTCGGCGATCATCTTCAACGCGCTCATCATCCCGCTGCTGGTGCCGCTGGCGCTCAAGGGCGTGGCCTATCGCCCGATGCCCGCCGCCAGCCAGCTGCTGCGCAACCTGGGCATCTACGGCCTGGGCGGAGTGATAGCGCCCTTCATCGGCATCAAGCTCATCGACATCGCCGTTGCCGGCCTTGGCCTGGCTTGAGCGAGAGGACATATCATCATGCTTGCATCCATTCTTACTATCGCACTGGTCGTTGGCGGAGCCGCTCTGCTCTCATGGCCGCTTGGCCGCTTCATGGCGGCGCTGTTCTCGGGCCACTTTGCGCCCGCCGACAGAATGTTCGCACGCCTTGCCGGGTCCTCGCAGGACCAGGACTGGAAAGCCTATTCGATCGCGCTGCTTGTCTTCAATGCCGTGATGTTTGCATTCGTGTTCGCATTGCTCTCGGCGCAACACATGCTGCCGCTCAATCCCGATGGCCAGGGTGCGGCATCGATCGATCTGGTCTTCAACACCGCAGCCTCGTTCACGACGAACACCAATCTGCAGCATTATTCGGGCGAAAGCACCTGGAGCTACCTTGCCCAGCTTGCCGGGCTGATGTGGTTGCAGTTCGTGTCTGCCGCCACCGGCATCGCAGCGCTCGCTGCACTGGCGCGGGGGATCGCGGGACAGGCGAGCATGGGGAATTTCTTCATCGACCTGCAGCGCGCATCGTTCTGCGTGCTGTTGCCACTGGCATTGGTCATCGCGTTGTCGCTCGCGGCATCGGGCGTTCCGATGACGCTGGACGGCGCAGCCCAGGTCACGACGCTCGAAGGTGCGGTGCAGACCATTGCCCGCGGCCCTGCCGCTGCGTTCGTCGCGATCAAGCAGCTCGGCACCAACGGCGGTGGCTTCTTCGGCCCCAATTCGACCCATCCGTTCGAAAACCCGACGCTCTGGGCCAACTTCATGGAGATGTTTGCCATCGTCATCATTCCGATGGCATGCGTCTGGATGTTCGGTCGCATGATCGGCAGGATCCGTCATTCCGCCGTTGTCTTCGGCGTGATGGCGGCGCTGCTGCTGGTCAAGATCTCGGCCGTGCTGGTGTTTGAATCAACGCCGACGCAGGCCTTTGTGAGCCTGCCGATCGAACAGAGCGTGGGCAATCTGGAAGGCAAGGAACTGCGTCTGGGGGCCACGACCGGCCCTCTCTGGGCGGCGCTGACCACGGCCACGAGCAACGGGTCGGTCGGAGCCATGCACGACAGCCTCAACCCGCTCGCCGGACTGGTGCCGATGGCGGGGATGTGGCTGAACGAGACATTTGGCGGCGTCGGCGTCGGCATGATCAACATGTTCCTGTACATCATCGTTGCCGTGTTCGTTGCCGGGATGATGGTGGGCCGGACACCGGAATATCTGGGCCATCGGATCGAGGGCCGCGAGATGCGGCTGGCGGTGCTGGCGCTGATCAGCCATCCGGTCCTGATCCTGGGCGGAACGGCGCTGTTTGCCGCGACGAGCTGGGGCGTCGATACGCTCGCCAACACCGGCGCGCACGGGTTCTCCGAAATCCTCTACGAGTTCAGCTCGTCCGCGGCGAACAACGGGTCCGGGTTCGAGGGCCTTGGCGACAACACGCCGCCGTGGAACTGGGCCACGGGCATCGTGATGCTGATAGGCCGCTATTTGCCGATCATCGTGCCGCTCGCCATTGTCGGTTCGTTGATGGCCAAGCGTCGCAGCGCGGAGAGTGCGGGCACCTTGAGCGTGGAAGGCAACACCTTCGGGATCATGCTGCTGATCACGATCCTGATCTTCGGTGCGCTCACCTTCTTCCCGGCCGCAGCGCTCGGACCGATTGCCGAGCATGTCACATTGATGCGCTGAACCTTCAGCCAGACAAGGACGCTTTTCGATGACATATCTTCTTCCCTCGCTTCGGCTCTGGATCGCCACAGTCATCATCTGTGTGCTGGGCTATTGCGCGCTGGTGCTGGGCTTCGCCCAGGTGGCAGCCCCGTTCCAGGCCGATGGCTCGATCATCGTTCAGAAGGGCAAGCCTGTCGGCAGCCGCCTGATTGCGCAGAACTTCACGCAGGACCGCTATTTCTGGCCACGCCCGTCTGCGGCCGATTACAACGGCATGGGTGCGATGGGCAGCAACCTGTCGCCGACCAGCGCCAAGCTTGCCCAGCGTGCCGCACAAACCGTGTCGCGCTATGGCGCATCGCAGGCGGCCCCGGTCCCGGCCGATCTGGTCGCAGCTTCCGGTGGCGGTCTTGATCCGCACATCTCGCTGAATGGCGCACGCTATCAGGCCCGCCGGGTTGCCAGCGCGCGCAATCTCGACGTCCGCGCCGTCGATGCTGCAATCGACCGGCTTGCCTTCGCGCCGGGCGGACCTTTGGCGCCGGATCGGATCGTCAACGTGCTGGAACTCAATCTGGCCTTGGACCGGCTTGATCGCTAAGCCTGCCAGCCGATGAGCGATGCCCCCTCCCAACGCGACGCCGATCGCTTCCTGCGGATGGCCAAGGCCGAGCAGCAGGGCAAGCTGACCGTCTATCTCGGCGCGGCACCCGGCGTCGGCAAAACTTACCGCATGCTGCAGGATGCTGCGCGGCGGAAGGCGGACGGCGAGGATGTCGTCATCGGGGTGGCGGAGACGCATGGTCGGGGCGAGACGGCGGCGCTGCTCGCTCCGTTCGAGATCCTGGCGCGGCGCTCGATGGACCATCAGGGGCACCGGCTCGACGAGTTCGATCTGGACGCAGCGCTCGCGCGTCGCCCCCGGCTGGTTCTGGTGGACGAACTGGCGCACACCAACGCGCCGGGCAGCCGCCATCCCAAAAGATGGCAGGATGTCGCCGAACTGTTGTGCGAAGGGATCGATGTCGCCTCGACCGTCAATATCCAGCATATCGAGAGCCTGAACGATCTGGTCGCGGGCTTCACGCATATCCGCGTGCGCGAGACCATACCCGACAGCTTTCTCGACGATGCCGAACTGATCGTCGTCGATCTTCCGCCCGAGGCGCTGATCGAACGGTTGCGGGCCGGCAAGGTCTATCTGCCGGACACCGCCGGACGCGCGCTGTCGAACTTCTTCACGCCCAACAAGCTGGCGGCGCTGCGCGAGTTGGCGCTGCGCTTTGCTGCCCATAACGTCGATCGTCGGTTGAGCAGCCAGCTGGAACTCAGCGGCGAACGGGCGGACTTTGTCTCCGGCGAACGGCTGATGGTGGCCGTCAGTCCCGGCAAGGGCGGCGCACGCGTAGTCCGCCACGCCAAGCGCATGGCCGATCTGCTGCATGCGCCCTGGACAGCTGTCGTGGTTGAGAGCGCGAGCGCGCGCGGCGTGCCGGGCAGTCAGCGCGAACAGCTCGCCGACAATCTGGCGCTGGCGTCCTCGCTCGGCGCGTCGCTGATGACCGTTGCGGCACAGGATGTCGGCCAGGCGCTGGTCGATCAGGCAAAGGAGCTGCGCGCCAGCCAGATCATGATCGGCAAAAGCCGCCGCAGCCGCTGGTTCGAATGGCAACACGGCTCGGTTGCACAGGATGTCATCCGCCGTGCCCAGCATATCCCGGTGCATGTCGTTCCGCTCGACGAGGCTGACGAAAAACCCGTTCGACCGTATGATCCCTATTCACAGCGGGACAATGCCGTTTCCTTTCTGATCGTCTCGGCGATGGTCGGCCTGCTGTATCTGATGAAAGACTGGATCGCGCCGGGCGCGATCGATCTGCTGCTGTTGCTGCCGGTGGTCATTGCGTCGACATTCCTGCGCATGCGGGCCGGCCTCTGGGCGGCGCTTTGGGCTGCCTTGGCCTATAACTTCTTCTTCATCGAGCCGCTCTTCACGCTCTCGATCCGCAGTCCGGCCGATGTCGTGACGTTTGCAGTGCTGGCTCTGGTGGCGGGCGTCATCGGCGCGCTGGCCGGCAAGGTGCGCCGTCAGGCCGAGACCAATGCCGGGGTCGCGCGGCTCAATGCATCACTCGCACGCTTCGCAGGGCTCATGGGCGCGCTGTCCGACAGAGAGGGAACCGCCCTGGTCGCCTGTCGTGAGATCGGAAATCTGCTGGATGTCGAGGCGATGATCGTTTCGCTGGAAGACGGGGCGATTGTAGTGCGCGGGAACGAACGGTTCCGTGACCTGGAAATGGTCGATGAGACTGCGGCACGCTGGGCATTGGAGCATGGCCAGGTGGCAGGCCGGGATTCCGGCACGCTGGCTTCGGCGGACTGGCAGTTCCATCCGCTGAAGACCGCCCTCGGCACCATGGGGGCTTTGGGTATTGCGCGTTCGTCCAATGAGCGGGTCATCCGTCCCGATGATGCAACCTTGCTGGCTTCGCTGGTCGATCAGACGGCGCTCGCGCATGAGCGGCTGGTTCTGGAAGCCGAGGCTCGCCAGGCCGATGGCTTGCGCGAACGTGATCGCTTGCGCGGCGCGCTGCTGGGCAGCATTGCTCATGACCTGCGCACCCCGCTCACAGCGGTCATCGCGGCCACCGAGGCCATCCCGGCGCAAGGAGATTTTGCCGACGAGGTGCGCATTGCCCGCAGCGAAACCCGCAGGCTTCAGCGCTTTCTCAACGACCTGCTGGAAGCCTCGCGGATCGAGCATGGCGCAATCGAGCCGAAATGGGAAAGCATCGATCTGACCGACATCATCCACGCGGTCCTGCGCGACTTGCGCCAGGACCGTCCCGGCAGTCGCGTGGTGGCCAGCATCGATGCCGACTGTCCCCTTGTCGCAAGCGACCCGCTGCTTCTGCGGCACGTGCTGATCAACCTGATCGACAATGCCCTGAAGTTCTCGTCGCCCGAAAGCCGGGTCGATCTCGAACTGTTCGCCGACAAAGATGCGCTGATCTGCCGGGTCGCGGACAGAGGCTCCGGATTGCCCGCTGACCATGATGCCATGTTCGACCGGTTCCACAGGCTCGAGGGCAGTGACCGGGTCGGCGGGTCAGGCCTGGGGCTGTGGATTGCCAAGAACTTCGTCGAAGCCGTAAAGGGAACGATCTCTGCGTCGAACCGGGCGGGCGGCGGCGCAGTGTTCGAGATCAGCCTGCCCTTGTCGACAACGGCCAAAAAGGACGCGTTTCCCGATGCGTAAGGACGTGCTGATCATTGATGACGAGCCGGCCATTCGCCGGCTCCTGATCGGTGCGCTTGATCGCAACGCGATGTCGCATGTCGAAGCTGCGACCGCGGCCGAAGCGCTGCGCCTGGCCGGTATCGAGCCGACTCCACTGGTTGCTCTGCTCGATCTTGGCTTGCCGGACCGCGACGGGCTTGAGATCGTGCCGCAACTCGCGGCGCTCGGCGTTGCCGTCATCGTGCTCACCGCCCGGGACGCGACCGACGAGAAAGTCGCGGCACTCGATCTGGGTGCGGACGATTTCGTCACCAAGCCGTTCGACAGCGAAGAACTGCTCGCCCGGATCCGATCCGCCATCCGCCGCAAGGCCGGACCACAGGCCGATGCCACTGCGCGTCAGTTTCTGGATGGCAGCATCGACCGTGGCACGCACCGTGTCATGGTGCGCGGCAATCAGGTCGATCTCACGCCCCGCGAATTCAACCTCCTCTGGGCCTTGTCCGACCGCCCTGGCAGGGTCATCACGCATGATCGGCTGCTCGAAGAGGTCTGGGGGCCCGCTCACCGGCAGGATCTGGATTATCTGCGCGTGGCCGTGCGCGCCTTGCGCAGAAAGCTGGAGGAAGACCCGACGCACCCTCGGCTGATCGTGAATGAGCCCGGCATAGGCTATCGAATCTCGGTGATCTGAACCGATCTGCTACGGGCCGAGCCATCGGCGCTTCCCGATCGCCTTGGCATGGTCAGGAAGCGTTCCCCCTGCAGACTCACCCATAACGAGATCATGACCGCGATCCGCATGCGCGGTGGTCGCTGGCGTCGTTAGCTCAGCGCGCAAGCCGCCGGCCATTTTGAGTAGTTTCCGAGGCTCCTCCTCCGTCTCTTTATGCGGCTAGCCTTGCATTGAAATGGCGAGGCCCTCCTGGCCGATGTGCCGGACGTCTCCCCAATTGCAAAAGGACCGCAGCCAATGAGCAGATACTATTTTGTCGGGAGCGGCATTGCGTCGCTGGCCGGGGCTGCTTTCCTGATCCGCGATGGCGGTGTGGCGGGCAAGGACATCGTGATCTTCGAGGAATCCGATATGCTCGGCGGCGCATTCGATGCGCATGGCGATGCCGAGCACGGCTATTTCATGAGCGGCAGCCGCATGTTCGAAGCATTCTATCTGTGCACGTTCGACCTGCTGGCCTCGATCCCGTCGATCAGCAATCCGGCGATTTCCGTGAAGGAGGAAACCGATCAGGCGAATGCCAAATGGCCATGGCACAACAAGGTCCGTCTGGTCGATCGCGACGGCCATATCCCCGATTTTCACAAGATGGGCTTTGCCGAGCGCGACCGCATCGACCTGGTCAAGATCATCGCCGAGCCCGAGAGCCTGCTGGACGGCAAGCGCATCACCGACTGTTTCGAACCCCATTTCTTCGAGACCAACTTCTGGATGGAATAGTGCACATTGTTCGCGTTCGAGCGCTGGCACAGCGCGATCGAATTCAAGCGGTATCTGCAGCGCTTCATCCACCATTTCTCGACGATCGATACGCAGGAAGGCATCTATCGCAGCCTGTACAACCAGTACGACAGCTTCATCGTGCCGCTGGTCCGGTGGCTCAAGGATCGCGAGGTCGAATTCCGCCCGTCCATCCGCGTCGATGATCTTCGCTTTGCATCAGGCGACGACGCGATCACGGTGACCGGGATCGAGATCACCAACGCGGGTGCCCGCGAAAGCATTCCGGTCGGCCCGACCGATCTGGTCTTCGTCACCAACGGCTCGATGACGGCGGACAAGACTTTCGGATCGATGACCAAGGCGGCGCCGTTCGACCGCAGCGGAAAATCGGGGGCCTGGCAGCTCTGGGAAACGCTGGCCGAGGGCCGCCCGCAGTTCGGCAAGCCCGCCGCCTTCAACCAGGTGATCGCCGAATCCTCGTGGATTTCCTATACGGTCACCGTATCGGACCCGCTGTTTTTCACGCTGATGGAAAAGTTCAGCGGTCAGCCTGCGGGCGCTGGCGGCCTGATCACCTTCAAGGATTCCAACTGGCTGATCACGATCTCGATCTACCATCAGCCCTTCTTCCCCGAGCAGCCCGAAGGCGTGTTCGTCTGGTGGGGTTACGGTCTGTTTCACGATCGCCCTGGCGACTATGTGGCCAAGTCGATGGCGGACTGCACCGGCGCAGAGATCCTGGAAGAGGTTCTTGGCCACCTGCACTTCACTGACACCGACACCGCCGCGATCATGGCGGCGTCAAACTGCATCCCCTGCACCATGCCCTATATCACCAGCCAGTTCATGGTGCGGACGGGCGACGACCGGCCCAAGGTCATCCCCGAAGGTTCGACCAACCTCGCGTTCATGGGACAGTTCGTCGAACAGCCCGACGATGTCGTGTTCACGGTCGAATATTCGGTGCGCTGCGCGATGACCGCGGTCTACACGCTGCTCAAGCTCGATAAGGCGCCGCCGCCCGTACACAAGGGCCTGCACAGTCCGCAGGTCATCGTCGACGCCATCCGGACCATGCACCGCTAAGCGGTTGCCTCCCATCGGAGCTTGAAATGACCATCCAAGACATCGGGCCAAAGCCCCAATCCTTCGACCTCGAACAGGCGACACGCGACAACGCCAACTACCGCACCGTCGCCTGGAGTGGCCGCTATCTGCAGGTCACCTTGATGTCGATCCCGGTCGATGGCGACATCGGTCTGGAGATGCATGCCGAAACCGATCAGTTCTTGAGGCTCGATGCCGGCCACGGGGTCGTTCGGATGGGCGCTTCCAAGGACCAGCTGACGTTCCATGGCGCGGTCTCGAACGGCTGGTGCATCCTGGTGCCGGCCGGGACCTGGCACAACATCACGAACACCGGCAGCGAACCGATGCAGATCTACGCCGTCTACGCGCCTGCGCATCATGCGCCTGGACGGCTCCAAAAGACGGCATCCGACGCCGCTGCCGACACCGGCGATGCGCCTGCCAAATGGTCGGTGCAACCACCGGTCGAGCCCGCCGACCAGCATGGCTGATGAAGCCGCCAATCGCGTCGGCATGCACGCGATGGTGATGAACGCCTGACCCTGGCACGCGCGGTGATGCTCGCCTCAACCGGCGATGTTCCGAACAGAAAGCTTATGTCTCATGACCTATCAGAGCCTCAATCCGTTCAACGGCAAGCTTGTCGAGACCTTTGCCGATCTTGGCGGCCCCCAGCTTGAGACCAGGATCGCAGCGGCCGATGCCTGCTTCCAGACGTGGCGCCATACATCCTATGCCGAACGCGCGAAGATCATCGCAAAGGCAGGCGAGATCCTGCACGCGCGCGCCGACGAGTTTGCGCGAATCGCGACGACGGAGATGGGCAAGCGGATCGGCGAGGCGCGGGGCGAGGTTGAATTCAGTGCGCGGATCATGGCCTATTACGCCGAGAACGCGGAGCGCTTCCTTGCCCCGGTGCAGCTCAGCCCGACCAACGGCGAAGCGCATATGGAGAGCAGCCCGATCGGCGTGATCTTCTGCGTCGAGCCATGGAATTTTCCGTTTTACCAGCTCGCGCGAGTGGCCGGTCCGCATCTGATGGCGGGCAACACTTTGCTCGTGAAGCATGCCGGGATCGTGCCGCAATGTGGAATCGCGTTCGAAAAGCTGCTGATCGAAGCAGGCGCGCCGGTCGGCCTGTATACCAACCTGCTGATCAGCCATGACCAGTCCGATACCGTTATCGACGATCCCCGCGTCCGGGGCGTGGCGCTGACCGGAAGCGTGGCTGCTGGCCGCAGCGTGGCCGCGCGCGCCGGCCAGAACCTGAAGATGTCCTCGATGGAACTGGGCGGAAGCGACGCATTCATCGTGCTCGACGATGCCGATCTCGAACTGGCCGTGCCCTGGGCGGTCTGGGGCCGGATGTACAATACCGGCCAGACCTGTTGCGCGGCCAAGCGCTTCATCGTGGTCGATAGCATGGCCGATGCTTTCCTGGACATGTTCAAGGCTGCGCTCGGCACGCTCGAGGCGGGCGATCCGATGGACGAGAAGACCACGCTCGGGCCGCTTTCGACCGAACAGGCGCTGATCGATCTGATCGGTCAGGTCGATGGCGCGGTTGCGCATGGCGCGAAGATCGCGCTCGGCGGCAAGCGGGTCGATCGTCCCGGGTCGTTCATGGCGCCGACGATCCTGACCGACATCGCAAAGGGCAATCCTGCATTTCGCGAGGAGTTCTTCGGACCGGTCGCGCTCTTTTTCCGGGTGAAGGACGAGGCCGAGGCCATTGCTATCGCCAATGACTCGGACTTTGGTCTCGGTGGCTCTGTGTGGACGCGGGATGTGGCGCGCGGGCGACGCGTCGCCTCGAAGGTCGAGACCGGCATGATGTTCATCAACAACATCGACTGGACCGATGCCGAGCTGCCGTTCGGCGGGATCAAGGCCTCCGGCTATGGTCGCGAGCTCGGCGACATGGGCATCCAGCAGTTCGTGAACAAGAAACTGGTCCGCATCCACGAAGCCAGGGCACCCGCGTGAGCTGCCTCATCTCCCCCAAATACCCAAGAAGGAATGCGTCATGATCCCCAAGACAATGCACGCTGCCGTCGTCACGGCATTCGGCAAGCCGCTCGAACTCCAGGAATGCGCGGTGCACATGCCGGGCCCCGGCCAGATCCTCGTCAAGACCGAGGCGTGCGGCGTGTGCCACACCGATCTCCATGCAGCCAGGGGCGACTGGCCGGTGAAGCCCAACCCGCCGTTCATCCCCGGGCATGAGGCGATCGGCATCGTGGTTGCGATAGGTGCGGGGGTCACCATCGTCAAGGAAGGCGACCGGGTTGGCGTGCCATGGCTCTATTCTGCGTGCGGCCATTGCGAATATTGCCTGTCGGCTTGGGAGACGGTGTGCGCCGAGGCCCAGTTTGGCGGCTATACGCAAAACGGCGGCTTTGCCGAATATGTGCTGGCCGACCCGAACTATGTTGCGCACATCCCGAGCCATCTGAGCCCCACCGAGGCGGCGCCGCTGATCTGCGCCGGGATCACCACCTACAAGGGCATCAAGGAAACCCAGGCCAGACCCGGCGAGTGGATCGCGATTTCCGGCTGTGGCGGCCTGGGCCATCTCGCCATCCAATACGCCAAGGCGATGGGGCTGAATGTCTGCGCGGTCGATATCGATGACGGCAAGCTTAATCATGCAACCAGGCTGGGCGCGGACATGGTCATCAACGCCAAGACCCAGAACCCGGCGGAGGTGCTGAAGGCGGCGATCGGGGGTGGCGCGCACGGCGTCCTGATCACGGCGCCGTCGCTGCCAGCGTTCAAGCAGGGCATCGAGATGACCCGCAAGCGCGGCACCTGCACGCTCGTAGGGCTGCCACCGGGCGAATTCCCGACGCCCCTGTTCGACGTGGTCGCCAATTGCATCACCATCCGCGGGTCGTTCGTCGGCACGCGCGAGGACATGGCCGAATGCCTGCAGTTCGCAGCGCAAGGCAAGGTCAAGGCCGACATCGAGCTCCAGCCGCTGTCATCGATCAACACCGTGCTCGAGCGGCTCGAAAACGGCGACGTGCCATCGCGCGTGGTGCTCGACTTTGGCGTGGCCTCACAGCCGGTCGCCATCGCATCGGCCAAGCAAGGCGTGCCAGCCTGACATCCCAACTAACACGCCTGAACAAGGACCATCACACCATGAACTCTTCATCCATCGTCGCAGGCGCGCTTTCGCTGTGCGTGCTGCTCGCATCGCCATGTCTCGCGCAGCAGCCCAACCATCGCGGCCAGCAGCAGGCGCATCCTGAAAACCGCAACAACGGGCAGCGGTCGCACGCGCAGGAACGCAGATCACAGCGCCAGGACCAGCATTATTACAATGGCCGCTGGGTCGATTCCACCGAATGGCAGCGTCACGGCGCCGAACGGGACCGCTGGACGTCCCGCAACCAGCAGCGGCAGCGGCGGAATTCGGATGGGTCGAACCTGCTGTCCGGCATCATCGGATTTGCGCTGGGGGCCGCAATCGTCGGCTCGCAACAGCAAGTCGAGCATGCCCAAACCGCCGACGACAGCTGGGACCGCAGGTGCGAGGGAAAATATCGCAGCTATGATCGCAGCAGCCGGACCTATCTCGGGTACGACGGGGACCGACATTACTGCCAATGATCGAGCCAGGCCCGCCACGCAGACCGTCCGGATGGACCGCATGCGCAAGGCGTCTCTTCGTTGAATATGTGGGAGCGCGGGGGGTAAACCGCGCTCCCGGCTGATCGCACTGGTCCGGGTCGCATTCAACCGGTGCCATCAACATCCCTGTCTTCCTGGGCGTATCGAGGCCGCCGAGCAGCCTCGCGCGCTCATGGCTTCTTGGTCGAGCACCACAGGCGGTAGACCTCGTAATAGCCGTCGGCGCAGCTTTCCTTTTCGGTCTTGGCGTAGATCTTCGGCGAGATCGTGCCCTGCGGGAAGCACATCGAAGTATCGGTTTCGCTGTTCCTGGTGCTGCTCCAGCCGCTCGGGCAGGCGACCGCCTTGCTGGTCTTCGCCACGCCTTCCTTGTTCTGGCCCTGCGCGTTGGCAGGCACGTTCATGCTGGCGACGATCATGCCGCCCATCAAAGCCAGATTTGCGAGCGAGAGTGCTGCACCGATAAATGCCTTTTTCATCATCCTGTCCTCTTGTCGGTAAATCCTGTGCCAGCAGGGTTAGCGGCAACGGGGGCAGCACGGCATCCCATGTTTCATGGCTCCCATGTCATGGTATGCGGGCAGGCCTGGCCGGTGCCTTCTGAGCACCCGTCCGCCGCGGATTGCAGCAGCGCAAGCCGCACCGCTTGCCCTGGTTGAGATCGGGCTCCCGTGTCCTGCAACAGCGCTTCAGTTTTTGCCCTCTTTCCAACCGGATGCATTTCTTGCATCACCCTCCCATAATTCGGGGGGATGACGTGGGATTGACTTGGGGACGGGTGAACTGGCGCCAGCTGGGCAAGCTGGTGCTGATGATAGGCGTGGTGCAGGCGGTTTACTGGCTGGTGATCGACAAGCCTCTGTTCCGCGCAGATCCCGGCGAGGCTCCGCCTATGGCTGAGATTACCCAAGTCGAGATAGCACGCCTCAAGGAACCGAGCTTTGCCGAGGCCCGCACTGCCACCTTCAAGCTGGTTCAGCTACCCTGGACCCATTGCTGCGACAGCGCGGCCTTCGCAGTGCGCGGAACCTTCACCGTAGATGCCATTCCACCGCACGGACTAGGTGTGATTTCCGATCTGCAGGTCGACAACTATGCATTTTCGGTCAACGGCACCGTGCTGGTGGCGCGAGGACGCCTGACAGCAAGCAACCCCTCGTTCCATGGCCAGATCAAGTATCTTACCCGCATCCCGGCGGGACTGCTGCGCACAGGTGCTAACGAATTCACTTATGTCACCATCCGCGATGGCTTTCCCTACACCGACATCATCGCGCCGCGCATCGCCGACTATAACGCACTGGAGCAATTCGCTGCGCGCCGTCTGTTCATCGTCGGCGATTTCTACAAGGTCACCGGTATTTTGCTGGGTCTACTGGGTCTGCTGGCCACCCTGATGATATTCCGGTCGGATGACTGGCGCTTTGCTGCCTGGCTGAGCGCACTGTGCGGGGCGTTTGTAGGCTATATGGTCTATTCGACTTGGCTGGATCCACCAGTGGATGGCTGGGGCAGGATGCTGGCGTTCTATGCAATCTATCTCTTCATTCCGACGGCCCTGCTGTGTTTCATCGATAGCTGGACGCGCAACCCGCTTCGCTATTTCCAGCTTGGGGTGCTGGCTATCTATGGCGCAGTGATCGCAGTGATCGCATGGCATGTTTACCGGGTGCCGATGCCCGAGGGTTTCGATACCCCTGCCATGCTGTGGGTCTGGTCGCTGATGGGCTTTGCCGTTCTCGTTATTGCGCGGCTGGTCTGGCACTTTGCATCGCGCAACGAAACACGCCTGATCGAGAGCGCGCTGCTGACCGTGCTGGCCGTGGCACTGGTGCTCGATGCCGTGTCCAATTGGTTCCCGCAGTGGGGCGTGCGCGAGGGCAACCTTTTGAACTGTTCGGTATTCCTGCTGCTGGCGATGACCGCCGCGTTCCTGGCGCGCAACTTCCGGCTGTTCCAGTCGCAGGGCGCTCTCAATGCGATGCTGCAGGCCAAGGTCGAGCAGCGCGAGGCGGAACTGGCCGAAGCCGCGCAGCGCGAGCAGGCGCTGATCCGCCAGCAGGCCTTCGACGAGGAACGCCGCCGGATCATGCGCGACCTGCACGATGGTCTGGGCAGCCAGCTGATGTCGATCATGCTCTCCGCGCGGGTCGGTGTTGCAGAGCCTGCGGCGGTGGCCGAAGGGCTGCAATCGGTGATCGACGAAATGCGGCTGATGGTGGATTCGATGGACTCGGTCGGCGAATCGCTTGGCTCTGCGCTGGCGACATTCCGGGCGCGGGTGCAGCCGCGCGTGCAGGCGGTGGGCATCGATTTCGAATGGGCAGAGGATGACAGCATCGGCGCGATCAGCGCTTATGGTCCGCGCGACGTGCTGCAGATCTTCCGCGTGCTGCAGGAGGCGGTGACCAATGCGCTCAAGCACGCCGAGTGCAGCCGGATCGCGGTGACGGCAGCTCGCAGCAGGGACGGGCTGGTGCTGGAGGTCGCGGACGACGGCAAGGGCATGGCCCCGCAGGCCGGCGCAGGCCGGGGGCTGGGCAACATGCATGCGCGGGCACAATCGGTGAACGGCACCGTCAGCATCCTGCCCGGTGCCGATGGCCGGGGCACGCGGATCGTGCTCACCTTGCCGCTGGATCAGACCGCGGCGGTAGCGGCGTGACATCCCATATCATGGTATCTTCGCGCCGCGCGCATTCCGTCCGATACTAACCCGATGAGCGAGTCGCCCCCTCCCGCCCCTGCCACTGACCCTGCACCCGCCAGTGATCCTGTCCGCATCGCCGTTGTCGAAGATGACCCGATGGTGCGCCAGTATTTCCAGAGCATCATCGCGATGCAGCCCGGGTACGAGATCATCGGCATGGCACCCGACCTGGCCAGCGCAGACGGACTGCTCGACCAGTCGCCCGACCTGTTCCTGCTCGATATCGGCCTCCCCGATGGCATCGGCTACACGTTCATCCCGCAGATCAAGGCGCGCAGCGGGGCACGGGCGCTGATCATCAGCACATTCGGAGACCGCGACACCGTGGTGAAGGCGATCCAGGCGGGTGCAGACGGCTATCTGCTCAAGGACAGCAGCCCGGCGGTGATCCTCGATGGCATTGCAGCGACGCTCGATGGCGGCGCGCCGGTGAGCCCGTCGGCGGCGATCTATCTGCTGGGCTTCCTGCGCGCCGGCCCCGAGACAACGGCTCCCGCCGCCGTCTCTGCCGAACACCGGTTGTCGGCGCGCGAGACCGAGCTGCTGCAGGCCTTCGCCAAGGGACAGAGCTACAAGGAAGCCGCCCGCACGCTGGCGATCTCTCCGCATACGGTGGGTACGCACGTCAAATCGATCTACCGCAAGCTGGAGGTCAACTCGCGCAGCGACGCCATCCGCGAGGCCCAGCGCACCGGGCAGGCGTGAACGCGGGCACGATAGGCCGCGCAACAACCATCGCGCGCTGCCCCATCCGCAACCGGCGTCAGATCTGGCCTTCCTTGAGCAGCTTCACCGCATGGTCTGCAGCGCGCGCAGACAGCGCCATATAGGTCAGCGACGGATTCTGGCAGCCGGACGAGCTCATTGCCGCGCCATCGGTGATGAACAGGTTGGGCACTTCGTGCGCCTGGTTGAAGCCGTTGAGCACCGAGGTCCTGGGATCACGCCCCATGCGCGCCGTGCCCATTTCGTGGATTCCCAACCCCGGCGTACCCGGTTCCGACGCCTGGCTCAGCACCTTGCCGCCGGCAGCCTCGACCATGGCCTTGCCATCGACCAGAATCTGCTTGGCCATCCGTGCCTCGTTGTCGCCCAGCGCGCATTCGATATGCGGGATGGGCATGCCCCATGCGTCCTTGCGGCTGGGGTGCAGCGTCACGCGGTTGTCCGGATTGGGCAGCATTTCGCCAAAGCCGGAAATGAAGATCATCCACGGCCCGAACTGGCGGGCGCGTTCCTTCAATTCCGCCCCGATGCCGGCATCGCCTGCGCCCGGGCGTCCACCGACCCGCGTCAGTCCGCCCTGATAGCCATAGCCGCGGACATAGCCTTCGGCGGGTTCGGTGACGTTGCGATAGCGCGGAATGTAGATCCCCGTGGGGCGCCGACCCTTAGAGAAGGTGTTGGGGCCATCGGGCAGCACGCCGATGGTGGCGAGCGCATACATGTGATCCATCAGGTTGCGACCCACCTGATCCGACCCGTTGGCCAGGCCGTTCGGATTCCTTTCGCTGGCCGATCCCAGCAGGATCTGCGCGGTGCCGATGGTCGATGCGTTGAGAAAGATAATCCTGGCCGAATAGGTCTTGCCGACCTTGGTGTTGCGATCGATCACCCGCACGCCCGTCGCCTTGCCGGTCTTCGAATCCTCGATCACGCTGTGCACGATCGCGTCGGCGACCAGCGTCAGGTTGCCCGTCCTGCGCGCCGCGGGCAGCGCGCCCGAGATGCTGGAATACATCGCGTTGAAGCTGCACCCGCGCTCGCAGATCGACCGGTTCTGGCAATCGCCGCGGCCAAGCTCGGTATGCTGCGGCTGTGCCACCGACAGGTTGGCATTGCGCCCGATGATCACCTTGCGCCCGGCAAACTGCGCCTCGATGCGCTGCTTGAACAGCTTTTCGGCATCGTTCATCTCCCAGGGCGGCAGAAACTCGCCATCGGGCAGCTGGGCCAGGCCTTCCTTCGATCCCGCCACGCCGACGAACCGTTCGACATGGTCATACCAGGGGGCGAGGTCCTCGTAGCGGATCGGCCAGTCGCAGCCATGGCCATCCTTGGCATTGGCCTCGAAGTCCATCTGCGACATGCGGTAGCTCTGGCGGCCCCACATGATCGACCGGCCCCCGACATGATAGCCCCGGATCCAGGTAAACGGCTTGTCCTTGGGCGTCGAATAGGGGTGCTCGCTGTCCTTGACCCAGAAATGCTTGGTGGTCTCGTTAAACGCATAGCACTGGCTCTGCACCGCATAGTCGCGCGCGACCTCTTCCTCGGGCACCATGTTGTTGTTCTGGTATTCCCACGGCATCACCGTGTCGGTGAAATCCTTGGCCGGGTCGATATCCTTGCCGCGTTCCAGCAGCAGCACCTTCAGGCCGCGCTCACACAGTTCCTTGGCCGCGATCCCGCCGCTCATCCCGGAACCCACGACGATTGCATCAAAATCCATGGTTTGCATTCCTGTCAAAAGATGCCGCCGACGCCAGCAAACGGGCGCGTATCGGGCGTGATGTCGATCGAGGGCACGAACTTTCCGGGGACGTGTTCGTAGACAACCTCCTGCGTCATCGCGATTTCGCTGTTGTAATACAGGTTGATGATCAGCCCTTTCAGGCGGACATAGCCGGGGGCTGACTTGGGCGGACCGCCCAGCAGCTTGGCAATGGCGCTCGCCTTTTTCCTGGGCGGCGGCCCCGGCGCGACAGCGGCCTTGTCATGCGGCGCCAGCAGCGCCGCGCGCTGCTGCGGGCTGAGGTCGGCAAAATTGGCATCCTTGGCCAGCCTGCCGATGGCATCGATCGCGCCGGTGATCTCGGCGCGGGTCTTTCGCGATGCCCAGTCGCGCATCAGACCGCTGATCAACTGCGGCACCTTGGCGGCGACGGCGCCCGGCGTATCGGTGACCGGAATGATCGTGTCGGCAATCGCGGTCAGCAGCTTCATCTGCGCATCATCCAGCGCGCCCTGCCCTTCCATCGCAGCAGAGCACGCCGACAGCGGAGGGAGAGCGGCCGCGCCCAGCAGCAGCCCCAGATTGCGCATCAGCGCACGCCGATCGATCGCGGCAAACTCATCCATGCTCAAATTCCCCCATCATTCGGTGTTGCAGCGCTCCGCTCGGCCACGGTGGATGGTCCGGTGCGCGCCCTCCATCGCCTCGCCGTGGTCCAGGTGTCACTGCTGTGATCATTGCACGATCCTCACCTGGTGACCTTTCCACGTTCCAGAAACCAGACCAGGCCGAAGATGAAAAACAGTACAACCGGAATGATCGCCACGGTCTGGAACGAGGTCTCGGCCGCATACGCCAGCACGCCCTGCATCTCGGGCGTGCCCGGCTGCATCGCCGCGAGCGCCTGCTGACCGCCCGCCTTGGCGATCTTGGCCTGATCATAGATCGTGCCCAGTTGCGGCAGGACAAAGCGGATCGCCAGCGCGGCTGCAAAGCCGACCAGTCCGATCCCCCATGGGCCACTCCGGGGGAAGCGGCGGGCAACCGCGGCCAGCATCGTCGGCCACATGAAGCATACGCCAAAGGCCCAGAAGGTCGCTGCAACCAGCGCGGTCAGAGCAGAGGTTGCAGTGCTCAGCAGATACAGGCCGATCGCAGCGGGAACCGTGGAGAACCACAACAGCCCCATGTCGGAAAAGCGCTGGTCGAGCGCGCCAGCGAAATGCCGCATGATGAACATGATCGCCGAGACATAGACCAGCACCAGGATGCCCGAGAAGCCGACCGTCTCGGTCAGGGTCACGTCCACCCACGCGCCCGGTGCCAGCTCGGTCGAGGCGGTGAGGAACATGATCGCGAAGAACACCCAGAAGCTCGGGCGACGGAACGGTTCGGCCATCATCTCGCCAAAGCTCACGCCGCTCGCGGTGCTTTGAGTTTGCGGAAATTCATGGCGCAGTGTCCAGATCGCCAGGATCACACCGGGAATGATCGTCAGCCCGACCAGCAGCTCCCAGCCCAGTTCGAGCTGCTTGAGGAAAAGCACGCTGAGCAGGCCGCCCAGGACGATGCCCGCCGGCCACCAGGCATGCAATACGTTGAGCCTGCCGGTCTTGTCATCAGGATAGAGCGTGGTGGCGAGCGGGTTGATCGTCGCTTCGGTCGCGCCCCAGCCGCAGCCCCAGATGATCATCGCGATGTTGAGCACGGGATAGACCCAGGACCCTGCGCCTGCCGATGCCAGCACCAGCGAAGGCCCCATGATGAAGCAGGCAGCGGCGAACAGGATTACCTTCTTTGCGCCGAACCGGTCGAGCAGCGGACTGATGACCACCAGGCTCAAGGCAAAGCCCAGAAAGCTGTTGCCCAGAACGGTGCCGATCATCTCGCCGCCGCGCTGCGGATCGATCGGATCGAGCATCGCGGTCTTCATCGCCCCTGCCGCACCGGCGCGGATCGCATTGGCCAGGGCTGCCGTGAACAGCGCCAGCACGCTGATCCAGAATATCGACCGATGATTGGTCGGTGCCGCTTCCGGAAAGGTCATGGCGCTTCGGCGCGGGAAAACCCGGCGAGCAGAATGGCGCAACCCATCATGGTCTCATGCTCCCTTCACAGGTCGACCCAGACCGCACCACGGCGGCTCGATTCCAGGCTGGCAGCCAGAAAGCGCATGCCCGACAAGGTGTCTTCCATGGTCGCATAGCCCGGCTCGTGCCCGCTGACGCCGCCGCGCAGCTCTTCGCCAAAGGCGCGATAGATGTTGGCAAAGGCTTCCAGATAGCCTTCGGGGTGACCGCCCGGGGTCCGCTGCATTGCGCGGACATCGCCGGACAGATAGGCCCGGTTGGATCCGGCGTGCCAGACCTCGGTCGGCTTGTCGCGCCGGCCTATGGTCATGCTGTTGGGCTGTTCCTGCCGCCAGTGCAGCCCGGCCTCGTCGCAATAGACCGAAATCGCCAGATCATTGGCATCGCCGACCAGCACCTGGCTGGCGACCAGCGTGCCCTTGCCGCCGCCCGAAAGCCGGAACAATGCGCCGCCATCATCATCGATCTGCCGCCCGGGCAGCATGTTCAGCTCCGCACAGATCGATGTGATCCGCTGCCCGGTGATGAACTCGACCAGGTTTGCAGCGTGCGTGCCGATATCGCCAAAGGCCCCGGCGTCGCCCGACTGTTGGGGATCGACACGCCACGCGGCCTGCTTGTTGTTTTCCAGATCGCTGGCCCGTGACAGCCAGTCCTGCGTGTATTTCACCATCACCCGGCGCACCTTGCCCAACTGGCCACCGGTCACCAGCTCGCGTGCCTGCTTGACCAGCGGATAGCCGGTATAGGTGTGCGTCACCGCGATCCGTCGCCCGCTGCGCGCGGCGGCTTCGGCAATGGCGCGGGCATTGTCCATGGTGTTGGCGAGCGGCTTGTCGATGATCACATCGAGCCCCGCCTCCAGTGCGGCAACCGCCGGCGGGGCGTGCATGTGGTTGGGGGTGACGATCGACACCGCCTCGATCCGCACATCGGCAGGCAGGGCCGCCTCGCGCGCGATCATCTCCGCCCAGCTGTCATAGGTTCGCGCAGGATCGATCCCGATCTCGGCACCCGATGCCCTCGACTTTTCAGGGGTGGATGAAAAGGCCCCGGCGACCAGTTGCCAGTTGCCCGCAATGGCTGCGGCCGTGCGGTGGATGCCGCCGATAAAGGCGCCCTGCCCGCCGCCGATCATTCCGAAGCGAACTGGTTTCATCGCGCTGCCTTTGCCTTGCACGCCGCAGCCCCCGGTTTTGCAGCCCAGGTCACGGCCTGCTCAAGAAGCTTGATATGGCGCTCATCCGAATAGGTTTCCGGCCTGTGTCCGACAGCCGAATAAAACGAGCGTCCCTTGCCAACGCAGCGCGTCCAGGCAATCGGGTGGTCCTTGCCCATGGCCAGCGGAACCGCGCCAAAGCGGTTGACGCCCGGGGTGTAGGTCGCCTCGTTCAGCGTCGCAACGATCTGGGCTCCGTTCAGGCGCGGGCTGGCTGCGAAGGAATACCATTCGTCATTCATCGTCCAGCCGGGCGCCAGATCGCTGCCGATCCCGCTGGCAGACGGTTCGATGACCAGCTGCGCGTCCTGGAATTGCGGATCACTGGGGTGGCCGATGAAGCGCGCGCCGATCAGCGTGTCGGGGTACCAGTCCCAGAAATAGACCGGGTCTCCTGCCGATCCGTGGATGCCCACATAGCCGCCGCCGTTCTCGACGAATGCACGGAAGGCCTTGCGCTGCGTCAGGGTGAGCACATCGCCGCTGACATTGTTCCAGACGACCACGTCGAAATTGCGCAGCACCGAAGGGTGCATGGCCCCGCCCCGGTCGGTCACCTCGAGCGCCCAGCCGTTGCGCTTGGCCATCTGCGCAAAGGCGGCGTTGGCCGCCATCACCGACGGAGTATCGCGAAAACCGGTCATCTTCTCGAACAGCAGCACGCGCGGCTTGCCCTTGGCCAGCTTGAGTGCGGGACGGTCGTCGTCATAGCGGGCGCAGCGCGCCTGCTTGTCCGCCACCGTGACCGGGATCGCGCGCAAGGCGGTGTCGAGCCTGGCCGCATCAACCGATTTGAGCCCGGGAAACATGCCCAGGACGCTGCCAAGTGTCAGGATGGAGCTGAATGTCGGCGCCTTTGTGCCCGAGAGGAAAGGCGGAATCTGCTGGATTGCGCCCGGTGCGTTGGCGTCTATCGCAGCCTTGGCAGCATCGCTGAGAAGCACGTCGACCAGCGGGCTTTCGGTCGAAAACGGCGCATCGCGCATCGGGCAGTCGAGCAATTTTGATGGGGCAGCCTGAACGGGCGTCGCCAGGCAGCTGCCCATGGCCACCGCAGCGGCAGCGACCCTGCAGATGTTGCGAATGTTGCGAATCCTTGTCCGCATTCTGCCCCTCCTCTCAAGCCATGCTTCTTATCGATCTTACGCCAGTGATGACCGGATCAAATTAGAATCATAGTTATCAAACGAAAATCGGGAAAGCTAGAGCCAGGATGGCATCGCGGATTTTTCCATGGGTTTTGCAGACGATAGCATGCACGCGCGACTTCCAGCCCCCTGTGGCCTGAGCGGAGGCGCCGAAAAGCCGGTGTTCGCCATGGTCCCTGTCGCCGGGATCGGGGGTCCCGGCGACACAAGCCGGTCAGGCGATCAGCGGGAGACGCTCGAAATACTTGTCCAGCGTGATAGGATAGTCGCGGACCCTGACACCGGTGGCGTTGTAGATCGCGTTGGCGATCGCGGCCCCGGGACCGCAAATGCCCAGCTCACCCACGCCCTTGGCCTTGATCGGCGAAATGATGGGGTCGAGCGTATCGAGGAAGATGACATCCTGCTTGCCGATGTCGGCATGGACCGGCACTTCGTAGCCGGCGAGGTCATGGTTGACGAACAGGCCGAACCTCTTGTCCACCACCAGTTCTTCCATCAGCGCAGCGCCTGCCGCCATCACCATCGCGCCGATGACCTGGCTGCGCGCCGACAGCGGATTGAGGATGCGCCCGGCATCGCACACCGCGAGCATCCGGCGGATACGCGCTTCGCCGGTGAAGGCATTCACCCGCACCTCGGCAAAATGCGCAGCATAGGTGCCGACATCATATTCGCGCTTGAACTGGCCAAAGGTCATCTCGCCATCGGCAGACATGGCGCCCGCATCGGCCAGCTTGACGACCTTGTCTCCAGCGCGGATCTGGCCATCGGCAAACACCGCGTCATCGCCGTTGAAGCCCAGCTTCTCACCGATCAACCGGCGCATCGCGACGCAGGCCGCATAGACGCCCGCAGTCGCGCTCGCCGCGCCCCATTGCCCGCCCGATCCGGACGAGGCCGGAAAGCGCGAATCGCCCAGTGTCACCGCCACACGGTCGAGCGGAACGCCCATGGTCTCGGCGGCGGTCTGCGCGATGATGGTGTAGCTGCCGGTGCCAATGTCGGTCATGTCGGTCTCGACGATCACCTTGCCGCTGCCATCCAGCCGGATGCGCGCGCCCGATTTCATCGTCGGTGCAGCGCGATAGCCTGCAGCGACGCCCATGCCGACGAGCCACTGGCCCTCGCGCAGCTTGCCCGGCTCTGCCTGGCGCTCCGACCAGCCAAAGCTCTTGGCGCCTTCACGCAGGCATCGCACGAGATTGCGGTCGGAAAAGCGCTTGGTCGGCGTGCCTGGGACGGTTTCAGGCTCGTTGCGGATGCGCAGCTCGATCGGGTCCATGCCCAGCTTTTCGGCGAGCTCGTCCATCGCCACTTCCAGCGCCATATGCCCGGGCGCTTCGCCAGGCGCGCGCATCGCGTTGCCCTCGGGCAGATCGAGCGTGGCGATGTAGTTTGCGGTCAACCGGTTCGCCCCGGCGTACAATATAGGCGTTTGCAGCGTGCCATTCTCGCCGTCCTCGCCATTGATATTGCCCGACCAGTTTTCATGGCCAAGCGCGGTGATCTTGCCATCCTTGTTCGCACCGATGCGGATGCGCTGGATCGTCGCATGACGGTGCGTGGTATTGTTGGCGATCAGCGGCCGCTGCAGCGCAACCTTGACCGGCCGCTTGGCAGCTCTGGCCGCCAGCGCGGCGACCAGCACATCGGAGCGGATGAACAGCTTTCCGCCGAAACCGCCACCGATATAGGGCGAATCGAGCCGGATCTTGGCAGGATCGATGCCCAAGGCCTCGCCCATGCTCTTCTTGCCCCAGGCGATCATCTGGTTGGATGTCCACAGCGTCAGCTGATCACCCTCCCACGCGGCGATGGTGGCGTGCGGCTCCATCATCGCATGGCTCTCGTCGGGGGTAGTATAGGTGGCGTCGAGCTTCACCGGGGCCGCGGCAAACGCGCCATCGAAATCGCCGAGCTTCGCCTCATCGGGTTTGTCGCCGCGTCCCTTGGCAAGCGGCGCACCCGGCGCGAGCGCAGGAAAATCGAACCGGCCCTGTTCGCGGTCGTACTGGGTGCGGATCAGCGCGGCGGCGGCGCGCGCCTGCTCGAACGTCTCCGCCACGACGCAGGCGATCGCCTGATGGTAATGCGTGACCTCGCTGCCGCCGAAGAGCCGGGCATTGTTCCTCGAACTGATGCCGGGGACGTCGGTGTCGGGCGCTGTCACGACCGTGATCACGCCCGGTGCGGCCAGCGCCTGCGACACATCCATCGAGGTGATGCGGCCCTTGGCGATCGCCGCTCCCAGGATATAGCCGTACGCCTGGTTGGCGACGACGTCGTGGCGCTCATAGGCATAGGGCGCGGTGCCGGTGGTCTTGAGCGGACCATCGATGCGCGGGGTGGATTTGCCGACGACCTTGGCGGTGTCGAATAGATTGGTTTCGGCTGGAGCAGTGAATTCCATGACGATCAGCTCCTGGTCTGGGCGATGACCGAAGCCAGCGCGCGCTCGGCCAACGGTATCTTGAACGCATTCTCTTCGGTGGGCCGAGCGCCTGCGAAGATCGTCTTGATGGCCGCCGCTCGGTCCTCGTGCAATCCGGCCTCAGCCGCCTCGACGCGCCAGGGCTTGGGCGCCATGCCGCCGAAGGCCGCGCGGGTCTTGCCATCGGGCTGGACCACCGCTGCAACCGACACCAGAGCATAGGCATAGGATGCCCGGTCGCGGACCTTCTTGTAAAAATGCTGGCCTCCGATCGGACGCGGCAGATCGACATGCGTGATCAGTTCGCCGCGATCGAGCACATTGTCGATCTGCGGCGTATCGCCGGGCAGGCGATGGAAATCGGCCATCGCAATCGTCCGGGTGGCGCCATCGGGCCTGACCGTGCCGATCGTGGCATCGAGCACGCGCAGTGCCATCGCCATGTCGCCTGGATAGGTCGCGATGCACGAATCCGAGGTGCCGATCACGCCAAGCTGGCGTGAGAAGCCCTTGAGCGCGGCACAGCCGGACCCGGGCTGACGCTTGTTGCAAGCCATGTTGGTGTCATAGAAATAGGGGCAACGCGTCCGCTGGAGCAGATTGCCCGCGGTGGTCGCCTTGTTGCGCAGCTGGCCCGACGCACCGGCGACGATGGCTCTCGACAGCACGCCATAGTCCTTCCGGACCCGCTTGTCGGAGGCGAGCGCGGTATTGGTCACCAGCGCACCGATGCGGATGCCGCCATCAGCGGTGTCCTCGATGGTATCGAGCCCGATATCCTGCACATCGACCAGATGCGTCGGCGTTTCGATTTCCAGCTTCATCAGGTCGATCAGGTTGGTGCCGCCTGCCAGAAACTTGGCACCGGGAACCTTGGCAACCGCCGCTGCCGCCTCCACCGGGGTCTTGGCGCGCTCATAGGTGAAGCTCTTCATGCCTTGGCTCCTGCGGTGTCGAGAATGGCCTCGGCGATATTCGAATAGGCCCCGCAGCGGCAGATATTGCCGCTCATCCGCTCGCGCAGTTCGTCGGCGCTCACCCTGGGCTTGGCGGTGATGTCATCCTGAACATGGCTGGGCACGCCCGCCTTGATTTCCTCCAGCACCGCCACGGCCGAGCAGATCTGCCCCGGCGTGCAATAGCCGCACTGGTAACCATCGTGCTTGATGAAAGCCGCCTGCATCGGGTGCAGGTTTTCGGGCGTGCCCAGGCCCTCGATCGTCTTCACGCTGTCGCCCTGGTGCTGGACAGCGAGGCTGAGGCAGGAATTGATCCGCTTTCCGTTGACGATGACAGTGCAGGCGCCGCACTGGCCGTGGTCGCACCCCTTCTTGGTGCCTGTGAGCTTGAGATGTTCGCGCAGCGCATCGAGCAGGGTGGTGCGCGTATCGAGCGTCAGTTCAATCGGCTTGCCGTTGACCTCGAACTTCACCAACATCGCTGGAGGCGATTTGGCGGGAACTCGCTCCTGCGCGGAAACCGGCAGCGATGCCAGCGCAACGGCGGAGGTTCCGCCCACGATCACCCCGCGCCGCGACACTGCGAGCTCACCCTTGTCGTTCATGCCAGTCTTTCCTTCCGGGCCGCCCCACCGGCTCGCCACGAGGAGAGCAACGAACCATGGGCGCAAAAGATGCTAATGCCGGAAAATTTGAATGAGTACCTGCGAAATGCTTCTGACGCGCACGCACGGCATCTATGATTTGCGTCCCCGCCAACCCTGCGCAGTTCAACCGCTGACGAACAGCTCGGCCATCGCATCGATGATCGCCTCGCTGTCGAGCCGATAGGTGCGATACAGGTCGGGCAGGTCGCCGGTCTGTCCGAAGCGGTCGGTGCCCAAGGGGCTGACACGGTGGCCGCGCACGCCGCCGAGCCACGACAAAGCAGCAGGCGACCCGTCGAGCACGGTCACAAGGCCTGCGCCAGGGGCGAGCTGGCCGAGCAGTCTGGCAATATGGCTTTGCGTCTGCGCCGCGCCGGTCCAGCGCGCCGCGCGTTGCGCCGACCAGTCGCGGTGCAGCCGGTCCGGTGAGGTGACGGCGAGCAGGCCCAGGCCCGGAATGTCGTCCTTCAGCGTCTCCCACGCCGCGATCGCCTCGGGCGCGACCGCGCCGCAATAGGCGATCGCCGCCTGCGCATCAGGACCCGGCGCGCGCAGCCAGTAAGCGCCCGCGATCGCGTCGCCCTCCCAAGCCGCATCGGCTCGGACGACCTGCTCGATCACCCGGGTGGTCAGTCGCAGATAGACCGAGGCGCCGTCGCTCGCCTGCAAATGGTTGAACGCATAGGCCATCATCAGAGCGACTTCGTCGGCAAACGCCGGTTCGAAGCTTTCCAGCCCGGGCTGGCCCATGCCGATCAACGGCGTGTTGATCGACTGGTGTGCACCACCCTCACCCGCCAGCGTGATGCCCGAAGGCGTGCCAACCAGCAGGAAGCGGGAATCCTGATAGCATCCGTAATTGAGCGCATCGAGCCCGCGCGCGATGAACGGATCGTAGACAGTCCCCACCGGGATCAGCCGCGTGCCGAAATGCTGGGCGGACAGGCCCAGCGCGGCGAGCGCGAGGAAGAAATTGTTCTCGGCAATGCCCAGCTCGATATGCTGTCCAGCCCGGTGCGCCGACCATTTCTGCGCGCTGGGAATCTTCACCCGCTGGAACACATCAGCGAGCTCCTGCCGCCGGAACAGCCCGCGCTGGTTGACGAACGCCCCCAGGTTGGTCGTCTGCGTGACATCGGGCGCGGTCGTCACCAGCCGGTCGGCGAGAAGCGCGTCGGACTTCGCCAGATCATGGAGCACCTTGCCGAACGCAGCCTGCGTCGACTGCTCGGCGCCTTCGGGCACGGGCAGGCGATCAGGCATGAGAATCGCGGGTGCGGCGAACTCGGCCTGCTTGCGCGCGATCGGGCTCGTGTCGACAAAGGCCTGCAACGTGGCGGCCAGATTGTCGCCGAGGCCTGCCCATTTGCCCCATTCGTCGCCCGCTGCAATCCCCAGACTGTCGCGCAGCCCCTCGATCTGCGTGCCGTTCATCATCCCCGAATGGTTGTCCTTGTGCCCGGCCAGCGGCAGGCCGAAACCCTTGACGGTATAAGCGATCAGCAAGGTGGGCCGGTCATCGTCCATCCGGTCGAAAGCCTCAAGCAGGGTCTCGATGCAGTGCCCGCCCAGATTGGTCATCAGCCGCGCCAGCGACGCATCGTCATGCTCGCCGAGCAGATCGGCAACCCCGCGCTTCTTGCCGATATCGTGCACCAACCGTTCGCGCCACGCCGCGCCGCCAAGATACGTGAGCGCGGCAAAATCGGCGTTGGGGCAGGTCTCGATCCAGTCCTCCAGCGCCTTGCCGCCGGCCTTCGTGAAGGCCTCGCGCTGCAGCTTGCCGTGCTTCAAGGTCACGACCCGCCAACCGCAGGTCTCGAAGATGTCGTCGAAGCGGCGGAACATGCGGTCGGCGGTGGTCGCGTCGAGCGACTGGCGGTTATAGTCGACGATCCACCAGCAGTTGCGCAGGTCGTGCTTGTAGCCCTCGATCAGGCATTCGTAGATATTGCCCTCGTCGAGCTCGGCATCGCCCATCAGCGCGATCATCCGCCCCGATTGCTCCTCGCGCATCTGGCCGTGCGCGATCAGATAATCCTGCACCAGCGAAGAAAAAGCCGTAATCGCCACGCCCAGGCCCACGGATCCGGTGGAGAAATCGACCGGAATGCTGTCCTTGGTCCGCGATGGGTAACTCTGCACCCCGCCCAGCCCGCGAAACCGCTCCATCTTCTCGCGGGTCTGCTCGTCGAGCAGATAGTGGATCGCGTGCAGCACCGGGCCGGCGTGCGGCTTGACTGCCACCTTGTCCTGCGGGCGCAGCGCGTGGAAATACAGTGCCGCCATGATCGCGGTCATCGAGGCACAGCTTGCCTGATGGCCGCCGACCTTCAGCCCGTCGCGCTTGTCGCGCAGGTTGTTGGCATTGTGGATCATCCAGGATGACAGCCAGCGCAGCCGCTGCTCGATCTCGGTCAGCAGCCGGACGGTTTCGGCGCGGTTTTTGTGCGCATGGGTATCGGCAACCTGGGTATTCATGGGACATGGGGCCTTTGCAGCGTCGGGCGGGGGCATGGCTTTGCCTGCCCTGCGCCGAAGATTAGTTTCTGCCGTAACCATGCCCGAAATGCGGTGCATGCATCCAGTCCTTTTCTCCACCTCTCGATCAATCCCGGCACCCGCGCAGGTTGAACGCACGGACGCTTGCTGCTAGCTGCGCGGCGGAATCATCCGGGTGGCTGAACGCGCCCGTCACCATCTCTTGCAGCAAGGACATGTCCATGGTCCCCCGTTACGCCCGCCCCGCCATGACCGCCATCTGGGAACCCGAGGCGAAGTTCCGCATCTGGTTCGAGATCGAGGCGCACGCCACCGATGCGCTGGCTGAGCTGGGCGTGGTGCCCAAGTCCGCCGCCAAGGCCTTGTGGGCCTGGTGGGCGACCAATCCGGTGATCGATGTGGCTGCGATCGATGCGATCGAAGCGGTCACCAAGCACGATGTCATCGCCTTCCTTACCTGGGTCGCCGAACAGGTGGGCGACGAAGCGCGCTTCATGCACCAGGGCATGACCAGCTCGGATGTGCTCGACACCTGCCTTGCAGTGCAACTCGCCCGCGCCTCCGACCTGCTGCTCGAAGATCTCGATGCGCTGCTCGCCGCGATCGAGCGCCGCGCGATGGAGCACAAATACACGCCGACCATCGGCCGCAGCCATG
>CALRRI020000027.1:0-64925 GCA_943370475.1 Hydrogenophaga intermedia
CCCTCCCTACGCCGCGCGCAGCGCAAGGGAGCGCGTCACATCAACCGTGCGCGATCCTTACAGGGGGTCCCTTTTGCGCGCCGATAAGGGGTCCCGTTTGGACGCCGATTGACAACCAGTGACAGGGCTACGGTATCGGCGATCTCCGATTGTACCGCGAATACATCTTCCAGTTGCCGATCAAAGGATTCGGCCCATTGGACCACCGCGCCCTCTATCTGTACGAGTTCGGCAGAAACCCGGATCCGGGCGGCATCGCGCTGCACGCTGCCACGCAAGATATAGTCCACTCCAAGCTTGCGTCCGATGGCAAAATCGTCCTCGGTCTCGACAACGCCCGAGGACGTGGGGGCAGATACGCGCAGCCGGGGATTGCGCGCCAGCACCGAGCGCAGCTCGTTTGACAGGCCATCGGGAAACCAGGCCCCATTCCTGTTTCCGGTAAGGTCCGCAAATCTCAGGACGACCATCGACGCGCGCGCATCGCCCGCTGGGCTGAGGAGCCCTGCCTGCCAGACGCCGATCAGTGATGCGCCGAACGCCAGGCCCGCACCGCCGGTGATCAGCGCGCGGCGCGATAGGCCTGATGTCTTTGCCGGTGCTACTGGAAACGCTTTCGGAACAGCAAATGGCGCAAGTGATCGCTCGGCCTGATCCATACGCGCCTTGACCGCACCCATGATCCGCTCAGCCTCGCGGCAGGCAGGGTCACCGGCCCAGCCGGTGATGTCGAGAATCTGAAACTGGCGAAAACCCAGCGGTGCCATGGTTCCATCGATCGAGAGTGGGACCAGGCACCCCCGCTCCCGCCCCCGCTGGGCTTCATCGCGCACCCAATGCGAGCCGACAGAGGTTTGGGACCACAAAACCAAGACGCAATCGGCTCCCTCCAGCGCAGTTTCCGTCGTGAGCAGATAGTTTTCGCCGCCCTCCAGCCGTCCGTCCCACCAGACCTCTATGCCGTTTGCCTCCAGCAGAGCGATGACCGGGCGGGCATGGTCAAGATCGGTGCGCGAATAGCTCAGAAATACGAGCGGCCTGCGCAGTTCAGACCGGTCAATCTGGCCTGGCTCGGCTTCCACCCACATTTCCCCCGTTGCAATCGCCATACACGCTACAGGCATCTGGACTGCAGGCCAAGCAATGCCTTACACAAGGCACGGCAGCTTGGTCTCGCCAGAAATGCCTAGGAACCGGTACTCAGGCCATGGTGCAGGACTTGCCGACCAACGCTGGCGAAGTCACCTGCCGCGTTGAGTGGTTCGTGTTGACCGTTAACATTGGATATCTTCCGCCGCCATGCTGGCCAGGACCAACCCTTCGGCAAGCATTCGATTTGCAGTTGCAATGCCATGAAGGCCGCAGGAACGTTGATTGTCGGCTTCTGTGACAATCAGCCATTCGCCATGCAAGTGGTGAACGACTGGAAAGTCCCATTTATTCACTTCATGGTAACCGGCAGCAGTCCGCCAAAGCCGTTCTTTCACGACCGACAAAAGGAACATCTGGTTCCCCCAGAAGCCGCCATGCCGCGTTTTCAACAGGCTCCTGATCCCAGAATGTTAGCAATGTGGTCATTCCACATGGCCAAGGCTTCGCGCTTTTCCCTTTTCCAGTCGTGCCGCTGGTACACTCCCGCGACGCCTGCTCGCGAGCCGCCAACATGATTCAGAACCGCTTCGGTCACTTCAAAGCGGACACCTAATCGCTGAAAACCGGTCGCAAGAGTGCGACGCAGATCATGCAAACGCCACGGTTGCATGGGTTCACCCCCGGCCTCGACCACGAGCCGATCAAGTTTCAACTTGCCTTTATGATACGCCGTAAAGCCTGCGCCAGACGAAGTGGCGAAAACCTTACCGCGGCGCGGCCAAGTCGTTGAGCGGGCAACGTCATTGAGCACGGCGACAGCAAGAGCATTGAGCGGAACCACGTTCGGCTCTCCATTCTTTGACCGAATGCCCGGCAGCGTCCAGATCAGCTCTGACTGATCCAACTCCTCCCAGGCCAACGAAGCGACTTCCTCGCGACGCTGCCCGGTGACAATCAACAGCCGCACGATCGGGCCGAAGCATGGATGGGTGTGATAGGTCTGACGCCAAATTCGGCCGAGCTCATCGTCGGACAACCATCTATCCCTCGGCTTGACCGCTGGCGGTGTCTCCATGCCCTCCATTGGGCTGCGATCGATGTCACCTCTGCTCACTGCCCAGCGGAACAGCCTCCGCAATACGGCAAAGACATTGCGCCTGTTGGCAAGCTGCGACTGCGGCATACGATCAAAAACGGCGACGACATCAGAGCGCTTGATCTTGGGCAGCGGTCGTTTTCCAAGCACCGGTGTGACATGCAGCCTCAATGACCGAGCAACTTGGTCTTTCCAACCAAGCTTAACGAGCGACCGCTCAAACCTCAGCGCATAGTTGTCGAACGCCAGATCAACGGCTTCGCGTCGACGTTGCCGGTCGGCTTCTGCAGGATCAGTCCCCTGCGCAATCAGGATAAGCAGGCGCTGCGCTTCGTCTCGCGCAGTTGTTGGTGTCCAGGGTGATCCGTGGCTTCCGATCGTATAGCGGCGCGTACTGGACTCCCGACCGCCCATTCTGAACTGCAGGACATATGTGACAGCCCCAGTTTTGGAGAACCTTGCACCAAATCCCTTGATGCCATCATCCCAGACGAAGCCTTCAAACTTCTGCGCGATCCGCGCATCCACAGACCTTTTCGTGATCTTTCCACTCGCCATTTCGGGTCCTCCAAGCTCGCGCCTAGCAATCACCGAGTAATCACCGAGTAATCACCGAAGCGGAAAACGCCGCCAATGAGCGAAAACCATAGAGGATCTAAAGCACTGGAAAAACACACTTTTTGTACTCTAGGCTACGCTCAAATACGCCTGTACCTAAAGTACCAGACCTCGTGCCCCTGCGCGCGGGCCTTGGCCTCGTAGCGGGTCTCGGGCCAGCCGCCGGGGCGGGTGAGGAAATCCTTAGGCTTTTCGCAGAGCCAGTCGAACGCCGGATGGTCGTTCATCACCATCATCGCATGCGCGACATAGATCGGGTGATCGGTGCCGAAGCGGAATTCGCCGCCGGGCTTGAGCTTGGCGGCGATCAGATCGACCGGGCCGGAGTTCATCATCCGCCGCTTGGCATGCCGTGCCTTGGGCCAGGGATCGGGATGGAGCAGATAGACGAAGCTCAGGCTTCCATCGGGCACGCGTTCGAGCACATCGATGGCATTGCCCATGTGCAGCCGGACATTGGGCAGATGCAGTTCGCGCACATGCTGCAGCGCGCCGACGACACCGTTGAGAAATGGCTCAGCCCCGATGAAGCCGTGATCGGGCAGCATGTCGGCGCGATAGGCCATATGCTCGCCCGAACCGAAGCCGATCTCGAAATGCAGCGGCCGGCTATCGCCGAACAGCCGTTCGGACGTGATCTCGCCTTCCTCGGGCACGCTGATCTGGGGGAGAAGCTTCTCCACCAGCTCGGCCTGGCCTAGGCGCAATTTGTGGTTCTGCTGACGGCCATAAAGCCGCCGCACCGAAACGGGATCTCCGGGTTTGTACGCGGTCATGGGCGAAAGCGCTTAGCGAACGCGGGCGGCGATGCAAGCGGTTAGACTCCGTCTGCGCGAGCGATTGACCCAATCTATCGGCGCGCTGCGGCGGTCTGAATGGCAAGCGGCTTGTCTGCTGCGCAGACCTTATTTACAGTGATGTCAATGACAGACGATCGCACCTCAGCTTCGCCCGCCGCTTCGGCGTTTCCCGGCAACGCCCAGCCTATCTGGACAACGCATTACAACCATCCGTGCGCCTGGGATCAGCAGTTCGCGCCGCTGTCGCTGCCCGACATGTTCTTCCGCTCGGCCGGGCGCAAGGGCACCGCGCCGTTGCTCGATTTCATGGGCCGCAAGTACAGCTATGCCGAGACCGCATCGGGCGTGTGCCGCGTCGCCAAGGGGCTGCAGGCGCTGGGCGTAGGCAAGGGCGACCGGATCGGCCTGTTCCTGCCCAACGTGCCGCATTATGTCGCGGCCTATTACGGCGCGATGGCCGCAGGCGCGACGGTGGTCAATTTCTCGCCGCTCTATACCGTGGACGAGCTGGCGCATCAGGTTGCCGACAGCGGCACCACGATCCTGTTCACGCTGTCTGCCGCAGCGTTGCTGCCGACCGCGCTCAAGGTGCTCAATCAGTCGGGGCTGGAGCGGCTGGTGGTCGGGTCGGTTGCCGGTGCACTGCCTTCGGGCAAGGCTCTGTTCTACCGGTTGTTCAAGGGCAAGGAGACCGCCGAGCGGCCCGACGACGCGCGCATCACCAGCTTTTCCGACCTGATCGACAATGATGGCGCCTTCACGCCGGTCCCGATCGATGCGGAGCGCGATATCGCGCTGTTCCAGTATACCGGCGGCACCACCGGCACGCCCAAGGGCGCGATGCTGAGCCACCAGAACCTCTCGGCCAACGCGCGGCAGGTCAATGCCATCGATCCGCGCAATGGCGATGGCGACGACCGCATCCTGGGCGTGCTGCCGTTCTTTCACGTGTTCGCCAACACCTGCGTGCTCAATCGAACGGTCTTGAACGGCGGCGAAATCGTCATGCTGCCGCGCTTCGAGGCGGTCGCGGCGCTGAAGGCGATCACCCGCACCAAGGTCACCGCGCTGCCCGGCGTGCCAACGATGTACCAGGCGCTTCTCGACAGTCCGCAGATCGCGCAGACCGATTTCGCCTCGCTGCGCGCCTGCATCTCGGGCGGTGCGCCGCTGGCGGTCGAGGTCAAGGCACGGTTCGAGCAGGCGACCGGCGCGAACGTGGTCGAAGGCTATGGCCTCACCGAAAGCAGCGGCGTCGTCTCGACCAACCCTTATGAGGGGCTCAACAAGCCCGGCACCATCGGCCAGCCGCTGCCCGGAACAATCGTGCGGCTGGTCGACAAGGAAGACCCGACCAAGGACGTCGCCCCCGGCGAACCTGGCGAGATCATCTTTGCAGGGCCCCAGGTGATGCGCGGCTACTGGAACCGGCCCGACGCCGACGCAGAGGTGTTCATCGGCGACTATCTGCGCACCGGCGATGTCGGCCAGATCGACGAGGACGGCTATATCTGCATCGTCGACCGCATCAAGGACATGATCTCGGTGGGCGGCTTCAAGGTCTTCCCCAGCCAGATCGAGGAGGTGCTCTATCGGCACCCGGCGGTGAAGGAGGCTTTGGTGATCGGCATTCCCGATCCCTATCGTGGCGAAAGCCCCAAGGCGTTTGTCGCACTGCAGGACGAGGCCGAGGTCGACGGGCCAGCGCTGATGGCCTGGCTCAACCCGCAGCTCGGCAAGCACGAGCGCGTGGCGGCCGTCGATATCCGCGATTCCCTGCCCAAGACTCTGATCGGCAAGCTCGACCGCAAAGCGCTTCGCCAGGCCGAGGGCATTACGGCATAAGGCGCGCAATCCTGCCCGGTTAACGCCTCTTGCCAAGCTGTCATCGCAGTGACACACTCCCCCAATTGCAGGGGTGGGGCCCTGCATGGAAAGGCAGGGGAACGCCGATGCCCAATGCTATTGAAAAGCGGTTCGAAGCCGCGCGTTACAATTCCGGAATCGTGACCGAAGTTGCACCCGAAACGGTGTGGGAAAAGCGCGTCAGCAACCATGTCGCGTATGCGCTGCTCGCCTATACCGGTCTGCAGATCTTCGTCGTGATGGGGGCGATCAAGGGCGAGGGCATGTCGATCCTGCCCTATCTGGGTCTGATCGTGCTGGTGGGGCTGGTCATTCCGCTGTGTCGCCGCGTTGAGAAGCGCTGGCAGCGCATGGCGCGCAGCAATGCCTCCGAAGCGACACTCGCCGCCGCCTATAGCAGCGACCGGCTGGGCATCTGGCTGTTCGCGATCGGTTTTCCCTTCGCATTCGTGCTGCTGGTCAAGGGTCTTGCCGCGCTGTTCTGATCAGTCACGGTTTGATTGACCATCTCCTGCCAGCAGGATTGTGGGTCTGGCGCGATTTCCGAGTCGTGGAATGTTCCATTCCACTCGAAATCACTCTAAACGCTACTGATGCAGACACCCGACCAAGCCAGAGACCTGGCGCAAGATCTCGTTGCCCGCGCTATCGCCGCAGGCGCGAGCGCCGCCGATGCGGTCTTCGCCTGCGATGCCTCCACCGATGTGCAGATTCGCCTGGGCGCGCTCGAGGACGTGCAGCGTTCCGAGAGTGCCGCGATTGGCCTGCGCGTGTTCCACGGCAAGCGTTCCGCCAGCGTATCGGGCGCCGATGTCAGTGCATCGGGCCTCGCAACCCTGGCCGAGCGCGCAGTCGCAATGGCCAGGCTTGCGCCTGAAGACGCCTATGCAGGGCTAGCCCCCGAAGAGATGCTGGCGCGCGGGCCGCTCCCCGACCTGCAGCTCGATGACCAGGGCGATCCCGACCCGGCGCTGCTGCGCGATCTGGCCGAACGCTGCGAGGATGCCGCGCGCGCGGTGCCCGGCGTCACCAACAGCGAGGGCGGTTCGGCAGGCGCGGTGCGTTCGGTCATGGCGCTGGCCACCAGCCACGGCTTTACCGGAAGCTATGGCGGCAGCCGCTATGGCATCGGTGCCAGCGTGCTTGCGGGCAGCGACGGCAAGATGGAGCGCGATTCGGCATCGCACAGCGTCCGCTTTCTTGCCGACCTCGAATCGCCTGACGACATTGGTCGGCGCGCCGGCGAACGCGCGGTGGCGCGGTTGGGCGGCGGCAGGGTGGAGAGCGGGCCGATGCCGGTGATCTACGACCGCCGCGCGGGCGGATCGTTGATCGGATCACTGCTCGGTGCGATCTCGGGCGGCGCGATCGCGCGCAAGACCAGCTTCCTGCTCGAAAAGCGCGGCGCCCGGATCTTCGACCCGATGGTCTCGATCATCGATGATCCGCACCGCATCCGCGGTCTGCGCTCGCGCAGTTTCGACGGCGAAGGGCTCGCCACAGCGCCTTTTCGCGTGATCGATCAGGGCGTGCTCACCGGCTGGATGATGGACAGCGCCTCGGCGCGTCAGCTGGGCGAGGCCCCGACCGGCCACGCCGCCCGCGGCATCAGCGGTGCACCGTCGACGGGGGCAAGCAATGTCCATATGGCAGCGGGGCAAGATAGCCCCACAGCGCTGATGGCGGGGATCACCACCGGACTGTATGTCACCGAACTGATCGGCATGGGTGTCAACGGCGTGACCGGCGATTACAGCCGCGGCGCCAGCGGCTTCATCATCCGCGATGGCGTGCTGGCAGAGCCGGTCAGCGAGATCACGATCGCGGGCAACCTCATCGACATGTTTGCAGCGCTGATTCCGGCGGACGATCTGGAATTCCGCTATGCGGTCAACGTGCCGACACTGCGCATCGACGGCATGGTCGTGGCGAGCAGCTGATGCCGATGACGCGCCTCTCCGGCCTTCTGGGCGTTATGCTGGCAACGATGCTGCTGAGCGGCTGCGGCGGTTGGCGCAATCAGGGGCAGCCGCCGCGCACCGATGATGCGATCACCATCAAGCCCCAGGCTTCGCTGGTGTCTGTTCCCGTCGAGGCGGAACTGGGCAATCTGTCGCGCGCGCTCGAACGCCATGTGCCGCGCGAATTGTGGCGGATCAATGAACGCGGCCAGACCTGCGTCGCCAGCAAGGCGATCGATCTGGGGATCGCGAAGCTCAAGACGCCCAAGATCAAGTGCAACATCGTCGGCGAGGTGACGCGCGGCCCGGTGCGGGTGGCAGGCTCGGGCAAGGAGCTGCGGTTTTCCTTTCCGATCACCGCCGTCGTGCGCGCCGAGGACATCGGCGGCGTGCTGAAGCGCGAAACCGCGACCGCCAAGGCGATGGCGCATGCGGTCGTCCGGATCGATCTGCAGCCGGACTGGTCGCCGCGCGGTACGGTCAAGCTGAGCTATGACTGGCTTGCCGAACCGCATGTCGATTTTCTGGGCCAGCGGATCAAGCTGACCGCGCCTGCGGAACGCGAGCTGGCACCGATCATCGCCAAGCTGGAGCGCGAGCTGCCCGGTGAACTCGGGCGGATCGGTGTCCAGCGGCAGATCAGGCAGGCCTGGGCGAGCGCCTTTACCGCGGTGGTGCTCAACGAGCGCAACCCCGAGGTGTGGATGCGGATCACCCCGCGCGCGCTGCAATATGGCGGCTATGAGGTGACCAACGGGCGGCTGCGGTTGCGGCTGGGGATGCGCGCGCTCACCGAAACCTATGTCGGGCACCGACCCAGACCTCGCAGCCCCACGCCGCTGCCACCGATGCAGCCGCTCGATGCCAAGTCCGGCGAGCTGTCGTTCTTCCTGCCGGTGTTCGCCGATTATCGCGCGCTCGAGCCGGTGCTGGTCAAGGCGCTGCGCAAGCGTTCGACGCGGCCGTTCATGGTGCCCGGGCTCGAACCTGTCGATGCGAAGTTCAAGTCGGTGACCATCTACGGCACCACCGGCGGGCGGATTGCGGTCGGGCTCACCTTTTCCGCGCAGGAGCGGGGCAGCAGGACGCCGACCTCGGGCACGGTCTGGATGACGGGCAAGCCGGTCAATGCCGAGGATTCGCGCCGCGTCGGCTTTACCGATTTCGGCGTGACCGGGACCACCGACATGACCGGCGGCGACCTTATCCTCGATCTGGTCAACGCACCGGGCGTGGCGCCGATGATCGCCGACCTGCTCGCGCAGAATTTCGAGCGCGATTATGCCGAACTGCTGGGCAAGGTCGACCGCGCCATCGAGACCAAGCGCGCCGGCGACGTGATCATCCACGCCGAGCTCAAACGCGCGAAGACCGGCCAGCTGCAAGCCGCAGGCGCAGGGCTTTACCTGCCAGTCTGGGCCAGCGGCACCGCGAGTGTCAGCATCGTCCCCTGAAGCGTCGCAGCGCGTCGGGGCTCACCCCTTCAGGCGTGCGGCATGCCAGCGCAGATGGTCTTCCATGAAGGTGGAAATGAAGTAATAGCTGTGGTCATAGCCCGGCTGCATCCGCAGCGTCAGGTCGATGCCCGCCTTTTCGCAGGCCTCGGCCAGCAGCTGCGGCTTGAGCTGTTCACTCAAGAAATTGTCCGCCTCGCCCTGATCGACCAGCAGCGCAGGCACCCGCGCACCATCCTCGATCAGTGCCACGGCATCATGTGCACGCCACGCGGCCGCATCATCGCCCAGATAGCCGCCCAGCGCCTTCTGCCCCCAGGGGACCTGTGACGGCGCGACGATCGGTGCGAAGGCCGAGACCGCCTTGAAGCGTTCGGGCAAGGTCAGGCCGATGGTCAGCGCGCCATGCCCGCCCATCGAATGGCCCATGACCGACTGGCGGTCCATATCAGCAGGGAAGCAGTCGCCGATGATCTCGGGCAGTTCCTGCGTGATATAGCTCCACATCCTGTAGTGCGGCGCGAACGGGTCCTGCGTCGCATCGACATAAAAGCCCGCGCCCAGGCCGAAGTCGTAAGCGCCTTCAGGGTCGTCGGCGACACCCTCGCCGCGCGGGCTGGTATCGGGCGCGACGAAGATCAGGCCAAGCTCGGCGCAGGCCCGGCGATAATCGCCCTTTTCGGTGACATTGGCGTGCGTGCAGGTGAGCCCCGAGAGATACCAGACTACCGGCAGCTTCGCCCCTTCCGCATGATCGGGCACGAACACCGAAAAGGTCATGTCGGTGCCGGTCGCTTCGGACGCGTGGCGCAGCACCGCCTGCTCGCCGCCGAAGCTCTTGACCGACGACAGGGTTTCGACCGGAACCGGCATCAGAACACCACCACGGAGCGGATCGACTTGCCCGCATGCATCAGATCGAACGCGGTGTTGATCTCTTCCAGGCCCATCACGTGCGTGATCATCGGGTCGATCTCGATCTTGCCGGTCATGTACATGTCGACGATCTCGGGCACATCGGTGCGGCCCTTGGCGCCGCCGAACGCGGTCCCGCGCCAGTTGCGCCCGGTCACCAGCTGGAACGGCCGGGTGGCGATTTCCTTGCCGGCCTCGGCCACGCCGATGATGATGCTGGTGCCCCAGCCGCGGTGGCACGCCTCGAGCGCGGTGCGCATCACCTCGGTGTTGCCGGTCGCATCGAAGGTGTAATCCGCGCCGCCATCGGTCATCGCGACGATCTTCGCGACCACGTCCTCGCGGCTCATGCCCTTCGAATTCAGGAAATCGGTCATGCCGAAGCGGCGGCCCCATTCCTCGCGATCGGGATTGATGTCGACGCCGATGATTGTGTTCGCGCCGGCGAGCTTGGCGCCCTGCAGCACGTTGAGACCGATGCCGCCGAGGCCGAAGACGACGATGTTGTCGCCAGGCTGGACTTTGGCAGTCTTGGTGACCGCGCCGACGCCGGTAGTGACCCCGCAGCCGATATAGCAGGCGCTCTGGAACGGCGCGTCTTCCCGGATCTTGGCGACGGCAATCTCGGGCAGCACGGTGAAGTTGCTGAAGGTCGAGCAGCCCATATAGTGATAGATCGGCTGGCCCTTGTAGCTGAACCGCGTCGTGCCATCGGGCATCAGGCCCTTGCCCTGCGTCGCGCGGATCGCGGTGCACAGGTTCGACTTGCCCGACAGGCAGGTTTTGCACTTGCCGCACTCAGGGGTGTAGAGCGGGATGACATGGTCGCCCGGCTTGACCGAGGTCACGCCTGCGCCAACCTCGCGCACGATGCCTGCGCCCTCATGCCCCAGCACGCTGGGGAACAGCCCTTCGCTGTCCAGCCCGTCGAGCGTATAGGCATCGGTGTGGCATACGCCTGTTGCCATGATCTCGACCAGAACCTCGCCCTCCTTGGGGCCTTCAAGGTCAAGCTCGACGATTTCGAGCGGCTTCTTGGCTTCAAACGCAACGGCGGCACGAGTCTTCATGGGTCGCAGGCTTTCCTGGCTGTCTCAAGGGATCGCTTGCCCTATCATTACACCGCATTTGCGTTAATATGTTAATTCATAAATAGACTGTGTCACAAATGGGATAATATGTCGCAATGGGACGGGATTGACGAGTTTATCGCGGTGGCCACCGCCAGCTCGTTCACGCGCGCAGCCAAGGCCATCGGCATGTCGCCCACCCATGTCAGTCGTGCGGTCCGGCTGCTCGAGCAAAGGGTGCAGGCGCGGCTGTTCCACCGGACCACGCGCACCGTCAGCCTGACCGATGCCGGACGGGTGCTGTTCGAACGCTGCGAACG
Organism: Hydrogenophaga intermedia; assembly: GCA_943370475.1. Classification (GTDB taxonomy): domain Bacteria; phylum Pseudomonadota; class Alphaproteobacteria; order Sphingomonadales; family Sphingomonadaceae; genus Blastomonas. The sequence continues at coordinate 11,193 of CALRRI020000027.1, forward strand.
CATCGCGCAGGAACGCGACGAGGCGATTGCGCTGATCAGCCAGCAGGGCGAGCCGCAGGGCGAACTGCGCGTCACCTGCTCGACCGCGCTGGGCGAGCGGTTCGTCGCCCCGATCCTGCGCCGCTTTGCCATGCCGCACCCCCGGCTCAGCCTGACGATCGAGCTCACCAACCGCGTCGTCGATCTGCTCGCCGAAGGCTATGATCTGGCGGTGCGCACCGGCCATGTCGCCGACCCCCGGCTGATCAGCACCAAGGTGGCCTCGCGCCGCCTGTTCACCTGTGCGACGCCGGACTATCTCGCACGCGCCGGGGTCCCCCGCGACATCGGCGATCTGGCCGCCCATGCCTGCATCATCGGCACCAGCCCCAGCTGGCAGTTCCGCAAGGACGGGCGCGAGATCGTTCATCGTCCGGTGGGGCGATTCCGCTGCAACAGTGGCTTTGCGGTGCTGGAGGCGTGCCTGTCGGGCGATGGTATCTGCCAGCTGCCCGATTTCTATGTCCTGCCGCATCTGAAGAGCGGTGCGCTGCAGGCGGTGTTGACCGACATCCAGCCCGATGACGAGCCGGTCTGGGCCGTCTACCCGCAACAGCACCACCTGCTGCCCAAGATTGCCCAAGCGGTCGAATGGCTGCAGCGGGATCTGGGGAGCGCATTCTGACGCAACGAGCATGGTGCCGGGGCGCTTCTGGTCGATGGCGCCGACAACAATAATGCGCCGTTTGTCTGGCGCTTGCGGGCCAGCGGCCTATATTGGCGATCAACCAGGCGCACAGAGACGCCGCCAGACAAGCGAACGGGTCGATGCTGCTCAATCTCAGCCATGCCAGTTTCAGGAGCGAAGACGAGGCCGCGCGGCTGGCGGCCCTGCGCACCTATCAGCTGTCCCCTGATGATGGTGACAACGGCCTGTATGCCGATCTGGTTGCGCTGGCCCGCACCATTGGCCGTTGCGAAACTGCCTTCATCTCGATCGTCGACGAGGAAAGGCAGTGGTTCAAGGCATCCGAAGGGCTGGAGATCGACCAGACGCCGCGTTCGATCGCCTTTTGCGACCATGCCATCCGGTCGAGCGACGTCATGGTGGTGCTCGACGCCGCGCAGGACCCGCGCTTTGCCGACAATCCGCTGGTCACCGGCCCCCCGCACATCCGCTTTTATGCCGGGGCACCGGTCATCAACAGCGATGGCTATGCGCTGGGCACGATCTGCCTCTCGGACTGCCACCCGCGCGACAGTTTTGATGGCGCGCCGCTGCTGGCGGCGCTCGCGCGGCAGGTTGCCGCCTTGCTGGAGTTGCGCCGCAAGCTGATCCACGAGCAGCTGGCCGCAGACCTTGCCGCAGATCAGCGCGACCGGCTGTGGGATTCCTCGCTCGACATGATGCTGATCACCACCAATGATGGCGCCCTGGTGGCCGGCAATCCTGCATGGGAAAAGGCCTTCGGACCGGTTCCTGCGGGCGGCAACGGGGATATCCGTCAATATTTCGCCGATCCGCAGGACGGCGAGCTGGTGCACCTGGCCAGTGGCCAGAGCGATGTTCAGGTCGAGCGCGAGATGCGCGGGCGCGAGGGTCAGCCGATCTTCGCGAGCTGGAGCCTGGCGCGCGAGGGCGACCTGATCTTCGGCATCGCCCGCGACATCACCCGCACCCGCGCGGCAGAGGCGCAGCTGGCACAGGTTCAGCGGATGGAAACGATCGGTCAGCTGACCGGCGGTATTGCGCACGATTTCAACAACCTGCTCACCATCATTTCGGGCAATCTGGATATCGCGCAGAAGCGGATCGCCTCGGGTCAGATCGACCGGGCCGAGACCGCGATCGCCAATGCCCGCGACGGGGCCGGCCGCGCGGCCAATCTGACGCAGCGCCTGCTGGCCTATGCGCGGCGCCAGTCGCTCACCCCGACGCGGATCCAGCCCGCCGATCTCATCCGCGATCTCGAGCCGCTCGCCGCGCAGGCGCTGGAAGATCGGCACACGCTCAAGGTCGAATGCCCCGAAAGCCTGTGGCCGATCACCGTCGATGCCAGCCAGCTGGAAAACGCGCTGCTCAACCTTGTGGTCAACGCGCGCGATGCGATGGATCTGCCCGGCGCGATCACCGTCCACGCGACCAACGCGCACCGCGACGCGGACGATCTGACAGACGGGCACGATGCCCCGCCGGGCCGCTATGTCCGCTTTTGCGTCAACGACACCGGATCGGGCATCGCCCCCGAAGTCGCGGCGCACATTTTCGAGCCATTCTTCACCACCAAGGACATCGGCAAGGGCACAGGCCTGGGGCTGAGCCAGGTGCAGGGCTTTGTCGCGCAGTCGGGCGGCTTCGTGACGCTGGACACTGCGCCGGGCGAAGGGACCACGCTCAGCCTGTGGCTGCCGGTGGCCGAAGATGCCGCCGACGCGACCGCACAGCGCGCAACGACGGACGCAACCGGCGATGCCTGCCGCGCCGGTTGCACCATCATGCTGGCCGAGGACAATGCCGAGCTGCGCGCCCATGTGAGCGACGTGCTGCAGGAGGCCGGCTTCAAGGTCGTCGAGGCCGAGGATGGCCAGCAGGCGCTCGACATGATGCGCGCCGCCGAACCGCGCCCCGATCTGCTGCTGAGCGACATCACCATGCCGCGCATGGACGGCAAGGCGCTGGCGACCGAAGTGCACCGTGCCTGGCCAGAGATTCCGATCGTGCTGATGACCGCTTATGCCGGCGGCGCGCTCGAAAGCGGCTGCCCGCACAACCTGCTGATCACCAAGCCGTTTGCGCCCGATGATCTGGTGGCGCTGGTCCGGCGGACACTCGCCGCCGTCCCAGCTGCCTGATCACACCGCCAGATCGGTCAGCCCACCACGCCCGACGAGGCGAGCAGCGCCAGCGTCAGCAGATCGCCTGCCGTCGATGACATCGCGGCAATCTGCACCGGCTTTTCCATGCCGATCAGCATCGGCCCGATCATCGCATCGCCGCCCAGTTCGCGCAGCAGCTTGGCCGACAGGTTGGCCGATTGCAGGCCCGGCATGATCAGCACATTGGCCGGGGCCGACAGGCGGCAGAACGGATAGTTCGCCATCAGCCTGGGGTTGAGCGCGACATCGGGCGACATCTCGCCTTCATATTCGAACGTCACCCCGCGCTGATCAAGGATGCTCACCGCGTCACGGATATTGTCCAGCCAGCGCCCCGAGGGATTGCCGAAATTGGAATAGGACAGAAACGCGACGCGCGGCTCGTGCCCCAGCCTCTTGGCGACCTGTGCGGTGTTCTCCGCGATGCAGGCCAGTTCCTCGGCGTCGGGCCGTTCGTTGACCGTGGTATCCGCGAGGAACACTGTGTGGCTCTTGCCGACCATCACATGGATGCCGAACGGCGTCTCGCCCGGCTTGGGATCGAGCACCCGGCGGATCTCGCGCATCGACTGGCCGAAGGTGCGGGTGATGCCGGTGAGCATCGCGTCCGCCTCGCCCAGATGCAGCAGCGCCGATCCGAAGATGTTGCGGTCCTGGTTGACCATGCGCTTGACGTCGCGCTTCAGGTAGCCGCGCCGCTGCAGCCGTTCGTACAGCACGTCGACCATGCGCGGCACCAAAGGCGAGTTGACCGAATTGTGCACCTCGAACGCCATCGGATCATCGACGGCCAGTTCCTTGAGCTTGTCGCGCACCCGCTGCTCGCGGCCGACCAGCACCGGCGTGCCATAGCCGCCATCGCGGAACTGGATCGCGGCGCGCAGCACCACTTCCTCTTCGGCCTCGGCAAACACCACGCGCTTGGGGTTGGCGCGGGCATCGCTGTACACCTGGGTCAGCACCGCCGTGGTCGGGTTGAGGCGGCTCTTGAGCGAATGGCGGTACTGCGCCATGTCCTCGATCGGCTTTTGCGCCACGCCGGTATCCATCGCCGCCTGCGCGACCGCAGCCGAAACGCGCTCCATCAGGCGCGGATCGAACGGTGCGGGAATGATGTAATCGACCCCGAACTTCTGCGTCGCGCCGCCATAGGCTGCGGCGACCTCTTCGGGAACCTGCTCGCGCGCCAGCTCGGCGATCGCACGCGCGGCGGCGATCTTCATTTCCTCGTTGATCGCGGTTGCCCGCACGTCGAGCGCGCCGCGGAAGATGAACGGGAAGCCGAGCACGTTGTTGACCTGGTTGGGATAATCCGACCGGCCGGTGGCGATGATCGCATCGGGACGCGCCGCCTTGGCATCGGGCGGAGTGATTTCCGGATCGGGATTGGCCATGGCGAAGATGATCGGCTGGGGTGCCATCTTCATCACCATTTCGGGCTTGAGCGCCCCTGCCGCTGACAGTCCGAGGAAGATGTCGGCACCGTCCAGCGCCTCTTCGAGCGTCCGCCGATCGGTCTTGGCGGCATGCGCCGACTTCCACTGGTCCAGATCCTCGCGGCCCTGATAGATCACGCCCGACCGGTCGCACATCAGCACATTGTCATGCCGCACGCCCATCGCCTTGATCAGCTCGGTGCACGCGATCGCGGCTGCGCCCGCACCGTTGACCACCATCTTCACATCGGCAAAATCGCGGCCGGTGAGATAGCAGGCGTTGAGCAGGCCGGCGGCAGAGATGATCGCGGTGCCATGCTGGTCATCGTGCATGACCGGAATGTTCATGCGCTCCTTCAGCGCCTGTTCGATGATGAAGCACGCAGGCGCGCCGATATCTTCCAGGTTGATCCCGCCGAACGTCGGCTCGAGCAATTCGACGCATTCGATGAAGCGCTGGACGTCCTCGGTGTTCACTTCGATATCGATCGAATCGACATCGGCAAAGCGCTTGAACAGCACCGCCTTGCCTTCCATCACCGGCTTGGAGGCGAGCGCGCCCAGATTGCCGAGACCCAGGATCGCCGTCCCGTTCGAGATCACCGCGACCAGATTGCCCTTGGCGGTGTAGTCATAGGCGGTCGACGGGTCCTCGGCGATGGCACGCACCGGCACCGCGACGCCCGGCGAATAGGCCAGGCTGAGGTCGCGCTGCGTCGCCATCGGCTTGGAGGCGATGATCTCGATCTTGCCCGGCCGACCGGCCGAATGGAAGTGCAGCGCCTCGCGCTCGGTGAACTGGACGTTGCTCTTCTCGGTCATCGACAGGCCCTTGGCTGGCGGTTGCGTAGGCGCAGCCGCTGGTGGATCGGTTTATCTGCGAGCCGGTTCCCGGCCAGGTTGGTTGAAGACGCCCCTTGGCCAAGTGCATAGCCGTGACGGTACGGATTGGGCAAGTATTTGCGCAGGCAAATGTTGCGCAGCATGGTGCATCATTCGCATCGCGCGCCGCGCAGCGCGGTGGCAATCAGGTCGGGCCGCTGGAACAGCAGCATCCGCCCTGCCCCGGCCACGACCTGCGCGCGCGAACCCGGCCAGATCGACTGCCAATAGGGCACCGAATCCGCCGCCGCATACATCGTGTCCTGCTGCCCGCACAGGATCGTGATCGCGCTGCCATCGGCGATCGACACCACGCTGTCGTGCGGCTCCGACCGGGCGATGGCGAGAAAGCCCGCGCCGCCCTGCATCGCGCTTTGCTGCGTTGCGCGGACATAGCCCGAGAGGATATCGGGATCTGCCAGCGTCTCGCGATCGGCCGCCGATCCGCCGACAACCTGCAGCACCAGCCGCTCGACCGTGCGGGCCGAGGCGCGGCGCGACAGATGCATGGCAAGCGGGGCCACCAGCCCCGGTCGCGAATAGACCAGCTGCTTGACATGGCCATGCAACCCCTGCAGCCGCCCGTCGCGCTGCGGCGGCGGCTCGGGGTTGAGCACCACCGCGCGGTCGAGCCGCTCAGGGTAATGCGCCGCGATATACGCCAGCACCATCGTGCCGCCGCGCGCCAGAATGCAGGCGCGCTCCAGCCCCAGCGCATCGAGGATCTCCAGAATGTCGAGCGCATTGTGCGCCAGATAATCACCCTCGACCATTGCGGTCAGGCCAAAGCCGGGCCGGTCGAGCGTGATCGGCCGCAAGCCATGCGTCTGAAGTGCGGCGATTACCTTGGGCGGAAGGTGCCGCCCGGTGGTGGCGGTGTGCAGGCAGATCATGGGGATGGCATCGCGCGGGCCATGGTCGGCAAAGGCGATGCGCCCCGGCCGGTCGCGGCGGGGCAGCAGCCGCAGCGGCTCTGCGCCGCGCGTCGCCACTGACAGATCGATATCGGTCGCCTCGGCGAGCGCCGCCACCGCCTGGATATGCGCCACCAGAGTGGTCAGCTGGACGAGAGACGCGAGATCGCAGCTCGCGAAGATCGCTTTCAGCTCGGCCTTGACGATGTTGATGGAAAGCCCCAGCCGACCCGCGCACTCCTCGCGAGTGAGGCCGCGCGCGATGGTGTCGGCGATGCGCGCCTGCCGCTCGGTCAGGCCGAAGATGTCGCGCAGCACCGGCTCGATGGCGAGCCCGCCCGGCTGCTCGCCGCTTTCGATCTGCAGGCACAGGGCGACGAACTCGCCCTGGCGGTGGCACCCCGCCTTGGCCATCGCCGCCTTGATGACGTCGCGCCCGGTCTCGTAGCCGATGCCCTCCATCCGGGCGGCCTCGCGCACATCGCCGCCGCGCACCAAGGCCTCGGCCATGCTCGCCTCGCGCGCGGTAAAGCCGAACAACCGCGCCGCCGAAGCCAGCCCGCGCGGCTGCAGCGTGGGTGGCAGATGCGCGACCAATGCATAGTCCGCCGCGCCCGTTTCCAGCGCACGGCGCACCTCTGGAGCCAGCGGCCAATGGCGGGCAGCGGCCAGCGGCGCAGCGGCGACGGCGATGAACTTGCCTCCATGGCACTGCGAGCCGGACACGTCCTCGAGCAGATACGAAACGCTGGCCTTGCCTGCCCTGAGCGCGCCAAGCTCGGCCCGGCCGCGGTGCAACGGTGCGGCCCAGGCGGCGAAGGCCGGGTCGGCGCAGACGATATCGCCCTCGGCATCGCACGCGGCAGAGGCGTAGGCACGTGGATTGACGAACGCGGGGCCGGCAGGGGCAAGGCCGGCATCGCGCGCCATTGCCTCGCCCAGCGCCTCGGGAGCTTCGGCCAGCAAGGCACCGAAGCCGTCAGCATCCTCGTGCAGCATGTCGAGCGGATTGTGATCGTTGCCCGTGGAGCGGAACCGCTCCAGAAAGCGCTGTGCGCGGGACACGGCAATGCTCCCCTGCCTGAAGCGCGACCCCGTGGCAGCAGCACTGTGTCGGAAGGTCCGCGCCAAGGCAAGCCCCGGCGCGGCAAGGGGCGCCTCAGCTTGGCACGGTCGGGGCGTTGGTCTGGCGCGGTGGTGCGACGGTGAGGTCGATCTGCTCGAACCGGGGATTGGCGGCGCGGCGACGGATCATCGAACCCCTGGGAACGACAAAATCACCGGTCAAGGTGTAGCGCTCGACCCTGTAACGCCCTACCAGGTCGTCGGGATCGACAGACGGTGTGTAGCGCCGCTGGCCGATGGCATCGAGCAGCGGCTTGGCCCAATGCGCGCGGGGCGACCCGCGCAGAACGTCTACACTTTCCACCCGGCCATCCGGCCCGATCTGATAGCCGATATCGACCCATTTCAGACCGATCAGATCGGAACCAAAGGGCTGCAGTTGGTACAGCAGGGGATCGCTGGGTGCAAAATCTCCGCCGCGCGGGACGGGCAGGTCGGGCGCATAGACCAAAGTCGGGCCGATCCTTTTCTGGTCTTCGGTGAGCCGACCGATCAGCGCCTCGACGGCCTGCATGTCGCCATCGCGCGCCGCCAGCCGCATCGCCAGCACTTCGGACGCCAGCTTCAATCCCGTGGTCTGCGGCAGATCGCTGGCCTGGATGGCGTTGAGCAGTTTCATCGCCTGCTCGCGTCGATTGGCCCGGTACAGCATGGCCGCCCGGCCCAGATCGGCGCGCATCGCGATCAGCGGCTGGTCGGCGTCGGTGGCGCGTTGGGACAGGTCTTCCAGCTGGGCGATGTTGAACGAGGGGCCATCGATCTGATACTGCGCCTGGATCAGCCGCATCCGCGCCATCAGCGCGTTGGGTGATTGCGGGGCATGCCGATCAAGCAGCCGCGTGGTCGCGCCGGTTGCGCGCAAGGCTTCGCGCTGGTCGCCGAAATGCCAGGCCACCGTGGCCCGCGCCGTATGCAGCTCTGCCACCGCAAACGGATCACTGTCGGCATTCTTTTTGGTTCGCGAGACCGCCTTGCCCAACGCCGTGCGGGCGTCGTGATAATTGCCCTCGCGAAACTCCGCCTCGGCATAGCGCACGGTGGCAATCACATCCTCGCGGACCGAGCATCCGCCCGCTTCGCAGCGCGCAACATCGGCCTTGAGATCGGCAAGCTTTGCGCCGACAACGACGATCTCGTCTCGCTGGAGGGGGCCAGGTGCTTGCGCCTGGGCTGCAGAAGCAAGGAGCAGCAGCGATGCTCCGGTGAGTAGCTGATTGAACATCGTTCGCTCCAATCGCAAGACTGAACACCCTTGGGGGAGCGTATCAACAAAGATCGGGATTGAAAATCCGGTCGCGTTATTTTGCGACGAACCGTTTTGACAAGACAATCGATCCAATTTGGAGAGACTAATGCTGGTAAAGACTGCCATTCAGGACGGCGTCGCCATCGTGACATTGAACCGGCCCGAGGCGATGAACGCACTGTCCGCCGCCCTTCGGGTGGAACTGGCCGAGGCGATGCTGGCGGTCGCGCAGAATGATGCCGTACGCGCGGTGGTGCTGACGGGGGAAGGCACGCGCGCCTTCACCGCCGGGCTGGATCTGAAGGAACTGGGCGCGAGCACGCAGGGGCTTGGCGCTGCCAATGCGACCGACCCGCGCGACAATCCGGTCAAGGCGGTCGAACAGTGCGCCAAGCCCGTGATCGGCGCGATCAACGGCGTGGCGATCACGGGCGGGTTCGAACTGGCGCTCGCCTGCGACGTGCTGATCGCGTCGAGCAACGCCCGCTTTGCCGATACGCATGCGCGCGTCGGCATCATGCCCGGTTGGGGGCTGTCGCAGAAATTGTCGCGGATGATCGGCCTGTCGCGCGCCAAGGAGCTTTCGCTGACCGGCAATTTCCTCGACGCCGCCACCGCCGAGCGCTGGGGGCTGGTCAACCGGGTGGTCGAGGCCGACGCGCTGCTGCCCACCGCCATCGCGCTGGCCCGCGACATGGCCAGCATCGATCCGGCCATGAGCGCTGCCTACAAGGCGCTGATCGACGATGGCTATGCGCTGCCCTTTGGCGAAGGCCTGACGCTGGAGGCGCAAAGATCGACCGCGGCCAACACGCAGGTTGCGCCCGAAGCGGTCGAACAGGCCCGGCAGGCGGTGATGGCGCGGGGGCGATCGCAGGGTTGAGCCACCTTAACCGCGCGATTAAATACCGGTTGACGTTTACGTTAAGGCAGGGCTAGACCTTGCGCGTCGCCGCGCGGCATGAATCGCACGGCCGAGACATCCACCGGAGAGAAGCCCATGTCGCTCGATGCCCTAGCCCGCACCGCCTATACGCCCGATCACGAGGCGTTTCGCCAGACCGTTCGCCGCTTCATGCAGGAAGAGGTCGCGCCCAACGCGGTCAAATGGGACGAGGAAAAGATTGTTCCACGTGAAATCTGGCCCAAGGCAGGCGAGCTCGGCATGCTGTGCCCCACCGTTCCGGAAGAATATGGCGGCCTCGGCCTCGACTTCGGCTACAACGCGATCGTCAACGAAGAAGCCGCCTATTTTGGCGGATCACCGCTCGGCTTCTCGCTGCAGTCTGACATCGTCGTCAACTATCTGGTCCAATACGGCTCGGAAGAGCAGAAGCAGAAGTGGCTGCCGCGCCTCGTTTCGGGCGAGACGATTACCGCGATTGCGATGACCGAGCCGGGCACGGGCTCCGACCTCCAGGGCATCCGCACCACCGCGAAGAAGGATGGCAACCACTATGTCATCAATGGCTCCAAGACCTATATCACCAATGGCCAGAACGCCGACCTGATCCTGGTCTGCGCCAAGACCGATACCGAAGTGCAGCCCGCCTGGAAGGGCGTGTCGATCATCCTCGTCGAAGCCGATCGGGAAGGGTTCGCCCGCGGCCGCAACCTCGACAAGATCGGCCAGGACGCTGCCGATACCTCGGAGCTGTTCTTCAACGATGTCCGCGTGCCGATGACCAACTGCCTGGGCGAAGAGGGCAAGGGCTTCATCTATCTGATGAGCGAGCTGCCGCAGGAGCGCCTGTCGATCGCCGTGTCTGCCCAGGCTTCGGCGCAGAAGGCCTATGACGATACCGTCACGTTCGTGAAGGACCGCAAGGCCTTCGGCAAGACCGTGTTCGATTTCCAGAACACCCGCTTCGTGCTGGCCGATCTCAAGACCAAGCTGCAGGTTGGCTGGGCGCATCTCGACTGGGCTCTGAACCGCCATGCGACCAAGGAACTGACCGCGGTCGAAGGCGCTGCCGCCAAGCTGTGGCACACCGAACTGCAGTGGGAAATCATGGACAAGTGCCTGCAGCTGCACGGCGGCGCCGGTTACATGAACGAATATCCGATCGCCCGCGCCTGGCGCGGTGCGCGCGTGACGCGCATCTTCGGTGGAACCAATGAAATCATGAAGGAGCTCATCGGTCGTTCGCTGTAAGGCGCGACCGGACCCTTCCTCATGCCCAAATCAGAATCCTGGCAGCGCGATCCGGAAAGCTATCCGTTCAGCACCGTAACCGAAACGCGCTTCCAAGATCTGGACCCGCTCGGCCATATCAACAATGTCGCGATGGCGGCCTTGTTCGAGAATGGCCGGGTAAGGTTCAACCGCAATCTGGGGCTGGAACGCCGCCAGCCCGGCGAGCGGTGGCTGATCGCATCGGTTGCGATCGACTATGTCGCCGAAGCGCATTTTCCCGATCCGGTCGAGGTGATGAGCGGTATCGGGCGAATCGGATCTTCCAGCTGGGACATCTATTCGGCCGCGTTCCAGCAGGGCGTGTGCGTGGCAACCTGCGTCTCGACTCTCGTGCTCACCGACAAGGCCGGGCCCAAGCCGATTCCCGATGCGCTGCGCCAGCGCTATGGCGAGCTTCTGGTGCGGAAAAGTCACCAGCCGAGCGGCACCACCACACCCGCCTGACCGGACGAAAAACGGGCCGGAGAGCCAAACGACTCCCCGACCCGCAGTGTCTGGGTGGGACCAGCGCGATCACCAATACGGCTTAACTGCCCAATAATCGTAAACGCTGGTCTGATATTCGCGATCATAGGCGCGGTCGCGCTCACTTTCCGAGAAGCTCGGCGCGTTTTTCAGCTGGTCGGCAGTGACCGAAACCAGATAGCCGCCCAGTTCGGTATCATAGCTGAGCTTCGACCAGGGCAGACTGTGCAGCTCGGTGCCGATGCCCAGGAAGCCACCGACTGACACGATGACATCAGTCACCTTGCCTTCGTGCTTGCTGATCAGCATGTCGTTGACCGAACCGATCTTTTCGCGATCCGAACCGTAAACGGCGGTGCCGTTGACCTGATCGCTGGAAATGGTGTCATGGCCGCGTTCAAGCGTGTTGTCGTGCATGATGGAAATCCTCTCGATTGTCCGCCTGCGCCCGCCCGCAAGGGACTGGGCTGCTGACCGGGCCAAGAGGCGGTTTGGGGGGCAGCCCGGCCAGCATCCCACCAAGGGATGAACCGGCAAAGCGTTGCTCGGCTGGTCGCAAAGCGCAGGTGCCCTGCCGACGGGCTTCTGTTTTGCGAATCGCTGGTCTAGTCTGCGCGCGCATGGCAGCACCCCGAACCCATGATCGGTCGGGGGCGCATCAGGAGGGACAAGGTTGACGCTGGAGTCGAGGGATCACAACGCCGATGGCAGCTTGCGCGACTGGATGCAGTCCGGGCTGTTCGCTGGCGTGGACCAGGCCGCCATCGACGCGCTAAGCGAACGCGCGCAGCGGCTGGACCTGCCCGCCGGCAGCATTCTCGTGCACCAGGGCGATCCCGCCGATTCGCTCTATTTTCTTGAAACGGGGCGGCTGCGCGTCCTCATCGAAACGTCGGCGGGTCACAAGGCGGTCGCACAGATCGAGGCGGGCGAGCCGGTCGGCGAACTGGCCTTCTTCGGCGGCGGCACCCGCACCGCGACGCTGCAGGCCAGCCGCGACAGCGTGGTGATGGTGCTGGATCGCGAAAGCTATGACGCGGTGGTCGCCGCCTTTCCGCAGCTGGTGCCAGCCATCCTGACCGCCGTGACGCAGCGGCTTGCGGCCGTGACCGCCAAGACCCCGCCGATGGAGGCGCGGCTGCCGCGCGTCATCGCGGTCGTGCCCTGCGGCAGCAGCCGGATCGATCCGGCGCTGCTCGATCGTCTCACCGATGCCATCCGCCGCACCGTTCCCGACGACCGGCAGGTGATGCTGGTGCGCGAAGCCGATGTGCCGCAGGGGCCCGCCAGCGCCTATCAGGCCTGGCTGCGCGAACACGAAGCCCGGCGCGGGTACCTTCTGATCGATGCAGGCGGCGATGCCGAATGGGGCGCCCTGGTCTGCCGCAATGCCGACGGGCTGCTGATGATCGCCGAGGCGGGCGCCAGCCCGGCGCTGAACCCGCTCGAGCAGGCGGGCTGTGCTGCGATCGAGCCTGCCAACCGCACCTTGCTGGTGCTGCGCGACACCGCCGATCGGCCGATCACCGGGACACCCGCGTGGCTGGCCGGGCGCGACCCGCATCTGCATCATCATGTCGCAAGGGACACGGAAGCCGATTTCGCCCGGGTCGCGCGCTTTCTCACCGGGCGCGCGGTGGGGCTGGTGCTCGCGGGCGGCGGCGCATTGGGCTGCGCGCATCTGGGCATTGTCCGCGGGCTGCAGCAGGCGGGCATTCCCATCGATCTGATCGGGGGCACCAGCGCCGGCGCAGCAATGGGTGCCGCGATCGCTCAGGGCCTGTCGGTGCCGCAAACGCTCGACCAGATGGAGGCGATGTTCATCGACGCCAAGGCGATGCGGCGCTTCACCGTGCCGATCCATTCGCTACTCGATCCGGCGGTGTTCGATGCGGAACTCGAGGTCCGCTATGGCGTCGCCGATATCGCCGACCAGCCGCTCAACTTCTTTGCCATCTCGACCAACCTGTCGACCAACGACCTGCACGTCCACCGCCAGGGCCCGTTATGGCATGCGGTGCGGGCGTCGGGTTCGCTCCCCACCATCCTGCCGCCGTTCATCGACCTCGATGGCAACATCCTGGTCGATGGCGGGGTGCTCGACAATGTACCGGTGGTGACGATGCGCGCGCTCAAATCCGGACCGAACATCGTCGTGACGCTGGGTGAGGCGGGGCAGGTGTGGCGGATCAAGGCCGCCTATCAATCGCTCAGGCGCCGTGGCCAGCTGATCCGTGACCTGTTGCTGCGGCGGAAAAGCGATAGCGATTTTCCCTCGATCGTCGAGATCATGCAGCGCTCCATGGTGGTGGCCAGCCGGATCGCCTCCCGATCCATGCTGCGCGAGGGCGATATCCTGCTCAGCCCGCCGATCGTCCAGGGCATGCAAATTCTCGACTGGCATCTGGGGCGCAAACAGGCCGAGCAGGCAGCGCGCTACGTTGCCGAACAGGTCGCCGCCAACCCTGCGCTCGCAGATCTCGCCAACCAGCCCGATTGAAGCCCGGTTAAGCCGCCGGATCGAGCTTTTCGGCCACCTCGCGGGTCTTGTGGTCGGGCAGCACGATCATCGCCAGGATGAACAGCGCAAAGCACAGGCAGATGGCGTTGGGGATGATCAGCGTCCATTCGCCCTTGAGCAGGCCGAAGCTGACCCATGCGGCAAAGGCCAGGCTGGTCAGCGCAAACATCGGCAACGACAGCCCCTCGGTCGAGCGGCTGCGGATGATCTTCCAGGCCTGCGGGGTGAAGCTGGCGACCGAGGCGCATGCGCCGATGGTTCCTGCAACGGTGATCCAGTCGATGGTCATGCGGCCTCCTGTGGTTCCGGCGCCAGACGGCTGCGGTTGCGGTTGCGCGCCAGCCATCAAGGCGCGGACCAGACACAGACGCACACACACAGCCTTCGATCCTGCACTGGACGCTGCGATCTCTTGCCAGACCCGGCCGGCATCCTCGGATCGCGGCACCGCCCGCGCGCCGGTCAGCGCATGGGCAACGGATCGACAAAGGCGGCCAGCGCGCGCCATGCCTGCGCCTTGTCGGCAAAAGCCAGCGTATGGGCCGGGCTGCTCGACGGCACGCCGATCACCGGCAGGTCGCAGCCGCCAAGCTGCCGCCGCGCGGAAACCGCCGACAGTGCGCCGTTGCACGCGACCGCGCGCAGATCCGGGAGCGTGGCCACGAGGCTCGTCAGCGGATTATGCACCGCGTCCCGGATATCGCCATCCAGGCTCGATGCGCGCCGCGCCGATGCGATGACATCCCAAAGGCCGATGCCGCGCGCCAAGAGCCGCGCCAGCCGCTCAGGATAATCGAGCAATTCCAGTGATTCGCCCGTCGCCACCTCCATCAGCCGCCAGAACTGGTTGCGTGGATGCGCATAATAGCGCTGCGCCGCGAGCGACGCCCGCCCCGGCAGGCTGCCCAGCACCAGCAGCGTGCAGCGCGGTGGCAGCACGGGAGGAAAGCCGGCAACCGGTTCGGGATTGGGCAAGGGCATGGCAAAGCTCTAGCCGACCATGCGCCCGGGCCAAAGACTCCAGCGCAAAACCCTGCGCGCCAGCGGCGTTCAGGCCGGGCAGTGATCTCATGATATGTGGTGGAAGTGGATGCCCCCCAAGGATTCGAACCTTGATTAACGGAGTCAGAGTCCGTGGTCTTACCATTAGACGAAGGGGCAATAGAGGCGTGGCAAATAGGCGTGTCGGCAAAACCGGTCAAGACCCAAAAATCACCGATCCGGCGGCGCGCTTGCGCGTTCATCGCAAATTGGCTAACCTTGGTTCCAAGTACCGGCGATGTGCGGGCGTTTTGGCTGCGCGGGAACACCGGATGAGAAAAAAGAGCAACTTGGCATGGTGGAGCGACCCACACCGTTGCCGCAGCCCGGTCCGCAGGTGACCCCGCCCCAGGATGGCGGATCCGTCGCCCGGGATCAGGCAAACCCCGCCGTGACCGGCCGGAATGCGGCAAGACAGCGAGGCAGACGGCAGGCAGGCGCCGCCGCAGTTCCTTCCGGCCTCACAACCGGCGGCAATTCCGCATCCGATCCGCAGTCCGGCAGTGGCCCACGCGCGCGCAACGCCGATAAAAGTGTCAAAGGCGACAGGGGTGACAGGGGCGGATGGAATGCCCGGCGCGCCTATGCCGCGATCGACCTGGGGACCAACAACTGCCGCCTGCTCATCGCCAAGCCCGCCGCCGACGGCTTTGTCGTCGTCGATGCCTTTTCTCGCGTGGTCCGGCTGGGTGAAGGGCTGGGCCAGAGCGGGCGGCTGAGCGATGCGGCGATGGACCGCGCCGTGGCCGCGCTCTCGATCTGCGCCGACAAGCTGCGCCGCCGCCATGTCGCGCTGGCGCGCTCGGTGGCGACCGAGGCGTGCCGCAAGGCAACCAACGGCCCCGATTTCATCGAGCGCGTGCGGCGTGAGACCGGCATCGTGCTCGACATCATCACTGCCGAGGAAGAGGCGCGGCTGGCAGTGCTGGGCTGTCATATCCTGCTGGAACCGGGCGACGGCCCCGCGCTGATCTTCGATATCGGCGGCGGATCGACCGAACTGGTGCTGGTCGACAGCTCCGGCCCGGTGCCCGATATTCTCGACTGGAAGAGCGTGCCCTGGGGCGTGGTCACGCTGACCGAAAGCGAGCGATTCGACCCCGACGATCCGGCCGAGCGCGCCGCTGCCTATGCGCGCATGCGCCACCGGGTGATGGAAGGGTTCGCCGATTTTGCCGCGCGGCTGCCCGATCTGCCCAATGCCGAACGGCGGCTGCTGGGCACCAGCGGCACGGTGACGACGCTCGCCAGCCTGCATCTCGACCTGCCCTGCTACAATCGCGATGCGATCGACGGGCTGATCGTGCCATCCGAATCGATGCGGTCGATCAGCACGCGCCTGGCGGAGATGAGCCTGCAGCAGCGCCGCGAGCTGCCGTGCATCGGCAAGGAACGCGCCGATCTGGTGGTGGCGGGCTGCGCCATTCTCGAATCGATTCTCGACATCTGGCCCGCCGTGCGGCTGGGCGTGGCCGATCGTGGCATCCGCGAGGGCATTTTGCGCGCGCTGATGGGCCGCGATGCCCCGCACCCCACGCCCGGCCTCACCAGCAGCAAACAGGAGCACCGCGCATGAGCGGCGACGACAAGAGCGGTAGCGGCGGCAAGGACGGCGGCGGCAAAGATGGCGGGAGCAAGGACGGCGGGGGCAAGATCCCCGGCGACAGCCGCCGCAAGGCCAGCGGCCGCTATGGCGATGGCCTCAAGCAGCGGGTGAAGACCGCGCGCGGGCGCACGGCCTCGTCGAACCGCTGGCTCGAACGCCAGCTCAACGACCCTTATGTCCGCAAGGCCAAGGCGGAGGGCTATCGCAGCCGCGCGGTCTACAAGCTGGTGGAGCTCGACGAGAAATTCGCGCTGGTGCGCAAGGCGCGGCACGTGATCGATCTGGGCATTGCGCCGGGGGGCTGGGCGCAGCTCGTCCGCCGGATCAACCCCAAGGCGGCGGTGGTGGGGATCGACCTGCTGCCGGTCGACCCGATCGAGGGTGTGACCATCTTCCAGATGGACTTCATGGCCGATCACGCGCCGGGCGCGCTCATTGATGCACTGGGAGCGCAGCCCGACCTCGTCCTGTCGGACATGGCGGCGAACACCGTGGGCCACAAGCAGACCGATCACCTGCGCACCATGGGGCTGGTCGAAGCCGCTGCGCATTTTGCGGTCGAGCATCTGGCCGAGGGCGGCGCGTTCGTCGCCAAGGTGCTGGCCGGCGGCACCGACAACGATCTGCTGGCGCTGCTCAAGCAGCATTTCAAGACGATCAAGCACGCCAAGCCGCCCGCCAGCCGCAAGGGCAGCAACGAATGGTATGTCGTCGCGCAGGGTCGCAAGCGGCGCAGCGCTGGCCCCGACACCCATACCGAGGCCGACACGGACACCGACGAGTAACAGGAGCGCACGGCGCGGCGCAGCGTCATGCGCTGACGATCGGCGTCGCTGGCCCGGGTTGACGCATGCCGGTGTTGCGGCTCTCTTGGGCTTCTGGTTCCTGGGAGGTCGTGCCGTGATCAATCGCAACATGCTGGTCCTGGCCTCGATCGTCTTCATCGACATGGCCGGCATCGGGCTGATCGTTCCGGTGATGCCGTCGCTGATCCAGACGCTGACCGGCGAGGGCATCGATCGCGCCGCGACCTGGGGTGGCTGGTTGCTGTTCACCTATGCCGCGATGCAATTCCTGTTCGCCCCCGTCATCGGCGGCCTCAGCGACCGGTTCGGCAGGAGGCCGTTGCTGCTGGGCACGCTCGCGCTGCTGGGCGTCGATTACGCGCTGATGGCCGCTGCGCCCAGTATCACCTGGCTGTTCGTCGGGCGGCTGGTGTCGGGGATCATGGGGGCCAGCTATGCCGCCGCCAACAGCTGCATCGCAGACAGCATTCCGCCCGAACGCCGCGGCGCGGCCTTCGGCATGCTGGGCGGCGCAGGCGCGGCAGGCTTTGTGCTCGGCCCGGCGATCGGCGGGCTGATCGGCCAGTTCGGCGACCGCTTGCCGTTCATCGCTGCGGCTGTCCTGTGCACATTGGGCGTCCTGTTCGGGCTCGCCAATTTGCAGGAGACGCTCGATCCGGCACGGCGGCGGCGCTTTGATCCGTTCCGTTCCAACCCGTTCAGCACGCTGGCGCGCATGGCGCGCATCCCGCTGGTCATCGGCTGCCTCGCCGCAATCTTCCTGATGCAGCTCGCCAGCCAGTCCCAGCTTTCGGTCTGGGCCTATTACGGCACGCTCAAGTTCGGCTGGACTCCCGCGACCACCGGCATGACCGTGGCCTTGTTCGGCAGCCTGCTGGTGCTGACCCAGGGGGTGCTGTCGGGCCGGATGATCGCCCGCTTCGGCCCTGTGCGCACCGCCACGGTGAGCCTGGCCTTTGCGGTGCCGTCGTTCCTGACGTTGGCCTTTGCGCCCAGCACGCCGGTGGTCATCCTGGGCATGATCATCGGCTGCGTGCCGGGCATGTGCTTTCCTGCGATCCAGCAGCTGATGAGCCCGCGGGTTGCCGAGGATGCGCAAGGGGAACTGCAGGGGGCGATCGCCAGCGTGATCAGCCTGACCGCAATCATCGGTCCGCCGGTGATGACCGGGGTGTTCGCCGCTTATGCCGACGACCGCGGGCTGCTGTTCCCCGGTGCGCCTTTCCTGCTGGCGGCAGGGCTGATGGCGGGATCAGTCACCGTGCTGGCGCTCACGCTCGCGCGCCATGGCCGGGCGCAGGCGACCGCGTAGCGCAGACAGCAAAGACCCCGCTCGCGGCTGCGAACGGGGCCTTTGCAATATCAGTCGGCTGCGATCAGAAACGGGTGCGCAGCGTGAGACCGTAGGTGCGCGGCTCGGCGAGGAAGGCCGAGAAGATCTGGCGGCCACCGGGGAACTGCGTGTCGACGAACGGTGCGGTCGTACCGCCAGCCTGGAACGGGCTGTTGAACGCGACCTGGGTGAAGTCCTCGTTGAACAGGTTCTGCGCCCACAGCTCGATCGCCCACTTCTGGTCGGGTCCGCGCAGGCCGACACGGGCATTGACCACCACGAAGCTGGGCTGTTCCTTCTGGGGGAACAGGTCAGATCCGGTGTTGAAGCCCTCGGTCACGCGGGTGTCGACATAGACCAGGCCCGAAAGGCCGCTGTCGCCGATATCCGGGGTCCAGGCCATCGAACCGGTGAGCGTCAGCTCAGGCGCGTTCGACAGGTTGTCGCCGGGCAGCTGGCGCAGGGCCGGATCGAGCGCAGCGCCGTTGCGGTTGCCGACCAGGTTGTTGCGATACTTGGTCTGGGCATAGGTGACACCGCCGTTGACGGTAAAGTTGCGCGCCGGGTTGATCGAGGCTTCGAGCTCGACACCCTGCGCCACGACACCATAAGTGACGTCGTCGGGTGCGCAGGCTCCGGTCTGTGCAGCGTTGGCGTTGAAGTTCGCGCCGGCAGCCGACAGGTTCTGGTCACGATCCGCGCCATTGAGGTTGGTCGAGCAGCCATTGACGGTCTGCACCAGGAACACCGTGCCGTTGAAGGTGTTAAGCTGGAAGTTTTCGAACTGCTGGCGGAACAATGCCAGGTTGACCGTCAGCGGGCCGCTCGAATATTTCATGCCCAGTTCGAAGGCATCGACGATTTCCTGATCGAACTGCAGGTTGCGCACCAGCGCCTGCGCGCCGCCCACCGAGGCGAAGGTGGTGGTGGGAACCTGGCCCAGCGGCGCGACGATCGGGCCCTTGAGCGCCGAACGGTCGAGGTTGAAGCCGCCCGCCTTGTAGCCGCGCGAGGCGCTGCCGTAGAGCAGCAGATCGTCGGTGACCTTCCACGACAGCACCGCAGTACCGGTGAACTCGTTCTCGCTGCGGCGATCGTTGATCGACACGCCGTTGAGTTCGGCGGTCGAGTTGCCCTGGCACGACAGGCCGATGATGCCGCCTGCCACGCCCGCCAGCGCCGGGTTGGTCAGGAAGCCGGTCAGCGCTGCCTGGTTCTGGACGCAGGCGGCGTTGTCGTTGCTGAACGTCGCGTTGAAGCGCTTGCGCTCGTTGGTGTAGCGCAGGCCCAGGGTCAGATCGAGCCGATCGGTGATGTGCACGATGTTATGCGTGAAGAACGCATAGTTGCGGCTGTTCTGGAAATAGCGATCGCTGATCGAGCCGCGATCGTTGATGCTGTCGAGCCGGTCGAGCGCGCTGAAGATGATCGGCGAGGCTGCGCCGAACAATGCGGGGCGGGCATTCACGCAACCGGCCGAGGTCGGCGAGTACAGACCGGCCAGACCACCGCCAGAAATCAGGCGGCAGGTGGCGAAGCGGCCATACTGGTTGCCGAAGCGCAGGTTGTCGCGAACGGTGAGGTCTTCGTCGGCATAATAGGCACCGACCAGCCAGTCGAGCTTGCCGTCGAATGCCTCGCCCTGCAGGCGAAGCTCCTGGGTGAAGGTCTTGAACTGGCGGAACTGCGCGTCCTCGTCATCGCCGCGGTAGAGGATATCGACCGCGCTGTAGTCGATGTCGCCTGCCTGGCTGTTCTTGTACTCGCGATAGCCGGTGATCGAGGTCAGCGATGCGCCGCCCATGTCCCAGTTCACTTCGAGCGAGACGCCGCCGTCCTTGGTGCTGCCGTTATAGTTGCGACCGCGAGTCACATTGGCCTGGCGGTTGAACGGGTTGTTGAACGAGTTGATCGGCTGGCCCAGATCGCGCAGCACGTTGATGATGTTGTTGCCATTGGCCTGGAGCGGCGTCAGCGGCGTCGACGGGTTGTTGAGATCGCCGATCAGCGGATTGAAATCACGGCCCAGATACACCGCGCCGCAGCAGCGTTCGTCACGGTTGGTATAGTCGGCGATGAAGCGGAACGACACGTCGTCGGTCGGCTCCCACAGCAGCTGGCCCTTGACGAAATAGCGGTTGCGGTTGTTCAGATCGATATCGTTGGTGACGTCCTGCAGAAAGCCGTCGCGCTTTTCGAACACGCCGTCGATGCGCGCTGCCAGGGTCTGCGTGATCGGTCCGGTCAGGCCGCCCTGCAGGCGGATATTGTCGAAATTGCCATAGGTCGCTTCGCCGAAGCCGCCGAATTCGAATTCGGGCTTCTTCGAGTAGATCGAGATGATGCCGGCAGATGCGTTGCGGCCGAACAGCGTGCCCTGCGGACCGCGCAGAACCTCGACTCGCTCGATTTCACCCAGTTCGTTGAGACCGATGCCCGAGCGCGAACGGTAGACGCCGTCGATGAACACCGCGACCGAGCTTTCGAGACCCGGATTGTCCCCCACGGTGCCGATGCCGCGAATACGCGCCGAACCGTTGGCTTCGTTGCCGGTCGATGACACGAGCAGCGAGGGTACGACCTGGTTGAGCTGGCGGATGTCGTTGGCACCGGTGTTTTCCAGCGCCTCGGCGTTGACCGCCGAAACGGCGACCGGAACATCGGAGAGCAATTGCTCGCGGCCCTGCGCCACGACGACGATGGTGTTGCTGTCGTTGATGCCGTCTTCACGGGCTTCCTGCGCGAGCGCGGGGCTGGCCATGGCGACGAGGCCGGCGGAAAGCATGAGGGACACACGGCTGGTGTTGCCGAAACGCTTGGGCATATCTCTCTCCTGGTTGCAATTTCGCGTGACGGTCATTTTGCCGCCTTGACGTGAACGTTAGACCAAAAGCTGCAGGATTCCAGCGTTTGCGCGGGGTTCCCACAAAAATGCAGGCGATTGTCGCAAAAACGCAACACCGGTTATGCAATCGGTGTCAGGCTCGCAAATCTGCGGTTTTCTGCAGGTTGAAGGCGAGCGCCCTGCTTTCCGTAGCGACAAGGGCCTCCGGCCCTGCGCCCATAACCCCGATAATCGCCGGATCATCGGCATCAAGCCCGCCGGTCAGCGATCCGAAAGCGGGCAGGATCAACCGGTCCCGGCAGCGCACGAAGCACGGCCGCGAAACGCTGCGACCGCGCAGACGGACCCTGAGCCGCGGGTGAAAATGGCCCGAAAGCTCGGGCACGCTGGCGTGCGATTCGGCCCGGTGGCGCAACGCCAGCCCGCCCAGCGCCGCCTCTTCGGCCACCTGCCCGCCAAAGCCCCGCTCGAGCGCGCTGTCGTGATTTCCGGTGATCCAGTGGACCGTGACACGCGCAGCCAGCGCTTCCAGCCGCGCCGCGAGCGCGGGGTCGAGGCGGGCGGCACCATCGCTGTCGTGGAAATTGTCGCCCAGGCACCACAGGCTGCTGGCCCCGGACGCCTCGAGCGCGCGTTCCAGCCGGTCGAGCGTGGCGGCACTGTCATAGGGCGGCAGCATCTGCCCGCTGCGCGCATACCAGCTGGCCTTTTCGAAATGCAGGTCGGCAACGAACAGCGCCCCCTCACCCGGCCAGTAAAGCGCCGCGCGATCGACGATAACAAAATCCTGTCCGGCGAACGAAAGGGGAACCATGGGCCTGCCATGCCGCAGTCGGGCGGGCGGCGCAAGCCTGAGCATTGGCATCGGGCGGCGGTGTGGATTATGGGCGGGGCATGACCCAATCTCCCGACTATCCGATTACCGTGGCGGCGCTCTATCATTTCGCGCGGATCGAAGACCCTGCCGCCGTCCGCGCGCCCATCGAAGCCTTGTGCGCGCAGCACGCCCTGTGCGGCACGCTGCTGCTGGCGCACGAGGGCGTCAATGGCACCATTGCCGGATCCGCAGCCGGCGTTGCCGCAGCGATCGACCACATCCGCAGCCTTCCCGGCTTTGCGGACATGGAGGTCAAATATTCCGGCGCTCTTTCCGCGCCCTTCCGCCGGATGAAGGTGCGGCTGAAGCGCGAGATCGTGACGATGGGCGTGCCCGATATCGATCCGGTCCACGGCCAGGGGGCCTATGTCGACCCGGTCGACTGGAACGCGCTGATCAGTGATCCCGACACCGTGGTGATCGATACGCGCAACCGCTTCGAGGTCGAACAGGGCAGCTTTGCCCATGCAATCGATCCCGGCACCGAACGGTTCAGCGAGTTTCCCGCCTGGTTCGATGCCGAGGCCGAGGCCTTGCGCGCAGCGGGCAAGAAGATCGCGATGTTCTGCACCGGCGGCATCCGCTGCGAGAAAGCCACCGCCTATGTCCGCGCCAAGGGCTTCGACGAGGTCTACCACCTCAAGGGCGGCATCCTGAAATATCTCGAGGACATACCGCAGGACGAATCGCTGTTTTCCGGCGGCTGCTTCGTGTTCGACGAGCGCGTGGCGCTGGGCCAGGGCCTCGCCGTGCTGGGCGACCCGGTGGCGCCCGAAATGGTCGACCGCCAGCGCAAGCCGCGCAAGCGGGGCTTAGCGGCTCGCGCTGGTGCGGAAGGTGCTGCGGACGAGGCGACCGACCAGGCCTGACAGGCTGCGATAGTTCGCCAGCGCATAGGTCGACGTACCGGTGAGTTCGCGCGACAGCCGACGGTGTGCCTCGGGCAGCGCATGATACGGCACGCCAGGCAGCAGATGGTGCAGCGCGTGATAGCGCAGGCCCACCGGCGCCCACAGTTCGGGAAGCAGCCCGGGCGGCGGCACGTTGACGCTGTCGAGATATTGCGCGGTGACGCTCATCGTCTGCTCTTCATTCTCCCACAGATGCGCGACCAGCGTGCGCACCTGGTTGAGCACCATCGTGCCCGATGCAACCGCCAGGCCGATCAGGAAGGCGCGCAGCGGCAGGGTTCCGGTGGCGACCAGCGCAATCAGGCTCATCGCCCAGGCGCTTGCCAGCACTTCGAGCACCAGCCAGTGGCGGCGCGCCGGGCCTTCGGGCATCACCCGGCGGAAGGCGGGGTTGATCACCAGCCCCGAATAGCGTTCGACCACGATCCTGCGCAGCGGCGGGATCAGCGCCGACAGCGGCGAGAGCACGCCATAGCGGATGATCAGCCCGACCGGGCCGAGCGCGGCCACCGCGACGAACAGCGGAACGGTCCACGGCTTCATCAGCGCAAGCGGCAGATATTCGGGATCCTTGGCAGTACCATAGCGGGTCCGCTGATGGTGCAGGTTGTGCACCCCTTCGTACATGAAGCTGGGGATCAGCAGCGGAATGCCGACAAAGGCGTTCCACCCGGCGTTGAAACCGGGGACGGCATCGGGCCGCAGATGGGTGAGTTCGTGGATGAAGCTGCCCGCGCGATAGAGCGCCAGCACCGCGACCAGACCGCACGCCAGCGCAAGCGCCAGGCCATCGGCCAGCACCGCACCCACCAAAGCGCCATAGCCGATCGCGACCGAAGCCAGCATGTCGGCCCAGTAGATTGCCGGCCGTGCCGCGTTGAGATCGCGCGTCAGCGACGCCGCAGCGCGGATCATCGCCATGTCGTCGGGCACCTGTCCGACGACGCGCGCATGGGCCTGACCCTGAGCAGCGGTGCCGTCAGGATCGGCGAGGGGGAAAGTGCTAGCCATAAAAATCCTATACTGGTGTCATGCTTAAGCCAGAGCAACGTGGCAGCAACATGGCAACATCTGGCCCGCAATTCCTTGACACAGATCATCGCACAGCGACAAAAGGCGCGCCGTTCCACGGCGGGCTGACAGGCGAAGGAAACAGTTTTGGCGGACCAGCAACAGATAAGCGTCACCCCCGTCCACGACAAGGCGGGGCTCAAGGCGTTCATCGAAATTGCCTATGAGCTGAATGCGCACGACCCCCATTGGGTCGCGCCGCTGCGCTCCGAAGTGCGCGAGATGTTCAATCCGGCCAAGAACCCGTTCTACGGCCACGCCACCGTCCAGCCGATGGTCGCCAGGCGCGGCGGCAAGGTGGTCGGCCGCATTTCGGCGCATATCGATCACCTCGCGCTGACTCAGCCGGTCAGCCAGGGAATGGGGCCGGGCACCGGCAATTTCGGCATGTTCGAAGCGGCGGACGAACAGGTCGCCACTGCGCTGCTGGCAGCGGCCGAGCAATGGCTGCGCGATCAGGGCATGAACCGCGCGCTGGGTCCGCTCAGCCTGTCGATCTGGGACGAGCCGGGGCTGCTCACAGCCGGGTTTGATTCGCCGCCGATGGTGATGATGGGCCACCACAACCGCGCCTATCGCGGCTGGATCGAGGGGGAGGGCTATACGGTCGCCAAGAAGCTGCTGACCTACGAACTGCCGATCGTCGAGGGATTTTCGCCGCTGATCCAGCGGATCGTCGCCACCGGCCACCGCAACGAGCGCATCCGCATCCGCAAGGTCGACAAGAGCCGCTTCGACGAGGAATCGGCGATCATCCTGGAAATCCTCAACGAAGCCTGGGGCAACAACTGGGGCTTCGTGCCGATCACCGATGCGGAGATTGCCTATATCGGCAAGAAGCTGCGCCCGCTGGTGCGCGAGGACCTGATCATGATCGCCGAATATGACGGCCGTCCGGTCGCGTTCCTGATGACTTTGCCCGACATCAACGCGGTCATCGCCCCGCTCAAGGGATCGCTGCTGCCGTTCGGCTGGGCCAAGCTGTTGTGGTGGCTGCGCGACACCCGCTCGCCCAGCGTGCGCGTGCCGCTGATGGGGGTGCGCACCGAGCTGCAGAATTCGCGGCTGGCCGCGCAGATGGCGTTCATGATGATCGAGGCGGTGCGGATCCAGGTCGTGGGCCGCTATGGCGGGGTGCGCGGCGAGCTGGGCTGGGTGCTCGACGACAACCAGGGCATGGTCGCCATCGCCGATGCCATCAACAGCAAGGTGAACCGGGAATATCTGATCTACGAAAAGGCGTTGTGACCGCAGGTCCGGGGCTGCGAGGCACCGTTCAGATCATTGCAACATTCTGCCGCTATCAGCCCCTGTCATCATCCGGCCGTTGAAGATTTGACGCCCCTGCTGGCGCCAACTAGACGAGGCACAGTCGCTCTGGAGCTTTTCCTGACATGAAGATTGCAATGATTGGTTCGGGCTATGTCGGCCTGGTATCGGGCGCATGCTTTGCCGATTTCGGCCATGACGTGGTGTGCGTCGACAAGGATCCGGCCAAGATCGAATCGCTGCTGGCCGGGATCATGCCGATCTACGAGCCGGGGCTGGAATCTCTGGTCGCCAAGAATGTGCGCGCCGGGCACCTGTCGTTTTCCACCGATCTGCCGTCGAGCGTGGCCGATGCCGATGCGATCTTCATCGCGGTGGGCACGCCCTCGCGGCGTGGTGATGGCTTTGCCGACCTGAGCTATGTCCGCGATGCCGCGCGCGAAATCGGCGAATCGATCGCCAAGCGCTGCGTCATCGTCACCAAGTCGACTGTGCCGGTGGGCACCGGCGACGAGGTCGAGAAGATCATTCGTCAGACCGCGCCCGATGCGGATTTCGAGGTCGTCTCCAACCCCGAATTCCTGCGCGAAGGGGCCGCGATCGGCGATTTCAAGCGTCCCGACCGCATCGTCGTCGGCACCGAGGTCGAATGGGCACGCGATTATATGCGCGAGATCTACCAGCCGCTCTATCTCAACGAATCGCCGATCCTGTTCACCTCCCGGCGGACGTCCGAAGTGATCAAATACGCCGCCAACGCGTTTCTTGCGACCAAGATCACCTTCATCAACGAGATGGCCGATCTGTGCGAGAAGGTGGACGCCAACATCCAGGACGTCTCGCGCGGAATCGGGCTGGATGGCCGCATCGGCGCGAAATTCCTCCACGCCGGTCCCGGCTATGGCGGCAGCTGCTTCCCCAAGGACACGCTGGCGCTGATGAAGACCGCGCAGGACCATGAAGCCCCGCTGCAGATCGTCGAGGCGGTGGTGCGCGTCAACGACCTGCGCAAGCGCGCGATGGCGCGCAAGGTGATTGCAGCGATGGGCGGCGAGGTCGAAGGCAAGCGCATCGCGATGCTGGGCCTGACCTTCAAGCCGAACACCGACGACATGCGCGATGCCCCCGCGATCGTGATCGCGCAGGGGCTGATCGACGCCGGTGCCGAGGTTATCGCTTATGATCCCGAGGGCATGGAAGCGGCAACGTCGCTGATGCCGGGCGTGACCATGGCATCGGGCACCTATCAGGCGCTCGAGGCTGCCGATGGTGCGGTGATCGTCACCGAATGGGACGTGTTCCGCGCGCTCGATCTGCCGCGCGTGCTCAAGACGATGAACGGCAACACGCTGGTAGACCTGCGCAACATCTACAAGCCCGAGCAGATGAAGGCCGCGGGCTTCCATTATGTCAGCGTCGGCCGCTGACCGGCTGAACGGGGGGCGAGAGAAAATGGCACGGCGCATCATGGTGATCTTCGGCACCCGTCCCGAAGCGATCAAGCTGTTCCCGGTGATTGCCGCGCTGAACGCGGCCGATGCGCTCGAGCCGATCGTGCTGGTGACCGGGCAGCACCGCGAAATGCTCGACCAGGTGCTCGAGATCGCAGGCCTGGTCCCCGATCACGATCTCGCGCTGATGCAGCCCGGGCAGAGCCTCGACGAGATCAGCGCCCGGTTACTGACCGGCATCGGCAGCGTGCTCGACGCCGAAAAGCCCGACATGGTGATCGTGCAGGGGGATACTGCCACCGCGATGTGCGGCGCGCTCGCCGCCTATTACCGCAAGATTCCGGTCGCGCATGTCGAGGCGGGGCTGCGCAGTGGCAATATCTATCATCCCTGGCCCGAAGAGGTGAACCGCAAGATCATCGGCAGCTTTGCCGATCTGCACTTCGCGCCGACCGAAACCGCTGCCAATGCTCTGCGCCGCGAGGCAGTGGCGGACGACAAGATCCTGGTCACCGGCAACACCGTGATCGATGCGCTCCACTGGGTCACCGCGCAGTTGGTGGACAATCCCGCGCGCGCAGCTTTGATGGTACCTGTCGAGGCGCGTTTTGCCGGAAAAAGGATCATCGGCGTCACCACCCACCGGCGCGAGAATTTCGGCAGCGGGATGGACGACATTGCCCATGCCATCCGTGATCTGGCTGCACGCGACGATGTCGCGATCATCTTCCCGGTGCACCTCAACCCGCAGGTGCGCGCAGCGATGCTGCCGATTCTGGGCGGGCTCGATAATGTCGCGCTGCTCGAACCGCTCGATTATCTCAATTTCACCCGCCTGCTGCAGATCGCCGAGCTAATGCTCACCGACAGCGGCGGCGTGCAGGAAGAGGCGCCGGCGCTGGGCAAGCCGGTGCTGGTGATGCGCGACACCACCGAGCGGCCCGAAGGCGTTGCTGCAGGCACCGCCAAGCTCGTCGGCACCGACCGCGCGACAATCGTCACTGAGGCGACGCGACTGCTCGATGATATATCCGCCTATGCCGCGATGGCGCAGGCGCACAACCCGTTCGGCGACGGGAAGAGCTCGGGCCGGATCGCCGATGCCATCGCCCGCTGGTTTGCCACAACCGGATCAATGCAAGCCGATTGAGTTTCTTTTTCATTGCCGATAGTGCGGATGGCACGGTTCGCGCCCTCAGACGTAATCCCACCATGAACGCCTGTCTTGTTCCGGAAGACCCTTGCCAATGACCCATCCGTTTTGCTCCACCATCTTCTGCGAACTGGCCGTGCGCGGCTATGATGGCGGCGAGATGGTCGGCCACTGAGACGGGTCATGGCAGCAGTTGCACAATTTCGCGCCGATCGCGGCACGTCGGCCATCCACGGCACAGCCTGTAACGGCACACCTGCACTTGCATGGCACCGACAGCTGAGCGAAAAATCCGGATGACGGTGCGTACCCCCACCATCAAGCTTGCCACCCGCCAGATCGCCAAGCCCTGGGGCCGCAGGGTCCTGCCTGCGCCGTTCAGCAATCAGGGCAGCGATCAGATTGGCGAGATCTGGTTTGAGGCAGCCAACGGCGATGCCCTGCCGCTGATGATCAAATATCTGTTCACCAGCGAAAAGCTGTCGATCCAGGTGCACCCCAGCGACCACCAGGCAAAAGCGATGGGACTGGGCAGCGGCAAGGAGGAATGCTGGCTGGTGCTCGATGCCGAGCCTGGCGCCACTCTGGGCATCGGCACACAGCGGTCCTTGTCGGACGAGGACCTGCGCGCTGCCGCACTCGATGGCAGCATCGAGGCGATGGTCGACTGGAAACCGGTCCAGCGCGGCGACTTCTTCTATATCCCGGCGGGCAGCGTCCACGCCATCGGTGCGGGCGTGAGCCTGATCGAGGTGCAGCAGAACGCCGATATCACTTACCGGCTTTATGATTATGGCCGCCCGCGCGAACTGCATCTCGACGAAGGCGTCGCGGTGTCGAAGGCCGCACCCTATGACGACCGCCTGCATCGCAAGGTGGACTTTGCCGTCAACCAGACGCTGACCGACGGGCCGCATTTCCGGCTGGTGCTGACCGGCGGCGGTCCCATCGACCTGCCCGGACACGGCCCGGTGATGATCGTGCCGATCGAAGGCAGCGTCGAGGTTGCTGGCGATGACGGAATGGTCACCGCAGAGGCCGGCGAATGCCTGGCGGTTACTCCCGATACCATCATCCACACAAGCCCCGGCGCGCGCCTGCTCGCAGCGCGGGCGTGCAGGGCAGAGGCCGCATGACCCAGATTACCCCCGTCATCCTTTCGGGCGGATCGGGCACGCGGCTGTGGCCGCTGTCGACCGATGCCAGCCCCAAGCAGTTCCTGGCGCTGGCCTCCCCGGCGACGATGTTTGCCGATACGCTCGCGCGCACCGCCGATACCGCGCGGTTCGGGCAAGCGCTGATCATCGGCGCAGAACGGCACGCCGCGCTGATGGAAGCGGAACTGGCCAAGCCCGGCTTTGAAGACGCGCGCATCATCCTCGAGCCCAGCGCGCGCAACACCGCGCCGGCGATCGCGCTCGCTGCGCTGGCGGCAGGCGGCGGCGACACGGTGATGCTGGTGATGCCCAGCGACCATGTCATTCTTGACCTGCCCGCGTTCCTCGCCGCGGTCGATACCGCGCTGCCCGCTGCCCAGGCCGGATGGCTGGTCACCTTCGGGATCACGCCGACAGGGCCCGAAACCGGCTTTGGCTATATCCGCATGGGCGAGGGACTGTCCGAGACCCCTGGGGTCCGCAAGGTCGAGCGGTTCATCGAAAAGCCCCCGCGCGACAAGGCCGAAGCGATGCTGGCCGAGGGCAGCCATGCCTGGAATGCCGGCATCTTCCTGATGCGCGCCGACCGCTATCTGGCCGAACTGGCATCGCACGCGCCCGAGATGGACCGCGCCGCGCGGGCATCGCTCGAGGGCGCCGATCTGTCTGCCCGGCATATCCGCCCGGATGCAGAACAATTTGCCGCCTGCCCGTCCGATTCCATCGACTATGCGGTGATGGAACGCGCGCAGCGGGTCGCGATCGTGCCCGTGGCCTGTGGCTGGTCCGATGTCGGCAGCTGGGATGCGCTGGCCGAGATCGGCAGCCCCGATGCCGATGGCAATACGCTATCGGGCCAGGTCGTGCTGCTCGACAGCCGCAACAGCCATGTCCATGCCGACGGAATCACCGTGACCGCATCGGGCATCGAGGACCTTATCATCGTCGCCAACGGCAGCCATGTGATGATCCTGCCCAAGGGCCGGTCGCAGGATGTGAAGAAGATCGTGGCTGCGCTGCAGGCGGGCGACAAGGCCTAGAGCCAGCCCGCGCGGCGCAGTACCGGCTGCATCGCGCGGCTGACCTGGGCGGTCCGACCACCGGCCAGCGCCAGCTCCATCCGGCCCGACTGCACGGATGCCGCCACCACCGCCGCGCGCGCCACCCACCAGCTGCGGTGGACCCGCGCCCCGGTGGCGTCGTCGAGGAGAGCGCACGCATCCGTCATCCGCATCAGGATGAGGTCGCTCCCCAGATCGGTGTGCACGCGCAGATAATGATCCTCCGCCTCGATCGCCAGCAAGCGCCCCCCGCGCAGCCGGTGCGGCAGCTTGTCGGCCAACAGGGCGGGGAGTGCAGACAGCGCCGGGGCGGGGTCCGCACCGGGCGAGGGCATGGCGGGCGCTGTTGCGACCGCTGGCTGCACCATCGGCTCTGGGGCATCGACAGGTAGGGGCAACGCCCGAGCCTCCCGCACGGGCTCTGGACCTGGTGCAGGCCCCGTCTCCGGGATGAGCTCTGGCCCCAAGGCGGCCGCAGGCCGGGGATGGGCGAGATAGTTGATCACCGTCATCACCAGCGCGATCAGCAACACCGCCAGCCAGAACTGCAACACCACCATCGGCGTGATCATGCCGATGCCGAAGAACATCGCGCTGACCACGATGACCACGAAGCTGTGCGGCACCGACATCAGCAGCGCCACCGCCAACAGCTCCAGCCACACATGCGCGGAAAACACTCCCCAATGGCGCACCAGCACCAGAGCGCCAGAGCCGAGCAGCGAGCCCGGCACGATCACCGCCGCCCAATAGGCAAGCCGCTGGACGAACGGTGCGTCCTGCGTGCCCAGCGCGCCGAGATAGGCCAGCACGACCGCGGCCAGAACGGCGATCACCAGCCCGCGAACTGCCTGCGATGACAGCGAAAACGCATTTCGCGAAGCGTGAACGGCAGGGGACGGCAACTCACGCATGGGGGCAGGCAACTCGCGTATCCGGGCAAGACAGCGCGGGTCTAGCCGGGTCATTGTGAACTGGTCAATGGCGGCGCACCCGCCATCACCCAGCAGGAGAGCAGACCCCATGAAAACCCTTTTCGCCATCGCCGCCCTTTCCCTCGCCAGCATCGCTTCGGCGCAGGGCCCCGCCCAGACTCAGGCTCCCTCGGCAACGGTCGGCACCGCCAGCCTGACCGTGCGCTTCGAGCAGCTGGTCGCACCGTCGGGCCAGATCATGATGAGCCTGTTCGACAGCGAAGCCGCGCATGATGCCGGCGGCAAGCCCATCCGCGCCGACATGGTCAAGGTGGAAGGGACCAGCGCCACGATCACCTTCACCGGCCTTGCCCCTGGCCGCTATGCGATCAAGACGTTCCACGATGTCGATGGCAACGGCCAGATGAAGACCAACCCGTTCGGCATGCCGCTGGAGCCCTTTGCGTTTTCCAATGGCGCCAAGCCGCAGGGTGGCCCGGCGCTGTGGCAGGCGGCCAGCTTCGATGTGCCCGCAGGCGCCAGCGAAACCCGGATCAGCTTCCAGTGAGCGCCGCCAGCCTGAACCGCCGCGATCTTCTGCTGCACGGCACACTGGCCACCGCAGGCGCGCTGGTCCCCGGCTGGGCAAGCGCGGCGATGGCGGCGAGCCCGTCCGCTGCGCCCCTGGCCCCGACGCCTGCCGCCATGCCCGACTGGACGCTGGGCGTCGGCGACGTGCTGGACGACATCGCGCCGCAATCGCTCGTGCGCTTGCAAGGCCGCGCCCCGTCGCTGACCGGTACGCTGTATCGCAATGGCCCGGCGCGCTTCCGCCGCGGGGCAAGCGCTTCGGGGCACTGGTTCGACGGCGACGGCCTGGTGCGCGCCTGGCGTGTCCAGGGCGACAAGGCCAGCCTGGCCGCGCGCTTTGTCGACACGCCCAAGCGGCGGCTTGAAGAAAAGCTGGGGCGGATCGTCCAGCCGGGTTTCGGCACGCCAGCAGGGCCAGGCGCTGTCGTCGGCGGGCCGGATGATACCAACCCCGCCAACACCCATGTCATCGCCGCCGGAGGCCGCCTGCTGGCGCTGTGGGAGGCGGGCTCTGCCACCGCGCTCGATCCGCAGACGCTGGCGACGCAGGGCGTGGTCACTTTCCGCGACGACCTGGTGCAGATGCCGTTCCTGGCGCACCCGCGCATCGAGCCATCGGGGCAGATCTGGAACATCGGCTCGGGCGGCAAGAGTGCCTATATCTGGCGGCTGTCGGCGGATGGCAGGTTCGAGGCCGGGCAGACCATCCCCTTGCCGATGGCGAGCTATATGCACGATTTCACCGCGACCGACCGTCATCTGGTGATCCTGTGCCAGCCCTGGGTGTCGGATCAGATACGGTTGCCGTTTTCGCAGAGCATGAGCTGGCGGCCCGAGCGCGGATCAAGGGTGCTGGTGATCGACAAGGACGACCTGTCGCGCCGCCGCGAGTACGAGCTGCCACCGCTGTTCTTCTTCCACCTGGGCGACGCCTGGGAGGAAGCCGATGGCACCATCCGCTTCGATGGCTGCTTCCACAAGGACCCGACCTTCGCGGTGCTGGGGGCGCCGGGCCTCGTCGAGGGGCGGCACGAGCATTCCGAAAGGCCGCTGCTTCAGCTGGTCAGCCTGCATCCCGATGGTCGTGCCGACATCAAGCCTGCGGGAATCACCGCCGAGTTCCTGCGCAATTCACCCGAAACCGCAGGCCTGCCTCGCCACCAGACGATCCATGTCGGCGGCTATCGCGACGATCGTCCGTTCGCCCGCAGCGTCGGGATCTGGGACTGGCGTTCGGGCCGCAATGACAGCTTCGATTTCGGTGCGCGCCAGCTGGTCGAGGAATTCGTCCCCGCCGGGCGCTATCTGATCGGCACCACGCTCAACCTGGATGCCCGCGCCACCGAACTGCATGTGCTCGATTCGCGCCGCATTGCCGATGGCCCGGTGGTCAGCTGGCGCAGCAGCATAGCGCTGCCGCTCAGCTTCCACGGCAGCTGGGTCACCTGAAACAGCAGCGCACCGATCCGGTCCTTTCACGGTCCGGATCGGTGCGGCTGTGTGTCAGAATTCGCTCCAGTCGTCCTCGTCAGCCTGCGAGCTGAGCGCGAGGTTGCCGACGACCCTGGGGGCAGCAGGCCGCGCCTTGGCCACAGGCCGGGTGGCGCGCGATGGCGCTGCCGAGCGGCTGATGTGCGCCTGGCCCGACTTGAGCCGGAAGCGACCCACCAGCGATGCCAGTTCGTCGGCCTCCGATGCCAGGGTGCGGGCGGCAGCGGTGGTCTGTTCGACCATCGCGGCGTTCTGCTGGGTCATCTTGTCCATGTCGTTGACCGAGCTGTTGACGCTGCGCAGGTTGGCAGACTGGGTTTCGGCCCCGTCGGCAATCTCTGCGACCAGCGTGCTCACATCGCCGATCCGGCCCATGATGCGGTCGAACATCTTGCCGGTTTCGGCCACCAGGCCCACACCTTCCTGCACCTGTTCGGACGAGGCGTTGATCAGTGCCTTGATGTCCTTGGCCGCATCGGCGGACCGCTGCGCCAGGCTGCGGACCTCGTTGGCCACCACGGCAAAGCCCTTGCCCGATTCCCCGGCGCGAGCCGCCTCGACGCCCGCGTTCAGCGCCAGCAGGTTGGTCTGGAAGGCAATGGCATCGATGACGTTGATGATCTGGCTGATTTCCTGCGAGCTCTTTTCGATCGCATCCATCGCCTTGACCGCCATGTCGACGACCCGGCCGCCCTCGTTGGCATCCTTGTGGACGGTATCGATCTCGCCGCGCGCGTTCTTGGCGCTGGCAGCCGATTCCCCGACCATGCCGGTGACCTTGTTCATCGCGGTCGATGCGCCTTCCAGGCTTGCCGCCTGGGCTTCGGTGCGGTTCGACAGGTCTTCGGACGCTGCGCGGATTTCCGACGAGCCATTGTGCACGCTCTGGGCAGAGCTCGACACGCTCGACAGGCTGGACTCCAGGCCTTCCACCGTGCGGTTGAAGGTGAGGCGCAGGGCATCATATTCGGCTGCGAAGGGCTCGGTGATCGAATAGGTCATGTCGCCCGAAGCCAGTGCTTCCAGCCCCTTGCCGAGTGCCGAGACGACATTGGCCTGGTTCTGGTCGGAGCGCGCCTTGGCAACGGCCGCGTCACGGAACACGGTGACCGCGCGCGCCATGTCGCCCAATTCATCCGCGCGCTCGATATTGACATCGACATCGTTCTTGCCGGCCGCCAGGCTTGCCATGGCGTCGGTCAGGCGGGTGATCGGCAAGGCGATGCTGCGGCTCAGCGCCATGGCGAGCGCGATGGCGATGCCGATCAGCGCGATACCGCCGACAACCAGCGCGATGACCGCCGAGGTCAGCGCCGAATCCTGCCGGGCCGAGTTGCGCTCGATCGCGGCAAGTTCATGATCGCGAATGTCGCGAAGAGGCAGCACGGCCTTGCTGACCAGAACCGCCTTGCCCGCATCGCGCACTGCGACCACTGCATCTTCCCGGCGACCCCTCTGGGTCCAGCCGATCAGCTTGTCGCCCCAGTTCTTGCGCCAGGCCAGGGTCTCCTGGCGCGATTCTGCGAGCAGCGCCTTGTGCTTGGCGTTGTTCAGCAGCGTGTTCAGCTCGCTCGCGGCGGTATCATATTCGTCGCGGCCCTCGTAATAGGACTTCAGGTAGCTGTCGTCACCGGTGACCAGATAGCCGCGGAACTGGCTGTTCTGGCGCAGCAGCGACGTTTCCAGCGTCTGCACCTTGCCGTAGATCAGCTGCGAGTGGTTGTTCTCGTCCGTCGATGACTGGATCATCCACAGATTGACCGCAAACACGATCATCATCAGCGCTGCCGAGCTGCAGATGAGCAAGAAGGACAGGCTGAGCTTCCTTGGAATGTTCAATTTGGTCAGCATGATCAACCCTTTGTGACTTTGACTTGTTGGTTGCTACCCGAGAGTGGGAAAGAGACGGAGCCAGATACAGGCGCTGTCGGGCGCCCCATTTCGACCGTGCGGGAGCATCGCCTGCCCGCAAGGCGAACCAGCCTTCGGCGACGGCGCGCCGGCAGGCCTTGCGGACAGGTGCGCATCAGAAGAAGAACCGTGCGGAGGCAGAGACCGTGCGGCCGTACATCGTGCGCGCCATGACCACGCCCGAAGCCGGGATCGCGCCTTCCGACACGCTGGTGATCGCACGTTCGTTCAGCAGGTTGCTGGCATTCACGCTCAGCTCGACCCGCTCCATCGGGCGGAACTGGGCGAACGCTCCGACCGTGGTGAAGGCTGGCAGACGCAGCTGGTTGACGTCCTGGGCAAAGCTGCCCGTGGTGCCCACGATATTGGCGCCGATCGAGAACATATCGCTATCGTATTGCGGGCGAAGACCCCACAGCAGCTTGGGCTGCTGACGGGGAATGTTGCCGACCAGCGCCGGGTTTTCCGCCGCATCGATTTCCGCTTCGGTATAGGTCGCATGCGCGGTCAGGCTGAACGGACCGCGACGGATGCCGCCTTCGAACTCAAGCCCATAGGCCTTGTACGAGCGAGTCACCGCCGCCAGCTGGGCCAGGCCCGTCGCCGGGTTGGTCGTGATCTGCGCGTTGGTCTCGTCGGTCAGCGCATAGAAGCCGGTCAGGTTCAGCACGATGCCGTCCTTGCGGTACTTCAAGCCGACCTCAGCCTGACGCAGCGTATCGTTGCCCGCGACGCTGTTGAGCAGCGCGCCGGTCACCGTGCTCACCGCAGGCGTGAACAGGATCTTGTCTGCCCCGGCGCGTCCGCCCCGGCTGTACCGGGCAAAGACCGCGAACGGCTCCGACACGCGATAGTTCGCGCTCAGCGAGTAGGACAGGTAATCGTGGTTGTAGTTGACCGGGAAGGTCACGCCAACGGGGACGAACGTCACCCGGCTTTCGGGGATCGACAGCGATCCGTTGCCGTTGATGTCGAACGGCTTGGTGCCGCTGTCGTTGATGATGTTGCCGCGCACGCGGATGTTGTCCCAGCGCACCGACCCACCGATGGCAAACTTGCCCTTGGCGAAGTTGAACGAGCCGAACGGCGCGGTCACCTGATAGTTGAGGTCGGTGTTCTTGGTGTTTCCGTTGCCGGTCGGCGTGCCGTACACCAGCACACCGCCCTGCGTAACCGGAATGCCCGTGGCTGTGGTCAGGTTGAGCGGAACCGACTGGCCACCGCCGACGGCATCGTGGAAGAAGGTGGTGAAACCGATTTCCGAGACATATTCCTGGCTCGACCGATACAGGCCCGCCGTGGTGGTGAAATCACCGCCGCCGACATTCCACACCCGGCTGAGACGCAGATCGTTGGTCATGTTGCTGACATCGGGCACGTCGGAGTCCGCGATGAACGACAAGGTCAGCAGACCATTGCCGCTCGGATCGAACGCCTGGCCGGCGCGCGCGCCTGCCGCATAGCTCAGCCGTGCGCCGGGACCGCCGAAGCGCGTGGCGAAGGCGGCTGCCGGAGCGGCTGCCGAGGGGAACAGGATGACGCTGCGCAGCGACTGGTCGGCATAGCGGAAGCGGTTGGTGATCGACCATTCGCCCAGGCTGAACTGCGCATCGAAGCCCAGCGACTTGGACTTGGCGTGCGTGCCCTGGCTCAGGCTTCCCTGCGTGGGCGTGCCTGATGCCCCCAGCCACAGCGACCGGGGCAGATTGGGCGACAGCAGCGAAGATTGCTGGCTGTCGATACCGCGCGGATCGACGAAAACGGGGTCGGCATTGGTTCCCGACACCAGCAGCGGGGTGTTGATGAAGCTGGGCGCGCGGTCATCGAGCACCTTGCCGTAGACGCGAATATAGCCACCGTTGAACTGCTTGGTGACGTTGAACTTCACCTGGCCGCCACGCATCGAGTTCATGCCGGTTTCGCGCGGCCCCTCGCCCTCGCGGTAGAAACCGCCGACATGGAAACGCCAGCCGTCACCCAGCTTGGTGCCATAGTCGAAATCGGTGCGATAGCTTTCATAGTCGAGGCCGATGGTGGCCATCACCGATCCTCCCTCGACCTCACCGGTCTTGGAGATCAGGTTGATCACGCCGCCGGGCGCATTCGATGCAAAGGTGGAGGCAGAGCCGCCGCGAATCGATTCGACCTGCGCGACATTGAGATCGGCGCGCACGAAGATATCCGGGGTCAGCGTGAGCAGATCGCCGAACTCGAGGACCGGCAGGCCATCTTCCTGAATCTGGATGTACTTGCTGCCGTCATTGACCAAAGGCAGGCCACGAACGGTATAGCTGTTGCCAGCCTCGCCCGTGCCCGCATTGACGCGGATGCCCGGAATGTTGCGGAACAGCTCGGCCAGCGACCGCGGCGCGATGCTGATGATGTCGTTTTCCTTGATCGCGCTGGTCGAGGTCGCGCTGTTCAGACGGTCACGGCCGCGCGCCACGCCGGTGGTGACCATGTCACCTTCATCGACGGTACGGCTGGCTTCCCAGGCGGTGACTGGCTTGGTTTCCTGCGCTGCAGCCGGCGCTGCGATAGCGCACAAGGCAATAGCGGTAACTGAAGTACAAGTAGAAACGCGATTCTTGAAGAAATTCATGGATTGCCCCTGCTGTAAAAGCTTACTTTCCGGGCCTATTTGATTCCGATTAAAGCGTGGTTAACAGGCTTTCAGGCACGTTTTGACTGCCTGACAAACCCGTGATTACGCAACGGCAACTGCAGGCTGAGGTCACCTGGCCACCCCCTGGTCGACCCGCTATGCTCCATGCAAAACCGCCCGGGTTCCGCGTGATGCGGCCCGGGCGGTCGTGAAAGTTGGTGCAGGCTTGGAGCGGATCAGAAGAAGAAGCGCGCCGATGCAGAGATGGAGCGACCGAACAGCGGGCGCGCCATGACGACACCCGAAACCGGGATGGCGCCTTCCGAGATGCCAGTAATCGCCCGCTCGTTGAGCACGTTGTTGGCATTGATGCTCAATTCGACGCGCTCCATCGGACGGACCTGCGCAAACAGGCCGACGGTAGTGTAGCCCGGCATCCGCAACTGGTTGACGTCCTGGCTGAAGCTGTCGGTGACGCCGATGATGTTGGCGCCCACGGTGAACGTGTCGGTATCATATTGCGGCGTCAGGCCGAACAGCAGCTTGGGCTGGTTGCGCGGGATGTTGCCTTCCAGCGCCGGGTTCTCGGCGCGGCTGATCTCGGCCTCGGTAAAGGTTGCATGCGCCGTGACGCTGAACGGACCACGACGGAAGCCGCCCTCGAACTCGAGACCATAAGCCTCATAGGCGCGGGTGACCGAATTCAGCTCAAGCTGTCCGGTGACCGGGTTGGTGAGGATCTGCGAGTTGGTGTCGTCGGTCTTCGCGTGGAATCCGGTGAGGTTCAGCACCAGACCGTCCTTGCGATACTTGAGGCCGATTTCCGCCTGACGCACGCTGTCATCGCCCGCCCCGCTGTTCAGCAGCGCGCCGGTCGACCGGCTGACAGCGGCGGTGAACAGGATCTTGTCCGCCGCAGCGCGGCCACCCAGGCTGTAGCGGGCAAACATCGCGAACGGCTCCGACACGCGATAGTTCACGCTGACCGAATAGGACAGATAGTCATGGGCGTAGTTGACCGGCAGAGTCACGCCGACCGGAACGAACGAGACCTGCGTCTCGGGGGTGGAGATGACGCCGTCACCGTTCATGTCGAACCGGCGCAGGGCACCATCGTTCATGATGTTGCCCCGCGCGCGGCTGTTGTCCCAGCGCACCGAACCGCCCACGGCCACCTTGCCCTTGGCAAAGTTGATCGAGGCAAAGGGCGCGGTCGTGGTGTAGGTGACATCATTGTCCCGGATGTTGCCTGCAGCGCCCGGGCCGCCAAAGTTGCGATAGCCGCCGTCGGTCACCGGCACGCCGGCTGCGGTGAACAGGTTGAGCGGCACTGCATCGCCGCCGCCCACGACATCCTGGAAGAAGGTCGCAAAGCCGATTTCGGAGACGAACTTCTGGCTCGACCGATAGAGACCCGCGGTCGTGGTCAGATTGCCGCCACCGATGTCCCACACGCGGCTGATGCGGAAGTCGTTGGTCATGTTGCTGACATCGGGGGCGTCGTTGTCCGAATAGAAGGACAAGGCCGCCAGGCCGTTGCCACCGGCGGCGCTGAACGCCTGGCCGGCACGCGGTCCCGAAGCATAGCGGAAGGCCGCACCGGCACCGCCAAAGCGCGTCGCAAACTGGCCGGCAGGCGCGGCGGAGGACACCACCAGAGTGGTGTTGCGCGTCGACTGGTCGGCATAGCGGAAGCGGTTGGTGAACGCCCATTCGCCCAGGCTGAACTGTGCATCGAAGCCCAGCGACTTGGCCTGAACCTCGACGCCATTGTTGAAGTTGCGGCGGCGCACCTCACCTGAGGAGCCCAAAGTCAGAACCACGGGCAGGTTGGGCGACAGCAGCGAATTGGTGCGGCTGCTCACGCCCAGCGGGTCGGCGAACGACGGGTCGGCATTGGTGCCGGTGACCAGCAGCGGCGTGCCGGTGAAGGTCGGGACCCGGTCGTCGAGCAGCTTTCCGTAAACGCGGATATAGCCGCCATCAAACTGCTTGGTGACATTGAACTTCACCTGGCCGCCGCGCGACGCGTTGAAGCCGGTGTCGCGCACGCCTTCGCCCTCGCGGTAGAAGCCGCCGACATGGAACCGCCAGCCATCGCCCAGGCGGCCGCCGTAATCGAAATCGGTGCGGTAGCTTTCGAAGTCGACGCCGACCGTCGCCATGATCGATCCGCCTTCGACTTCACCCGTCTTGGAAATGAGGTTGATCACGCCGCCCGGTGCGTTCGAGGCAAAGGTCGACGCCGAGCCGCCACGGATCGATTCGACCTGGCCGACATTGAAGTCCGCCCGCACGAACAGGTCGGGCGTCAGGCGCATCAGATCGCCGAATTCCATGACCGGCAGGCCATCTTCCTGGATCTGGATATACTTGCTGGCGCCATTCACCATCGGCAGGCCGCGCACGGTATAGTTGTTCTGCGCTTCACCCGCAGCCGCCTCGACGCGGATGCCGGGGATGTTGCGGAACAGTTCGGCCAGCGAGCGCGGCGCCAGACGGATGATCTCGTTTTCCTTGATCGCGCTGGTCGAGGTCGCGCTGTTCAGACGATCGCGGCCGCGCGCCACGCCGGTGGTGACCATGTCACCTTCATCGACGGTACGGCTGGCTTCCCATGCGGTCTGCGGTTCGGCCTCCTGCGCGTTGGCAGGTACCGAGATTGCACACATCGCCAGAACAGCGACAGATGCACAGGTAAACTTCGTGGAATTCAGAGTATTCATGTACGCCCCCAAAAGACATTGTTTCGTCGGGGCGGCGAACTAGGATCTGTTACTTAACGCGAAGTTAATTTTGAATCGCGCCGGGCCAACGATGCCGTAGCGTAAAAACCGCCGGGCATGGCGGCTTGCGGCTAATGGAATTAATCAAATAGAATCAGAAATTTATCGGTTGGTTCGGTGCGTTGACCGCGCCGGGTACGATCCAATACCCTATTTCGGCAATGGGTTGCATGTCATTGAAATCTCATGATTACGTCCACGCGCCGCATCCTGTTACCAGACCCGGACGCCTTCGCAATTGCAGCAAAAAAATTTTCAGATTTTTGTCCGGACAAATTTTTTCACGACCTCCACCAAAGCCAGAGACCGGGATGCCGGGCTTCACAATGCGATATGATTCGCTGCGAGTCGCGGGGGGCTGATCGGACCCCGCCGCATGTCACTTGCGATCCGGCCTTCTGGGCACGCCATTCCAGCCTCCAGGATTCCCGCCAGCCCAGCGTGACTGTTAACTTCTTGTTTACGCTGACTGCCTAGTTTTTGAAGCAACGGTCGGGTGTCCTTTGCCGACTTATCCGTTGGCGAGAACCATGACTGCTTTAGCATACCAGATACTTCCCGAAACTGCCGATCAGACCCGCAAGGGTGAAACTATTGGCACGTTTCTGCCAGCAATTCAGTCGCCATCCGATGGTCGCAGCGAACTGCTGCGTCAGGCAGCGGTGTGCCGGTCGCTGGGTTCGGACTTCGTTGCCTGCGTGCTCGAGGCAGCATCCCGACAACTGGGCAACGCGCCGATGACCGAAGCGGTGATCGCGAGCTGGCCGGGCGATCGCGCCGCCGCTGCAATCGCCATGCGCCTCAACGGCGCGCTGCACGCCATCGCCCGGCGCGGAACCGAGCCTGACCTGTCGGCGCTGTATCGCGGCGATCATCGGGCTTTCGACCGGGCCATCGGCAAGGCGCTCGAATCATCCGATGGCTTCATCATCGAATGGCTGCGCGACCCGACCCAGACCAACGAGGTTGGCCGCTCCGCAGCCCTGATGGCGGCGCTGATGGTGGCAGCCGATCGTTTCGGCCTGCCATTCGAGTTGAACGAGCTGGGAACAAGCTGCGGCCTCAACCTCAATCTGGGACGGTACAGCTTCAATCTGGGCGGAACGGTCGTCGGGCAGCCCGGCTCTGCGCTGCACATTGCACCGCAATGGCGCGGTCCCAAGCCCAAGGCAGCAGCTGTCGAGATCGCTTCGGCCTGCGGGGTCGACCGGCATCCGCTCGATGCCCGCCATGCCGATTCGTGCGAGCGTCTGCTCGCTTTCATCTGGGCCGATCAGCACAATCGCACCCGCCGCCTCGAACGGGCGCTGGAGATCGCGCGCGCGCATCCACCGCAGATCGACGAGGGCGAGGCCATCGGCTGGGTCACTGAGCGGCTGGCCGCGCCGCAACAGGCCGGCGTGTGCCGCGTCGTGTTCCATTCGATGTTCCGGCAGTATCTGCCCGGGCCAGAGCAGACCAAACTCGGTGACCTGATCCTCGCAGCGTCCGCTAATGCGACGCCCGAGCGGCCGCTGGCATGGGTGAGCCTGGAATGGACTCCCAATCGCAGCGAGGTCCAGCTTTCGCTGACCTGCTGGCCCGATGGGCGGTTACACCTGCTGGCGACCTGCCATCCTTATGGGGAATGGATCCACTGGATGTGATTGGTGCGGTCAAGAAGACTCGAACTTCCACGGGCTTTCGCCCACAACGACCTCAACGTTGCGCGTCTACCAATTCCGCCATGACCGCACAGTCACGCAATTCGCGGGGCAGGTAACCTGGGCTTTCGCCCCCTGCCCGCGTGGCAGGCCGCGCCATTAGCAAAGCGGCAGGCCCATAGCAACAAGCGATTATCGATGGGCGGATAACGCCCGATGACGCGATCAGCGGCGCTTGGCCCAGGCGATCTCGGCCGACGTGGCAGAGCGCGGCACATCCACCATCGCCTGGCGGAAATCGGCCTTCTGGCCCGGTTCCAGCCGGTCGACCGGCGGGTTGATGATCCAGTTGAACACCACGCGGTTCTGCGCATCGCGCAACACCACCAGCATCGGCGGCACATCCTGCGCGCGCTGGCTGAGGTTGCGGATCGTGCCCGATGCGCTGAAATATTCGGTGCCGTTGGGCAGGGTGCGGCGTTCCTGCTTGTCGGGCGGGAAATCGATCTTCAGATCGGGCTCCACCTCGGCAAAGGGCAGGCTGTAATCGGTGATGAAACCGGGCAGGCCAAAGGTCTGGATCGCCACTGCTGCGCCCGACGCGATCACGGCAAAGGCCACCGCGCCGATCATCCAGTATTTCGCCGGGTTGCGCCGCGGCCGGAAGGGCGGTTCATGGTTGAAGCTGCTGGGCCGGTCGGCAAGGGCATCATCGGCATAGCTGGCAACGATCGGGCGGTTGCTCGGCGGAACCGGGCGCGGCAGGGGCGGCAAATCGGGCTGGGGATCAGCGTCGGCATCAGGCTGGGGATCCGGCGATGGGGATGTCGGTGCTGTCGGCGCGGCGGGCGCCGGCGAGGGCGTTGCGGCTGAAGCAGGTGAGGCAGCAGGCGCATCGACAGGTGCAGGCTCGGAGTCGGTCTGGCCCACGGGCTGCGAAACGGGCGGCGCCGCGGGTTCGGCCACGGGCAGATCGGCAGGCGGCACAGGCAGCTCGGGCCCGTGCTGGAACCAGCTATGGCCGCACTTGGCGCAACGCACCGATCGGCCATCGACGCCAATGGCACTGTCCGGGACCGCATAGCGGGTGTTGCACGCGGGGCACGCAATAATCATGGGGTTTCTAACCACGCCGGGCGAATCGCCGCAAGGGGCTTGCAGGCCCCGCCACGGCGTGCCTGCCCTTTTTCCACCACTGTTTGCGCGCTATGGCGTTTTTTCAACGGCTTGGGCCACGAGGAGGCAGGACGCGAATGCTGCA
Organism: Hydrogenophaga intermedia; assembly: GCA_943370475.1. GTDB lineage: Bacteria > Pseudomonadota > Alphaproteobacteria > Sphingomonadales > Sphingomonadaceae > Blastomonas. Next base: position 54,618 of record CALRRI020000027.1, read on the forward strand.
AGACGGTGCGATGCGCATTCCCATTGCCTGCTTGGCCCACGGCGGGCTATCGCCACAGCATGAGCGGCGCCAGCATGGATAGCATCGTCCAGTTCGAGAATGTCGGGCTGCGCTATGGCACCGGGCCAGAGGCGCTGTCGGACCTGTCGTTCACGCTGTTTTCCGGCCAGTTCTACTTCCTCACCGGTCCTTCGGGCGCAGGCAAATCCTCGCTGTTGCGGCTGCTGTACCTGGCTCAGAGGCCGAGCCGCGGCCTCGTGCGGCTGTTCGGCAGCGACCTCATGACGCTGGACCGCGAGCGGCTGCCGGGCTTCCGCCGCCGGATCGGCGTGGTGTTCCAGGATTTCCGACTGGTGCCGCACCTTTCGGCCTTCGACAACATCGCGCTGCCGCTGCGGATATCGGGCATGCGCGATGCTGACATCACCACCCCGGTGCGCGAGATTCTCGATTGGGTCGGGCTCAACGCGCGCGGCGATGCCTTGCCCGCGACACTTTCGGGCGGCGAGCAGCAACGTGTCGCGATCGCCCGCGCCGTCATCACCCGGCCCGATATCCTGGTCGCGGACGAGCCCACCGGCAATGTCGATCCCGATATGGCGGTGAAATTGCTGCGATTGTTCGAGGCGCTGAACCGGATGGGCACGACGATCATCGTTGCCACCCACGACATCCATCTGATGACGCGGATCAAGCGTGCGCAGATGATGCGGCTGGAAGGCGGGCGCTTGTCCGACCCCACCGGCGCCTTGCGCTATCCGCCCCGCCCCGCGGACCTCACCGGATGGGTGGGCGAGCAGGGCTGATGCTGGGCACGTTCTTCCCCACCGGCCATGATCGCCGGTTGATCCCGCAGGCGCGGCTGACCGGGCCGATGCCTTGGGTGATTGCCGTCATGCTGTTCCTGACGCTGCTGGCGACCGCAGCCGCGCTGGCGCTGGGCAGCGCCGCGCAGCAGATCAACGCCGATCTCGCCGGACGCGCCACGGTGCAGATCGTCAACGCCGATGCGCAGGCGCGCCAGCGCCAGGCTGTGGCGGCGGAAGCAGTGCTGCGGTCGGACACAGCGGTGGCGGTGGTCACCCAGGTCAGCGAGGCCGAGGTCCGCGGGCTGCTTGCGCCGTGGCTGGGCAGCGGCGCGGTGAGCGACGATATCCCCCTGCCCGCGCTGATCGATGTCGATTTTGGCGGCAGAGCAGATCCGGCCGTGCTCGCCCGGCTGCGCAAGGCGCTGGCGAGCGCCGCGCCCGATGCGCGGATCGACGAGCACGGCCAGTGGCTGCGACCGGTGTTCGATCTGATCGCCACGCTGCGCTGGCTCGCCATCGGTCTGGTGGCGATGCTCGCGCTCGCCAGCATCGCCTCGGTGATGCTCTCGGCGCGCAGCAGCTTTGCCGCGCATGCCGAGACCATCGACATCATGCATCTGCTGGGCAGCACGCATCAGCAGATTGCGCGGCTCTTCCAGCGCCGGATCGCGCTCGACGCCGCGCTCGGTGCGCTGATCGGTTGCCTGCTCGCCGCTCCGGTCCTGTGGTTGCTTGCCCGCACCGCTGCGCGACTCGATTCGGGGCTGGTGGCCGCCGGGTCTTTTGGACCGCTCGACTGGCTGCTGCTTGCAACCGTGCCGATAGCGGGTATTGCGCTGGCAGTGTTTACCGCGCGCGTCACCGTCCTGCGCGCGCTCAGGAAGAAACTGTGATCGTCCGCATTTTGTCATCGGTTCTGCTCGCCTGGATTCTGGGCTTTGCCTGGTTTGCGATCCTGCTGCCGCAGCCGTTGGGCGACCAGAAGACCGATGCGGTTGTGGTGCCCACCGGGGGTCCGCTGCGCATCGATCGCGGGCTGGAGGCGCTGCGCAACAAATGGGCCGACCGGATGCTGATTTCCGGCGTCGACCGCGATGTCCGCCCCGCAGAGCTCAGCGCCCAGTATCCCGGCTCGGTCGAGCTGTTCGATTGTTGCGTGGATCTGGGCTTTCGCGCCTATGACACGCGCTCGAATGGATTGGAGACCGCGCGGTGGGCCAAGCAGCGCAAGGTGGAATCGGTACGGCTGGTGACCACCGACTGGCACATGCGCCGCGCCGAATATGAACTGCGGCGCGCGCTGCCCGAAGGCATCCTGATCTATACCGATGCCGTACCGAGCAAACCCGGCCTGATGACGCTGTGGCGCGAGTATAACAAGCTGGTGCTGCGCTGGCTGGCGGGGCTGTTCGGGGTGTGATGGGAGTGCTCAGGACCCTTCTGGCCGTATTCCGGTCGATCCTGTTCACGATCGCCTTTTACGGCGGATCGGTGCCGATCGTGATCGTGGCGTTCATCGTGCTGCCGTTCTCGCGCCACCGGCTGCAGGGCATGGCGCGGGGATGGGGCATGTACCATTTCTGGTGCGCATGGGTGTTCCTGGGCATCCGTGTCCGGATCGAAGGACCAAAGCCGCAGGGACAGGTGCTGTATGCGATCAAGCACGAGAGCTTTTTCGAGACGATCGAGCTGCTGCGCATCTTCAACCGCCCCGCCGTGGTCGCCAAGATCGAGCTGTCGCGGATCCCGCTGTGGAGCCAGATCGCGCGGACCTATGGGATGATCTTCATCGATCGCGCCGGCGGTGCGGTGGCGCTGCGCAACATGATGACCGAGGTGCGCCGTTTCGTCGCCGAAGGCCGTTCGATCGTGATCTACCCCGAAGGCACCAGCACGCCGCCGGGCGAGCAGCCCGCGCTGCAGGCGGGCTTTGCCGGACTGTACAAGCTGGCCAAGCTGCCAGTGGTCCCGATCGCGCTGGCGACGGGGCACCTGTACCCCCGGCGTGGTTTCATCAAGCGCCCGGGCACCGTCGTCTATCGCTTCGGAGAAGTCATACCTGCTGGACTCCCGCGCGAGGAGATCGAGGCGCGCGTCCATGCCGCCATCAACGTTCTCAACGATCCGGCGCGAATCGAAAACGTCAAATAAATACCTGATTTTATTATATAATATCGCCGGAAAGCCGCTGACAGATCAGGTCGAGCTGATCGAGATTGCCGTAGCGAATCGTTACGCTGCCACTGCGCTGGTTCGCTTCTGCGCTGATCTTGACCTTGAGACCCAGCAGGTCCTCCAGGTGCCGCTCGACCGCCGCGATATCGGCATTGCTCTCCGAATCGCCGCCTGCCGCCTTCGCACGCGGCGCGCTGTCCGGCTTGCCCGAAGCCTCGCTTCGCGCGCGGCGGACCAGCTTCTCGACCTCGCGTACCGATAGCCCGCGATCGACCACCTCGGCTGCAATGCTCTCGGCGTCGGCAACGTTGATCAGCGCGCGGGCGTGGCCCATGCTCAGGCTGCGGTCGGCGACCATCTTGAGCACCGGCTGCGGCAGCGCGAGCAACCGCATCAGGTTGGCGATATGGCTGCGCGACTTGTCGACCATCCGGGCGACCTCGACCGGGGAATAGCCCTGATCGCCGACCAGCCGCTGATAGGCCTCGGCCTCTTCGACCGGGTTCAGATCCTCGCGCTGGATGTTCTCGATCAGCGCCAAGGCAAAGGTATCGGGGTCGCTCAGCTCGCGGATGATGGCGGGGATCTCGTGCAACCGGGCACGCTGCGCGGCGCGCCAGCGGCGTTCGCCCGCAACCAGTTCGTACCCGCCGCCCTTGCGCGGACGCACGATCACCGGCTGGATCACTCCACGCTGCGAAATCGATCGCGCCAGATCGTCGAGTGCTTCTTCATCGAAATAGCGACGCGGCTGACCGGGGTGCGGGCGAATGTCGGCGAGCTGAAGCGAGCGCAATCCGGTGATCGTTGCCGCAGGTGCCTCGGGGCTGCCGTCACGGCGCACAAGCGGTTCCTCGCGGCCCGCCTCACCCAGCAGCGCATTGAGACCCCGCCCGAGGCCCGTGGGACGCTTGCGGCCGATGGCCTTGGCCATGTCAGGCAGATCGCTGGGGTCCTGGGCCATCAGGCGGCTTCCTCTTCCATACGGGGCATGCGGGAAATGAATTCGCGGGCGAGCGCGATATACGCTTCGGACCCGACACAGCGGTGATCGTAGATGAGCGCAGGCATGCCATGGCTGGGCGCCTCGGACAGGCGGACGTTGCGCGGGATGACGGTATCGAACACCAATTTGCCCAGCACCGCGCGCACATCGTCTGACACCTGATCGGTCAGCCGATTGCGCCGGTCGTACATGGTCAGCACCACGCCGATGATCGACAGGTCAGGATTGAAACGCTGCTGTACGCGCTCGACTGTCTGGAGCAACTGGCTCAGTCCCTCGAGCGCGAAGAACTCGCACTGCAGCGGCACCAGCACCTGGTCAGTCGCGACCAAGGCGTTGAGCGTCAGCAGGCCCAGCGACGGCGGGCAATCGATCAGGCACACCTGCCAGCGGTCCGGCGGGGCATTGTCCATCGGCGTCTTGAGACGATGGGTGCGGTGCTCCAGATCGACCATCTCGATCTCGGCGCCAGACAGATCGACCGTTGCCGGAACGATATCCAGCCCGGGGATCTGGGTGGGCACGCAGCATTGCGCCAGCGAGCAATTGTCGGTGAGCAGATCGTAGCTCGAATATTCGCGGTCGTTGCGCGCAATCCCCAGCCCGGTCGAGGCATTGCCCTGCGGGTCGAGATCGATGAGCAGAACCGACAGCCCGGTCGCGGCGAGCGCGGTGGCCAGGTTGATCGCGGTGGTGGTCTTGCCCACCCCGCCCTTCTGATTCGCAATCGCGATGCGGATCATGATCTGCTCCTGTGTCGGCGCGCTGGCCGATGGCGTGCGGGTTGTGGCGTTGCGAGCGGTGTAGCGCGACCGGTGCCGACAAGAATCGCCGCGTCGGGATCGGTCATGCTCTGTTCCACGTGAAACACATGCTGCCATGCTGATGACACGCTTTCCAGTTCCGCGCGCGCATTTCGTCCCTTGGGCAGCAGCCAGCGCGTCTTTTCTGTGGAAAAGCGCTCCGCACCCTCCAGCAGTCGCGGCAGCGGAGCAAATGCGCGGGCGGAGATATAATCGGCTTCTACTGCCGCGACACGGTCAAGCGCTGCCCCTGCAACCGTCACGCGATCCCCTAGCCCCAGATGCGCGATCGCTCTTTCGAGATAGGCGATGCGCAGGCTGCGCGATTCGACCAGCGTCACTCGGCACGGCGCCATCAGCGCGATCACCAGCCCGGGAAAGCCCGCGCCGCTGCCAAGGTCGATCCACAGTTCGCCGGGCTGCGGATCGGCGAAGCGGAGCAGCTGCGCGCTGTCCAGGATATGCCGCTGCCACATCGTCGTCAGGGTGGCAGCCGACACCAGATTCTGGTGCTGCGCCTCGTCGACGACAAAGGCGACGAGCCGATCGAGCGCCTCCATTGTTTCACGTGAAACACCCGGCTGATAGGCGATCCAGCTGCGGGCACCGTTTTCGCTATCGATGATCAGCGGCATCAGGCGGCGCGCTTGCGGGCGTGAACCAAGATCGCCGCCAAAGCTGCCGGAGTCACCCCGCGCACCCGCCCGGCCTCGGCCAGGGTCTCGGGCTGCGCCAGCGAAAGCCGCTCGACCATCTCGTTCGACAAGCCGGTGATCGCGCGATAGTCGATATTGCCGCCCAGCACGACGCGCTCGTTGGCGCGCAGATCGCGCAGCTCTGCCTCCTGTCGGGCAAGGTAGGGCGCGTAGACGGCATCCTCCTCGATCTCGGCGCGCAGGTCGTCGCTCAACCCCTCGAGCTCCGATCCCAGCAGCGGCACCAGCGCCTCAAGCGAGATAGCCGGGAATCGCAGCCAGTCATACAGGCTCTGGCGACTGCCATCGGCCTTGACCGGCAAACCGAGCGAACCGAGCTCCGCACAGCTAGTCTGTCGTTCCAGCGCGGACAGGATCCGGGCCTTGTCCGCTTGCTGCTGTTCAAACCATGCCTGGCGCTCGTTGCCCACCGCGCCATTCGACATAGCTATATCGGTCAGCCGATCCGATGCATTGTTGGCGCGGAGCCTCAGCCGGTATTCGGCACGGGCGGTGAGCATGCGATAGGGCTCGGTCACCCCCTGCAATACGAGATCGTCGATCATCACCGCGAGATAGCTGGTCGCCCGGTCGGGCAGATCGATGGCGCGGCCAAGCACAGATCCAGCGGCAGCCATGCCTGCGACCAGACCCTGTGCGGCCGCTTCCTCATAGCCGGTGGTGCCGTTGATCTGGCCCGCGCAATACAGGCCGGGGATCGCCCTCACCTCAAGCCGGTGGTCGAGCGCACGCGGATCGATATGGTCATATTCCACCGCATAGCCCGGAACGACGATCTCGGCCCACTCAAGCCCTGCCATCGAGCGGACGAAGTCTAGCTGCACGTCGGTGGGCAACGAGGTCGAAATCCCGTTGGGATAGACCAGCGGCGTGTCCAGACCTTCGGGTTCCAGAAACACCTGGTGGCCATCGCGGTCCCCGAAGCGATGGATCTTGTCCTCGATCGAGGGGCAATAGCGCGGGCCCTGCGCGCCGATGGCACCGCTGAACATGGGCGAGCGATCGAGGTTGGCGCGGATGATATCGTGGGTTTGCTGGCTGGTCCGGGTCATCGCGCAGAATAGCTGCGGGACCGTGCGGCGCTCGGTCAGCGGCGACATCGTCCAGCGTTCGTCGTCGCTCGGCTGCTCGTCGAGCACGGCCCAATTGATCGTGCGGCCATCGATGCGCGGCGGCGTGCCCGTCTTGAGCCGCGCCATCGGAAGCTCGGCGGCGCGCAGCTGCTGTGCCAACAGGCTGGCACCCGGCTCGTCAATGCGTCCGCCTTCCAGCCTCTCCTCGCCGCGGAACAGCCGTCCGCCCAGGAACGTGCCCGTCGCCAGAACGACCGCACCGGCAGTTATCGCACCGCCATCGCCGAGAACTACGCCAGTCACCGCGCCACCCGAGAGCCGCAATGCCGCAACCTCGCCTTCGATGATCGTCAGGTTCGGCTGTGCGCCGAGCATCGTCTGCACCGCTGCCTTGTACAGCTTGCGGTCGGCCTGCACCCGCGGGCCCTGCACAGCGCTGCCCTTCGAGCTGTTGAGCATGCGATAGTGAATGGCAGCAGCATCGGCGGCGCGCGCGATCAGCCCGTCGAAGGCGTCGACCTCGCGAACCAGATGCCCCTTGCCCAGGCCACCGATCGCAGGGTTGCACGACATCGCGCCAATGGCGTCGCGCGTGAAGCTGACAAGGGCGACGCGCGCGCCCATCCGCGCGGCCACGGCCGCCGCCTCGCACCCGGCATGACCGCCGCCGACAACCAGAACATCAAATTGCTGCATGTTGCCGCCCATAACGCAAAAGCCGGATTCGGTCGAGGGCCTGGTCGCTCGGTTCAGCCGCTCTCGACGTAGGCTGCTGCCAGGCGAGGCTATTTGCCGATGCAGAATGCTCCGAACAGCGCGTCGAGCATGTCCTCGACATGCGTGTGGCCGAGCAGCTGATCAAGCGCGAGCCGGGCCAGCCGCAATGATTCGGCGCGCAGCAACAGGTCGCCCTCAGCCCCAGCGGACTCCAGAGCGGCTGCGCATTGCTGGAGCAGGCGGTGCTGACGCGCGTTCAGCGCCACCTCACCTGCCCCGGGCAGAAGCGTGCGGGCCGTCGCGACCAGATCGGCGATCAGCGCCTCGATCCCCTCGCCCGTTCGCGCCGAGAGCCTGTGCCGTGCGGCACGCTTTGTTTCACGTGAAACACTCGGGAGGTCAATCTGTGCCGCAATCTCCCAAAGCGCCGGATGGTCCCCCCCTTGGCCCTCGGGACCCATCCACAACACGATATCCGCTGCCGCCATCGCATCGCGCGCGCGCGCAATGCCGATCGTCTCGATCTCCTCTGCGCCTTCGTCGCGAAGCCCTGCGGTATCGGTGAGCACGAACGGCACGCCGCCGAGCGCTACCGGAGCCTCGATGATGTCGCGTGTGGTCCCCGCGATATCCGAGACGATCGCCGCCTCACGCTGGAGCAGCGCATTGAGCAGGGTGGATTTGCCGCTGTTGGGAGGACCCGCGAGGACCACACGGATGCCATCGCGCAGCCGTTCGGCCCGGGGACGCGAAAGCGCTGCGCGGATGTCGCCGGTCAGCGCCGAAACGCCCTGCCCGACCGTATCGGCCACACCGGCGCCGACATCGTCCTCGTCAGAAAAATCGAGATCGGCCTCGACCAGCGCGGACAACCGCAGAACCTCATGCCGCCAGCCTTCGACCTGGCGCGACAGATGGCCGCTCGCCGTCCGGATGGCCGCGACCCGCTGCGCCTCGGTCTCCGCAAACAGCAGATCGGAAAGCCCTTCGGCTTCGGCGAGGTCAATCCGGCCGTTCAGAAAGGCGCGACGGGTGAATTCGCCTGGCTCGGCCAGTCGAAGACCGGGCAGAGTCGCCAGGGCGCTCTCCACAGCACGGACCACCGCTCTGCCGCCATGCAGATGCAGTTCGGCCAAGTCCTCGCCGGTCGCAGTCGCAGGGCCAAGGAACCAGAGCACCACTGCCTGGTCGAGCACATCGCCGCTCGAGGGTTGACGCAATGTGCGCAACGAGGCGCGGCGCGCCGGTGGCAAGCCCCCGCAAAGCGCCATCAGCGCTGCACCAGCGTCTGGCCCGCTGATGCGGATGATGGCCAAAGCGGCGGGCGGCGCGCCGCTCGACAGCGCGTAGATCGTTTCGCCCGCCTGCATGGTTCAGAGGAAGATCAATCCGACGACTTGGGCTTGCCGCTGGCGCCCGAAGCCGCAGCTTCCATGATCTGCTGGAAGAAACGCAGCCCCATCTCGCCCATCGGCGCGATATTCTTGGCAATGGTCTGCAGCTGATCGACGTTGCTGGTGCCCTTCATCGCATTGACGACACCATCGACATAGGTCCGGTTGACATCGGACACGTCGGGCAGCCCCATGAAACGGCGCATTTCTTCGGGGGAGCAATCGACTTCGATATTCACTTTCATGGCATTCTACCTTGTTCCAGCGCAAAGGCCCCCAAGCCCCGGATTCACGCTTATCAGCCATGGCAAAGTGGGTATAAATGGCCACCAAAGCAATCGAATTGATGATGGAGAGCAAAATGGGTTCGACGCACAGCATCCAGACCTTCGACCATGACGGCAGCTTCAATGCCTATGTGGCAGAGCCTGCAGGCACCCCGAAAGCCGCGATCATCGTGATCCAGGAAATCTTCGGCGTCAACGAAGGCATCCGCCGCAAGTGCGACGGCTGGGCCGCGCAGGGCTATCTGGCGGTGGCGCCCGATCTGTTCTGGCGGATCAAGCCGGGCCTCGAACTCAACCCCGATGTCGAAGCCGAACTGCAGGAAGCGTTCGGTTATTTCGGCCAGTACGATCCCAATGACGGCGTGAAGGATATCGAAGCCACCATCCGCGCGATCCGTGCAGGCGTCGGCGGGCTGAGCGGCGTCGCCAAGGTGGGCGCGGTGGGCTACTGCCTGGGCGGCAAGCTGGCCTATATGGTCGCCGCGCGCACCGACATCGACGCCAGCGTCGGCTATTACGGCGTGATGATCGACCAGATGCTCTACGAATCGCATGCTATCGCCAACCCGCTAATGCTGCACATCCCGACCGCCGATCATCTGGTGGGGCCCGAGGCGCAGGCTGCGGTCCATGCCGGGCTGGATAGCCATCCGCGCGTGACGCTGCACGATTATGATGGGCTCGATCATGGCTTTGCCGCCGAAATGGGCAACCGCCGGGATGAGGCCGGCGCGAACCTCGCCGACGGCCGCACCGCCGCCTTCTTCGCCGAGCATCTGGCATGAGCGCGGCGCAAGCAGGGGTCGCCGCCTGGCATGATTACATGCACGGCGGCTCGACGCCCGAAAAGCTGAACGCGATGCTCGCTGACAACGCGGTGTTCCACTCGCCCGTCGTGCACACCCCGCAGGAGGGCAAGGCGAAGGTGTTCGCCTATCTTCATGCCGCCGCGCATGTGCTGGGCAACGACAGCTTCCATTATGTCCGCGAAATCATCGATGGCGACACCGCAATGCTCGAGTTCGCGCTGGTGCTCGATGGCATCCAGGTCAACGGCGTCGACATCATCCGCTGGAACGAGGCAGGCCAGATCGAGGATTTCAAGGTCATGGTCCGCCCGATGAAGGCGATGAACAAGGTCTGGGAGCAGATGGGCCAGATGCTCGCCAAGGCGGGCTAATACCAACCTGCGGTGAGGCTGACTCACGTGGGGGATTCCCAAAGCCGCGAAAGTCTGAATCTATAGCGTCCTGCATTTGGAGTGCTCGGCTATGGGGACAGCGATCAGCTTGCGGGATGATTTTGACGGGACAGCGCTGCGGCGCTTG
>CALRRI020000028.1:0-61482 GCA_943370475.1 Hydrogenophaga intermedia
CGATGCAGATGTTCGGCGGAATGGGCATGACGCGAGAGCTGCCCTTGTACCTGATGTCGAACAAGCTGCGCACGATGCGCATCTATGATGGCCCCAGCGAGATCCACAACTGGGTGGTCGCGCGCAACCTGCTGGGAACGCGCGAATGATCGCCGGGCGTTGGTCGCCTTTCAGGGCAGCGGAATTTCGAACGGTCCGGCGGGGAGACCGGCTCCGTCGAACAGGTTGACCACCGGACTGTCGGCCCAGGCGTAGCGCACCCGGGTGACGGGCTTGCCATCCCCCGCCAGGATCACGGTATCGCCCGATGCGGTGCCTGGGGTGAACCGGCACGTGCCCGCGCCGGTGCCGCACAATTCGAAGCCGATGGCGATCGCGCTGCTGCGGGCGGCCAGCGCCCCGGTGACACCGCCGAAGGTCAGCCGCACACCGCCATCTGTCGTCCGTTCGGCGGTCTGGATGGCGGGCCCCGAGGGAGGTTCACTGGCGCCATAGCCGATCGCGCGCATCGCCCGCGCCAGCCGCCGTCCGACTTCGCGTTTCTCGCCCGGGTGGATGTCCAGCGGATCGCCCAGATCAAGGGCCAGCGCCAGCGCGGCGCGGCCCTTGTCGGCGATGACCGCCTGGCGCTGCTCCTCGCGCAAGGCTGCCCAGCCGCTTTCCGAAGGGATCGTTGATGCAGTCCCGTAATTGGCGAGCTGGACGATGGCGAAGGGCAGATCGGCGACACCGAATTGCTGACGCCAGCCCGCCATCATTGCGGCCATCCGCTGCGCATAGCCGGGCAGATCGACATCGGATTCGCCCTGATACCAGGCCACGCCTTTCAGGCCGATCCGGCCCAGTGGCGCGATCGTCGCGTTGTAGATCGTGGCGGCTCCTGCGGTATCTTCCCAGGGCGCGCGGGGCGGCCGCGCGGCCTTGCGAGTCTCGATGGCATAATTCCAGCCGTCGCCCAGCGCGATCACTGTGCCGTCTGCGAGCACCAGCTGCATCGCCTCGGCAGGTCCCGGCATGCCGCCGCGCCCATAGCTGTCGTTGGCGTTGACCGTGATGACGTTGCGCCCCGGCTGCAGGGCTCCGGGCTTGAGCGCATAGACGCGGGGCTTGCCGGGATTGCCGCCGCTGCCCACCGGCTTGCCGTTGATCCAGGTCTGGTCGGCATCATCGACCGGCCCGATCGCGAGCGTCGCAGACTGGCGCGCCTGCGCCGGGGTCAGGGTGAGCACGCGCCGGAACCAGACCATGCCGTTGAACGCTTTGAGCGCATCGACACCCCAGTCTTCCCAATAGCCGATGCGCGGCACCGCCTGCCAATCGAGCGCCGCATCGGCCTGCCAGGGTTCGCGGCCCGGCGCGTCGCCACTGGCCTTGCGCCACCAGGTCTCCCAGATGCTGCCCGCCTGCGCCGAAGCCGCGGCAGCATCGCGTGCGTAGAGTTTGCGCAGTTCCGATGCCTCACCCTGTCCGGAGGCAGCAAGCGCATCGTCGCCCATCCACGCGCTGATCCGGCTGCCGCCCCAGCTGCTGTGGATCGCGCCGATCGGAACATGCGCGCTGCGCCGCAGCTCCTGCGCCATGTAGAAGCACGCTGCCGAAAAGCCGCCCGCGGTTTGGGGGCCCGATCGCAACCAGCCGGAGACCTTGTCCAGCTCGCGTGCCGGTGCGAGGGCCGTCCTGCGTTCGATCGTGAACAGCCGCAGCATGGGATCGTCGGATGCGGCGATCTGGTTGTCGGCATCCTGCGCGCGCGCCATCGCCAGTTCCATGTTTGACTGGCCCGAGCACAGGACAACATCGCCGACCAGCATGTCGCTCGCTTGCGTCGTTCCGCTCGCGGCGGTGACAGTGAGACTGTACGGCCCGCCCGCCGCCATGGCAGGGAAGTTGAGCGCGAACCGGCCCTCGCTGTCGGCGCGGGTGCTGGCCTCCGCCTGGCCCAAGCGGCCAGTGACGGTTTCACCAGGGGCGGTATGTCCGCGAACGACAATGGGGTGTTCGCGCTGCAGCACCGCATGGTCGCCGAAGACGGGGTCGAGCACCGGCTGCGCCATCGCGGGTAGCGCCGCCGTGCCGCAGGCGATCAGCGCCGCGCAGCAGCGCAAGGCAGAAGTCCGCATCAGTGGTGTCCCACGTAAGGGCCGATCACCGTGCCGGTGAAGCCGCGCGCCTCGCGGGTGCTGAGGAAGCGCGCATCGAGATCGGCCTTCAGCGTCTGCGTTTTGCCGTCCACCGTGTAATCGAACGCCATCGTGCCGCCATCGGCGCGGATCGTCAGCGTCACCGGCCCGCGCGGGGTGACGGGGGCGGATGCCACCAAAGTATCGCTGTCGGCCCGGTTGCGCGTGGTCAATGCGATCATCGTCTTGCCGCCGATGCGGGTGAGCCCGAAGAACAGGAAGGACTGGTCGCTCTGCATCGCCGCCAGCCCGGCGCGGTCGCCGTCCTTGTCGGGATCGTAGTGCAGGGCTGTCGAGACAGTCGCGACATGATGCTGCTGACGCCGGCCCCAGAAGGCAGGCACGCCCTGTTGATCGCCCATCGGTGCCGCTGGCTGCATCACCAGCGCGCCGTTCTCCATCCTGTGGAACGGGGCCTTGGGGCTGCGCACCCCGATCCACTGCATCGCCAGCTTCGGGCCGTCGAAACCGTCGGTATAGCCGAAATCGCCCGACAAGGGCGGGGCGCCGGGGCGGTCTACGGGCAGGTCCGGACGCTTGGCGGTGAACGGAATGCGTGCGCCATCGGGCAGGATATGCGGCCAGCCGTCGCGCCAGGTGACGGGGAGCAGAAAGGTTTCGCGGCCGATATTGTAGAGATCATCACCATAAGGCCGGGTGGCGAGGAAGGTTGCCCACCAGTTGCCATAGGGCGTCTGCACGAACTTGGCATGGCCCGCCGATGTCACCGGGTTGGGCCGTGCGGGATCGAGCGTGCGCTGGCTGAGGATCGGATTGCCCTGATAGGGAGTATAAGGCCCGCGCAGCTTCTCCGCGCGCAGCACGACCTCGCTGTGCTTGTCGCCGGTCCCGCCTTCGGCCGCAATCAGATAATAGAAGCCGTCGCGCTTGATGATGTGCGGCCCTTCGATCCAGATCGGCTTGGTGCGGATGTCGATGCCGCCGTTGATCAGCTGGGTGCTCTCGCCCACCATCTTGCCGCTGCGCCAGTCGAATTCCTGGATCCAGATCGCGCGATGCCCGTCATAGCGCTTGGGCTCGTCGGGGGCGCGGTTGTTGATGATATAGGCCTTGTCGCCTTCCCAGTAGATCGACGGATCGATGCCCTCGAACGGCAGCCAGACCGGGTCCGACCAGGGGCCTGCCGGATCTTTGGCGGTGATGAAGAAATTATCTTTGCAGCGGACACAGGTGTTGACGATGTAGAACGTGCCGTCGTGATACGAGATGTCGGGCGCGAATACGCCCTGCGACACCGGAAGCCCTGAAAAATCGAGCTGATCCGGGCGGTCGATCGCGTTGCCGATCTGCTTCCATGTCACCAGATCGCGCGAGTGGAACACGGGCAGCCCCGGAAAATGGGTGAAGCTGGAGGTGACGAGATAATAATCCTCACCCACGCGCGTGATCGACGGATCGGGATAATAGCCCGACAGCACGGGGTTGCGGTATTCGTCGGCGGCGACGGTCACCTGTTCCTGCGCGCGGCCCTGATAGCGGAACTCCTCGAATCGCGCTGGGCTCGCATAGGCCGATGCGGCGCCGAGGCCTGCCAGCAGGAACGATGCCGCCGTACGGCAAAGTGCGCGATGTGCCATCTGATCCGTTCTCCTTCGATGCGTCGCTGCAGGACGCCTTGCCCCTGACATACACAAAATAAAAACTCAGACAAATAGTTGATCGCTGGCGCGGGCCCGCTAGGATATGGGCAAGACGAACAGGAAGCGGTCGCTGCGGCGGACCGACCGGATTCAGGATAAGCAGGGGAGTTTGGCAGTGTTAGCAATCACTTACGGCAAGACGGCGGACAGCCGCGCCGCATGGTCTGGTTTCTCGGTGCTGATGATCCTGCTGCTGGTGCTGTCCGGTCCCGCTTTCGCGCAATCGGCGCCACGGGCGCGCGAATCGATCAACAGCGGATGGCGCTTTACCTTCGGCGATCCTGCCGGCGAGACGGCCGAGCTGCGCTACGACGTCCGCCCGGCCTATGACGATGCAGGCGACGGCAAGGCCGCCGATGCGCAGCCCGAAGCGGCGGCAAAGGTTCGCCGCGATGGATCCGGCGTGCTCAAGCCCTGGATACTGCCCACCGCCAATCCCTTCATCAAGGACCCGGCCAAAAGGCATGTCGCACCTGCAGGCAATCCAGGCGGCGATGTCGCTTATGTCCAGCCCGGGTTCGACGACAGCGGCTGGACGCGGGTCGATCTGCCGCATGACTGGGCGATCGCAGGGCCCTTCCTCACCGCAGGCCCCTATGGCGGCATGGGCCGACTGAAGAGCTGGGGCGTGGGCTGGTACCGGCGCGCACTCGATATCCCGGTGAGCGACAAGGGCAAATCGATCTTCCTCGATGTCGATGGGGCGATGTCCTATGCCACCGTCTGGCTCAACGGGCAGCTCATCGGCGGCTGGCCCTATGGCTATAACAGCTGGCGGCTCGACCTCACCAAACACATCGTCCCCGGTGGCCGCAACGTGCTCGCGATCCGGCTCGACAACCCGCCTGCCTCGGCGCGCTGGTACCCCGGCGGCGGTCTCTACCGCGATATCTGGCTGACCAGGGCGCAGCCGGTGCGGGTGGCGCAATGGGGCAGTGCGGTGACGACACACGATGTCTCGAAAGCGTCCGCCACGGTCAAGGTCGCGCTGGCGATCGACAACGCGGGGCCGCAGGGCGCATCGGTCAGCGCGGTGACCGAGATTTTCGCGCTCGATGCAGCAGGCAAGCGCAAGGGCCGCGCGGTCGCGCGCATCGATCATGCGCCGGGCGAGGCACCGGCAGGCGGCAGCGTCAGCCTGCAGGGCGAGGCGGTGGTCCGCCAGCCGCAGCTATGGGGCCCGCCGCCCACGCAATCGCCCAACCTCTATCTTGCGGTGTCGACGATCCGGCACGGCGGGCGCGTCAGCGATGTTGACGAAACCCGCTTCGGCATCCGTGATGTCCAGTTCGATGCGGCGCAAGGCCTGGTCGTCAACGGCGAGAGGCTGCGCATCCAGGGCGTCAACAACCACCATGATCTCGGCGCATTGGGCGCGGCGTTCAACCGCCGCGCGGCGCAGCGCCAGCTCGAGATCCTGCGCGACATGGGGGTGAATGCCATCCGCATGAGCCACAACCCGCCCGCGCCCGGGCTGCTCGACCTCACCGACGCAATGGGCTTTCTGGTGATGGACGAGGTATTCGACAGCTGGGAGCTGAAGAAGACCCCGCTCGATTTCCACCTGATCTTCCCCGAATGGCGCGAGGCCGATCTGCGATCGATGATCCGGCGCGACCGCAACCACCCTTCCGTCATCCTGTGGAGTGTCGGCAACGAGGTCGGCGAGCAGTATAGCGGCGAGGCGGGCGCCAGCCTGACCCGCGAGCTGGTCGCCATCGCCAAGGACGAGGACCCCAGCCGCCTGACCACGCTGGCGATGAACTTTGCCAAGGCCGACATGCCGATGCCGCGCGAGGCCGAGGTGATCAGCCTGAACTATCAGGGGGCCGGGATCCGCGGCATCATCGGGCAATATCCCGCCTTTCACGCGGCATTTCCGGACAAGGTGATCCTCAGCAGCGAAAGCGCCTCGGCGCTGTCGAGCCGCGGCGAATATCTTTTCCCGGTGGCGGGCGCGATCAGTGGTCCGGTGCGCCCCTATTCAGGCGGCCATCCGGTGACGCATCAGGTCAGCGCCTATGAGATGCACGCAGCGGATTTCGGATCGTCTCCCGACCGGGTGTTCGCCAGCGACGACCAGCATCCCTATGTCGCCGGCGAATTCGTGTGGACCGGGTTCGATTATCTCGGCGAGCCGACGCCTTATTACACCTCGCGCAGCTCGTATTCGGGGATCATCGATCTCGCCGGTTTCCCCAAGGATCGCTTCTGGCTGTATCAGGCGCGCTGGCGGCCCGATCTGAAGTTCGCGCATATCCTGCCGCACTGGACCTGGCCGGGGCGCGAGGGGCAGGTGACCCCGGTGCACGTGTTCAGCTCTGCCGACGAAGCCGAACTGTTCGTCAACGGGGTGTCGCAGGGCCGGATCAAAAAGCGCGACTATGAATACCGTTTCCGCTGGGATTACGTGACCTACGTGCCGGGCGAGGTCCGAGTCGATACCTGGAAGCAGGGCAAACCCTGGGCCAGCGCCAGCGTCGCCACCACCGGCGTTGCTGCAGCGCTTGCGCTCAAGCCCGATCGGCCGGTGATTGCAGGCGACGGCCAGGACCTGTCGTTCGTCACGTTGAGCGTCGTGGATGCCAAGGGCGATATGGTGCGGCCGGCCAAGAATCCCGTCCGCTTCACCATCGAAGGGCCGGGCGAAATCGTCGCCACCGACAATGGCGACCCTACCGACATGACCGCTTTCCCGTCGCACCAGCGCAATGCGTTCAACGGGCTGGCGCTGGTGATCGTGCGCGGTGTTCCGGGGCAATCCGGCAAGGTCATTGTGCGGGCACAGGCGGATGGGCTGGCTCCGGCGAGCGCGGTTATCACGGTTGGAAAACCATGACGGCGCGGACATGCACTTGCATCCTGCGTCAAAAATGGTAGCGCTAACGCATATACTCCGGACGGTAGCGACTGATCCGGGCAGACTTGGGCAGAGGAGCAGTTGCGATGAATCGATTGAGTGCATTGGCACTGGGGGCCGCGCTGGCAGCCCTGGCCATGACGACCGCATGCAGCCCGCAACCTGCTGCCGATGGCGACACACCCGATGCTGGCAGCGAGACCACGACCAGCACCGACAGGGCCAAGGCCGATCCCTCGCGCTATCTCTCGCAGCCTTTGGTCACCGAAATCTATACCGCCGACCCCTCCGCGCATGTCTGGGACGGCAAGATCTATGTCTATCCCAGCCACGATATTGATGGCCCGACGCCCGAGGACGATCTCGGCGCGCATTTCGAGATGCGCGACTATCGCGTGCTCAGCATGGACAGCATCGGCGGCAAGGTGACGACGCATCCGGTCGCGCTCGACGTCAAGGATGTGCCCTGGGCGGACAAGCAGATGTGGGCGCCCGATGCCGCGCGCAAGAACGGCACCTATTTCCTCTACTTCCCCGCCAAGGACAAGCAGGGCGCCTTCCGCATCGGCGTCGCGACCTCCAAGTCGCCTGTCGGTCCGTTCAAGGCCGCGCCGCAGCCGATCAAGGGCAGCTTCTCGATCGATCCGGCCGTGTTCACCGATGACGACGGCAAGTCGTATATGTATTTCGGCGGCATCTGGGGTGGGCAGCTGCAGCGCAACACCACCGGCACCTACGATCCCAACGGTTCGAAGACCGATCTCGAAGCGCCCGACAAGCCCGCGCTGGCCCCCAAGGTGGCGGCGATGGCCGACGACATGATGGAGTTTTCGGAAAAGCCGCGCGATCTGGTGATCCTCGACAAGGCGGGCAAGCCGATCCTGGGCGGCGACGCCGATCGCCGCTTCTTCGAGGCATCGTGGATGCACAAGTACAACGGCAAATACTATTTCAGCTACTCGACCGGTGACACGCATTACCTCGTCTATGCGACCGGAGATTCGCCTTATGGCCCATTCACCTATCAGGGCCGCATTCTCGAGCCGGTCGAAGGCTGGACGTCGCACCATTCGATCGTCGAATGGGATGGCCGTTGGTGGCTGTTCTACGCCGATACCCAGCTGTCCGGTACCACCGGGCTGCGCAACGTCAAGGTGACCGAGCTGTTCTACAATCCCGATGGCTCGATCAGGACCATCAAGCCGATGGTGAAGTAACCGCGATGTTTCTGGGCATCGATATCGGCACCTCGGGGGTCAAGGCGGTGGTGCTCGACGAGCATGGCGCGGTGGTGGCGCAGGGCACCGCTGCGCTCAGCGTCCAGCGGCCGCAATCCTTGTGGTCCGAACAGGATCCCGATGCCTGGTGGCAGGCGACCACGGCAGCAGTGCGCGCGATCGATCCGGCGGTGCGTCGCTCGGTGCGCGGCGTGGGCCTTGCCGGGCAGATGCACGGCGCGACCTTGCTGGGCGCTGACGACCAGCCGCTGCGCCCCGCGATCCTGTGGAACGATGGCCGCTCGTTTGCCGAATGCGGCGAACTGGAAGCGCGCGAGCCCGATCTGCGCGCAATCTCTGGCAACATCGCGATGCCGGGCTTTACCGCCCCCAAGCTGCGCTGGGTCGCCAACCACGAACCCGATATCTTCGCGCGGACGCGCACCGTGCTGCTGCCCAAGGACTATATCCGGCTGCAGATGACCGGCGAAAAGGCCTCCGACATGTCCGATGCGGCGGGCACCTTGTGGCTCGATGTCGCGCGGCGCGCGTGGAGCCCCGCGCTGCTCGCGGCAACCGGGCTGGATGTATCGCACATGCCCCAGTTGGTCGAAGGAACTGAAGTCTCCGGCACGCTGCGCGCCGAGGTGGCCGAGCTCTGGGGCATGGGTGCGGTTCCCGTGGCCGGTGGCGGCAGCGACAATGCGGCGGGCGCAGCGGGCGTGGGCGTGGTGCGCAATGGCGATGCCTTGCTGTCGCTCGGCACCTCGGGAGTGATCTTCGTCGCCACCGATGCCTTCCGCCCCAATCCGGCGCGCGCGGTGCATGCCTTCTGCCATTGCCTGCCGGGTCTTTGGCATCAGATGTCGGTGCACCTGTCCGCCGCCTCGTGCATCGACTGGGTCGCGCGGCTGACCGGGGCCGCGGGCGCGGCCGACCTGTTCGCGCGCGCCGAAAGCACCGGGCCTGCCAGCGGGCCCGAAATCTTCCTGCCCTATCTGTCGGGTGAGCGCACACCGCATAACGATGCCGAGGTGCGCGGCGGCTTTCTCGGGCTCGACCATGACACCACGCCCGAACGGCTGGCGCAGGCGGTGCTCGAAGGCGTGGCATTTGCGCTCGCTGACGGGCTTGACGCGCTGCGCGATGCAGGCACTGATGTAGAGCGGCTGTCGGTCATCGGTGGCGGCGCACGCTCGCGCTATTGGGGGGAAACCCTGTCCGCCGTACTCGGTGTCGAACTGGTCTATCTCAAGGGCGGCGAGGTCGGCCCGGCGCTCGGCGCAGCGCGGCTGGCGCAGCTCGCCGTCGATGGCGGATCACCCGCAGACATCTGCGCCGCGCCGCCGGTGGCGCATACCCTGCACCCCGATGCGGACATCGCCGACCGGCTCGCAGCCAAGCACGCTGCCTTTCGCGAGGCTTATCCGCGCATCACACCCCGCAATCACGAGTTCCCCGTTCAACTGACTGGACCTGTCCCATGACCGACTATTTCGCCGATATCCCCACAATCCGCTTCGAAGGCACCGAGACCGACAACGAACTTGCCTATCGTTATTACGACAAGGACCGGGTGGTGCTCGGCAAGCGGATGGAAGACCATCTGCGCTTTGCCGCCTGCTTCTGGCACACCTTCTGCTGGCCGGGTTCGGACGTGTTCGGCGCGGGCACGTTCGACCGGCCCTGGCATCGTGGTGCCAATGATGGCCCGGCGTCCGCTGCCAAGCGCGCGGCGGCCTTCGACTTCTTCACCCGGCTCGATATCCCGTATTACTGCTTCCATGATGTCGACGTGATGGCCGACGCGCACAATGTTGCAGAGCATCGCGCAAACTTTGCGCAAGCCGTCGATGATCTCGAACGCCTGCAGGCAGCCTCTGGTCGCAAGCTGCTGTGGGGCACCGCCAACCTGTTCGGCAACCCGCGCTTTGCCGCAGGAGGCGCGACCAATCCCGATCCGGAGGTGTTCGCCTTCGGTGCGATGCAGGTGCGCGATGCGCTCGAAGCGACGCACCGGCTGGGCGGCGCCAACTATGTGCTGTGGGGCGGACGCGAAGGCTATGAGACCTTGCTCAACACCAACCTGGGGCGCGAACTCGACAATCTGGGCCGCTTCCTCAACCTGGTGGTCGAGCACAAGCACAAGATCGGTTTCGACGGCACCATCCTGATCGAGCCCAAGCCGCACGAACCCACCAAGCACCAGTATGATTTCGACAGCGCGACCGTGTATGGCTTCCTCAAGCGCTATGGTCTGGAGAACGAGGTCAAGGTCAATATCGAGGCCAACCACGCGACGCTCGCCGGGCACACGTTCGAGCACGAGATCGCGATGGCGAGTGCGCTGGGTATCTTCGGGTCGATCGACGCCAATCGCGGTGACCACCAGAATGGCTGGGATACCGACCAGTTCCCCAATTCGGTCGAGGAACTGACCCTGGCGATGATCGAGATCCTGCGCGCGGGCGGGTTCACCACCGGCGGCTTCAACTTCGATGCCAAGGTTCGCCGCCAGTCGATGGACGCGGTCGACCTTTTCTATGGCCATATCGGCGGCATCGATACCGTGGCGCGCGGGCTGCTCAATGCCGCCGCGCTGATCGAAGATGGCCGGATCGATGCGATCAAGGCGGAGCGCTATGCCGGATGGGACGGCGAATTCGGCCAGAAGCTGGCCGGGCTCGACCTCGCCGGAATTGCCGATCTGGCGGTCAGCAGCAACCTCGATCCCAAGCCGCGCTCGGGCCGGCAGGAGCGGATCGAGAACCTGATCAACCGCTTCATCTGAGCCCCTGCTGCTCGAAAGGGGACCGAACCCGCGCTTGAGAACAGGCGCGGGACGCCCTATTATGTCTGAGTAATTCATTTTTCGGAGATGTGGTGATGATTGATGGTGCGATGCTTGTCGGCAGCGAGGCACGCCAGGCGGCAGCCCGTTTCCAGAGCCAGAATCCGGCCAGCGGGCAGGCGCTGTCGCCCGATTTTTCGTCCGCCACCGCCGAGGATGTGGCCGAGGCCTGCGCGCTGGCAGCTGGGGCGGCGCCCGTCTTTGGCGCAAGTGATCCGGAGAGCCGCGCGGTGTTCCTTGAGGCGATCGCTAGCGAGATCGAAGGAATCGGCGATGATCTGATCGTCCGCGCGATGCAGGAAAGCGGGCTGCCGCGCGCGCGGCTGGAAGGCGAGCGCGGGCGCACCACCGGACAGCTCCGGCTGTTCGCCAAGGTCGTCCGCCAGGGCGACTGGCTTGATGCGACGATCGATCCGGCGATGCCCGATCGCGCGCCGCTGCCCCGGCCAGACCTGCGCCGGATGAACATCGCGGTCGGTCCGGTCGCGGTGTTCGGAGCCTCGAACTTCCCGCTCGCCTTCTCGGTCGCCGGCGGTGACACCGCCTCGGCGCTGGCGGCGGGCTGTCCGGTCGTGGTCAAGGGCCACCCGGAGCATCCCGGCACCGGCGAACTGGTCGCGCGCGCGATCCAGCGTGCGGTGGCGGCCTGTGGCATGCCGGAAGGGACGTTCTCGTATCTGCCGGGCGAGACCAATGCATTGGGCGAGGCGTTGGTCGCCGATCCGCGCATCAAGGCGGTGGGCTTTACCGGGTCGCGCGGCGGCGGGCTGGCGCTGATGCGGATCGCTGCGGCGCGCAACGAACCGATCCCGGTCTATGCCGAAATGTCGAGCATCAACCCGGTCATCCTGATGCCCGCAGCGCTGGCGACGCGCGGCCGGGCGCTGGCGGAAGGTTTCGTCCAGTCGCTGACCATGGGCGCCGGGCAGTTCTGCACCAATCCCGGACTGGTGATTGCTGTTGAAGGCCCCGATCTGGACGCCTTCGTGGCCGCGGCAGCCGAGGTGATGCAGGGCAGCGCGCCGCAGACCATGCTGTCGCCGTCGATCCACGACAATTTCGCCATGGGCGTATCCGCGCTGGCGGGGCATGCGGCGGTGGAGACTGTCGCGCGCGGTCAGAGCGAGACCGGTGCCAACCAGGCAGTCGCGGCGCTGTTCCAGACCACGGCGGCCGAGTTCCTGGTCGATATCGCGCTAAGCCATGAGGTGTTCGGATCGTCCTCGGTCATCGTGCGCTGCCAGGATCTGGGCGAGGTGGCGAAGGTCATCGCCAGCCTGGAAGGTCAGCTGACCGCGACGCTGCAACTCGACGACGGTGATGTCGAAGCGGCACGCGCGCTGCTCCCGGTGCTCGCCGACCGGGTCGGCCGGGTGCTCGCCAATGGCTGGCCGACCGGGGTCGAGGTGGCGCATGCGATGGTGCATGGCGGACCTTTCCCCGCGACCAGTGATGGCCGCACGACATCGGTGGGCACGCTTGCGATCCACCGGTTCCTGCGACCGGTGGCGTTCCAGAACCTGCCCGCTGCGCTGCTGCCCGCCGGGATTGCCGATGAGAACCCCTGGGGCGTGGCACGGCGGGTCGATGGCCTGCGCGCAGGCTCGCCGCGGTGATCGCCAGCCTGGTCCAGTTCGACGATGGCGCGCGCGGGGTCGCTGCGCTTCGCGATGGAACCGCCTATCGGGTCACGGGCGCAGGCACCACGCTGGCGCTCGCGCAGACGGCGCTGGCGGCGGGGTCGACATTGGCGGGTTATGTCGCCGAGCGGCTGGGCGACCCGATCGATCTGGCGCGCGTCCGGCTGCTGTGCCCGATCGACCATCCTGACGATGCGCATCTGCTGGTCAGCGGAACGGGCCTTACCCATCTGGGCTCGGCCGAGGGGCGCGACGCGATGCACCGCGCGGCGCAGGCCAATCCTGACCCGACCGATTCGATGAAGATGTTCCTGATGGGCGTCGAAGGCGGCAAGCCTGCCGATGGTCAGCCGGGCGTCCAGCCCGAGTGGTTCTACAAGGGCGACGGGTCGATCCTCGCAGGCCCCGGCGAGCCGCTGGAGATGCCGGGCTTCGCGCTCGACGGCGGCGAGGAGCCCGAGATCGCCGGAGTCTACCTCATCGCCCCCGATGGCACGCCGACGCGGATCGGTTTTTCTTTGGGCAACGAGTTTTCCGACCATGTCACCGAGCGCGGCAACTATCTGTGGCTCGCGCATTCCAAGCTGCGCGCGGCGGCGCTGGGGCCCGAACTGCTGCTGGGCGAGCTGCCTGCCGACATTCGCGGCACCAGCACGATCTGGCGTGGCGGCAAGGCCGTGTGGCAGAAACCGTTTCTATCGGGCGAGGCCAACATGTCGCACAGCATCGCCAATCTGGAGCATCACCACTTCAAATATGCGGGCTTCCGCCGCCCGGGGGATGTCCATGTCCATTTCTTTGGGACTGCGACGCTGTCTTATGCGGACGGGTTCATGACGCAACTGGGTGACCGGTTCGAGATTACGGCAGCCCCGTTCACGCTTCCGGTCAGCAACACTCTGGCCCAGGCCGTCGAAGCGCCGGTGAGGGTTGCCGCGCTGTGATCCGCATCGGCATCGTCGGGCTGGGCAAGATTGCGCGAGACCAGCATCTGCCGGCGATTTCCGAAAGCGCCGATTTCACGCTGGCGGCGACCGCCAGTCGCAATGCCCGGGCCGACGGCGTTGCCGCGCATGCCGATCTGGCCGCGATGCTGGCGGCCGAGCCCGATCTGCATGCGGTGGCCTTGTGCCAGCCACCGCAGGTCCGCCACGCCGCTGCCCGCGCCGCGATTGCGGCGGGGCGCCATGTCTTTCTGGAAAAGCCCCCCGGCGCGACCTTGTCCGAGGTTGAGGATCTCGCGCATTCCGCCACGCGGGCGGGGGTGACGCTGTTCGCCAGCTGGCATTCGCGCTTTGCTGCGGGTGTCGAGCCTGCGCGCGCCTGGCTCGCCGACAAGCACATTTCCGACATCGCCATCGAATGGAAAGAGGATGTCCGGCAATGGCATCCAGGCCAAGACTGGATCTGGCAGCCCGGCGGCCTCGGTGTGTTCGATCCAGGCATCAATGCGCTGTCCATCCTCACCCGGCTATTGCCCGGCCCGGTCAGGCTGGAGGGGGCGCAACTCGAATTCCCTGCCAACCGCGAGGCGCCGATCGCGGCGACACTGGCGATGCGGACGTCGGCTGGCGCGCCGATCAGCGCTGCGTTCGACTGGCGACAGACCGGTCGGCAGAGCTGGAACATCGAGGTGACAACCGATGCGGGAATGCTGCTGCTGGCGGACGGCGGCAACACGCTGCTGATCGATGGCGCAGCGCAGACATTGCCGTGTGAGGCGGAATATCCATCGCTCTACGCGCATTTTGCGCGCCTGATCCGCGAACGGCGCAGCGATGTCGATGTCAGCCCGCTGCGTCTGGTGGCCGATGCCTTCCTAACCGGGCGTCGTTCGTCTACGGATGCGTTTCACGACTGAACGAAAGGCAGGCGGATCATGGAGGACGCGCGCAGCGCATCGCCTCGCATCCACGGGGCAATCGCCCATGACATCGGCGTCGAGATCGTCGGCGGCCTGCGCAAGCCCGGCGACGTCTTCGGCGGAGAGATCGAAGCCAGCGAGGCGCTGGGTATCTCGCGCACCGCCTATCGCGAGGCGATCCGCATCCTTGCCGCCAAGGGGCTGGTCGAAAGCCGCCCCAAGGCAGGCACGCGGGTCACCGCGCGGCATCGCTGGAACCTGCTCGATCCCGATGTGCTGGCATGGACGTTTGAGGGCGAGCCCGACCCCGAGTTCATCCTCGACCTGTTCGAGCTGCGCGGCGTCATCGAACCGGCGGCCGCTGCCTTTGCCGCTCGCCGCCGCAGTCAGGACCAGCTCGACGCGATGAAGACGGCGCTCGACGACATGGGCCGGCTCGGGCTGGCGGTGAGCGAAGGGCGCGCCGCCGACCAGCGCTTCCACCGCGTCATTCTGGCCGCAGCAGGGAACGAGGCGCTGGCCGCGCTGGCAAGCTCGGTGGGGGCTGCGGTCAGCTGGACCACCAAATACAAGCAGCGCACCCGCGCGTTGCCGCGCGATCCGTTGCCCGACCATATCCTGGTGTACCAGGCGATTGCCGCCAGCGATCCCGACGGCGCGCATCAGGCCATGGCACAGCTGCTGCATCTGGCGCTGGCCGACATGGACCTGCCGCCTCGCGCCTGATCCTGGCCGCGACGCTCAAGCCTCAATGGTTGTCGCGCGGCAGCCCCATCGTCTGGGCAATCCGCTGGTATTTCTCGGCCCCCTCGAGGATCGCACCGCTGCTCATCTGGCCGACGACCGAGCGCTGGATTTCCTGCCACGGCGTCTGCGATGCGGGATAGGCAAAGCCGCCTGCCGCCTCCAGCGCGGCCCGGCGCTGGGCCAGTTCCTCATCGCTGACCAGAACATTGGCGGTGGCGTTGCGCAGGTCGATCCGCACCCGGTCGCCGGTGCGGATCAGCGCCAGGCCACCCATGGCGGCCGCTTCCGGGCTGGCGTTGAGGATCGAGGGCGATCCCGACGTGCCCGATTGCCGCCCGTCGCCGATGCACGGCAGCGCATGGACGCCCTCGGTGATCAGGTACGAAGGCGGACGCATGTTGACCACCTCGGCAGACCCCGGATAGCCGATCGGCCCTGCGCCGCGCATGAACAGCAGGGTTTCAGGCGTGATCCCGGTGGCCGGGTCGTCGATCCGCGCGTGATAATCCTCCGGCCCGTCGAACACCACCGCAGGGCCTTCAAAGGCATCGGGATCGTCGGGGTTGGAGAGGTACCGGTCGCGGAACTCGGGCGAGATCACGCTGGTCTTCATCACTGCTGCGTCGAACAGGTTGCCCGACAGCACGATGAACCCGGCGTCTTGGACCAGGGGCTCGCCGAACGGGCGGATCACCTTTTCATCCTCGATGGCAACGCCCCGGCAGTTCTCGCCAATGGTCCGGCCGTTGACCGTCATAGCATCCTCATGGATCAGCCCCTGCTCGATCAGCTGGCCCACCACCGCGGGCACGCCGCCGGCGCGATAGAAATCTTCGCCCAGATATTCGCCGGCCGGCTGCAGATTGACCAGCAGCGGCACCGTGTGGCCTTGCATTTCCCAATCCTTGATCGGCAGATCGACGCCGATATGGCGCGCGATCGCGCACAGATGGATCGGCGCGTTGGTCGAGCCTCCGATGGCGCTGTTGACGCGGATAGCGTTGTGAAACGCCTGCTTGCTGAGGATGTCCGACGGCTTGATGTCCTGCGCCACCATGTCGACGATGCGCTTGCCGGTGCGCCAGGCGACCTCCTGCCGGTCGCGATAGGGGGCGGGGATCGCGGCCGAACCCGGCAGCGACATGCCCAGAGCCTCGCACAGCGAATTCATCGTCGTCGCAGTGCCCATGGTGTTGCAATAGCCGGTCGATGGTGCCGACGAGGCGACCAGCTTGATGAACTGTGCATCGTCGATCTCGCCTGCCGCCAGCATCTGCCGCGCCTTCCAGACGATGGTGCCCGATCCGGTGCGCTCACCCTTGTGCCAGCCGTTGAGCATCGGCCCGACCGACAGCGCGATCGCCGGAATGTTGACCGTTGCCGCCGCCATCAGCGCTGCGGGCGTGGTCTTGTCGCAACCGATGGTCAGCACCACGCCGTCGAGCGGGTAGCCGTAGAGCACCTCGACCAGCCCCAGATAGGCCAGGTTGCGGTCCAGCGCTGCGGTCGGCCGCTTGCCGGTCTCCTGGATCGGGTGGACCGGAAACTCGATGACGATGCCGCCTGCCTCGCGCACGCCTTCGCGGACGCGCTCGGCCAGCACAAGATGGTGCCGGTTGCAGGGGCTGAGATCGCTCCCAGTCTGCGCGATGCCGATGATCGGCTTGCCCGACTGAAGCTCTTCCAGGCTGAGACCGAAGTTGAGGTAGCGCTCGAGATACAGCGCGGTCATGTCGATATTGTCGGGGTTGTCGAACCAGGCGCGGCTGCGCAGCTTGGGCGTGTTGGCGTCGGACATATTTGCAGCAAACTCCGGTAAAAAGGGGAGGAAGGCCGGGCGCTGTCAGGGCGCGACCGACAGTCGATAGATCATGACGTGCGAATAGGGCCTGACGGGATCGACCCGCGCCGAGGTGAACTGCGGCTTGTTGGGCGCATCGGGGAATTTCTGCGGCTCGAGCGCGATGCCGTCGCCCATGCGGTAGAGATGTCCGCGCTTGCCGATCACCGTGCCATCGAGGAAGTTGCCGGTGTACAGCTGGATTCCAGGCTCGGTGGTCAGCACCTCCAGCACCCGTCCCGACGCCGGATCCTCCAGCCGTGCCGCCAGCTCGGGCGACCGGGTCGGTCCCTTGTCGAGCGCGAAATTGTGGTCATAGCCGCGGGCATAAACGATCTGCGGGTCGCGCCCGTCGCGGATGCCCTTGTCGAGCGTCTGCGGCGTGCGGAAATCGAATGCGGTTCCGGCCACGGGGCGGAGCGCTCCGGTCGGGATCAACTGATCGCTGACCGGTGTGATCGCGGCGGCCGGGATCGTCAGCCGATGGCCCAGCGCCCCACCCGGCGCCCCGTCGCCCGCCAGGTTGAAGATCGCGTGGTTGGTCATGTTGATCACGGTGGGCTGGTCGGTGGTCGCATCGAAGCGGATCGTCAGCGAGCCAGTGTCATCCAGCGTGTAGGTGACCTGCGCCTCGACCTTGCCCGGATAGCCCTGGTCGCCATCGGCGCTGGTCAGTACGAGCGTGACCGAGGCTTGCTGGCCCTCTGTCACCGCCATAATCCGCCATTGCCGCTTGTCGAAGCCGATCGCGCCGCCGTGCAGCGAATTGCCCTTGTCGTTCTGCGAGACCTGATAGCTCCTGCCATCGAGCGCGAAGCGGCCGCCGCCGATCCGGTTGGCATAGCGGCCCACGGTCACGCCGAAATAGCTGGGCAGACGTGCGTAATCCGGCGCATCGTCGAACCCCAGCAGCACATCGGCCAGCTCGCCCTTGCGGTCAGGCGCGGTCAGCGACTGCAGCGTCGCGCCAAAGCTGATGATCCGTGCCGAAACGCGATTCGCGCCGGTCAGCGTCACGGCTTCGATTACCGTGCCATCGGCCAATGTACCGGCAGGCGCACGCTCGGCCGTCGCCGCGATCGCCGGGCTGCAGGGCAGCAATGTCACGGACAGAAGGCCCAGCCGCCTCAGCATTGTCGATCCCACGCTTCCACCCCCGTCGCTGCGCCTCGGATTGACGCCTGGTAGTCGGGTATATACTCAGACAATTAAATCTGCACAAGACCAGGTGATAGGGAGATCAAGCACATGCCACCGAACACCCAACCCCCATCGCTCGCCGCAGAGAGCGCCGATGGCGCGGGTTACACGCCCGCTCTGGTCCTGCTGGCGAGCCTGTTTTTCATGTGGGGCTTCATCACCGTCATCAACAACACGCTGCTGCCGCACCTGCGCAGCGTGTTCGATCTGAGCTACACGCAGACGACGCTGATCGAATCGGTCTGGTTCATCGCCTATTTCGTCGCATCGATCCCCTCGGCCCGGCTGATCGCGCGGATCGGCTATCAGAAGTCGCTGGTGACCGGTCTGCTGGTGATGGCGGCGGGCGCGCTGGGCATGATGCTCGCGGCCAGCCTGCCATCCTATGCCGTCACATTGGTCATGCTGTTCATCATTGCCAGCGGGATCACGCTGCTGCAGGTGGCAGCCAACCCCTATGTCGCGGTGATCGGTCCGGCGAAATCCGCGTCCTCGCGGCTCAATCTTGTGCAGGCGATGAACTCGGCCGGAACGATGTTCGCGCCTCTGTTCGGCGCCTATCTGATCCTCGGCCGGTCGAAGGGCGGAACCGCGCAGGCGGGCACCGTGCTCAGCCAGGCAGAGCGCCTTGCCGATGCGCAGTCGGTCATCCTGCCTTATGGGCTGGTCGCGGTCGCGCTGGTGGTTCTGGCTGCAGTGATCGCGCGATTTCCGCTGCCGACCATGGGGACGGCGACTGTCCGAGCCTCGCGGGAGGAGCGCAAGGCGCTGTCGCTGTGGAAGCATCGCAACCTTGTCTGGGGCATTCCCGCCATCTTCATCTATCTGATCGCCGAAATCGGTGTCGCCAATCTGTTCGTGAATTTCGTCAGCCAGCCGCAGATCGCCAATCTGACCCAGGAACAGGCAGGCCGTTACCTGACTCTACTCTGGGCCGGGATGATGGTCGGCAGGTTCGCCGGCTCTGCGCTGATGCAGCGATTCGCAGCCGAATCGGTGCTGGCGGTTTTCAGCATCGGGGCGTTTGCCGTGATGCTGGTAACGGTATTCACCACCGGGCCCGCCGCGATGTGGGCGCTGATACTGGTAGGGCTGTTCCATTCCATCATGTTCCCCACCATTTTCACGCTGGGCATCCGGGGATTGGGCCCGTTGACCGAGGAAGGGTCCGGCCTGCTGATCATGGCTATTGCGGGCGGCGCGCTGGTGGTTGTACAGGGCTGGATCGCCGATGTTTACGGGCTTCAGGCCTCGTTCGGGCTCACCGCAGCATGCGAGCTTTACGTTCTTTTCTATGCGCTGTGGGGATGTCGTATCGATGATGCCGCGACATCCTCTTGACACGAATAACTCAGAGTATTACCCATTGAGTTGATAGCGCTACCATAGCGTGGACCGTTGGCACCAAGCCATGGCCGAAAAAGGGGAGGATATTTATGGTTTCTCGTATCGATCTCATGCGTCGCGGGCTTCTGGGTGCGGTTGCCGTATCCGGCCTGATGCTGCCGAGCTTTGCCCTGGCCCAGACCACAGGTGGCCCCGCTGCTCCTGCTGCAGAAGAAACGACCGCACCCGAATCGTCCGAAGAGATCAGCGACGAAGCTGCCGGCGAGATCGTCGTGACCGGCTTCCGCGCTTCGCTGGAAAGCCAGACGCTGGCCAAGCGCAACTCGATCGGCTTCACCGACACGATCTTCGCCGAAGACATCGGCAAGTTCCCCGACACCAACATCGCCGAATCGCTGAACCGCATCCCCGGCATCACCATCGGCCGCGAAGTCACCGGCGAAGGTTCGTCGGTTGCCATTCGTGGTCTGGGCACCAACTTCACCCGTGTGCTGCTCAACGGCGCGCCGGTCGCGATTGCGTCGGTGCGCTTCGATGCGCAGAGCACCAACCGCGAAGTCGATCTTGATCTGATCCCGACCGAACTGTTCACCCAGCTGACGGTCAGCAAGTCGCCCAGCGCCAGCCTGCTCGAAGGCGGCGCGGCCGGTACGGTCAACCTGCGTGCCGCACGGCCGTTCGACAACCCCAAGCCCTACATCAGCTATGGCCTGCAGGGATCCAAGGTCAGCGGCGCGGACAAATGGGGCTATCGCGGCCATCTGGTCGCAAGCGCGACCTTTGGCGATTTCGGCATCCTGGTGGGCGGCGCGGCTGTGCGCAACCAGTTCAACGTCGATGGCTATGAAACGATCGGCTTCACCAACCCCAATCTGACCGCAGCCCAGCGCACCACCGGCACGCGCAACGCCACCGGTGGCGGCAACTTCACCATTCCCGCGACCGTCCCCACCCGGGCGGGCAACGGCCTGACCCCCGGCGCGGTGATCGACGAAGCCTTCCTGCTGCGCAACAACCCCGGCGCGACGATCGACCAGATCGACAATGGCATCATCCCCCGGCTCAGCCGTCCGCGTGCCGAGGAAGGCTTTCGCCAGCGCTACAACGGCCTGGTTTCGCTCGAATGGCGGCCCAGCGACAATTTCAACTTCTATATCGACGGCATGTATGCCCAGCGCGATACCGAGTTCACCCGCCGGGCGATGAACTGGGTGGGACGCAATGGCGCGGTGATCCCGCTCAACACCACCTATGACAAGACCGATTGCGCGGCGGGCTGCACCGTCACCGGCGGCACCTATGCCAATGCCCAGTTCTTCCTGGAATATCGTCCCTACAAGGACACGCAGGATTACTACGGCATCAACCCGGGCATCGAGTTCAAGCTGAACGACTGGATCAAGGGTGATCTGCAGGCGAACTACACCAAGAGCAACTTCCGCCGCGAAAGCCCGACCTTCCTGGTGATCACACCGCCCAACAGCGGCGCAACCGTGACCTACAAGAACGGCGGCGGCATTCCCGAGGTCACGTCGAGCATCGATCTCAACAACCCCGCCAACTTCGGCTGGGATGGCGGCGGCCGCGTCAACTTGAATGGCGAGGAGCGCGCCACCGAAACCTATGGCATCCGGGGCAGTCTGCTGTTCGGCGATGAAACCCGGTTCAGCGTCCGCGTCGGCGGTGCCTATGACGATACCAAGCGTCGCATCACGCCGTTCGACAACACCGCATTGTGGCAGAACGCGATCTGCGGCAACGGCCCCAACATCACCTTGCTGGCGCCCAACAGCGCAACGACGCCGTGTACCGGTCTCAACCAGCCGGGCACCGCAACTCCGGCGGGCTTCCCGACCTTCCCGGGCTATGGCACCAACTTCACCGCCGGTGGCCAGCCGATCCGCTATGCCGGCTCGCTGATCCCGACAGCCGCGGTGCCCAGCTATCTTCGTCCCGGCGACAATGGCTATATCGACGTCGACTGGGACCGGGTGCGGCGCGACACGAATTATGACGGATTGCTGGCCGGCGCGACCGAAACCGGATCGGGCAGCAGCGGTGCCAATGGCGGCCTGATCCGCGAGAAGGTCACCGGCGCCTTCGTCGAAGGCAATGGCATCTTCGAAATGGGTGACAACACGCTGCGGCTGAACGGCGGCGTGCGGTATGCACGTACCGAACAGATCGTCGGCGGCCGGGTGAGCATTCCCAACCCGCGCAACAACCCCGCAGGCGCGCCAGCCGTGGCCGATGGCGGCCGCTTCCCCAACACGATCGTCTTCCCGACCACCAACACCCGCTATTCGAACTTCCTGCCCTCGCTGAGCGCTGCGTTCGATTTCGGTGGCAAGGCCGTGGCGCGTGCCTCGATATCGCGCACGATGACCCGGCCCGATCCCAACGCGCTGCTGCCCGGTGCCAGCTTCGTGCAGCCGTCTGCCGATATCGGCAATGTCGGCAACAATGCGCTCGATCCGTTCATCTCGGACAATATCGATCTGGGCTTTGAACTCTACACCGGCGGGGAAGGCGTGATCGCGTTTGCCGCGTTCCGCAAGTCGATCACCGGCTTCACCGTCAACGGCCTCACCAACGTGCCCTTCTCGTTCTTCGAACAGTTCGGCATCAACGTCGACTCGCTGACCCAGGCACAGCGCGAAGCGCTCGCCGCGCGGGCCCAGCCTGGCCAGGCGCTGCGCGATGTCGGCGTGGTGGTGCAGCAGCAGGTCAATGCCGATGGCAAGCTGAAGGTCAACGGTCTGGAATTCCAGATCACCCAGCCGCTCGACTTCATCACCAAGTACATCGGAGTCACCGGCTTCGGCTTCCAGGGCAACCTGACGCTGATCGATCAGAAGGGTGAGGGCACCGGTGCCCCGGCGGTTGCGATCGGCGTGGCTCCCACGACCTACACTGCGACCGGCTATTACGACAAGAACGGCATCTCGGCCCGCCTGACCTATGTCTACAACGAAGGCTCGCAGGGTTCCAACCCCAACCAGAACGGCATTCCTGCAGCGGCGATCTTCGGGCGCAGCTACAGCCAGCTCGATTTCTCAGGCAATATCGATCTGGCCCAGGTGTTCGGCAACGATTACCTGCCGACGCTGGTGATCAACGCGATCAACATTACCAAGGAAGCACAGAGCACGTTCTTCCAGTTCCCCAATGCCACCTTCAACGAATACAATCCGGGTCGCACCATATTGGTAGGCATCCGCGGTCGCTTCTGACCGCATCCCTGAAAACCCAACCTCTCCTGGGACTGGTCGAGCCATCGACCGGTCCCTTTTTTTATGCGCCGGGCCGAACGCCGTAATCCTGGCGGCATGGTCGCTGGATGCTGGCGCAAGGAAGAGGAGTTAGGGAAGGGCGCTCAGTCGAAGAGCGAGAGCGGCACCGCGTCGGCCATCGCCCGGAAGCCTGCCGGGTTGGGGTGCAGTCCGTCGCCGGTATCATACGCCGGGTTCAGATAGCCAGGCCGCGCCGGATCGCGCATCACCGCGTCCAGATCGATCACGCTGTCGAACGCGCCCGAGGTGCGGATCCAGGCGTTGATCGCCTGCCGATCGGCCTCGCTGGCAGCGTCCGGGCTGTAATATTCGTTGCTCATGAACGGCAGGATGGTCGCGCCATGGACCTTGATGCCAAGGGCACGCGCACGCGCGATGATCTGCGCATAAGCGGCTATCAGCTGCTCGACCAAGGCCGCATGCTCGGCCGGGGTTGCGGTCTTCTGGCGCGCCAGATTGCCGATATCGTTGATCCCTTCGAGCAGGATCAGGTGCCTGATGCCCGGCTGCGCCAGCACGTCGCGCGTGAGCCGCGCCACTGCATTCGGCCCCAGCCCGTCTGCCAGCACGCGGTTGCCGCCGATGCCCTGGTTGATCACTGCAATGCGGCCATTCAGGCGGCGGGCGAGAAAGTCGGTCCAGCGGTCGTTGCCGTTGGTCGTCGATCCGCGCCCGTCGGTGATCGAATCGCCCAGCACCACGACGCCGCCGCTGGCGCTGCAACTGGCGACCTCGATGCCGGACAGCAGATACCAGTGATCGACGGGCGTCGCGCCGGTTATCGCTGCGGCCTGGGTCGCATTGCCGCGCACGACATAGGAGGTTGCGCGCGATCCGGGGTGCGATGTCTGGCCATCGGGATCGGCCAGCACATGCACGCTCACCGCCAGATCCTGAAACGCGCCGCCCGGCCAGGCGACAGGATCGCTCAGCCATTCGCCACCTGCGGGAATGACCGCACTCGACGCCCCGCCGAACCGCAGCGCGCGCAGCGTTGCCGGATCGATGGCTGCGCTGGCATTGTCTGCCGAGCGCGCCAGCGTCGCGCCGCCGATGCGCAGCGGTGTCGTGCCGAAGACGTTCGACAGTCGGATCCTGATGTGCGTCCCGGCGATGCTGGGGCGGACGATCTGGCGCAAGGTGGCATCATCGAGCGCGCCATCGGGCAGCGCGTTGGCTGCATCGGGTAGCATCTGCGACGATGCCCAGGCCGCCTTCCAAGGACAGGCGGGCTGAGGCGTGTCTGCGGTATCGGCATGGGCTGGCGCGAACAGGGCCAGCGCGGTCAGAATGGTGGAGCCCAGGGCCACGCGCCGGATCATGCCAGAGCCTTTGCAAGGCGCGCCACCGCCGCCAGCGCGCCTTCGCTGGCGAGGATGACATTGGCGGGGAGGGCCTGAAGCGCGGTCCGGTCCAGCCTCACAGTCTGTAGGCCGCCTTGGCCAGATCATAGGCGAGCGCGCGGGCAACCTCGTGCGCCTCGTCCTCGGGCAGGCGGTGTTCGGCGACCAGTTGCGCCAGCCAGGCGCAGTCCATCCGCCGCGCGACATCGTGGCGGGCCGGGATCGACAGGAACGCGCGGGTATCGTCGTTGAAGCCCACGGTATTGTAGAAGCCTGCGGTCTCGGTGGTGCGCTCGCGGAAGCGGCGCATGCCTTCGGGGCTGTCGTGGAACCACCAGGGCGGACCCAGCTTCAGCGCGGGATAGTGCCCGGCCAGCGGCGCGAGTTCGCGCGAATAGACGTCCTCGTCGAGCGTGAAGACGATCAAGGTCAGCCGGGGATCGTTGCCATGGGCATCGAGCAGCGGCATCAGCGCGCGGACGAATTCGCCGGGAAGCGGAATATCGGCGCCCTTGTCGCGTCCGAACCCAGCCAGCACGGCTGCGTTGTGGCTGCGGTGGACGCCGGGATGCAGCTGCATCACCATGCCGTCGTCCAGGCTCATCCGCGCCATTTCGGTGAGCATCTGCGCGCGGAACTGTTCGGCCGACGCGGCATCGGCGCCCGCCATCACGCGGGCATAGAGCGCGGCAGCGTCATCGGCCGCAAGGTTGGCGGTGGCAGCTGATGGGTGGCCGTGATCAGTCGAGGTCGCACCCGCCTCGCGGAAACGCGCGCGGTGGAAGCGGTGCGCGGCGAGATAGCCCTGCCAAGTCCCTGCATCCTCGCCCGCCGACGTGCAGAACGCGCGGACGTTGTCGGCAAAGCCTTCCGCTTCGGGATCGACCACCGGATCGGGGCGATACGCCGTTACGACCCGCCCCGACCAGCCGCTGTCGCGGATCGCGCGGTGGTGAACGAGCGGGTCAAGCGGGCTTTCGGTGGTCGCGATGACCTCGATCCCGAAGCGCTTGAACAGCGCGCGGGGACGGAAGGCATCGGTCTTCAGCGCGGCATCGATGACGTCGTAATAATGGTCGGCGGTGGCAGGCTCGAGGATCACGTCGAGCCCGAAGACTTCGGTGAACACCCAGTCGAGCCACATGCGCGACGGTGTGCCACGAAACAGGTGATAATGCTGGGCGAACAGCCGCCAGATTGTGCGCGGATCCTGCTGCGTCGCGGAACCATCGACGGTCGGGATGCCCAGCGCTTCGAGCGGAACGCCCTGCGAATAGAGCATCCGGAAGACGTAATGATCGGGCACGATCAGCAGGCTGGCCGGGTCGCTGAACGGGGCATTGGTAGCGAACCATTCGGGATCGGTATGGCCGTGTGGGCTGACGATCGGCAGGTCCTTGACCCCGGCATAGAGCGCGCGGGCGATGGCGCGGGTGGCGGGGTCTGCAGGGAAAAGCCTGTCGGGGTGCAGGCTGAGAGGGCGGGTCATTGGCTGCTGGTGACTTTCACGGGTTGGTAGTTCGGATTGAGCAGGTGGAATACGCCAAGAGCGACCAGATAGGCCATCCCGCACGCGATGAAGAAGGGCTCATAACTGCCCACCCGATCGAGCAGCACGCCCAGCGACTTGGAGGCGATGAAGCCGCCACAGGCGCCTGCAAATCCGCCCAGCCCGATCAGCGTGCCCTGCGCAAAGCGGGGGAACTGATCACCCGGCAGCGCGAACAGATTGGTCGAAAAGCCCTGATGCGCCGCGCAGGCGAGGCCAATGCAGCCCACCGCGATCCAGATATTGTCCGCCTCGATCGCGAACATCACCGGCAGTGCGAACAGCGCGCAGACGAACATCGCCTGTTTGCGCGCGCGCCCGGTGGCTATGCCTTTCTTCAGCAGGTGTGAACTGTACCAGCCGCCGGCGATCGCGCCGACATCGGCGAGGATGTAGATGGCGACCAGCGGCGGGCCGAAGTTCTTGAGATCATAGCCATATTGCTTATTGAAGAAGTCCGGCAGCCAGAACAGGAAGGTCCACCAGACCGGATCGATCAGGAAGCGCCCCGCCATATAGGCCCAGGCCTCGCGGTGACGCAGGACGTTGAGAAAGCCGGTGCGGCCTGCATCGTCTGACGGTTCGGCCTCGATCCACGCGCGTTCCTCTGCGGTGACCTTGGGGTGCTGCGCCGGGTTGCGATAGAACCGCCACCAGACGAACAGCCAGACCAGGTTGAACAGGCCGGTGACGATGAACGCCCAGCGCCAGTCGAACGCCAGCCCGACGACGATGAACGACACCAGCAACGGGGTGATGATCGCGCCGACATTGGCCCCGGCGTTGAAGATGCCGATGGCGAGCGCGCGCTCCTTCTTGGGGAACCATTGCGAGGCGGCGGCGAGGGCCGAGGGGAAGGTGCCAGCCTCGCCCAGCGCCAGCGGGATGCGCGCGATGACGAAGCCGGTGGTGCTGGTCACCAGCACCTGCGCAAAATGGCCGACCGTCCACAGCCCCATCGCCAGCAGATAGCCTGCGCGCGGACCGATCCGGTCGATCAGCCAGCCAAAGGCAAGGAACCCGATGCCATAGCAGACCTGGAAATAGCCCGAGATGTCGCCATAGCCCGAGTTGGTCCAGCCATAGAGCGTCTCCAGCTGCGGCTTGAGCACGCCCAGCACCAGCCGGTCGACATAGGACAGCACCACAGCGGCAAACAGCAGCGCGCAGATCACCCAGCGGATGCGGCCACGCGGCTTGGCAACCGTGGCTTCGGCGGTTTCGGGCACCTGTGTCACCAGTTGTACATCGTGCCATCTTCCAGCCGGTTCACCGGCAGGAAGGCGCGGCTGTATTCGTACCCGGCGGCCAGTTCCTCGTCGATATCGACGCCCAGTCCCGGTGCGTCCCCCGGATGCATCGCGCCATCGGCAAAGGTATAGGCATGCGGGAAGACCGCGTCGGTCTCGGGCGTGTGGCGCATATATTCCTGCACGCCGAAATTGGGCACCGACAGGTCGAAATGCAGCGCGGCGGCCATGCACACCGGCGACAGGTCGGTCGCGCCATGACAGCCGGTGCGGATCTGATAGAGATCGGCGAGCGAGGCGATGCGGCGCAGATGGGTGATCCCGCCGGCGTGCACCACGGTGGCGCGGATATAGTCGATCAGCTGGTTCTGGATCAGCTCGCGGCAGTCATGGATCGAGTTGAAGATTTCCCCGACGGCCAGCGGCGCGGTGGTGTGCTGGCGGATCAGCTTGAACGCTTCCTGGTTCTCCGCAGGGGTCGCATCTTCCAGCCAGAACGGGCGATAGGGCTCCAGATCCTTGCCCAGACGGCCGGCCTCGATCGGAGTCAGGCGGTGGTGGATATCGTGCAGCAGGTGCACGTCCCAGCCCAGGGCCTCGCGCGCTGCCTTGAACAATTCAGGCACCACACGCAGATACTTGCTGGTGTTCCAGACATTTTCGGTCGGCAGGTCAGCGTCGGCGGGCTCGTAGAAATAGCGGTCCTTGCTGACGCCATAGGTCGATGCCATGCCGGGAACGCCGCACTGCAGGCGGATCGCCTTGTAGCCCTGGCGCTGGTAGTCGAGCGCGACCGCGATGGTATCCTCGATCGTCGTGCCATTGGCATGGCCATAGACCATGACGTTTTCGCGGCTCGCCCCGCCGAGCAGCTGATAGACCGGCAGGCCCGCGATCTTGCCCTTGATGTCCCACAGGGCGGTATCGACCGCGGCAATCGCGCTCATCGTCACCGGGCCGCGCCGCCAATAGGCCCCTTTGTAGAGATACTGCCAGATATCCTCGATCCGGTGCGCATCGCGGCCGATCAGGCAGGGGATGACATGGTCGGAAAGGTAGCTCGCCACCGACAGCTCGCGGCCGTTCAGGGTCGCATCGCCGACGCCGGTGGTGCCATCGTCGCAGATGATCTTGAGCGTGACGAAGTTGCGGCCCGGGCAGGTAATGATGACGCGGGCATCGACGATTTTGGGCATGATGATCCTTAGACGATTTCGAGAGTGACGGTTTGAAGGGTGCGGCTGTCGGGGCCGGTCATGATGTCGAACAGGCCGGGCTCGACGACCTCGCGCATCTGGTCGTTCCAGATGACAAAGGCATCCGGTTCGAGCGCGATGCTGACGGTCTTGCGCTCGCCGGGCTTGAGCGACACCCGCTGGAAGCCCTTGAGCACCTTGATTGGCTGAGTGACCGAGGCGACCTGATCGCGGATATAGAGCTGCACGACTTCGTCGCCCGCCCGGTCGCCGACATTGGCGACATCGACCGACACCGTGACACCGGCGCCCGGCCCGATCTGCGATGCCGACAGGCGCGGCGGGCTGAGCTCGAAGCGGGTGTAGCTGAGGCCATGGCCGAACGGGAACAGCGGATCGGTGGTATCGAACAGATAGCCGCGCCGCGCCGAGGGCTTGGCATCATAGAACACCGGCAACTGACCGACATGCCGGGCAACGGTCACCGGCAGCTTGCCGCCGGGGTTCACGTCACCGAACAACGCCGCTGCCATTGCGTGCCCGCCCTGCTGGCCCATGTACCAGCATTCGAGCATCGCATTGGCCTGGTCGGCCACGGTCGGCCAGGAGGGCGGGCGGCCATTGATCGCGACCACGACGACGGGCTTGCCGGTCGCCTTCATCGCCTTGAACAGGTCATTCTGCTCGCCGACGAGGTCCAGGCTGGTGCGGTCGCCCAGATGGTTCCTGGCAAAGCCTTCGCGGCTGGTCTGTTCGGTATCGCCGATCGCCAGCACAATGACGTCGCAGGTGCTGGCGAGCTCGGCGGCCTCGGCGATCAGCTGGCGATTTTTCGCGGGGTCGGCGAGCAGGATCTCGTTGGCCGACCGATCCTCGCTCTGGGTGATGAACACGCCCTGCGCGAACACGACCTCGGCCTGGTCCTTGAGCCGCGCCTTGACGCCGTCGAGCAGCGAGACGGGGTTGGTCGGGATCGAGGAATAGCCGCCCAGCCGGGCGATCGCTGCATTGGGGCCGATCACTGCGACGCGCTTGTGCGCGCCGGACCGCAAGGGAAGCGTGCCGTCGTTGGTCAGCAGCGTGATCGCCTTTTCCGCCGACTCTCGGGCGAGCGCGATAGCTTCGGCATTGGCGGTGAGCTTCGCCGCTGCGCGGGCATCCACCGGGGCTGCCTCGAACAATCCGGCGCGGAACTTGAGCGTCAGCATCCGCCTGCACGCCTGATCGACCAGAGCCAGCGGCACCTTGCCTGCGCGCACCTGATCACCCAGCGACCTGAACGCTTCGCCATCGGGCAGATCGCTGTCCACCCCGGCGATCAGCGCCAGTCTGGCGGCTGCGGCCATGTCGGGCGCAACATGGTGGAGCGAGGCGAGCTCGCCGATCGCGGCATAATCGCTGACGATCGCGCCATCGAAGCCCCATTCGCCGCGCAGGATGTCGCCCAGCAGCCAGCGGTTGGCATGGCTCGGCACGCCATCGATCTCGTTGTACGACGGCATCACGGCCGCAATGCCGGTCCTGGCGACCACCTTGCGGAACGGCGGGAAGAAGCGTTCGCGCAGTTCGCGCTCGGCAAGCGGGGCAGGAGCGACATTCTCGCCGCTTTCGGGCTGGCCGTGGCCTGTCATGTGCTTGAGCGTCGCGAACACCTTGCCCGCACCCAGCACCTTGCTGCGTCCCTGCAGACCGAGCACCGCGGCAACGCCCATCTCACCACACAGATACGGGTCCTCGCCGAAGGTTTCCTCGATCCGGCCCCAGCGCGGGTCACGCGCGATATCGACCACCGGGGAGAGCGCCAGCACGGTGCCGTGCGCACGCACCTCGCGGCCGATCACCGCGCTGACCTTTTCCATCAGGCCACGATCGAACGTGCCCGCCAGTGCGATCGCCTGGGGAAAGCTGGTCGCGGTGGGGGCCATATAGCCGTGCAGGCATTCCTCGTGGAACAGCACCGGAATGCCCAGCCGGGTGGATTTCGCCCAGGCCTGCGCCGCATTGACGAAGGCGATGGTGTTGGCGGGCGCGCGCCAGCGACCGGTTCCTTCGGCAGGATTGTTGTTGGCGGTGGCGGCGCCGCCGCGATCTGACGGGCGGGCAATCTGGCCGATGCCGTGCGGATAGGTGGCGGAGGCCTTGGCGGGATCGAAGGCGAGGTCCGCGTCCATCACGTCGCGCTTGGTGCGCGAAAGCGTGACCAGCTGCGCGACCTTCTCGTCGAGCGTCATGCGCGAGAGCAGATCGTCGACGCGCAGGTCGACAGGCGCGGCGGGATCGCGATAGATGGGGGTCGCGGCGCGTGCCGCAGCGGGCATCATCGCCAGCAAGGATACCGACGCGCTCCAGAAGAAGACATCGCGGCGGCTGACCTTGCCGCCATTGTCCATTGCCCGCGCCATGTGTCTCTCCCTTCCCGAAAGGCGCAACATTTATATTGATGTTGTCGCCGTGATACCGCTACCATGCACGGCAGAACAAAGGCTTGTCAATGCCGTTGCAACCCGTCAGCGCAACAGGCGCGGCGACCAGGGAGAGAGAGAATGAAGCTGTTTCAACGCCGGAGCCCATTGTGGGCCTGCGCAGCGCTGGCGCTTTCGACCCCCACTTTTGCCCATGACGGATACCAGCTGTGGCTGGGCCAGCCGCGCGCCGAGGCCGCACCTGCTGCGGTCGAGTTAAACGGTGATTCGCCGACCCTTCGCATCGCTGCCGACGAATTGCGCCGCAATCTGCCCGCAATCGGCCAGCTGGTCCTTGTCGCTCGCGCCGACGACCCTGCGCTCGCAGGATTGCGCATCGATGCGCTGGCGCTGGGCACGGAAGGCTATCGGGTTCAGACCGCTACCATTGGCGGCCGCACGGTGACTTTGGTGACGGGCGCGACCGATACCGCGATCCTCTATGGTGCGTTCGCGCTGCTGCGGCATCTCAACAGCGGCGGCGATCGCGCGAAGATCGACCTTGCCTCCACGCCGCAGACGAAGCTGCGCATCCTCAACCATTGGGACAATCTGGATGGCGTGGTCGAGCGCGGCTATTCGGGCCAGTCGCTGTGGGACTGGTGGGTGCTGCCCGACTTCAAGGACCCGCGCTATGCGGATTACGCCCGCGCCAATGCCTCGATCGGCATCAACGGCACCGTGCTCAACAACGTCAACGCCAAGTCCGAAAGCCTGACCGCGCCCTATATCGCCAAGGCGGCGGCGCTGGCGGACGTGTTCCGTCCCTATGGCATCAAGGTCTATCTGTCCGCGCGCTTTTCGGCGCCGATCGAGCTGGGCGGGCTGAAAACGGCAGATCCGCGTGACCCCCAGGTCGCGGCGTGGTGGCAGGCCAAGGCGGACGAGATCTATCGCGCCATCCCCGATTTCGGCGGCTTTCTGGTGAAGGCAAATAGCGAGGGCCAGCCCGGCCCGCGCGATTATGGCGCAAGCCATGGCGATGGCGCCAACATGCTCGCAGCCGCGGTCAAGCCGCATGGCGGCATCGTGATGTGGCGCGCGTTCGTCTATGCCGATACCGATCCCGAGGACCGCGCCAAACAGGCCTATACCGAGTTCAAGCCGCTCGACGGCAGCTTCGCCGACAATGTTCTGGTGCAGGTCAAGAATGGCGCGATCGACTTCCAGCCGCGCGAGCCGTTCCACCCGCTGTTCGGCGCGATGCCCAGGACGCCGCTGATCGCCGAGTTCCAGATCACCAAGGAATATCTAGGCTTCGCAACGCACCTCGCCTATCTTGGCCCGATGTTCGAGGAGGTGCTCGATGCGCCCACCGGCGTTCGTCGGGGGGAGACGGTCGCCTCGGTGGTGACCGGCAAGGCGGATGGCCACAAGCTCAGCGGCATGGCGGGCGTCGCCAATATCGGCCGCGACCGCGACTGGTCGGGCGGGACGTTCAACCAGGCCAACTGGTATGTCTTCGGGCGGATGGCCTGGGATCCTTCGCTGTCGTCGGAGACCATTGCCCGCGAATGGTCGGCGCAGACCTATGGCGACGATCCCGTCGTCACCGACACGGTGGTCAAGATGATGATGCGTTCGCGCGAGGCGGTGGTCGACTATACCGGTCCGCTGGGCCTGGCGCATCTGTTCGCCACCGGCCATCATTACGGTCCCGGTCCCTGGGTATCCGACCTGGCGCGGCCCGAATGGAACCCGGTCTATTATCACCGCGCCGACAGGCAGGGGATCGGCTTCGACCGCACCCGCACTGGAAGCAATGCGGTCGCGCAATATGCGCCGTCGCTCGCCAGACGCTATGCCGACCCGAAGACCACGCCGGTCGAGGAGCTCTTGTGGTTCCACCACCTGCCCTGGGATTACAGGATGCCCGGCGGCAACACCTTGTGGGAAGAGCTGGTCCGCCGCTACGATCGCGGGGTGGCCGAGATCGCAGGCATGCGCCAGCAATGGGCGACGCTCAAGCCCCGGATCGATGCCGAGCGCTGGACCAAGACCGATGCGTTTCTGGGCGTGCAGCAGCGCGAGGCGCAATGGTGGCGCGATGCGAGCCTCGCCTATTGGATGTCGCTCAACGGCCTCTCGCTGCCCGCAGGATCGGCCGCGCCGCAGCATGACCTGGACTGGTACAAAAGGCAGAG
Source organism: Hydrogenophaga intermedia (assembly GCA_943370475.1). Classification (GTDB taxonomy): domain Bacteria; phylum Pseudomonadota; class Alphaproteobacteria; order Sphingomonadales; family Sphingomonadaceae; genus Blastomonas. The sequence goes on from CALRRI020000028.1 coordinate 32,645, forward strand.
CTTCCCGTTCGCCCCCGGCAACCCGAAATAACGGTCAGCAGCTTTTGCCCGCCGCCCAATGAATCGCGTTGCCGATCAGCCTGCGATGCAGCGGCTCGGCATAGCTTTGCGCCTGGTGGCCCAGCGCCGAGAACACCGATCGGCCTTTCGCCACGCAGCGGGTCCAGACGATCGGGTGGACCGCGCCCATGCGTTGTTCGGGGACGGGGCGATAGCTCGCCTCGTCGAGCGTCGCGAGGACACGCGTGCCCTGGCAGGTCGGCACCGTGTCGAAGGCGTACCATTCTTCGGTGCGGGTCCATTTGACCGGAATGCCGCGCATTACCCGATGCCTGGGCTCGCTAACATGGATGTCGCCCTGCTGGAACTGATCGGGTTTCGATGTGTGCCCGATGAAGCGCACGCCCAGCAGCGCGTCGCGATACCACGCCCAATCATACGTGTGATCGCCGCCCGCGCCGTGGAGCAGCACCACCCCGCCACCCTTTTCCACCCAGTCGCGAAACGCGCTGCGCTGCGCCGCGGTGAAGATGTTGCCGCTGTTCGAATTGAGCACGACGACGCGGAATTTCGCCAGATCGCGCGGGTTCATGATCGCCGCATTCTCGGTGGCGAACACATCGCGCCCGCCCTGTCTGATGATATCCTGCACCGCCTGCGTGGAGGCGACGATCTGCTCGTCGTCGCGAAACCCGTTGGTCTTGGACAGCACCAGCACCGCATCGCGCTTCAACGGCGGAAGCGGCGGCGCGACCTCGTCCATCACCGGCGTCGGCCAGTATTTGGGGTTCTTGACATAGGGCGTCGGTTGCAGCGCCAGCGCCAGCAGAATCTCGATCATATCTCGCCTTTCCATTTGACTGGGTTTATTGGGCGCTCAAAGGCCCCTTGCCCGAAGGCCAGTTCCGTTCTGAAAGACAGCGCATGAAAGAACCTCGCGGCCCCCGGCGTCAGCGCAATGTCCCCACGATCAGCGATGTGGCAGCGCATGCGGGTGTATCGCCGATGACGGTCAGCCGGGTGATCAACGGCGAAACCAACGTCCGGCAGGAAACCCGCAAGCGGGTGGAAGAGGCGATCGCCGCGCTCAACTATGCGCCCAATGCTGCGGCGCGCACGCTGGCGGGGGGTGATGACATCCGCATCGGCCTGCTGCACTCCAACCCGTCGTTTGCCTATCTCAGCGAGTTTCTGGTCGGCAGCCTCGATCAGGCCAGCCGCAGCAACGTGCATCTGGTCGTCGAGAAATGCGATGAGGACGGCGGCGGCGCGGCGGCGATCGATCACCTGTTGCGTGGCCGTATCGATGGTGTGGTGCTGCCCCCGCCGCTGTCCGATTCGGTGCCGATCCTGACCGCACTTGAAGAGCGCGGCATCCCGGTCGTCGCGGTGGCAACGGGCCGAGCCCCCGAATGGGCGCTGTCGGTGAGCATCGACGACCGCCAGGCCGCAGGGGACATGACCCGGCATCTGTTGCAGCTTGGCCATGTGCGCATCGGCTTCATCACCGGCAACCCCAACCAGACCGCGAGCGCCGAACGGCTCGAAGGCTATCGCGCTGCGCTGCGCGATGCGGGGCTTGTCCCTGATACCGATCTGGTCGCCGAGGGCATGTTCACCTATCGCTCGGGCCTGGATGCTGCAGAACAACTGCTCGACCAGGCCGATCCGCCGACTGCGATCTTCGCCGCCAATGACGACATGGCGGCAGCGACGGTGGCGATCGCGCACCGCAAGGGGCTCGATGTGCCCGGCGACCTGACGGTGTGCGGTTTCGATGATACCGCGCTCGCGACCACGATCTGGCCCGAGCTGACCACGATCCGCCAGCCGGTGATCGAGATGTCGCGCCAGGCGGTCGAACTGCTGGTCCGCACCATCCGCGGCGGCAAGGCGGATGATCACGCCGCGCAGCATGTGCTCGCCGATTACACTTTGATCCGCCGGCAGTCCGACGCGGCCCCGCGTCGTCGCCCGACGACGCGCAAGCCGCGCTGACTGCTGGCGCATCAGCCTGCCATATCCTCCAGTTCGACACCGCGCGTTTCGACCACCATCTTGCGCACGAAGAAGAACGAGATCGCCGCGAAAAAGGCATAGCCCATATAGGTGACCGCAAGGCCCGGCGAGGCGGCGAGCGTCGGGAAGCTGACCGAAATTGCGGCATTGGCGATCCATTGCGCAAAGCCGGCGACCGCCAGTCCCGATCCGCGGATCTGGTTGGGGAACATCTCGCCCAGCATCACCCACATGATCGGGCCCCAGCTCAGGTTGAAGAAGATCACGTAGAGGTTTGCGGCAATCAGGGCGATGACGCCGTTGTTGCCGGGCAGCGAGACCGCGCCATCTGCGCCGGTGACCGCGGTCGAGAACGCATAGGCGACCACCGCCAGTGTGACCGCCATGCCTGCAGAGCCGATCAGCAGCAGCGGCTTGCGGCCGATGCGGTCGACCAGCAGGATTGTCGCCAGGCACGCGCCGATCGAGAGCACGCCCGACAGGATGTTGGTCTGCAGCGCATAATCTTCCGAAAAGCCGACCGCTTCCCACAATGCCGCGCCGTAATAGAACACCACGTTGATGCCGACGAACTGCTGGAAGATCGCAAGCCCGATGCCGGTCCAGACGATCGGGCGGATATTGCCCGTGCCCTTGTCGATCAGGTCGGACAGGCGAGCGCGGTGATGGTCGGTGGCCAGGCTGCCCCGAATTTCGACCACCTTGCGGTCCGCCTCTGCGGTGCCGAACAGCCGTGCGAGCACGGTGTGCGCCTCTGCCTCGCGGCCGCGAGCCATCAGATAGCGCGGGCTTTCCGGGATCACCAGCAGTGCGAGGCCATAGATCGCAGCGGGGATGGCCTGCAGCCAGAACATCCAGCGCCAGGCGGGATAGCCCATCCAGAAGTCCGCCGTCGAACCGCCGGCATAGCGGGCGAGCGCGAAGTTGGCGACGAACGCGCCGGTGAGGCCGGTGATGATCATCACCTGCTGCACGCTCGACAGCCGGCCGCGGATGTTCGCAGGTGTCACTTCGGAGATATAGACCGGCGAAATGACGCTGGCGGCGCCCACGCCGAGACCGCCGATGATCCGCGCGATGATGAAGATGATCGAGGAGGAAGCAGCGCCTGCCAGCAGCGCGCTGACCAGGAACAGCACCGCCGACAGCAGCATCACGCCGCGACGGCCGATTCGGTCTGCCATCCGCCCGGCGCCGAACGCGCCGATGGCAGAGCCCACCAGGATTGCGCCGACATTGACGCCGATGCCGAACTTGCCCAGGTCGAAGGCGCTCTCCAGCCCCTTCTGGGTGCCGTTGATCACGCCCGAATCATATCCGAACATGAACCCGCCGATGGTCGCCACCGCAACGATCGCGATGATGAACCCGATGTTGACCTGCCCTTCGGCCGTCTCCGCCACAGATGCCATTTTCCCTGCTCCTCTTTATATCTTGGCCGGTACCACCGGCAGGCCGGCAACGCCGGGGTCGAACGCGAACAGATGGCCTGCCAGCGGTTGCGCGTCCAGCGCCGCTGCGTCCAGGCCCTTGCGCGCAGTAGTTGCATACGCTGTCGCCAGCCCCTCGCCGCCAAAGGCGATCTTGGTAACATTGGCGACAGGGAAGCGCACCATGTGCATCAGTGCGCCTGCCGGATCATAGCGTCGTACGCCCCAGCCGCTGTAGAGTGCGACCCATAGGCAGCCTTCGGCATCGATCACCGATCCGTCGGGATAGCCCGCGCCGTCCTCGATCGCGATATGGCGTTCGGGGATGCCCAGCGTGCCATCGGCATTGATCGCCACCCGCCAGATCGTCTTTCCCAGGGTGTCGGTGTGATAGAGCGTGCGCGCGTCGGCGCTGATCGCCGGGCCGTTGGTGATCGCAACGGGCGGAAGGCCCGAATCGCGGCAGGTCCCGGCATCGCAGCGATAGAGCCGGCCAGTTTTCTGCGCTTCGCCATCGTCCATGCTGCCGAACCACAGCCGTCCGGTGGCATCGGTCGCGGCGTCATTGAGGCGATTGCCGGGATGATCTGGCTCGGGATCGTGGAGCAGCGCAAATTGCCCGGTCGCCGGATCAAACCGGTGCAGCCCGGTCTTGATCCCCGCAATCATGCCGCCGCCCGCAGCGGGCAGCACCCAGCCGACCTGATCGGGCGCATCCCAGTGCCTATGCGAACCATCGCGAGGGGTGAAGCGGTGCACGCGCTTGCCCTTGATGTCGACGAACCACAGCGCATCAGCGTGCCAGACCGGGCCTTCGCCCAGGGTGCATGCCGCAGCCAGCACCGACGCGACGCTCATGTCAGCGCCACCCGGCATCGATGAAATACTCGTGCCCCGTGCACATCCGCGCATCGTCCGACGCGAGGAACAGCGCCAGCGCCGCGACATCGTGCGGCTGGATGCGTTCGCTCAGGCATTGCGCCGCAACGATCTCGGCCTCGCCTTCGGGCGTGTACCACATCTGTTGCCGCGGGGTCTGGACATTGCCCGGCACGATGGTGGTGACGCGGATGTTGTCGCGGCCCAGATCGCGCGCCAATCCGCGGGTCATGCCCTCGATCGCGGCCTTGGCGGTCTGGTACAGCACCAGATCGGGCAGGCCCAGATGCCAGCTGATCGACCCGAAGTTGATGATCGCCCCGCCGCCTGCCGCCTGCATCGCGGGCACGACCGCCTGCGCGGTGAAGAACAGGTGGCGCAGGTTGGTCGCCATGCGCTCGTCCCAATAGGCCGGGGTGACCTCCAATACCGCATGCCGATCGTCATTCGCCGCATTGTTGAGCAGCACGTCGATCCCGCCCAGCTGCGCGATCACCGTGTCCATGCAGGCCTTGAGCCTATCGAGATCACGCAGGTCGCAGCTGTGATAATGCGTGCCCGGTACCCGCTGGGCCAGCGCTTCGCCTGCATCATCGTCGACATCCAGAAACGCGATCGTCGCCCCCTGGCGGGCAAACTGCTCGACCAGCGCCGCGCCGATGCCGCTTGCGCCTCCGGTGATCAGCACGCGCTTGCCAGCCAGGCTGGGGTAGATCGCGGGATCGAAGCCAGCCTTTACAGCCCCCATCTGTGTCATCATGCCCCCTGCAGCAGGCCGCGCGCGGCCAGATTGGTCATCAGCGCCCCGATCCCCATCTGCCAGGGGGCTGCGTCCTTTGATGTGACCACGCGGTTGACCAGCCGGCCCAGCCTGCGGTTCTCGATCGTGACCCTGTCTCCGGGCTTATGGGTAAAGCCCCGGCCGGGCTCGTCGCGATCCTCGACCGGCGCGAACAGCGTGCCCATGAACAGCACGAAGCCATCGGGATACTGATGCTCGCTCAGCGTTTGGCGCACCAGGTCCAGCGGATCGCGGCTGATTTCGCGCATGTTGCTCTGCCCGTGCAGGACAAAGCCGTCTACGCCGCTGATCGTCAGCGCGACATCGGCCTGGCGGACATCGTCGATGGTGTAGCTCTCGTCGAACAGACGGACCAGCGGGCCGAGCGCGCACGAGGCGTTGTTGTCCTTGGCCTTGCCCAGCAGCAGCGCCGACCGGCCCTCGAAATCGCGCAGATTGACGTCATTGCCCAGTGTCGCGCCCACAGCCTGCCCGGCGCTGTTGACCAGCAGGGCGATTTCGGGCTCCGGATTGTTCCAGTGCGAATCCGACCGGATGCCGATCTCCGCATCCGCGCCGACCGATGCCAGCACCGGGGCCTTGGTGAACACCTCGGCATCGGGGCCGATCGCGACTTCGAGATATTGCGACCACAGCCCGTCCTCGATCAGCGCGGACTTCAGCGCGGCAGCCTCTGCCGATCCGGGAACGACCGAGCGGATCGACCCGCCGACGCGCGATTCGAGCCGCTCGCGGATCGCGGCAGCGGCGTTCCAGTCGCCCAGAGCGCGCTCCTCGATCACCCGCTCGATCGCCGAGACCGCAAAGGTGACGCCGCACGCCTTGACGCACTGCAGATCGACCGGGGCCAGCAGCCGGGTCTCGTCAAGCGAAAAGCGGCCGAGGTTCTGCCCGCCCGCACCGGTGAAATCCCCGCGCTCGACCAGAGCCGATACCGTCGGCGCCACTGCAGCCATGTCGTAAAGTTCACCGCGGACCACCAGGATGGGGCTGGGCCCAGCATCCGTGAGCATCCGCCCGATGAACACGCCTGTCATCCAGTCATCGGGCAACGCCGACCGGAAGTGTTGGGTTACCCCCTCCATATGCAAACCTTCTGTTTTTCTGATAGCGCTACCATCACGGTTTTGAAGACGATGTCAAGCGCGCAACATGGAGGATGTGTTGAGGCGGAGGTGTGGCGCGGTGGCGGACCGATTTCAGCCGGTGGTGGCTGGGCTATCCCCGCTCAGCTCAGCCAGCCTTTGGGCAGGCCGTTGCGACGGTGATGCAGCCACTGGCGGGCCGTATCACGGTTGCGGAAATGGATTTTCAGGCAGCGCGCTTGCCGGGCCGAGTCATATCGCCTTGCCCTGCGAGCAGGCCAGCAATGGAAACATCCTCGTCGATCTCGTCCCAATGGATGCCATCGGGGCTCAGAAAAAAGTCTTCTCGTTGTGCTGCCGTGGCGCGCATGAGCCGTGGAAACCACGCCAAGGGGATACCCAGCGTCCGGCCATCTTCCAGCTCTACCCACATCTGCGCGTCATCGAAGCGGACCGATGTAGGGCTAGGAGAAAAAGTCATTCCAAGCGTCCTCAAATTCTTCGGCGCGCTGTTCCACCAGGGCCTGTAACCGGGCGATCGTCCGCGCATCGAAGCCGCGATTATAAGCCAGTTCGACTTGAGGCGACAGCCAGAATTTCAGCGTGGCACCGGGACGCGTAACGTGAATATGCGCCGGCTCACGCGGATTGCCTTCGTTGGCGAAAAAGTGGAAGCGGAAACCGTTGTAGCGAAAAACGATGGGCACTGCGATGCTCTTGGACCTTTGTGGTGCTGCGACCACCAATGGACATCACGTTTCTACCAATTCCGGTTTTGCGCGTCGATGGACGGCAGAAGGCAATGTGAACGCATACCTCAAGAAATTCTCAATAAAATTTCGCAGTTCTTCCGCTTCGGCTAGCGTAAAAGGCTCGTCATCATGCGCTGCGTCATTCCCACCTAAACGCACTTCATGGGCCCATTTACCCATATCCTCTGTCAACGCGCCTTTAGAAACCAGATCTTCTATACGACTGTATAATGACTTATTGGCACATTCCGGGCTGAGCAATTTGGTTGCCGATTCCAAAGACTTTCGAAACATCATTCCTGCGGCGTCAAAGTGTCCATTTGCAAGGCTAGCGGTAGCTTGTTCAAAATAGCTTGCGGTAGTTGGTGGTGTATCGGGAGGGGCAGTTCCTGATAGCTCGTCAGGCCATTGCCTCAACAGGCTTATGTTATGCGAAATTACGTTTCCACTGTATTGGGATGGGTCTGGACTTCCCTGCCACTCCCAAATAACCCCCTCCGAACACGCACCACAGATAAACAGTGCTCTGTTTCCGTCATTCTGCGATTGCCAAGATTCAATGGCAGTAAATGCTACATCTTGCGTTCTGCAATAGGGGCAGTTTCTCTTGGCTACTAAACCCACAATATTTTACTCCGCAGCGATCCCCGCCTGCTTGAACATGTCCTCGCCGTCGTCGATCACCGCAACTTCGTTGGCGGCGCTCTTCTTCTGGCGCTTGTCGAAGGCGCTCCACACGTCGTTCCAGTTTCCGCGGGTTGCGCCCTTGGAATATTCGGTGGCGCGGGTTTCGAAGAAGTTGGCGTGTTCCACACCATTGAGCAGCGGCGCGAGCCACGGCAGCGGGTGGTCCTCGATCATGTAGACCGGGGCAAAGCCCAGCTGGCCCAGACGCCAGTCGGCGATGTAGCGGATGTAGCGCTTGATCTCCTTGGCGGTCATGCCGTGGACCGGGCCGTCCTGGAACGCCAGATCGATGAACGCATCTTCGAGCCGCACCGTCTTCTGGCAGCAGTCGATGATGTCTTCCTTCACCGCCTTGGTCAGGCAACCGCGTTCCGCACAGAAGGCGTGGAACAGCTTGGTGATGCCTTCGCAGTGCAAGCTTTCGTCGCGCACCGACCAGCTGACGATCTGCCCCATGCCCTTCATCTTGTTGAAGCGCGGGAAGTTCATCAGCATCGCGAAGCTGGCGAACAGCTGCAGCCCTTCGGTGAAGCCGCCGAACATCGCCAGCGTGCGTGCGATATCCTCGTCATTGTCGACGCCGAACTCGGCGAGATAATCGTGCTTGGCCTTCATTTCCTCATATTCGAGGAACATGCCATATTCGCTTTCGGGCATGCCGATGGTGTCGAGCAGATGGCTGTACGCGGCGATGTGCACGGTTTCCATGTTCGAAAACGCGGTCAGCATCATCTTGACCTCGGTCGGCTTGAACACGCGGCCGTACTTGTCGTGATAGCAGTTCTGCACCTCGACATCGGCCTGGGTGAAGAAGCGGAAGATCTGTGTGAGCAAGGTGCGCTCATGCTCGGTCAGCTTCTGCGCCCAATCGCGGCAATCCTCGCCCAGAGGCACTTCCTCGGGCATCCAGTGGATCTGCTGCTGGCGCTTCCAGAAATCATAGGCCCAGGGATATTCGAAGGGCTTGTACTGGTTGCGGGCTTCGAGAAGGGACATGTCGGGCTCCTTTGGCCCCGCTCCGGACAGGAGCTGCAGGGGCACTCACGGGTTTAAATCTGGTCGTTGAAGATACGGATGCTGGCCGCTGCAGATGCAGTCGAATGCCGCCCCGAACCCCGGATCATGTCCGGGGAACGGGGCAGGGATGGCCTTACTGGCAGGCCAGGCATTCGTCGTAATCCGTCGTCTCGCCCAGCTCGAACTTGGGCGCTTCGATGGTGTTGTCGGCCTCGACGCCGCCGGCAAAGCCTGCGCGCTGAACGGACTTCGAGCGCAGGTAATAGAGCGACTTGATGCCCAGCTCCCATGCGCGGAAGTGCAGCATCAAGAGGTCCCATTTGTCGACATCGGCAGGGATGAACAGGTTCAGCGACTGCGCCTGGTCGATATAGGGCGTGCGGTCGGCTGCCAGTTCGAGCAGCCAGCGCTGGTCGATCTCGAAGCTGGTCTTGAACGTGTCCTTTTCCTCCGCGCTCAGGAAATCGAGATGCTGGACCGAACCGCCCTTTTCGAGGATCGTGTTCCACACATTGGTCGAATCCTTCGACTTTTCGCGCAGCAGCTTTTCGAGATACGGGTTCTTGACCACGAAGCTGCCCGAGAGCGTCTTGTGGGTGTAGATGTTCGCGGGGATCGGCTCGATGCACGCCGAGGTACCGCCGCAGATGATCGAGATTGACGCGGTCGGCGCGATCGCCATCTTGCAGCTGAACCGCTCCATCACGCCCTGATCGGCCGCATCGGGGCAGGGGCCGCGTTCGTGCGCCAGCATCATCGAGGCTTCGGAAGCCTTGGCCGCGATGTGCTTGAAAATCTTCATGTTCCACGACTTGGCGAGCGCGGATTCAAAGCCGAGGCCGCGCGCCTGCAGGAACGAGTGGAAGCCCATCACGCCCATGCCGACCGAACGCTCGCGCATCGCGCTGTAGCGGGCGCGTGCCATTTCGGGCGGTGCGCGGTCGATATAGTCCTGCAGCACATTGTCGAGGAAGCGCATCACATCCTCGATGAACAGCTTGTCGTCGTGCCACTGGTCCCAGGTTTCGATGTTGAGCGACGACAGGCAGCACACGGCGGTGCGGTCGTTGCCCAGGTGATCGCGGCCCGTCGGCAAGGTGATCTCGCTGCACAGGTTCGAGGTCGAGACCTTGAGGCCCAGTTCGCGGTGGTGCGCGGGCATCGTGCGGTTCACGGTGTCGTTGAACACGATATAGGGCTCGCCCGTCGCCAGCCGCGTCTCGACCAGCTTCTGGAACAGCGCGCGTGCGTTGACGGTGTTGCGAACGCTGCCATCCTTGGGGCTGACAAGGTCGAAGTCCGCGCCATCGCGCACCGCTTCCATGAACTTGTCGGTCAGCAGCACGCCGTGATGCAGGTTCAGCGCCTTGCGGTTGAAGTCGCCGGATGCCTTGCGGATCTCGAGGAACTCCTCGATCTCGGGGTGCGAGACATCGAGATAGCACGCCGCCGAGCCGCGCCGCAGCGAGCCCTGGCTGATCGCAAGGGTGAGCGAATCCATCACGCGCACGAACGGAATGATGCCGCTGGTCTTGCCGTTGAGGCCGACAGGCTCGCCGATGCCGCGGACATTGCCCCAATAGGTGCCGATGCCGCCGCCGCGCGATGCGAGCCAGACGTTCTCGTTCCAGGTGTTGACGATGCCTTCCAGGCTGTCGTCGACGCTGTTGAGATAGCAGCTGATCGGCAGGCCGCGGCCCGTGCCGCCGTTCGACAGCACCGGGGTGGCAGGCATGAACCACAGCTTCGAGATGTAATCATACAGCCGCTGGGCATGGCCCTGATCGTCGGCATAGGCGTCTGCGACGCGCGCGAACAGATCCTGATAATTCTCACCGGGCAGCAGATAACGGTCTTCCAGTGTTTCCTTGCCGAAATCGGTCAGCAGCGCATCGAGGCTGTTGTCGGTCACGATCGTGAATCGGCGTGCCTCGACCGTCTTGCTGTCGCGCACGTCGGCGGGCTGGGCGGCGGCGGCCTGCGTTGCTGCCATCGCAATCAGCGCCAGTTCGTCGACGCTGGAAGCGCCCATTGCCACACCCGTGCCGGCCTTTTCGGCTGCGTCCAGTACATCTGCTTCACCCATATCGATTGCGCTACCCTTGGTATCTCTGAAATCCATGACGCCCCCATATTGATCGTTCGGTGCGGAGTTTTGTTCCGCAATTGTTCGAGTCGGGGCGCAAGCGTCCCGTATAGCATCTTGTAGGGTCTCGCGGGGGAAAACTTATCCCCAACAGAAGGTCGAAACAGGGTCAAAAACCCTTGACGCGAAGGCCACCGTCTGCCCCCGCGCTTTCGCTTACCCACTGTTGTTGGTATGCCCCAGCCACTTATCCCACTACCCATAGTGGCGGATCCTGATTTCGGCGCAAGAGGGTAAATGGTTAATTTACATCACCATTCGTCGCGTGTGCGATTCCGTTCGTCGCACATGGTATACCGTTCACAGGCCGCGACGCGCGGAAAAAAGCCGCCCCGAAAAATCGCAAGAGGGCAAATGCAGCTTGCCCACAATTTCCTCTCCACAGACTTGTGCACGGCAATTTGGGGGCTGTGGACAGGCGCTGGCGTGGTGGTCATCGCCGTGTCGAAACACATTCCCTTGTGCCTCGGCTTGCGATAGCGTGGCCACAGCAATAGAGACGGTCGCACTTCATCCGCCAGCGCCATTGAGAGCGCGTCCAGCACCCGGGGGAATGCCATGACCGTGACCATCAAAGCCGCCGATCTGATCGAGAGTGTCGCCGACGCGCTGCAGTTCATCAGCTATTACCATCCGATGGATTACATCCGCGCGTTGGGCGAAGCCTATGAGGCCGAGCAGTCGCCCGCCGCCAAGGATGCGATCGCGCAGATCCTCACCAACAGCCGGATGTGCGCGGAAGGGCATCGCCCGATCTGCCAGGACACCGGCATCGTCAACGTGTTCGTCAAATGGGGCATGGATTGCCGCATGGATGACACGTCGAAGTCGCTGCAGGAGATCGTCGACGAGGGCGTCCGCCGGGCCTATCTGCACCCCGACAATAAGCTGCGCGCCTCGGTGCTCGCTGACCCCGCCTTCACCCGCCGCAACACCAAGGACAATACCCCGTGCGTGCTGCATGTCGAGATGGTGCCGGGCCATCACGTCCATGTCGATGTCGCGGCCAAGGGCGGCGGCAGCGAGAACAAGTCCAAGTTCAAGATGATGAACCCGTCCGACAACATCGTCGACTGGGTGCTCGAGATGATCCCGCAGATGGGCGCGGGCTGGTGCCCGCCGGGCATGCTGGGAATCGGCATCGGCGGCACCGCGGAACATGCGGTGCTGCTCGCCAAGAAGGCGCTGATGGACCCGATCGATATGGGACCGCTGAAGGCCCGCGGGGCCAGGAGCGATGTCGAGGCGATGCGGATCGAGATCTTCGACAAGGTCAACGCTTTGGGCATCGGCGCGCAGGGTCTGGGCGGGCTTTCCACCATCCTCGACGTCAAGATCATGGACGCGCCCTGCCATGCTGCGGGCAAGCCTGTGGCGATGATCCCCAATTGCGCCGCGACCCGCCACGCGCATTTCAGCCTCGATGGATCGGGCCCCGCGTATCTGGAAGCGCCCAAGCTCGACGAGTGGCCCGATGTCAACTGGACGCCAGACAAGGCCGCGATCCGCGTTGATCTCGACAACCTCACGCCAGAAGTCGTGCAGAGCTGGAAGCAGGGCGACCGGTTATTGCTCAATGGCAAGATGCTGACCGGGCGCGATGCGGCGCACAAGCGCATCCAGGACATGCTCAGCAAAGGCGAGCCGCTGCCGGTCGAGTTCCGCGGCCGCGTGATCTATTATGTCGGCCCGGTCGATCCGGTGGGCGAGGAAATCGTCGGCCCCGCCGGCCCCACCACCGCGACGCGGATGGACAAGTTCACCCGCATGATGCTCGAACAGGGCCTGCTCGCGATGGTCGGCAAGGCCGAACGCGGACCCGCTGCGGTCGAGGCGATCCGCGACCACAAGAGCGCCTATCTGATGGCGGTTGGCGGCGCGGCGTATCTGGTCGCCCGCGCCATCAAAGGCTCGCAGGTGGTCGGTTTCCATGACCTCGGCATGGAGGCGATCTACGAGTTCGAGGTCAGCGACTTCCCGGTGACCGTCGCGGTCGACAGCGAAGGCAACAACGTCCACCAGCTCGCTCCGCTCGTGTGGAAGGAACGGATTGCGAAGGAAGGGCTGTTGCAGGGAGCGTGAACCTTTAGCCCTCTCCCCTTCAGGGGAGAGGGTTGGGAGAGGGTTGGGAGAGGGGCATGGACCGCGCTAGCCCTTCTCTGCTGCGACTAAGGCAGCAAGCTGCCAAGTCTCGCTTCTCTCCCCTGAAGGGGAGAGAGCATCATTCACCCCTCAGAACGCCCCCACCGGCGCGCAATTGGTGCCCGGAGCCATGGGCACGATCGGCGTCACGGGTACCACCACGCTGCGGCCCGTGCCCGGATTGACGAACGGCAGCTCGCCATCGGGATATTGGACCTGTCCGCGCAGGGCATCGATCTCGGCCTGGCGGCGGCGCAGGTAGAAATCGCGCGCATCGATATACGGATCCTTGCTCTGGGTGCGCAGCGCGTTCAGCTGTTCGTCGATCTGGATCCGCCCCTGCAGCGCGCTCAGCGTTGCTGCGGGAAGCGTGAAATAGGGGTTGTTGAACGGTGCGCCGACCACGCTGGGCAGCAGCAATCCGTCGATCGTCCCGCCGACCAGATCGCGGATCGTGGTCGGGCCGATCAGCGGCAGGAACAGATACGCCCCCGGCTCGACGCCGTAATAGCCAAGCGTGTTGGCAAAGCCGTTGCGGCGATAGGGCAGCTTGAACGGCTCGCGCTTGGCGACATCGAACAGCCCGCCGATGCCGATGGTGCTGTTCACCGCGAACCGCCCCACGGTCTCCGCCGCCTTGCCAGGTTTCAGCTGCAGCAGGAAGTTCAGCGCGACGATCGGTTCGGTCAGATTGCGCAGGAAATTGCGCAGGCCATGGCGGATCGGCTTGGGGATCGCGTCCTTGTACGCCATCGCCACCGGGCCGACGAGCGCTTCGTCGACTTCCTGGATCACCTCGAACGACTGGGCGTTGAGCTGCAGCATCGGGTCGCCCGGCTCTGAATCGGGTCGCGCGGTGACGACAATCGCGCCATCCTGCGTCGGTGATGCAGGGGTATCGGAAGGGCCGACCGGCGCCGTGCCCAAGGGAGGCGGTGCCAGCGGGGCAGCAGCGGCTGGGCAGGGCGGCAGCGTGGTCACAGGCGGTGCATCCACCGTGATGGTCGTCAGCGGCTGCTCGATCGCTGTCACGGGCACCGGCACGGGAGCCGTGGCCGCACCGGCCTGCATCGCAGACAGGATCAGCGCCAGTGGCAGCGCAGCGATGCTCATGATGCAGTCTCTAACGGGGAAAAAGGCAGGAAACCGGTCATAGCTGCGTCATGATCCTTGCGCATATCAGGCCCCACCATTGTGGCGCTATGGGCACTGCGGCGACAAGTCAATGACATGAACGTGAAATGACACGCGCACACGGCCGGCACAAGGTGGCGGGACGGCCAAAAAGCCTGTTCCCACATGTCCCCTGTATGTTCTAAAGCATGGCCCATGCTGCTGTCGCTTGCCATTCGTGACCTGGTGCTGATCGAGGCGCTCGACCTCGATTTCCATCGTGGGCTGGGCGTGCTGACCGGCGAGACAGGCGCGGGCAAATCGATCCTGCTCGATGCGCTGGGCCTTGCCATGGGCGCGCGCGCCGACAGCGGGCTGGTGCGGCAGGGGGCCGAGCGCGCGCTGGTGATCGCCGGGTTCGATATCACGGGCCATGCCCGCGTCGCGCAGATTCTGGCTGACAATGACATCGCGCAGGAGCCGGGCGAGCCCTTGCTGATCCGCCGTCAGGTGCGCGCCGACGGCGGCAGCCGCGCGTTCGTCAACGATCAGCCGGTGTCGGCCGGCCTGCTGCGGGACCTCGGCGTGCAGCTGGTCGAAATCCACGGACAGCATGACGACCGCGGCCTGATCAACCCCAAGGGGCACCGCGACCTGCTCGATGCCTTTGGTCGGTGCGATGTCGCGGGCGTGGCGGCGGCGTGGCGCCGATGGCAGGCGGCTGAGCGCGCCTATGCCGATGCCAATGCCGCGATCGACACCGCATTGCGCGACCGCGATCTGCTCGAACACAATCTGGCCGAACTCACCGCCTTCATGCCCCAGCCGGGCGAAGAGGCGGAACTCGCGGGCGAACGCGCCGCGATGCAGAAGGGCGAGCGGCTGTCGGGCGACCTTGCCGATCTGTTTGCAACCTTCGAAGGATCCAAGAGCGCGCTGGCGCAACTGCGCGGCGCGGCGCGCAAGCTCGACCGGATCGCCGAAGAGCATCCCTTGCTCAATGAGGCGCTGGAGGCGCTCGACCGATCGGTGATCGAGGCGGATGATGCGGAATCCAAGCTGCGCGCAGCGGCCGAGGCGCTGACCTATGATTCGGTGCGGCTCGACGAGATGGAACGCCGCCTGTTCGATCTGCGCGCGCTCGCCCGCAAGCACAATGTCGCAGGCGATGCGCTGCCCGATCTGCTGAAGCAGATGCAGGCGGATTGGGCCGCGCTCGAATCGGGCGGGGCGAATCTGTCCGCGCTCGACAAGGCGCGCCATGCCGCCAAAGCCGCCTATGTCGCTGCTGCCGAGGCTTTGAGCGCGGCGCGCGCCAAGGCGGGCCAGGCGCTGGATAGCGCGGTGCAGGGCGAGCTGATCCCGCTCAAGCTCGATGCCGCGCGCTTCCGCACGCTGGTCGATCCGCTTGACGAGGCGCGCTGGGGGGCATCGGGCATGGACCATGTCGAATTCCTCATCTCGACTAACCCCGGCAGCGATTTCGCGCCGTTGATGAAGATCGCTTCCGGAGGCGAACTCTCGCGCTTCATCCTCGCCTTGAAGGTCGCGCTGGCCGAGCAGGGCGGGGCGGAGACGATGATCTTCGACGAGATTGACCGCGGTGTCGGCGGCGCTGTTGCGTCGGCGATTGGCGAGCGGCTCGCGCGGCTCGCGCGCAGCACGCAACTGCTCGTCGTAACCCACTCACCCCAGGTCGCCGCGCGCGGCGCGCACCATCTGCTGATCGCCAAGACATCGGACGGCACCGTCGCGCGCACCGGCGTGCGCCTGCTCGATGACGCCGACCGCAAGGAAGAGATCGCCCGCATGCTCTCCGGCGCGGAAATCACGCCCGAGGCCAGAGCGCAGGCGGATCGGTTGCTGGAGCGGGTGTGATCTTCGCCAATTGAATTTGATTTTTTAACGTCATATAAGACGTCATGAACGTGCTGGATACGAATATTCTGGTCGCCGCACTCTGGTCTCGGACCGGCGCTTCGTATCGCATTCTGGTGGGCGCTCTGAGGGGCGAAATCCCGATCGCAGTATCCGTGGCACTGGCGCTTGAATATGAAGATGTTCTGAAGCGTACCCAAATGCGGGAGGCGAGTTGGGCCAGCATGGCAGAGCTTGATACAGTGCTGGATGCATTGCTCGGTTGCGCTAGGCTGGTGATGCCCATCAGGGTCCGGGGAAGACCATTTTTGAAGGATGCAGACGACGATATGGTGCTGGAGTGCGCGGTTGAGGCTCAAGCCAATGCGATCGTGACGATGAACATCCGCGATTTTGCGCAGGTTCGCCCGGCATTCGGTATCGATATTCTAACACCGGGGGCATTTTTGGCCAGCCTACGGAGAACTGAAGCATGAGCAATTATCCTCTACGTCTTCCGGACCATGTGCTGGCTGCGGCCAAGGCGTTGGCGGTCAAGAATGGAACATCCTTAAACCAGTTTCTGTCGTCTTTGATTTCGGAACGGGTCGGCGAAATGCGCGCCCTTGAGCATATCGAGACTCGCGCTCGCCTTGCTGATCCGGATGCGGCACTGGCCATTCTGGCCCGTGCGCCGGATCGCGACCCGCTTCCCGGCGACGAACTGTCTGTGCGCCAATGAGTACCGAAGCCGACGTGGCGATCGAGCTGCAGCGGCTCGCGAAGAAGATTGCGTATCATAACCGGCGCTATCATGCCGAGGATTCGCCGGAGATTTCCGATGCGGATTATGACGCTTTGGTGCGGCGGAACACTGAGCTGGAAGCGGCCTTTCCGCATCTGATCCGCGCCGACAGCCCCAGCCGGATGGTGGGGGCGGCGGTCGAAGCCTCGCCGCTCACCAAGGTGCGGCACGAGCAAAGGATGATGAGCCTCGACAACGGCTTTTCGGACGAGGGCATCGCCGAGTTCGTCGGCCGGGTACGGCGGTATCTGGCGTTGCCTGAGGATGAGATTCTGGCGCTGACCGCCGAGGACAAGATCGACGGGCTGTCGCTCTCGCTGCGCTATGAGAACGGCGTGCTGGTGCGCGCGGCGACGCGCGGCGATGGCGAGGTGGGCGAGGATGTCACCGCCAATGTGCGGATGATCGGCGATATTCCGCAACGGCTGCAGGGGGACGCCATTCCCGCCATCTTCGAGATCCGCGGCGAAGTCTATATGTCCAAACAGGACTTTACCGCGCTCAATGCCGCGCAGGCGGAGCGGGAGGACAAGCTGTTCGCCAACCCGCGCAATGCCGCCGCCGGGTCGCTGCGGCAGAAGGACCCCAAGGTCACTGCGGCGCGGCCGTTGCGCTTTTTGGCACATGGCTGGGGCGTGGCGAGCGAGGTTCCGGGCGATACGCATCATGCGGTGATGCAGGCGATCGCCGGCTGGGGCGTTCCGGTCTCGCCGCTGCTGCGCCGGGTCGAAAGCCTGAAAGACCTGCTCGTGCATTATCGCGAGATCGAGCGCATCCGGGCCGATCTGCCCTATGATATCGACGGCGTGGTCTACAAGGTCGATCGGCTCGACTGGCAGGCGCGGCTGGGCTTTGTCGCCAAGGCCCCGCGCTGGGCGCTGGCGCACAAGTTCCCCGCCGAACGTGCCGAAACGACGCTGCAGGCGATCGACATCCAGGTCGGACGCACCGGAAAGCTGACCCCGGTGGGCAGGCTGACCCCGGTGACCGTCGGCGGCGTCGTCGTGTCGAACGTCACGCTGCACAATCGCGACGAGATCGCGCGGCTGGGCGTACGCCCCGGCGACCGTGTCGTCGTGCAGCGCGCGGGTGATGTCATCCCGCAGGTGGTCGAGAACCTGACGCGCGATGAACCGCGCGAGCCTTATGCCTTCCCCGATCATTGCCCGGTGTGCGCCAGCGAAGCGGTGGCCGAAGAGGGCGAGGTCGATGTGCGCTGCACCGGCGGGCTGGTCTGCGCGGCGCAGAAGCTCGAGCGGCTGCGCCATTTCGTCAGCCGCGCCGCGCTCGACATCGATGGCCTGGGCGAGCGCACGATCGCGGAATTTCTCGAAGCGGGGCTGATCGACCGACCCGGCGACATCTTCCGCCTCAAGGCGCACCGGTCCGTGATCCTCGGCCGCGAGGGCTGGCAGGAAAAGTCGGTCGACAATCTGCTCGCCAGCATCGAGGCGCGGCGGGGGGCGGACCCCGGGCGCTTCCTGTTTGCACTCGGCATCCGTCATGTCGGATCGGTGACGGCGAAGGATCTGGTCAAGGCGTTCGGCAGCGCCGAGGCAGTAGGCGGCATCGGACATCGGCTGGCATCGGGCGACATTGAGGCCGTGGCCGAAGTGACCGGCATCGATGGCATCGGTCCTGCCGTCGCTGAGGCGCTGGGCGATTTCTTCCATGAACCGCACAATGCCGAACTGTTCGACGACCTGATCACCGAGGTCCAGCCCGCAGCCTTCGTCTCGACCGCGCGCGAGACCGAATGGAGCGGCAAAACCATCGTCTTCACCGGCAAGCTCGAGACGATGAGCCGCGACGAGGCCAAGGCGCAGGCCGAACGGCTGGGGGCCAAGGCGGCGGGATCGATATCGGCCAAGACCGATCTGCTGGTTGCAGGTCCCGGCGCGGGATCGAAGCTCAAAAAGGCGGCGGAACTGGGCGTGCGCGTGGTCGATGAGGCCGAATGGGCGGAAATCATGCGCTCGGCCTGACGGGTGTGTCGAATCCGCCGCTGCCCGTTCGTCATGGGGATGGAACGCCCGGTTGGTGCGGCGTTCGACCCAAGGAGACACGATGATGCAGTATATGCTGATGATCCACGAAGACGAAAGCGTCTATGCCGGCCCCGATGGCGAAGCGATCCTGGCCGACACGCTCGCCAAGCACATGGCGCTGGCCGAAGCTCTGGTGGCGGCCGGCGTGCCGTTTTCGGGCGAGCGGCTGAAGGCCGCGTCTACCGCCACGACGATCCGCTGGAATTTCGGTGAGCACCAGATCCACGATGGCGCATTTTCCGAAAGCCATGAGGAGCTGGGTGGCTTCTACATCATCGACGTCGCCGATTTGGATCAGGCGCTGGCATGGGCCAGGCGGATCGCGATTCCCGGCAAGGGTGCGATCGAGGTGCGGCCGGTCTGGCCGATGGGTGGCCCCGACGCATGAGCCGCGACGCATGAACCAGGCAGGCGGGCTGGGCGACGCGATCATCGCCGCCCGGCCCGCCGTGGTCGCTGCGCTGGCCGCGCGGTTTCGCGATCTGGACCTCGCCGAGGACGGCTTTGCCGATGCGACCGAGCTGGCGATGCGCAGCTTTGCCGATGCGCCGCCGCCCGCCAACATCGCCGGGTGGCTTCATGTCGCGGCGCGGCGGCGGATCATCGACCGATTGCGGCGCGATGTCCGGCTGGCGCGATTGCTCGCCCAACAGGAGCATCAGGAAGAGGCGGAGGACATGGATGTCATTGCGCTGTTCGACGCGCAGATTCCCGATGAGCGCTTGCGGCTGATTTTCATCTGCTGCCACCCGGCGATCGCGCCCGATGCACGCGCCGCGCTGACACTGCGCGTGGTCTGCGGCGTGCCCACCGAGCGGATTGCCGCCGCTTTCCTGTTGGCGGTGCCCGCGATGTTCCAGCGGCTGACCCGCGCCAAGGCCAAGATCCGCGAGGCGGGCGTCCCGTTCGAGACGCCGCCGCCGCATCTGTGGGGCGAGCGGCTGGCCGCGGTGCTGGCGACGCTCGAGATCGGCTATGCTTTGGCCTATCAGGATGCCGCCGGCAGCGAGCCCACCGCCGATCTGGGGCCCGAAGTCCTGCGGCTCACCGCGATGCTCGCAGAGCTGCTGCCCGAGGATCCTGAGGTGCTGGCACTCGCCGCGATGGTGCAGCTGGCGGAATCGCGGCGCGCTGCGCGGGTCGATGCCGAGGGGCGGATGATCCCGCTCAGCCAGCAGGATTGCGGTCTTTGGAACGATGCGCTGATCGCCTCGGCCGCACAGCTCATGCGGCGCGCCGCCGACGCAGGGCACAGCGGACCGTATCAGCTGATGGCGGCGATCCACCTCACCCATGCGCGGCGCAAGAGCGAAGGGCGGACCGACTGGAAGGCGATCCTGCGGCTTTACGATCTGCTACTCGCGGTACGGCCGGGCGCGGTCGTCGCGATCAACCGTGCCATTGCGCTGGGGCAGGTGAACGGGGCAAAAGCCGGGCTGGCCGCGCTGGAGGTACTGGTGAGCGCAGGGCTGGATCGCTACCGTCCCTGGCACGCGGCGCGCGCGCATTTCCTGGCCGAAACCGGCGAGGAGCAGGCTGCAGCGGCGGCGTACCGGTCCGCGCTGGCACTCCATCCGGCGCGGGCGGAGCGCCTGTATCTCGAGGCGCGGCTTACGGAAACCAGCGCATGATATGATGCTCCGCCGGGGTCCAGGCGCCCACGCGCACGCCGATCGCGCGCAGATGGTCGCCGGTCCACACGTTGCAGCTGCGGACCAGCGAATAGCGGCCCAGGCCTTCGTAGAACACATCGTCGCCGCCATAGCCCGCAATCGGGGTCAGCGCGCCGAACTCGGGCCGCGCTATATCGTCCATCAACCGGGCGGCCAGCCTGCGATACGCATCGTGGCTGATCACCAGCTTGCGCGCATAACGGCCCTGCGCGGGCTTTTGCATGTGATAGACATGGATCAGTGTCGCATCGCTGCCGATGGCCGCGCGCGCCATGGTCGCGGGGTTCAGATCCTGCCAGCGCGGGGTCGCGAGGTAGAAATCGCGCTCGCCCCAGCTGATCGCGACATGATCGGTGGCCCCGGTGGCGTGATACCGCGTGTCGCGCAGATCGGTCGGCGGGAACAGCGCGTGCCAATCAGTGCCTTCCGCCTGCGCGGGCAGGATGAAACCGGTGTGGAAGCCGTTGGTCTCGACATAGATGGTGACCCCGTCCTCGGGCGCACGCCATTGCGGATTGGTTCCCCACAGGCCACCGATCTCGCCCGCAGCAAAGGCCAGTCCAGCCACCAGCAGCAGCCAGCCCAGGACGGCGCGGGCCAGCCGCATCAGCGGGTCAGGCGCTCTTCAGCCACCGCACGCCCCGCTTGCGCAGACGCAGCACGGTCCAGTCGCCCAGATCGAGCCGTTCGGCGAGGCGAAAGCCCTGCGCGCGATAGGCACGCGCGACCGCAGCCGCCTGCGTGCCGAGCAGGCCGGAGAGCACCGCCTGGCCCTGCGGCAGCGTGACCGCGGCGATGTCCGGCGCCAGATCGATCAGCGGCCCTGCCAGGATATTGGCGATCACCAGATCATAGGGCCCGCGACGCTGCAGATCGGCATCATCCAGCCCCTCGGCGATGAACATGGCTAGCTGCCCGGGCCGCTGGCCCAGGGTCACGCCATTGGCCTCGGCATTTTCGGCGACTGCCGGGCCGCACACCGGATCGATATCGCTCGCGGTGGCATAGCCGCGCGGCCACAGGTGCATCGCGGCAAAGGCGAGCAGGCCGGTGCCGGTGCCGATATCGATATGGCTGCGCACGATATTCCCGCGCCGTTTCATCGAATCGAGCATCATCAGGCACCCGCGCGTGGTGTTGTGATGCCCCGTGCCAAAGGCGAGGCTTGCCGGGATGCAGAAATTGCGCACCCCGGCCTCGGTCGAGGCGGGCATTTCGGGCGTGTGCACGCAGAAGCGTCCGGCGCGGATCGGCTCGAGCCCCGACTGGCTCATCGTCACCCAGTCGGCATCGGGCAGGCGTTCGGGCTTCAGCTTCATGCCATCGGCGCTGGGCACCAGATCGCGCAGCCGCCGGATCCAGCGCGCTTCGGGCTTTTGCGTGAAATAGCCGTGGATCGCCCAGCTGCCCGGCTCCTGCGGATCAGCATAGGCATCGACTTCGCTCGCCACCAGGCTGGGGCTGCCAAAGCTGCTATCGTCGAGATCCTCGGCCTCGGTGACCGCCTGCGCTTCTGCCAGCGTGCAGGGGATGGTAACTTTCCAGTTGTCCAATGTCGTTCTTCCTCATGGCCTTGTGTCAGCCGTCCGCACGCCCTTTAGGGGAAATGCGCGGAAAATGCCAACCTCGCCCTGCCAGCAATGGCGCCCATCCGTCTTATCGGACGTAGCTGGCGCCGTTCACGTCGAGCACCGCGCCGGTCATCGAAGGCGGGGCGTCGATGGCGCAGAAGGCGGCCATGGTGGCGACCTCGTCGGGCATGGCAACACGGCCCAGCGGAATGTCGGCGAGCAGCTTGTCGCCGCCGCGGCTGGAGAGATAATCCTCCGCCATGCCGGTCATGGTGAAGCCGGGGCAGATGGCAAAGGCGTAGATGCCCTGCGCGGCATAGGCGCGGGCAATCGACTTCGTCATCGCCACCATGCCGCCCTTCGATGCGGCATAATGCCAGTGCGCGGGGCTGTCGCCGCGATAGGCGGCGCGGCTGGCGATGTTGACGATGCGGCCTTCGTTGCCGGTATCGATGAAATGCTGCACTGCCAGTCTGCACAGCTGCGCGCTGGCGGTGAGATTGATCGTCATCGTCTCGTCCCATCCCGCGAGCCATTCGGCATCGCCGCGCTCGATGGGGTTGGGCACGAAAATGCCGGCATTGTTGATCAGCACGTCGATCCGGCCGTCGAGCAGGTCGAGTGCCTCGTTCCACAGGCTGCCGGGACCACGAAAATCGCTGAAATCGGCGCCGACCAGATCCCATTCCGGGCTGTCGGGGCTGTCATCGGGAAAGTCGCGGCTGGCATGGCCGACCACCCGGTGCCCGGCTTCGTGCAGCACATCGGCGATCGCACGGCCGATGCCGCGGCTGGATCCGGTGACGAGTATGTTCTGTTCGACGCTGATCATGCGCGCGACCATATCGTGCGCGCCCGGTCGGGTCCACCGCTGGAAGACGCGCGGCGGGGGATTGGAAGGGCGTCAGGCGCTTCTTGCGTGACCCACCTCGTCGGCAAAGCGGTTGGAGCGGTTGCGCAGTTCGACCAGCTGGTCCTGCAGATGGGTGAAGCCTGCGCCCACCTTGTCCATCTCGCTGGCCAGCCCCTCGGTGTCCATGCGGATCGTGCCGATGGTGTTCGACATCGAATCCGCCGCCAGCGCGGTTTCGTCGACGGCTGCGGTGATGATGGTCACCGTCTGCGCCTGGATTTCCATCGCCTCGCGGATGCGATCGGCGCTGACCTGGACTTCGCTGACGGTGGCGCGGACCGAATCGTTCGAGGCGACGGTATCGCGCGTTGCATGCTGGATCGCGGTGATCTTGTGCGCAATATCGTCAGTGGCGCGGGCGGTCTGATTGGCCAGGCTCTTCACCTCCTGCGCCACCACGGCAAAGCCGCGCCCGGCATCGCCTGCGCGAGCGGCCTCGATCGTGGCGTTGAGTGCCAGAAGGTTGGTCTGGCCAGCAATGTCGCGGATCAGGCTGAGGATCGATTCGATCGATTCGGCATGCGTCGATAGCGTCTGCGTGCTGTTCACCGCATGGCCCGCCTCGCGCGAGGCGCGTTCGGCAACATCGGCGGCGACCTCGACTTCGCTGCGGGCATCCTCGATCGCACGGATCAGTCCGGCTGCGGTCTGCGCAGCCTCCCGCATGGCAATGGCAGACTGTTCGGCCGCCGCAGCAACCTCGGAGGACCGGCCCAGCATCTGACGCGCGGCCTCGGAAGCGGCGATGACCTGGCTTTGCAGACCGGTTCCCAGATGCGATGCCTGCTGCAGATCGCCATCGACCGTATGCCTGAAGCTGGCCGTTTGTGCGATGCGCACGGCTTGCGCTTCCTGCTGGGTGGCGGCGTTGATCGCCATGGCCATGACCTCCGCCTCGATCACCATGACCTGGTTGGTGGCACGGCTGAGCGCCATGCACTGTTCGACATCATGATCCAGTCTTTCGGTCATGATCCGCATGGCGAGATCATGCGTGTGCGTCTGCGCAGCCAGCAGCTGCCACATCGGTATGCCCAGTTTGCGGGCATTCAGCGCATGAATGAACGCCATTTCCACCCATGTCTGTTCGACGAAATTGGCAAGCTTCTCATGGGTGTACCTGCGGCTGGCCTCGATGTGGCGTTGCCTCAGCTTTGCGAGGTCGCTGGTCTTGCTGGCGACATCGGTGATGCTGCAAAAATGGTCCCAGAACGTCTCGGCGAGCGCATCTTCCTTGCCTTCCAGCAGGCGCAGCGCCTTGCGGGTCAGCTGCGGAAGATCACCGGCAAGATCGAACGCCTCGAGCCGCCGGGCGATCGAAAGCTCGTGTTTGGTCGATTCATACAGCGCTTTCATGGCGGCGCTGCCTTTCGAATCCTTGCTCTGTTCTGCCATTCTGTCCTCGTGCGAACCGGGGGTCGTCAAGCCATCGGCATATGCGCTCATGGTTAACGCGGCGTTATCGTTGAGACGGGCTGCTGCCATGCTGCGCAGCATGACCCCGGTGCCCGGCGCGCAAGGATGCTGGCATAATCAGCAATTGCATCACGTCGGCAATCGGCTAAACAGGCGCGGGACGCAAATTCAGTCGTTGAACATGATCGCATAACCGGGGGATACCATGGCAAAACCATCGGGCAGGCCGCTGTCGCCGCACCTTTCCATCTGGCGTTGGGGACCTGCGATGCTCGTCTCCATCCTGCATCGCGCAACCGGCGATGGCATGGCAGTGCTGGGCGGAATTCTGTTGGTAGGTTGGCTCATGGCGCTCGCCAGCGGGCCTGAAACCTATGCCTGGTTCGTCAGCTGGGCGACCAGCCCCATCGGTTATCTGCTGATGGTCGGCCTGTCCTGGGCGTTCTTCCAGCACATGTGCTCGGGATTGCGGCATTTCGTGCTGGATATCGGCGCGGGATACGAGGTCGATGGCAACAATCGCTGGTCAGCCCTGCTGCCGGTGCTGGCCATCGTGCTGACCGCAATTTTGTGGGCGATCATCTTTTTCGTCTGACGTTTTGACTTATCTACGCTGAGCGTGGGGCGAGTTCGCCCGCGCGGGGAGACGACCATGGGTAGTGGCACCAGAATTGGCAAGGTTCGCGGGCTGGGTTCTGCGAAAACCGGAACGCATCACTGGGTGATGGCGCGGGTGACTGCAGTCAGCAACCTCATCCTGATGCTGTGGTTCATCGCATCGTTGGTCAGCCTGCCTGCGCTCGATCACGATACGGTCACCGCCTGGCTCTCGGCCCCGCTGCCGGCCACCGCGATGATCCTGCTGCTGATCACCGTCTTCTACCACCTGCGCCTGGGCCTCCAGGTCATCGTGGAAGACTATGTGCATGATCACGGAACCAAGTTCGGTGTGATCCTGCTGCTCAACTTCTATGCCGTTGCCGGGGCTGCCCTCGGCATTTTCGCCGTCGCGCGCATTGCCTTTGCCGGAGCCGCAAGCTGATGTCTGAAGCCTACAAGATCATCGACCATGTATACGACACGGTTGTCGTCGGCGCTGGCGGATCAGGCCTGCGCGCCACCATGGGCAGCGCCGAAGCGGGCCTGAAAACGGCGTGCATCACCAAGGTGTTCCCCACCCGCAGCCACACCGTGGCCGCGCAGGGCGGCATTGCGGCGAGCCTGGGCAACAATTCGCCCGATCACTGGTCGTGGCACATGTACGATACCGTCAAGGGATCGGACTGGCTGGGTGATCAGGACGCGATCGAATACATGGTGCGCGAAGCGCCTGCCGCGGTCTACGAACTCGAGCACGCAGGCGTGCCGTTCAGCCGCAACGACAACGGCACCATCTATCAGCGGCCCTTCGGCGGCCATATGCAGAACATGGGCGAAGGCCCGCCGGTGCAGCGCACCTGCGCTGCTGCCGACCGCACCGGCCACGCCATGCTGCACGCGCTGTACCAGCAGTCGCTGAAGTATGATTCGGACTTCTTCATCGAATATTTCGCCATCGACCTGATCATGGAAGACGGCGCGTGCCGGGGCGTGATCGCCCTGTGCATGGAAGACGGGTCGATCCACCGCTTCCGCAGCCATGCCGTGGTGCTGGCCACCGGCGGTTCGGGCCGCTGCTATTTCTCCGCCACCTCGGCGCACACCTGCACGGGTGACGGCGGCGCGATGGTGCTGCGCGCCGGCCTGCCGCTGCAGGACATGGAGTTCGTGCAGTTTCACCCGACCGGCATCTATGGTGCGGGCGTGCTGATCACCGAAGGCGCACGCGGCGAGGGCGGTTACCTCACCAACTCCGAAGGCGAGCGCTTCATGGAGCGCTATGCCCCGTCCGCCAAGGATCTGGCCAGCCGCGACGTCGTCAGCCGCTCGATGGCGGCCGAGATCCGCGAAGGTCGCGGTGTCGGCAAGGAAAACGACCATATCTACCTGCACCTCGATCATATCGACGAGAAGGTGCTGGCCGAGCGCCTGCCCGGGATCACCGAGACCGGCAAGATCTTCGCCAATGTCGACCTGACCCGCCAGCCGCTGCCGGTGGTGCCGACGGTGCACTACAACATGGGCGGAATTCCCTGCAATTATCACGGCCAGGTCGTCACCATCAAGGATGGCGATCCCGACACCGTGGTTCCGGGCCTCTATGCCGTGGGTGAAGCTGCCTGCGTTTCGGTGCACGGCGCCAACCGCCTCGGCTCCAACTCGCTGATCGATCTGGTCGTGTTCGGCCGCGCGACCGGTCATCATCTGCGCGACACCATCAAGCCGGGCAGTGCGCACAAGGCGCTGCCGAAGGACTCGGCGGACCTGTCGCTGGCGCGTCTCGACCATTTCCGCAACGCCAAGGGCGGCTCGCCCACCGCGCAGATCCGCATGGAAATGCAGAAGACGATGCAGAAGCATGCAGCGGTGTTCCGCGACACGCAGCTGCTGTCCGAAGGCACCGCGCTGATGCAGACCGTCAACAAGCGGATGGAAGACGTCCATGTCTCGGATCGCTCGTTGATCTGGAACACCGACCTCATCGAGACGCTCGAACTCGACAACCTGCTCAGCCAGGCCGTGTGCACCATCGAAAGCGCGCACAGCCGCAAGGAAAGCCGCGGCGCACACATGCACGAGGATTATCCCGAGCGTGATGACGCCAACTTCATGAAGCACACCGTCAGCTGGTTCGAAGGCTGGGGCGGCAAGGGCGGCAAGGTCACCCTCGATTTCCGCCCGGTGCACGAATACACGCTGAGCGACGAGATCGAGTACATCAAGCCGAAGAAGCGGGTGTATTGATGGGCTAAATTTGCCGTCTGGCAATGAATGCAAAATCAGGGCAGGATCATGCTGATGAAGCATGTTCTTGCCCTGATATGTTTTGTGCTGCTGGGTTTTGGGCAGGTGGCTAAAGCCGACACTTGGGCACCCCCCGAAACACAGGTCTACGTGGCCGCCGACGGATCGGCAAGGCTGACGGTGGTGCCCAATTTGTGTGATGAGGCAGTTGTAGGCTTAGACCAAGCGAGCAAGTGTGCTGCGACTTCTAACCATAAAGTTGCGTACGGCACATTGGAAAGTAGCGTCGACAGCCAAGCGTGGTTATTGCTCTGGCAGGGCGAGTTGACCAATGAGGTGGCACCCGCAGTGGTGTTGGTCGCTCTAGACGGTGCCTATTTTGTTACGCTTGATAACTAGTACACCGCCGGAACGGGTAACAACGCGGTTGTCATCTACCGCACAGATGGAACAATCGTGCGTCGAATGGGGCTACGCGACTTTCTGTCCAAGAAGCATGTTGATGCCATGCCAAAGTCCTTTAGCTCATATCTGTGGAACCCTTCCTATTTTATTTCCGACGATCATTCCGAGCTTGTATTGGAAGTTGCCGTGCCTGCTGTGAACTACGAGCCTTTTGGGCCGACAGTTACTGTTCGCATCGATTTGCAAACTGGCTCGGTTAAGCCCCTCAGCACTCAAGATGTCACCCGGATCGAAACGGGTTGGCGAGAAGTTGCCGAGGCAGATGAAGCCTATCGCCAGTTCATGACACAGCCGCTGGTCGCGCCAAACCACATAAGCGCGCCTGCATGGCTTGCATACAACCTGAGCACGGAAGAGCTTTGGAAGGCTTATCTGGACGAGGCTGTCAACAGGCTCCAGCCTCCGCGCGTGCCTGGGCAAGATCGTCAAGCTAGCGACGTCGACAACAGTTCTGAAGTCCCTTCATATGTCGAGGATCTGCTCCTACTGACACCTCAAGAAAGGGGATACCTCAACTCGGAAAAGGCACTCAAGGCGCGACTTCGGCCAGCGCATCTTGATACTGGACAGGGCCTCGCGCTTGCTTCCACAGATGAAGCGAACCTTGTCAAAGTCCTCAAACGGGTCGCAGGCAAGCTCACGTCTGGCGCGCTTGGGGGGCGATACATCTATCTGGCTGTTTCCAAGAGCGGATGGGACGAAGTGAGCGGTCCATTGGCCAATAGTCGCGCAACCCTTCGGCATATCGATACCAATGCCGCGATCCCACAACATCCAGAGATGGTGGCATACATAAAGGACAATTGGGAGAGCCAATAACAAACCGGACGGAAGCGCGATGTTTTCCGGGTCATGTCAGATTTGTTCAAAGGTGTCGGCCAATGTCCATTCGCTCGTGCAGGATGCGGACGACGGACACCGTGTCAGCTTCGACGACATAGAAGACCAAATGGTGACCGCTTGATAGCTTGCGAAAATGCGAGGCATCGATGTGAAGCAGTTCGTGCCGCATTGGTAAATCTGCGAGGGGACTGTCAGGATTTCCGTGTGTGGGCGGGCGGTTGAACATTACGCCGCCATGGCTTTGATGAAGCGCTCACCGAAGATGACGGCGAACTGGGCTTTGGCCATGGACCACTCACGCGGTGGCATTTTCCACTCTTTCTCCGATCGG
>CALRRI020000029.1:0-58999 GCA_943370475.1 Hydrogenophaga intermedia
AACCACGCGCGGCGACGATCGCCTCGAGCCGCTTCGTGTCCTCCGCTGTGACCTCAATATGGATACCAGTGCGCATGCCTCCGTCTCGCATGCAAACTCGCCAGTGGGAATCCCAAAAATGGAATCATCCGTCTCGATCAATCCACTAGAACTGTGACTGAACGTTTAAGGCTACTTCTCAACCCTTTTTCGAACAAGTATTTATGTTAAATATCTGAAAAACGGCTATTTTGTATTCGGAATATTTTCAGCAATTTTATCTTACTGATGGTGGTGCTCGATCTTGATTGTGCCCCGTCCGGATATCGTTACCCTGAATCACGTTGTTCGACAGAACTTGGAATCTTGGCGGCATGCCGATTCTTTCGAGATATGCAACCTGGCTCAAGTCAGCCGCCCATTTTGTATCAGGGCGCCTTTGGTCAACGAACTGCAAGTTCATTGTTCAATCCCCTGCTTTGTTGGCTAACAGGCGTGAGGTCATGTGAGGCCTTCATGGATAAACAAAGGACACGTAGGTTCGAGGGAGGCAGTCGTTCAATCCTGCGCGCAGCTGCGCGTTGGGTGCCTTATCTTCCATCAAGCTGGGCGCGCAAGGGCGTTAAAGTGAAGCATATCAATGAAAATAAATGTGCATTGAAATTATTTATAATCGTTGTTATCCATAAATGTTGACCATCATTATCTATTTTATTCGATTTCGAAGACATAAATTCCATTATCTGGCCATTTATATTGATAAATATGAGCAAAAAGCCTCCAATTAATGCTGATTTAGTCAGGAATAATTATCTCGTACTGGGCGGAAATATTCCAGATAAGAGCTTGTTATAGATGCAACAGACGCATGCCATCCAGCCAGCGAGTCTGCATGATGATAACAACTCGCCAAATCGGACCTAAAATAATCCTGTCTCGATAAGCTCGATGAGTTCACCAGAGGGACCCCGGACCGTCGCTGTCATATTGCCCATATAGAGGTCGCCATGGCGCAGTCTTGGGGGCGCTATGAATTCGACGTCGAGATCGTCGAAGCTCTCCACCGCCAGCGTCACCAGCGCATTGCCCGGTGGCAGCATGCCTTCATGGGACGCGCGTTCGGTCGCCTCGGCCGGGTAATCGTCGATCTCCAGGATCGGCAGCCGCTCGTTCTGCACCATAGTGATGACGCTCTGGGTGCCCGCGGGCTTGGCAAAAGCCGCGTTGATCATCGTGTATTCGAGCGTGTAGCTCTCGCCTTCGTCAAGGCGCAGCGCATGGCGGTACCAGTTGACCGAGGCCATGCGATCCTGCGCTGCCAGGATGACGATGAAGATAAGATCGGTCAGGCTCTGCGCCTTGGGCAGGTCTGACGAGGGCGTGTCCATCGCCACCTCGTTCAAATAGATCATCTCGTCGCCGCGCCCCAGCACCTGCATCGGAATGAAATAGGGCAGGCCGGCGATCTCCTTGGGCGGGCCGATGACGCGGAAACCGCTGCCTTCGAGCCGCTCGGGCCAGCCGAACACGTCCTTGACGGTCAGCTCATAGGCGGCCCAGCCATAGGTTCGGGTGGGCAAGAATTCGGGATGATCGGCCTGTTCGACCAGCCGGATGAAGCAATGCGCGCCGCTTGTCGGGCGCAGCATCGCATAAGGCGCGCCGGCGCTCACCGGGCAGCCCCAGTCTGCGGCCAGATCTGCGGGCAACGGGCCCTTCTCGACCAGATCGAGCCCCAACCGCCCGTGATAATCGGCGAGCGACGCTTCCAGGTCGGGCGTGACGACCACGCCCCCCATGATCGTTCCGTGCTTCAGGTGATGCGACATCAGCGGACCTCTTGGGTTAGGCGGACAGGACGGGCGGTCTTGCGCATTCGGGCAAGGCCAATGCGTCAAAGGGGGCGGTGTGTGCGCCAAGGAAGCTTTCGACCAGCGCGGCGGTCTCGCGTGCGTGCAGGTCGAGAAAGCCGTGACCCCAGCCATCGAGCATGATCATGCGGGCGTTCTTCAGCAGCCCGGGCGCGGGCACAGTGTGATCGCGCAGATCGTCTTCGGGGTTGAGCAGCAGCACCGGCTGGGTGACTTCGTCGAGGCGCATGCCCGGCACAAAGCCGAACGCGGCATCATGGCCCCAATGTTCGATATTGCGGCCCATCAGGCCATCGGGGAAGGCCGCGTTGATCTGCTCGAGCGGCAGGCCGCCGGCCGCGAAATGATGGTGGAAGCGCTGCCAGCGATGCAGGATGTGGCTGCCATCCGCTTGCGGCAAGCGGTGCTGGTATTCGGCGCGCATCGTGGCGAGATCGTCCGCACTGAACACGGGCGCAGAGATCAGGACGACGCGGCGTATCTGGCAGGTGCGCTCTGCCGCCAGCTGGCAGGAAATCATCGATCCGGTGTGATAGCCCATGAGGTCGACCGCGCCGGTGCCAGCGCATGCCTCGATCCCCGCCATCAGCGCATCGGCATAATCGGCGATCGAAGGCGCAACAGGCGGCGCGTCGGACATGCCAAAGCCTGGCGTGTCGAACGCCACCACATGCCGCCCGCTGATCGCGGACAAGACGCCCATGAAGCGCTCGAACGTGCGGCCCGTCATCGGGCTCATATGGAAGCAGGCGAGGCTTGGCCTGTCCGCGCTGAGCTGGCCTGATTCGCGGACATGCAGCTGGCCGAACGGGCCATTGACATAGCGGCGGCGGACGGGGACGGCCTCGGGCACCGCCTCAGAACTCCGGCTTGCGTTTGCCGAGGAACGCGACGACGCCCTCGCGGAAATCGGGGCCGTCGAACGCGTCGGCGAACTGGGCGAGCGTCTCGGAATCGTCCTCGGCCTGGCCATGCAGGATACGGGCGATCATCGCCTTGCTGGCGCGGACGCTGTGCGGCGAGACGCTGGCGATCTGCGCGGCCAGCGCCAGGGCGGCGCCAGCGGCGTCCTCGGCAAGCTCACCAATCAGCCCGATCCGGTGCGCTTCTGTGGCATCGACCAGCTGCGCGGTGAACAGGATGCGCTTGGCCGCCGAGGGGCCGACCAGATCGACCAGCAGCTTGGTGTCATGTAGCGAATAGACGAGCCCCAACTTGGCCGGCGTGATGCCGAAGCGTGCGGACGGAGTGGCGATGCGGAAATCGCAGGCAAGCGAGAGGCCGCAGCCGCCGCCGATGCAATCGCCTTCGATCTGCGCGATCACCGGCTTTGAGGCGCGCGCGAGCGTTTCCATGGCGCGGCGAATCGCGGCCTGGTTGCGGATGCGCCAGGCGGGGTCCTGCGCGCCTGCACCGAACTCGGCAATGTCCGCGCCCGCGCTGAACGCGCCAGGCACGCTCGCGCGCAGTATCAACACGCGGATGTCGGGGTTGAGCATCGCGCGCTCGACCAGCTCGGGCAAAGCCTCCCACATGGCTTGGGTAAAGGCGTTGCGCTTGTCGGGCCGGTCGATGACAAGGTGCGCGACATGACGGTCAAGAGCGAGGGAAAGGCTCATGGCTTTACCGTCGCGGCGAAATGCTGTGCGATCGCGCGGCGCGTCGTCACCCACACGTCGGGCTTGCTGCGGACGTGGCGGAAGAATTCCTCGAGCGCCCAGATGCGCCCAGGACGCCCGATGATGCGCAGGTGCAGGCCCAGCGACATCATCTTTGGGTTGCCCTCCTCGCCTTCGGCATACAGCTGGTCGAAGCAGCGCACTGCATAATCGAGCCACTGGTTCGGAGTCATTGCAGGGTCGGTCCACATCTTCATGTCGTTCGTATCGAGCTGATAGGGCATGATCACCATCGGCTTGGCCGGAACGGTCTCTTTATCCCAATAGGGAATGTCGCCCGAATAATCGTCCATGTGATATTCGAACCCGGCGTCGCTCAGCAGGCGGCGGGTGTTGTCGGTGTGCAGGTACCGCGACAGCCAGCCATAGGGCCGCGTGCCGGTGGTCTTCTCGATCGACGCGACCGCCTTCTGGATGAACTCGCGCTCGGTCGCCTCGTCCATCTTGAACTGGTGGACCCAGCGCCAGCCATGGCTGACGGGCTCGTGGCCCAGCTCGACAATCGCCTCAGCAATCTCGGGATGGTTTTCCAGCGCCATCGCCGCCACCGTCCAGCTGGCCATGATGTCATAGCGCTTCAAGAGCTTGACCACGCGCGGCGCGCCCGCCTTGATGCCGTAGAGATAGTTGCTCTCGTTGCCATAGTTGCGGATGGCGGACTTCACGAACACGCCCAACTCGTCGACCGGCTCCATCCCTCGGTCGCCGCGCGTGATGGTCATCTCGCTGCCTTCCTCGACATTGACCACGACGCTCAAGGCCAGTTTTGCGCCGTTCGGCCAGTCGATCCGTTCTTCGATCATGTTCAGTGCATCTCCTCGCCGCCGCTCACGTTGAGCGCCTCGCCGGTTACATAAAGGGCATCGTCGCTCGCCAGCCACGCACAGGTAGATGCGGTATCGCTAGCCAGGCCCGGGCGTCCCATCGGGTTCTTCGCCTTCATGTTGGCGAGGTACGCCTCGACGCTGGCGAAGCCCAAGAGCTTGGAAAAATATTCGTTCTGCTGTGCGCCGAGGCCCGTGGTGACATGATTCGGGCAGACCGCATTGACGGTGATGCCATGCGCGCCCAGTTCAATCGCGCTCGCCCGCGTCAGGCCGACCATGCCGTGTTTCGAGCTGACATAGGCGGGCAGGTGCGGAAAGCCGGTCTTGGCGGCCTGGCTGGCGATGTTGATGATCCGCCCGCCGCGCCGATCCCCATTATTGGCGCCTGCGATCATCGCCTTGGCAGCGGCCTGCGTGCAGTAGAACGCGCCCGACAGGTTGACGGCGAGCACCTTGTCCCAGTCGGCCGGATCGACATCGAGCAAGGGCTTCATCATGAAGCCGATCCCGGCGTTGTTGACGAAGATGTCGACCGATCCGAACGCGGCCAGCGCGCCATCGACCAAGGCGCGGCACTGGTCCGCGCTTGATACGTCGCACGCGATCGCCTCGACCTTCGCGCCGAGCCCGCGCAATTCGTCTGCGACCGCTTCAGCCTCGGCATCGATGACAAGGTCGGAAAGCACGCAGTTCGCGCCCTCATCGGCAAAGCGCTGCAGGATCGCCTGGCCCAGCCCCTTGTGCTTGCCCGAACCGGTGACGACGATCGTCTTGCCCTCGAAGCGGCGCATTACAGATCCTCGGTCAGGATGAACTGCGGCGCGTCGGCATAATCCTGAAAGGGGGCTGCCATCGCCTGGAACTCGGGCGTGCTGATATCGGCGACGAACGGATCCATGCCCGCAATGTCGATGATCTCGACATATTGGTACGGCGAGGCCGCGTCCGATCCGAACAGCCCGGTCGCCTTGTGCACGGTGAAGCTGCTGACCGACGACAGCGCGTTGACGCCCGGAATGTCGCGGGTCCGCGCCCATGCCTCGTAATCGCTGACCGAGACGCCGGGCTTCAGGTTGAACAGCACGATGATCTTCATGGGGTTACTCCTTGTGGGCAACAGGCGGATGATAAGCGGACAGCGCCGTATCGAGCGCGCGGGCGCGCGCGAACAGCGCGGTTTCCTGGCCGGGCAGACCAATCAGTTGCACGCCGACCGGCAGGCCATTGGCGCTCAAGCCGGCAGGCAGGCTGAGCGCGTGCAGGCCTGCGACATTGGCGAGGCAGGTGAAATCGGCCTGGTTGGCAGGGACTGTTGCAGAGTGTGCAAACGCGGTCTGCGGTGCGGTAGGCAGCATGAGTGTGTGGTGCTCGGCGACGATCGTGCGCACGGCATCGGCGGTCTCGGCGAGCACTGCCTGATCTTCCGCCCAATCGGCTTCGGACCGGCGTGGGCCGTAACCGATCAGGCGCTTGAGGTGATCGGAGAGCAGCGCGGGATCGGCATCGGCAAAATGCGCGGCCATGTAACGTACGGTCCTGATGAACCCGGCAAAACGCACGCGCGATAGCGGGTGGGGCAGGGTGAATTCGGTGACTGTGCCCATCACGGTCTTGGCGGCATTGAAGCCCTTCAACACGCTTTCATCGCACTCGACACCGCCGAGCCCTGCGAGCGTCGCGCAACCCTGGGGAAGTTCAGCATCGCCAACATCAGACATCGCGCGCGCGATTAGCTCGAGCAGCTCGAGCGAGCGCGCCAGCGGGCCGATGGCATCGAAGCCGGGCTCGGCCAGCTCCAGCCCTTGCTGGCTGACGGAGCCTTGCGCCGGCTTGAAGCCGTAGACGCCGCAATAGGCCGCCGGGATGCGGATCGAACCCATCGTGTCGGTGCCAAGCGCAGCGTCGCACAGGCCGGCTGCCACCGCAGCGCCGCTTCCGCCCGACGAGCCGCCAGGCGTATGGCCATGCGCGTGCGGATTGTGCGTCGCGCCGAACCACGGGTTGTCGGTCTTCGCACCTAAGGCTGCCTCTTCCATGTTGAGGATGCCGGTGATGCTGGCACCGGCGGCGCGCAGCTTTGCGACCACCTCGGCATCGTGCGACGCGATACGGTCGCGGAACAGCGCCATACCGGCGGTCCAGTGCAGGCCTTTGACCGCAATGTTGGCCTTCACGCCGATGGTGACGCCGGACAGCGGGCCGTCGGATACAGGCGCATCAGGGGCGTGCTCAAGAAAGGCGTTGAAGGGATCGAGCATCGCCTAGCCCCTCACAATCCCCGCTCGTCGATCAGCCGGATCGGCTTTTGCCGCACCTCGATCTGCGTCAGCGGCGCGGTACCGCCCGGGCCGACCAGATCGACATGGACTTCGACCCCCAGCCCGCGGCGGAGCAGTTCGGCGAGCGCGCTCGTGTCGGTGCCGCCACGGCTTTCGAGCGTCACCGTCATGTCGTCGCGCTGGCTGGCGGGGTCGCGGACCAGGCGGCAGACGAACTCGCCGGTCAGATCGCTGCGGTTCTCGATCAGCGCGCCGATGGCGTGCGGAAAGACGTTGATGCCGCGCAGCTTGACCATGTTGTCGCTGCGACCCTTGAAGCCCGCGATCCGCTTGAACGCCATCCCGGTGGCATTGGTGCCGGTCAGTTCATGCGTGATGTCGTGCGTGTTGAAGCGGATGCACGGTGCGATGTCGTCCTTGAACAGGCAGGTCACCACCATGTCGCCGGTTTCGCCGGGGGCGACGGGCTGGCCGTGGTCGATATCGAGCAGTTCGAGATATTGCGCGTCTTCCCAGACATAGAGGCCATCGCGCTCAGGTCCTTCGCCCGCGATCGATCCGGTATCGCCGACGCCATACCAGTCGAACGCCTTGGCCCCGCCCCAGGCTGCTTCCACCGAGGCACGGTCCTCGGTGCCCAGATGGCCGACGATCATGCGGATGTTGATCTTGTCGAGCAGCTGTTCCGCGAGGGCTGTATCGGCGAGCTTGCGGATATAATCAACGAAGCCGACCAGCACGGTGACGCCGAAATCGGCCATCAGATTGACCTGATTGAGCGAGCGCGTCTCGATACCCGTGCCAGCGGAGAGAAACAGCGAGTTCGTGAAATGGGTGACCGCCTCGCGGATGTAATGGCCGCCGTTGATCATGCCATGGCCATAGACCGACTGGATGACGTCCGATGCCTCGAGCCCCTGCCAGCGGTACATCCGCCCGACGAGCAGATTGGTGATCTCGCGCCCCTTGGGGCCGAACAGCAGGGCCTGCGGGCGGCCCGTCGTGCCCGATGTGGTGTGGAAGATCGACGGCGCGCGTGATGCGTCCTTGAAGTCCAGTCCGCCGAAATCGCCGAACGGCGGATGGTCGGCGATCGAGGCCATCAGGTCGGACTTGTCGTACACCGGGACCTTGGTGATATCGGCCAGCCCATCGATATCGCCGGGCTCGATGCCTGCGTTGCCCCACAGCCGTTGGTAGAACGGGATCTGCCAGCCGCGCTGCATGAGCTTGCGGAACTGCCGGTCCTGGATGCTGAACAGCTCGTCGCGGCTCATGCCCGTGTAACGCTGGGTGAACGCATCGCCGACCGGATAATCGGTGAGCATCTGCTTGGCATCAAAGGCTTCGAAATAGCTGGGGAAGGTCATTGCGGCTCCCTGCCACGGGGTTGAGTGAAATAGGCGAGCGGATCGTCGAACAGCCGCGCGTCGGGCACATCGCTTGCCAGATCGCGGGCGAGCGCGCGCTTGGCGGCGGTGCCTTGGGCTGAGAGCGGCGCATCGGGGCTGCCCAGAGTGTGCGGGATGGCGCGTTCGATCGTGCTGCCATCGGTCAGGCACACCACCAGCGTCTGCGGAAACAGCGCGTTGGGATCGGGATTGCCATCGACGATGATGGTCAGCCTGTCGGCCAGCGCCCAGATCGAAGGGTCCGCGAGCGTTTCAGGCACAAAGCGGCGTGGGTCGATGCGGCCATCGGTGATCATCAGCGCGGCAAGCATCGGCAGGCACAGCCGCGCATAGGCGGGCGTCATGTCCTCGATCACCGGACGCCCGACCAGCCGCGCGATCAGCGGCGGGACATGGGCTTCGATGGATAGGATGCTGGCAGGATCGAGCTTCAGATCGGCCAAAGTCCCCAGCACCGCGTGGCTGGCACGGCCCGAGGCATAGGGTTTCACGCTGATTTCGGTGATGCGCCAGATACGGCCGAGATCGCGCGTATATGTGGCCAGATCGCCTGTATCGAACAGGCTGAAATAGCCGAACGGTCCTTGAAGCGCATCGTGGGGCCCGGTGAGCCCCGCCTTGACCAGATCGACCGCCGCGATCGCCGCACGCGCCGCATTGGCGATCTGCAAGGGCAGCGCGATCGAGCCTTCGACATGCGCCTGCATTGTCCCAGCGAGCGAGGAATAGGCGAGGCCCAGCACGTCTTCGAGGTGCTCGACCTGCTCGATCTTTGCCACGGCCAGCGCTGCGCCGATGCATCCTGCGGTGGCGGGGCGGAAGAAGCTCAAGGGGCCGGTCGCGGCAACGCCCAGCCCTGCGGCGATATCGACGCCGACGGCGAGGGCAGCGAGCGCCTCATCCGGATCGCAGCCGCCCATCCGGTCGATGGCCGCGCCCAGTGCGGCGGTCACCACAGACAGTGCGTGCACCACCGCCGGTTCATGCACCGCGTCCCATTCGAGGCAATGGATGCGAAAGCCGTTCACGAAGGCGGCAGAGGCGGAGGGCAGGCGCTCGGCCGATCCCAGCAGCCGCGCGTCTTCGCCTGCACCCCAGCTGCGCGCGGCGGCAAGCACACCATCGGCCCCCGGTGCAGTGACCCCGGCAGCGCCCACCGCGAGTGTATCGCCCAGCAAATGCATCGCCGCTGCGCGCACCTCGGAAGGAAGCGTGTGGCGCGTCCGGACGAACGCCAGCAGATCGCCGGTCGCGCTCATTCCAGCCAGTCCTCGAGCAGGGCTAGCAGCGGACCGATGGCCTCGCCATGCAACGCGATTTCCTGCGCGCGATCGGCTTCGACCGGCTTGAGGCCACCCCAGCGCACCAGGCTGTCCAGCTTGGCGCGCATCATTGCGGGCCCCGCCAGACGCTCGGGATCGCCGCGCGTGTCAGTCAGCGCAATGCTGGCCTCGCCGCTGATGACCCGCGCGCCGAAATGGGCCGGATAGCGGTCCGTAAACTCCGCCGTCTCCTTCACCGTCACCTGCGCACGCATGTCGGCCAGTGCTGCGATCGCGTGCGGCGTGAAGTCCTCGGGCCCTGCCTTCCGGCCATCGGCGATGACGGCGACCGCGTGCTGTATCGAGAATTTGGCATCAAGTTCGGACGTCGGGTGCGGCCGGTCGCAGAATTTCAGCGCATCGGCATAGGTCTCGACCGTGACCGGAAGCGTCAGCGTCCCTTGCGCGCGCAGCTCCAGCGCGCCGTCGATCGCGGCATGCGCATGGCGGCACGCGGCCCAGGGCTTGAAGCTGACCGCGTGGATCAGCCATTCGTCGCCGAGCACCATGGGCCTTGGCGCTTCCACCATCGCCGCGTAAAGCCCCTGCTCACCCTCGAGCGCCGCCACCGGCCCGGTAAAACCCTGCCGCGCCAGCCGTGCGATCCACAGTCCTTCCAGAGCTGCGCGCGCGGCGTGCATCGCCTTGGTCATCACATCTTCGTGCCGCATCCGCCACAGCCCGCCGGTGACCGATGCGGCATTGCCCAAGGCCCAGCCAGTTGCCTGCACATCGAGCGCGAAAATCGAGGCCGCTGCCGCTGCGCCGCCAAAGCCGCCTGCGGTCGAAGTGGGGTGGAAATGGGCATAGTGATGCGCATCAAAGGTCGCGCCCACCGCAATCATCGCCTCATAGCCGCGCACCGCTCCATCGAGCAGGGCCTGCATGCCGCACTTCTCCTGCCGGGCGGCCGAGAGCGCGGAGGGCCAGATGACAGGGCCGGGGTGGAGCAAGGCAGTACGGTGGACATCGTCCATCTCGAGCACATTGCCGAGCAAAGCGGAGCGGGTGAGGATGTCGGGCTCTGCCATCCGTGCCACGGCAGCGACCGGAGATTGCCGCGCGCCGGCGACGCAGGCCAGCCAATCGAGCAGGTGCAGCCGCGCCCGGTCGCGGTCGCTTTCATTTGGCGAACGGGCCAAATGTGCGCTAAGCCGCTGGATGAGGCTCGCGGCGGTCATGCACTGAAATCCGCAGAGCGATACTGGAGCAGGAGCACGCGTTGAACAGCCCCGCAGAGGCCGCCGATAGCCTGATCGAAAAGGCGCCGGAAAGGTCGGCCGACAAGTCCGCCGAAAAGCCTCGCTACCAGCAGCTGGCCGATGAACTGCGCGCGCGTATTCTGTCGGGCCAGCTGGCCGGCACCACCAGCTTCCCCACCGAAAGCGCCTTGTGCGCCGAATATGGCGTTAGCCGCTTTACCGTGCGCGAGGCGTTGCGCCGTCTGCAGAACGAAGGCCTGATCGCGCGGCGGCGCGGATCGGGCACCGTGGTGCAACCGGCGGCGGCACGCGGCGGCGCGCTGCACCAGCCTTTGTCCAACGTGGGCGAAATCCTGCAATATGCGCGCGATACCCGCATCGCCTATGATCATCTGGGGCTGCAATCGATGCCCAAGGCGATCGCGGTACAGATCGCGATGCCGGTCAGCGACAAATGGTATCGGTTCCGCGGGGTGCGGCGTCAGGTCACTGATGGCCAGCCGATCGCGCTGACCGAGGCTTATGTCATCGCCGAACTCGCGCCCGCCGTGGCCGAGATCCTGCCGCCCGCAGATGCTGCCGACCAGACCATCAATCCGGGAGCCAACACTCTGTTCCAGTTCATCAGCAACGCGGCGGGCCTGTCGATGTCGCGGGTGACGCAGGACATCCAGGCGGTGCCTGCCAGCGCCGAAGTGGCGTCCGCGCTCGACATTCCGCGCCGATCGGCGTGCCTGCGCATCCTGCGCTGCTATCACGACCAGGACGGGCGCATGTTCGAAATGTCGGTCAGTCACCACCCCGGCGACCGCTTCGCCTATTCGATGCACATCGACGTCGAGGGGTAACAGCCCGCTCATTGCGCGCTCCCCAGACCGGGGGCGTCTTGCGGTTGCCATTCGCCCTCGGATGCAAAACGGATCGGCGGCGCGATGTGATGCGCGCCGCCCGCCTCGACCAACAACCCGCGCGCGGCGACATGGTCGCTGGCAAAGGCTTCGGCAAAATCGAGGATCGGCGAGAAGGCGACGTCCTTGTCCTCGAACCATGTCACCCATTCGTCGCGGGTGCGGCTGAGGAACGTCTCGCGCAGGAAAGCGATCAGCGGGGCCTGAGCAGGGCCGGCTTCGGCTTCGCCCAGCGGGATCAGGTCTTCGCGGCCCAAGGCGGTCAGCAGCACCTGCACGAACTTCATCTCGCGCCCGCCCAATGCGACATGGCGGCCATCGCGGGTCTCGTACACCTGATAGAAGCCCGCGCCGCCGAGCGAGCGCTGCGTTGGCGACCGCGGCGCCTGGCCGCCTGCAATCGCGCTGCCGGCGATATGCGCGCACCAGGGCAGCATGCTGTCGAACATCGCGATGTCGACATAATCGCCCTTGCCGGTCTTCTCGCGGCCGATCAGTGCCATCAGCACGGCGGCGAGGCCCGTCAGCCCGGCAGCCATATCGGCGGACGGCACGCCGGGAACGACGGGCGTGCCATCGGGCCCATCATTGACCGACAGGAAGCCCGACAGCGCCTGCACCGCAAGATCATGCGCCGGATGGTGCGCGAGCGGCCCGCTCTGCCCGAAGGCAGAGATCGAGCAATAGACAATGGCCGGGTTGATCGCGCTCACCGCCGGATAGTCGAAGCCCAGCCGCTGCATCACGCCGGGGCGGAAACCCTCGACAAAGACATCGGCGGTCCTGATCAGCTCTGTCAGCCATGCTCGCCCGGCGTCGCTCTTGAGGTCGAGCACCTGCGCCTGCTTGCCGCGATTGAGGTTGCGGAACCAGACCGACTGATCCTGTTCGAACGGGGCCATCGTCCGTGCCGGATCGCCTGCCACAGGTTCGATCTTGATCACCTCTGCGCCCTGGTCGGCCATCATCACCGTCAGCATCGGCCCAGGCAGGAACTGCGACAGGTCGATGACCGTGATGCCGGAAAGCTTGCCCATCGCTCAGATGACGCCGTCGCGTTTGAGCGTGGCAATGTCGCCTTCCGACATGCCGATGCCGCTTAGAACCTCGTCATTGTCGGCGCCGAGCAACGGCCCGGCGCGCGCGGGCAGGCGCTGCCCATCGACACGGATGGGGCTCGCCAGCACGCGCAAGGATTTGCGGTCAGGATGCTGGACGGTCTGCATCATGCCGGTCTCGGCGAGATACGGATTGTCCATCGCGCTTGCCAGATCATGCACCGGTGCGACCGGAACCTTGCCCGACAGCAGATCGACCCAATGCTGGGTCGGCTGCGTGCCGAACACCGTATCGAGCGCCTGCGTCAGCGTGTCGCGGTTGGCGAGGCGATCGGCGGGCGTCCTGAAGCGCGGATCGTCCTTGAGGCCGCTCTGGCCGATCGCATCGACCAGGATCGCCCAGAACTTGGGCAGCTGCGCCATCACGAACATCCAGCCGTCGGCCGAGCGGAACATCTGGCTGGGCGTGACCGAGGGGTGAGCCGAGCGCGGCGCGCGCGGCGTGACATCGCCCTCGTTCAGATACCAGACCGCCGGATAGCTCATCTGGTGCGCGGCGGTGGAGAGCAGATCGACATCGATGTCGCAGCCCAGGCCCGAGCGTTGCGCATCGAGCATCGCGGCGAGCAGGCCGACCGCCATCTGCGTTCCGGTCATGAAATCGACGATCGACAGGCCAAAGCGCACCGGCGGGCCATCGGGCTCGCCGGTAAGCGACAGGAAGCCAGCCTCGGCCTGCATCAGGTAATCATAGCCCGGCCATTTGGCGCGGACATTGTCGCGGCCATAAGCCGACAGATGCGCGCAGACGATGGCGGGGTTGACGCTGCCCAGCGCGGCATAATCGAGCCCCAGTCTTGCTGGCAGATCACCGCGCAGGTTGTTGACCATCGCATGCGAGGTCGCTGCAAGCGCGCGCAGGATATCGCGCCCGCGCTCGCTTTGCAGATCGAGCGTCAGCGACTTCTTGTTGAGGTTGAAGCTCTGGAAATACAGGCTTTCGTTCTCGCGCAGGAAGTGCGGGCCGACCGCACGCGCGGTATCGCCGCCCGGCTGGCCGGGCTTGTCGGGCGGCTCGATCTTGATGACCTCCGCCCCCATCTGCGCGAGGAACATCGTGCCATAAGGCCCCGCGCCATATTGCTCGGCAGACAGCACGCGATAACCAGTGAGCGGCAGCCTCATGACAGTTGCTCCTCGCTCACGCCGGGTTCCGCTTTACCCATTGCTTGGAAATGATCATCCGCTGCATCTCGTTGGTGCCTTCGCCGATGCACATCAGCAGCGCGTCGCGATAATAGCGCTCGATCTCGTATTCCTTGGAATAGGCATAGCCGCCGTGGATGCGCATCGCTTCTTCCGAATTGCGCACGGCCGCTTCGG
The DNA here is from genome assembly GCA_943370475.1 of Hydrogenophaga intermedia. Classification (GTDB taxonomy): domain Bacteria; phylum Pseudomonadota; class Alphaproteobacteria; order Sphingomonadales; family Sphingomonadaceae; genus Blastomonas. The sequence goes on from CALRRI020000029.1 coordinate 13,921, forward strand.
AGGCGAAATATTTCGCCATGCCCGCTTCCATGTCGCAGCGCTCACCGCGGTCATAGGCTTCGGCGGCATCGAGCGTCAGAAGGCGCGCCGCACGGGCGCGGGTCACCATCTCGCCGATCTTGAGCTGGATAGCCTGATGGTCGGCGATGGGCTTGCCCATCGTCTGGCGCAGCTGCGCATATTCGGTGGCGAGCCTGAGCGATCCTTCGGCCAGGCCCACGCCGCGTGCAGCGACGTTGATGCGGCCGAGCTCCAGCCCGCCGGTGGCCTGGAAAAAGCCCTGGCCCTCAACGCCGCCGATCAGGTTCTCGGCAGGCAAGCGATAGTTGTCGAAAATCAGCTCGGCGCTGTCGATCGCCTTGTAGCCCAGCTTGTCGAACTTCTTGCCGACGGTGAAGCCCTCCTGCTTGGGGGCGATGAACAGGCTCATGCCCTTGTAGCGCGGGTCCGCCTTGGAGTCGGTCTTGACCAGCAAGGCAAAGCAGCTGCCCTTGATCGCGTTCGAGATCCAGGTCTTGGTGCCGTTGATGACATAATCGTCGCCATCGCGCGTCGCCGTGGTGCGGATCGCCTGCAGATCGGTGCCGGCATTGGGCTCGGTCAGCGCCAGGCCGGCGCGGATCTCGCCGCTGGCGAGCTTGGGAAGCCACTTGGCCTTTTGCGCCGGCGTGCCGAAGCGCTCGACCGCGCAGGCCATGATCAGGTGCGAATTGAAGATGCCAGTGATCGCCATCCAGTGCGACGAGATGCGTGCCACGATCTTGGCATAGGTGGTCGCAGGCAGGCCAAGGCCGCCATATTCCTGGCCGATCGTCGCGCCGAACAGGCCCATTTCGGTCATCTGCGCGACGAGCTCGGCGGGCCAGATGTCATTGTGGTCGTGGTGCATGACCACGGGCTTGACCTCGCGCTCGATCCAGCGGTCGATCGCATCGAGAAAGGCGGCTTCCTCGTCCGCATCGATCGTGCGAATTTCTTCAATCGGCAGGCTTGCCATGCTTGGGTACTCCGGTTTTCCTGCTCGCCGCCCCCCATAGGACCGCGAGGATCAAATCTGCTGGTCTCGTTCCCGCTCAATCGTCGGACGGGCCGAACCCGCGTTTCCAGATCAGCATGGTGCGGCTGAAGGTGCACACCACATCGCCATGCTGATTCTTGCCGATGGTCTTGACCGTGACAATGCCCTGTTCGGGGCGCGAGGAGGACTCGCGCTTTTCGAGTACCTCGCTCTCGGCATAAAGCGTGTCGCCAGGGAACACGGGGTTCGTCAGGCGGATATTGTCCCAGCCGAGGTTCGCGACTGCCTTCTGGCTGACGTCGGACACGCTCATCCCCACCATCAGCGCGACGGTGAGCGGCGAGGCGACCAGGGGTTTGCCGAATTCGGTCTTCTTGGCATATTCATAGTCGAAATGCGCCGGGTGGGTGTTCATCGTCAGCAGCGTGAACCACACATTGTCGGCATCGGTGATGGTGCGGCCGGGGCGGTGTTCGTAGATATGGCCGACGACAAAGTCCTCATAGGCGCGGCCGAAGGTCTCGCGAAAGCGGCCCGGTGCAACTTCCTTGGCTCCATCACGCATCGATTGTCTCCTTGTGGGTCTTCAGGGCTTCACGGGCCAGCAGCGCGCGCATCCGCGCCACGATGGGGGCCTCGAGCATCTTTCCGTTGTGGCGGATCGCCATGCCGCCGGCGGCCTCATAGGCGGCGATGGCCTCGTTGGCCTCGGCAATGGCGGCGGCATCGGCGCCAAATCCTGCGTTGATCGCAGGCACCTGTGCCGGGTGGATCGCGGCCTTGGCGGAAAAGCCCAAGGCTCGCACCTTGCGGCACTCGTCGGCAAGACCGGCGGCATCGTCGAGTTTGACGAAGGGCACGTCGATCGCGGGGACACCCGCATCGGCGCAAGCCATGATGAACTGACCGCGCGCGACCAGCAGCGGATCGTAGGCCAGGTCGACGCCCAGCTGCGCCGAAAAATCGCCGCCGCCGAACATCATCGCGACAACGCCCGGCTGGCGTGCGATCCGGTGCGCCTCGCGCAGACCCTTCACCGTCTCGATCAGCGGGATGAGGCCGATGGCGGGATTGTCGAGCACGCGCGCAACCTGCGCGATTTCGCTGGCATGCTCGACCATCGGCACGAACACCCAGGCAGGAGTCAGGGCCGATTCGGCGATAGCGATCATGTCCTTGATGCCGGGGCGGGTCATGGTGCCGTTGATTCGCACCGCGGTGCGCGCACGGTCAAAGCCCGCCAGACCGTCGATCACGGTGGCGCGGGCACTATCCTTGTCGGGCGGGGCGACGGCATCTTCCAGGTCGATGCAGACAAGGTCCGCTTCGCTGGCGAGCGCCTTGGCGATACGGTCGGCCCTCGATCCTGGCACGAACAGGATGCTGTTGGCAGCGAACATCATTTTTTACCCCAGGCCCCTTTTCCGACGAACGAATATGCTTCACAATTTGTCCGGACAAATCTAAAGTCAAGCACAAATGGCAATAATCACGAAGGGAGTAGGTTTATGCGTATCGGAACACTCACCCTCTTGGGCCTGCTGGCCGCAACCAGCATGGCCACAGCCGCGCACGCGCGCCAGCTTGACCCTGCCAAACCGGAAGATGCGCTGGAGATCATGAAGCGCACCCAGTGCGGCGTGAAGGACAATGTTCCCGCGGTCTTCCGCTGGCAGGGCAAGATCTACAGCCGCCGCCAGGGCGAGCCCGACAAGCACCTGTTCAACATGGAAGGCATGAACATCCGCCAGTGTGTCAGCGTCACCGATGCCGAGCGCGGCACCGGATATCGCATGGTCAGCCGCGAGATCACCTTGTACCTCGATCCCAAGACGGGCGAGGTGCTGCGCACCTGGCAGAACCCCTATACCGGCAAGACGGTCGAGGTGATGCACATCGCCAATGATCCAGTCAATTCGCGCCCCAGCTTCCCCAAGGGCGCAGACGGCAAACCCTATTCCATCAACCTCACGCGGATGGGCGATACGCTGCTGATGCCGCTGGAAGCGCCGCTCTATTACATCAACCCGCTGGCGGGCGATTATCAGGACTATGTCGGCAACAAGTACCACGCGATGGAGATCTTCGATTTCTCGATGCCGGCTTCCGCGCTCGATACCGGCACAGTGGTCAGTCCGACGGTCGCCTGGGTGCGCATTTCCGCCTGGATGCCGTGGATGATGATGGAGGGCCGCGATGGCCAGATGGTGTTCAACGCGATGGGCGTGAAGCTCAAGAGCTTCGACGAGCTGCCCGAGGTGATGAAGGCGGAAATCGCGACCCACTATCCCGGTTATGACAAGGCACCTCCGGTCGACGATGCGCGCCCGAACGAGACGACCTGGACGGTCTTCAAGAAGAAGATCGAAGAAAAGCGCGCCAAGGAGGGGGCGAAGCCTTAAAAGGGTTTTGAGGTCGATGCCTGGGGTTAGCGCTGGACGGTTGACGTCCGACGCTTACCCGGTGCCTCGGCCGACGCTTCTGGTCTAGTTCTGCGTCTGCTTTGCTGCGGCGATTGTCTTCATATCCTGCGATGAACACCGTGGTGGGATCATTACATCGCAGCCATTGGAGGCGATGGTGAGGTCCTTGATGCTCGATTTGGTCGCGGTGATGCTGTGGCGTGTAGGCACGAGTTAAGATCGTCCAGACTTCTGGCTCAAATGCCGTTCCCAAGCCAGGGCATGGGTGACAAGGGTATCGAGATTGTCGAGCGCTGGGTTCCAACTGAAGCGAGTGCGGATCGCACTGCTGTCGGCGGTTAGCGATGCGGGGTCACCCGCGCGCCGATCGGAAAGCACGCGTTCGATCTTGAGGTTGGTCACCCTATCAACAGCGTCGAGCACCTCGAGCACTGAATATCCATGGCCATAGCCGCAGTTGAGGAAATGCGACTGGTCGGGCTGCTCGATCAGCGCCTCGAGCGCCAACAGGTGCGCGTGCGCGAGATCGCTGACATGGATATAATCGCGTACGCCGGTGCCGTCGGGCGTATCGAAATCGGTGCCGAACACCGCGACATCGGGACGCTTCCCCAGCGCTGCTTCGACCGCTACCTTAATCAGATGCGTTGCTCCCTCCGTCGACTGACCGGTACGGCCCTGGGGGTCGGCGCCGGCGACGTTGAAATAGCGCAGGGCGCAATAATTGAAGTCGTGTGCAAAGGCGACATCACGCAACATCCACTCGGTCATCAGCTTGGATGTGCCGTAGGGATTTATCGGCTTTTGCGGCGTGGTCTCGGTGATCGGACCTTCGGTCTCGGGCGTGCCATAGGTCGCGGCGGTCGACGAGAAGATGAAGTGCTTCACCCCGCCGGTCACCGCCGATTCGATCAGTGCGCGGCTCTTGACCGTGTTGTTGCTGTAATATTTCAGCGGGTCGCTGACCGATTCTGGCACCACAACCGATCCGGCGAAATGCAAGATAGCGCCGACATTTTGCTCCGCGATGATCCGCGCGAGCAAATCGCCATCGGCAATGTCGCCTTCATAAAAGGGCACCCCTTCGGGCACCGCCCAGGCAAAGCCGGTTACCAGATTGTCGATGACGCAGACCTTCCAGCCGGCATCCTTCAGCGCCAGCACCGCGTGGCTGCCGATATAGCCGGCGCCGCCCGTGACCAGGATGCCGCGCTCGGCGCGAAATTGTGCAATAGCTGACATGATTGTGCCTCAGTGCCCTACTGTCTCGCCGCGCATCAGTCCGGATGCTGCAAGCTGCTCGTCAATCTGCTCCATTAGCCGCTGAAGGCCTTCGGCATCGCACGCCTCGGCGCGGGCAACGAGCACGTCCTGCGTGTTCGAGGCGCGCAGCAGCCACCAGCCATCCGGAGTGTTGACCCGTGCGCCATCGGTGGCGTTGACGTTCGCGCCGCTCGCCGAAAGCCGTGCCAGCACCTCGTCGATCACCGCAAACTTGCGGGTTTCATCGACTTGGAAACGCATTTCAGGCGTATTGATCATCGGGGCCATGTCCCCGCGCATCTCCGTGACCGACTTGCCGAGCACGGTCTGCGCCTCGATCAGCCGGACGGCGGCATAGAGCGCGTCGTCAAAGCCGTAATAGCGGTGCTTGAAGAACACATGGCCGCTCATCTCGCCTGCCAGCGGAGAGCCGGTTTCCTTCATCTTGGACTTGATCAGGCTGTGCCCGGTCTTCCACATCAGCGGAACGCCGCCCAATTCGCTGACCCGGTCGAACAGCGCCTGGCTGGCCTTCACGTCGGCGATGATGGTGGCGCCGGGCATATCTTTCAGCACCACTTCGGCGTAAATGCTGAGCAGCTGATCGCCCCAGATCACGCGGCCCAGGCCATCGATCGCACCGATGCGGTCGCCGTCACCGTCAAAAGCCACGCCGAAGTCGAGCTTCTTCTCGGCGACAAGCGCCTTGAGGTCGGCGAGATTCTTTTCCTCGGTAGGGTCAGGATGATGGTTGGGAAAATTGCCGTCCACGTCAGTGAACAGGGTGAAGTGTTCGCCCGGAAGGCGCTTGACCAGCTTCTCGACCGCCGGTCCGGCCGCGCCATTGCCGCAGTCCCATGCGACGCGCGCTGCCGCACCGCCAAAGTCCTCGACCAGGCGGTCGACATATTGATCGAGAACCTCGATCGAACGCGACGTGCCGGTGCCGCTGTCCCAATCACCCGATGCCGCCATCTCGCCCAGGGTGCGGATGTCCGCGCCAAAGAACGGGCGGCCCTGAAAGACCATCTTGAAGCCGTTGTAATTGGCGGGATTATGGCTGCCGGTTATCTGAATGCCCCCATCGGCCTCATCTAGCACGGCTTCGGCATAATAGAGCATCGGGGTGGGGCCCATCCCGACGCTTATGGCATCTACGCCGCTGTCGTTCAGGCCCTTGATCAGCGCGGCCTCGAGCACCGGCGAACTTACCCGGCCATCATAGCCGACGACGACGCATTTGCCTCCAGCGCGCGCGATCAACGTCGCAAAGCCGCGGCCGATGGCATAGGCGTCGTTTTCGCTGAGCGTCTCGCCGATTATTCCCCGAATATCATATTCGCGAAGCGTGGTGGGATGGAACTGGTGTGCCATGAAGGAAAGCTCTTCCGGAAAGTCGGGCCATATGTGCCGTGTGACGTCTTGAGGTGCGAACCGTAAACATGCCCTATCGGCAAAATCGAGCAAACTCAATCGGCTTGCGACCACCGGCCTGTCGACCCGTACGCGACGGTGAATGCAGCAATCCTGGCGGAATTTTTGTCGTGCCGGGCCGATCATCTGTCTGCGTCGCCACCGGGCGGGCTGCGCCGCTGGGTGCGCGGCGCTATTGGATCAAAAAGACCCCCGGAGACCTTGCGGTTTCCGGGGGTGGAATGGGCCCCGGCCTCAAAGGAGGGGCGCAGGCGTCAGGTGGAATCAGAAGCTTGCGGTGAAGATGATGCCGATGCGGCGCGGCGGGCGCAGGCCTGCGATGAAGTTGCGGCGCAGGTCGGCGTTGGCATCGGCATAGCGGATGATCTGCGCCACCGAATCCTCGTCGAACAGGTTGCGGGCATAGGCCATCACGCGGAAGCGGTCGCTCTGGAAGCCTAGCCGGGCATCGACCACCACCGATCCGCCGGTTTCGGCGAAGTTCAGCACCTGGTCGAAGCTGGTCGAGATCATGTTGACGTTGCTGCCGACAAAGAAGTCCCAGTCGTTGCTGACAGGGGTGCGGTAGTCGACATCGACGAACATGGTGTGCTCGGGCGCACGCGGAACGCGCTTGCCGCGGATCGATCCGAAGCGCGACTGGCAGCCCGCAATCGCCGGGAATTCATCGCCGATCGAGCAGTTGACGAGGCTGTCATCAAGCAGGTCGTTTATCAGACCGAGATTCTCGTCAGTGCCGGCGGTGAACTTGGCATTCACATAGCTGTAGTTGGCGGTGACGGTGAAATTGCGCACCGGGCGGATCAGCAGTTCGAGCTCTGCGCCGTTGACCCGCGCATCGCCGCCATTGCGGGTCAGCGACACCTGGTTGGGCGGCACCGATACGTTCTGCGTGATCTGATAGCCCTTCACCTCGGTATGATAGAGCGCGAGGTTCGCGGTCAGCTTGCCGCCGAAAAAGGTGTTCTTGGTGCCGATTTCATAGGTCTTGTTGTCCTCGGGCTCGAAGGTCGGGAAGCCTGCGAGGATCGCCTGGTTGCTGTTGAACCCGCCCGGCTTCTGCCCCTCGGCGTACACTGCGTAGAACAGGTTGTCGGGTGTCGCCTGCCAGCTCAAGGTGAAGCGCGGCGTAAATTCCTTGAAGGTGGCCTGCACGACGCGGGGCAGCGGAATCGCCTGGCCATTGTTGAAGGTCAGCGTCGACTGCTGGATCTTTTCTTCGGCATAACGCCCCTCGGCCGAGATCGACAAGGTGTCGGTGATGTCGAAGGTGGCCGAACCGAAGATCGCCTTGTTCTCGATATCGAACTGGTTGACGTTGCGCGATTCGGGCAGGTTGGCGGCGGTCACGGCGATTGGCGTGAAGATGCCGCAGGTCGGCAGCTGCGCGCACAGCGAAGCGGTGGCTGCGGCCGAATTGGCCTGCGCGCGCGCCAGCGATCCCGGCGGCACGACGCGGGTGTCGCGCGACACATCGCTCTGGTCGAAATAATAGCCGCCCAGCATCAGCTGCAGGCGCTCGCCTTCATAGGCCAGGCGCAGTTCCTGCGACCAGTCGTCGGCGACCTGGCGGTTGGAGAAGGTGAAATCCTGCACCGATGTGGCAAAGGCGGTGAACCGGGTGGTGCGTGGCGGTACGATCGGGGCAGGCGCAGGGCCGGTCGCGCCAAAGGCGAAGATCACCATGTTGAAGCTGTTGGGCGAATAGTCGCCATCGGTCTTGGTGTTGGCGGTGCGCCGGTTGTAGCCGGTGAGGCTGGTCAGCGTGATCTCGTCGGAAAAATCGAAATCCATGCGGAACGCCGCATTCAGCGTCTTGGATTCAAGGCCGACATTTTCCGGATCGACGAACTGGCGGCGGTAATCGGTGTTGACCGCTTGCGGCTGGATCACGCCGCAGAAATAGCGGCGCTGGCCGCGGAAGAGCGTGCCATTGTCCGGAAAGCAGTTGTTGGCATTGGCAGGCTGCGCAAAGATCGCGGGCTGGCCATCGTCGAGCACGTTGTAATTGGCGCGCAGCGAGGCGCGGAACGGCCCGCCATTGTTGAACTGCAACAGGCCAAAGCCCGAATAGCTCTGCTGCTTGCCGATGCGGGTGCCGTCGAAGGCGTTGCGAAACGCGCCGGCATTGTCGAGGATGCGTCCGCCCAGCGCGATACCCAGCCCATCAGCGAGCGGACCACGGACGTTTGCCGTGGCTTCATAGCGGTCATCCTCGGCCAGATCGACCTGCACCCGCCCTGTCCAGGTGTCGCCAGGCGCCTTGGAGATGAGGTTGATCGCGCCCGAGTAGGTGTTGCGTCCGTAGAGCGCCGATTGCGGGCCTTTGACGACCTCGAACCGTTCAACGGTATCGACGTCATAGTCGGCAAGCGAGCCCGAATAATAGATGCCGTCGATGAAGAAGGCGACGCCCGACTGGCCCAGGATATTGGCCTGGCCGCGGATCACCGGGCGGTTGGCATCGCGGCCGAAGGTGTCGTCGAACACCAGGCCAGGAACGGTCTTGGCGACATCGGTGAGGTTGTCGAGGCCCAGCCTGTCGATCGAGGCAGCGGTGACGACCGATACGGTCGTGGGCGCTTCCTGGAGGGTTTCCTCGGTCTTGCGGGCGGTCACGATGATTACGTCGTTGTCGGCGGTACGGGCACCGCCCGGGACCTCCTGTGCCATCGCGGGCACGCTGGTCAGCGCGGTCACGGCAAGCAATGCCGCCTTTAACGTTTGTGTCATGTGAAGTCCCCTCGGATGCTTTTGTGTCTCCCTTGTCCGGACAAGAACACCGCAAGATCGATAATTTGTCCAGACAAATATTATCCGCGATGCGAATTGTCGTACCCGTGTTGCTTGAATGAGACAGCAGGCGTGGTTCGCGCTGTGCCGCGCCGATCAGAAGCCCGGCTTCACCGCGCCCAGCCACGATGTGACCACCAGCAGCACATAAATCGCCATCACCCAGATCCGGGTGCGGTCCATCGTGCGGCGCAGCGGGACTTCGGTGGCATCGCTCGATCCTTCGGTCAGCAGCCTGACCAGCTGCGGACCGACCGGCTTGAACGCCATGTCGATGCCGATTGCAGCGACGAAGATCGCCCCGAACAGCAGCGCTTTCCAGGCCAGCCAGCCAGGCGCGAGCGGCGCGCCGGTGATCACCGACTGGGCGCCCAGCCACAGGTAAAAGGCGGTGAGCGCGTATTTCAGGGCGTTCTCGTAGCGCCGGTCGCGGGTGGCACGAGGCGTCTGGTCGTGATTGTGCGCATCCCACACCAGCCACAACCACAGCCCGCCGATCACCCAGGCGGCCACCAGCAGTGCCACTGGCAGGTCCCACCATCCGCCCATTTTCAGCACCGAAAGCGAGACCGGCACCATCAGCGCCCAGGCGCTGCGCGGGGTCATGTCGACCAGCACCAGCAGCTTGAGAAGCGCGATGCGCTGGTCGAGCGTGTACAGGTGCCGCTTGCGGAAATGCTGGCCCAGCAGGAACACTCCGACGTCCGCCCCCAGCCACAGCACAAACAGCAACAGATGCACGTAAACCAGCGAGGGATACGCAATTTCAGACCATGCCAATGAGCGTCTCCCGCCAGATTGTTCCACAAAGCCGATTGACAATGCAGATTTGTCCGGACAATTTGCAAGAAAAAAATGAACGTCAGGCGGATCGCAACAACCGGACATTCAGGGAGTTTCATTATGCTCGACTTACGCTTGGCCACCGCCGTATCGGCGCTTGCTGTCGCCCTTGCCACCCCTGCCTACGCTCAGAACGGCGATCAGGCAGCGGCAGCCGAATCGGAAAATCAGGAGGGGCTGAGCGAGATCATCGTGACCGCCCAGCGCCGCCAGGAGAGCGTGCAGGACGTGCCGATCGCGATCAGCGCGTTCAGCGCCGAGCAGCTGCGCGACCAGGGTGTGTCGAACACGTTGCAGCTGGGCCAGTATGTCCCCAATCTGGTTGCACAGAACAACACCGGCATAGGCTCGGCCAACGCGTACTTCCTGCGCGGTCTGGGCTCGACCGAGACCATCGCCACCTTTGATCCGCCGGTCGGAACCTATGTCGACGACATCTATCTCTCGCGCCAGAACGCCAACAACCTGGCGCTGTTCGATGTCGCGCGTGTCGAGGTGCTGCGCGGGCCGCAGGGTACCCTGTTCGGCCGCAACACCACCGGCGGCGCGATCAACGTCATCATGGCAGAACCGGGCGACACGATCGGCGGCTATGCCGAGGTCGGCTATGGCCGCTACGACCGCAAGCTGGTGCGCGGATCTATCGACCTGCCGCTGGCCGACAGCCTCGCGATCAAGGTCTCGGGCTATTGGCAGGATGACGACGGCTATGTGAAGAACGTTACCAACGGCGAGCGGCTGAACGACGACGACGGCTGGGGCGTACGGCTGGGCATCAAGGGCGAACTGGCCCCCTGGGCGCGGTGGCGCGCCAGCTATGCGCATGTCGTGTCCGAGGGTGAAAACACGCTCAACTTCACCTGCAACCCCGCCAATCCGGCCGACTGCAAGGGCCGCTTTTCGACCACCGGCTTGAGCGAAAACCCGCAGAGCGCCACGCCCTTTGCGCCTTTGGTGATCCAGGGCCGCAAGGCGGGCTATGGCAATGGCCAGAAGGCCGAGACCGACATCATCACCTCGAACCTTGCGTTCGACATTGCCGACAAGACGACGCTCAGCCTGATCACCGGCTATGTCAGCCTGACGCAGCAGTTCGCGCTCGATTTCTTCGACGGCCGCGGCGGTCCTTCGGCCAGCGTGCCGTTTCCGGCCATCCAGCGCTATGCGCGGGGCGGGTTCACCATCGTCAACGATGGCAGTCACCAGCAGTTCACCCAGGAAATCAAGCTTGACGGCAGCCTGGGCAACGGTCTGATCGATTATGTCGCGGGCTTCTTCTATATCGACGAGCGCAACCGCACGAACCTGGCCGATGTGTTCTCGATCTCGCCGGCCACCTCGCTGCTGCTGGGTGATCGCATCATCCGCAACACGACCAAGGCCTATGCGGGCTATGCGCAGGTCGATCTCAACATCACCGATCAGCTCAAGGTGACCGCCGGTGTCCGCTACACCGACGAGACCAAGAATGTCTCGATCGCCGACAACCGCCCGAGCTGCAACGACGGCACGGTGGAAGTGACGTGCATGGTCAACGCCAATCTGCGCGCAGGCAACGGCGTGCTCATTCCGCAGCGGCAGAACGTCAAGATCTGGACGCCGCGCTTTGCGCTCAACTACAAGCCGACCGAGGATATCCTGCTGTTTGCCTCGGCCACCAGGGGCTTCAAGTCGGGGGGCTGGAATGCCCGTGCGACCGCGCCCAGCCAGTTCCTGCCGTTCGACGAGGAACGGGTGTGGAGCTATGAAGCGGGCATGAAGACCGAGTTCTTCGACAACAAGGTGCGCGCCAACATCACCGCGTTCTGGATGGATGTCAGCGACCTGCAGATTCTCGCCGGCCTGCTCAACCCTGCGACCGGCGCGATCACCTTCCTGACGCGCAACTTCGCCGATTATCGCAACAAGGGGGTCGAGGCCGAACTGACGGTGGCGCCGGTCACGGGTCTGACGCTCTATGCCAATGTCGGCTATCAGGACGACAATTACCGCGTGCCCAACGCGCCTGCCGGCAACGACATTTACGGCATCCAGAACGTCCAGGCTCAGCTCGCCGCGTGCCGCACGCAGCTGGCGGCGGGACAGATTCCTGCGAGCGCCAACTCCGCGCCGGCAGGAACGCCGGTGAACAACGCGCCTGCCTGCGCCGCCGGGATCGTGACGGCCAATGGCACGATCGCCACCCCGGTGCGCACGCCCGACTGGTCACTCGCCATCGGCGGCAGCTACCGCGCGCCTTTGGGGGATAGCGGGCTGACGCTCGTTCCCTCGATCAACGCCAGCTACCGCTCACGCCAGGAAGTCGCGATCGCCAACCTGTCGATCTACAATCAGGCTGTCACGCGCGGCGGGCGTACCACGCCAGCCAACCCGTTCGGCGACGGGGCGTTCATCACCGGATCGGAAAGCCCGGCGGCCTGGCTGGTCAATGCAGGCCTGGCGCTCAACGGTCCCGACAACGCCTGGCAGCTCGCGGTGGAGTGCACCAACTGCTTCAACGAGGAGTTCATCCAGTCGTCGCTGTCGAACTACAGCTATCTCAACCAGCCGATGATGTGGACGGTGCGGGCGCGCTACAATTTCTGATCGCGCATTTTGGCCGTCTGGCGGATGGAGCATCGCGCAACTCTGTGCGATGCTCCGCCTGCCGATAGGCTCGACATCCGGCCTGGAACCCAGGTCAGACGACATACGGGAGTAGCGCGTTGGCGAACAAGGCAGATGATCTGGTGAATGGCGCGCAAGCCCCGTCGCGCGGCGAATTTTCGCTGGGGTGGAAGGTGCTGCTGGCCGGGGTCATCGGGGTCGCCTGCGGCGCATCGCCGATCCCGTTCAACGTCATCGGCTTCACCATTGCGCCGCTGACGCAAGAGTTCGGCTGGACCAAGACCGAAATCCTCACTCCTATCACCATCTTCGGCGTGGTCGCAGCGCTGCTGGCGCCGGTATTCGGCTGGCTGGCCGATACCTATGGCGTGCGCCGCACCGCCTTGTGGTCACTGTTCGGCTTTGGCGTCACCTTTGCCGCGCTGTCGCTGACCCCGCCGGTGCTCTGGGCGTATTATGCGCTCTGGCTGATGGTCGGACTGGTCGGCATCGGATCGACCCCGGTGACCTGGAGCCGCGCGATCAACATGTGGTTCTACAAGAGCCGCGGGTTGGCGCTCGGCCTGTTGCTGCTGGGCACGAGCCTGGCTGCGCTCACCGTTCCCAAGATCGCGGTCTGGGCGATCGAGGTGCATGGCTGGCGCGCGATGTTCGCCATCGTCGGCATGCTGCCGCTGCTGGTGGCGCTGCCTTTGTGCGTCTGGCTGTTTCGCGAGCCCCGCCCCGAAGAGCAGCCGCGCGGCATCAAGACCGCCAGCGGCGCACTCACCGGCGTCACTCTGGGCCAGGCGATGCGCGACTATCGCTTCTGGCTGATCTGGGCGTCGATCTTCTTCATTGCGCTGACCTTTGGCGGGGCGTTCATCAACATGCCTGCGATGCTCGCCGACCGGGGCATCCCGGCGCAGGGTGCGGCCTCGGTGATGGGCATCCTGGGCCTTGGCATCCTCACCGGACGAATCATCACCGGGCTGCTGCTCGACCGCTTCTGGGCCGGATTTGTTGCCTTTCCGCTGCTGTGCCTGCCTGCAGCATCGAGCTGGATCCTGCTCGATCCGGCGCCCGGCTTCACCTTGGCCGCGCTGGCGGGCTTTCTGCTGGGCTTTGCCGCAGGCGCCGAGAGCGACCTGATCGCGTATCTCACCGGCCGCTATTTCGGCATGGCGCATTACGGCAAGATCTACGGCATGCTCTACATGCCCTTCGGCGTGTTCTCGGCGATCTCGCCGCTCATCTATTCCTCGGTCCGCGATGCGACCGGCAGCTATGACCAGGTGCTGTTCATCGCGATCTTCGGATATGTCATCGGCGGCGCGTTGCTGATGCTGCTCGGCCGCTATCCGGTGTTGAGCGAGGCCCCCGCAGGCATGGCTGCGCCTGCCGCCCCGGTAATGGAGACTGCATGATGGCCACCCTGGTGAAGGACGATACCGGCGCGATCGATGCGCTGAAGGCGGCAGCGGGCATAGACGCGGTGCTGACCGATGCTGCGACCTGCGATTTCTTTGCGCATGACGTTTATGCCTCGGGCAAGCCGCCGCTGGCGGTTCTGCGTCCAGCCACGGTCGATCAGCTGGCGCGCGGCGTTGCATCGGCCACCGCGCATGGCCTTGCCATCGTGCCGCGCGGCGGCGGGATGAGCTATACCGGCGGCTATCTCTATTCGGGCGGCGGCTTCGTGCTGGTCGATACGTCCGCGCTCGATGCCATCGTCGACATCAACCCCACCGACATGACCGTCACGGTGGAAGCCGGCTGCACCTGGGCCAAGCTGCACGATGTGCTCAAGCCCCTGGGCCTGCGCGCGCCGAGCTGGGGCACATTGTCGGGCCTGCGCGCAGCGATCGGCGGCGGCATGAGCCAGAACGGCACCTTTTGGGGAGCGCGCGGCGGCTCGGTGGTCGACAGTGCCTTGAGCTTCGATGTCGTGCTCGCCGATGGCCGGATCGTCAGCACCGGCAGCGATTTCTTCCGCCCGTTCGGGCCCGATCTTACTGGGCTGTTCGCGGCCGATACCGGCGCGTTTGGTGTCAAGGCGCGGGTGACGCTGCGGCTGGTGAGCGAAGCGACTGCCTTTGCCTATGGCTCGTTCTCGCTGCCCGATCACAAGGGCCTGCTGGGAGCGATGAGCGCGATCGCGCGCGAGGGGCTGGCTGCGGAGAATTTCGCCTTCGATCCCTTTCTGCAATCGCAGCGGATGAAGCGCGACAGCCTGGCCAAGGATGCCAAGTCGCTGCTCAACATGATGAAGTCGCAAGGCTCGGCGTGGAAGGCGATCAAGGAGGGCGCGAAGGTGGTCACTGCCGGGCGCTCGTTCCTGAAGGACGTGCCGTTCTCGCTGCACACCATTGCCGAAGGCCGTCACCAGGGCGCGGTCGATGCCGAGATGGCCGAGATCGGCAAGATCATCGCCGCGCATGGCGGAACGGCGATCGAGAACTCGATCCCCAAGATCCTGCGCGCCAACCCGTTCCCGCCGCCCAATTCGATGCTCGGCCCCGATGGCGAGCGTTGGGTTCCGGTGCACGGCTTCCTGCCGCACTCGCGGCTGGTCGAGGCGTGGGAACGGATCGAGGCGCTCTATGCCGATCATGCCGAGATCATGACCCGGCTCGACGTCAATGCCGGCGCGATGCTGGCCGCGGTCAGCCGCTCTGCCTGCCTGATCGAGCCGGTGTTCTTCTGGCCCGATGCGATGAACCCGCTGCACCGCGCGGCGGTCGAGCCCGATCACCTCAAGAAGCTCAAGGGCTTTCCCGAAGGGCTGGAGGCGCGCGCGCTGGTGGCGGAGCTCCGCGCTGGCATCATCGCGATCTTCCGCTCGCTCGAGGCGACGCATGTCCAGATCGCGCGGACCTATCCGCTCAAAGCCGCGCACGATCCTGCCGCCTGGGAGATGCTGAGCGCGCTCAAGCGTGTCGTCGATCCCAGGGGGCTGATGAATCCGGGGAGCCTGGGGCTGGAATGAGCGCAGATGGACCTCGAACGCCGCACGCTTCTGGCCGCGATGATCGCAAGCGCGCTGCCGCTGGATGCGGCGCTGGCAGCTACGGAGCCGCACGTGACTGACACGAAGCCCTATGCCGCGGTCGCAATGCAGCTCGCAGCGCGCTCGGTGGAGCGCGCACCCGACCGCGCTGCGGCGCGGGCGCAGGTGCTCGGCATGATCGGCGAAGTCGAGGCCAAGATCCGCTCGTCGCGCATCTTCATCGAGCAATATGGCGGGCATTCGGTCAGGCTCGCGGTGCTGCCCGAATATCTCTTCACCAGCTATCCGGGGCGGATTTCGATCCCCGATTTCGCCGCGCTCGCCGCGTTCGAGATGCAAGGAGCGGAATATGAGGCATTGGGCAAGGTCGCGCAGACTCTGAAGCTGTACCTTGCGGGCAATGCCTATGAGGTCGACCCCAATTTTCCGGGGCTCTATTTCCAGGCAAGCTTCCTGATCGCGCCGTCGGGCGATGTCGTGCTTCGCTATCGCCGGTTGAACTCGATGTTCGCACCCACGCCGCACGATGTTTGGAGCAAATATCTCGACGTCTATGGGCTGGACGGCGTGTTTCCGGTGGCGAGGACCGAGATCGGCAACATGGCGGCGATTGCGTCGGAGGAAATCCTCTATCCCGAGATCGCGCGCGCGCATGCGCTGCGCGGGGCGGAGATCTTCCTGCATTCGTCGAGCGAGATCGGATCGCCGATCGATACCAACAAGGCGATCGCCAAGCGCGCGCGGGCGTTCGAGAACATGGCCTATGTGGTGTCGGCCAACACCGCAGGGATCGAGGGCACCAGCCTGCCGCTCGCCAGCGCCGACGGCAACAGCCAGATCGTCGACTACAAGGGCCGCGTGGTCGCCGAATCGAACAGCGGCGAGACCTTCACCGCCTTTGCCGATATCGACCTGGGCGCATTGCGCGCCGCCAGGCGAACGCCCGGCATGACCAACTATCTTGCGCGCCAGCGGCTTGAGCTGTTCGCGGCGGCCTACGGAAGTGTCCGTCATCCGGCAGATGGCATGCTCGAAGGTGGAGCGGTGAAAGTGCCCGATCGCGACTATTTCAAGCGCGTGCAGGAAGAGGTTATCGAACGGATGGCCAAAGAGGGATTGATATGACGCACCAATTCGATGTCGCACCGCCTTACACTGCCGTGGCGCTGCACGGCGTGTCGCCGCAGCCCAGCCACGACGAGGCGGCGCGGTTCGATTTTCTGGCGAACCTCAACAAATATCTGTCGGGCACCTTGGGCCCCGGCAACAAGCAGGCCTACGATACGCGCGTGCTGCCCGGCTTTGTCGCCGAACATGGCCGCGAGCCCAAGGACCGGTTCGAGATCCGTCACGCGATGAACCGCGATCCGCACCATCGCTTCTGGTCGGCATTGAAGCGCAACAGCATGGAGATGCGCCAGCAGAACGGCCGCGCGATGGTGCTGCGCCAGCTCGACGAGCTGAACGCCAAGGCGCGCCAGTATAACGAGGGCCGCGATACGCTGGAGCTGGACCCGTCGGTGGCGGTGCCGCGCTACCAGAGCGCGATCGATATCCACTGCATGCCCGGCAGCTATCATGGCGAGGAAATTCCGGGCGATCTCTCCGCCGGAGCGAACTATGACTGCGGCATCTTCGCGACGACCGCAGGCGGCCTTGGCGCGCTGTCGGATGGCGGCGGCCAGGCTCTGGTCAAATGGGCGCGAACCGAACGCCCCGGCTGGCAGCCGCAGCGTATCCTCGATATCGGCTGCACCGTGGGGCACAATATCGTGCCGCTGGCGCTCGCCTTTCCCGACTGCGAGGTGATCGCGATCGATACGGCCGCGCCCTCGCTGCGCTATGCGCATGCCCGCGCGCAGTCCTTGGGCGCAACCAACATCCGCTTCGTCCAGGCCAATGCCGAGGATCTGTCGGCTTACGCGGACGCAAGCTTCGACTGGGTGCAGACCACGATGTTCCTGCACGAGACCAGCGGCACCGCGCTGCCGCGCATCATCCGCGAAGGCTTTCGCGTGCTGAAACCCGGCGGGCTGATGCTGCATCTGGAACAGCCGCAATATTCGGACGCGATGCCGCTCTACGAGCAGTTCATCCGCGACTGGGACGCGTTCAACAACAACGAGCCGTTCTGGTCGGCGATGCACGCGCTCGACCTCAAGTCGATCCTGAAGGACGCCGGTTTTGCACCCGACGATCTGTTCGTCACCGGCGTGCGCGCAGTGGTCGATACCGAGATTTTCCCATCGGCAGGCGACGAGAAGGAAGAGGATCACGGCCGCGCCGCGGTCTGGAATGCCTATGGCGCCTGGAAGGGCGGACGGCCCGCTTAATCTTTCTCACGGAGATACATTTTGACCGAACCTGTCGACTGGATGACCCGCGCCAATGCGCGCGCCAAGGGCAAGCGCCCCGATTTCCTGGGCGATCCCGACAAGGAGAAGATGCTCTCGATGCTGATGGCGGTGATCGGCGAGGTGTCGGTGCTGCGCGAGCGATTGGACACGGTCGAGCGATTGCTGGATGCCAAGGGCACGATCAGCCGCGCCGATATCGAGAGCTACAGGCCCGACCGCGCGGCGGGCTATGAGCGCGGCGCGATGGTGCGCGAATATATCGCGCGCGTGATGCGCGGGCCGCAGCAGATGATGGAAGCGATGCAGTCTGACGACAAGCCGGTCGAAGAGCTCAGCCAGGACCTCAAGGAGCTATGATGCAGCATCGCACCATTAGCGGAAAGATCCGCTACACCAGCAAGAAACCGGAGATGATGGACCAGGAGCGCGGGCGGGAATGGTTCAGCTTCACGCATCATGCCGACGGCCGCACGATCATGCGCGCGCGCTGCGAGATCGAGGAGCCCGAGCCCAAGGTGCTGCGCGACATCGTCTATGGCATCGGCCCCGACATGATGCCCGAACATCTGCATGTGCATCTGACCGTGGGTGACACGTTCATGGGATCGGGCTGGATGCGGCACGATGCAGGCGCGGGCGTGATCGAGTGCGAGAGCTTCGGCCCCTCGATAGGCCGGGTCTCGCAACGCGTTGCCGTGGGCGGCGCGTTCGATGGTTTCGGCACGCACCCGATCGCAGGTGACGGTTTCATGACCCGGGTGATGGACGTGAGCAAAGGCTCCCACCGGCGCAATGTTCGCTGCTTCCTGCCTTCGCCCGACCATCGCGGCGCGACCCCGCCGCTGATCGCCGAGGTGCTCATCGGCCTCGAATATGTCGGCGAAGAGGAAAAGACGGTAGAAGCAGGCACCTTCGCCTGCCGCCACTACCGCTATATCGACGATCTCGGCCCCGGCATGGGCGGCAAGACGCACCCGACCTACGACATGTGGGTAACGGCGGATGCGGATTCGATCTTCGTCTACGGCAGCATCGATGGATCGATGCTCTGCCGCTACGAACTGGTCGAGCTGGAACGCCCATAGCGCACATCACGCACCAACGCGTGCGAGCAGGCGAACAGCCAGTTTTTACGGCCTATCGGGACGGGGCGCGCTTCGACAACGTAAATTCGTCGTGGAAGAAGCTGTTCAAAGACGCGAAGATCGCTGACTTCCGCTGGCATGATATGCGCCACCGCTTTGCCTCGCGCCTCGTTATGGGGGCTGTTGATCTTACCACCATCTGTGAGCTCTTGGGCCATAGCGATTATGGCATGACGCTGCGCGATGCCCACTTTGCGCCCGCAACAAAGGCGCTAGGCCGTCGAGGTTCCCGACAAGGCTAGGCCCCACCTCAAGATTGAGGCGACGCGTTGATTTCCTATGTCAATTGCACCCGCACGGGAGCAAACATGCTGTCGGGCGCTTCAGATCGGCATTTTGCACCCGATCAGGAGCAAAGCTTGTCTCTTAGGCCTGTCGAGGTCATTTTGCTCCCGGAAGGGAACAAAAAATGAGGCCTTTGACCGATAGTCAGCGCATCCTTCAGGCTCTCAACGTGCAGGATCAGACGTTTCGCAGGCTTGCTGTGAACCCAGCGCTTGATACGGCCGCAAAAACCGGTCGCCAAATCAGTGCCCGGATAACCGAAGCCCTGTCACCGGTACACAAGCTCGCCGAGCGCATGCAGACGCCCGAATTTCGGAGTGCAGCGGAAATAGCCCGACAAGTATCGACGGGCCTTGCCGCTTCCATCCCCCATCGTGCGCACCTTGAGACGGCCCGCCTGCCTGTCGCAGGGGTACAGGTCCAATCCGTCGCCGACCTCGGTGCGCTCGTCCGCAGCGCGCGCAAGGCCATGAAGATGAATCAGTCCGAGTTCGCTGCCCATGCCGGTGTCGGAAGAAGATTTGTGTCAGAGCTGGAAAGCGGCAAGCCCAGCCTTGAGTTTGATCGCGTCATGGCCTGCCTCCAGGCGGCGGGCATCGATCTGACAGCACGTTTGCGTAACCGCTGGTGCTGATCCTGCACGTCTGGCTTGAAGCATCGACTGACCCGGTCGGCTACCTCATCAAGGGCGAAGATCGTGATCTCTCCTTTGCCTATGATGCGCAGTGGCTTGCCGATCCCGAAGCGCACCCCCTGCCACGCTGATGCTGGAGGGCGGCGCGGACATCCGGTTTATCCAGGCCATGCTCGGCCATGAAAGTCTGGAAACCACCCAGATCTGCACCCGCGTATCGGCGGCCAAGCTCGCCGAGATCCACGCCGCCGCCCACCTCGGTGCGAAACTGGTGCGCGACCGGGCCGTGCTTGATACCGCGCTGGCCACCGAAGGCGAAAAGCGTGCAATCCGCACCCCCGGCGAATCCGGCAGAATGTGGTCGCGCGCTTCATAGCTTCAAGCCTATAGACAAGGTATAGGCTATGAGCTATATGGCGGCATGAGCTGGACAGTTATCAACCACGATGACTTCGACCCCGAGTTCGATGCTTTGCCGGAGGCCGTTCAGGATGCGCTGCTCTCGGTCGCCCTGAACTTGCAGGACAAGGGGCCGGTGCTTGGCAGACCGTATGTCGATACGCTGGAGGGATCGAAATATCCCAACATGAAAGAGATGCGGTTCGATGCCGATGATGGAGTGTGGCGGGTAGCGTTCGCGTTCGATCCCGAACGGCAGGCGATCCTGCTGGTTGCTGGCGACAAGGCAGGCGTGGCTCAGAAGCGGTTCTACAAGAAGCTGATCGCCAAGGCGGACCAGCGCTTTGCAGACCATCTCGCGAAACTGAAAGGAAAGTAAGATGGGACGGACAGTGAACGAAGTGCTGGCAAGCCTGCCCAGGGAGCGGCAGGAGCGCATCCGGGCGCGTGCCGCCGAGTTGGGCCGTGAGATCGAGGGGCTCAAAGCCCTGCGTCAGTTGGCTAACCGCAGCCAGGAGCAGATCGCTCAGAGCCTTGGAATCAAGCAGCCCTCGGTGCTCAAGATCGAGCGCCAGACTGACCTCTACCTCTCCACGCTGCGTCGGTTCGTGGAAGCTGCGGGCGGCACGCTGGAACTGCGTATCGACCTGCCCGGCGCCGGCGCGTTCACGCTGACCGGCGTGGGCGAGATCGACGCGGCCAAACACGCTGCCTGATCGTTCTCCCCCAGCCGATTGCATCGTCGCACCCGCGCGCTAGGCTGCGGCCCATGATGCTGCGGCAGGCCCAAACCAGCGAACTGCGCGCCCTTGTGCGCCTCGCGCCTGCGCGGCCCACAATCGCCTCAAGGGCAAATCCGCCGTTCGTCCGAAATCTTCCGCCCCATGCGCGCGTAAACCACCGGTTCGCTTGGGAAAATCGCCGTCAGTAGGGCAGGGGTGCGTCAAGCGGATCAGTTGTCCGCGATGCTGAACAACCGATCCTCAGCCTCGCCGGTAGGTCCCGGATTCGACCGAACAGAGCATCGCCCACCCGGCCAGCATCAGCCGGTTGCGCGGTGTCTGCCAGTCCAAATTTCGGTCTGGACATGGAGCTGAACAAAATCGAACAAAGTCGAACTTGGAAAGGTTTCACTCACCCAGGGGCGCAAACAGATCCTGCAAGGTTGCCTCGTCCAAGAGTGTATCGGTTGTACTACTTTCCGCTTCGAACAGGGCATCAGCAAGTGCCTGCTTGCGCTGCTGCATATTGAGAATCTTCTCCTCGACTGTTCCTGACGCCACGAGACGATGAACAAACACCGGCTTGTCCTGGCCAATCCGATGAGCCCTGTCCATGGCCTGCCGCTCGACCGCTGGGTTCCACCACGGATCATAAAGGATCACGGTGTCGGCCTGGGTTAGCGTCAGCCCGACGCCGCCTGCCTTGAGACTGAGCAGGAAGACCGGTGCGTCCCCTTTTGCGAAAGCTTCGAGCACATCGGCGCGGTTCCTCGTCTGTCCGGTCAAGGACAGGTACGCGATCCCTGCGTCGGTCAAGTCGCGCTCGACTAGACGAAGCATTTCCACGAATTGAGAGAAGACGAGGACGCGGCGCCCTTCAGCAATCAGTTCGCCCAGAAGCTCGCGCAGCCTTGCGCGTTTCGCGCTGTCCGTCACCGATTTTGCAGCCTCGGTCTTGACCAATGCCGGATCACAGCAGACCTGTCTGAGCTTCAAGAGAGCGTCCAGGACCGTGATGCGGGCGGCAGCCAGTCCCTTTGTACTGATCGCTTCGCGCACGCGGGCATCCATGACGCAGCGCACCGTCTCGTACAGCGCCTGTTGCGGCTTGGGCAGGTCCACCCGCTCGAGAATTTCGGTCCTGGGCGGTAGCTCTGCTGCGACCTTTTCCTTGGTCCGGCGCAGAAGGAATGGTCGCAACCGTCGATTGAGGCGCGTTTGCGCGCTGGCATCCGCGTGCTTTTCGATTGGGGTGCGGAACAGTGTCTGAAAGCGTTTGCGATCTCCAAGTAGCCCAGGGTTGACCCAATCGATGAGGGTCCACAGATCCTGCAGCGAGTTTTCCAGGGGTGTACCGGTTAGCGCCAGACGCCCATCAGAAGGGATCTCACGCAAGGTTTTCGCCATTTGTGAGGCCGGGTTCTTCAAGGTCTGCGCCTCGTCAAGAATGACCAATGGCCAATTGCGCCCGGCCAGCCACTCGCGATCCCGCGCAAGCAACGGATAGGTTGTGATAACCAGGTCGGCTTGCAAAGCAGCTTCGCGGTGGCTGGCACGGTCGTTGCCGTGCAAGACCACCAGCCGCAGGTCTGGCGTGAATTGTTCGGCCTGCTCCTGCCAATTGTGCACGAGGCTGGTTGGGACGATCAGTAGCACCGGGCCTCGGGCATTGGCCTCTTGCCTCGCCTGCAACAGGGCAAGCGTCTGCACGGTCTTGCCCAGCCCCATATCATCGGCCAGGACGCCGCCGAACCCGGCCTCAAGCAGCGTCCACATCCAAGCAGCCCCATAAGCCTGATATTCGCGCAGCTGTGCCCTTAGTCCTTTAGGCGGCACAAAACTTTCGACGTGTGTGAGAGCCTGAAGGCTACGTGCCAGTGGCAGAATTCCGACCCTATCGGAAAAGCGCACGTCGCTGCCTGCAAGCGCTTCCTCGGCTATCCTGGCAATACCGGCATCCGATGGGTGGAGCGCACCCAACTCCACATGATGCGAAAGGAACATATGGAGCAGAGGCGCAAGCGGACCGAGGTTCAGCGCGACATAGCCTTGCTTGCCACGATCGAGGTAAACGGGCTGGCTTTCGAGGTGCTGGGCCAGCACCTCGACACCCGGTACATGGTCCCAATCCTGTCGAAACTGTTCCAGAAATGCGGCAACCAGTGGCGCAACATCGATGGCTTTCCCGCCGAGATCAGCTTGGAACCCGAGGGAGAACCAGTCATTGCCCTGAAATGCCTCTCCTGGAGCATTCTGTGTTGCGATCGACAGCGAGGCTGTTTCGTCACTGAGACGATAGGGCCATTTGCGGTCTTGGAAAATGTCCCACCCTTCGCGGCGCAACGCTGGCACCACTTGGAATGCGAACTCAGTCGCATCGTCCAGACGTGAAATATCCATCAAGCCGTTGCTTAGCTCGCCATCGGCGAAGACCAGGTCACAGTCCATCATCCGATCGCTTGGCCAGTGCGCTTCGAGCTCTTCGACCGGGATCGCACCGGCCTCGATCAGCCTGACAAAGCAGGAATTTTCCCATTCGTAGTCACGAAGCAGAGTAACGACCTCACTATCGCGCACGATGCGCGGATCGGGGCCATGCGCTGAGATCTCCTGCCCCTCGTAGACAAACCGTAGGGTCAGCGTTGGCAATTGCACTGAACCGCCCCAACGATAAGAATTCTCGCGGGCTGTTTCGGCCCCAAGGGTCAGCCGAGCAAGACGTTGCATGGGTGAGCGTTTAATCTGACGAATGGTGTGCGGACGTGGCAAGGCAAGCCCTGCCATATGATCAGGAAGGGCTGCGCTGAGCGTCGCTATCTGATCGGCAGAAACCAAAGGAGCGGTCTCAACTAGACGCAGCACCTCCAGGCTCAAGGGCTGAGCGAGCGCGCCGAAGCGTCCTGTATTGATATCGATCCAGAATGTTGCTCCTTCCAAACCCCGCAGATGCAGCGCGCGCCCCGACGCATCCTCAAAGCCAAGCTGCTGACTGCCGTTTGCTTCAAGCCGCCATCCAAGCTGTGCGTCAGGCTGGGCTTCAGACCAGGTCAGAAGCGCTTCTGGAGAATTGTCAAAAAGCATTCGGCCAGTTTCGCACAGCCGCCGAAGCAGGCCAATTGCCTCCTCGCCTTTTGGGAGGAGCAGGTCTGGAAAGCCGTAGCCGTGACCGGAGCTGTAGCTTGCTTCCCAAACCCTGGCCTGTGCCAAAGCGGAAAGCAATTCGAGGTCGACCGGGCGGATGAAATTGGGAAGTGAGTTGCTCCGGATGGCATTGAGCGGATCGTAACGCCGCATGCTCTTGTTTAGGGTGTCGCCTGCAACAGCTATCCGTCCTTTGTAGATGTCCACACGTAGCTCAATGCCTGTCGGCTTAAGCAAGTAAAGCAGACGATCCTTGACGTTGGCGGGATAGTGGTCGGGCCGGTCATGCGGCAGCTTGGTAATGGCAGCACTTTTCGTGATACGGCCAAGCCAGTCCTGCATTGGGCCGGTGAGCCTGCCCACACTTTCGCTCTGCCCATCGGCCAAGGATATGAGCGCTGCCGCAACATGCTTGCAATTATGCCCCACCGGACAGGAGCATGCACCCAACACAAGCTCTCC
The DNA here is from genome assembly GCA_943370475.1 of Hydrogenophaga intermedia. Taxonomy (GTDB): domain Bacteria; phylum Pseudomonadota; class Alphaproteobacteria; order Sphingomonadales; family Sphingomonadaceae; genus Blastomonas. The sequence continues at coordinate 38,436 of CALRRI020000029.1, forward strand.
ATGCATCGCGATGCGCTGATTGTAGATCGTACCATTCCCGTTCGAGACCCGGCTTACGATGAACCCGTCGCGCTGTCTCTCGACTGAAACAACGAGCCCACGATCAGCGTAATCATGGCCGCGCCGGAGCGTCGATATATCGAAATGCCGGCTCCATCGGTTTTGCATGGTGTTTAGTTACTAAGGGCTCGATGGGTGAGCAAGCCGCCTGGCCATGAAGATCGACGAACGGGCGATCCACGGTCGCAATGATCAACCAAGACGCACCCGACCTACGACACGTGGGCCACGGCGGAAGCCAATTCGATCTTTGCCCATCGCAGTGTCGAGGGATCGATGTTGTACGGTTACGAGCCGGTGGAGCTGGAGCGCTGAAAAGACAATGCCTTGATCGCCACATTTTTCGACGCTATTATGCGTCAAATAGTGTGGAGGAGTTCCGTGGCAATCCAGAATTATGCCGAACACGGCCAGTTTGCCCCGCGCAAGATTGTCGAGGCGCTACGCACCACCAGCGACGAACTTGCCCGCTCGCTTGGCCTCGGCAAGGACGCGATCCAGCGAAAGGACCGCATCGCGTCCGACCGTACCCAGCGCCGCATTCGCCAGATGGTCGAGGTCCTCAACAAGGTCGAACCGCGCTTCGGATCGGCGCTGCTCGCCTATGCCTGGTACCGCTCCGAACCGCTGCCCGGATTTTCAGGCCAGACGGCGATGCAGCTGGTGCAGGGCAACCGGGCAGACGATGTGCTGACCTATATCGACGCGGTCGACGCCGGCGTGCACGCCTGATCCCCTGCACTAGATCATGCATTTTACCGGGCTGCTCTATCGCGCCCACAATCCCGTCTGGTCGCGCGCGCCGCTGTCGGGCGAGGGGGCTGCGCGTTTTGGCGGCCGTTTCAACCGAATCGGGCGGCCCGCGCTCTATACCTCGCTCGCGCCGGAGACGGCTTTGCGCGAGGCCAATCAGGTCGGCACGCTGCAACCGACAACCTTGGTTGCCTATCAGGCCGATATCGGGCCGCTGCTCGATGGGCGCGACGAGGCAGCACTCGCGCCTTTCGGCATGACCCCCGCCAGCCTGGCTGCTCCCGATTGGCGCGACCGGATGCTGAGCGGCAAGCCGGTCCCGACCCAGGATTTGGCGGAAGCCTCGATCGCGCAGGGCTTTGCGGGTATCGTCGTACCGAGCTATGCGCGCGGCGCTCCCGTCGATGCGCTCAATTTGGTGCTGTGGGACTGGGCCGGCAGGATAACGCTGGTGGATGACGACGATCGGCTGGGCTTGCGCCGTAGCTGACGTTACTGGCCTTTTGCCTGTTCAATGCCCGATGGATCGAAACTGGCCGTATAGCCATTGTCACCGACCTTACCCGCCAGATCGCTGCGCAGGGGCGCTTCGGGATAGACGGTGACGACATAATCGCCCGCCGAAGGGCCGAGGCGCAGCGGCTTGATCTTTTCCTGATATTCCTTCGAGTTCCAGAAGGCCTGCGCGTTGGCCAGGCAGGGAAAGCGCACCATCAGCACGGTGTAGCCAGCGGGCGGCGTGCCCTCGAAGGTCGCGAGCGGGCGGGGCACGTTGATATAATAGCCACCCAGTCTCTCATACAATTTGCTGTCGGCAATCGCCTTGCCATAGGCCGCCATGCGCTCGCGGTCGTGCGTGGGGCCGGCGACCACCATGACGACCGGGGCATCACAGGCAGGCGTAGTGGTCGAAGCGCCGTCGCTCGCGGCAGCCATCATCAGCAGAGGAGTAATCACAGTTCGGCCTCCGGATCGCGCGAGACGCGCCTTTCGTCACACAAGGTCCGCTTGAACGGCGTACCATCGCGAAACCACTGCCAGGTGCGCGCGCGGCTTTCGCCATCATCGGAGATCTGGATCATCTCGGTGAAGCGCACGCCCGGCTCGTCCTTTCGGATCAGGGTCAGCATCAGCACATTGTCGAGCGTCTCCCAGCCATGCCCGTGGAACCGATCAGTGTCCCAAAACAGCCGTCCATCGCGGAACACGCCGCCAAAGCTGAGCCGCTGTTCGCGGCCATCGGGCCAGATCAGATGGTTGTGCTGGATATAGGCGTATTCGCCTGTCGCCGGAAACTCGCAGCGGGTGCGCATGCGGTGCTGGTCGATCAACTGGCCATCGGCATCCATATGGCGATAGGTGCCGTCCCAAAGCCCTTCGTGCGCGAACAGCGCGGGCATCGCCTTGGCCAGCATGTCTCTCATCGCTTGGCATCCTCGGCATAAGCTGCAAGCGGCAGCGGGTTGGCGGTCTGGCGGATCAGCGCCTGCAGGCGGAAGAAGCGCAGCAGGCCGCTCTCGCCCATGCGCGAGGGGCCGAGCCCCGAAAGCTTGAACGAGCTGTTTTCCGCATCCCAGACCATCGAGGTCATGGAACCATCGTTGATCGACACCGCGCCTGCCTCGAGCCTGACCGCGACGGCTTCGGCCTCCCCGGCGGTGGCCGCGACCACGGCGGCGGACAGGCCGTAGACGCTGTCATTGGCCTGGTTGACGGCATCCTCGATGTCATCGAACGCGATCACCGGCAGCACCGGGCCGAAGGTTTCATCGCGCACCACGCCCATGTCCGCCGTCGCATCGGCGATGACCGTGGGCTTGAGATAGTGCCCGCCGCCCAGCGTCTCGACGGTGCCGCCGGTCAGCACCTTTGCGCCCATGGCGACCGCTTCGTCGATCTGCGCCTGCACCTTGGCGCCCTGGGGCCCGAAGATGAACGGGCCGATGTCGCCCACCGCGATATCGGGGTAATTGAGCCGCACCTTGTTCGCCGCTTCGACCAGCGCATCGAGGAACGGCTGGTAGATCGACCGCGCGACATAGATCCGCTCGATCGATTGGCAGGCCTGGCCAGTGGCGACGATGCTGGCGCGCAGGGCCAGATGCGCAGCGGCGACGGGATCGGCGCTGGCCAGCACGATCATCGGGTCCTTGCCGCCGAGTTCCAGATTGGCGGGGATGAACGCACGTGCTGCGGCCTCTGCCACCTTGCGGCCGGTCGCGACCGATCCGGTGAAGCAGACATAATCGACCGCCTCGACCAGGGCCTGGCCGGTGGCGGCATCGCCTTCGATGAAGCTGAGGACGGCGGTGAGCTCGGGCACCTGTGCGATGGTTTCGCGCAAGGGGGCGATAAAGCGCGGCGTGATCTCGGACGGCTTGACCAAGGCTGCGCAGCCTGCAGCCAGCGCGGGGATCGCATCGATGGTCGAGAGCACGATCGGGAAATTCCACGGCGCGATCGCCCCGAACAGCGGATAGGGCACGAGCCGCGTCGAATTGCGCACAGTGGGGTGCGCGCTCGGCTGGTCGCTGCGGCTGTGCTGCGCGATCAGGCGCGGCGCGAGATCGGCCCAGCGGCGGATGGTGCCGGGCAGGCCATCGACCTCGATCTCGGAAATGCGCCGCCGCCCGGTGTCGAGCGTCAGTGCGGCGAGCAAAGGCCCGCGGTGCGCCACGACGGCATTGGCCCACCTATGCAGGATCGCCGATCGTGCCTGCGGCTCCAGCGCCGCCCACGCCGGTTGCGCTGCGCGCAGGCGCTTGGCTTCGGCCTGCACCACAGCACCATCGAGCGGCGTGATCGCGTAATCCGCCTCGCCGGTGCGCGGGTTGATGACCTTCACCTTTGCGCGCTCCAGCTGTCGAGCAGCTCGCTGCCGGTGGCAAACCAGGCGCCTGGCTGTTCGGCGAGCCAGCGCACAAGCCCCTCGAACGCATCGATGCGATAGGGCAGCCCCATGATATAGGGCGTCAGATGCAGCGGCAGCATGCGCCCGCCGTGCGTTTGCGCCTCGTTCGCCAGCCAGCCATAGGCATCGCGCATCTGCTGGGCATAGCTGTCGACCGATTGCTGCTGGACGTTGATAATCTGCCGGTCGGACAGTTCGTGATTGAGGGGTACATTGACGATCCCGCCTGCCTCGGTGGTCATTTGATAGGGCAGCTCGTCATTCACCCAGTCGCACATATATGCGACGCCGGCCTCCGCGAGCAGGCGGGGGGTGTTGAACGATTGCGAGCGCGCGATCGACAGCCAGCCGCGCGGGCGCGTGCCGCTAGCTTTCTCCAAAGCATCGAGCGAACCTCCGATCAGCGCGCGTTCGTCGTCTTCTGCCAGGCCCGAGGCGATCGTGCCGTTCATGTCGGTCGAATGCGCGATGATCTCATGCCCGCCTGCCTGCAAAGCCTCGATGATCGCGGGGTAGCGAGTCGCGATCGCACCATTGCACGCGAGCGAGATCTTCGCGCCCACCGCCTCGAAGGCATCCAGCAGCCGGAAGAGGCCGATCCGCGTGCCATATTCGCGCGCGGTATAATGGCGGTAATCGGGGAACGCGGTCTGCATATGCCCCGGCGCGCGAAACGGTGTGTCCGAGGGGACAATCGGGAACCATTCGAGGCTGATCACCGGCCAGATCGCGACGCGCTTGCCCTCGGGCCAGGCGACGGGGGACCGCGTGAACAGGTTGCTGTACGGGTAAAGCGCGTGGTCCATGCCCTGCTGGCGATGGGGGTATTCGAGATAGCCGGGATCGAGGCTCATGGCTGCTGCTCCCGCCATGCATCGACAATCTGGCCAGCGGTCGCGATCCAGGCGCGGCCATCGGCGGCGATGTGGCGCAGAACTTCCTCGAACGGGCCGATGCGGTGCGGCTGGCCGATCAGATAGCTGTGCAGCGGGATGCACATCACCGTCCCGCCGGGGCCGTCTGCTGCTTCGCCTTCCTTTGCCAGCCGCTCGAACTGGCGGATCAGCGTATCGGCATAGTCGCGCGGGCTCATGTTGTAGATGAAGAAGCCATAATGGTCGTTGACCTCGAGGCTGTAGGGGATCGCGGTCAGCCGCCCCGATGCCACCTTCACATCGGTCGGCTGGTCGTCGTGATAGAGGTCGCAGGTGTAATCGAGGCCGTATTCGGCGATCAGATCGAGCGTGCGCGGGGTGTGGGTGAGCGCCGGGGCGAGCCAGCCGCGGATCCGCTGGCCGGTGGCGCGCTGGACCGTGGCAATGCTGTCCTCGATGATGCTGCGCTCCTGCGCCTCGTCCATCCCGTAGCTGTAGCGGGTGTTGTAGATGCCGTGGCTGAAAAACTCCCAGCCGCGCTGGCGGGCGTCTTCGACCACCTCAGGGATGTGATCGCACAAGGCGACCGACAGGCTGACCGATCCGGGAAAGCCGTGCCGGGTCATCACATCGGCCATCCGCCAGTGCCCGACGCGGTTGGCATGGTCGCGGTGCGCATAGCCGACGACATCGGGATGCGGCCTGGTCCAGCTCTTGCGGTGCGGGTTGGCGGGCGGGTCGAGCTCGTAATACTCAAGATTGGGCGCGACCCAGACCGCGCAGCTCTTGCCGCCCGGCCAGCGCAGCTTCGGGCGGCCGCGCCAGGGGGAAAAGTCGTAAAGCTGCGGGTCGCCGTCCACCGCCGCCATCACCGCGCCTCCAGCCAGTCGATCACCGTCTGCACCGGCTCGACATCGGCATATTTGATCTGCAGGTCGGTCAGGTTGGCGAAGTGATAGCTCTCATGCTTGTCGGCGCAGGTCTCGATGGGCACGATGGTGCGATAGCCACGGCTCAGCGCATCGACCGCGGTCGCGCGGACGCATCCCGACGTGCTGCCGCCGGTGACCACCACGGTGTCGACGCGGTGGAATTGCAGATAGCTCGCCAGCGGTGTTTCGAAGAACGCGCTGGGCATCCGTTTGGTGTAGTGCAGGTCATTGGCTCCGAACTCGCAGCGCGGATCATAGGCGTGGCGTTCGCTGTCATAACGGATGTTCTGCAGGCTGTCGGGCGTGTCAGTGCGCGTACCCCAGACGCCTGCATCGGCGGCATCGTCCTTGTAGGCGACGCGGCTCCAGATCACCGGCATGCCCTTTTCGCGCGCCAGCCGCGAGATGGTGTTGATATGCTCGATCTGCCGGGGGTCGGTCTCGTACGCGGTCTTGAACATGTCGATCCGGGTATAGGCCTGCTGCACATCGACGTTCACGATGGCGAGCTTTTGCCCGAAACCGAACTTGTTGCGCGCCGGATTGGCCATCACCGCTTCGAACAGCTCGCGCGCGGTCTTGTCCTCGCGGATCATCCGGGTGCCGACAATCTCCATGGTTCCTCCACTTATTTTCGATTCGAGAGCATAATAGCAAAAAAAGGCTTGTCGAGATGAATTTGTCCGGACAAATTGGGGCATGACTCGGATCACCCGCCATTATGTGGACGTGCCTGCGGGCGATGGCAGCCACCGCCGCGTGCATTACCGACAGGCGGGCAGTGGGCCGCCCTTGCTGATGATCCACCAGAGCCCGCGCAACAGCGGCGAATATGCCCCGCTGATCGAGCGCTGGGCCGCGCACTTTACCTGCATTGCTCCCGATACGCCGGGTTTCGGCCAGTCCGATCCGCTGCCGGGCGAGCCCGAGATCGACAATTTCGCCGATGCGCTGGTGGCCACGATGGATGCGCTCGGACTGCCGCCGTGCCCGGCTTACGGCTTTCATTCGGGCGGCATCATTCTGGTGACGGCGCTGAAACGGCATCCGCACAGGTTCACCGGCCTCGCCATCGGCGGCTATGCGATCTGGACGCCGCAGGAGATGGCGCTGTTCGGTAAGAGCTATCTGCCGCCGTTCGTGCCCAGCGCCTATGGCGAGCATCTGGTATGGCTGTGGAGCCGGATGCTCGAACAGAGCTGGTTCTTCCCATGGTTCGATACCCGCGATGCCGCGCGGCTGCCCGGCGCGCATGCCGATGTCGCGCGCGTCGACATGGCGGTGCGCGAAATGCTCGATGCCGGCAGCGCCTATCGCGCGGGCTATGGTGCGGTGTTGCGCGCACCCCGTGACATTCCGCCCGCCGATGCGGTGACGCCGCCGGTGCTGATCAGCGCTTATGATGGCGATCCGCTACAGGCGCATCTCGATCGTCTAGGCGACATGCCCGCGACCTGGCGGGCGGACCGGTGCGCGACCCCTGCGGACCATCAGGCGCTCAGCCTCGCCTTTCTCCAGGGGCTGGAACAGGGCGATGCCATCGCGCCGCGCCAGAGCGCACGTGCAGGCTTTGTCGAAATCGAAACGCCCGAGTTTTCCGGGCTGATCCACTGGCAGGGCGATCCAGCGGCAGGCGTGCTCGTCGTGCATGCCCCCGGCGAGGAATCGGCGCGCGATACCAGAGGCGCAGTGGCCATCGACATGCCTGGTCATGGCCTGTCCGATCGCTGGCCGGGTGAGGACCCATGCCATTGGCCAACCTGGCAGCACGTGATCGATGCGCTTGCGGTGCATTTCGGCGCGAGCGAGGTGCGATTGCCGGTCGTGGCGCATGGTGATCCCGAGTTGTTGTTCCCCGATCTGTCGCCCGATCGCTATGGCACGCATCTCGTTCGCGCCTGGCAGATCGTGCGCGCGCGGCATTTCTTCGCGCCGCATCATGCGGTGGGGGCCGCCAATGCGATTGCCTTTGACCCTGCGGATATCACCTCGGAATGTCTGGCAGGCGAACATCGCGCACTGCTGCGAGCGACAGCGGCGCGTGCCTATTATCAAGCGATCATCAGCCAATAAGGAGATAGGGATATGGGTATTCGCGAAGACATGCCGATCATGGCGCGGCACGAAGGCGTGTGGGATGGGGTCTATACCTATTTCAACGCCGCCGGAGAGAAGATCGACGAGCACAAGAGTCGCCTGCTGTGCCGCTTCCCTGATGAAGGGCCGTATCTCTATCACCAGACCAACCATTATACCTGGCCCGACGGCCGCAAGGAGATCCGCGAATTCCCCGCCGAATATCGCGACAAGCGCGTGTGGTGGGACAACGAGCTGATCGTCGGCTGGGCGGCCGAAGTCGGGCTCGACGAATACAACCGCACGATCATGCTCTACTGGCAGCGCCAGGGCGATCCTTCGCTCTACCTCTACGAGATGATCCAGATTTCCGACGATGGCCAGTCGCGCTGCCGCACCTGGCACTGGATCCGCAACGGCCTGCTGGAGACGCGCACCGCTATCCAGGAAACCCTGGTGAGCAAGGACTGGCGCGCGATCGAAGCGGAAATGAACGCGAGTGCGTAAGAGTCCGTCGTGACCACGCTGTTCGACCGCATCTGGGACGCGCATGTCGTCGCCTCGCTTCCGGGCGGGGCGGCGCTGGTCGCGATCGACCGGGTGCTGCTGCACGAGCGCACCGGCGCGGCGGCGCTCAATGCGCTGGCGCAGGCGGGGCGCACGGTCGCCGATCCGGCCCGCGTATTCGCGATGATGGACCACATCGTCGATACATTGCCTGGCCGCACCGACCAGACATTGATGCCGGGCGGGCAGGCATTCATCACCGAAACCCGCGCAGCAGCGCACGCGGCGGGGATTACCCTGTTCGATGTCGATCACCCCGACCAGGGCATCATGCATGTGGTCAGCCCGGAGCTGGGCATCGTGCTGCCAGGCCTCACCCTGATCGCGCCCGACAGCCATACCTGCACGCAAGGCGCCCTGGGGGCGCTGGCCTGGGGGATCGGATCGTCCGAAGCCGAGCATGCGATGGCCACAGGCACGTTGCGGCTGACCCGGCCCAAGGCGATGCGCGTGACATTCACCGGTACGCTTGCTCCAGGAGTCACGGCCAAGGACATGATGCTGTCGCTGATCGCGGCCCATGGCGCAGGCGGCGGCGCGGGGCATGTTGTCGAGTTCGCCGGGCCCGCCGTGACCGCGCTCGACATGGAAGCGCGAATGACCCTGTGCAACATGGCAACCGAGTTCTCCGCCTTCGCCGGGCTGATCGCGCCCGATGATGTGACCTTCGCCTGGCTCAAGGGCAGGCGCTATGCGCCGCAGGGTAGGCAATGGGATACCGCGCTGGCCGCCTGGCAGGACCTGCGCTCGGACGATTCGGCCGTGTTCGATGCCGAGATCGTCATCGATGCCTCGGCCATCGCGCCGATGCTGAGCTGGGGCACCAGTCCGCAGGCGAGCGTTCCGGTGACCGGTAGCGTCCCGGATGACGCGGCCTCCGCAATGCTCGACTATATGGCGCTGGACGCAGGCGCGCCGCTGATCGGCACGGCGATCGATGCCGCCTTCATCGGCAGCTGCACCAATGCGCGCCTGTCCGATCTGCGCCGTGCCGCCGCGTTGCTGAAAGGCCGCCATGTCGCCCCCGGCGTCCGCGCGATCTGCGTCCCCGGATCAAGCGCGGTCCGCCGCGCTGCCGAGGCCGAAGGGGTCGACCGTGTGTTTCTGGACGCAGGGTTCGAGTGGCGGATGAGCGGCTGTTCGATGTGCTTCTTCGCCGGCGGCGAGAGCTTTGCCGAAGGGTCGCGCGTGATCTCGTCGACCAACCGCAATTTCGAAAGCCGCCAGGGCCTTAAGGTGAAGACTCATATCGCCAGCCCCGAAACCGTGGCGGCGAGCGCGATCGCAGGCGCCATCGCCGATGCGCGGGAGCTGGCCCATGGCTGAGCCCTTTGTCACGCTCACGTCGATCGCTGCGCCGCTGCTGCGCGACAATGTCGATACCGATGCGATCATCCCCTCGCGCGAGATGAAGAGCACTGGCAAGACCGGCCTTGCAGGCGGACTGTTCGCGGGCTGGCGTTATCTGGATGCGGCAGCGCGCACGCCGAACCCCGATTTCGTGCTCAACCAGACCGCGTATCACGATGCCAGCCTGCTGCTGGGCGGCACCAACTTCGGCTGCGGGTCGAGCCGCGAGCATGCGGTATGGGCGCTCGCCGAATATGGCATCCGCTGCATCATCGCGCAGAGCTTTGCGCCGATCTTCCAGAGCAACTGCGTGCGCAACGGCATACTGCCCGTTGTGCTGCCTGCCGAGACGATTGCGCCGATGGCGGGGTTCGCATGCCATGTCGATCTGGCCGAACAGACCGTCAGCGCCGAGGGCGCGACATGGTCGTTCACGATCGACGGCGAGGCCAAGGCGATGCTGCTCGAAGGGCTCGATGCCATCGACCTGACATTGAAACACCGCGAGGCGATCGCCGCCTTCCACACCCGCGACCTGGGCGCGCGGCCCTGGGTCTATCTGGAGCAGAACCATGCCTGACATCCTGATCAGCGAGGTCGGCCCGCGCGACGGCTTGCAAAGCATCGACCGCGTGATGCCGACCGAAGCCAAGAAGCGCTGGATTGCCGCCGAAGCCGCAGCCGGTGTCCGCGAGATCGAAGTGGGCAGCTTCGTGCCGCCCAGCCTGTTGCCGCAGATGGCCGACAGCACCGAGATCGTGGCATTCGCGCGGACCATCCCAAACCTCAACGTTGTTGCGCTGGTGCCCAATGCCAAGGGCGCTGCCCGCGCCATCGAAGCGGGCGTGCATGCGATCTCGATCCCGTTTTCGATGTCCGAAACGCACAGCCTCAAGAACGTGCGCAAGAGCCATGCGCAGATGCTCGACGAAATCGCGGCGATCGCCGTGATGGCGCGCGAAGGGGGCGTGCATTTCGCCGTGGGTCTTTCGACCGCGTTCGGCTGCACGATGGAAGGGCCAGTCAGCGAGGCGCAGGTGGTGCGGCTCGCGGTCGCCTCGGCGCAAGCCGGCGCGCAGGAGTTCAGCCTCTCGGACACCACCGGCTATGCCAATCCGGCGCAGGTCAAACGGCTGGTGCGCGCGATAAAAGCGGAGATCGGAGCGGACAGGATGACGACGCTGCACCTGCACAACACGCGCGGGCTGGGCCTCGCCAATGCGCTCGCCGGGCTCGACGAAGGGATCACCACGCTTGATGCCTCGCTTGGGGGCCTCGGCGGCTGTCCGTTCGCGCCGGGGGCATCAGGCAATATCGTCACCGAAGATCTGGTGTTCATGCTCGCGGCGATGGGAATCGACACCGGCATCGATCTCGATGCGCTGCTCGCGGTGCGCAGCATCCTGGCCGAGGCGCTGCCGGGCGAACCGCTCTACGGCTTTACCCCCGATGCGGGACTGCCACTCGGCTTTGAAAGGCAAACCGCATGACCGGTCCGCAACCGCTCAAGAACCTCAATGTCGTCGAGTTCACGCACATGGTGATGGGCCCGGCGGTGGGCGCGATCCTCGCCTCGCTGGGCGCTGAGGTCGTGCGCGTCGAACCCATCGGCGGCGACCGGACACGGCGGCTGATCGGATCGGGCGCGGGCTATTTTCCGATGTACAACCGGCACAAGGCGAGCATCTGCCTCGACTTGAAGTCGTCCGATGGCCTCGCGGTGGCGCGCGATCTGGCCGCCGGTGCCGATATCCTGATCGAGAACTACCGCCCCGGCGCGATGGACCGGCTGGGCCTTGGCTATGACGCACTCTCGGCCACCAACCCGCGGCTGATCTATTGCAGCGAAAAGGGGTTCCTCCCCGGGCCTTATGAAGAGCGCACCGCGCTCGACGAGGTGGCGCAGATGATGGGGGGGCTGGCCTATATGACCGGACCTCCCGGAAGGCCGTTGCGCGCGGGCTCCAGCGTCATTGATGTCACCGGCGGAATGTTCGGCGTGATCGCGATCCTCGCGGCGGTCGAGGAGCGGCATCGCACCGGACGCGGCCAGAAGGTGCAAAGCTCGCTGTTCGAAACGACGATCTATCTGATCGGCCAGCACATGGCGCAGCTGGCCGTGACCGGAAAACCGGCGGCGCCGATGCCTGCGCGGATCAGCGCCTGGGCGATCTATGACGTGTTCGAGACCGCCGATGACAAGCCGATCTTCATCGGTGTGGTTACCGATGCCTTGTGGGAGAAGTTCTGCGCGCTGTTCGGGCTGGATGACCTGTGGGCCGACGAGAGCATCCGCGAGAACACCGCGCGTGTCTTGGCGCGCGAGAGGATCATGCCCGACATCCGTGCGCTGGTGAAAACCTGGACGCGCGATGATCTGATCGCCAAGCTGGAGGGCACCGGGCTACCGTTCGCGCCGATCGGTCGGCCCGAGGACATGTTCGAGGATCCGCACCTGCTCGCCAGCGGCGGGCTGGAGCCGGTGACGCTGTCAGATGGCAGCACCACCATGCTGCCGACGCTGCCGATCGAGATGAACGGCGCTCGGCCGCATGCAGAGGCGGTGTTGTCGCAGGCGGGGGCGGATACGCGAGGCGTGCTGGCGGGGTTGGGCTATGATGCGGCGCGGATCGAGGCGCTGCTGGAGAGTGGTGCGGTTGAAGGAGATCGGTGATGGCTTATCCGAACAAACAGAATCTCGTGTCCCCGAGCGTAGTCGAGTGGCCTTTCACGACCGTTGCGCGCACGTCCCTCGACTTCCCGGCAACGCCGGCAAGTTTATCCCGAGCGGCTGGCTTGCCAGCCAGCCGAGGCGCTCGGGACAAACGGGTTAGGTCTATTTTGACAATGACTGCTTTTGCCCTCTCCGCCTGCACCGCTTCCGCCCAGGACAAGCCCGCCACCAGCTCCCCCGGCGTCGAAGCACCCGCGCAGCGTTTGCCGACCGATATCCGCCGCGTCACGCTGATTGTCCGCGACATGGAAACCTCGCTGAAGCTCTATCGCGATGTCGTCGGTATGAAGGTCAATTACGATACCATTGTCGAGACCAGCGGTGTCGCGCTGCCTGCCGGAGAACCCGGCGCGAAGGCGCGGCTGGTGCTGCTTAATGCGAATGATCCGTTCATCGGCTGGATCGGGCTGATGCAGTGGACAGACCCGCCTCTCCCTGATCCCGGGCCTTACCCCAGGCGCATGGGGCCGGGCGGTACGGTGATCGTGATGAACACCGATGATGTCGATGGCCGCTGCGCTGCTGCCGCGAAAATCTCCGGGGTGACGATGACTGCGCCGCCAAGGATGCAGGAATATCCGGGGCGCAACGGTGGGCCGGTCATCAAGGTGCGCGGCTGCAACTTCTTCGATCCCGATGGCACGCTGATCGAGATGAACCAGATCTTCAAATAGCCACGTCAGATTCTCTTCTGCCTCATGCATCGCATTGCCGCACCGGCGCGTAAGTGGCGCAACGGCGCGAGTGCGCCTGGTTGGCGCGCGACCTGAAAGGCCCCCATGGCCCGGTAATCCGTGCGCTGATCGATGATCAGCAGGAGCTACGCATGACAAAATCCGCGCACGAGACGACCACCGGCCATGGCGGCGAAACCCACCAGCAGGCGAGCGGCGGCACTCCGGTGCTCACCACCAACCATGGCATGCCGATCTCCGACAATCAGAACAGCCTGAAGTCCGGCGCGCGCGGCCCCACGCTGCTCGAAGATTTCGTGCTGCGCGAAAAGATCTTCCACTTCGACCACGAGCGCATCCCCGAGCGGATCGTCCACGCGCGCGGCACCGGCGCGCATGGCGTGTTCGAGGCGACCGATGACATTTCCGATCTCACCCGCGCGGCCGTCTTCACCAAGGGCGAGAAGACCGAAGTGTTCGTGCGCTTTTCCACCGTCGCAGGCGGCGCAGGATCGGTCGATACGCCTCGCGATGTGCGCGGGTTTGCGGTCAAGTTCTACACCCGCGAGGGCAACTGGGACCTGGTCGGCAACAACATCCCGGTGTTCTTCATCCAAGACGCGATCAAGTTCCCCGATCTGGTGCACGCAGTGAAGATGGAGGCCGATCGCGGCTATCCGCAGGCGGGCAGCGCGCACGATACCTTCTGGGACTGGGCGTCATTGATGCCCGAATCGACCCATATGCTGATGTGGGCGATGTCCGACCGCACCTTGCCGCGCAGCCTGCGGATGATGGAAGGCTTCGGGGTCCACACCTTCAAGATGGTCAATGCCGATGGCAAGGCGAGCTTCGTCAAGTTCCACTGGAAGCCCAAGCTCGGCCTCCAGTCGACGATCTGGGACGAGGCGTTGAAGCTGCAGGCGGCGGACAATGATTATCATCGCCGCGACCTGTTCGAAGCGATCGACGGCGGCGATTTCCCCGAATGGGAGCTCGGCATCCAGGTGTTCGACCAGGAATTCGCCGACGCGCAGCCGTATGACGTGCTCGATGCGACCAAGCTGATTCCCGAGGAAGACATTCCGGTGCGGGTGATCGGCACGATGACGCTCAACCGCAACGTCGACAATTTCTTCGCCGAGACCGAGCAAGTTGCCTTCCTGCCGACCAATATCGTTCCGGGAATCGATTTCTCGAACGATCCGCTGCTGCAGGGTCGTTTGTTCAGCTATCTCGATACGCAGAAGTCGCGGCTGGGGACGACCAACTTCCACCAGATTCCGGTCAATGCGCCGCGTTGCCCGTTCGGCAATTTCCAGCGCGATGGCATGATGCAGACGATGGTCCCCAAGGGCCGCGCCAATTACGAGCCCAACTCGCTTGCCGAACATGGCGAAGAAGCAGGCCCCCGTGAAAGCGCCGCCAAGGGCTTCGCCACCACCAATCTGGTGAGCGGCCCCGACGAGCAGGGCGAAAAATTGCGCGTGCGCGCCGAGCTGTTTGCGGATCATTACAGTCAGGCACGGCTGTTCTATCGTTCGCAGACCGAGAACGAGCAGGCGCATATCGCCTCGTCGTTCGTGTTCGAGCTGTCGAAGGTCGCCGATCTGACCCAGGTGCCTGCGCGCATGCTTGGCAATCTGCGCAACGTGGACGAGGACCTGGCCAAGCGGGTCGCAGACGGCCTGAACATCGATCTGCCGAAAAAGGCCGAGGCTGCACGCGCGCCGGTGGACATGAAACCGTCCGAGGCGCTGTCGATCCACAAGAACATGAAGGCGACGCTTGAAGGCCGCAAGGTCGGCGTCCTGATCGCCGATGGCACCGATGCGGGCGGACTCGACACGGTCACCAAGGCGATCGAAAAGGCGGGAGCCACCGTGTTTGTCGTCGCACCCAAGGTGGGCGGAGCGAAGCTTTCCGATGGCAAATTGCGCAAGGCCGATGGCCAGCTTGCCGGAAGCCCCAGCCAGCTGTTCGACGCAGTCGCGATCGTGCTCTCGGACGAGGGCACCAAGATGCTGCTCAAGGAAGGCGCTGCGGTCCAGTTCGCGATGGATGCTTTCGGGCATTTGAAGGCGATCGGTGCGAGCAAGGCCGCCAAGCCGCTGCTCGACAAGGCAGGCGTTGAACCCGATGCCGGCATCACCGGGCTTGGCGATGACTTCATCAAGGCAGCGGCAACGCGGTTCTACGACCGTGAACCCTCGGTGCGCACGCTGGCATAAGGGCGACAACCATGACCAGGGGGGCAAGCGGGCTGATCGGCCTGACCGAACATCGCGATCTGCGCAGCGGGGAAACCGTATGGGAGCCGGGCAAGTCCGCGCCCTGCGACCCGCTTCCGGAGACGGCCGATTTCGCGATTATCGGCGGCGGCATCGCTGCGGCGATTCTGGCCGAGCGGTTCGCATCGCTCGGCCGATCGGTCGCAGTGGTCGACAGGCGCGAGCCTGCGCATGGCAGCACCGCAGCCTCCACCGCGCAGGTGATGTGCGCGATGGATACGCCGCTGACCGAGCTTGCAGCCCGAAAGGGCGAGGCCGAAGCTGCCCAGATCTGGCAGCGGGTGCAGACTGCCGTCGCCGATTTCGGTGTCCGGATCGACGCGTTGGGCATTGCCTGCGAAAAGCAGGGGGTGCCGACGCTTTGCCTGGATGGCGACGTGATGGACGCCGCCGCGCTGGAAAAGGAAGTTGCGCTGCGTCGCAAGCACGGACTGCCTTATGTTTTCCTGCCAGCAGACGAGACTGCGCAGCGGTTCGGCATCAGCCCGCGCGCCGCGCTGATCTGCGATACCGATTTCGAGGTCGACCCTGCCGCGCTGGCCTTGGGTTTGTTGGCCAAGGCCAGGGACCAGGGCGCCACCGTCACCTTCCCGGCAGACGTGGTCGCGCTCGACCGGCAGGACGGCTCGACCCGTCTTGTGCTGGCAGACGGCCGGTCGCTGGAGGCGCGTGAGGTGATCCTTGCGACCGGATATGAGCGGCCGCAGCTGTTCCTGCCGTCGGCCTTCTCGCTGCTGTCGACCTTCGTCATCGCGACTGCGCCAGGCGTGGCCCTGCCGCACGAACGGTCGGCGATGATCTGGGAGGCGGCAGATCCGTATCTCTACGTCCGCGCCGATCGTGACGGGCGGATCATCGTAGGCGGCGAGGACATCGAGACGGGCTCTGCGAGCCAGCGCGATGCGGTCATGGATGCCAAATCCGGCGCGATCCTGGCGCAGCTGCACCGCTTGTTCCAGCGCGAGGACATCGAGATCGAGCGCCGCTGGTCGGCCGCGTTCGGATCGTCGCCCGACAGCCTGCCCGCGATCGGTGCGGCCGCCAACATGCCGGGAATCTGGATGGCTTATGGCTATGGCGGCAACGGCATCGCCTTTGCCGCGCTTGCCGCCGATATTCTCGTCAATCTGATAGGCGGCACTGGCGACGCCGATGTCGCGGCGTTTTCGCCTTACCGCTTCGGCTGATCGTCAGGTGAAGATCCCAGCCTAGACGTCCTCTCCCGCCGCCCGCGCGCGTTCGACCACGGTGCGCTCGGTCAGCGGCACGCTGCGATAGGCGGCGAGCAGCAAGGCGATCCCCACCGGCACGATCACGAGGATCGAGAGCACGCCGGTCGACAGGCTGCCGGTGACAACTGACATCTGCCCCGCCAGATACGGGCCGAGCGCGAGCCCGAACAGGGTTGTGGCCAAGAAGAAGGTCGCGGTCGCAGTGCCGCGCATCCGCGGCATCACCAGGTCCTGCGTGGTTGCAGCCGCCGCCCCCAGCGCTGAGCTTGCGAACATGTTGGCGAGCGATGCGAAGATGGCAAAGCGCACGAAATCCATGTCCGATGCTGGATCGGAAACGGTGGTGAAGGCCAGATAGATCGGAATGACCGGCGTGAGCAGCCCGAAGGCGATCACCATGATCCGGCCCGAATCATGCCGCGCGCGCAGCCAGTCCGACATCCGTCCGCCCATGATCACCCCGAGAAAGCCACCCGCCGCGCCGCCGCCGCCGAGCCAGAAGCCGATCCGCGCGGTCGATTCACCGAGCACCTGCGCAGCATAGCTGGGGCCGAAGGCGGTCGAAGCATAGGACAGGAAGGCGACACAGCCATAGCCCAGGATCGTGTAGAGAAACGCGGGCGAGCCCCAGATCAGCGCAAAGGTGGCCGAATCGCGCCGCCTGAGTGAGGACGCCCAGGAGAATACGGCATAATAGCCGACGCCGATGCAGATCCACTGCAGCGTCGCTCCGGTGAGCGCGATCAGCCCGAAGGCGGCGAGCGCGATGATCGCGATCGCGGCCACATTGGTGACCAAAGCCGCCGCGCCGCGCTGCGCTGCCGAGATCAAAGTGAATGGCGGGATCACTGCGAACAGCTCTTGCAGGAAGCCGCGGAATGGTTCTGCGGTCGGCGGAGTGGGCAGGCCGTCGACCAGCCCGCGCACCGGCTCGCGCAAGGTCGCGACCCAGGCGGCGAGCAGCAAACCGGGAATGCCGACCGCAAGAAACGCCGCCTGCCATCCGACCAGCCCCATGGGGCCGCCGCCGGGATAGGCATTGTTCCAGCCGGCGACGATGAAGCCGCCGATCATCAGCGAGATGCCGCCACCGAAATACAGCCCAGCCGAATAGATCGCCAGCGCGGTGCCGCGCATCCGTTTGGGGAACATGTCCGAGATCAGCGAATAGGCCGACGGGCTCGCGGTCGCCTCGCCCACACCGACGCCCATCCGTGCCAGGCCCAGGGCCGTGCCGTTCTTGGCGAAACCCGACAGCGCGGTCATCGCCGACCAGATCGCAAGGCCTGCGGTCAGCAGTCGCACCCGGTTCCAGCTGTCCGCCAGTCGCCCGAGCGGGATGCCGAACAGCGCATAGAACACGGCAAAGGCGGTGCCATAGAGAAAGCCGATATCGGCATCGTCGAGCCCGAGGTCGGCCTTGATGTCGGGCGCCAGGATGGTGATGATCTGCCGGTCGATGAAATTGAGCACATAGACGAGGAACAGGATGCCGAGGCCATACCACGCATAGGGGCTGGCGTGCGTGGCAGGCGTGATGCCGGGCGCGGCGGGATCTGGTTGATCGATTGGTCCCGTCATGCGGCTGGCTCTCCCGTTGCTTGTTATTGTCCCGCGCCTTGGCTAGCAGAGCCATGCCTGCGCGCAAGCGCCAAACGGCAGACCGAATCCCGCCGGAGCGAGCATGACCACGCCATCCATCCTGTTCGTCTGTCTCGGAAATATCTGCCGCTCGCCGCTGGCCGATGGGGCACTGCGCCACCGGGTTTGGCAGCGTGATCTGGGCTGGACGGTCGATTCGGCGGGCACCGGCGGATGGCACGCGGGCGAGCCGCCTGACCGCCGCGCGATTGCTGTCGCAAAGGCGCATGGCGTCGATATCGCGGGCTTGCGCGCGCGCCAGGTGCGGCGCGCGGATTTCGAGCGGTTCGATCTCATCCTGGCGATGGACCATGACAATCTTGCCGGGCTCAAGGGGATCGCGCCGCCCGATGCGCACGCCGAGCTATGCCTGGCGCTCGATCTTGTCGCGGGGCGCGAGGGCGAGGCGGTGGCCGACCCCTATTATGGCGATGCCGAAGGCTTTGCCGCGACCTGGGCCGATGCGCAGGCGATCGCCGATGGCGTGCTGCGCCGGTTCGGCAGGGTCTAGGCCCGTCAGGCGATGGCGACGTCCTCGTCGATCACCGGCGGCTGGCGGCGCAGCAACCCGATCGCATCGGCCAGCATCTGCGGCGCGAGCATCCGCAGCAACAGCACATAGCTGAGCGCGCCGATGCCGGCGAGCAGCGCCAGTCGTGCCATGATTTCCACGACCCCGTTTTCAAACGCGCTGCCCAGTCCGACACGCATCGTCCACACCAGCGCGGCCATGGCAGCTGCTGCACTGACCCCCGGTGCGCAGGCGATCAGCACATCGCGGATGCGCACGCCGATGACCGGGCACGAGAGCCACAGGTTGAAGAGCAGAACCACCGGCATGCCCAGCACCCAGGCAAGCGCCAGCCCGGTCACGCCGAACTGGACGCTGACCAGGAAGGCGAGCGGCATGAACGCCGCGCCGAAGGCGGAACTGCGCACGGTGACGCGCGGATGCCCCAGCGCGTTGACTGCAGGCGCGATCAGCACGTGCAGCGTCATGAACGGCATCGAAAGCGCGAACATCTGGACCAGCGGCACCATTTCGAGCCACTTGGGACCGAACAGGGTGTAGACAGCCTCGGGCGCGGTGACCGCCAGGCCCGCATAGACCGGGCAACAGATCAGCATGATCAGCGCGATTGCCTTGAGGAACGCGGCCTGCAGGCGCTTGGGCTCGGCCTGCAACCGGGCATAAGCGGGGAAGGCGACCTCATTGAGCGGCGGGATGACCTTGGAAGAGAACAGCTGCGCGAGGAACAAGGCCTCGGCATAGAGGCCCAGCGCATGCGGATCGAGCGTGCGGCCGGCAATCATCACATCGGCCTGGGTCTGGATGCTCCACAGCAGATGGCTGATCAGCATGGCGCCGCCAAAGCCGATCATCGCGCGGGTGCCGCGGAAATCGAAGCTGGGCCAGACAAGGAAGCGCTGCGCGAGGCACAGGCCAATGGCGCGGGTCCACACCATCGATACCGGTGCGGCGACGAGGGTCCAAACCCCCCAGTCCGCCAGCGCACAGACGATCGACGTGGTGGCGCAGACAAAGGCCGCGACGAAATTGACGATGGCCAGCCGCTTGAAATCGAGCGCACGGCTCATCAGGACTTCGGGGACCGCCATGAACGGCGTCGCCAGATACATCACTGTCTGCCAGCGAAGCAGATCGGCGACGGCGGGCTGGTTGTAATAGGCGGCGATCGCAGGGGCGGCGGCAAACTGGATCGCCGCAATCCCCAGGTTCAGGATCAGCAGCAGGCCAAATGCCTGGCGGACGCGAAACGTATCGATCTCTTCCTGCTGGATCAGCGAGCTGGCGAAACCATAACCGTTCAGGAAGGCCAGCATCACCATCACAACCTGGGTCATGGCGAACAGGCCGTAATCTGCCGGATCGAGAATGCGAATCACGGCAAGCGTGGTGCTCCACATTACCACCTGACTTACGATCTGGCTGCCGGAACGCCAGAAAACTGCGGATCTCACGCGGTTCGCAAAACCGGAGTCGGTGATTCCCATTGTCATCTCTTCAACCATAGAGCGTCTTATCGCAGCAGCGGGTGGCATAAGCGTTAATCGCCCAGACACCCAAATCCCCGTGTTTTCGGGGTGTAGCGGCAATCGGCCAAAAAAATTGAAATAAAATTGCAAAAAAGGTTTGACCCGACTCGCTGTCGCCCATAAATGCCCTCTTACCGGACGGGACGCGGCGCCAACGCATCGCACTTTCGCCGGTCGCCAACATAGACGGACACCAAGTCCCCCGGTTTAAAGATCGGGGCACACTGGTTGTCCGCTACTTTTGTCGGTGATGGTTTCGGCCATGCTCTTTGACATTGTGATTTTAGATGAAGGGACATGTGGGCGACGGCGCCCGGTTCTGAGGAGTTCAAGGCCTCGGATACCGGTTGCAATAAGTCGTTCCTATATGTCCTTCACGTATCCATACGTAAAGAAATGTGCAGGAACGG
>CALRRI020000030.1:0-54262 GCA_943370475.1 Hydrogenophaga intermedia
TGCGGCCGAGTTCCTCGTTGACCCCGACCATCGCAACCATGGGCAGGTTCATGCCGCCGACCTCTTCGGGCGCATCCAGACCCCACAGGCCGAGGTCGCGCGAGACGGCATCGACCTTCGCGAGTTCCTCGGCGGCCAGATAGCTGCCCAGGCCCGATGACTCGCGCGCCAGCACGTCGGCCTCCAGCGGCATCAGCTGCGCCTTGACGAACCTGGCGACGAGGTCCTTCAACATCTGGTGCTCGTGGCACAGCTCGAAATTCATGTGCGAACCCTTATCGTAACTCTCAGCGCCCGGTATCCCGGCTCCTGACATCACACGCCAGAGCGCCTGTTACCAGCGGATCATAAAGGGCTCCCCATGTCCATCTGCCAGCCGCGAATTCCAAGGGAAAAGTGTCGGCGGCACGCTCAGCGCACACGCATAAATTAGTGGGTAAATTGTTTTGGCATGCTGGAAAGTTGGCGGGCCGATGAAAGGGCGGACCAGCGCAATTCCCTGTATTTATAACATCGAGTGTACATTTTATTGGACATGTACTTGTCCACAGTGTTATACACAACAACATGTCTATTGTGACAGGGAGGCTAAAGGTCGCGCCGAGGAGTAAATTGCCATGCTTGCAGCTATTTACGGCATATTTTTCGTCTGTGTCACAGCAGTCGCCGCGCGCGTAACCTGGCAGTCGATTGCCGGCCAGAAAGGCCGCATTACCGCTCTTTTATCTGCAGATCGTCGGATGAGTGATGGTCGCATCGTGACCGTATCAATCGCTCATCCCCGCGTTTTTGTACCGGCAACTGCACCCACATTTGGATCAACACGGGTTGTCGCTTTGGCAGTGGGGTCGCCTTTCCCAGCCAACCGGGGATGGCTGGTTGGCGAGAGTAACCTCAGAGCCAGCTTTGCAGCAGGAAACTGGGTGGCGAATACGCCCCTGAAGCCAGGCACAAGATGGCACAGCCCCTACGCGCCGAGGACGACCCAGGCGCGCCCGGATTATCGCCTCCAGCCGTTCACCAGCAGAAAGCTGCAGCCGCATCTGGTGATTGCCAACTGACGGATGACAGCGGCCACTTGAACTGCACCAACCGCATCGGACGCATCACCCATTACACGGCGGAAAGCCCGCGAGCGGTCGATCCAGCCTGCAACCGGCCCATGCGCAGCGGGTACCCCGGACGGGGAAAATCGCTATACCGCAGGATGTTTTTCGGAAAAACTGGAGCGGGCGAAGGGATTCGAACCCTCGACCCCAACCTTGGCAAGGTTGTGCTCTACCCCTGAGCTACGCCCGCTCGGCGGCTGGTTCGAACGTGCGATCCAGCAGGTGAGGCGCGCAGTTAGCATCGGCTTTTTGGTCCGGCAAGCCCCAATTTGCATTTCTTGCCGAATCATTGCGCGGCCCTTGGCATAAGCGGCTTGCGCACCATCTTGGGGTTTCGGATAAGAGGGGCGCACAGGCGGGGCAAAACACCCGCAGGCCATGCCATTGACTGGCATCGCCCGAACAACAGCAGGAGCATTGGACTTGGCAAGCATGGGTTTGACGACCGAGGAGCACAAGGCGGTCGAGGCGTTTCGGGCCAGCGTGGTCGAGCCTTCGATGACCAAGCTGGTGATTCTCGACTTCTGGGCCGAATGGTGCGGGCCGTGCAAGGCTTTGACCCCGGTGCTGGAAAAGGTCGCAGAGCAATATGCCGACAAGGGCGTGATGCTGGTCAAGGTCAATGTTGACGAAGAGCGCTTCATCGCCGCGCAATTCCAGATCCAGTCGATCCCCACGGTCTATGCGATGTTCCAGGGCCAGCCGGTCGCCAACCTGACCAACGCACGCACCGAATCCCAGCTGGCCGGCATATTGGACCAGTTGCTCGCCAAGCTGCCGGTGCAGGCGGGCGATGGCGATAGCGACATGCCCGATATCGCCCCGCTGCTGGAGATGGCTGAAGAGATGCTGGCGGGCGGCGATGGCGAAAGCGCCGCCGGTGCTTTCCTGCAGATCCTCGACGTGGTGCCCGACAGCGTGCCTGCGATTTCCGGCTTGGTGCGCGCACTGGTGGCGGCAGACAAGGTGGCCGAGGCGCAGGCGCTGATCGATGACCTCCCGCCCGAGATCGCCTCTGACCCGGCATTCGACCGTGCCAAGGCCGCGCTCGCGCTGGTTGCCGACAAGGCCGATGACAGCGAGATAGCAGGGCTTCGCGCAAAGGTCGTTTCCGCACCCGATGATCATGCTGCGCGTTATGACCTTGCCGTCGCGCTGTTCGCTGCGGGATCGCGCGACGAGGCAGCGGACCACCTGCTGGGCATCGTGCAATCCGACAAGGCGTGGAACGAAGGCGCGGCGCGCGCACGGCTGTTGCAGATCTTCGAGGCGGTGGGTCTGGAGGACCCCTGGGTCGCGGCGACGCGGCGCAAGCTTTCCGCCGCGTTGTTCGGCTGATGGACAAGCCAGCCATGGTCGCCCAGCGCCTGTCGATCTTTCCGCTCAGCGGCGTCATCCTGTTTCCGGGCCTGCAGGTCCCGCTCCACATCTTCGAGCCGCGCTACCGCGCACTGGTCAGCGATTCGATGGCGCGTGACCGGCAGATCGGCATGATCCAGCCGCGAGGCCCCGGCGATCCCCCCGCGCTGTTCGATATGGGGTGCGTGGGCCGCATCGTCGATGTCGAGGCACTCGATGACGGCCGCTACAATCTGGTGCTGGAAGGCTTTGCCCGCTTCCGCGTGCTGCGCGAACTCGATGTCACCACCCCGTTCCGCCAGATCGAGGCCGAGCTGATCACCGAGAACGAGGACGACCAGGCGCTGTCGAGTGTCGAGCGTGCCAGCCTGGAACGCGAATCGCAGCGCTTCGCCAATGCGCAGGGCTATAGTGTCGACTGGGATTCGGTGGCGCGGCTCGATGACCGCTCGCTGGTCAACGGCATCGCCCAGATCGCACCGTTCGATGCGGCCGCCAAGCAGGCGCTGCTCGAGGCCGAAGGGCTGCAGGTCCGCGCCGATCTGCTGGTGCAGCTGATGCAGTTCTTCGGGCGGCGCGACAGCGATGATCCGAGCGTGACGCTGCAGTAAGTGCTCCTCCCCTTCCGCGAGCGGGAGAGGAGAGGTTACCGTGCGCCCTGCAGCTTCTTCTGGCGGCGGCGTTGCACGGATGAGCCCAGCCCCAAAGCCTCGCGATATTTGGCCACGGTGCGCCGCGCGATATCAAAGCCGCGCTCCTTGAGCAGATCGACCAGCTGGTCGTCGGAGAGGATGTTCTTGGCATCCTCCTCGTCGATCAGCGCCTTGATATGGCTCTTCACCGCAGACGCGGACACGGCATCGCCGCCATCGGTCGCCTGGATCGCGCTGGTGAAGAAATATTTCAGCTCATACAGCCCGCGCGCGCAGCTCAGATACTTGTGGCTGGTCACCCGGCTGACGGTCGATTCGTGCATCTCGATCGCATCGGCAACGCTGCGCAGGGTCAGCGGGCGCAGCTGGGTGACGCCGTGCCGGAAGAAGCCTTCCTGCTGCTTGACGATCTCGCTCGCCACCTTGATGATCGTGCGCTGGCGCTGGTCGAGCGCTTTCACCAGCCAGTTCGCCTCGGCCAGGCATTCGCTGAGCCACGCCTTGGACTTGGCATCGGGCCGCCCGCCGGTGAGCGAGACATGGTACGAGCGATTGACCAGCAGCCGCGGCAATGTCGCGCTGTTGATCTCGATGATCCATTTGCTCTCGCGTTCGAGCACGAACAGGTCGGGCACCACCGCCTCTATGGTTGACCCGCCAAAGCGGCTGCCGGGCTTGGGGTCGTACTGGCGCAGCTCGGCGATCATGTCGGCGAGATCCTCGTCATCGACCCGGCAGATGCGCTTGAGCTGGGGCAGCGCGCCGCGCGCCAGCAGTTCCAGATTGTCGATCAGCCGCGCCATGCACGGGTCATAGCGGTCCGCTTCCTTGGCCTGCAGCGCCAGGCATTCGGCCAGATCGCGCGCGCCCACGCCGGTCGGATCGAGCGTCTGAACTGCTTCAAGCGCGGCCTCGACTTCGCCCAGCGGCACGCCCAGCTGGTGCGAGACCTGCAACAGGTCGCCGCGCAGATAGCCGTTTTCGTCGATCAGCTCGATCAGATGGCGGCCGATGAACAGCAGGGTACCCGACAGCACGATCCCCGCTTGCGCATGCAGATGCTCGCGCAGCGACAGGTCGTATTCAAGCGAGTCTTCCCAGCCATCGCTGTCGCCTGCGCCACCGGAGGATATGTCGTTGAGCGACAGTGCGCCGTCGAGCCCGCCGCTGGCCTCGCCTGCCATCCGCTCGGGGCAGTCGCTGACACTGTCATGGTGGAAGACCTCGCCGTTGAGGTCCATGTCGAGCGGGCGGTCGGTCTCGCCCATGCCTGCGCCGATCAGCTCGTCGCTGCCCGCAGGATCGCCGTCGGATGGCGGAGCGGCAGGCGCATCGAACACCGCATCGACCCCGGTCATGCCGATATCGTTGCCCGGCTCCTCGCCGCCCAGCTCGAGCAGCGGGTTGCGCTCGAGCTCCTCGCCGATGAACGCCTCGATCTCGATATTCGACAGCGCCAGCAGCCGGATCGCCTGCTGCAGCTGCGGCGTCATCACCAGCGACTGGCTCTGCCTCAGGTCAAGGCGCGGGCCCAATGCCATCGATTTAGTCCCTGGCCCCCCGGCTTGCCATTACAACGCGAAGCCTTCGCCCAGATACAGCCGGCGCACATTCTCGTCGGCCACCAATGCCTCGGGTGTACCGGCAAACAGCACCTGGCCGTCATAGATGATGCAGGCGCGGTCGACGATGTCGAGCGTTTCGCGGACGTTGTGATCGGTGATCAGCACACCGATGCCGCGCGATTTCAATTGCTTGATCAGGTCGCGGATGTCGGCGATCGACAACGGGTCGATCCCGGCGAACGGCTCGTCGAGCAGAATGATCGAGGGGCTGGCGGCCAGTGCGCGCGCGATCTCGCAGCGCCTGCGTTCACCGCCCGACAAGGCCATCGCGGGCGAGGTGCGCAGCCGGGTGAGGCCGAACTCTTCGAGCAGCGTCTCCAGCTTCTCTGCGCGTGCCGCCACTTCGGGCTCGACCAGCTCGAGCACCGCCTTGATATTCTGTTCTACGGTCATGCCGCGAAAGATCGAGGTTTCCTGCGGCAGATAGCCCAGGCCGAGGATCGAACGGCGGTACATCGGCAAGGGCGTGATATCGACACCATCGAGCATGATGCGGCCCGAATTGGGCTTCACCAGCCCCATGATCGAATAGAAGCATGTCGTCTTGCCCGCGCCATTGGGGCCGAGCAGGCCCAGCACCTCGCCCTTGGCGACATGCAGCGAGACATCCGACAGCACGACCTTCTTGTCATAGCTCTTGGCGATGGAAACGACGTTCAGCCCATCGGTCGACGCATAGGGATCGGCCGCGGTGCCGCTGAGCAGGCCTTGAGGGGCGACATCGTTCATCGTGACTTCCTGCAAACCAGAGCAGCGGCCTGTCGTGCCGCCGGTGCTTGGCCTTCCCCATAGCACGGAACAAGGCGATGAAAACCGACGATATTCACGCGTTGGCAGGATTTATGCATGGGTGAGCGGAATTGTCATTCCAAACCTCCCTGAGCATGTCTCGGGGAGGTGTGCTCATTGAACGTCAGTCGCGCTTGGGGACCGAGAATGTGCCCGACACCCGGCCTCCGGCCGAGCCGGTCTGTCCGGGTGCGCCGCCTGCCGAACGGCCATCGACGGTCGAACGCCCGGTGGTGAGGTCGATCACCATGCGGCCGCCGTTCAGCGTGTTGCCGCCCTGGCGCAGCGCGACATTGCCGATCAGCGTGATGATGCGCTTGTTGAAATCGTAGATGCCGACATTGCCGCTGGCGCGTTCCTCACCCTTGGTGACGACCACGCCGCCATTGGCATCGATCCGCTCGATCTCGATACCGCCGGTGTTGCGATAGGCCACGGTCATCCGCGCGGCCTGCAGGCGCAGCCCCGCCTGGGTGATATCGACATTGCCCGACAGCAGCACGCGATTGGATCGGTCCTGCAGCTCGATCCGGTCGGCCGCATAATCGACCGGTGCATTGCTGTTGTGGTTCATCAGCGACTGCGCGGTGACCGAACCGGGGGCGAGCATCAGCGTCGCCAGGGCGACACCGCCTGCGGATGCAGCCAGCATCGCATGCCTGGCGACCGTCGAAATCGTGCCCGCAAACTGCATTGTCAAATCCGTCTTCCTGATCCTCACCGGGGCAGTCCGCCCTGGGTCATCCGCAGCCTTGCCCGGCCTTCCAGCGTGACCGTACGCTCGGCCAGATCGGCCTTTAGCCGGTCGGCGCGGAAAGTGCCAGTCGGCAAGCGACCCGTCACCTCGCCCCGGCTGACCATGCTGCGATCGGGCAGATCGATGTCCACGTCGCGCGTCACCATGCGATAGCCATTGGCCGAGCTGAACTGCACAGGCCCTACGATCGAGACTTGTTCGGTATCCATGTTATAGTTGCCGCGCCCTGCCTCCAGCACGCCGGGACCTTCCTTCAGCAGGATGCGCGCGGCCAGATCGTTCATCTCGACCACCGGATTGCGCGAGTTTTTCTGCACCGCCGATCCCGCCTCGAGCGAGAAGGGTCGGCCCTCGCTGTCCTGTCCGCGATACAGCGCCTGGGTGACGCGCATGCGTTCGCGCGCGATTTCAACCTGGTTCTTGTCGAGCAGGAAGCTGACCTCGGTATTGCGCAGCAATGGCGCGAGCGCGAGGAACGCGACCAGCACGCCGATCGCGGCCGGCAGAACCGTGCCCAGCACACGCACCAGCCGGTCATGGCTGCTGCCGGGGGCGGCAAACAGCTGGCGGCGGTTGCGAATCTGGTCAGCGCGCTGGGTCATGTGCCGATTAAGCCTGATCAGGGGGAACCCGCGATGAACGGGCGTCGGGTGGGGAGCGCGATATATTAGGCGTGAGCGAAAATATCAATTTCCGGCCAGCCGGCGAGGTCCAGCTCGGCGCGGGCGGGCAGGAAGTCGAAACAGGCCTGCGCGATTTCGCGCCGCCCTTCGCGCACCAGCCGCACCTCCATCGCCGCGTGCAGCGCATGCAGGAAGCGGACGTCGCTGGCAGCATAATCGCGCTGGGCATCGTTGATATCAGGCGCGCCCCAGTCGCTCGACTGCTGCACCTTGCTCAGTTCCTTGCCCAGAACCTCGCGCACCAATTCCTTCAGGCCATGCCGGTCGGTATAGGTGCGGATCAGCCGCGAGGCGATCTTGGTGCAGAACACCGGGGCTGCCACCACGCCCAGATAATGCTTGATCGCCGCCAGATCGAACCGCGCGAAATGATAGAGCTTCAGCCGTTCGGGATCGGCGAGCACGGCGCGCAGGTTGGGCGCGGCATAATCGCTGCCGGGCTTGAAGCGCACGAGATGTTCGTCACCGTGTCCATCGGAAATCTGGACGACGCACAGTCGGTCGCGCGGCGTGATCAGCCCCATGGTTTCGGTATCCACCGCCACCGGGCCTGGCGCCAGCACATCGGCAGGCAGGTCTTCTTCGTGGAAATATACGCTCATGCTGTCTCGCCGTTGTTGGTGCTCGGCGATTTGCCGCGTTTCTTCTCCCGACCGTTGCGGGACCAGATGTTGAGGGCTTCCACCATCGCAGAAAAAGCCATCGCGGCATAGATGTATCCCTTGGGCACGTGCACGCCGAAGCCGTCGGCGATCAGCACGGCGCCGATCATCAGCAGGAAGCCCAAAGCCAGCATCACCACCGTAGGGTTGCGGTTGATGAAATTGGCCAGCGGGTCGGCCGCCACCAGCATGACGCCCACGGTGATGATCACCGCCGCCATCATGATCGGAACGTCGTCGGTCATGCCGACTGCGGTCAGGATCGAATCGATCGAGAACACCATGTCGAGCGCAATGATCTGCGCAATGGCAGAACCGAAGCCGATCGCCGCCTTGCCCTTCTTGTCGAGCGCCTCGCCCGAAGGCTCGTCATCGACGCTGTGGTGGATCTCCTTGGTGGCCTTCCACACCAGGAACAGACCGCCGGCGATCAGGATCAGGTCGCGCCACGAGAACTGGGTCTCGAAACTCGGCTCGCCATGCTGGCCGGGCGCCCCGGTGATGCCCAGGTCGAACACCGGCGCTGTCAGCGAGACGATGAACGCGATCATCGAGAGCAAGGCCAGCCGCATGATCAACGCCAGCCCGATGCCGACGCGGCGCGCGGTCTGCTGCTGATGCGCGGGCAGCTTGTTCGACAGAATCGAGATGAAGATCAGGTTGTCGATGCCAAGCACGACTTCCAGGATGACAAGGGTGACGAGCGCGGCCCATGCGGCCGGGTCACTCAACAGGGGGATGATGCTGTCCATGCGACCCAATTGCCGCAGCCGCCGGGGCATGGCAAGGCCTGACGGCGCGACAGCGGGCTGATTCTGCAGGTGTTGGCGCTACACCGACCGCGCATTGTCCGCCCGTCGCGCCAAGCTGCTCCAACGGCGCGGTAAAGCCGCAAAGCTGGCCATTTATCATTCGCCATTGATCGCAATTTGGGTTAAGAGAATCACTTGGAAGAACGTGCCTGTCGCGGGTACCGCGCCATGTGCAAGCATGGATTTGCAGTCTTCCACAGATTTCTGGTCGGCAAGGACCGGTGGCGTTGTCGAAAAGTCACCGTTGCATGCTGATCTGGGTTGGGGTGTATTAAGTTTTGTGATGTATTCACGGCGGCTGGCATGGTTCCATCGCGGATCGCCCGGATACAGGCCTGAAGTTGAGTGATGGGGTTCACGTCCGCCCTGTTCTTGAGCGAATGATCCAGGACGACATTGAAAGTGAATAGTTCGGCATGAGTTTTGACAGGGGTCGGCGCGGCGGCAGGGGCCGGGACAAACGCGACAGATTTGGCGAGGATGATTTCGACGCTTTTTCGCCTCCGCCTGCATATGGCGATCGTGACCGCTTTGGCGGCGGCGGTGGCGGCGGCGGATATGGCGCACCCGCAGGCGGCGGCGGCGGCTTTGGTGCCCCGCGCGGACCTGGCGGTGGCGGCGGCGCTCCTCGCAGCGGCGGCTTTGGCGGCATGCCAACCCAGGTGGTCGGCGAAGCCAAGGGCAAGGTCAAGTTCTTCAACGCGCAAAAGGGCTTCGGCTTCATCCAGCGCGAAGATGGCGGCGAAGACGTGTTCGTGCACATCAGTGCAGTCGAGCGTGCCGGCCTTTCCAACCTCGCTGAAGGTCAGGGCCTGGAATTCACGCTGGTCGATCGCGGCGGCAAGGTTTCTGCCAGCGACCTCAAGGTCGATGGCGAACTGATCCCCGTGACCGAAGGTGGCGGCGGCGGTGATCGCGGCGACCGTGGCGAGCGCGCTCCCCGTGGTGAAGCACCGCGGCGCGAACTCACCGGCGAACGTGCGACCGGAACCGTCAAGTTCTTCAATTCCATGAAGGGCTTCGGCTTCATCACCCGCGACGACGGCCAGCCCGATGCGTTCGTTCACATCAGCGCGGTCGAACGCGCTGGCATGGCCGGGCTCAACCAGGGCGACCGCCTCGAGTTCGACCTCGAAGTCGATCGCCGCGGCAAGCACTCCGCCGTCAATCTGGTCGCGCACCACGATTGATCGGGCGCTCGGCCTGCAAGGGCCGGGACAAGAGACATGAAACCCCGCTTGCGCTTCCGGCGCAGCGGGGTTTTTTGTGTTGAGTGCGTGACAGCATCAGCTTCGGCCAGCGTGGCTGATCTATTTCACCAAGAAGTCCAGCATCGCTAGCCAGGTCGCCCTCGCCTTCAACCACGACGTGTGAACTTGGATCATGACCGGCTCGCCCTCGAAGGCGGGCCGCCGCGCGAACTCCTCTGAGATCGTCCTGACCTGCCCCAGAAATTCCCTGCGCTGCTCGGGTGACACCAGATGGAGATGTCCAAGCCGGGTCCGCAGCGGATCGAATCCCATTCCCGCAGCGCTTTGTGCATCGAGCAGCCATTCTTCCAGAGCCGCCCGCCCCGCCCCGGTGATCTGATAGTCGAGCCGCTGGCGCTTGCCCGCCGCTGCCGCGCTCGGCTCGAGCAAACCGCGCACCGCGAGCCGCTTGATCAGGGGATAGACCGCGCCGGCGGACCCCGACCAATATTCCGAAGGCGAACGGGCGAAGACCTGCGCGATCGCATAGGACGTGGCAGCACCACGACTTGCGATCTCCGCCATCGCTGCACCTTCCAGGTTGGTCAGCATCCCAGTCCCCAATCTCTTGCTCGTTCTTGACCGCACCACAGGCGCATGTCAATATATTACGAATCGTAATATGCGGAGGACCCCAGTGCGTTCCATGCTTGCCGTTGTGATGTCTGTTGCCATCTGTGCACAAGGCCTCGCGGCCCAGACGGCTGATGCGCCCCCAGCAGCCGCGGTCGCCCCGGTCCAACCCGACGCACTGGCGCGCGACCTGGCAAAGCGGCTGGAAACAGATTTCGTCTATCCCGAACAGGCCGCTCGCTATGCCGCGATGCTGCGCACCAACGCGGATCGCGGGGCCTATGATGCCCTGACAGGTGCCGATCTCGCCAAGCGGTTGTCCGATGACCTGCAGGGTGTCGTCGCTGACAGCCATTTGCGCGTGATGTTCGAAAGCGCGGGTGGTGGCCCGCAGATTGTCATCAGGCGGCCGCCCGATGCTAAAGGTCCTGCTCCGACGGGCAAGCCCATGATGATGCGCATGGAAAGGCCGCCTGCGATCGAGCATGCCGGCTGGATCGCGCCCGGTATCGCCTTCGTCCGCTTCAACGGCTTCCCCGGTGGTTCCCAGGCAACCGAGGCCGCGCTGGCGTTCATGACAACGCACGCCGACGCCAAGGCGATCATCTTCGATCTGCGGATGCACGGCGGCGGCGGACTGGACGAGATGGATGTCATCTTCCCATGGCTCTTTTCCAAGCCGACACACCTCGTGACGATGGCGACCCGCAAGTCGGTCGACGAAGCGGGTGGCTCACCGATCGCGGGTGTCGCATCGTTGCGCACCTTTTCGGCCGACCCCGCTTTCGTCACGCGCGAACACTGGGTCACGCCCGGCCAAGACAAGAGGTTGAACAACGCCAGGGTGTTCGTGCTGACATCAAGGTTCAGCGCTTCGGCCGCAGAGCATTTCGTGCTGGCGCTCAAACAGACCGGGCGTGGCACCATCATCGGGGGGACGACAGCGGGGGCCAACCATTTTGGCGGCGATCAGGACTTGGGCGGCGGGTTTACCGCGTTCATTCCTGTCGGCCGCACATTCGATCCGACGACAGGTAAGGATTGGGAAGGTACCGGCATTGCACCGGATATCGAGACCGCTCCGGAGGACGCCTTGGTCAAGGCACTCACGCTTTCGGGCGTCCCGGCAGACAGGGCTGCACAGCTCTCGGATCAGGTCGCGCCGCTGATGCCGATGCGCGAGCGAAGATAAAGCCAGGATGTTTCGCGTCGGTTGCCGCCCAAGCGCGGTTTTTACCGCGCGCCTTCATCCGACGCCATCAGCCGCAACCTCGCTGCAACTTTAATCAGTTGATTAACGCTCCAGCTTTGATACCCGGCTCAGGCACACGCCACGCTTCCGGGAGCCTCAACCCATGTCCCATCTGTCCGCCGCCGAAGTCGATGCCATTGCCGCGAAGGTCGAGCGGTTCGTTCGCGATGTGATCGCGCCCTATGAGCAGGACCCTCGCTGCGGCGCGCATGGGCCTTCGGAAGAACTGGTGCTGGAAATGCGCAGCCTTGCCCGGGATGCCGGCGTGATGACGCCGCACATCCTGCCCGATGGCCGCCACCTGACCCAGGCACAGACCGCGATCGTGCTGCAGAAGTCCGGCCTGTCGCCGCTAGGCCCGGTCGCGTGCAACACCGCAGCGCCCGACGAAGGCAATATGTATCTGCTGGGCAAGATGGCGAGCGACGAGCAGAAGGCGCGCTTCCTGACCCAGCTGGTCAGCGGCGACTCGCGCTCGGCCTTCTTCATGACCGAGCCGGCGGAAGAAGGCGGCGCGGGGTCCGACCCGTCGATGATGCAGACCACCGCGAAGCTGGACGGCAACCACTGGGTGATCAACGGCCGCAAGGCGTTCATCACCGGGGCCGAAGGCGCGAAGGTCGGCATCGTGATGGCGAAGTCCGAGGACGGCGCGTGCATGTTCCTGGTCGATCTGCCCGATCCGGCGATCCGCATCGAACGGGTGCTCGACACCATCGACAGCTCGATGCCAGGCGGCCATGCCATCATCGCGATCGACAATCTGCGCGTTCCGGCCGACCAGATGCTGGGCAACAGCGGCGAGGGCTTCAAATACGCGCAGGTGCGCCTCTCCCCTGCCCGCCTCTCGCACTGCATGCGCTGGTATGGCGCCGCATCCAGAGCGCATGAAATCGCCAGCGATTATGCCTGCCGTCGCCACGCGTTCGGCAAGCCTCTGGTTGATCACGAAGGCGTCGGCTTCATGCTGGCGGAAAACCTGATCGACCTCAAGCAGGCTGAACTGATGATCGCGTGGTGCGCGGGCGTGCTCGATACCGGCGAGCTCGGCACGGTCGAAAGCTCGATGACCAAGGTCGCGGTGTCCGAGGCGCTGATGCGCGTCGCCGATCGCTGCGTGCAGGTGATGGGCGGCAAAGGCGTCAGCGGCGACACCATCGTCGAGCAGGTGTTCCGCGAGATCCGCGCGTTCCGCATCTATGATGGCCCCACCGAAGTGCACAAATGGTCGCTCGCCAAGAAGATCAAGCGCGACCACAAGCACGCCAGTGAGGGAGCGGCTGCATGAGCCTCAGCGCAGATCTCACCGGCCAGCGCATCCTGGTCACCGGCGCATCCAGCGAGGGCTTCGGCGCGCATTTCGCGCGCGTCCTCGCCCGCTCGGGCGCGCATGTCGTGGTCGCCGCGCGGCGGCTTGAGGCGCTGGAGGCCTTGGTCGCCGAGATTACTGAGGCGGGTGGCAGCGCGAGCGCGGTGCGGATGGATGTCGCCGATCTTGCATCGGTGCGTGAGGGCATCGCGGCGGCAGGCGCGATCACCACCTGTATTAACAATGCGGGCGTCGCCGTCACCAAGCGCGCGCTCGACCAGACCGAAGACGACTATGACTTTGTCATGGACACCAACCTCAAAGGCGCGTGGAACGTCGCGACCGAGGCGGCCAAGGTGATGCGCGATGGAGTTGGAATTACGGGGGGCGGCGGCAACATCATCAACACCGCCTCGATCACCGGTTTCCAGACCGCTGCGGGCACCGGCCCCTATGCGGTGTCAAAGGCGGGCGTGCTGCACATGACGCGCCAGCTGGCGATGGAGCTGGCGCGGTTCAACATCCGCGTCAACGCGATCGCGCCGGGCTATTTCCTTACCGACATCAACCGCGATCAGCTCTCAGGCGAGGCGGGCGAGCCGTTGCGCAAGCGGATCGCGATGCGCCGCTATGGCGAGCTGCCCGATCTGGATGGCCCGCTGCTGCTGCTGGTGTCCGATGCGAGCCGGTTCATGACCGGCAGCATCCTCACCGTCGATGGCGGGCATCTGGTGCAGTCGCTCTGACGCCGGCGGGTCAGCTGCCCTGCACGACGCTCAACACATTGCCGTCCGGATCGTTGAACCAGGCGACATGAGCGGTCCCATCGGGTGAGGTCCAGATGCCCAACGCGTCCTGACCGAAGCCCTCGTAAATCGTCGGCGTCACGCCGCGACTGACGAGATGCTCCATCGTCGCCTCGATGTCATCGACCGACCAGCCCAGCACGGGATGCGGGCTGGGGGCAAAGCCCTGCAATTCGGTGATGCGCAACACTGCACCCGACAGATCGAACACGGCCGCAAAGCCATCGTCACCCGCAAAGGGCAACCCGACGACATCGCGGTAGAAGGCCTCGCTGGCCTGCCGGTTGGCGGTGTTGACGAAGGTAACGGGTTTGGCATGGGTAAGCGGCATCAGGCATCTCCCGTATCGGTCAGGCCCCTCGAATCGGACGCATCGCCGGGCAATCTATCATCGATGCGTACCCTGTCGCCATCCCCGCGCTTGACCGGCAAGGGGTGGGGGCGGCATGGCAGACGGCATGAACCAGAATGACGAGGGACAGGCGGCCGTCCGGCTCGATCCGCAGTGGCGTGCCGCGCTGGCAGACGAATTTGCAGCGCCCTACATGGCAGAGCTCAAGCGCTTCCTGCTCGAACGCAAGGCAGCGGGAAAGCGCATCTTTCCGCCTGGCATCCAGTGGTTCCGCGCGCTCGACCTGACGCCGCCTGATAAGGTCCGCGTGGTGATCCTGGGGCAGGATCCCTATCATGGTCCCGGCCAGGCGCACGGCCTGTGCTTCAGCGTACAGCCCGGTGTGCCGGTGCCGCCGTCGCTGCTCAATATCTACAAGGAGCTGGAGCGCGATCTCGGCATCGCGCTTGCCTCGCATGGCTTTCTCGAGCCCTGGGCGCAGCAGGGCGTGCTGCTGCTCAACGCGGTGCTGACCGTGGAAATGGGCGATGCCGGATCACACCAGGGGCGCGGCTGGGAGCGGTTTACCGATGCGGTGATCGCCCGCGTCAATGCGCTCGACCATCCGGTGGTGTTCCTGCTCTGGGGCGCCCAAGCGCAGAAGAAGGCGGCGAGCGTCGACAGCCTAGAGCGCGGAGGCCGCCATCTGGTGCTGAAGGCGCCGCACCCCTCGCCGCTCTCGGCGCACCGTGGGTTCCTCGGCTGCGGGCATTTCAGCCAGGCCAATGCGTTTCTGCAAGACGCAGGGCTGGCACCGATCGACTGGCAGCTGCCCGCTACGCCTTAGCGCCAGATCGCCCGGGTCAGCGCAAAGCCCGCCAGCGCCGACGATCCGGTGAGGAACGTGCCCCAGATGATGTCGAGCACGGTGATCTTGGTGCTCCACGTCGCCAATGTCGCCTGGTTGGTGAGATCATAGGTCATGTAGCAGAAGAAGCCGAGCAGCGCGCCCTTGACCAGCGCCGTCTGCCAGCGGCCATCGGCCAGCGCGGGCACGACCGCGAAAATCTGGATGCCCGCGATATAGAGCACATAGAACACCACCGCAGGCGCCAGCCGGAACGACGGCGCGAGCATGTCCCCCAGGATCGGCTGATACAGGCGCGGGGCCATCGTTTTGAGCCACACGCTGTCGATCAGCGCAAAGGCAAGCCCGGTGAACAGATAGGCGGCAGCATAGCGGAGCATCGGGAAGCCTTCATGGAAAAGGAGTTTGAGCGTGTGATCTGCGGTCAGTCGCCAACGCGCGTCAAGCGGGTACGGTTGCGCACCAGCCATTCGGTCTTGCCGTCGTCGAGAAAATCGACCTCCTTCAGCGTCTCGACCCGGTCGCCATCACGCAATGTGGTCAGGCGCAACGTCGCGGGGCGCTCGTCATCCTTTCCCTGGGTTTGCTCGATCATCGTCCAGTGGAGCGGATCGCTCGAGGCGGGATCGAGCGACACCTGATAGGTCATGATCTCGGCAGCGCGTCCCTTGCGAAAGGTGCCGACCTGCACGGTGGCTGCAGCGGCATCGAACAGCTCGACCGACGTGATCCGCACGATGCCCACCTTGGGGCCGTCATCGAAATCGGACGCGCGCACGGTGGTCGCGCCATCGCCCTGATCGGTGATGCGCGTCTTGACCGGAATGCCGAACCACCTGTCCGCGCTGTAATCGCGATACTCCAGCTCGCCTTCCCATGCACCGTTCAGCGACGCGCGCGCGGCGGCGAGATCGAGCGGGGGCGCGCTCTGCGCCAAGGCGGGCGCGGCGGCGAGGACCAGAAGGGCAGCAAAAGCAAACAGGCGCATCAAGGTCATCCCCCTGGAGTGATCGATAGCCCAAGCTACGCCATGCCGCGCCGCATGGATGCAGCCACAGCAGAAGCCCTAGGCCAATCGACCATATCTTTATGTCATTGAAAACAAATGCCAAATAGGCTGCGGGTCGCGCGCCAGAGAATATCCTTTTGAAATTAAAAGGTTTCTCGACAGGTGCGGGTGACGACAGGGTGCAAGGCTGCACGCGGGACGTCAGCTTATGGCGCAGCGCGACATGATCGCGAATGACTGATTGTGGGTGGTTTGCTGCCCGACTGCTTTCGGGTGACAGAACGCAATAGCTGCCATTGATCGCAGGCGAGTGATGCATCGCCTATCGACCTAGAGTCAGTCGTTGTAAGGCAAAGTTTCGAATGTCTGCTTCGGCTGGAGGCTGCTCTCGGCTTGGGGGACAAGCTTGCCTGGCTTCCCTGCGAATGCCGAGAGCCTGCGTCTGAAATGCGATACTCACTTCCCATCAGGCTAAACCCATCGCGATGGCCTTTTCACGCCATCAGGTTCTCGAAATCAGGAAACGGAAAAGACATCCTTGCGCTTTACAAATTATCAAAATATGACAAGCTGTAAATCATGCTTTGAATGGTGTGGGAAAAGTCAGCAAATTGGCGCGAGTGGGAGAGGCAGCGATGGTAGACTTCGATCTTGTGGTGCGTGGCGGAACTGTGGCTGATGGCACCGGTGGTGAATTGCGCGATGCTGATGTGGCCATCGTCAATGGGCGGATCGCCGCCATCGGCAGCTTTGCCGGGTCCGGTAAGCAAGAAATCGATGCACGCGGCCGCATCGTTACTCCCGGCTTCGTTGATGTTCACACCCACTACGATGGCCAGGCGGTCTGGTCCGAAGAAATGGCACCTTCATCGTCGCATGGTGTGACAACTGCGCTCATGGGCAATTGCGGCGTTGGCTTCGCCCCTTGCCGCCGCGAAGACCATGACATGCTGATCAACGTGATGGAGGGTGTCGAGGACATCCCGGGCGTGGTCATGGCAGATGGTCTTGCATGGAACTGGGAAACCTTCCCAGAATATCTTGATGTCGTGGAAGCGGGCAAACGCGATATCGACGTTGCCGCTTATCTTCCCCATTCGCCTTTGCGCGTTTATGCCATGGGCGAGCGCGGCGCGCGGCTGGAACCGGCCACGGACGATGATCTGGCGCGGATGCGCCAGATCTCGCGCGAAGCGATCGAGGCGGGCGCGATCGGCTTTGCCACCTCACGCCTTTCCATCCACAAAACTGCAGACGGCGGCAGCATCCCCACTTTCGATGCAGATGTTGAAGAACTGAAAGCGATTTGCAGCGGGATGAGCGACGCCGGATCGGGCACGTTTCAAGTGGTGCTGAACGCCTTTGACGGGTGGGACAACGAATACCGCGTCATCGATGAAGTAGTGCAGGCAACCGGTCGTCCGGCAACCTTCACACTGGCTTCAGCCAACGATGGGCCGCCGCGCTGGCGCCGCGTGTTTGATCTGATGGCCCAGTCTAAAGCGCGCGGGGCGCAAGTCACGGCTCAGATCATGCCAAGGCCGGTCGGTCTTGTTGGCGGACTGGAACTTTCGGTCCATCCGTTCATAATGTGCCCAAGCTGGCAGAAGATCGCCCACTTGCCGCTGGCAGAAAAGGTTGCGGCGATGCGCGATCCGCAAATGAGGCAGGCATTGCTGAGCGAAACGCCCGAGGAAGGCCACCCTTTCAACACGCTCGGACGCAACTGGCGCTGGATGTTCCCGCTGAATGATCCGCCAAACTATGCGCCAGCTGCCGAAACCAGCTTTGCCGCCATGGCAGAGGCGCGTGGCGTCACGCCCGAAGAGGTGGCCTACGAGCGTTTCCTCGAAACCAACGGCAAGGGCGTCTTCCTTGCCGCGTTGGGCAACTATGAGAATGGAAGCCTTGATTCCGTTTACGAAATGCTCGCCCATCCTGATTGTGTACCGGGTCTCGGAGACGGTGGTGCGCACTACGGCGCGATCTGTGACGCCAGCTATTCCACCTTCCTGCTGACGCACTGGGTGCGTGACCGTGTTGGCGAGAAGTTTGATCTGTCCACAGCAGTTCACATGCTGTCTGCAAAATCGGCACGGGCAGTCGGCTTGAACGATCGCGGCACTTTGCGCGTAGGCGCCAAGGCGGATATCAACGTGATCGATCTTGACCGCTTGCAACTCCACCTGCCCGATATCGTTCACGATCTGCCCGCGGGCGGACGCCGTCTGGACCAGAAAGCCACCGGCTATGATGCCACCATCGTATCGGGCACGGTAATCCGCCGGCATGGCGAATCCACCGGCGCACGCCCCGGAACGCTGGTGCGAGGCGCACGAGCTGCATAACAGCCTCGTTCTTGCACCATCGCAGCTTGTGCTTCACTTGAACGTCCTCCTACGTCAAAGGCGTAGGAGGACGTAACGGGCTGGAGACTCGGGGCGCGTTGCGGTTGGGGAAATGCATGAACGAAAACGCCATTCGGGAACGGATCATTGCAGCTGCCGCGCAATTGTTCCTTCGCTACGGCTTCGCGCGCACCAAAATGGGGGAAATCGCTTCTGGAAGCGGGATTTCAAGGCCAACTTTATATGCAAACTTTCCCGGGAAAGAAGACGTGTTCGAGGCGGCAGTATTGCACTTGAACGAACTGCGGCACGTCGCGATTGCCCGAGAGCTGGCCCCTTTGACTGCTCTTGAGGATCAGCTCTATGCCGCCTTCAGGCTGTGGCTTCTTGAGGTTTACGCACTCCGGCAGAGATCGCCCGACGCGCGCGACATGGACGATCTCTCATTTAGTGTTGTGCAAAAAGTCTATGCCGACCTGCAAACACTGATCGCGGACCTGATCGCAGCGCAAGTGCCAGACACTTTGGCCGACCCCGGGACACTGGCACGCATTCTTGTGTTTTCGCTACGCGGCCTGGGGGTTGCAAGCCACAACGTTGACGACTTTTGCGCTCTAGCTCGGGAGCATATCCGGCTGTTTTGCAAGGCGCTTGAGACGTCCTAGAAAAATCTGCGGACGGCCGGCTTCAGGCGTGAAATCACCGTTCCCAGATTAATCAGGCTCTCGGTAGAACACATTCTGCCATCCAGCAATTTTGACCTCGCGTTTTTCTCCGCGGCTTTGAAGCGGGGCAGGTCGCAACCGGATGACCGTAACGGGGTCGCTTGCTGAACGGCAACTTTTTTCCCGAATGAGCGGATAGCTGACATTAGCGAATAAGCCCAATCGCGCCTAACGCATTGCAATCATTGTTACACAACCGCGCGGTGTTGGTTACGCCATCGGCTTTGGTTCCCACAATTCGATCTTGCGGCCGTCGGGGTCCATGATGTGCGCAAAGCGGCCGTTGGGCTCGGGCGGGAAGACCTTGACCGGCTCGACGCCCTCCGCCGCGCAGCGCGCCAGCATGGCATCGAGATCGTCGACCATCAGGTTGAACATGAATTCCTTGTCCGATGGCGCGAAATAGTCGGTATCGGCGCTGAACGGAGAGAAGACCGTGCCGGCCCCGGGGTGCGCCGCTGCCGCTTCCGGCGTGAATACCAGCCCGCCCCAGACGTCGAATTCCAGCCCCAGCACCCGGGCATACCAGGCCCTGGTTGCATCGGTATCTGCCGATTTGAAAAACAGGCCGCCCAGCCCGATGACCTTTGCCATGGATATGCCCTCCCCGATCCGGAACTGTCGTGATCATACCATGGCCTGGCCGAACGATGCCAAAGGAAAACCCGCCGGTGTTGCCACCGACGGGTTGGTCCTTTTCCTCCCCAGGAAAACTCTATCGGTCGTCTGACCGTTTCAGCCCGTTCAGCTGAACTGGTTCATCGTGTTGTTGACGCCGCCAGCCTTCAGCGCGGCTTCACCAGCGAAATACTCCTTGTGCGCATCGCCGATGTCGCTGCCCGACATGTTCTGATGCTTCACGCAGGCGATACCCTGGCGCAGTTCCTGACGCTGCACGCCCAGAACATAGCCCAGCATGCCCGCTTCGCCGAAATACTCCTTGGCCAGGTTGTCGGTCGAGAGTGCTGCGGTGTGATAGGTCGGCAGCGTGATCAGGTGATGGAAGATGCCGGCGCGCTTGGCACCATCGGCCTGGAAGGTGCGGATGCGCTTGTCGGCAGCGACGCCCAGTTCGGTGTCGTCATACTTGGCATCCATCAGCTGGGCGCGGTCATATTCGGACACGTCCAGACCTTCGGACACCATCGCGTCATAGACCTGCTGGCGGAAGTTGAGCGTCCAGTTGAACGACGGCGAGTTGTTGTAGACCAGCTTGGCGTTGGGAATGACCTCGCGAACGCGGTCCATCATGCCTGCGATCTGCTCGACGTGCGGCTTTTCGGTTTCGATCCACAGCAGATCGGCGCCGTTCTGCAAGCTGGTGATGCTGTCGAGAACGCAGCGGTCTTCGCCAGTGCCTTCGCGGAACTGGAACAGGTTGCTGGGCAGACGCTTGGGACGCAGCAGCTTGCCATTGCGGTTGAGGATGACATCGCCATTGCGGGCCGTCGTCGGGTCGATCTCTTCGCAATCGAGGAAGCTGTTGTACTGGTCGCCCAGATCGCCCGGCTCGTTGCTGACCGCGATCTGCTTGGTCAGGCCAGCGCCCAGCGAGTCGGTGCGGGTGACGATGATGCCGTCCTCGACGCCGAGTTCCAGGAATGCATAGCGGC
Source organism: Hydrogenophaga intermedia (assembly GCA_943370475.1). GTDB lineage: Bacteria > Pseudomonadota > Alphaproteobacteria > Sphingomonadales > Sphingomonadaceae > Blastomonas. The sequence goes on from CALRRI020000030.1 coordinate 20,534, forward strand.
AGGCGCGGATCTTCGCGAGGAAGTCCTCGTGCGGTACGGTGACCTTGCCGTCCTGGTGACCGCACTGCTTTTCGTCCGACACCTGGTTTTCGATCTGCAGCGCGCAGGCACCCGCCTCGATCATCTTCTTGGCGAGCAGATAGGTGGCTTCGGCGTTACCAAAACCGGCGTCGATATCGGCGATGATCGGCACGACATGCGTCTGGAAATTGTCGACCTGGGCCAGCAGTTCCTGCTCCTTGGCGGTGTCGCCAGCGGCGCGCGCCTTGTCGATGCCGCTGAACAGCAGGTCGAGCTCGCGGGCATCGGCCTGGCGCAGGAAGGTGTAGAGCTCTTCGATCAGCGCGGGCACGCTGGTCTTTTCGTGCATCGACTGGTCGGGCAGCGGACCGAATTCGCTGCGCAGCGCGGCGACCATCCAGCCCGAGAGGTACAGATACTTGCGCTTGGTGGTGCCGAAATGCTTCTTGATCGCGATCATCTTCTGCTGCGCGATGAAGCCGTGCCAGCAGCCCAGCGACTGGGTGTACTGCGAGGAGTCCGCGTCATAGGCGGCCATGTCTTCACGCATGATCTTGGCGGTGTAGCGCGCAACATCGAGACCGGTCTTGAAACGGTTCTGCAGCTGCATGCGCGCGACCGATTCAGGGCTGATGCCGGTCCAGCGGCCCTGCTGGCCGCCAATGAGCTGTTCGTTTGCACGGATCTGGTCAGTATAAGACATCGAAGGTCACCTCTTGCGAATCGGAGCATGTCATAAATTGACATTGCATGCTGGTCAGATACCCCTATTTGGCGTCTGCAGCCCCTTTTTCGGTCGAATATCTTGTCTTTTCGCTGCACTTGCGAAGATATGATTTGTCATTCTGTAAATTAAATTACAAAACGACTGCTGCCCGTTAACCATATCGAAGGCGCTGCGGTCCCACGGTGCGCGCGGAGAAGACCCCGTTCCGCTGGTGGATCGGGGTGCTGGATGCAACCGCGATGCCCGACGCTGAAACGCACCTTGCCGATCATCGCCCGGAAACCGCCAAAGCCGCATCCCCAGTGGCTAAGGCTGGACCAGTGCCTGCCGACAGCCCGTTCACGCGGACACGGCTGATCTTCGTCATCCTTGCCGTTCTGGCGATGCTGGGGGCGGTTTCAGCCATCCAGTTCCAGGCCCCGCATCTATTGGGTGCCGAAAAGTCACTGACCGATTACGACGCCTTCCAAATCACGGGGCTGCTCGCGCTCGATGGCCGGGCGGAGGATGCCTATCGCTTCGAGACCATGCTGGCGGCTCAACGGGAGTTCACCGGGACGGTCTCGATGATGCCCTGGACCTATCCGCCGCCGTACACATTGTTTGTCGCAGGGATGGCAAACTTGCCCATCGGCCTGGGGTACGTGCTGTTCATCACCACCACGCTGGCGCTGTACCTGGCCGTGCTGCGCCGCATTGCCGGCGCCTATCTTCCCGGCGTGCTGATCGTGATGCTGCCCACCTTGCTGCTGCTGATGCGCACCGGGCAGAACGGCTTTCTGACCGGAGGGCTGATCGGCCTGTTCCTGCTCGGCTTCCTCCAGCGCAAACCCGGCGCAGGACTGCCGCTGGGCCTGATGGTGATCAAGCCGCATCTGGCGGTCGCCATCGCCGTGATGACGCTGGCGGAGCGGCGCTGGCAGACAATCATGGTCGCTGCAGCGACCGTCGCCATCGCGCTGCTGATCCCCAGCCTCGTGTTCGGCATGTCGATCTGGCAGGCCTTTTTCGATGGCGTCGCGCAATCTGGCACCTTGCTGGCGCAGGGCGAATACAAGCTGTATCGGATGATCTCGCTATATGCGGCTGCCTATACTCTGGGGGCAGGGCCGTCGCTGGCGATGGCGATCCAGGCCGCAGGGGCATTCACGGCGATTGCAGCGATGCTGATCGCGCACGGACGCCGGCTTGCACCGCACCGGCTGGCCGCCGCAATTTGCTGCGCCAGCCTGTTCATCAGCCCTTATGGCTATGATTACGACCTTACCATTTTCGGGCTGGCGGTGGCCTTCGTGCTGCCCGATCTGATCGTTCGCACGCGTCCACTGGAGCAGGTCGGGCTGATCGCGCTCGCGTGGCTGGGGGCCGGCTATGGCCTGGTACGCTCGCTGATCGCCGAAACCACCATGCCAAAGTCGGCCATGGCCGAAGCGGCTGCCGCAGAGCCTTTGCTGTCGGTGATGGGGCCCGTCCTGCTGGTTGTCATCGTGCTGGCGGCACGGATTCTGACGCGCGCGCCGCTGCCAGATTGCGATCACGACGAACAAGCCAGCCACCCGCCGCCCGCCAAGCCGCCGGCAATCTCGGCGACCTGACCGCCCGGAGCAGCGCGCTTGATTTGTTGCAGCGCAACATTATATCGGTCCCGTGGTGTCCCCCTCACAACGCGTCAGCCCCAAGCCAGCGCCTGCCTTTCATGGAACGTCCCCGATGATCGCCCGAACCTTTGCGAGCCTTGCCCTTATCCTGGGCGTCAGCAGCCCTGCCCTGGCACAAGCCGTTGCCGACCAGCCTCCAGCCCCCGAAGCCAGGCCTGCCGCAGACCAGGCCCCGCCAAAGCCCGGCCCCACGCCCGAGCAGCTGAAGCTGCTGGCCACCGCAGCCGCGATGTCGCAGTCGGTGTTCGCGCAGGATTTCTACATGACCGTGGGCCTCGGCGCAGGCATGGTGCCCAGCTATGAAGGCTCGGACCAGTATGTCCTCTTCCCCGCGCCGGTGGTGCAGGGCAATTACAAGGGCTATGCCTTTGGCGCGCGCGGCCCCGGGCTGTTCGTCGACCTGATCAAGGACCCGGTGCTGCCCAAGGTGGAGTATATCGCAGGCCCCATCATCCGCGCGCGGCTGGAGCGCAACAACCGCATCCGCGACACCGTGGTCAAGCGTCTGGGCGACCGGCCGATCGCCGTCGAGGCAGGTGCCACCGGCGGCGTCAAGATCAACCGCATCTTCAACCGCTTCGACAGCCTGACCTTCCAGGCCGATGCGCTGTTCGACATTTCGGGCGCGCATTCGGGCGCGCTGGTCACCCCGCAGGTCAGCTACAACCGGCTGCTCGGCACCAAGGGCGTGGTCAACCTGTCCGCATCCGCCGATTTCGTCGATGGCGATTTTGCCGATTATTTTTTCAGCATTGATGCCGCAGGCAGCGCCGCATCGGGCCTGCCCCGCTACCGTGCGGGCGGCGGGCTCAAGTCGATCGGCACCAGCGCGCTGCTCGGCCTCGACCTGTCGGGCAACGCGCTCGATGGCGGCTGGGGCGTGTTCGTCATCGGCAGCTATTCGCGGCTGCAGGGCGATATCGCCGACAGCCCGATCGTCGCCATCCGCGGCGATGCCGATCAGTTCTTCGGCGGTGCAGGCCTGACCTACACTTTCTGATTGCGCAGGCCGCGCCCGCCTGCCTAGTCTGGCAGCGGGCCGGTCTGGCCGATCAGGCCGACCTGATGGGAACAACGCATGGGCCGGATGTCTGCAAGCACGCTGATCGGCCTTGCCGCACTGGCGCTAACGACCTCGCCCGTATCTGCCAAAACCGTATCCGCCAAGGCCGGGGCGGCGAGTGCAACGCGGACGCCACCGGTCAGCCTGCATATCACCCGGTCGACCGGCAACACCGTGCGCGCCGAATACCGGCTGGTGCGGCCCACAACCGCGCTGCACTTCGCCCCGCAGCTCGATGGCTATCGCGCCCGCGACTGGAAGACTTTGCCGGGGGAATTCCGCTGGGTCCGCGAGGGCGATGACGAGCGGATCGAGCGGTCCGACGGCAAGCCGTTTTCGCAGCTCAGCTTCGACATCCCGGTGCGTTACAGCGCGCTGGAAAAGGCCTATGCGCCATTCTCCCCGTTCAGTGATGGCGGCATGCTGGTCTATTCGGGGCACTTCCAGACCTGCCCCGCGTTGCCCTGCAAGGGAACAGAGCCGCTTGCGGTGACGATCACCGCAGAAGGCGAGATGATCGGCGTCAACGGCCAGCGCACGGCTGCCAGCGCCGCCTTTACAAGCCGCGAGGAGGGCACCAACGTCTATATCGGCACCGCGCAGCCTGCCGCGACGGCGGGGTTCCTCGCCATCGTCGATCCAGCGCTGCAGCCCGCGCTGCGCGATCACCTGCTCGAATCGCTGCCGCAATCGATGCGCGATTTCGCCGCGATATACGGCGACCTCACGATCACCCCCGAGCTCTACGTCTCGCTCGACCCGCAGCCGCCAGCCAACACCAGCCTGTCGAGCCAGGGCGGCACCTTGCCCGGACAGGTGTTCATCCACCTCTATGGCGATGGCTGGCGCAAGCCGATCAAGCTCGGCGAGGTGCTGTGGCTCGACTGGTTCTTCGCGCACGAGGCCGCGCATTTTTTTCAGCGCGCGGGCACCAACGACGTGATCGGGCCGGATTCGGAAGCCTGGATCCACGAAGGCGGGGCCGATGCGATGGCGGCTCTGGTGATGGGCGACAGGGGCGATGCCGAACGCACCTATGTCGCCCGACGCATCGTGCAGGCGCGCAAGGCCTGCACCGACGGATTGGCGAGCGTTGCGCTCAACATGGCCTCGCGCGCGGGCAAGTTCGATCTGCATTACCAGTGCGGCATGCTGATCGCATTGGCGATCGATGCCGACGTCCGGCGCAGATCCGCCGGGGCCCGCAGCCTGCACGACGTCAACCGCCGCTTCTTCGCGACGGTGCGCGCAGGCACGAAGTGGAGCGGTGCAAGCTTCCTCGCCGCTGCGCGCCGCACCGGGCTCAGCGCGCCGACCCTGGCCGCGATCACCGCGATCACAAGCCAGAAGCTGACCGACCCCGCCCGGCAGATCGATGCGATGCTGCAACAGGCGGGGGTCGATTTGCAAGGTAACTGACGCGCAGGTCAGTTCCCGCTGATCAGGTCGCCCAAGGATCCAAGCGCCGAGCCTTCGCCCCGGTTCTGCCCGCCCCGGCTGCCCGCTGCCGCCAGCATCCGCCCGGCGAGCCGCGAGAACGGCAGCGACTGGATCCACACATGGCCGGGCCCACGCAGCCGCGCGAAGAACAGTCCCTCGCCGCCGAACAGCGACGACTTGATGCCACCCGCCGAGACCAGATCGAAATCCACGCTCGAGGTGAACGCCGCAACGCAGCCGGTATCGACGTGCAGCTCCTCGCCCGGCGCCAGCTCGCGCTCGATCAGCGCGCCGCCCATCTGCACGAACACCATGCCATCGCCCTCGAGCTTCTGCATGATGAAGCCCTCGCCCCCGAACAGCCCGGTGAGGATGCGCTTCTGGAAGTGGATGCCGATCGACACGCCCTTGGCCGCGGCGAGGAAGCTGTCCTTCTGACAGATCAGCTTGCCGCCATAGCGCGTAAGATCGAGCGGCAGGATATTGCCCGGCGTCGGCGCACCGAACGCGACGCGTGCCTTGCCCTGGCCGGTGTGCGTGAACACCGTGGTGAACAGGCTCTCGCCGGTGACCAGACGCTTGCCCGCCCCCAGCAGCGCGCCCATGAAACCGCCGCCCTGGTTCGCGCTGCCATCGCCGAACACCGTGGTCATCTCGACCGCCGGATCCTTCCACACCATCGCACCCGCTTCGGCCACCGCACTCTCGCCCGGATCGAGCTCGATCTCGACAAACTGCAGCTCGTGTCCCTTGATTTCATAGTCGATTTCGTGCGCGGGCATGGTTCTCTCCTGATGTTGGCCGGGCGGCATTGGGTGGCGGAGATTATCGCGCGAGTGTGACAGCTGCAATGCGGGGGGTCACACGGGGGATTTTACATCTGGACCAACCTTTGCGGTTGCGCGGACAAATATATGCTTGAGAAAGCCCGCCAGCAGCAACAATTTTTTGTACAAGCCAGTTCTTTAAAGTGACCGCAAAAATGCCTCCAAGCTGTCTAGCGTCTCGCCGACAGTCTTAGACATATTGGTTAGAGTTGGGATAACCGGTTGGTTCTCGAAAATGGCTCCTTCTGGGAAGGTTATCTCGGCGGAAAGGCTGACATGATTGTTAACTTCGATTGGCTCATCGGCATGGATGATTGCGATCTGATTGTTAGCATTCATTTCGATCGCCATATTAATGATGGACGGCCGACCGCCGATGCTGGCATCGAACCTGCTGGTGTTTGCAATGCTGGCAACTGGCAAAAAGTCGTTATGCTTATTTCCGTTGCAGAGACTGGTGACAGCCCAAAGATGCAAGTGAGTATCTCGGCAAGGCTTGATATCACTCGAAATCTTGGCAGCGAGTTCTGGAAAGTCTCGCTCTACTGAGGGGTAATAACGGGAACTTTTCAAGTCGTCGAATTTCTCGGCGAAAGGGAAGTGTCGCTTGCTGGGCGCGCGAGTTCGCCAAGCCATAGCGTTGTTAAGCCAGTAATCGAGGGCCTCCCGGAGATTGTTCACGGCATCGCCAACCGTGGCGCCAAAATATTCATTGATTGGCTCTTTGGGCTGGTAGACCAAACGGTAGCAGTCAGGGTTTTGAAGGATAGCTTTCGACCTCGCGGGGCCGCCGGTGAATTCATAAAGATCATTCGGCAAGGCGGCGCTATCAGTTATGAGAGAAGCAATATGCTTTTCGGCCCGTTTTACCTTGAGCCGGGGGTTTTTCATAACCTCCATAATCGAATTTATCATGACTAAACCCCGATTGATAAAGGAGAACGAATTATTGCAACGAATGCTGGAAACGTAGCCACATCCGCACAAGAAAAAATGAGTCGGGAGCGGGTTCTGGTCTGATTTCTCCGGGTCCTGATAGGTTTGCGCTATGCCGCGAACCAAATGACATTAAGCTCGTTGATGGACGGGGTATCCCAGGTCGTCACGATGCCACCCTCAGCGTTGATGACCGGGGTCTAGACCGCCCCGATCATTTGCGTTTTACTAGTCAATTTCCGAGTCGCGCAAGCTGCAGAGTTCCGCAAACGTTCATTTATGTGGACAATTGCCGCGTCCCGCCACTGGGGCCCACCCCTCGCCAAGCATAAACCATTGCCGTCCCCTCCCAACTCCCCTAATCTCTGCCCCATCCCCGGGGAGCCGAGCGGCTGAGAGGTGGGCGTTGCGTCCCACGACCCGTTGAACCTGAACCGGCTGATACCGGCGGAGGGAGGGAGCGGCGTTGTTTTCCATCCGCCCGCGTCCGCTCTTCCCGTCGACCAAGGAGAGCAGACCCATGGCAGATATCCATTCCCGCACCGAAATCGGCGTGACCACCGGCCCCATTCGCGGCAGCCGCAAGGTCCATGTCGCAACCAAATCGGGCAGCGGTATCCGCGTCGCGATGCGCGAGATCGATCTAGCCGGCGGCGAGCCTTCGGTCCGCGTCTATGACACCTCGGGCCCGTACACCGATTCCGATGCGCTGATCGACATTTCCGCAGGTCTTCCCGAACTGCGCCGCGACTGGATCCTTGCCCGCAATGACGTCGAGGCGGTGCCCCAACGCGAGGTGAAGCCCGAGGACAACGGCCAGCTCGGCCCCGATCGTTCGGGCGGCGTGCCCCCGTTCCCCAATGTCCGCAAGCAGGTGCTGCGCGCCAAGCCGGGCATGAACGTCAGCCAGATGCATTATGCCCGCCGCGGCATCATCACGCCGGAAATGGAATATGTCGCCGAGCGCGAGAATCTGGGCCGCGAACGGCTTGCCAGCTATGTGCGCGACGGCAACAGCTTCGGCGCGTCGATCCCCGATTACGTTACCCCCGAGTTCGTCCGCGATGAGGTCGCGCGCGGCCGCGCGATCATCCCCAGCAACATCAACCACCCCGAAACCGAGCCGATGGCGATCGGCCGCAACTTCCTGGTCAAGATCAACGCCAATATCGGCAACAGCGCGGTCGCCTCGAACGTCGCATCCGAAGTCGACAAGATGGTCTGGTCGATCCGCTGGGGCGCGGACACCGTGATGGACCTGTCCACCGGCCGCAACATCCACGACACCCGCGAATGGATCCTGCGCAACAGCCCCGTTCCGATCGGCACCGTGCCGATCTACCAGGCGCTGGAAAAGGTGGGCGGCGTCGCCGAGGAACTGACCTGGGAGATCTTCCGCGATACGCTCATCGAACAGGCCGAACAGGGCGTCGACTATTTCACCATCCACGCCGGCGTGCGGCTGGCGTACATCCCGATGGCGGCCAAGCGCGTCACCGGTATCGTCTCGCGCGGCGGCTCGATCATGGCGAAATGGTGCCTGGCGCATCACAAGGAAAGCTTCCTCTACGAGCATTTCGACGAGATCACCGAGATCATGAAGGCGTATGACATCGCCTATTCGCTGGGTGATGGCCTGCGCCCCGGATCGATCGCCGATGCCAATGACGAGGCGCAGTTCAGCGAGCTCTATACTTTGGGCGAGCTGACCCACCGCGCGTGGAAATCCGACGTGCAGGTGATGATCGAGGGCCCCGGCCATGTGCCGATGCACAAGATCAAGGAGAACATGGAAAAGCAGCTCGAGGTGTGCGGCGAAGCGCCGTTCTACACCTTGGGCCCGCTCACCACCGATATCGCGCCGGGCTATGACCATATCACCTCTGGCATCGGCGCGGCGCAGATCGGCTGGTATGGCACCGCGATGCTCTGCTACGTCACCCCCAAGGAGCATCTGGGCCTGCCCGATCGCGATGACGTCAAGGTCGGCGTGGTCACCTACAAGCTCGCCGCGCATGCCGCCGATCTTGCCAAGGGTCACCCGGCAGCACAGGTGCGCGACGATGCGCTGAGCAAGGCGCGCTTCGAGTTCCGCTGGCGCGACCAGTTCCACCTGTCGCTCGACCCCGACACCGCCGAGCAGTATCACGACCAGACCTTGCCCGCAGAAGGCGCAAAAACGGCGCATTTCTGCAGCATGTGCGGGCCCAAGTTCTGCTCGATGCAGATCAGCCAGGAGGTCCGCGACTTCGCCACCAAGCAGAACCAGGGCGTGGAAGGCTTCATCGCCACCGGGCCGAGCGGGGCGGAAACGGCCGCCGCGAGCCGCGAGGCCGCGCTCAAGGGCATGGCGGAAATGAGCCAGCTGTACGAGGACATGGGCCGCGAGCTGTATCTGGGCGCGGGCGACCGCGAGCATGATTGAGCCGGTGAAGGCCGCGCTGGTCGGCGCGTCGCTGGCGGTGATGCTGCTTGGCGGCTGCGGGTCAGAGCCCGCAGCCGCCCGCGCCGAGCCTGAAGCCGCCGCCGACCCCGTCGCGGCCGAGGGCATCGCAACCGCCGAACCCGGCGCACAGGCGCCCAGCACGGCGAGCGCGCGGACGCTGACGCTGGAAGGCTATGGCGGGCTGATCATCGGCAAGCCGGTACCCACGGGTTCGCCTTGGGCCGCGCGCGGCGCGCAGGCGTCCGAGGCGTGCCTGACCCTGAGCGCGCCCGACTGGCCCGGCGCCTATGCCATCGTCGAGGAAGGCGTCGTCCGCCGCATCACGGTAAGCGACGAGTCAATAGCCAGGCTGGTCGAAGGCATCGGCCCCGGATCGACCGAGGCACAGGTCCGCAAGGCCTTCCCGTCGTTCGTCGCCGAGCCGCACAAATATGTCGACGCCCCGGCGAAATACCTGACCCAGCCCGGCGATGATCCCCGGCTGATGTTCGAGATCGACGACAAGGGGAAGGTCAGCCTGGTGCATGTCGGGATGATGCCGACGCTGGCGTATGTCGAGGGCTGTGCTTAGGGTTGGATTCTGGCCGATGCCGCAATATTCGGCGCGTTCGGCAGCGAACTCAATAATGATACCGGCACTGCGCCACCTGCAGGACCTGCGCCCTGTCGGTGCCCGAAACGCGATACACCAATCGGTGCTCCTGATTGATCCGCCGCGACCACCAGCCCGCGAGGTTGCCGCTCAGGGGCTCCGGCTTGCCGGTGCCCTTGAAGGGATGGCGGCGGCATTCTTCAATAAGGCCGTTCAGCTTCTCCAGCATGCGAGGATCGTGATTCTGCCAGTGGCGATAGTCCTCCCACGCCGTCGGCCAGAACGTCACGTTCACGGCAGAGGCAAGCCCGCTGCTTCGCCCGCTTCAAAGCCGCGCACGGCGGCGAGCAACCGCTCGGCGTTCTTCGGTGATCGCAGCAGATACAGCGTTTCTTCGATCGAGGCCCATTCGCTGGCCGACACGATAACAACGCCTTCGCCCCGCTGACGGGTGATGGCAACCGGCGCGCGGTCGGCAACGGCACCATCCATCACCGCCTTGAGATTGGCGCGCGCGTCGGAGAAGCTAACAGTTTTCATGCGTTGCATTGTACCTAATTCTGTACAGAAAACAAGCCCGGTCCGATCGGAGGCTTGCCGGGATGTGCGATGCTCCCTTGCCATGCGGTTCACCTACTTTGGTTGTGTGACCGGCATCGTCCCATCTGCTCCATTTCGGACCCACTTCCCCGGCAAAGGCTCCACCTCTTGCCGTGACCGCCTTATGCTCGCCCCTGCAGCACGGTGCTGCAGCATGGCATGGGGGCGATGCGATGAGGCTATCCAACACAGCTCTGGCATTGGTGATCCTGGCCGCGCTGACGCTCGCCCCGCCCGCCTGGACGATGGCGCCCAAGGAGGGTCAGGCGATGGAGATGGACTTTTCGCATGTCACCAGCCGCGCCAAGGCCCAGGCTCTGGCAAGGCGCGGGGAGCTCAAGAAGATCCTCTACTTTCCCAAACGGTTCGGTGGGGAGAACATCCCGGAGAACACCGGCTATGTCCCGCCGGGTACGCAGGTGGCGCTCGACTTTGCGTATGACCGGATCAGCGGACTGATCGATCTCAAGAGCATCAACCGCATGGTCGTGGAGCCGAAATACCGCGGCAAGAGCGTCGTGCCGTCGGCCATCGTCTATATCTGCTCGGGCAAGGGCGAAGGGACGATCACGATGACCATCAATATCTGGTGAGGGGCAATATCCGGTGAGGGGACATGGCCGCGTCCGCGCTCGGCAGATGCCTGAGTGGAGTGGCGGATGAGCCAGAAAGGGGGTTGGGCTTGTGGCGGAAAATCAGGACAAGCCCGCCAATCCGGCTGGCAAGATAATCCGCACGATCGATGCACGCACGCCGCCAACGCCGGACGATAACATAGGCGTCCGCTCGACCGATATCGGCAGCTTCCTGCCAGAGGCGACCTATCGCCCGGTGCCGATCGTGTGGTTCGTCAGCGCGATGATGGTCCAGTTTTTCGCACTGGCGTTCCTGCTATCGCTGCCCGTGACTGGCATAGCGATAGTGGCGCTTTCAACGGTGGCGAGTGTGCTGGTCCGTTACTGGACCTTCAGGCGCGGCATGGCGCGGGCGTCGCGCGCGTGGAAGTTCGCCACCGATATCGGCCTTCTCCTGAACTGGGGTTGGCTGTCGGCGATCGCGGTGCTTCGATAGTTGCTGCAGTGCAATCCGGCCCGGAAGATTCGGGGAGGATTGATCCTGGACACTCAGAATGCGAAGGCTCGCGCCCCTCACCCCACCACGATATCGCCCTCGTCCTCGCCATCCCAGTACGCGATCCGCGTCGCACGGACGTGGAGCATCACCAGGCCTTCGGTATCGATGCCTTGCTCGAACCAGCGTTCCAGATCCTTGCTCCAGTGCTTTTCGAACTGCGCCTTGTCGCGGACAATGTCGGCGGTGCCTTCGACCGCGATGAAGATGCCCGGTGCGCCGAGCAGGGATTTCTTGCCTTGCAGCGACAGCGCGACCTGGGGGTCGCGCTTGATGTCGTCGACCATGCGGCAATCTTCCCAGGTGAAATAATAGCTGTCGCCGTCGTAATCGACCTCGCGGTTGTTGCTCATCGGTCGCCCGCCGATGGCCCCGCCCTCGGCATGGGTGCCCAGCATTACGAAATCGATGTCTTTCATCGCCTTGGTGATCCGCGAAAGCGGCTTGTCGGGGGTCTTGTCGGTCATGCGGTGGCTCCTGGCGCGGGTGTGCCAAGGATGCGCGCGACCGCTCAGATGGTTCCGAACCGCGCAATCGGGAATTCGCCGCATGGCCGTGCTGGCAGGTCGGCGAATATTGCCGTCCCCTTTTATCCCATCTTGTCCCACAGGATCGCCGCCCATACCACCAGCGTCATCGCGCCGCCGACGAACGTTGCCCGCACGGACTGGCGCAAGAGGTTCGCCTGCGCGTCGATCGAATGGATGAAGGTCGCAAACAGCCGACGCTGCAGCTTTTCGGGGCTTTCGGGTTCCGCACCGGGGCGCAGGCTGTGTTCGAAACCGTCGGTGTCGAATTCCTCGCCCAGCAGCAGCGCGCGCAGGCACATTATGCTGGAGAGCACGAGAGGCGCGACGCCGATCATGCTGAGGATGGTAAGCACTGGCTGGCTGGCGGCATCGACGCTGAGCGGCGCGCCGGGGCTGGCGGAAATCGGGTGCGTGCCGATGGTGGTCATCAGCGCGTTGAACGCCAGCATGCCGCCGATGCGGATCGACAGGTCGAGGTCGCGGTTCTCGAGGAACTCCAGCGTCGCGATGAACGCCGGGTCCGGCGCATCACCCACCATCGCCTGAAATGCCCTCAGGCGGGAACGGAAGAATTGCCGGGCCATCAGCGCGCGCTCACAGGTAATATTTGATCTTCACCCGCTGGCTGGTGCCTGACCCCTGCGCCACGAACACCACCTGCGAAAAGCGCGGCGGGCCGAAGCTGAAGCTCGGGTTGCGGGAAAAGCCGATGCCTTCCTTGGGGATGCCGGCAAAGGTATCCAGCTTGTTGTTGCCGTTCTCGTCATGAACGATCGCCAGCGCATACTGGCCTGCAGGCAGATTTTCGAACCGCGCCATGCCGTCCTTTGCGCGGACGGTCAGCCGGTGGGCGTTCTTGTCCTTGTCGCAATCGGGAAAGCTCTTTTCATTGGCGGTCAGGCACAGTTGCAGCAGGCCCTTGGCCGAGCGCAGTTGATCAACCGTGATCTCCACGGTGCTCACCGGTGCAGCGCCCGGCAGCGCGAGCAGGCCCAGCAGGCCGATGGCCAATGTCTTGTGCAGTTTCACCGCTTCAACTCCCCCTTGATGCCGAGCGGGTCGCATCGCCCAAGGGCGGCGCTCCACGCGGTCTTGAAGTCTTGTCCTGAAAGGAACCCAGCCCCTTGTCCGTACCGCATAGCCTGTCCCAGAAGCGGAAATAAAGCCCGTAATTGCAGGTGTAGCGCGCATGGTGAAGCTGGTGATGGCTTGCGGTTATCAGCCCCTTGCCTAACCGCCCCTGAACAAGCCAGCGGGGAAACAGCTCCCACCCCATGTGATTGGTCACCCCCATCAGTGTCATCGTCGCCAGCACCAGCCCCAGCATGGCGGCATGAATCGGGATGACGAACACCAGAACGGGGATCACGACCGCGCCGGTCAGCGCCTCGATGGGGTGGAAACTCATCGCCGCCCAGGCGGTCGGCGGGCGGCTGTCGTGATGCACCGCATGCGCAATGCGGAACCATTTGGGCTGGTGCATCCATCGATGCGTCCAGTAAAACCAGGTGTCGTGCGCAAACAGAAACGCAATCACCGACACCGGCAGGTACCACAACGGCCAATGGTTCCAATCGGTGTAGATCTGCGTCCAGCCGTGGTTCTGCCAGCCCCAGGCGACAATGCCCGTGGGGATGCCATAGATCGCCGCGCTGTACAGCGACCAGCGGATCTCGCGCCCGATCTGCGGCGTCAGCCCGGAATACAGCCCCGGACGCACCTTGCTCGTCAGCCAGGCGAACAGCCCGCTGGTCAGCAGATAGCGCACCCCGACGATCAACGTCATGGCGAGCGCAGACAGCACGATATGCGAGGAACCCAGCATGGATCCCGCCTTAGCGCGAATTCGGGGGCGGTGCAAAATGTGACTGAGGTCCACGCCATCGACCCGCCGACAACCAGCAAGGCGCGTGGCTGCAACCTCTGCATTGCCGCATCATGTGCAACATTGCATCTGACCAGCGACACTTCCCGCTGCAATGCTTGCCTTCCGCCCTTCCCTAGCACGCCCCGCTGCGCTAGGGCGGGAGGGACATGAAATCCCCGCGCAATATCTCCAGCAAGACGCTCAAGTGCGATGTCGCGATTCTCGGCGGTGGTCTGGCGGGCGGGTTGATCGCGCTCGCGTTGCGGCGCAAGCGGCCCGAGCTCGACGTGCTGCTGATCGAGGAAAGCGCAACGCTGGGCGGCAACCATATCTGGTCGTTCTTCGGCCCCGATGTCGCGAGCGAGCACCGCTGGCTGGTCGCGCCGCTCGTCTGCCATGGCTGGCGCGGCTATGACGTGAAGTTTCCGGGGCACGAGCGCGGCCTGGAAGAGAGCTATTATTCGATCCTGTCTGACCGGTTCGATGCCTATCTGCGCGAGGAACTGCCCGCGCACCACATCGTTACCGGCGTGCGCGCGCTGGCGGCGAGCCAGACCAATGTCGTGCTGGAAAACGGCGCTCGGATCGAGGCCGGCGGCGTCATCGATGCGCGCGGCGGAGGGAATGTGCGCCACCTGCGCTGCGGCTGGCAGAAGTTCATGGGGCAGATGCTGCACCTGTCCGAGCCGCATGGCCTCACCCGGCCGATCGTGATGGACGCGACGGTCGAGCAGATGGACGGCTATCGCTTCGTCTATTGCCTGCCGATCAGCCCGATGGAGGTGTTCGTCGAGGACACCTATTACAGCGACACCTCGGATCTCGATACCCAGGCACTGTCGTCGCGGATCAGCGCCTATGCCGATGCCAAGGGCTGGCAGGTCGAACGCGTCAGCCGCACCGAAACCGGCGCGCTGCCGGTGGTCTATGGCGGCGATTTCGGTGGATACTGGCAATCGACCGGCGGCGATGTCGCCAAGGCGGGCACGCGCGCGGCGTTGTTCCACGGCCTTACCGGCTATTCGCTGCCCGATGCGGTGAGGCTTGCCGCGCACATCGCTGCGATGCCCGACCTGTCGGGCGCGGCGCTCGCCGAGATGAGCCGCAGGACCAGCCTCGACCATTGGCAGGCCGACGGATTCTACCGGATGCTCACCAAAATGCTGTTCAAGGCGGCGGGCCCGGATGAGCGCTATCGCGTGCTCGAACGCTTCTACACCCTGCCCGACGCGCTGATCGCGCGCTTCTATGCTGGCAAATCGACCTTCATGGACAAGGCCCGCGTGCTGGCCGGGCGCCCGCCGGTGCCGATCTGGCGCGCGATCCGGGGGCTGTTCAGCTAGGTCTGTCGCCACCGCCCGGCCTGGCCGGCCCCGAGCACCTTCGTTCAACGTCCTGATTGCGAGCCTTTCGAAGCCTCCTGCGCGGTGGGCGCTGTCGACACATCACCGCCTGTTAACCGTTCATTAGGGCTGACTGGGCGAATGGTCTCGGCATGACTGGTTCTGGAGAAGATGACGTGCTCACCGAGGCAGAACAGGCGCGGCTTGCCACATTGGACAGGCTCAACCTTCTCGATACTCCCGCCGAGAGCGAGTTCGACACCATCGTGAAATTGGCGCAGCGCCTGACCGGCTGCAAGATTGCCCTTGTCTCGCTGGTCGACAAGGATCGCCAGTGGTTCAAGTCCAAGATCGGTCTGGAGGTGGACGAGACGCCGCGCGAATTTGCATTCTGCGCGCACGCCGTTGCCGCCGATGACGTTCTGGTCGTTCCGGATGCGACCAGAGACGATCGATTTTCCAGCAATCCCCTTGTCACCGGCGCACCCAACATCCGGTTTTACGCAGGCGTCCCGATCCATGCCGAGACGCAGCGCAGCCCATCGAGGCGGGTTCCGCTGGGAACCCTGTGCGTGATCGATGACCAGCCGCGCGATGTCGATCCCGGCGACATGAAACTGCTGGCGGAGCTGGCGCAGGTGGTGGAAACACTGATCGCTGCAAGGGCTTCGGCCGCCGCAGCGGTCCGGATCGCCGAAGAACGCGAGCGAACCCTCCAGGCGCTCGATCGCAAGCACCGCCAGCTTCGCCAGGCCGAGCGCATGGCAAAGATCGGATCGTGGCGCCTGACGCTCGCCGACAACCAGGCCGAATGGTCCGAACAGACCTATGCGATCCACGGCGTTCCGCCGGGCGATGGCAAGCCACTGGATTCGGCATTGGATTTTTATCCCCCCAAGGCGCGCGCCATCGTCACCGAGGCGCTGGAACGCACCATGGCGACGGGCGAACCTTTCGACGTCGAGACCGATTTCACCACCGCGCAGGGTGAATTTCGGCGCGTCCGCAGCATGGGCGAGATCGAAATGGACAAGGGCCAGCCGGTTGCGCTGATCGGCGTCTTTCAGGACGTGACCGCGCGCTACACGATGGAAGAGGCGCTGCGCCAGGTTGCGCATACTGACGAGCTGACGCGCATCGCCAGCCGGGGACGTTTCAACGAGGTCGTCGACGACAAGATCAAGGCGACGATCGCCAACGCAGAGCGCTGCGCGCTGCTGCTGATCGATCTCGATCACTTCAAGGCGGTGAATGACCGATTTGGGCATCACGCCGGTGATGAGGTGCTTCGGGTCATGGCAGCGCGGCTCAATGCCGACTATCTCTCCAACTGCTTTGCCGCCCGGCTGGGTGGCGACGAGTTCGTGCTGTTGATCTCGGACCAGGCGATCCTGAAGGATCTTGCCGGCCTGCTGCGCCGCCTGCTGTACGACCTGCAATACACGGTCAGCACCAACGGCGTGACGCTGAACGTGTCTGCAACCATCGGCGCCTGCTGGCTGGGCGGCCCCGTCAAGGACCGCGGCGAACTGCTGCGCAACGCCGATGCAGCGCTCTACGAGGCCAAGCGCAGGCAGCGCGGGTCGGCGATGATTTCGGGCAGGACCGAGCTTGTCCTCCCCGGGCAGGCCGAAACGGTGCCGCTCAAGCTGATCGTGAAATAGCCGCTGCAGACGGTGCCGCGCTCGCTCGCTAATCGAGCGGCGGGCCACTGTGGTGCCGGACAAAAGCCCACACCGCTTGCTCAGCCTGAGCGGAGGGGATCGGGGCTTTCCAGTGTGGGGCAAAATCAGGAATTGGGTGGCTAGCGGCAGTTAACACTCAGTCCAATTTTGATCATTGCGCGCTATTTCCAAAAACATTTCAGCCCGTTGAGCCAAAAGCGAAGCTGATGCGATATTCTGGGTGCCGTCGCCTAACTGCAAATCGGCGACATCCTCCCCCGCCATCCATCGTTTTGCCGCCTCTTTCCAACGGAGGCCAATGTCACGCAATCCCTGGCGAGGATGACGCTCAGCGCCGCACTCGATGTAGTCTGTCGGAAAATCGCCTGATACAGCCCACCAGCCAACCCATCCGGAATGCTTGACGCTTTCTACTGCCCAGATCGAAATGATCGGCGCAACGTGCCATGCGGGCCATTCTCCGATGCTGCTGGAAGGGCAATTTTCAATGGCGAGATAGGCAAGCACGTTTTCCCGCTGCTCGGCGCACCAGCGTTCTTCATCTTGTTGGGAAACGTCGTCTGTCACAGGTAACTTGTGTACCCGCATGCTTACGATCGGCGCAATGCCGCTAAAGCAACACCTACCCAATCGTCCCGATCACATCACCGATCTTGTAGGCTTCGCCCTCCTCGCCGGTGACGCGCAGCACGCCTGTATCCTGCGCCTCGATCTCGGTGGTGCTTTTGTCGGTCTCGACCGTGTAGAGCACGTCGCCCTTCTCCACCGTCTCGCCATCGCCGAACATCCATTCGACAAGCGTGACCTCGGTGACGCTCATGCCCAGCTTGGGGATGCGGATTTCGGCGGCCATCAGCGCTTCCATTCCATCGTCGTGCGGATCGCTGCCGCGACTTCGTCCTTGCCCGGGATCCAGGCCTGTTCGAGCACGCTCGCCATCGGCACGGCGGAGAACGCCCCGCCGATGCGCTGCACCGGGGCTTTCAGCTCGTTGAACAGCGCCTCATTCAACCGCGAGGCGATTTCGGCGCCGGTGCCATAGGCGCGAACCGCTTCGTGCAGCACGACGGCGCGGCCAGTCTTGCGCACCGATGCGGTGACGGTCGCCTCATCGTAAGGGGCAATGGTGCGCAGATCGATGACCTCGACCGACACGCCTTCGCCCGCCATCGTTTCCGCAACCTCCAGCGCATCGAGCACGGTGCGGCCATAAGTGATCAGCGAGACGTCGGTGCCTTCACGTGCGACCGCTGCCTTGCCCAGCGGCACGCGGTAATCCACGCCGGGGTCATCGGACTTGAGGCCGTAGCACAGGATATTCTCGATGAAGATCACCGGATCATTGCATTCGATCGCGCTGCGCATCAGCCCCTTGGCATCTGCGGCGTTGGACGGCGTGACGATCTTCAGCCCCGGCACATGCGCGAACCAGGCTTCGAGCATATCCGAATGCTGGCCGCCGAAGCCGACGCCGACGCCGGTGGTGGTGCGGATGACCATGGGCACATTGGTCTGCCCGCCGGACATGAAGCGCAGTTTTGCCGCATGGTTGACGATCTGGTCCATCGCCACGGTGACGAAGTTCATCAGCATGATCTCGGCGATCGGGCGCATGCCCGCCAGTGCCGCACCGACGCACGCGCCCATGATCGCCTGCTCGGAAATCGGCGTCGCGCGGATGCGGTGCTCGCCATATTTCTCGGTGAGGCCCGACGACACCTTGAACACGCCGCCGCCCTGCTTGGCGCCGACATCCTCGCCCAGCAGGATGACGCCCTCGTCGGCGGCCATCGCCTCGTCGAGCGCGGCGTTCAGCGCCTGCACCATGGTGATCTGCTTGGGCTTCTTGACCTTGGCAGCCCCGGCTTCGAGTGTTGCAGTATCGCTCATGCCGCGATCTCCTCTTCGAATACGTCCTTGCGGATCTCGTCGGTGTCCGGATAGGCGCTGGCAAAGGCAAACTCGACCGCCGCGTCCAGCTCCGCCTCAAGCCCGGCAACGATCGCGTCGAGCTCGGCCTGCTGGAACTG
Organism: Hydrogenophaga intermedia; assembly: GCA_943370475.1. GTDB lineage: Bacteria > Pseudomonadota > Alphaproteobacteria > Sphingomonadales > Sphingomonadaceae > Blastomonas. The sequence continues at coordinate 39,430 of CALRRI020000030.1, forward strand.
GTGCTCGAGCATCAGCGCATTGAGCTTGGGCAGCGGGTCTTCGGCCTTCATTTCCTCGATATGCTCAGGCGGCATGTACGAGAAGTCGGCGCCGAAAAAGTGGCCCATCATCCGGTAGCACATCGCCTCGATCAGCGTCGGGCCTTCTCCGGCGCGGGCGCGATCCACGGCCTCTTTCGCAGCGGCGTACATCGCCACCGCGTCGTTGCCATCGACCTTGACGCCCTTCATGCCGTACGCGGCGGCGCGGGTGACGATCGAGTCCACCTTGGTGTGGTCGGCAAACGCGGTGTGCTCGCCATAGCGGTTGTTCTGGCACAAGAAGATCACCGGCAGCTTGTAGAGCTGCGCCATGTTCATCGCCTCGTGGAACGCGCCAATGTTGGTCGCGCCATCGCCAAAGCAGGTGACGGTGACCTTGCCGTCCTTTCGGTTTTGGCTTGAGAGCGCAAGGCCATTGGCGATCGGCAGGCCGGAGCCCACCACGCCGGTGGTGACCATGACGCCGGTCGCGGGATGGGTGATGTGCATCGACCCGCCCTTGCCCTTGCAGGTGCCGGTGGCGCGGCCTGCGATCTCGGCGATCAAGAGGTCGAGCGGCACGCCCTTGGCGATCTGGTCATGCTGGCCGCGATAGGTGGTGACGAGGTAATCGTCCTGGTTCAAGGCGGCCATCATCGCCGATGTCACCAGCTCCTGCCCGCGCATCGTGTAATAGATGGTGGCAAGCCTGCCGCTCATCAGCAGCGAGCGCATCTTCTCGTCGAAGCGTGCGACCTTCATTGTGCGGGTGTAGATATCGAGCAGTTTTTCGCGATCGATGCTCATGTCACGCGACCCCCTTTTTGGCGTCGAGGCTGGCCGCGGCGCTGGGCCGCGCGGCGACGCGCGCCGACCAGGCCTGAAGGTTTGCAAGCTCTGCAGGCAGTGGTTGTCCTACCATGTTACCGAACTCGGTGAGGCAATAGAGCAGGATGTCGGCGAGCGTGAATCGGTCGCCCGCCAGCCAGGTCCTGCCCTCCAGCAGCACATCGAACGCAGCCAGGCCGTCGCGCGCGCAAGCCTTCAGGCCATCGGCGGCCTCGGGCAGGCAACGCAGGCGGTTCTGGAACATCGGCAGCCCTTCGGACCCCCGGAACGCGGTGGTCATGGGCGCAACGACATCATAGTCGAGGCGGCGCACCAGCATGTTGGTCACCGCGCGTTCTTCGGCGGTGCTGCCGATCAGCGGCGGCGAGGGGAATTTCTCCTCGATATAGCCGCAGATCGCGGTGCTCTCCGACAGATGCGTGCCATCATCCATCTCCAGCAGCGGCACCTGGCCAAACGGGTTGAGCGCGGTGAACGCGGGTGCGCGGTTCTCGCCGGTCATGATGTCGACAAAGCCGCGATCGATGACAGCGCCTTTCTCTTCGAGGAACATCAGCACGACACGCGGATTGGGACCGATCGATTGATAAAGCTTCATGTGTGCCTCGTGTTTTGGAGAATCAGAACTGGACGCGCTGGGTGAAGCCGCCGTCGATGACGACATTGGTGCCGGTCATGTAAGGGCACGCGGGGCTGGCGACGAAGACGATGGCCTTGGCGACCTCATCGGGCTCGCCGAAGCGGCCCATCGGCATCTTCGCGAGCGTACTTTCGTACAGAGCCGGAACCACGCCCTTGATCATCTCCCAGTTGCCGCCGGGATATTCGATCGCGCCGGGCGAGATGCAGTTGACGCGGATGCCCTGCCCGGCAAACGCCTGGCTCAATTGCGAGCCATAGGTGATCAAGGCGGCTTTCAGCGCATTGAAGGCCTGGGGGGCGATGAAGGTCTCGAGCGCAGCAGTAGACGACATGAACACGATCGACCCGCAGCCCGATTCGGTGAGCGCCGGGGTCAGCACCTCGACGCCGTGCACCGCGTTCATGATGTCCATGTCCAGGCAGCGCTGCCAGTCGCCGGTCGCGCCCTGGCCAGAGGCGCTGGCGGTGTGGACGAAGATGTCGCAGCCGCCCAGCGCGTCGAGACAGCCGTTCAGCCAGGCCTTGTAGCCATCCGGATCTCCGGTGATGTCGATCGCGGTGCCGTGCACCTTGCCGGGGCCGCAGGCGTCGATCGCGGCGACCGCTGCCTCGACCTTCACCGGATCGCGCGACAGGAAAGCGACGTCGGCGCCCTCTGCCGCGAACTGCTTGAGCGAGGCCAGGCCCAGCCCGTGCGCGCCACCGTTCATGATGACCTTCTTGCCTGCCAGACCCAGATCCATCGCCGCTCTCCTTGCCCGCGCATTTGCGCATGTTTTGTACCGTGCGCCAAGCTATCGGAAAGGTCGGCATGCGGTAACCAGCAAAAATGACAGCCTGCTTCGGGCGCGCGTTCGGGCGGCAAGTGACGCATCTTTACACGGGGTGGCGGATCGAAACCGTCTGCCCGCCGTATCCCGGCCATGCTGGACAAGCCCAGCGCACCGCCATAACACGGCTCGAAAGAGCCTCGTGGGAAAGGATCGATCGCCATGACCTGGGTCATTCGCCTGCTCGTCGCCGGATTTGCGACGCTGTTCATCATCATCGGCGTGCGCGCCATGCTCGATCCGCAATCGATCATCGCGCAGTTCGAACTCGGCCGACAGGGCGCGACCGGGCTCAGCGCGATCCGCGCGGACATGGGCGGGTTCTTCATCAGCGGCGGGCTAGCAGCGCTTGTCGGTCTGCTGCCCGGCCGCCGCGAATGGCTGCTGGGTGCCGCCACGATGGTGGGTTTGGCCTTCACCGGACGCGCCTTCGGCCTGATGAGCGATCCGCTGACCGCCAACATCGCGCAATCGATGATCATCGAGGCGATTGCAGTGGTGCTGCTGGTCGCATCGTTTGCGATTCTGAGCCCGCGCCGCCTGGCATCGCCGGCCGTTCAGAGCCCGGCTGGCGAAAATATCGTATCCGATCCGCTCGATCCGCAAAGGGACGGTGACTTGCGCCAGCCGATTGGCTAGACCGCAGGGCGATTGATTCTGTCGCCGCCCGGGGGTTTTGCGATCTTGCCTTGCACCTGCCTACCGCTGCTCCGTGCCTGGCCCATGGCGGCGCAGCATGGCTGACAGCGGCCTGATCGTCACCTGCCCATCCGGCCCCGATGCCGCGCTGTCGTGGTGGCGTGCGCAGGACGGCCATATCGTCGCGCGCGGGCAGGATTTCAGTCGGCCAGCGGCAGGGGCCGATACCCCGGTCGTCGCGCTCGTTCCCGCATCCGATACTGTCATCCGCACGCTCGACATGGGCGAGATGAGCGCCGCGCAGGCAGAGGCGGCCGCGCGCTATCGCGCCGCCGACCTCAGCATCGGCGGCGACCTGTTCGTTGCGGTGCGCGCGCTCGGGAAAACGGAAGCGGGCACGGCCGAGAGCGGCGGCATGCGCGTGCTGTGCGCCACGATCGCCCGGGCGACGCTCGCCGATCACCTTGCCGAGCTGGCGCTGCGCGGGCTCGACCCGGATATCATCGTTCCCGTGGGCCTTTTGCTGCCTGGCGGCGACCAGCCGGTGAGCGCAACCTTCGGCGATCTGGGGGCGGACCGGCTAGGCGATCTGATTCTGCCACCCGACGAGGCACTGGGCGCGCTCCTGCTGGGCAGCCAGGCCCCGGTCGTGCTGGATAGCGAAGCCCGCGATGCGGCGCTGACAGCGATGCTCGCCGACCCGCCCATCAACCTGCGCCAGGGCGATTTCGCGCGGCGCACGCCGCTGTTCGCGCTGGGGCAAGGACAGGGCCGGACGCTCGCCTGGCTGCTGGGCGCACTGGCACTGGTCAGCCTCGCAGTCCCGCTGGCCGAGATCGGCAAGAACTATCTGGGCGCCGACCTTGCCGAACGGCGCGCGCTCGCCAGCGCGCAGAGGCTGGTGCCAGGCGCGACCGATGCGGCGCAGGCCGAACAGCAGATCGATGCCAAGCTCGCCGCGCGCGGAGCGGGCAACATGGTCGCCAGCGTGCCGCTCGCCGGGCTGCTGTCCGCCATCCAGCCGGTACCCGGCGTCGTCATCCGCCAGGCCGATTACCGCCCCGGCGGCATCATCGGCGCGATGATCGCCGCGCCCCGCGTCGAGGACCTGAACACCGTGCTGATCGCGCTGCAGAACAACGGCTACAAGGTCACCGCCGCCAACCGCAGCGATGCGACCGGCCAGGCGATTGCCGATATCACGGTGCTGGCGCCATGACCGAAGCGGCCAAGAACTGGTTCATCGCGCTGTCGCGCCGCGAGCAGATCCTCGTCGGCATTGCGGCCGTGCTGGCAGCAGGCGTGATCGGCTTTTTCCTGATCTACCGGCCCATCTATGGTCTTGCGACCGATGCCAAGCGCAGCTTCTACGAGGCGACGATGCAGGCCGGGCGGATCGAGGCGAAGGCTCAGGCGCTGTCGATGCCCGCCGACACGCGTCCCGCAGCCGCCATCGCCGCGCTCGATCTGCTGCTCGCCAGCGAAGCGGCCGAACGCGGCTTCACGCTCGACAGCAACACCGCGCAGGGGCCGGGCCGCGCTGAAATCGCGATCGGCTCGGCGCGCTCGACCGCGTTTCTGGGCTGGATCGCCGATCTGGAACGGCGCGGCGTCGTGCCCGAAACCCTGGTCATCCGGCGAATGGACAATGGCACCGTTTCGGTCTCCGCGCGGCTGATCAAGGTCGGCGGATGAGCCGTTCAAGCCGAGTTGCAGCATGAAGCGGGGCATTCTGGTTGCGCTGGCGCTGGTCGTCGCGCTGCTGGTGTTGCTGCCGCTGCGCATCGCGTTCGACATGGCCGGCCTGGGCGAGCGCGGCGTCAGCGCGCGCGCGATCGAAGGCAGCATCTGGTCGGGAACGGTCCGCGATCTCAGGATCGGCAGGCTGAGCCTGGGCGATCTCGACGCGGGGCTTTCCCCCGGCGGCCTGTTGCGCGGCGAATGGGCGATGGCGATGACCCGTGCGAGCGACGCTCCGGGCCAGGCACCGTTGTCCTTTGACCTCGCCAGCAGCGGCGACAGCATCGCCATGCGCAGAGCCAGTGGCGACATCGCGACGGCAGACCTGTTCGCGCCGCTGCCGCTGCGCAGTATCAGCCTGGACGGCATCGATATCGCGTTCACCGGCCAGCGCTGTGCCCAGGCCTCGGGCGCGGTGCGGGTCAATATCGAACAGAGCCTGTTCGGCCTGACGCTGCAGCGCGGGCTCAGCGGCAATCTGCGCTGCGATGGCGGCGACCTTCTGGTGCCATTGAAGGGCCAGTCCGGGCTGGAGCAGATGGACATCCGCATCGCCGGCACCGGTCGCTATACCGCAGATTTCACGCTCGGCGGGCTCGCCGCCAGCGCGGGCACGGCGCTATCGGCACTGGGCTTCCGCCAGCAAGGCGAGGCAATGACGATCCGGATCCACGGACGGTTTTGACCAGGGTGACACCATCTGCAGAGCGTGATGTTGCTTTCTCTCCCCTTCCGCCCGCGGGAGGGGCAGGTCCGGAGAAGCCGGAGCGGGGTGGGCTGGGAGCAAAACCGTTCGAGATACTCCGGCACATGGCCCCCACCCCGCCCTGCGGGCACCCCTCCCGCTTGCGGGAGGGGAAAACGAATGCTTAGCTACACAACCAAGACAACCGTACCGGAGAGAATGCCATGACCCTTGCCCCCAACACCCCGGTGCTGATCGGCGTCGGCCAGGCGGTCGATCATTGGGATGGCAGCGATGCCGCCGCCGCGCCCAGCCCGCAATCGCTGATGCAGCGCGCGAGCGAGGCAGCGCTCGCCGATACCGGGACCGCTGATGCCGTCCGCGCTGCCATCGATGTCATCGCGGTCGTCCGCCACTTTGCCGACAGTGCGCCGGGCATGGTCCCCGAAGGCACCGGCGGGTGCGACAATCCACCCCTTGGCCTTGCTAAGCGCATCGGCGCTGCACCATCGCGCGCAATCTATTCGATCGTCGGCGGCCAGAGCCCGCAGTCGCTGGTCAACGAGTTCGCCGCTGCCATCCATGCCGGCGAGGCGACATGCGTTCTGCTTTCGGGCTCCGAAGCGATTGCCGCCGCCAAGACCGCTGCGCGCAAGGGCGTGGCCATCGACTGGACCGAGGCGGTTGAAGGTGAGATGGAAGATCGCGGGCTGGGGCCGATGCTGCTCGACCGCCACGAGCTGAAAAACGGCATCGGTGCGCCGATCCTGACCTACCCGCTGTTCGAGCATGCATTGCGCGCGCGGCTGGGCCGCAGCCGGGCAGAGCATGTCGCTGCCATGTCAGCGCTATGGGCCGGCTTCAGCGAGGTCGCTGCGGCCAATCCCTATGCGCAATTCCCCAAGGCGATGGACGAGGCCTATCTGGGGACGCCATCGGACGGCAACTATGCCGTCGCCGACCCCTATCTCAAATGGCATGTCGCGCAGGACGCGGTGAACCAGGGTGCAGCGCTGATCCTCACCAGCGTGGCCCAGGCCCAAGCAATGGGCGTGCCGCCATCACAATGGGTGTTCCTGCACGGCAGCGGCGAGGCGATGGACAAGCCGGTGAGCTTGCGCGCTGACCTCTCGCGTTCGCGGGCGATCGAGGTGGCGCTGCAAGGCGCGCTCGCCAGTGCAGGCAAGACCCCGGCGGAGATAGCGCATTTCGATATCTACAGCTGCTTTCCCGTCGCGGTGCTGCTGGCGGCCGAAGCCCTGGGCGTCGATCCGCGCACCACGCCACTGACGCTCACCGGCGGGCTGCCGTTTGCCGGCGGTGCGGGCAACAATTACTCGATGCACGCCATTGCCGCGATGACGCAGACATTGCGCGCCGATCCCGGCTCGCTTGGCCTGGTGCTGGCCAATGGCGGGTTCCTGTCAAAAGAGGCGGTCGGCATCTACAGCACCACCGCGCCCGATCGCTGGGCCCCGGTCGACCATGCACCGATGCAGGCCGAGGTCGATGCGCAGCCCTCGCCCGAGCGGCTGGAAGAGGATGCCACCGCCACCATCGAAAGCTATACCGTGGGCTATGCCAAGGGGCGGCCCGCGCGCGGTGTGGTGATTGCACGGACGGGCAAGGGCCGCATCGTCGCGCGGCCCGCAGATGCCGACAAGGAGGCTGCGCTGGCCGCGCTGATCGATCCGGCGCACGATCCCATCGGCCGCACCGTCACCATCCGCCACACCGATGGAGTCAACGCCTTCACGGTGGACGCATGAGCCGCCCCGTTCGGCCGGCGCGGGCGCAATATCCCGCGTACACGCAAATCAGCACGCGCTGGTCGGACAATGACATCTACGGTCACGTCAACAACTCGGTCTATTATTTCTGGTTCGATACCGCCGTGAACGAATATCTGATCAAGGCAGGCGCGCTCGACATCCATGCAGGCGCGGTGATCGGGCTGGTGGTAGAAACGGGCTGCGCCTATTTCGCGCCCACCGCCTTTCCCGACACGATCCACGCAGGCATTCGCGTCGACCATATCGGCACCAGCTCGGTGCGCTATGCGGTCGGGTTGTTCGCCAATGACGAGGACGCTGCGGCGGCCGCCGGCCATTTCACCCATGTCTATGTCAACCGCGACACCCGCCGCCCGGTGCCACTGCCCGAAGCGTTGCGGACGGCGCTGGAGGCCATCCGCGCCTGATCTTCAGCCGACGAACGCACGCTCCAGCACATAGGTGCCGGGGTTCGACTGCGCGCCTTCGACAAAGCCCAGGCTTTCGAGCAGCGCGCCGGTTTCCTTGATCATCGCCATGCTGCCGCACAGCATGACGCGGTCGGTTTCCGGGTTCAGCGGATAATCGCCGCACTCGATCCGCGTGGTGATGCGGCGGTTTTCGCCGGTCCAGGTCGGGCACTTGGTCACCGACTGGTCATAGGTCAGCCGCGTGACCGCGAGCTCACCCACCAGAGGATCGTGCTCCATCCGCGCTTCGAGCTCTTCGCGATAGGCCAGGTCCTGGATATCGCGCACCGTATGCTGCACCGTGATCTGCTCGTAGCGCTCATAGGCATCGGGATCGCGGATGATCGACATCCACGGCGCAAGGCCGGTGCCGGTACCGATCAGGTGCAGGCGCTTGCCCGGCAGCAAGGCATCGAGCGTCAGCGTGCCGGTGGGCTTGGCGCCCAGCAGGATCTCGTCACCGGGCTTGATCTTGTACAGATGGCTGGTCAGCGGGCCATCGGGCACGATGATGCTGAGGAACTCGAGGGTCTCGTCCCACGACGGCGAGACGATCGAATAGGCGCGCAGCAGCGGCTTGCCGTTGATCATCAGGCCCAGCATCACGAACTGGCCGCTGACGAACCGGAACGATGGCGGCCGCGACACGGTGAAGGAGAACAGGCCAGTGTTCCACTGGTGCGTCGTCAGAACCTCGACAGTCGTAATCGCCATTTTCGTCCAATCCGTAATCCGGGAATCGGCTGCCCCTAGCAGCATCCGCCCGGCAGCGGGAAGAAGCATTCTTTTGCCGCGCCAAATTTTGGCTTGGGGTCGCAAGGCCCCCGGATCGGACCATCCACGGCCAGGCAGCGCCGGGACTTTGCCACCGGCGCATGCAGGCCGCACATTTTTCGGGGAATTTTGGCGCACCCGTCTGGAGAGGGTTCGAACTCTCTATGGGCGGTGCTGACTGAGTGGGATAACATTCTCAAGCATACATCGCTAGCGTGGCAAGTGCCCGCAAACGCGAATGACGTTGCCAAACCTCTGCCGCAAATCAGTGCGCCAACTCCGGCGACGAAGAGCATCGATATCGATCTATCGACTCGCCGCGCGTCACTGATCCGCAAGCGCAAATCGGAGAGGTGCAATGGGTGAACGCACCATCCCGCCTTTCTCTCTGCGTCTCACGTTTGAAGAACGTGCAAAGCTGGAGCGCGATGCCGCTGGCATGGCGCTCGGCGCATATATCCGCTCGCGCTTGCTCGATCCGGAAACGGTCGCGCCCCGCAAGCGCGGAAAGTTTCCGGTCAAAGATCATCAAGCCCTCGCGCAATTGCTTGGGCTTCTTGGTCAATCGCGATTGGCGAACAATGTGAACCAACTCGCGCGCGCTGCGAACACGGGAAGCCTCGCGGTTACGCCTGACACAGAGGAAGCGTTGGTGTCCGCGACTGCGGATATCAATCATATGCGCCAACTCCTGATCCAAGCATTGGATATTGATGTACGGCCATGATCCTCAAAGCCTCAAAGCGCAGCGGTGGTCGTCAGCTTGGAGCACATCTGCTCAAGACTGAGGAAAACGAGCACGTCGAAATTCATGAAGTGTCGGGGTTCATCTCCGACACGGTGATGGGCGCTATGAACGAAGCCTATGCGCTCGCACGCGGGACGAAGTGCCAGCAATATCTCTTTTCGATGTCACTCAGTCCGCCCGCGCATGAATCTGTGCGCGTCGAAGTTTTTGAAAAGGCACTTGCCGATATCGAAGAGCGATTGAACCTTACCGGTCAACCGCGCGTGATCGTCTTCCATGAAAAAGAAGGCCGTCGTCATTGTCACGCCGTCTGGTCGCGCATTGATGCGGAAACGATGACGGCGAAGGAACTGCCGTTCTTCAAGAACCGGCTGAACGAAATTGCAAAGCAGCTCTATCTCGAAAACGGATGGTCGATGCCAAACGGCTTCGCCAATCCGAAATTACGCGATGCGCGCAATTTCACGCTAGATGAATGGCAGCAAGCCAAACGCGCGGGACTCGATCCGCGCGAACTCAAATCCGCCGTGCAAGAATGCTGGAAGCAATCGGACGGCGCGGCTGCATTCGCATCTGCACTCGAAGAGCGCGGCCTGTTTCTCGCTCGCGGTGATCGGCGTGGTTTTGTCGCCGTCACCATCGACGGTGATGTGTTCGCGCTCGCGCGCATGATCGATGCAAAATCAAAAGACGTTGCATCGCGCCTCGGTGATCCCGCCAAGTTACGCAGTGTCGATGAAACGAGACAATTCATCGGAGAGCAAATCGTCCCGCGCCTCTCCCGCTACATTGCGGAAGCCAAACGCATCGCTCACCACAATATGCAACCATTGGTAGCCAAGCGCGAAGCGCTCAAGGTTCAGCATCAAGCTGAACGCCAAGCCTTAGATAAATCCATCACCGCACGTTGGAACGAAGAGCAACGCATTCGCTCATCACGTCTTCGCAAAGGCATTGCTGGTGCATGGGATTTTCTGACGGGGAAATATTTCAAAACGCGCAAGCAGAATGAAATGGAAGCCAAGTTTGCGCGCGAGCGCGATAGCCATGAGCGGCACGCTCTGATCCGTGCACAGCACAAGGATCGCCAGGCCCTTCAAGACCTCATCAAAGAAAATCGTCGCAAGGAAGCGGAGCGCATCTTCGGTCTCTATCGGGACGCAGCCAAGTTCCGCCGTATGCGCGCGGGTGAAGCCGAGCGCGACAAGGATCGCGGACAGGGCGCGACAACCATGCGCCCGAGACGGGATCGCGGGTTAGACCTCGGATAATCGGCAACCGACACAGTTGAATTAAGCCACTGAATTTGCTATATATGATTCAACAAAAGGAACGTCATGGGATGCGCGCATAACAAAAATCGGAACGGCTTTACGCTCGTCGAAATTTCAATCGTGATGATCATCATCGGCTTACTGATCGGCGGTACGTTCGGCGGGATGAAGCTCATCGAAAACATGCAAATCAATCGAACAGTCCAAGACTTAAAAGCTATTGAATCTGCTGCCCTGACATTCCGAGATAGCTACGGGCGCCTACCTGGCGATCTTGTAAACGCCGCAACCAGATTGCCTAGCTGTACGGTTGCTCCTTGTGCAACCAGCGGCAACGGTGATCGTCGACTCGACGCTGCACTTGGACACAGTGATGCCATCACTGCGACGAATGAGCGCTTTACATTCTGGCATCATTTGCAGGCAGCTAGTCTTTTAGCAATGGACTACCGAAACACGACGGCCATGGATTTTGGAGACGGGCAGCCATCTGCGCCGATAGGTGGAGGTTATAGAGTCTCCAACGTAACCGGTCCGTTCGGTTGCTCTCAGTTCTCGACATCATTTTTGAATATTACTGATCTTGCGTTTGCAAATATGTTTGGGACTAACAATATTGCATGTTCGACAATGGATTCAATCGATCGTAAAATGGATGACGGATTGCCAGCCTATGGTAAAGTTATGGGTTTGTGGTGCGTTGCATCCGCCGTTTGCGAACCTCCAGAGCCATACAGTACAAACAATACATTCGGTCGGTTAGTTTACGACACTAAATTTTAGTATACATAGATCGATGCTATCTTCTTAGATAATTCCTCTCTTCTGAATCGATGCAATGATTTTCCGGTTGATCTTGATGCGCGTGGTCATCTGCGCAGCGCTCAGATTCCTCTTCCGCATCGTGCTCTGCTGAAATCCATACTCCCAATCGTTGATGATGCCCTGCTCGTGAAAAAATGCCGTTGCATCTGCGCCGACGCTGGCCTCAATGTTTTTCCTGATCCTTTTCAGCGATGCGAATATCAAATCAGACCGGAAGCCAAGGAAGCGCTTCACGCATACATTGCCAACGTCAACCGATGTACCAGTGATGCGGTTGGATATCGTGCAAAGTTCAATGATGGGGAAATGACTGCAAAGGCAGGTTTCCGGCTCATCCGCTTCGGAGATTGCCACAAGCCGCCATTCTTTCTTGGCGACTTCCCAATCGGTAGCCTTGCTGCGCGAGAGAATTTCCCGCTTCAAACTTTCGAAGTTGTAGCCATCGCTCATGCAGTGCCCTTTCCGCAGGCGCAGTAACTTATAGCAGCACTCGCCGATTGGCGCACAATCTGCTTGCGGGCTGGAAGTTCATTCCATCATTTCCTGCACCGTCTCCTGCCACCCACATAATCCGCTAATTGATCGAACCTATCCACATTCGTTTGAACATGATGCAAGGCGGGATGGTATCCCTAGCCTTCTCCACATTCGTTGCGATCACAAGTGATGCATCGGCAATCGATGTGCGGATGCGCGTCCTCCAACGCGGCCCATGGTGGGCGGCGCAAACGAAATGGAGGATGTCATGAACGTCAATCTCACCCGCAACGATCTTGCGACCAAATCAGCATCGCAGCTTGCTGCCTTATTCCAAGATGCATCGCGCGCCATCACGGCGAGCAACGCGGCAATCGCATCGGCGAACACGCTTCTCGCGATGATCGCCCAAGAACTTGGCCGCCGTGGTCCAGCGCCATAGCGACGCTGGCTCACGAAGCCCCGAAGGGGAGCGTTAGCTCCCCTTCTTGTTGGCTGGCTTTTCTTCGTTGATCCGCATGACGACGCGGCCATTGAGCGGAATTCCATTGAGCGCGAGCGTGAAACCTTTGCCGTCCTTGGTTGCCCATGCGACGCCGATGTCAGTCCAGCGGGCGTTGTCACCATCTCCGGTAACATTGAACAAGCGGTGGCTCGGGCGGTTTGAGTTTGTGTCAGACATTTCAGTTCTCCTTGGTTTCCACCGAAGGACAATTCCCTCGGCTTCATGGGGAGACTCGTGACCTGACGATGGAGGCGAGGATCAAAGGCTGAGCGCAGCGAACCTCTGCGCGGAGCTGCACAAGCCCAAGGAACGAAGGGTGCGGAAGCGAGCGGCCTTGATCCGAGACGCGGCTGGTCAAAAACCCATGAATGAATGCCGTTGGGAATGTCCGCTATTCGGTGGTGATCTTAGGAGAACATGATCTGACGCGACAAACTGCGCGCGCCATCATCGAACGTATCAATCCGGTGACGCGCACGCACGCATCGGCATTAGCTCCGCGCAAAGGCAATCAAGGCGTCGAAGTCATGCGCATCTGCTGCGCGCAATGCCGCAACGTAGGCTTTGCGGGTTTCATTCGGATCAACGAGGTTCGCACTGCCCCACGAAAAGCGTGGCTGACCTAATTGCTGGGCAAGCAAGTCGCCGACCATGCGCGAGAAACGTCCATTGCCATTAGGAAATGGATGGATCGCGACCAAGCGATGCGAGAAGCGAACGGCGATTTCATCGGAAGAATATGTTTCGTTCGCGACCCAGAATTTTGCATCGTCGATGGCTTGCGCAACATCCATCGGAATGCGCCATGCCTCGACGCCGATATTGCGCGGCGTCTTGCGATAGTCGCCCGCCCATTTCCACACTTGGCCGAACATGCGCGTGTGCAGATTGCGCAGGAATTTTTCATCCAGCACGTCGCGCTTGCGCGATGCGAGCCATTTCGCCGCATCGGCAATGTTGATCTGCTCGGCTTCGTTCAACTCGCGGCGAAGCGTGATGTAAGATGGAATGAGCTGCTCTCGCTCCTCGGCTTCGAGAGGCGTGTTAGCTTCATCATCTTCATCGAACAATGGATCGATCATTCTTCATCCCATACGCGGCGAAGTGAACCTGCAAGCATGTCGGAAACCAATCGCTCGCGCTCGGCGGCAAGATCGCGCTTATCCATCGCCTGATTTTCAAGGCGCATCGTGTGATGATGGCGCGCGAGTTCAACGTCGGCTTTCTTCGCCGCCTGATCGCGCAAAATCTCGTCGAGCGATGCCGTCGGCACGATCGCATAAACCAGCACGCAATCCATCGCCTCCGCAGCTTCGCGAAGGGTTTTGAGTGACGGCGTTCCGGTGCGCTCGGCTTTTTCGAGCGTGCTGACGCGCGATTGGACAACGCCCATGCGGCGCGCCAATTGCTCGGCGGTCATACCAAGGGCTTCGCGAATGGCCTTGATCCAGCCGCTTGGCGGCGCGATCAAAGGCTCGGCGCGCAGCGGTGCGAGCCGCCGGTCGAGGTTTTTACGGGCTAAATGGGCTTGGTCTGGACTCATGGTTTTTCCACCTTTGAGTCCGTTATATCACATTTGAGTGATATTTTTCAAGATATTTAATCACCCTTATGTGATGGATAAATTCTATTTCCATCACATACAGGTGATACTCGCGCTCAAAAGAGCGCGAGTTGGCGTGATGCGGATGCGGTTTCGCGCCATGCGTGGGTGTGTGACATCTCGTCGATCCACGCTTCGACATAGGCCTCGGGGCCGCCCATGTGATCGACATTGCTGCGATTGATGAAGTGCGAGCGATAGCCGGTTTCGGTGATCGGGAGCGGCGCGCGTGCTGGCTTCACGCTTTCGACCTCAAGATGCGCCATTGATTGCCCATCATCGAATGAGACGTAATCGGCGATCCAGCGAATTTCGATTTCGATGCCGTTCCAGTTTTTGTGAATGATTGCGTAATCGGTTTTCATGTCTGCCTCCTTTGGCGTTTGGGTTCGTCCGGTGGACGGGGAGGCAAACGGCAGGGTTTGAAGGGGCAGCGTCACCGAAGGGAAACGGCCAACACGGGAGCCTGAATGAAATGAGGGCGAATGGATCGGGCAAGCCGTTGACGATGCTCCGGCCCTGCCAACATTCCCGTCATCATCACCGGACGATCACTGACGCGAGGCAGACAATGAAAAGGGCCGACAAGCGGCCCTACGATAGAACGGTATTGAAATTGAAAGGCGGCCTAAGCCGCCTCTCGATGTTCGATCTGAGCGATGCTCTTGAGGTATTCAGCAGCCTTGTTTGCAGCACTCGCCGCCGTGAAGATTGCTTTGCGGTCGCCTTTCAGAATGCGCAGCCAATGGCCGATATAATCGGCATGATCGGCACGTGGTTCTGCCGTGATGCCAAGATCGCCACAGAGGAACGAAGCGCCAAGTTCGGCAACATATCCTGACAGTCCAGCCCTAATGTGACTTCTACCGCAAATTTTCGGGGCGCTTATCATGCGGCGATCTCCTCAGGCTGGGGCTGCTGGGCGTGCATCCAATCGGCGGCCGCCTGCGCCTTGCTGGCGGCGGTGAAGATGGCGCGA
>CALRRI020000031.1:0-50276 GCA_943370475.1 Hydrogenophaga intermedia
CTTGGCGCGATCGGCGGGCGACTGCAGACGCTCCTTGCCCGAGGGCACCGGCGTCACGGTCTGCAGCCAGGGGCGGATCGATGCGTACTGCGCATAGAAGTGGCTGAAATCAGGCACCAGGTCCTTGATCACGTCCATGTGCGGCAGAGGGGTGATGCGCACCTCGCCCTTGCAATCCTCGATCGCGGTGGTGCAGGCCAGGCCATTGCGGCCGTTGATGTTCATCGAGCACGATCCGCAGATGCCTTCGCGGCACGAGCGGCGGAAGGTCAGCGTCGAATCCTGCTCGGACTTCATCTTGATCAGCGCGTCGAGCACCATCGGGCCGCAATCGTCCAGATCGATGTCGAACGTGTCGTAGCGCGGGTTTTCACCGCTGTCGGGATCGTAGCGATAGACCTTGAATTTCTTGGTCCGGCCCCCGGTTTTAGCCTGGAACGCCTGGCCCTTGCCAGTGATCTTGCTGTTTGCCGGAAGCGTAAAGGTAGCCATGGAAATCCCTCGTCAATCTGTGCGTCCGTTGCCTAGATAGACACTTTGGAGCGCAGGCTCAATTGCATAAGATGATGAGGGTTAAAAAGCTGGTGCAACTGCGCCTAGCTGGAGCCAGAGGCTGGACCGATCTACGGAAATGCCGTATATGATCAGGGATGAGGCGAATGCTGGTCTTCGACTGGGATGACGACAAGGCATTATCGAACGTTTCCAAGCACGGCATCGGTTTTGAATATGCAGCACGCATCTTTCTGGATCTGGATCGCGTGGATTTCGACGTGACACGCAGCGAGGATGGTGAAGAGCGGCGCAAGACAGTCGGCATGATCGACAACCGTCTGTTCACAGTGGTTTATACAGAGCGGTTCAACTCGATCCGGCTTATCTCCGCCAGGCGCTGCAACGGAAAGGAACAAAGGCAATATGGCACGTTTCAAGCTTGATCCGGCGCATCCACCTGGTCTGGATTCCGATGTGGCAGCCCGGTTGGATGAAATGACCGAGGCCGATCTAACCGCTCAGGCGCTCAGCGACCCTGACAATCCGCCGCTGACGGATGATGAGCTCGCGCGCATAGCTTCTGCCCACAGAGTGCGTGCAGTCCGGGCGCAGACCGGTTTGAGCCAGCAACGCTTTGCCGACACCTACAGGATCAATCTTGCCAGGCTGCGCGATCTCGAACAGGGGCGGACGCGCGCCGACAGTGCTTTGCTGGCCTATCTTGCAGTGATCGAGGGCGAACCCGAAGCGGTGCTGCGCGCCTTGGGCTGATTCACCCCATCAGCCCGTGGCTGCGCAGGCTTTCTGCGACGATCGTCTCGATCAGTTGCTCCTGCGTCCATCCGGCGCGCACGGCGGATCGTCCGAAGACCTTCTGCGACCACAGGTTGCAGTTGAGGTTGACCTCGAGGAAGTTGAGCTCGCCCTTGTCGGCATCGAGGCGGAACTCGTAGCGGCCATAATCGAACGGCACGAATTCCTGCGCCAGGTTGGCGGTGTGCTCGGCGATCGCCGACTCGAAAGGGGATCCTTCAAAATCGACCAATTCGTACTTGCTGGCACGCTCGACCAGATCGCGCTTTTCCCAATAGGTGCGCAGGTGCGTCGGATCGGCCTGTTCGAACAGCATCATCGGCAGGATGACCGGGCGGCCATGGATCGTCACCACCGGCACCTCGACATCGCTGCCGGTGAGGAAAGGCTCGACGATCGCGTCATGGCCTTCTTCATGGATCGCGGCGACCGCGTCCTGGACGCCCGCCCAGTCGCCCGCATCGCGCACACCCCAGCTGGCTGACGAGGCATTGGGCTTGATCACCATGCGCTCGGCCATCGGGCAGAGCTTTTCATCGACCGGGCCACCCTTGCGATAGATCGCCCAATCGGCGGTGGGGATGCCGCGCGCGCGCGCGACCAGCTTGGAAAGGTGCTTGTCGTCCGACAGGCCGCGCAGGATCGGGCTGCCGCCGAGATAGGGCAGGCCCTTGCGGTTGCACAGCAACGGCACCAGCATTTCGGAATTCACGAAACCGCCGCGGTTGAGCAGCGAAAAGACAAAGTCCACCTCCGGCGGATCGAACAGCATCGCATACTGGTTGCCGACCAGCAGATTGTCGAACAGCCCTTCCAGGATCGTTCGCACCTCGTTGTGATACACAGCATGGTTGCCGTCTTCCGGATGCAGCGACCCATCGCCCAGCGCATGCTTGGCAAGGAAAAGCACCTTGAGCGTTTCGCGCGTTTTGGCATCGATGGTCAGCGGGGCAGGGTATGATGTCACTGGAAAGGCGCACTTTCGTTGTTCGTGCCGAGGCGTTCAGCCGGGGCCGGAGTTCGTTCAGACAAGGCGAATGGCCCAAGACAACTTGCCATACTGGCCAACACCCCTATACGCGCGCCCATATCCGCTTCGGGGGCGCAGCGAAAGTACCGTTTGATGCAACACGATATCGGCAAGACCGTCAGTCATCTTCTCACCATCGGCGGAGACGAACGTATCGTCCCCGCGCATGCGGTCGGCACCAACAAATATTTCAGCTCGCCATTTCCCCGGAGCACGGTGACCTATGCGTCATCGACCGCGAACGATATCTCGCAGCCGGCATTCGACCATCTGGCTGACTTCGTCACCTGCCATGGCATCACGCAAGAGATGGCCGGTACCGATTACGCCGGACACCTTGCGGCGATGCGCGCCCGGATCAGCGCGGCGTATGGCCTGCCGCAGGGCACCGATATCGCGTTTTCGGCATCGGGGACGGACCTTGAGTATATCGCGCTGCAGGCCTTTGCCGGGCGTGCGCCAAAAGGCATCCACAATGTGCTGCTGGGCGCGGACGAGGTCGGCAGCGGCTGCATCCTGAGCGCGCATGGCCAGTATTTCGCTGCGCAGACGGCGCTGGGCATTCCCACCGCCAAGGGCACGCCCGTGCCCGGTCTCGAGCCGGTGTCGCTCAGCGAGATTTCGGTGCGCAATGGCTTTGGCGATGCGTTCGACAGCGCGGTGATCGTCGCCGGCATGCACAGCGAGATCGAACGTGCGCTGAAAGCGGGCAAGTTCCCGCTGCTGCATGTGGTGCACGGCTCCAAGACCGGGCTGATCCTGCCGCACCTCGATGATATCGATGCGCTGATCACACGCTATGGCGACTCGATCGGCTTTGTCGTCGATGCCTGCCAGGCGCGGATCACCAGCCCGGCGGTCAGCGCCTATCTGATCCGCGGTGCGGTCGTCCTGCTCACCGGATCGAAGTTCATGGGTGGCCCGCCGTTCTCCGGCTTCGCGCTGGTGCCGCGCCAGACCGCCGCGCGGATCGCGCCGCTGGGCGAAGGGATGGCGACGATCTTTCGCCGCGCCGAGATGCCCGGCAGCTGGGCGGGCGTCGAGACGCTGCCCGATGGCGGCAATGCCGGGCTGAGCGTTCGGCTGGAGGCGGCGCTGTTCGAGCTGGAGCGTTTCCAGGCGCTCGATTTTCACGATGTTGCCCGCGTCGTCGAACTGTTCCGCAGCACTTCGCTTGCGCTGGTCGACCGGATCGGCGGAACGCGGGTGGTGCCCTATCCCTATTCCGACCGCGAGCAGGCAGGGGCGCACCCCATCGAGATGCGGACACTGACCACTGTGGACCTCAGCGGCGAGGGGCGGCAGATCGATTTCGACGGCGCGACCGCGATCCAGCTGGCCATGATGCAATCGGGCGTGCGGCTGGGCCAGCCGGTCAAGTGCGCACGTTTCCAGGGGCCGGACATGGCGGGCAAGGTGCGCGGCACATTGCGCATCGGCGTCTCGATGCCGCAGCTGGTAGAGCTTGCGCAACAGGGCCAGGCAGACGCTGAGGCCAGCTTGGCGCGTGACATGGCCGTCATTGGCGATGCCTTTGAAGCCGCGCTTCCGACGTCATCGCTCTAGTTTTCGCGACACGCTTCTGGCTGGTCAGCGGCGGTTGCTGGCAATCATATGAAAAGGGATGTCCTGCCGGATTGGCGGGACACCCCTTTTTCATTCAGGCCGGCCTTTTTCATTCAGGCCGGCAACGGGCCGAAGCCCTTAGTTGCCGAATGTGCGCTGCCACCAGCCGCGGCGTGCAGGTCCGGTTTCCTGTGCTTCTTCGGCTTTGTCGGGTTCGGGAGTGTCTTCCTTTGCCTCGGCTGCAACCTCAGTCACCGGTGCTGCATCGGCAGCGGGTGCCGGGGCAGGGGGGGCAGACTGGGCGACAACCTCATCGACGGCGTCGGTATCGGCCTTGGATGCAGCCTTCTTGCGCGGAGCCCGCTTGGGCTTGGGCTTGGCGGCCACGTCTGCTTCGACCACAGGGGCTTCGGCTTCGGTTGCAGCTTCGGCTGTAGCTTCCGGTGCTTCAACAGCGGCCTCTGCTGCAGGTTCAGCATCGGTCACCGGCTTCTTGGCGCGCGACTTGCGCTTGGGCTTGGGCTTTTCGGCCGCCGCTTCAGGTTCGGCTTCGGCTGCAGCGACCGGCTCCTCGGCAGCGGCCACAGGGGCGGCTTCCTCGGGCTCGGCGGTCACGTTGCTGCTGGCTGCCTCGGTGTCGCTGTCACCAGCCTCACCGGTCGCTTCGCTGGCCTCGACATCGCTGCCTTCGCCATTCTTGCGACCACGACCACCCCTGCGACCACGACGGGCGCGACGCGGCTTGGCATCGGAACCGTCCTCGCCCTGTGCGACAGGTTCGCTCGCTTCGCCGGTTTCGCCCACCTCGGTTGCCTCGATGGTGCCTTCGGCATCGTCGGCAGGCGCGCCGATGGTGTCGTCAGCCACCGCTGCAGTGTCGAAATTGCCCTCGGCTTCGCCCTGCGGACCTTCGCCATCACGGCGCGTGCGCTTGCCACGGCGGCGACGGCGACGCTTGGCACGACCGCCTTCGCCCTCTTCGCCGCTGCGCGGTGCTTCGGGACGCTCAGGTCGCTCGGAGCGTTCGCCACGCTCCCTGCGCTCACCCCGATCGCCACGATTGCCGCGCTTTTCGGTGACCTCTTCCTCTTCCTCGACCTCGTCGATTTCCTCTTCGATGTCATCATCGTCATCGTCGATGATTGGCTGGAAGGTGACCGTTTTTTCCGGACGCGGGCCGCTGGCGGTCACTTCCATCTTCGCGCCTTCATTCTCCCCGTTGGGCAGAATTTCGATGCGGACGCCGAAGCGTTCCTCGATCTCGGCGATGTCGCGGCGCTTGTTGTTGAGGACGTAGATCGACGCTTCCTGGCTGGTGCGCAGCGTGATGATGCTGCCATGGCCGCGTGCGGCCTCTTCTTCCAGCAGGCGCAGCGCCGACAGGCCCGCCGACGATGCGGTGCGGACAAGGCCCGTTCCATCGCAGTGCGGGCAGGTGCGGGTCGAGGCTTCGAGCACACCGGTGCGCAGGCGCTGGCGGCTCATTTCCATGAGGCCGAAGCCCGAGATGCGGCCGACCTGGATCCGCGCACGATCGCTCTTCAGCGCATCGCGCATGGCCTTCTCGACCTTGCGGACGTTGTTGCCATATTCCATGTCGATGAAGTCGATCACGACGAGGCCAGCCATGTCGCGCAGGCGCAACTGACGGGCGATTTCGCGCGCGGCTTCAAGGTTGGTGTTGAGCGCGGTCGCCTCGATGCCATGCTCCTTGGTGGAGCGGCCCGAGTTGATGTCGATCGACACCAGGGCTTCGGTCGGGTTGATGACCAGATAACCGCCCGATTTCAGCTGTACGACAGGTTCGTACATCGCCGAGAGCTGGTCTTCGGTGCCATAGCGCTGGAACAGCGGCACGGGGTCCGAATAGCTTTTCACCCGGCGCGCATGGCTGGGCATCAGCAGTTTCATGAAGTCCTTGGCAGCGCGGTAGCCCGCTTCGCCCTCGACCAGCACTTCCTCGATATCGCGGTTGTAGATATCGCGGATGGCGCGCTTGATGAGGTCGCTGTCCGAATGGATGATTTCGGGCGCGGCGGCCTTGAGTGTCTTTTCGCGGATCTCGTCCCATAGCCGGGCGAGATAATCGAAGTCGCGCTTGATCTCGGGCTTGGTGCGCGAAAGGCCGGCGGTGCGCACGATGCAGCCCATGGTGGCGGGCAGCTTCATTTCGGCGATGATCGTCTTCAGCCGCTTGCGGTCGGACGCGTTGCTGATCTTGCGGCTGATGCCACCGCCGTGCGCGCTGTTGGGCATGAGCACGCAATAGCGGCCCGCGAGCGAGAGATAGGTGGTCAGCGCTGCACCCTTGTTGCCGCGCTCTTCCTTGACGACCTGCACCAGCATCACCTGGCGGCGCTGGATGACGTCCTGGATCTTGTAGCGGCGACGCAGTGCCATGCGGCTGGTGCGCGCCTCGTCGCTGGCCTTGGCCTTGCCGCCACGGCCATCGCGACGCTTGCGGCGACCCGAATTGCGGCCGTTGCCATTGGCATCGCCACTGGCTTCACGGGTCTCTTCGGTCTCTTCGGATTCCTCGCTGTCGGATTCGGCTTCGGACTCGCTTTCGTCGCTGGACAGGGTCTCGGCGACGATCGGCTCCTCATCGGTTTCGATCAGGCCGTCGTCGGACAGGCCGTCGTCATAGCTGCCTTCCTCGCCACCGCGCCCTGCGGCATCGTCTTCCTCTTCCTCTGCGGCGAGCGCATCGGCTTCTTCCTTGGCGTGACGGGCTTCCTCAGCCAGCAGCGCGATCTTGTCCTCGCGCGGGATCTGGTAATAGTCGGGATGGATTTCGGAAAAGGCCAGAAAACCATGGCGGTTGCCGCCATAATCGACGAACGCTGCCTGCAGCGAGGGTTCTACCCTGGTAACCTTGGCGAGATAGATATTGCCCTTGATCTGCTTGTGTTCTGCAGATTCAAAGTCGAATTCCTCAATCCGATTTCCTTTGAGCACCGCCACCCGGGTTTCTTCCTGGTGGCGCGCATCGATCAACATGCGCGTTGTCATTCAATATTCTCCGTGCGCGCGCACCGGGCGGAACCGGCCGGGTCGCTGCGCTTCTGTTTGCTAAGGCGCTACCGCCCCCGAATGTGGGAGCGTTGCGCATACGTGTGTGTACGATAGGGATTGTGTCTGCTGCACAGGTTCGCAGGGCGTCAAGCGCACTGGCCGCGTCGCTTTTCCGCAGCCAACCGCCCGAAAGCGGGGTGGCGGAAAAGGCGGTATTCAAACCCATAAAGCGTCAACCTGGTGATACGGCATGCGCGGCAGAAAGGGCCGCAATGCTGTCATTGGATGCGGGGAAGGCCGGTTAAGCCAATGCCCTGCTTAGCTTTGCTAGCATCGCTCGCATCATACAGCAACAAAAAGCTCATTTCGTCGCAGCAATCGGCAATGAAGATGCCACAACCGCCATAAGACGGCAGGCGCCGGCGTTCCTAAAGCCCTTCGTGGTAAAATTTCTGGTAACCAGATCGTTTCACAAGGTTTTTTCGGCTTAACCCTAATCATGCCTTTATCAAGAGAAGAGGCAGGACTCCAGGGATGACGAAATTGCACTGGACCGGACAATCGCGCCGGAGGCATAAGGTCGACATGCTCTGGCTGTCTTCCATCTGCGCGTCCCTGGCGTGCACTACGCCCGTGCAGGCGGGGGAAGTCTCCAATGTGGAGGTGCGCGCCAACCAGATCGTGCTGCACTTCAACGATCCGATCGAAAGCGCCAGCAGCTTCATCCTCAGCGGGCCCGATCGCATCGCCATCGATATCAAGGGTGCGACCGCGCGCTCCAATGCCCTCAACCAGAGCGGCTTGTTCCGCACCGTGCGCATGGCGCAGTTCGACACCGATACCGCCCGCGTGGTGCTCGATCTCGATCGTCCTGCCGTAGTGAGTGCAGGCACGTTTTCCGACGATGGCCGCAGTCTGACCCTGTCGGTGACCGAACTGGGGTCGTCCGAGCTGCAGGGCGTGATCGCCGCGCCGCGCCAGTCGTTCGTGCCACCCGTCGCGTTCCGCGCTGAGCCGCCCAAGCGTCGCTACAGCGTGCGAATTCCATTGCCCAAGGCGAGCAAGGGCCCGCCGTTGCCGCCGATCGAGGGAGCGAACGACAGGTCCCGCCCGCTGGTTGTCATCGATGCCGGGCACGGCGGGCACGATCCGGGGGCTATCAGCCCGCATGATGGCACGCATGAAAGCAAGGTCACGCTGCAGATTGCGCGCGCGATCCGCGATGAGCTGCTCAAGACCGGCCGGTTCCGGGTCGCTCTGACCCGCGATACCGACACGTTCCTGGTGCTGCAGGAACGCTATGGCATCGCGCGCCGTCTGGGTGCGGACCTGTTCATCTCGGTCCATGCCGATGCTGCCGCATCGCAGACTGCGCGCGGCGCGACGATCTACACGCTGTCCGAGGTCGCGTCCGATCGCGAAGCGGCCAGGCTGGCGGCGCGCGAGAACAAGGCGGATATCCTCAACGGGGTGAACCTGTCCGACGCGCCATCCGATGTATCGTCGATCCTGATCGATCTCACCCAGCGCGAAACGATGAACCTGTCGGCGGATTTCGCCCGGCTGTTGCGACGCGAGGGCGATGCGAAGATGAACTTCCGCACCGATTCCCATCGCTTTGCTTCGCTGATGGTGCTGAAAGCCCCCGATGTTCCCTCGGTGCTGCTGGAAACGGGCTATGTCAGCAATGTCGATGATGTCGCGCTGCTCAACACCGCCGCCT
The DNA here is from genome assembly GCA_943370475.1 of Hydrogenophaga intermedia. GTDB lineage: Bacteria > Pseudomonadota > Alphaproteobacteria > Sphingomonadales > Sphingomonadaceae > Blastomonas. Next base: position 8,643 of record CALRRI020000031.1, read on the forward strand.
ATCGCCGCAGGATCGCGGAATCGGTCAGCCAGGCGGTCACCGTGTTCTTTGCACGTAAACTGGCATCGCGCTGACCCGGCGAACACCAATCCGCTCTGGCCCTTCAGGATTGGCGAACGCCAATCCGCTCTGGCAATGTTCAGGAATGATGTGCTAACCGCCCCGGCATGAGCGAGGGTGAAAACGGCAATATCGCCTATAGCGTGCGGCGGGGTGGCGATGGGGCGTTTGCGTCCTTGAGCGGAGCATGGGAAAAGCGCTGGGTCCGCTGGGCGGCTTATGTGCTGGGCCTCGCGCTGCTGGGCATGGCGTTGATCTGGCTGGTCTTCGCGCGCGATCTGCCGTCTGCGGAGACACTCGTTGATTACGAGCCTGACTTGCCCACCATGGTGCGCGGCGTCGATGGCGAGATCATCAACAGCTATGCGCGCGAACGCCGCGTGCAATTGCAGTACAAGGATTATCCGCTCCCGCTGATCCGGGCGTTCCTGTCTGCCGAAGACAAGAATTTCTTCTCGCACAACGGGCTCGATTACCCGGGCCTTGCCTCTGCGGTGTTCGATTACGTAACCAAGATCGGCTCGGGTCGCCGCGCGCGCGGCGGATCGACGATCACCCAGCAGGTCGCCAAGAACCTGCTGCTGGGCGATGAATATTCGATCACCCGCAAGATCAAGGAAGCGATCCTCGCCTATCGCATCGAGGACGTGCTGACCAAGCAGGAAATCCTCGAGCTCTACTTCAACGAGATATATCTTGGCCGCAATGCCTATGGCGTGCAGGCCGCATCGCAGGCCTATTTCGGCAAGGATGTTGCCGAGCTAAAGCTGCACGAAGCGGCATATCTCGCCATCCTGCCCAAGGCGCCATCCAACTACCGCCCCGAAGTCCACATGGAGCGCGCGCTCGAACGGCGCAACTGGGCGCTCGGCGCGATGCAGTCCAATGGCTGGATCACCCGCAACCAGATGCTCGCGGCCCAGGCTGAGCCTTTGGGTGCGATCCCGCGCACCGGCGACAATTTCGACAAGGTTGGCGGCTATTTCGTCGAGGAAGTCCGCCGCCAGCTGGTCGAGAAATTCGGCGAGAAGGCCGAGGACGGCAAGAACAGCGTCTATGCCGGCGGGCTTTGGGTGCGCACCTCGCTCAACCCGGCGATGCAGCGCGCCACGACCGAGGCACTGCGCGATGCGCTGCTGCGCTATGATCGTGGCAGCGGCTGGAGCGGCCCGCTCAACACCATCGAGATGGACGACCAATGGGCCTCGCGCCTGGCATCGACCTATATCGATATCGATTACGAGAACTGGCGCGTTGCGGTGGTGATCGACAAGGCAGCCAGCGCAGCCGAGATCGGCTTTGCCAATGGCGACAAGGGCGTGCTGCCGCGCTCGACCGCAACGATGCCGCGCAAGCGTACCGGCGGAACCGCCTATGATTCGATGAAGCCGGGCGACATCATTGCGGTCGCACCGATGTCGGGCGACAATTACGCACTGCGCAATGTGCCCGAGATTTCGGGTGGCATGGTCGTGCAGAATCCGCGCTCGGGCCGGGTCTACGCAATGCAGGGCGGGTTCGATTCGCAGATCAGCCCGTTCAATCGCGCCACCCAGGCCGATCGCCAGCCGGGCTCGACGATCAAGCCGTTCGTCTATGCGACCGCGCTCGACAACGGCATGACGCCCGCGACGCAGATCGTCGATGGCACCTTCTGTGTTTATCAGTCGGCAAGCCTGGGCAGCAAATGCTTCCGCAACTTCGGGGGATCGGCAGGCGCTGGGCCGCAGACGATGCGCTGGGGGCTGGAACAGTCGCGCAACCTGATGACGGTGCGTGCCGCGAATGACGCGGGCATGACCAATGTGGTCAAGACCATCAAGGCGGTCGGCATCGGCGACTACAAGCCCTATCTCTCGATCGCGCTGGGCGCGGGCGATACGACGGTGATGAAGATCACCAACGCCTATTCGATGCTGGTCAACCACGGCCGCGAATTGAAGCCGACGCTGGTCGATTACGTCCAAGACCGCCGCGGCAAGGTCATTTTCCGGTCCGATCCGCGCACCTGCGAGGGCTGCAACATGGCCAAGTGGAATGGCAAGCCGATGCCCCGCTTCACCCCGCGCGGCCGCCAGATCCTCGATCCGATCACCTCCTACCAGGTGGTGCACATGCTTGAAGGTGTGATCACCCGCGGCACCGCGACCAACCTGGCTGATCTCAAGCGCCCGATGTTCGGCAAGACCGGCACGTCGAGCGGACCGACCAATGTGTGGTTCGTCGGCGGGACGCCGGACATGGTCGCCGGGATCTATCTGGGCTTCGACAAGCCGCGCAGCATGGGCGGTTATGCGCAGGGCGGGCGTCTGGCCGCACCGGTGTTCAAGCAGTTCGCCAAGCAGATCCTGCCCTCGATGCCGATCACCGAGTTCCGCGCGCCTGCCGGGACCCGGCTGGTGCGGATCGATCGTCGCTCGGGACGCCGCGTCTATGGCGCATGGCCCGGTGACGAGGCCAAGGCAGCGGTCATCTGGGAAGCGTTCAAGCCCGAGACCGAGCCTCGCCGCACCATTCGTCAGGAAGAGATGGCGGCCGCCAAGGCGGTGCAGAAGCGCGTCGGCCCTGCTGCGCGCGCCAAGAGCGACAGCGAGTTCCTGCAGCAGCAGGGCGGTATCTACTAGGCTAGCAGCCGCGGTTGCGATTCGACCTGAGGGCCGTCTATCGTGGCCCGGCTTTCACTCTACCAATTTCATTGAAAATTCGGGCCGCAGCGCGTATGGGCGTGCGGAACATGCTCAGCCAGAAAGTCCGATACACCATCCGTGCCCTGCAGCACCTCGCCGACCGATATGGCGAGGGGCTGGTGCATTTGGACGAGATCGCCGAAGCACAGAACATCCCGCCCAAGTTCCTGACCGTCATCTTGTCGGAAATGGCGCGCGCGGGACTGGTCCATTCGCAGCGCGGCAAGGATGGCGGTTATTCGCTGGGGCTTCCGCCGATCGACATCCGCTATGGCGATATCGTCCGCATCACCAGTGGATCACTGGCGCTGGTGCCCTGCGCCAGCCGCTATGCCTATGAAAAGTGCAAGAACTGCCTGGCAGAGGACGAATGCCGCCTGCGCGCGCTGATGCTCAAGGTGCGTGACGAGACGGCGGTGGTGCTCGACCAGATCACGCTGGCCGACCCGATCGAGCCTGTTGCGCTTTTCGAGCAGCCCGTGGCTGGTTGAGCGCACCTGAGCGGCGTCTTTAGGCCGAAAATACGACCTGCCAAGCCGCGCCCCTGGGCTGCCCCGCCAATGGCTTCACCTCACCTCCGAGCTGCGCAGCCAGCGATTGCACGATGCGCGTGCCAAGGCCCTTGCTGGCGGCGGCGCCGACATTCGGGGGCAAGCCGCGGCCATTGTCGCTGACGGTGAGCGCCAGCCGCTTTGGATCGAGCTGTTCCAGCTTCAACGAAATCGTGCCACCTTCTTCGGCAAAGGCATGCTTCAGGCTGTTGGTCACTAGCTCGGTCACCAGCAGCGACAGGGTGGTCAGTCGGGCGATATCCAGCCGCACCGCCGGCATGTCGACCATGCACACGATGTTGCGCGCGCCAGTGGCCTGCAGCAGGTCCGAGCAGATTTCCTGGAAATATTCGGCGACCGGCAAGTCGACCGAAGCGGGGTCGTAGAGGCGGCGGTGGATGCGCGACATCGTCTCGATCCGGCTTTGCGCCTCGTCGAGTGCGTTGCTGGCCGAGGCGGGATCGGCCGTGATGTTGCGCTTCTGCAGCTGCAGCAATGCTGCAACAAAGGCCATGTTGTTGGCGACGCGGTGCTGCAGTTCCTGGAACATCGTGCGCTGCTGGTCATACAGACCTTCCATCACCTCTTTCTTCACCAGCAACCGGTCGGCAGCGAGGTGCATGAAATGAATCAGCGTGATATCGACGGTGACGATGAACACGTAAAAGCCGATCGCGATCAGGCTCGACCCATCCAGCGCGAAACTGTTGAACGGTGGAATGAAGAAATAGAGCGAGGCGAGGCCTGACAATATAGCGCATACGACGCCTGGCCAAAGGCCCGCCAGGAATGTGGTCAGGATGACGGCAGGAAAAAAGGTCAGATAGGGAAAGCCCGGAGGTAATGTGTCCTGCAGCTCAAAGCGGATGAACAGCGCAAGCGCAAACGAACAGCCAGCCAGGCCGTAGCCCAGCAGTTTGTCCTTCCGGAACATGGTGCCTGCACTCAACAATCGATCCATGTCATTCTCATCGGGCAGGGAGCAAGCGAGGCGATCGCAATGCGGCGATTCCACCCGCATGCCCGGCCGGGTTCTAAAAGCCCTTGGCCGCGGCGGCAAGGGAAAGCGGCAAGGGCCCGGCTTCCGGCTTCGGTATAGCGACCTTGGCCGGGACACGTCTTCGAACGACCGCCCTTCGAAGCCGGACTGACGCGCTTTGCGCGGGAGGCAAGAAAAACTATTTTGCCAACTGAAAAGGTAGATATTACCCCTGTGACTGCGGGCCATGCTGCATGCATCCGGTCCGCACCAGTTTTCACAGGAGTTTAGCCCATGCCTCCTTCCAAGCCCGTCAGCCACGACACCGCGACGCCGCCTTCGGTCAGGTCAGCTGGAAGGCCACCGACGCCTTGATGATCCAGCCGGGTGTCCGCACCAACGACGACACGAAGACCGGGTCCTATCATTCGCTGGTCACTGGCACGGCATCGACCAGCACGCGCCTGCAGGTGACCTTCAACGGGCTGTTCGCTAACGACCCGTGGATCGTCGCGCAGCGCGGCGTGCCTGCCCGAGCTGGCCGGCGGCACCACGGTGACGGGCAGCCAGGTGCCTGGAGCGCCCCGCGTTCCCGGCGCGACGAGCACGGGGAACTGCGACATTTCGGGACACAGGTTGCCTGGCATCTCGAGCTGGGCGTTTTCCTCTGGCTTCGCGTACAATGAACCGGTGGCGCTCTTCGGACTGGACGGGTTTGCCTATGTCGGCTTTGATGGCAACGACCGTTCAAAATTCTCGTCCAACCCCTCTCGTTCAATCCATACCGACATCCATGGCCATGCGCTCAGCAACGTCCGGCTGCGCTATCGCACCGATGACGGGCTCAACGTCTTTGCCTGGGTGCGAAATGCTTTTGATGTCGATTATTTCGAGCAGCTGGCCGCCCATACCGGCGGCAACACCGGGCTTATCGCCGGGCAGCCGGGCGATCCTAGAACCTTCGGCCTCACTCTTGCCTCCAGCTTCTGACCCCTCCAGCCCTGAAAGGGACCGCACGTGCCGGACCTTGGATTACTGAACCTGGCCGATATCTGGCCTTACATGGTGGTCGGATTTGCAGCCCAGATGGTCGATGGCGCACTCGGCATGGCATTTGGCGTCATATCGAGCACGCTGCTTGTCTCGGTGCTGGGCGTGCCACCCGCGCAGGCCTCTGCCGGCGTGCATCTGGCCGAGGTGTTCACCACCGGCGCTTCGGGGCTCAGCCACGCATGGCACCGCAACATCGATTGGAACCTCTTTGCCAAGCTGGTGCTTCCGGGTGTCGCAGGCGGGGTGCTCGGCGCCTATGTGCTGGCCAACATCGATGCCGGGGTCGCGCGGCCGCTGGTCATGATCTATCTGGCCGGTGTTGGCGTCGTGCTGCTTTACCGCGCCTGGCGCTTTCCGACGCCGCGCTTCGAGGACCCTCGTATCGTCGCGCCGCTGGGGGCTGCGGGCGGATTTCTGGATGCCGCAGGCGGCGGCGGATGGGGGCCGGTCGTGACATCCAACCTGCTGATCCAGGGCAGTGATCCGCGCAAGACCATCGGCACTGTCAGCGCGTCGGAATTCTTCCTGACCGTCTCGATCTCGCTGACCTTCATCCTGACCTTGGGGTTCGAGGCATTCACCCACGCCACCATCGGACTGCTGATCGGCGGCGTGGTGGCTGCGCCCTTTGGCGCGGTGCTCGCCAAGAACGTCCGTCCGCGCCTGCTGCTGTTCATGGTCGGCAACGTGCTGACGATCACCAGCCTGTTCAGTATCTACAAGGCACTGGCGTGATGCGCTTCCTCCCTGCCACAGACGGGGGGAAGCGCGAGGCGCTGCCGGTCAGAAGCTGACCTTGGGCGCTGCGCCGACTGTCGCGCGCTCGTCGCCGCCCAGTTCCCAGAAACCCTGCGGCTTGAAGCCCAAAGCGCCTGCAAACAGCACGGCCGGGAAGGATTCGATGCCGGTGTTGTAATCGGCACTGGCGGCATTGTACGCGCGACGCGCCGCCGCCAGCTTGTCCTCGATATCGGCAAGTTCATGCTGCAGCGTCTGGAAATTGGTATTGGCCTTGAGGTCGGGATAGGCCTCTGCCAGCGCGAACAGGTTCTTCAGCGCGCCGCCCAGTGCCATCTCTGCACCCTGTGCCTCGCCGGGGCCCCGCGCCGCAAGCGCATTGCCGCGCGCGGCGATCACCGCTTCGAGCGCGCTCTTCTCATGCGCGGCATAGCCCTGCACGGTGCTCACCAGATTGGGAATGAGGTCGTGCCGCTGGCGCAGGCCGGCATCGATATCCGCCCAGCCCTGGCGGCAATTGGCGCGCAGCGCGACCAGCCGGTTGTAGATCAGGATCACCGCCAGCAGAACGACGATAACGACGACAAGTATGATCCATTCCATAGACAATCCCCCAATCAGAGCCGTAGAGCTAACATGCGTGCGGGCCGGGGGGAATGCCGATGATCACAATACCCGATGTCGATACCCTGATGGCAGGCGATCTGGGCACCTGGCTGGCCGGGCAGGACCAAGTGCGCAAGGATGCCAAGAGCCGGGCGATCAAATGGGCCATTGGCGGTGTCGTCGTCGGATTGCCATTCCTGCTCGGTCTGGGGATCGAGGGCATTGTCGGTCAGCTGATCGCGCTGGTCGGCCTGGCGATCATGGGGATAGGCGGCGGCAAGGCGGTGCTGATTCGCCAGGCCGTGGTGACCAGCCTGAAAACGCAGATGAACGCCTCGCTCGCAGGAACGCTGGGCATATCCTATTCCTCGGCCGCGACCTTCGGGGACGAGTTCGAACTCGCCCGCGATTTCGATCTGCTGCCCGGCTACACCCGCAAGACGTGCGAGGACCTGTGGGAAGGCGACCTCGCCGGCACCCGCTTCCGCCTGTACGAGGCGCGGCTGATCCAGCGGCAGGGGTCCGGCAAGGACGCGCGCGATGTCACCGTTTTTCGGGGCGTCATCCTCAGGATGCATTTCGCCCGCGATTTCCATGGCGTGACCCTGATCGAGCGGCAGCGCATGCGGCTGACGCTGTTTGGCGACAGCCAGACCAAGAACGGCATCACGCTGGAACGCGTGAAGATGGTCGATCCGCGTTTCGAAAAAGCGTTCGATGTCTACAGCACCGATCAGGTCGAGGCGCGCTATCTGGTGCACCCGGCCTATTGCGAACGGCTGATCGCGCTGGAGGAGAAGTTCGACGGCAAGAAGCTCAAGGCCCTGTTCCACAACGGCGATGTGATCGTCACGGTCGACAGCGAGGACCTGTTCGAAAGCGGGTCGCTCGATTCTCGGCGCGACCGCGAGCTGCTGGCGCGGACGATCGAGCAGTTCCGCGCGATGGCGCAGATGATCACGACATTGAACGAACGCCCGAGGGGCTGATCAGAGCCCCATAATGGCTGCGGCGATCCAGCGATCTTCGGATCGCAGGATGCCCCAGGCGCGGGCGGCGGCGCGGCTGTCCATCACCTCGACGCCGATGCCGCGAGCCTCCATCGCCTGGATGAACGCACGCGGCGGATGCGCGAGCGCAGCGCCGGTGCCCAGCAGCATGAACTCGGGGGCAGGGGAAAGGTCCAGCACCTGCGCCATGGCGTCGATGGTCAGACCATCCAGCGCGGGCGCATCCCAGGGCATCGCCGATATCGGGGTCAGCACCAGGCTCGAATCGACCCGGCGCGGACCCAGATTGTCGCCGTCCAGCTTGAAGCCATGGGCGGTAAAGCCGGTGATCACCGGCCCGGAAGCGCGCGGATCCTGATTGAATTCGGCCATGGATCGCTCCGGCTCAGGGCTGCGCGCCCATGCCTTCCTTCAGCTTGGCCTCGGCCTTTTCGGCGTCGGTCTGCTGCGGAATGAAGCTGTGTGGTCCCACGCCCAGCCAGACGAGAATGGGGTTGGCCATGTAGATCGACGAATAGCAGCCGACGAACAGCCCCAGGGTCATCGCGGCGGTAAAGCCGAAGATCACGCCCGGTCCGACGAACAGCAGCACCAGCAGCGCGACCAGCATGGTCAGCGATGTCATTACCGTGCGCGCCAGCGTCTCGTTGGTCGACAGGTCAAGCAGCGCGATCATGTCCATCTTGCGGTATTTGCGCAGGTTCTCGCGGACGCGGTCGAACACCACGATGGTATCGTTGAGCGAATAGCCGATGATGGTCAGCAGCGCAGCGATGATGTTCAGGTTGAACTCCAGCTGGGTAAGCGCGAAGAATCCGAAGGTCAGCGCCACGTCATGGAACAGCGCGAACAGCGCGGCGACGCCGAACTGCCATTCGAAGCGGAACCAGATGTAGATCGCGATGGCAATCATCGCGAACACCAAGGAATAGACGCCGGTGGTGAGAAGTTCGTCGGACACCTTGCCCGACACCGAATCCACCCCGTCGATGCGCGCGCCTTGCGCTGCATATTCCTTGGTGATCATCTGTGTGACGCGGCTGGTGACGGCGTTGACCTCGTCCACATTGTCACCGGCCAGGCGCATGCGCACCGAAACCTGGTTGGGCTCACCAAAACGCTGGATGGTCGATTCGCCCAGGTTCAGCGCGTCGATATCTTCGCGCAATTCACCCACGGGGGCTTCGGCAACCTTGTCGAAGGTCACCTGGATCATCTGCCCGCCGACGAAATCGACGCCGAGATTGAGTCCGCGCACGCCGACCAGAACGATCGAGGCGATGATCGACAGCATGCTGATCGTCATCGCCAGCTTGCGCCAGCGCAGGAAGCGGAAGTTGGTGTTGTCGGGAACGAGCTTGAGCAGCTTCATCGGATCAAGCCTTCCTTAAATGTTCAGCTCGCGCGGACGGGCGCGCTTGAGCCAGAGGGCGACGAACATGCGGGTCACGTACACGGCGGTCCACATCGAGGTGACGATGCCGATCATCAGCACGACGGCAAAGCCGCGCACCGGGCCAGAGCCGAACAGGAACAGCAGCACTGCGGCGATCACATTGGTGATATTGGCATCGAAGATGGCGCGCGATGCTTCGGTATAGCCGACCTCGATTGCCTGGATGATGCGTCTGCCCGCCTTGCGCTCTTCGCGAATGCGCTCGTTGATCAGCACGTTGGCGTCGACCGCAGCGCCGATGGTCAGCACGAAACCGGCGATGCCCGGCAGCGTCAGCGTGGCGTTCATCAGCGCCATGATGCCCAGGATCAGAAAGACGTTCAGGATCAGCGCGATGTTGGCATAGATGCCGAAACGGCCATAGGTCACGGCCATGAGCAACAGCACGGCCACGGTGGCGATACCGCCGGCAAGCAGGCCAAGCTGCACCGATTCCGTTCCAAGATCAGGGCCGACCGAGCGTTCCTCGACCACTTTCAGCTCCACCGGCAGTGCACCCGAGCGCAGCGCGATCGCCAGCTGGTTGGCGCTTTCGGTGGTGAAGCTGCCCGAAATCTGCGCGGAGCCGCCCAGAATGGGTTCGTTGATATTCGGCGCCGAAAGCACTTCGCCATCGAGGATGATCGCGAAGGGCTTGTTGACATTCTCCTGCGTCAGCCGCGCAAAGCGCGCGCCGCCGTCGCGATCGAAGGTGATCGATACCACCGGCTCGTTGGTCTGCTGGTCAAAGCTCTGCTGCGCGTTGGTCAGCTTGTCACCGCGGATGCCGCCCAGACGGCGCACCGCGATCGGCGTGCCACCGGCAGGATTGCTGGGGTAGGGGACGATTTCGCTGCCCACCGGCGCGCGTCCGGCGGCGATGTCCTCGGGGCTGGCATTCTGATCGACCAGCTTGAATTCGAGCTCGGCGGTCTGGCCGAGCAGCTGCTTCAGCGCCTCGGGATCATCAAGGCCGGGAACCTGCACCACGATGCGGTTGTCACCCTGGCGGATGATCGTCGGCTCGCGCGTGCCCAATTCGTCGATGCGCTTGCGCACGACTTCGGTGGCGGTTTCCATCGCCTGGTCCAGTGCCTGGGTGAGACCGGCCTCGGTCGGCGTCAGCACGATGCGGCTGGTGTCGCGCACCTCGATGTCCCAGTCGCGCTGACCGGTCAGGCCCGCGCCGGTGGTCAGAGGAAGGATCGCCTCACGCGCGGCATCGACCTGCGCAACATCGCGGACGAGGAAGGAAAGCTTGCCGCCTTCGCGCGAGATATCGCCGATGCCGATGCGCGGCTTGGCGCTGCGCATCGCGGCGCGCACGGTTTCTTCCATGTTCTGCAGCCGCTGCGCCGCGACATCCTTGGGGTCGCCCTCCAGCAGGATGTGGCTTCCGCCCTGAAGATCGAGCCCCAGGTTGATCGTCGACTGCGGCAGAAACGACGGATAATATTTCGCGACGCTGGCGGGCAGCAGGCTGGGGATCGCCAGCAGCACGCCAAAGGCGAGCAGCAGGGCGGTGGAGATCGTTTTCCAGCGCGGAAAATCTAGCATTCTCAAGGCTTCCTTGGCAGTGCGAACCCAGGCATCGCCAGTTGGCGGGCCAATCGGGCACGGGCCGGATGTGCGCGCCATATATTCATGGGTGCATCAGGCGGCAAGGCGGTAGCTCAATCGTTGGCGGGAGCACCGCCGGGCTGGATGACATCGCTGATCGTTGCCTTGACCGCGCGAACCTTGGCGCCGCCCAGATCGATCTCGACATAGGCGTCGTCCACCTTGGTCACCTTGCCGACCAGACCGCCACCGGTGATCACCTGGTCGCCGCGCTTCACCGCATCGATCTTGGCCTTGTGCGCCTTCATCTGGCGCTGCTGCGGACGGATGATCAGGAAATAGAAGATGAGCAGCAGCGGCACGAACATCAAAAGCTGGGTCCAGGCCGGAGCAGCGCCGGGTGCGGCAGCGGCGAGTGCAAGCAATAGTGTCGAATCCATGGGCATGTCGTCCGAATGTCTGAAAGGCTATGATGTCGCGATGGCAATCGATCCGCCCGTCGCAGCGATGGGCGCGCCTATCATCATCGGCCGTGCAAGGCAATTGATCTTGGCCGCAGCACATCGGGTGCAGGACGGGCTTGCCAATCGCGTTGCATGTCCATATAGGCGCGCTTCCCATCCGCCGCAGCGCGGCGATGGCCGGTCGGGACGTAGCGCAGCCTGGTAGCGCATCACACTGGGGGTGTGGGGGTCGGAGGTTCGAATCCTCTCGTCCCGACCAATTTTCAAGCCACCGCGATCTGGATGACCGCGCCGCTGGTTCAGCCGAACATTTCCGTATCGATCGTCCGCTGCATGGTCTCGCCATAGCGCGGGCCGGCGACGGTGCGTTCGTTGATCAGCGCGTCGATGCGGGCGGCGGCGTCTGCCGGGATCGTCCAGTCCGCGCGGGCGAAATTCTCTTCCAGATGCGCGATCGATGCGGTGCCGGGGATGGCGACGATGTGTTCGCCGCGCGACAGCACCCAGGCGAGCGAAAGTTGCGCAGGTGTCACCTCGAATTCGGCAGCAATGGCGCAGAACGCATCGACCAGCGCGCGATTGGTCGGCCAGTTGTCTGAATTGAAGCGCGGCATCGCGCGGCGCAGGTCCTTGTCTTCCAGCGCCGCGACATCCTGCACGCCATTGGCCAGCACGCCGCGCGCCACCGGCGAAAAGGCGACAAAGGTGGTGCCCAACGCGCGGCAAGCCTCCAGCACGGCGATCTCGGGCTCGCGCGTCCATGGCGAATATTCGGTCTGCATCGCGGCGATCGGGTGCTCGCCGGCGGCGCGGCGCAGCGTCTCTGCCGACATTTCGGACAGGCCGATGCTGCCGATCTTGCCCTCTTTAATGAGGTCCGCCATCGCGCCGACCGATTCCTCGATCGGCACGTCGCGGTCGCGGCGGTGCATGTAATACAGATCGACATGGTCGGTCTGGAGCCGAGCCAATGATTCATCGATGCAGCGACGGATGGTTTCAGGGCGGCAGTTGATGCCGCGCTTCTCGCCTTCGATCACGATGCCCATCTTGGTGGCGAGAAAGAACTCGCGCCGACGGCCCTTCAACGCCTCCCCGATCAGCGTCTCGTTGTGCCCCAGGCCATAGATATTGGCGGTATCGAGATGGTCGTACCCCAGGTCGAGCGCCCGGTTGAGCAACGCGGTGGCGGCGTCGCGCGGGGGCAGGGCACCATAGCCCCAGCTGAGCGACATGCACCCAAGGCCGATGGCGTTGACAGGCTGGGCATGGATGAATCGGGTGGTCACTGGGCGGTTTCCTGTTGGATAGTCGGTTGAGGTCAGGATCGGTGCCGCGCTCGCATACATCGGCCAAGCCGGTCAAGCTGATGATTCGGGTCCTTGCCCGCTTCACAGGTTGCATCGCAATGGGACTGACAACGCCGGGCGATTTCTGCTGCAGCGGTTGCCGCCGCGGCATTTCCCCATGTCTTGGGATGTTGCGGCGGCATGTTCACGCAAATTCATGAATTGATGAGATAAAGTGTTTGTTAACCGCGGCCGTCACGGGGCTCTGGTTCGGTGAGGCAGCAGACGAAAAATGGGCTGGCGGCAGCGTTCGCACCTGCAAAAAAGACACGCGCGATGTCAGTATTTTATCCTCTTTTCCGCCCCCATCAAACCGGCTATATGCACGGTTCCCAAGGGTGCGGGGGATAGGGGTCGGGCCTTTCGGCGTGTCCTTCCCGCGCCAGTGCAAGAAATATGTCTTGCCAGAGTCCCTAGGGTGTCGATAAAACGCGGGCTCTTGTTTCCGCAACGAAGGGGAAAAGTACCATGAAGTCCATTCTTAAGCTGAGCCCGGTTTTCGCCGCCGCTAGCCTCCTGGCTCTCGCAGCCTGCACTCCCGAAGAAGCTGCTGAAGCTCCTGCCGAAGAAACCACTGAAGCTCCTGCTGAAGAAGCCATGGAAGCTCCGGCCGCTGAAGGCGCCGAAGCTGGCATGGAAGCTGGTGCTGAAGCTGGCGCCGAAGCCGGTGCCGAAGCTGGCGCCGCTGCTGGTGCAGACGCTGCTGCTGAAGCCGCTCCGGCTGCTCCGGCTGAAGAAGCCAAGTAAGCTTCTGCCAAGCTTCGCCTGAACAAGGCAAAGTTTTGAAAGACGCCCGGTCGCCCTGAGGGGTTGCCGGGCGTTTTTTGTTGTCTGGTGAAAGGCCAGACCTTTTTGCCGCAGGCTTGGCCTGGCTTCCCCGTCTGAAGCGGCCGTCAGCCCACTGCAGATTTTTTACCGTCCGTTTACCACCGGTTAGCGTCTACGGATTATACCGTGCCGCGTAAGGCTATGTTCGACTGCGAGAGTGTCAGCCGTAGCCCCAGGTTTTTCGGAGACAACCGATGGCAGCGATGCAAGGCAAGCGGGAAGTGGGGCGCCAGCCGGCGACCGACCGCCGCTTTGCGATCCGCATCAACGTCCATATCGAAGCTGAACTGGTGGATCAGGGGCGTCGCCGCTGCACCGTCACCTTGACCAACCTGTCGATCACCGGCTGCCGGTTCGAAAGCGATCATCCGCTCAGGCTGGCCGCGCCGATTTCGCTGCTGATCGAAGGCATTGCGCCGATTGTCGGCGAGGTCGCCTGGGTCGAAGGACGGCTGATCGGCTGCCACTTTGCCGAAGCGCTGAGCCCGACCATCTGCAATCGCATCATCCGCACCCTGCGCGAACGACTGTCACCGCCCCAGAATCGCTGAAAAATGCCGGTGCAGCTCGTCTGCATTGCGCTGCCAGGTGAAGTTCGCGACCGTCGCGCGCACCTTCAGCGGGTCGGCAGCGCTGGCCAGCACGTCGTGGATCGCTGCCGCCGGCGCCTTGGGCTGCGCATCGGCGATGCGGCCTGCCACCGGATCGGTCAGCAGCTCCGCAGCGCCGCCCGCATCGCTGATCACGATCGGCGTCCCGCAGGCGAGCGATTCCACCCATGCATTGGCCAGCCCTTCGGATTTTGACGTCAGCACCATCGCATCGGCCGCCGCGAGCCAGCGCGGCAGATCGTCATGCGGCAACGCGCCTGCAAAGATCACGCGGTCGGCCACGCCCAGCTGGGCGGCAAGCTCGCGATACCGGCTTTCCTCCTCACCGGCGCCTGCCAGCACCAAAGCGACGCCGGGAAGCTCCGTTAGCGCCTGGATCACCAGATCCTGCTGCTTGCGGGCGATCAGCGCGCCGACACTGATCAGCATCGGCCCGCTGATGCCCAGCTCGGTCCGCAACGCCGCACCATCCTGCGGCTTGAAACGCTGCTGGTCGCAGCCGGTATAGTGGACCGTGATCCCGTCCGCCGCCATGCCCAGCGCGATCATGTCCTGCCGCATCGCCGCCGATACCGCGAGCAGGCCTGAAGCGTCCCGCCCCGCCTCCAGAACCATGTCGCGGGTTCGCGGGGCATGGCCCCAGTAATGGATGTCGGCGCCGCGCGCCTTGACCGAATAGGGGATGCCCAGCCGCTGCGCCAGAATGCGCGCTGCCGGACCATCGGGGTAAAAGAACTCCGCATCGATCAGGTCAAAGGGCTGGCGGGCATGGAGCCGCTGCACCAAGGGCCAGATCGCACGGACCATCAGCGCAGGTTGCCAATGCGCACCGATGCCGGGCAAATGGAGAAAGCGCGGGCGATGGACGTCCAGCCCGCGCCAGGTTTCGTGGAGCGGCAAGGCGGTCAACGCGCGGTAGCGTTCGTGACGCGCTAGCGGCCAGGGCGGGATCGCCTGAGGACTGATGACGGTGATATCCATGCCATCGCGCGCTGCCAGCGTTGCGGTCTGCCGCTCGACGAAAATGCCGAAATTGGGGCGGGCTGCGTTGGGAAACAGCGTGGCGAGGGTGAGGATGCGCATATCGCTGCCTCGTCTACAGCAGGCGGATTAACGTTTCTGCCACCGCCAGCCACGCCGGATCGCTCACCACCTGCTGGCGCGTGCCAGCGCCCGGCGGCAAAACCTGCATCCGCCCGCCGTCGCGGGCAATCAGCCGCCCGAACATGAACCGGCCCGCCGGGCGCGGCACCAGCACATCGCGATTGAGCGCGCTGGCGAGATCCGCCTGCTCGATCCGCCGCAGCCACAGAATGTCGCCGCTGCGATACTCGCCAACGCTGGCCGATACGCGCATCGCCACGAGATTTTCGCCCGGGGCCGGTGGCAGCACACGTTCCGCCGAGGTGAGCGCGCGTGCGCCGTCGGCGGCCAGCAGCGCCACGACCGGCAGATCTGCGGCGGCAGAGGTGCTGACCAATGCGCTGCTCTCCACCTCGAGCGCCGCGGCAATGCGGTTGAGCCAGTCGATCGACAGCGTGCGGGTGCCGGTCTCCAGCCGCCCGATCGTCTGCGCGGTTGTCGGTGGGTCGCATCGGCGGGCGACATCGTCCAGCGTCATGTTTCGGGCGCGGCGGACATCACGGATACGGTTGATCATGGCGAGCGATCCTAACCTATTTGGAGAAATATCTTTCCTACATTCCAACCCGCATGGCAATGGTTTTTGAATCGAGACCAACCAGACGGGGTGATGACATGAGCAAGCGGCACGAGGCGGGTACGGTGCGGGCAGAAGCGAACAGGCTGCTGGCCGAGCGGACGCTGGAAGGTGACACCGTGGGCGCTCGCGTGCGCGGCGAACAGCGACCGGCGCGATCGGTCACGGTGAATCTCGCCGAATCGCCGCTGGGCTGGCTGCTGGCACGCGGACTGATCGACCAGCGTCAGTTCGATGCGGGTGAAAAGCTGCGTACCGACTGGGAGCGCGCGAACCTCGCTCCGTCGATCACCATGCGCTGGGATGCCGCGCCGATATCAGCCGGCGCACGCGGCAGCGGCGGTCATCTCGAGCCGACCGAGCGCCAAGCGGCGGCGCGCCAGCGTTTCGATGCGGCGATGACCGCGCTGGGGCGCGATCTCAACGATATCGCGTGGCGCGTGATCTGTTCGGGCGAGGCGATGCCGCTCGCTGAAAAGGCGCTGGGCTGGCCGGTGCGCTCCGGATGGCTGGTGCTGCGACTGGCGCTCGACCGGCTGGCGGATTTCTATCGGATGGGGTGAGGGGGAACGTGTCACCCCCATCTGAGGTTTTCCCCTCCCGCTCGCGCGAGGGGAGAGTCATTCACCCCATCGCCTCGACCTGCTCGGCCAGGTCCAGCCAGCGCATTTCGGCGGC
Source organism: Hydrogenophaga intermedia (assembly GCA_943370475.1). GTDB lineage: Bacteria > Pseudomonadota > Alphaproteobacteria > Sphingomonadales > Sphingomonadaceae > Blastomonas. The sequence goes on from CALRRI020000031.1 coordinate 24,972, forward strand.
ATCCTTTTCGTCGCGGGCCTTTTCGATCGCCTTGGTCAGCGCGGCGAATTTTGCCGGATCGCGGGTGTAGAGACCGGGGTCCGACAAAGCCGCCTCGTCGCGCGCAATTGCGGCCTCGATCGCCTCGATCCGCTCGGGCAGAGTGTCGTAATCGCGCTGGTCCTTGTAGCTCAGCTTGACCTTCTGCGCGACCGGCTTGGGGATCGCGGCGGCTGCGGCCGCAGCGGCCTCTGCCTTGCTGCGGTTCGATTTGACCCAGTCGGCGGTGCGCTGCTTGCGCTTGGCCTCCCAGTCGGCATAGCCGCCTGCGACGACATCGACCACGCCCGATCCATCGAGCCCGAGCGTCACAGTGACGGTACGATCGAGAAAATCGCGGTCATGGCTGACGATCAGCACGGTGCCGTCATAATCGGCGATCACCTCCTGCAGCAGGTCAAGCGTTTCGAGGTCGAGATCGTTGGTCGGCTCGTCGAGCACCAGCAGGTTGGAGGCGCGAGCGAACTCGCGCGCCAGCAGCAGCCGCGAGCGCTCGCCGCCTGAGAGTGTCCCGACGCGCGCCTCGACCAGGCCAGGATCGAACAGGAAGTCCTTGAGATAGCCCTGGATATGCTTGCGGACCCCGCGCACATCGATCCAGTCGCCGCCCTCGGCAAGCACGTCGCGCACGCGCTTTTCAGGCGACATCAATTTGCGCTGCTGGTCGATGATCACGCCATCCAGTGTCTTGGCGAGCGTGATCGTGCCGCTGTCGGGCGCCAGTTCGCCCGTCAGCAGGCGGATCAGCGTCGTCTTGCCCGCGCCATTCGCGCCGACGATGCCGATGCGGTCGCCGCGCTGGACGCGGAGCGAAAAGTCCTTGATGATTGTGCGCGCGGCCTCACCCTCGCCAAAGGTCTTGAACACGCGGTCGGCGACGATCACCGACTTCGTCTTGCTGTCATCGCTGACGGCCTTGAGCTTGGCGGTGCCTTGCGGCCCCAGCATGGCTGCGCGTTGCGCGCGCATTTCCCACAGCTTGGCGAGCCGTCCCTGATTGCGCTTGCGCCGTGCAGTGACTCCGCGCTCCAGCCAGTGTGCCTCGATCTTCAGCTTCGCATCCATCTTGTCGGCGGCGCGCGCTTCTTCGGCATATACCTGCTCCATCCACGCCTCATAGCCGCCGAAGCCGATTTCCTGCCGGCGCAGGTTGCCTCGGTCGAGCCACAGCGTCTGCCTTGTCAGCCGCTCCAGGAACGTGCGGTCATGGCTGATGACGACGAACGCGCCGTTGAAGCGGCTGAGCCAGCTTTCCAGCCAGTCGATCGCGGCGAGGTCGAGATGGTTGGTCGGCTCGTCGAGCAGCAGCACATCGGGTTCGCTGGCGAGCGCGCGGCAGATCGCGGCGCGCCTGCGTTCGCCGCCGCTGGCGGTGGCGGCTTCGCGCGACAGGTCGATGCCGATCTGGTCGGCGATCGCGGCGACCTCGTGCGCGGGCGGGGCATCGTCGCCTGCCAGTGCCCAGTCGTTCAGCGTTGCAAAGCCCTTGAAGTCGGGGTCCTGCGCCAGCATCACGCAGCGGATGCCCGGCTGAATGGTGCGCCGTCCGCGATCGGCCTCGATCTCGCCTGCGATCAGTCGCAGCATCGTGGTCTTGCCCGCGCCATTGCGTCCGATCAGCGCCAGCCGGTCGCGCGGGCCGACATGCAGGTTGATATCGCGGAACAGCCAGCCGGTGCCCTGGATCAGGCCAAGGTCTTCGTACGAAAGGACAGGGGGTGTAGACATGTTCGCGCACTTAGGCGCGGGCGCTGCGCGGCGCAATCCCTGCACCGGTGCCGAGACAACCGGCTTGACCCGCCGCCCGCGCTCGTCGCAAGACCTGACGCATTCAAGAATTGGGGATCGGCCATGCGTACAGTGTATCTCAACGGGCAATATGTTGCGGAGGATGAGGCGCATGTCTCGATCTTTGATCGCGGATTGCTGTTTGCTGATGCGGTCTACGAGGTGGTTTCGGTGCTGGGCGGTCGGATCGTCGACTATGCGGCGCATATGGCGCGGCTGGAGCGGTCATTGGCGGAAATGACCATAAATTATGATGTCGCCGCCGCCAACTGGCCGGGCATTCTGGCGACATTGATTGAGCGGAACGCGCTCGAAGAAGGCACGATCTATCTGCAGGTCAGTCGGGGCGCCGCCGACCGCGATTTCCTGTTCCCCGCTGCCGGCACGCTGCCCACGGTGTTCGCGTTCACCCAGGCGCGCAAGCTGATCGCCAATCCTATGGCAGAACGCGGCATGCGGATCATCACCCGGTCCGACCGGCGCTGGGGGCGGCGCGATATCAAGACGGTGCAACTGCTCTATGCCAGCATGATGAAGATGGAGGCGAAGTCGGCGGGGGTCGACGATGTCTGGCTGGCCGAGGGCGATGTGATCACCGAAGGCACCTCGCAGAACGCGTGCATCATAACGCCACACGGCCATCTGGTGACACGCGATCTTGGCCATCACATCCTGCCCGGCGTGACGCGGCTCAGCCTGATCGACATTGCGCGGGCCAGCGGCATCACCGTGGAAGAGCGGCCGTTTACCATCGCCGAGGCGCAGGGCGCGGCAGAGGCGTTCGTCACCTCGGCGTCGTTGTTCGTGATGCCGGTGGTGGAGATTGACGGGCTCAGCGTGGGCGATGGCCGCCCGGGCATGGAGACGATGGCGCTGCGCAAGGCCTATATCGATCAGGCCCGCGCGGCCGGATAAGCCAAATGTTTACAAGGCTGTCGCGCGTCTGACACCCTCGTTCAGCGATGCGACACCCGTTAAGCGGCATTAGCCCTGACATTCGCCATCGCGCGATGAACCAGTCCGGAGACCAACGAATGACCCCTATCTTCGCCCGCGCCCTGCCGCTCGCCATTCTGGCCGCCGCTGCCACGCCTGCCATGGCGGCCGTGGAGGTGACCCCCAGCGCCGGCGCGCCCGTGGTCGAGCTGAGCGTGACCGAAACCGTGCTCGGCGCGCCCGATACGGCGACCTTCAGCACCGGCGTCACCAGCAAGGCCCCGACCGCATCTGCCGCGCTGCGCCAGAACTCGGCGGACATGGACAAGGTGATCAAGCAGATCGTCGCTTTGGGCATCAAGCGCGAGGACATCCAGACGTCGGGCATCAACCTCGCCATGGATTATGAATACGGCACCGACGGCCGCCAGCCGCGCTTCATCGGCTATCAGGTCAGCAACACCGTGTCGGTCAAGGTGCGCCAGATCGACAAGCTGGGCGCGATCCTCGATTCTGTCGTGTCGCAGGGCGCCAACAACCTGTCGGGTCCCAGCTTCAGCATCGATGATGACAGCGCCGCCCAGCGCGAAGCCCGCGACAAGGCGATGAAGCGCGCCGAGGCCCAGGCGATGGATTATGCGCGCCGTGTCGGCTTTACCGGCGTGCAGGTTCTTGCCGTGTCCGAGGCTATCTACAATGCCTCGCCCTTTGGCGGTGCCGAAATGAAGGTCATGGCGTCACGCGACATGGCGGCTGCCGCACCGCCGGTCGAAGGCGGCCAGGTGGGGACCAGCGTGACCGTCAATGTGACCTATCAGATGACGCGGTAACTCTGTCGATCAGCCTTTGGCCAGACGCCGACCAGCCACTGGCCAAAGGCTGACGAAGACGTTAGCGGGGTATTCAGCCGCTATTCAATGACCGGGGGATATTGATAACGCCATGACATCGTTCTCCACCTTTCTGTCTGCCGTGGCGCTGGCCGCCACCCTGGTCGCCAGCGCGCCTGTGGCCGATGCGATCGACGGCAAACGACGCGGCGAGCAGAGCGAGGCACGCGAGCAGTTCATGGCAGGGCAGGTGAAGTCCCTGCGCGAGATCGAAGGCCGCATTCTCCCCAAGATGCGCGGCATGCAGTATCTTGGTCCTGAATATGACGCCGGATCACAGGTTTACCGGCTGAAGTTTCTCGACAGCGGCAGGGTGATCTTTGTCGATGTCGATGCCCGCACCGGCGCCATCCTGCGCCAGGCAGGCTGAGACTGCCGCCATCATCCCCCGTTGAGCCCCCGAACTTGTAACCCTCGCCCTTTTCCCCGATATGGGGTCCTTTCCGGCTTCCTAGGCGTACTGCCCAGAAGCCCATGCCCCCGTATCGCAGGAGTTGCCCATGCGTATTCTGATCGTCGAGGATGAACCCACCCTTGGCAAACAGCTCAAGTCCACGCTCGAGGGCACCGGCTATGCCGTCGATCTGTCGGTCGATGGCGAGGACGGCCATTTCATGGGCTCGACCGAGGATTATGATGCGGTCATCCTCGACCTCGGCCTGCCCGAGATCGACGGGCTGACCGTGCTGGGCATGTGGCGCAAGGAGGGGCGCACCTTCCCGGTGCTGGTGCTGACCGCGCGCGACAGCTGGTCCGACAAGGTCGCCGGGCTCGATGCCGGGGCAGACGATTATCTCGCCAAGCCTTTCCAGACCGAAGAGCTGATCGCCCGTCTTCGCGCGCTGATCCGCCGCGCTTCGGGCAACGCATCGAGCGAGCTCACCGCAGGCGATGTCCGGCTGGATACGCGCTCGGGCAAGGTGTCCTTGAACGGTGAGCCGGTGAAGCTCACGGCGCAGGAATACAAATTGCTGTCATACCTGCTCCACCACAAGGGCAAGGTCATCAGCCGCACTGAGCTGATCGAACATATCTACGACCAGGATTTCGACCGCGATTCCAATACGATCGAGGTGTTTGTGACGCGCATCCGCAAGAAGCTGGGCCCCGATGTGATCACCACGATCCGCGGCCTGGGCTACAGCCTTGAAGACCCTGTCGAGCGTGCCGGCAGCTGACGCCCTGCAGGCACATGGCGAGGCGGTGACGCCGCCGCCTGCGCCGCTGCCCAATACCGGGTCGCTCAGCCGCCGGATGATCGGCATCGCGGCAGCGTGGATCTTCGTGCTGCTGCTTGGCGGCGGACTGGCGCTCGATCGCATCCTCACCAACACCATCACCACCAGCTTCGACGACCAGCTCGAATATGTGCTGACCGCGATGATCTCTTCGGCCGAGATCGGGCCCGATGGCGAGGTGTTCTTCAACCGCCCGCTTGGCGACCAGCGCTTTCTGGAACCCAACAGTGGGCTGTACTGGCAGATCAGCGGCGACGGGCATTCGGATTTCACCTCGCGCTCGCTCTGGGACCGCGCGCTCAGGATCGAGACCGCGCACAGCGACGCGCAGCCGCATGTCTATAACAGCGACCAGTTTTCGGACGACGAGCTGCGCATCATCGAACAGTCGATCTATCTGCCCGGCTCCAAGGTCCGCTGGCGCTTCATGGTCGCGCAGTCGCGCGATGCGATGGACCTGCAGATCCGCCAGCTGCGCCAGACTTTGGGCTACAGCTTTGCATTGCTGGCGCTGGGGCTGATCATCCTGGCGGGGCTGCAGACGCTTTATGGTCTGTGGCCGCTGCGCAAGGTGCGCGAGGCGATCCAGGCGATGCGCACCGGCCGGATGGACCGGGTGCGCGATCCGATGCCGATCGAGGTGATGCCGATGGTCGAGGAGCTGAACGCGCTGCTCGAGCATAACGAAAAGCAGGCCGAAGAGGCGCGGCGGCACGCGGGCAACCTGGCGCATGCGCTGAAGACCCCGCTCACCGTGGTGATGAACAGCGCCACCGCGCGCGCCGATGATCTGGCCGATACGGTCATCCGCGAGGCGGCGGTGATGCGCCGCCAGGTCGATCATCACCTCGCCCGCGCCCGTGCCGTCGGCCGGCGAGGCCAGGCGCTGGCCCGCGCGAACGTCTGGGAAAGCGCGCAGGCGGTCGAGCGGGCGGTGGTGCGGCTCTATCCGCATGTCCGCTGCGACCTGGATGGCAGCAAGACCGCCTCGGTCGCGATCGAGCGGCAGGATCTGGAAGAAATGCTGGGCAATCTGGTCGAGAATGCCGGCAAATATGGCGGCGGCAGCGTGTTCGTCACCGTTGATCCCAAGGATGCCGCCGACCCCAAGCTGGTCGATATCTGGATCGAGGACGATGGCACCGGCATTCCCGAGGCGGAGCGGGTGCGCATCTTCGATCGCGGTGCGCGGCTCGATACCGGCAAGCCTGGCACGGGGCTGGGCCTTGCCATCGTGCGCGATGTCGCCGAGATTTACGGCGGGCTGGTCGAACTGGACGAGAGCGAGGATCTGGGCGGGCTGCTGGTGCGGCTCAGGTTGCCGCGCGCGCTCTAGCGCCGCTTACTCGTAGGTCGCCCCGGCGAAATACAATCCATCGGGCGGCGCGTTGAAGCCCAGGGCCGCGCGATCGCGCGCGTCGAGTGCGGCCTTCAGATCGTCGCCCGACCACTTGCCGCGCCCGACCAGCACCAGACACCCCACCATCGATCGCACCTGATGGTGCAGGAACGAACGCGCAGCGGCGTGGATATCGATCTCCTCGCCATCGCGCACCACGTCGAGCCGGTCGAGCGTCTTGACCGGGCTGGCCGCCTGGCAGTGGACCGAGCGGAAGGTGGTGAAATCATGATGTCCGACCAGATGCTGCGCGGCGGCATGCATCGCATCGGCATCGAGCGGGGCAGAGACCTGCCACGCCTTGCCGCGCTCGAGCGTCAGCGGCGCGCGGCGGTTGGTGATGCGGTAGATGTACGATCGCCCGGTGCACGAAAAGCGCGCGTGCCAGTCGTCGGGCACGATTGCGCAGGCGAGCACCGCGATCGGCTGGGGCCGCAGCTTGGCGTTCAGCGCCTCCATCAGCCGGAAGGGGTCGATGGCCTTTTGAATATCGATATGCGCGCGCATCGCCAGTGCGTGCACGCCCGCATCGGTGCGCCCGGCAGCATGCAATATCACCGCCTCGCCGGTGATCGCCGTTGCTGCTTCCTCGACATGCTGCTGGATGCTGGGGCCATGCGACTGGCGCTGCAGGCCCATGAACGGGCCGCCGTCGAACTCCAGCGTCAGCGCGAAGCGAGTCATGCGATCATGGTGCCTGGAGCGACAGTAAAACCGCGGAGGAAGTCGTCCAGAGGCATCGCCGGGCGGCCTGCGCGCTGGATGATCCGCGGGCGCATCGCACCTTGTGCGCACGCTATGGTCAGGCGGTCGTTGAGGATGGTGCCGGGTTCGCCGTTCCCCGCCTCAACATCCGCTGCATGCACGCGCAACCGCTCGCCATTCAGCTCGAAGAAAGCGCCGGGCATCGGGTTGAACGCGCGCACCTGTCGTTCGACCTCATCTGCGCCCAGCGTAAAGTCGAGCCGCGCCTCTGCCTTGTCGATCTTGGCCGCATAGGTCACGCCCTCGTCCGGTTGCATCACCGGCGGATAGGCAGCGAGATCGCTCAGCACCTGCACCATCAGCCGCGCGCCCAATTCGGCAATTTCCGTGGTCAGCTCGCCTGCCGTCTTGCCCTCCACCGGGGTTTCGCCCTTGAGCAGCATCGGTCCGGTGTCGAGCCCGGCCTCCATCTGCATGATCGTCACGCCCGTCATGGCATCACCCGCGAGGATCGCGCGTTGCACCGGCGCCGCGCCGCGCCAGCGGGGCAGCAGCGATCCGTGGACGTTGAGGCAGCCGTGGCACGGGGCATCGAGCACCGCGCGCGGCAGGATCAGGCCGTAAGCCGCGACCACGCACGCATCGAGGTTCAGCGCGGCAAACGCGGCCTTGTCGTCATCCCCTTTCAGCGACACCGGCGTGCGCACTTCCAGCCCCAGCGATTCAGCCAGCTGGTGGACGGGGGAGGGGGTCAGCTTTTTGCCGCGATGCGCGGGGCGCGGCGGCTGGCTGTAGACCGCAGCGATCTCGTGCCCCGCATCGACCAAAGCCTGCAGCGTCGGCACGGCGAAATCGGGAGTTCCCATAAAGGCGATGCGCATGGCGGGCTTTGACTTTTCTTTTGCAGGGGATGCCGAGCGTCCCTAATGATCGCGGCATGGCATCGCAAGAGATTGAGGACCTGGCCACCGCGCTCGCCCGTTTGCCGGGCCTGGGGCCGCGTTCGGCGCGCCGCGCGGTGTTGTATCTGCTCAAGAAGCGCGAGACCGCGTTCACGCCCCTGGTCGACGCGATGGAGCGGGTGCGCGCCAACCTTTCGACCTGCGAATTGTGCGGCAATGTCGACACCCAAAACCCGTGCGGCATCTGCACCGATCCGCGCCGCGACCCGCGCAGCCTGTGCGTGGTCGAGGAGGTGTCGGACCTGTGGGCGCTTGACCGATCGCGGCTGTTTGTCGGGCGCTATCATGTGCTGGGCGGGCGGTTGTCCGCGCTTGATGGCATCGGCCCGGAGGATCTGGGCGTTGCCTCGCTGGTCGCGCGTGTCGCGGCGGGCGGTATCGACGAGGTCGTGCTGGCGATGAACGCGACGCTGGAGGGTCAGACCACCGCGCATTATCTCGCTGAGCGGCTCGAAGGCTATCCGGTGCGGCTCACCCAGCTCGCCCAGGGCCTGCCGATGGGCGGCGAGCTCGATTATCTCGACGAAGGCACGCTGGCGCAGGCGCTGCGCGCGCGCAAGCCGATGGTGTAGGGTCTGCGCATAGCGCCTCCCCCCGTTTGCCCCGAGCGTGTCGAGGGGCGCACACGCGACCGTTCCCGATCACGTCCCTCGACACGCTCGGGACAAACGGAATTGGGTAAGGAGCGTTACTCCGCCGGAACCAGCGCAGGTTCGACCTTGGCCATCACCGCGTCGCGATAATCGCTTTCTGCGAGCTGGATCAGATGGCGGTCGTCGTGCTTCCACGGGTGGAAGCCAGGCAGGAAATAGCTCATCCAGGGCAGGATGATCTTGCGCGCCATGCCGGGGTTGCCGAAGGCGTACCAGAACAGCTGTGCCCAGACCTTGGGTCCGGTGAAGCCGTCCTGCCGCAGCAGTTCGAGCATGCCGATCGCGCGATGGTGCAGGAAGTTCTTGGTGACGACCAGCATCACCAGCGACTTGACCTTCCAGCGCTGCCAGCGGCTCCAGTCCTTGGTAGCATGGTTCCAGGTGTCGAAGGCGACGCCCTTGTGCTCGATCTCTTCCATCGCGTGCCAGCGCCACAGATCGCGCGATTCGGCATCGGCGGTGTTCAGATGCTTCGGATTGGCGAGCAGCTGCTGCGCGAGGATCGCGGTGAAATGCTCGAGCGCCATCGTCGAGGCGAGGTTGGCAATCTGCGGGCGGCCCTTGGTCAGTGCCAGCGCCTGATCGACATGCTCTTCCAGCATGCGCACATCGTAACCCGCTTCGACCACGCGGCGGTTGAACGCAACATGTTCGCGGGTGTGGTTGATTTCCTGCTTCACGAACGCGCGGATCTCGTTCGCCAGACGCTCGGGCGTGCCTTCGCGGAACGCCTTGACGCTCTCGACAAAGAACGCTTCGCCCTTGGGGAAGGTGACCGACAGTGCGTTGTAGAACGCGGTGCCGATCGGATCGCCGCCCATCCACCAGCGGCGCATCTTGCTGTCGCGACCGAAGCGGCGATCGCGGATGACCAGTTCAAGATCGGCCGGCGTATGCTCACGCCTGCGCGGGGCGGGCGTTTCGGAGTTGGAAAAGGATTGCGGAGCGTTCATGGCAGGGTCCATAATGCTGAGTTGTTGCTTACACTGATGACAATAAGGTTACTTACATAGATGTCAATAGCCAAAAGACGGCTGAGTCCCGAGCAAAGCCGCACCGCTGCGCTGACGGCCGCGCGAGAATTGTTGATCGAAACCGGACCGCAGGCGGTCACGTTGAAAGCCGTGAGCGGGCGAATCGGGCGGACGCACGCGAATCTGCTCCACCATTTCGGATCCGCATCGGGTTTGCAGAAGGCACTGGCGGAATATCTGGCGCAATCGATCTGCCAGATGATCGGCGCGGCAGTCATCCGCCTGCGCAATGGCGATGGTACGCCGCGCGACATCGTCGACATGGCATTCGACGCCTTCGACCGCGAAGGGGCAGGGGCGCTGGCCTGCTGGATGCTGCTGTCGGGCAACGAAGACGCGCTCGACCCCATCGTCGAGGCGATCCATCAGCTTGTCGACCAGCTGGCCGAACACGTGCCCGAAGGCCGCTCGCTGCATGAAGATACGCTGACCTTGTGCACAATGGCGCTGGGCGACGCGCTGATGGGCGCGCAGCTGGCGGGCGCATTGGGGCTGGACCGCGACACCGCGCGCATTCTCGCCGAACGGCAGCTCAGCGCGTCGATGGAGCAGTGGCGGACGCAGCTGCCCGCCTGAGCGGGATCAGTCGATCTTGCCCTTGCCGCGGACGCCGAAGCGGCCGTGCTTGCGGAAGCGCACCAGATAGTCGCCGATCACGGCGGCCATCGGCGTGGGGGTGATGCCGAATGCAGCGAAGCCATCAGCCCCGTCTGCCACGACATTGTCGGTTTGCAGCATCGCCCATTGGTCGCTGGTGATCGGTGCGCCGGGCAGCCAGCCGGTCATGCCCGCCATCAGGCCAGAGAGCGAATCGGGCATGTCGATAAAGGTCGCATCAACGCCGATCTCGCGCGCGATGCGCTTGTTGAGATCGGCCATGCTGACTGTTTCCGGGCCGCCCAGTTCGAACGTCCTACCACCGAACCGCGCGGGATCGGCGAGGCTCTTAGTCACGGCATCGGCGACATCTTCGACATAGACCGGCTGGAACCTGGCCTTGCCGCCGATGATCGGCACGATCGGCAACGCGGCGATGAGGCCCGCGAAACGGTTGATGAACTGGTCCTCGCGCCCGAACACGATCGAGGGGCGCAGGATGGTCGCCTGGGGGAAGGCGGCGCGCACCGCGGCTTCGCCTTCGGCCTTGCTGCGCCCATAGCCGCTCTTCGATTGCAGGTCGGCTCCGATTGCCGACACATGCACCAGTGCCTCGACGCCGGCTGCGGCGGCGGCCTGTGCGACATTCGCCGCGCCGAGATGGTGGAATGCGTCGAAATCGCCCTTGAGGATGCCGACCAGATTGATCACCGCATCGGCGCCATGCACCGCGCGCGCCACGGATTCGGGCTTCAGGATGTCGGCTGCGATCAGCTGGGTCTGGCCCAGATTGCCCAGAGGCTTCACGTCCTGAGCGTTGCGGATGTTGCGCTGTGCGATCCGCACCCGCGCGCCCGCTGCCGTCAGCTGCTGCGTGATGTGCAGACCCAGAAATCCGCCGCCACCAAAAATCGTGATCAAACTGTCGCGCATGCTATCCGTCCCGTGATGTTGCCGCGTCCGCGCCGCGCCGCCAGGTCAGGCTCGCGCGCCGACGCAATGCGTCTCGCTCCACGCCTTTGCATCAGCCAAACGCGCCGCGCAACGCCGCAGTTGCCCTTTCGCCCCCGCAAAAGCCCTGCCGCCACAAATTCTTTGAGGATTGATGCAAGAGGCTGTTGACGCATGCTAGCAGGCAGGCTAGTGGCCCGCTCCTACCCCGTGCCCAGATGGCGGAATTGGTAGACGCACCAGCTTCAGGTGCTGGCGCTCGCAAGGGCGTGGAGGTTCGAGTCCTCTTCTGGGCACCATTTTCCCATTCGCTGAGAGCCTCGCGAATGGGCCCAGCGTTCCGTCAATTGCATTGATGCTGCGAAGTCGGACTTGGACAGGTCCGGTGCGGATTTTGGCTGTCTGCTGACAAACTCGGTCAGTCCGCCCGGTCCAGCCTCAGTCCGCCTTTTCGAAAATACGGAAGGTCGCTGCAGCCTTGGCGATCATCACCCCATCGGCTTTGATCCGCGCATCGGCGAAAGCCAGAGTCTGTCCCAGCCTGGCAGGGATCGCCCGAACCTCGAGCCACTGGCCTGCCCGCGCGGCCGAGAGAAAATCGACTGCCAGGCTGACGGTCAGCGCGGAAGACCGCTCGTTGCGGATCACGCAGCACAGGCCCATCGCATTGTCGGCGAGCGCTGAAATGACCCCGCCGTGCAGCAGGCCGCGCGCATTGCAATGCGGCTGGGCAATCCTCAAGCCCAGACTGAGCGTGGCGCCATCCCGCCGAACATACAGCGGCTCCCAAGGATCGGTCACCGGGCTCTTGCGGAAATGCGGCTGAAAGCCGGGCGGGATGGGTTGGTCGCCGGGCTTCATGCAGGCTCCAGGAATTCGCAAATCGCCGTGATCACCCGGTTGGGGGCTTCGAGTTCCGGGGTATGACCAAGGTCGTCGAAGGTCACGGTGCTGACGCCTGCGTAGAGCCGCGCCAGCGAATGGGCGTTGCCTGCAGGATGCGAGCGGTCGGCCGCACCCCAGATCGAGAGGATCGGCTGCGGCGGCCGGGGCAATTCGTCCTGCTGGCGCATGTAGATCTGGTAGGCGCTCGCCAGCGACCACATGGCGCCGTGCTCAAAAGCGCGCTCGGCACAGGCGCAGAAATGCGGGATATGCTCCTTGCGACCGACCGACAGGCCATACCATTGCGGCATGCGCCGGGGCGCCATGCGGGCCATGGCGAGCTGGCCCACGATGGGCCGGGCGAGAATGCCCTTGGGATCGCGCCCCGCCTTCCAGATCGCGAAGGTCTCGGTGCCACCTGCCTGCATCAAGGCGAGGTAGGTGGCAAGCTCTGGCATCCGCGCGGCGATATCCAGCGCGGCGAGGCTGGCGGCGCAGGAGAAGGCGAAAATGCTTCGTTCGCCCGCCACCGCGCGGAGGAAGGCGGCGAGATCGTCGTTGGTTTCGCGAAAGCCGAAGGCATAGTTCGGCGTTGCGGCCGAGAAGCCCATAGCGGGCAGTTCGACCACGATCACGCGGAAGCGGGTCGCAAAGGCCTCAACCAATGGCCCGTAGACCTCGATCGTCATCGGCGGGTCGCAGGTGAAGACGATCGTCGGCCCGCTGCCTGCCTCTAGATAGCGGTATTGCACCTTGGCGCTGCGGTGGAACCTGACCTGCGGCGTGGCCGTTGCGGGCCAGCCGGTTCGGAACCGCGCCATTTTCGCCGTGCCGCCTCGCGTATCGATCCGCGCGCCGAGGCGGGTGAGGAGGCCCTTCATGCCGCCGCCTGCGCCCAGCCGATGGCGCCAAGCCGGCCTGTGGGCAGATCCAGGTCGCGCGCGACGCCCTGCGGATCGAATGCGGCGGGCAGCGGGGTCACCCCCTGCAAAGCGGCGATGGCTGCCGCCAGCCAGAAACCGGCTGTCCGTGTGCTGCCAAACGTCTGCGCCGGTCGCACCATTCTCGCCTCCATCTTGTGAATGGGTGAGGGTTAGGCCATTGCCAGCCAGACGGCATCTTGCGATATGGCAAATCAGTTTTCTGTTTGCGCAAGGAACGGGCATTTGGCTATCGATCCGCAGGATCTCGGCGATCTGATTGCGATCCGCGATGCAGGCACGCTGAGCGCCGCGGCCAAGGCACGCGGGGTGGCGGTTTCCACCGTGTCGCGGCGGATCGAGACTCTGGAGGCGGCGCTCGGGCTGCAACTGGTCGATCGACGGACCGACGGCGTGCGTCTCACCCGCGCAGGCCTGGCCGTCGCCGAGGCTGCCTCGCCGATCGCCGAGCAGATGCGCCGCGTCGAGCGGGTGGCGGAAAGTCTCAGGCAGGGGGTCAAGTCGGTGCCGGTGCGCATCTCGGCGACCGAGTTCGTGATCTCCGACGTGCTTGCCCCGGCGCTGGACCGGCTGTGGGCGATGGGCGCGGACTTTCCCGTCCATCTCCAATCGCAGGCCGATGTGGTGAGCCTTGCCGGGCGCGATGCCGATCTTGCCATCCGCATGGTCCGGCCCGAAGGCGCGAGCCTGTACGCGCGAAGGCTGGCCGACATCCCGCTCGGGCTGTTCGCGTCCGCCGATTACATGGCCGATCGGGAGCCTGCGGCCATCGACCTCAAGGCTGAGCGGCTGCTCATCTACGACGACAGCTACGGCCGTCTTCCCGAGCTTGACTGGGTCACGCGCCACGGTCTGGGCGCAGCGGTGGCGATGCGCACCGGCAGTACGCGCGGGCTGCTCACCGCGGCGCAGGCAGGCGCGGGTATCGCGCTGCTGCCGGTGCCGTTCGCGCTGCGTGCCGGCACATTGATCGAAATTCCGCCACCCCCGGGCTTGTCAGGCCGCCAGCCTTGGCTGATCGTCCATCGCGACCTGCGCGCGCTTGCCCAGATCAGGCTTGTTCAAAAATGGGTGGCGCAAGCCTTCGCCAGCCTTAAGGGGTCGAGCCAGGCACCGCAGATCGCGCTTCTGCATGGCCCTTAGCGGCTATGCACCGACGGGATCCGTGCATCGCCCGTCCTGCACCAGACCGATCTTCAGGTCGCGCAGGGCGCCGATGATCTCGTGCGGCTTGTGCTTCCTTGCCATTCCATCCTGCCCTCGTGGCCCACATCCCGATCGGACAAGGGCCACGAGGCAAGAGCCATAACCGTTGCCACGTTTCCGAACGGGATGTCCGTTTGAGAACGCGTGCTCCCGGCGGGTTCAGTCCAGCAGCGAGGCGACCGGGACATAATCATAACCTAGATCGCGCGCGACGGCCTCATAGGTGATCTGGCCTTCGTGCACATTGAGGCCTGCCGCGAGATGCGGATTGGCCTTCATCGCGCCCTTCCATCCCAAGTCCGCGATCCGCAGGGCATGGGGCAGGGTGACGTTGTTGAGCGCATAGGTGCTGGTGCGCGCTACGGCACCGGGCATGTTGGCGACGCAATAATGCACCACACCATCGACGACATAGGTCGGGTCGGCATGCGTGGTCGCCTTGCTGGTTTCGAAGCAGCCGCCCTGGTCGATCGCGACATCGACAAGCACCGCGCCGGGCTTCATGGTCTTGAGCATTTCGCGCGTCACCAGCTTGGGGGCGGCAGCGCCAGGGACGAGCACCGCGCCGATCACCAGATCGGCCTCGGCGATCTCGGCGGCGAGCGCCGCGCTGCCCGAATAGAGCGTGCGGCTGCGGCCTTCGAAATGGCTGTCGAGGCGCTCGAGCACCAGATTGTCGCGATCAAGGATGGTGACATTGGCACCCAGGCCCACCGCCATCTGCGCGGCGTTGAAGCCGACCACGCCGCCGCCGATGACCACGACCTTGGCAGGCAGCACGCCGGGCACGCCGCCCAGCAGTACGCCGCGTCCGCCATTGGCCTTTTCCAGCGCGGTCGCACCCGCCTGGATCGACATCCGCCCGGCCACCTGGCTCATCGGCTTGAGCAGCGGCAGCGAGTTGTCCGCGCCGGTGACGGTTTCATAGGCGATCGCGGTCACGCCCGATTTCACGAGATCAGCAGTTTGTTCGGGGTCCGGAGCCAGATGCAGATAGGTGTAGAGGATCTGGCCCTTGCGCAGCTGCGCACGCTCCACGGCCTGGGGTTCCTTGACCTTCACCACCATTTCGCATTCGGCAAAGATCTCTGCTGCGGCCGCCTTGATGGTGGCGCCTGCTGCCCGATAATCCTCATCGGATGCGCCGATGCCGTTGCCGGCCCCGGCTTCGACCCAGACTTCATGGCCGTGCGCGACCAGTTCGCGCGCGCTCTCCGGCGTCAATCCGACCCGGTATTCGTGGTTCTTGATTTCCTTGACAGTGCCAACACGCATCGAAGCCTCCTAAATGTTATTAGGGCTGATGATATCTCACATCCGCTAGGCAAACTTACCAAAGATGATGGACATGCCGAGGCAAAGTGATAAATTTTCCCACAGAACTCGTTTGGATTGGGAAATTCTTGGACAGGATTGATCGCCTCCTTTTGAGCGCGTTGCAAATCGACTCATCGCGATCGCTGGCGGACCTTGCCGAAGAGGTGGGCACGTCGACATCGGGCTGCCAGCGCCGGATCAAGTCGCTCGAGGCGGCGGGGCTGATCATGGGGTTTTCGGCGCGGCTCGATCCGCAGCGGCTGGGCCTCAAGCTCCAGTCCTTTGTCGAGATCACGCTCAACAGCCAGAGCCGCGAGGCGATGGACCGCTTCGAGCAGGCGGTGGGGGATTTCGACGATATTCTGGAATGCCATCTGATGGCGGGGAGCGCCGACTACATCCTGCGGATCGCGGCACACGATCTGGAGCAGTTCGACAGGATCCATCGCGATTGTCTCTCCCGCCTGCCGGGGGTGAGCTCGATGCGATCGAGTTTTGCCATCCGCACGATCAAGCGATGGCGGGGCTATCCGACAAAATAGGCGTGGGGGGCAACGCCATTGGGTCGGTCTTGAGTGTGTCAGGCGTTGCTGAACAGAATGTCGTCTTCGTCCGTGTCCGGCGCACCATAAGCGTCGTTGGCAGGGCGATAGGCCTTGGCGATCCATTCCAGCCGGCACGTCGCGAGCGAATGCGCCAGATCATCCGAATCGAGGATCTCGGCCAGCGCGATCTGCCGCTGCGACAGCAGGTCGATATCCTGCAGCAGCGTGATGTTGCGGTTCATCACCTCGGCATCTGCGCACAGTGCAGAACCTACGCGCTCGGTCAGACCGCCTGTCGAGCGCAATAGGTCCGCAATGACGCGAAGGGCCATGCGGTCATGCAGCATTCTGTGTCGCCTCGTCCACGGGGCACAGGGCATTGCCGAAAGCATTGGGCTGGACGAAGCTCATGATGCCCTTGGCGATGGCCGCACCGATCATTTCGGGGATGATGGCGGTTTCGGGTGACTGCAGCAGGCACTTGCCTTCAGCGGCGCGAAGGGCCGCCATGCCGGCAGCGCCATCTTCACCACCGCCCGAGAGCAGCAGGCCGATGCCCTTTGCGCCCACGGTCTTGGCGAGCGACGCCAGCAGCAGATCGGCCGAAGGACGCGCGCCGTTCACCGGATCGCGGCCGACCAGGCGGATGCGGCCATTGGGCCAGCTGTCGACCACTACATGGTAGAACGGGTCGATGGCGACATGGACGACGCCGGGTTCCAGCAAGGCGCCGTCTTCGGCGATCTTGATCTTCGCGCGGCAATCGCGGTTCAGGTTGCCGACCAGCGAAGTCGAAATTGCCTCGTCGATGGCGAGCGAAAGGATCGTCGGCGGGCAGTTGGTCGGCAGACTGGTGACCGCCATGGTGGCCGGGTCGATCGCGCCCATACCGCCGGCGATGGCCAGCACCTGGCCGTTCCAGCGGTAGTTGTACGATGCGCTGATATCCACCGCATCCTTGGACTTGCGGCGGGCATCCAGGTTGGTGCGCGCGGCGGTGAGCACCGTCTTGCACAGCTTGCCCGAAATCTTGGCAAATTCCTCTGCCGTCGCCTTTTGCGGCTTGGGGAAGCAGTCGACTGCGCCGAGTTCGATTGCGCGCAGCGAGACGTCGGCACCCTTCTGGGTCAATGTCGACAGCATGACCACGGGGATCGGCCGTTCGGCCATCAGCTCGGCCAGGAAGTCGATGCCGTTCATTCCGGGCATTTCGACATCGAGGGTCAGCACATTTGGCCGCAGTTCGGCCATCATCTCACGTGCCTCGATGACATCCCGCGCTGCGCCCAGCACCTGGATGTTCTTGTCTTTTTCCAACGCGCTGGAGAAAAGTGCGCGCATGGTGATCGAGTCATCGACGATCAGGACACGGGCAGTAGTCATGGTAACAACCCTTCAATTGAAATTGTGATGTATTTTGCCGTCAAGCAGCGTCGCGATATTCCAGTTCATGCGTCAAGGCGGCAAGATCCAAGACCATGACCATCCGATCATCGAGAGACGCGAGGCCTTCGAGGAACGGCAGCACTTCGTCGCCCGTGGTCGGCGGCGGTTGCAGGGCGGCCTGATCGAAGGTCACGATATCGCGCACGGCATCGACGATCATGCCCTTGAGCTGCCCGTTCACTTCGGTGACGATGATGACATGACGCTCGCCGGGCTTGGACTTGTTCCATCCCAGGCGCGCAGCCAGATCGATCACCGGCAGCACGATGCCGCGCAGGTTGACAACACCCGCCACGAAATCCGGCACGCGCGGCAGGCGGGTCGTTGGCGACCAGGCACGGATTTCACGGATGCCCATGATGTCGATACCGAAGGTCTGGCCTTCGACTTCAAACGTAATAAGCTGACGGTTCATGTGTCTTCCCCAAGAATGCGGTAGCGTAGTTTCAGTGTGTGACGCGGCGGACCGCCGCAGCCAGCTTGGCAGCGTCAAACGGCTTGACGATCCATCCGGTCGCGCCGGCCATGCGGGCCTGAGCCTTTTTCTCTTCCGATGCCTCGGTGGTCAGCACCAGGATCGGGCGACCATCATGGATCGCGTCGCGACGCAGGTTTTCGATCAGGCCAAAGCCATCCATGCGCGGCATGTTGATGTCGGTGATCACCACGTCGCACTCGTTTTCCTTCAGCCAATCCAGCGCCGACACGCCGTCATCGGCCTGGTCAACATGGAAGCCTTCGGCAGTCAGGGCGTGCATCAACAGGGCGCGCATGCTGGGGCTGTCATCCACCGTCAGAATGCGGGTCTTTTCCGAAGCGAAAGTCATCTCATCGATCCTCTTCTCAGAACAGCTCAATATCGCCGTGATCTTCACGGGCTTTTGGTGTGGGCAGGTCTTTTGGCGCCATGGCATTGTCGACAATCTTGCATCGCGCCATGCCTGGGTACGGGCGGAAATCGACGCGCCGAGCCGACGGTCCGCCAAGAGACTGGCTGACCAGGGGAATGCCTTCTGCCTTCAGGAAGGAGTGGGCGAATTCGGCATTGGCCGTCCCGATCCAGCTCATCCCGCTCGACATGTTGGCACCGCCATACAGATGCGCACGCAGCATCCGGCGGTCTGCGCCATAGGCCAGCATCTCGTTGATCAGCACTTCCATCAGGTAAACGCCATAATGCTCGTCGAGCCCGGCATCGTTGCCGGGGCTGGCGAGCAGAAAGTGATTCATGCCGCCGACGTTGTTCGATGAATCGAACAGGCAGCATGCAATGCAGCTTCCCAGCACCGTGGTCAGTTCAAGCCGCGGATCACCGCTCACGCGGGCCTGGCCCTGCATGACCATCAGGCGCACCCGCTTGTGCTTGGAAAAGTCGATGGTTTCCATCAGCATAGCGCGTTTCCTGCAAAGGCATGCTGAGCAATGCGATGGATCGGCGCGACCATGCTGGCCGCACCCAGAGCGATGGCTGCGCCGGGCATGCCGAACACCACCGATGTCGATTCATCCTGGGCGATGGTCAGCGCGCCGGACTCGGCCATGGCCAGCAGACCTTGTGCGCCATCGCTGCCCATGCCGGTCAGCTGGATGCCGATGGCATCGCGCCCCAGATTCTCTGCGACCGAATGGAACAGCATGTCGACGCTGGGGCGATGGCCGCTGACCTTCGGGCCGGGCCGGGCGCGGACATAGATGCCATTGTTGGAATTGCCGCGCACTTCCAGGTGCCGCTCGGTACCCGGGGCGATATAGACATGGCCGGCTTTGACCGGCAGGTCGGGTTCGGCGATAATCACCTTGGGCGCGCAGACGGTGTCGAGCCGCCGGGCGACCGCTTCGGCAAAGGCGCCGTTGATGTGCTGGACGATCATCGTCGGCGGACAATCGGCCGGGAACTGGCTGAGCAGGACGTGGAGCGCCTCCACACCGCCGGTCGATGCGCCGATGGCGATCAAGCGGGTGCGGGCCGAGCCCATCGTCTGGCGCGGAGCCGGGGCCGAACGCGAACGTTCGTGCGCCTGCACTCTGGCCTGCGCCGCGTTGCGGATCATCTCGGCGAGGCGTCCCTGGTCGGACGCCAGCAGGTTGCCCGCCGCGCCGCTGGGCTTGGCATAGCATTCGACCGCACCGATCTCGAGCGCGCGGACGGTCATCGCCGAGCCGCTTTCAGCCAGGCCGGAGACGATCACCACCGGCGTCGGGCGCAGGGTCATCAGCTTTTCGAGAAACTCGAGGCCGCTCATCCCGGGCATCTCGATGTCGAGCGTGACAACGTCGGGGTTGAGTTCCTTGATCTTGGTACGCGCCTCGCGCGCATCGACCGCCGTACCCACGACCTGAATGTCCGCTTCCGGGCGAAGAGCCTCGGCAAGCAGTGCACGCATAGTGGGCGAATCATCGACGATCAGGACACGAATAGTCATGCGCCCTCCTTAACGTAGATAGTCTTACCGATTTGCGTAAGGCTGGCCGCCGCAGGGCCAACTACGCGTTCGCTATGACCAATATAGAGATGCCCGCCGGGCAGCAGATGCTCGGCAAAGCGCGACACCAGCCGTTCCTTTGTTGGCTGGTCGAAGTAAATCATGACGTTACGGCAGAAGATCACATCAAACTGCCGCTTCATCGGCCAGGCATGCAACAGGTTGAGCCGGTTGAAGCTCACCAGATTGCGCACCTGCGGATTGATCGTCGTGGTGGCCCCCTGGGTCTGGGTCCACAGCCGCCGCAGCTCCTGCGGCATCGCGGAGATGCCGTCGGTGGGATAGGTCGCTGCACGTGCGGCATTCAGCACGTTGTCGTCCAGATCGGTCGCCAGGATGCGCAGATCGGTCTCGGCCAGCGTTCCCGCCATGCGCGAATCTTCACCCAGCAAGGTGGTGACGATCGACCAGGTTTCCTCGCCGCTCGAACAGCCAGCCGACCAGATCCGCACCGGGTGGCCATGGCGGGCCTTGTTGATGAGAACCGGCGCAACGGTTTCGCCCAGATGGTCGAAATGATGCTCCTCGCGGAAGAAATAGGTGTGGTTGGTGGTCAGCGCGCAGATCACCCGGCGCAGTTCTTCCTCGTTGCCCTTCAGCCCCGACAGATAATCGGCAAAGGTGGTGAAGCGCGATTCACGCACCAGCGGGGCGAGGCGCGAATAGACGAGCATCGACTTGGCCGGCACCAGCACGATTCCGGCGGTCTCATGCGCGATCCGCTGCACCGTGGCAAAATCCTCGGGCGAGTAGACCGCACGGCTGATGCCGGGCAGCGTTTCAAAAGAGAGCGACTGGGCGTTCACGCAACTTCCCGGTAGCTCTGGGTTCCCGCCTCGGCGGAAACGAGTCCATCGATATCGACGATCAGCGCGACGCGGCCATCACCCAGGATCGTCGCGCCGGCCACGCACTCGACCGAGCGGTAGTTGGCGTTGAGGCTCTTGATCACGATCTGGCGCTGGTCGACGATCGAATCCACCAGCAGCGCGGCTTGCCCTGCAAGCTCGGTATCGACGATGATCAGCACCGCCTGGGTCGGATCGCTGACCTGTCCGTCGAGGCCCAGCGCACGGCCGATGTCGACGACCGGAATGAACCGGTCGCGGGCCTTGAGCATAAGGCGGCCATTGCCCAGCCGCTGGATGTCCGACGGGCCGGGACGCAGGTTTTCGACGATATGCGACAGCGGCAGGACCAGAGTCTGCGACCCCACTGTCACGGTCATGCCATCGGCGATGGCAAGCGTCAGCGGCAGCGTCAGAATGAAGCTGGTGCCGGCGCCCGGTTCGGTCTTGACGGTGATGCGACCGCCCAGATCCTTCACGTTCTGGCGGACCACGTCCATGCCGACCCCGCGGCCCGAAATGCTCGATACCGTTTCTGCGGTCGAGAAGCCGGGGGCGAAGATCAGGTTGTTGATCTCGTCGGGCGACAGGTTGGCGTCCGGCGCGACCAGGCCCTTTTCGACGGCCTTCTTCAGAACCTTGGCCTGATCGATGCCGCGACCATCGTCGTCGATGCGGATGAGGATGCGGCCCGAACGCTGCTCGGCGGAAATGCGCAGCGTGCCTTCGGGGTCCTTGCCCGCGGCGATGCGCGTTTCGGCATCCTCAATACCATGGTCGGCAGCGTTGCGGATCAGGTGGGTGAGCGGATCGCCGAGGCGTTCGATGATCGTCTTGTCGATTTCGGTCGATTCGCCCGAAACCTCGAGGCGAATGTTCTTGCCAGTGCTCGACTGCAGATCGCGCAGCAGGCGAGGGATGCGGCTGAACACGGTGCTGATCGGCTGGGCGCGGATCGCCATCGCGCGTTCCTGCACATCGCGGGTCAGCGATTCGAGCATCGCCAGCTCGCTGCTGTTGCGCAGGTGGTGCATGGCCAGATGCTGACCCAGCATCGCCTGTGCAATCATCATTTCGCCCACGGTATCGATCAGCTGATCGAGCTTGCGCAGGTCGATGCGGACCGACTGGGAAACCGGCGCGGCAGGAGCGGCGGGCGCAGCCGCTGCTGGCGCAGCGGGCGTGGATTGGGTCGAAACCAGCACCGGCTTTGCGGGCTCTGCCTCTGCCGCAGCGGGCACGACGGGCTGAGCGGCAGGCGCGGGTGCAGCCGCGACAGGCGGTGCAGCAACGGGCGCAGCTGCGACGGGGGCAGGCTCGGGGGCGGCAACTGCCACCGGTTCCGGAATGGCCGCAGAAGCAGCTTCGGCGACAGGCAGGTCTTCGGGCGCGCTCGGAGCCGCTGCAGCGGCTGCTCCGCTATCGATGTTGACGAACAGATCGTCACCCGAAAAGCCGAACACGTCCTCGATGGCATCGCGTTCCACCTCGCCGGGAAGCGTGACCTCCCAGCTGAGATAGGCCGCTTGCGGATCAAAGCTGTCGAGATCGGGCAGGCCGCTGGTGTCCAGGCGCACGGTGCCGTCGCCCAGCGCGCGCAGTTCGCGCAGCAGCAGCAAAGGTTCGCCGCCGTTCAGCATGGCCGCCGGCTGGGGCGTGACGCCGATGCGCCAGGCCGGCTTTGCCGGGGCGATGTCGGTCGCAATGTCGTTCAGCATCGCGTCCAGATCGAATGCGAGATCGTCGAAACTGTCGGCTTCCGCAGGCGGTGGAGCCGCCGCTTCGGGCAGGCTGGCCTCGACAGGTGCAACTTCGACCGGTGCGGCTTCGACCGGAGCAGGGGCAGCGGCAGCTTCGGCTGGCGCGGCATTGCCTGCCTGTGCAGCTGCGAGCTGTGCAATCATCGCGGCATCATCGGGTGCGGGTTCGCCGTTCAGGGCCCGGCCAACGTGATCGCCCAGCAGGTCGAGCGCGCGCAGCAGCAGCGACAGCAGGTCCTCGCTCATCGGCAGAATGCCATCGCGAACGTCCGAAAGCAGCGTCTCGAAACCGTGGGTATAGACCTGCAGCGCAGTATAACCGAAGGCGCCGGCCCCACCCTTGATCGAGTGGACCGATCGGAACACGTCGTTCACCGCGTCCATGTTGTCCGGCGAAGACTGGCAAACGGTCAGTGCCCGTTCGGCAGACGCCAGGGCTTCCTCGCACTCCGCGAAGAAGATGGTGCGAATTTCCTCGTTCGTCATGACGGCATCCCATTTCCGCTCACCATGTCCGGGTCAGCCCCGGCGTTGGAAAGCGTTGCGCACATTTTTTCAGACATGATGATGTTGAGCGAATGCCCGGTCTTGGTGGCGGTCTGACGCGCGCTCAACAGCAGCTGCAACATCGCCTGACCAATCTGGGCGACGTCTCGTCCGTCGATTTCCACCGCTCCCTTGAGCAGATGCGTGCGCAATTCGGGGTGGAACGCGATCGCGGCGGCGCGATCGCAACGGGTGGGCAGTGACATGTGACGCATCAACCTGTCTCCTCAGCTCAGAATTCGGACCAATCGTCCTGCGGCTCGTCGACACGCAGGGCGAGATTGCCGGACACCATCGGCGCGCGGGCCGGCGGCGCGCGGCGTGCAGCGCGGGCAGGCGCCGGAGCGGCTTTCGATGCCTGACCAGCACTGAAGCGCTGAACGACCTGCGAAAGATCGGTCGCCTCTTCAGCCAGGCTGCGCGCAGCGGCGTTCGATTCCTCGACCATCGCTGCGTTCTGCTGGGTCATCTTGTCCATCTCGTTGACGGCCAGGTTGACCTGTTGCAGGCGCAGTGCCTGGGTCTGGGTGGAGGACGAGATCTCGGTGATCCGCACATTGATCGCGGCGACGCGATCACTGATCTGCAGCAGCACCGATCCGGTCTCGTCGACCAGCGCCACGCCGTCGGACACGCCTGCGGTCGACGCGGTGATCAGTTCCTTGATGTCCTTGGCGGCATCGGCCGAACGCTGGGCCAGTGCACGCACCTCGTTGGCGACGACGGCAAAGCCCTTGCCGGCATCACCGGCGCGCGCGGCCTCGACCCCGGCGTTGAGCGCCAGCAAGTTGGTCTGGAAAGCGATACCGTCGATGACATCGATGATGTTGGTGATCTGGCCCGACGATTTCTGGATCGCGCCCATCGCGTCGACCGCGCGGCGAACGACCTCGCCACCGTCGGTGGCGGCGGTGTGTGCCTCTGCGATCTGCTTGCTGACTTCCGCAGCGTTCTGTGCCGTCTGCTGGACCATGCCGGTGACTTCGCGCATCGCTGCGGCGCTTTCCTCCAGGCTGGCAGCCTGCTGCTCGGTGCGCTGCGCCAGGTCACCCGAGGCGGAGCGGATCTCGGACGCGCCGGTAAGCACGTTGTTGGCTGCGCTCGATGTCTGGGTCAGAAGGCTGCAAAGCTGCGTCATGGTGTCGTTGAAGTCGCGACGGAGCGAGTCGTGCTCTGCATCAAAGGCCGTGTCGATCGAATAGGTCAGGTTGCCGGCCTTCATCTGCTTCAGGCCGGCGCTGATACCAGAGACCACGGAGCCCAGCAGCGCATCTGATTTGGTGCGATGGGCGGCGTTATCCTTGAACACGAGCATCGACCTGTTCATCCTGCCGACGCAATCCTGATGGTCGAGATAATTGATCGGGCTGTCCAGTTCCCCGGCCGCAATCCCTTCCATGCGCACGACGGTGCTGACGTAAGGGTCGCAGATGGCCTTTTTGACATACAGGATGAATGCACTCACCGCCGCCATCACGGCCAGCTCGATGCCAAGCTCCATCAGCGCCGCACTGTCGCCCGATGTCAGGCGAACCAGGCTCATAACCGCAGGGATGCCAGTCAGCGCCAGCAGCACGCCCAGGATGATGTTGAACTTTTTGCGGATCGGGTAATGAGCGTAGAAGTCGTTGATCATGTTGCCCCCTAGTGGATGGAAAGCTCCAACCGGCACCAAATGACCTAAATTAGAATCGATAATCGAAGGTTAACGCTGACCCTTCGCAAACATCTGCGCGTGTAAATTATCCGTGCCCATTCAAGGTTAAAATCAGGCTGCAGCAGGCGGGCATTTTCGGGGTCATCTGCGGCCCTTTGTCGTCGATCAAGGTAGCCAGCTGCGGGCAATTAGTCTGGACTTTTCAAGCAATTGCTGCGGCCGCTTTGGAGGGTTTTGCGATCCCCGTGCCAAAGCCATGCCGGTCAACCATAGCGCACAATGCAGACGCAAATGTGCCTTTGGCTATGGCGCCAGGTTTAGCGACCGCGGGTTTATAGGATGGCCCGCCCCTTTTCTCCGACATCGGTTATGATGTCGGTGCTTGAGAAGGAAAGGAGCGGACCGATGTCTATTGTGATCCTTGGTGTTGATCTGGGCAAGAACACTTGCAGCGTGGTTGGCGTAGATGCGGCAGGTGC
>CALRRI020000032.1:0-49705 GCA_943370475.1 Hydrogenophaga intermedia
AACACATGCCGCTTGCCCTTGATGGTGCCTGCCACGGGTGCAATCAACTGATCGTACAGCGCAAAGGCGCTGCGCCGGTCGAACGGATAGGCGCCTTCGCCCTCGTTCGACCATTCCGCGTCCTCGACCGCGTCGACGGTAACGTTGGCGCCCACGTCCCAGAGCAGGCGGCGAACGAGCAGATCGACCTCGCGCTTCTTCAGCGGCGAACGGTTCCAGTTCACGCCGCTGTCGGACACTGCAATGACATGCGTGCCAAAGGTCGCGGGCAGCACAAGCAGCAGCGCTTCGTCGGGTCCCATCAGGTCGATCACCTGCTTGCCATTGAGCGGCCGCGGCTGGACCAGATCGTAATATTGCGGGAAGCCGGCCTTCAGCTTGGTGTCGATCGCCGCGACCTTCGTCTCGATCGTGCTCCGGTCCTCGTCGATCGCCGCAAGCTTTTGTGCGCTGTCGGCCGCGCCCGATGCGAGTACGAGATTGCGCTCGCTGCCAAGCGCAGCCCAGCGGTCTGCGAGTTCACGGCGCTGGCGAACACTTTCGCCGAGCCCGCCCGCTGCATTGGCCGCGGCTCGCGCAGCCGATTCCGCCACCGCCTGGCCAGCGGGGCCATCCATCGCCTCTTGCGCCGCGACGATCGAATAGACGAACATGTCGGCGCGGCGTTCGGGAATCTTTTCGCCCAACTGCCATGCTGCATCCATCAAGGTGGTGAAATAGAACGCCTCGTTCTCTGTCTGCGACTGGCCACCGCGGACAAGGCCGCGCGTCTTGCCGACGATGCCGCGCTGTTCGCGCAAGGACGCAACGGTCCTTTGCGCCATGGCCAGCGCGTCCTCTTCGCTGCCCGGTTGGCCGAGCAGGGCGATGTTCGAATTGCTCATCGCCGCCAGAGTATAGGGATGGTTGCGGCCCAGCTGCTTCTGGAACGCAGGAACGATCTCGTCATACAGCGGCTTGGCCTCGGCATAGCGGCCCTGGAAGAACAGGCACATGGCCAGGTCGTTGAGGCTGTAGAGCCGCTGAGGATGATTTTTGCCGAGCAGTTTCGTGCGCGCGGCAAGGGTCTTGCGGATCAGCGGTTCAGCCTCGGCAAAGCGCTGCTGATACAGCAGGGCGGCGCCCAGATTGCCTTCGTAGATCAAGGTCTGCTGATCCTCCGGTCCGCGCACCACGCGTCCCAGTTCCAGCGCTTCGCGATACAGCGGCTCGGCCTTGTCGAACTGCGACTGGGCCTCATAGGTGCGGCCCAGATCGTTGAGCATGCCGATCCGCACCCTGGCCCGTTCTCCATAGGCCTTGGTCGAAACGTCGATCACACGGCGCTGCAGCTTTTCTGCCTCTTCAAAGCGCTGCTGGTCTTTGAGCACAACGGCAAGCCGGCCCATGGCATTGAGCGTATCATAGGCCGCCTCGCCCTGGGTACGCAGGAAATCGGCGACAGCTTCGGCCATCCACGGTTCGGCGGCAGCGTTCAGGCCCTGGCCGGCAAACAGGCTGCCGATGTTGATCTTGGCGTAAATGGTGTTCGCGTCATCCGCGCCATCGAGCTCACGACGCAGCGCGAGTTCTTCGCGCAGCAGTGTCTCGGCCTCGGCAAAGCGGCCCTGCATCTTGAGGTTGGTGGCAAGGCCGTTGAGCGGCGGCAGGATGTAGCGGGTCTTGCGACCGAACAGCTTCTCCCAGCCGGCCACCGCCTGCCGGAACAAGGGCTCCGCCTCGCGGGTGCGACCCATGGCATCGAGATTGACCGCGAGGTTGGTGGTCATCGAGACGCTGTTGCCGTCCTCTGCGCCAAACAGCCTGATCATCCCGTCGCGCGCCTCGCGGATCAGCGGGTCGGCCTCGGCAAAGCGGCCCTGCTGGCGCAGCAGATCGGCAGCCAGGTTGATCGCGCCGAATGTTTCAGGCGCGTCGGGGCCGTTTAGCCGGCGGCGCTCGGCTAACATGGTCTGCACCAGTTGCTGCGCCGTGGCGAGATCACCCGACCGACGCAGCGCCATGATCTCGTCCGCCAGTTTGGCCAAACGAATGTCATCGGCGGTTTGCGGTGGACGGGGTGAAGAAGAAGGAGCGGGTGCCTGGGCGCTGGCCGCGTAGGCCAGAGTGCCGAGGGGCACCGCGCAGACGGACGAGGCTGTGGACGCCAGCAGGCCCGCAATGGCGAGCGCCAGGGTACGCGGCTGGGCTGAAGATTTGGAAAAAGGTGCAATGACCGAACCGGATCGCATCGACAGCCCCGCATGTCATCGGCGTTGTGAGTACATCAGCACAGCCGATATGTTGGCGCGACCCGAACGCGCACCTTGTGCGCATACGCGGTGCGCGATGCAAGGGGCTTGCTGGTCAAAGCTGCAGGAAGGAGGGGGGGCGCCGCAGGGCGCGGGTACAATATAAGCCCGGGCGCGATGAGAAGGGGGGAGGATCGCGCGCCCGGGCTCATGTTGGTCAGGACGACATTGGAGGGGGGCTTGGTCTGTCGTCCTGAATTGAAAACCGACTTGCGCAAATTAGGTTCCGAAAAAAATGCGGACAACGATATTTTTTTCGTGATGACCGGCCGTACGCACCGCGCCGGTGAATGCGGCTGCCTCTCAAGGCGCGCGATCGTGTGTGGCGAACACAAAAAAACGGGGCCCGAAGACCCCGTTTCCTTGATTCGGTTGGACCAGAGCGGTCCGACCTGATCCTGATCGAAATCAGGGGCTGGTCGGGGTGTCGCTGTCCTGGTCAGCAGCGATCACGATGCCGCCGATGACGGCAGCAGCAGCGACGATACCGATGATGATTCCGGTGCCGCCAGCGGCTTCGCTGTCTTCTTCAGTGGTCGCCGACACGCGCTGGTTAACGGCCTGAGCCATTACCGGCGTTGCAGCGACGGCGAGTGCAGCAAGAGCAGCTGCAGCAAAACGATTCTTCATTATAGCCTCCGTCACGTATTCAATTCAGGGTCTTAATCCTTGTAGATCAAGACTTTGCAACCCGTTGCGAAAAGAGTGTTTTACGAGCTCTTCCCGACGCTCAATGCCCAACTAGGCGGAAAGTTCCGCAGGTGCAAGCCAGATTTGCGCCTCAAACCCATGCAAAAAGGCTTTTGTCGCAAGCTGTTGCATGCGGGCAACGAATGGTTTCCGTTTGGTTACTGAAGGGCTCGAAACCCGCTCAGCGGCCGCCGTTCTGCTGGTATCGCCGGATGCCGCCAACCCAGGTTTCCACGACCTTGGCATTGCGCAGATCGCCCGGCGTGCTGAGCAGCGGATCGACATCGAGCAGGATGAAATCTGCCCGCATCCCGGCGGTCAGAATTCCAAAGCGTTCCTCGGCAAAGCCCGCAAAGGCTGCACCGCGGGTAAAGGCATCGATCGCCTCGATGCGGCCCAGCCGTTCCTGTGGCTGCCAGCCGCCGAAGGGCTGGCCATCGGCGCCTTCGCGCGTGATCGCGGCGGCAAGACCGGCAAACGGGTCGGGCGATTCCACCGGCGTGTCGGACCCGAACGCGATCGGCACGCCAGCCTGGCTCAGCGTCTTCCACGCATAGGCTCCGGCCAGCCGTGCAGGGCCTAGCCTGGCCTCTGCCATCAGCCTGTCCGAAATCTGGTGAACCGGCTGCATCGAGGCGATGATGCCATTCTTGGCGAAGCGCGGAATGTCGATGGGATCGATGATCTGCGCATGCTCGATCCGCCAGCGCCGGTCGCCCTTGTAGTCCTTGGCCAGTTCCTCGATCGCGGCCAGTACCTGCGCGTTGGCACCGTCGCCGATGGCGTGCGCGGCGATCTGGAAGTCATCCATCGCTGCACGGCTCATCATGTTGAGCAGCTGGGTGTCGTTGACAAATGCCAGGCCGCGCTCGCCCGGCTTGTCGGCATAATCCGCCTTGAGCAGCGCCCCGCGCGAACCCAGCGCGCCATCGAGATACAGCTTCACGCCGTTCAGTCGCAGCCGATCTTCGTACAGCCAGGGCGTCGGGCGAGGTCCTGCGATCGCCACCATCGCATCGATTCCGCCGGCATAGGCCATGATCCGGACATAGAGCCGCTGTTCATCGCCCGCTCGGCGATAGGCCTGCCAGTCGTCGATGGTCGTGCCCATGTCGGCGATGCCGGTGATGCCGAGCGCCAGCAGATGCTTCTGCGCAGCGATGAGAGCGGCATCGCGGTCGACCGCGCGCGGCGGCGGCACGGCTTTGGAGACCAGCGCCTCGGCAGCATCGACGAACACGCCCGCAGGCTTGCCGCCGATCCGCTCGACACGCCCGCCCGGGGGATCCTTGGCATCGGGCTTGACCCCAGCTGCCTGCATCGCGGCGGTGTTCGCCCATCCGGCATGGCCATCGACGCGCTCCAGCCATACCGGCCGGTCGGGAACGACGGCGTCGAGATCGGCGGCGGTCGGGAAGCGGCCGAGGCCCCATTTTTCCTGGTTCCAACCGCGCCCGATGATCCAGGGGCGGCTGGGGTTTTCATCAGCATAGGCCTTGATCAGCCCCAGCGCCTCTTCCAGCGAACGCGTGCCCGAAAGGTCGAGCGTCAGCAGCGAAAAGCCCAGCCCCATCACATGGCCATGTGCATCGATGATGCCCGGCATCAGCGTACGGCCATCGCCGTCGAGCTTGTAGTCTAGCTTTTCGGGCCTCTTGTCGCGCCGCTCGAGCAGCGCCTTCACCTTGCCGTCATCATCGATGACCAGCCCGGTGAAGTTGACGACCTTGCCCTTGGCGTCGAGCGTCATGCCGTTGACATTGTCGATCAGCCCGTCGGCCCAGGCGGGGACGGCGGCGCTGGCGAGCAAAAGGGCGGTGAGTGCGCAGGCGCGCGACAGCTTTGCGGCGATCATTTGCGCGGAAGCCTCCGGATGAGGGCGCTGGTATCCTGGCGGCCGGCACCCAGGTGCTGTGCCTCGGCAAAGAACTGGTCGAGCAGCGCCGCCACCGGCAGCGATGCGCCGTTGTTGCGCGCTTCATCGAGCGCCAGGCCCAGGTCCTTGCGCATCCAGTCGATCGCAAAGCCAAAGTCGAAGCTGTCTTCGGACATCGTCTTCCACCGGTTGTCCATCTGCCAGCTTTGCGCAGCACCGCCCGAGATCGCGGAGAACACCTTGTCGAGATCGAGCCGGCTGGTCTGGGCAAAACGCATCGCTTCGCTCAATCCGCCCAGCACGCCTGCGATGCAGATCTGATTGACCATCTTGGTGGTCTGGCCATCGCCGGGACCGCCGACATGGACGATGCGCGACGAATAGCTCTTGATGATCGGCCGGGCAGCCTCGACCGCGTCGGTCTTGCCGCCGCACATGATGGCAAGCGTGCCATTCTCTGCGCCCGCCTGGCCGCCGGTCACCGGGGCGTCGACGCACAGGATGCCCTTGGCGCGGCCCTCGACCGAAATCTGCCGGGCGATGGTGGCGGACACCGTGGTGTGGTCGATGAAAACCGCGCCCTTGGGCAGAGTCATGAACGCACCCTGGCGGCCCATGATGACCTGCGCCAGGTCATCGTCGTTGCCGACGCAGGTGATTACCGCATCCATCCCCTCGGCCGCTTCGGCGGGGGTGGCGGCGACCCGCACCTTGTCGGCCAGATGCGGATTCGCGTCCTGCCAGACCTGCACCTTGCCCGGGCTGCGGTTGTACAGCGCCAGCGAATGTCCGTTGTTGCCAAGATGACGTGCCATGGGGCCGCCCATCACGCCGATGCCGATAAATGCTATATTTGCCATGCCGGTGCCTTAACGGATGTTTTCAATCTGCGCCATATCGGTTAGGGGCCGCAGCCGATATGACCAACCCCACAGACCGCCTCACCCTCGACGATATCCGCGCCGCGCACACCCGCATCGCAGGATCGATCGTTCGCACCCCCACGCTTGTCAGCCGGACGCTGTCCGCAATTACCGGGGCGACGGTGTATCTGAAGTTCGAGAACCTGCAGTTCACGGCAGCGTACAAGGAGCGCGGCGCGCTCAACTTCCTCAGCCAAATGAGCGAAGAGGCCAAGGCCAAGGGCGTGATCGCCGCATCGGCCGGAAACCATGCGCAGGGTCTGGCCTGGCACGGCACCCGGCTGGGCGTGCCGGTCACCATCGTCATGCCCAAGCCCACGCCCACCATCAAGGTGCAGCAGACCGAAGCCAATGGCGGCAAGGTCATCCTGTTCGGCGAGAAATACGACGATGCCTATGCGCATGCGCGCGAGCTCGAGATCACCGAGGGCCTGACCTTCGTCCACCCGTTCGATGACCCGGTGATCGCGGCCGGGCAGGGCACGGTCGCGATCGAGATGCTCGAGGACGCGCCCGACATCGACCATTTCGTGATCCCCATCGGCGGCGGCGGGTTATTCTCCGGCATGGGCACGGCCGCGCGCGCGCTGAAACCCGGCATCAAGCTGACCGGCGTGCAGGCGCAGCTTTACCCCAGCATGTACAACACGGTGAAGGGCACGCAGTACCCGTGCGAGGGCGATACGCTGGCCGAGGGCATCGCGGTCAAGCAGCCGGGCGAATTCACCCGCGAGATCGTGCGCGCGCTGGCCGATGATATCGTGCTGGTCACCGAGCCGCAGCTGGAAACCGCAGTCAGCCTGTTGCTGCAGATCGAAAAGACCGTGGCCGAAGGCGCAGGGGCTGCTGGCCTTGCCGCGCTGCTCGCCGAGCCCGAGCGTTTTGCCGGGCAGACGGTCGGCGTGGTGCTGTGCGGCGGCAACATCGACACGCGGCTTCTCGCCAACGTGCTGCTGCGCGATCTGGCACGCTCGGGCCGCCTCGCCCGCCTGCGCATCGCGCTGCAGGATCGCCCCGGAGCCTTGTTCAAGGTGATGCGCCAGTTCGATGCGCATCAGGTCAACATCATCGAGATCTACCACCAGCGCGTCTTCACCAACCTGCCGGCCAAGGGGCTGATCACTGATATCGAATGCGAGGCGCGTGACCGTGGGCAGCTCGAGGCGCTGATCACCTCGCTCAAGGCCAGCGGCTATGACGTGGGTCTGGTCGAGGTGGCCTGACCCGGTGTGGTTCGGGCCGGGCTGCGGCGGATATCCTGAAGATTCAGCATGAATCGTTCGTTTATCCACAACAGCTCGCGGTTCGCCGCCAAATTGACTCGACTTGGCGTGGCTTAACCACGAAAGTTGGTTAACCGACTTGGCGGGGGCGGGGTTTGTCGATCATACCGGCGACAGGGCCATCACCCGCATCTCAGGCACTTTGGACAAGGACCGTTCCACCCGTGAGCGCACCGGCACGCTTTCCCCGTTTCTTCGTGACCAATCCCGGCCCATGTCCGTATCTTCCGGGCAAGAGCGAACGCAAGGTGTTCACCGAGCTGAACGGCCCGCATGCCGACGAACTCAACGACGCGCTCAGCCGCATCGGCTTTCGCCGCAGCCAGAACGTGGCCTATCGCCCCAGTTGCCTCGATTGCCGCGCCTGCGTTTCGGTGCGTGTGGTGGCGGACCAGTTCGTGCCTTCGATCAACCAGCGCAAGGTGATCAAGCGCAACAGCGATCTCATCGTCTCAGCCTGCCGCCCCTGGTCGACGCAGGAGCAATACGACCTGCTGCGTCGCTACCTCAAGACCCGCCACCCGGGTGGTGGCATGTCCGACATGGACGACATGGATTATGCCGACATGGTCGAGCACACGCCGGTGCGCAGCTATGTCATCGAATATCGCGAGCCCAATCCCGATGGCAGCGCAGGCAGGCTGGTGGGCGCATGCCTGACCGACCAGCAGGGCGACGGCCTGTCGATGATCTACAGCTTTTACGAGCCCGATCATCCGACACGGCGGGGCCTGGGCAATTACATCATCATGGACCACATCCAGCGGGCGGCGCGCGCGCGTCTTCCCTATGTGTACCTCGGCTATTGGGTAAAATCTTCGCCGCGGATGCAGTACAAGGTCAAATACCAGCCATTGGAGCTGCTTGGCCCCGATGGCTGGCATGCTTTCGATCTTGAACGCGATGGCACCCCCGCCTAGACAAAATTGATCGACGCGCGGGAACCCGCCTGCGCGACAGGCATTTGGATTTCATGAGGCTGGCTGATCGCGCGCGCCTGAAGACAGCAGGGACACTGGCCATCCTGCTTGCAGGGTCGGCGCTATCGTGTCCGGCGTTTGCACAGCAAGCCTCTGCGAGCTCCACGCCCAGCTCAGACACCACTGCTGCCAATCAGGACCCGCAGACCGACGATCCGCTCGATATCGATCCGCTGGCGCCGCTCGATCAGCTGCCGGGCATGGAGGTCGATTGGCCCGAAGGGGGCGACATTCCGGCATGGCCCGGTGAATTTGCCGTCGATGATGTGCTGCCAGCCGAAACGCAGGCCGCCGAAGCATCCGACAGCGCAACTACCGACGGGGTGGCCGGCACGGTTGACGATGTCCGCGATGGCATCGCCACCGCAGCATCGCCGATCGAGGACGATGCCCTGCTGGCCGAAGAAGGGGGCGATGCGGGAACGCGGCGCGCCGAGCGAGAGGCCGAACGGGAGCAGCGCCGCGCCGAGCGTCAGGCACTGCGCGAGATCGACGATGGCCATGTCAACTATCAGGTCACCGTCAACTTCGTGCCCTCAGACGCGCTGGCCGAATTGAATCAGAGTGCATTTCGCCAGCGGTTCGAGGCTCTGTCGACGCTGGAGCGGCTGTCCAACGACAACGCCAATCTGGCGCAGGTCAACCGCCGCGCGCGTGACGACAACGACCTGCTGCTCAACATGCTGCGCGTCTATGGTTTTTACGATGGCGAAGTGCGCAACTCGGTCGGTCGGATCGAAGGGCAGCAGCGCGTGGCGCTGAACTTCGATATCACTTCCGGCCCCATCTATCGGCTGAGCGCGATCGATCTGGCCGGGCTCGATGCGGTTGGCGTGAATGTGCCTGCCGCGCGCGAGGCCTTTGCGATGAAGGTCGGTGATCCGGCCAATTCGGACAGGATCGTTGCGGGCAGGCTGGGCGTGCTGACCCAGCTGCTGGAGACCGGCTTTCCTTTTGCCGAGACCGGCGAGCCCGATCTGCTGAGCGATCATGATCTGCGCAGCGGCGCGCTGACCGTTCCGGTGACACCGGGCGGGCAATACCGCTTTGGCGGCATCATCGCCAATGACGATGGCCTGTTCGGGGCGCGCCACCTGGAGCGGATTGCCCGGTTCGACAGAGGCGACATTTTCCAGGCGTCGGATGTCGATGACCTGCGCCGGGCGATCCTGGCGACGGGGCTGGTCTCGACGGTCACGCTGACGCCCGTGTCGGCCACCGATCCTGTGGGGACCGACCCGGGCACGGTGGACATCAACGTCGAGACCGCGGCAGCGCCGCTGCGCACCATTGCAGGCGAAATCGGCTACGGTACCGGCGAAGGCTATCGCGCCGAGGTCAGCTGGGAGCACCGCAACCTCTTCCCGCCCGAGGGCCTTGTGCGCGCGCGTGCGGTCGGCGGGACGCAGGAACAGCTGGTCAACCTGGTCTTCAGGCGCAACAACTTTCGAACGCGCGATCGCGTGCTGACCGCGCAGGTGCTGGCGAGCAACATCAACCGGGACGCTTTCGAGGCGAGGACCTTCCTGGTGGGGGCGTCGCTCGAGCGGCAGACCAATCTCAT
This sequence comes from Hydrogenophaga intermedia, assembly GCA_943370475.1. GTDB lineage: Bacteria > Pseudomonadota > Alphaproteobacteria > Sphingomonadales > Sphingomonadaceae > Blastomonas. The sequence continues at coordinate 9,608 of CALRRI020000032.1, forward strand.
CTTCCAGAAGAAATGGACATGGTCGGTCGGCGCCGAGCTGGTGCTGTCGGACGAACGCGACAGCCGTGCGCGCATCGTCGGTGGAGCGCGTCGCACCTTCTTCATCGCCGCATTGCCGACATCGCTCACGTACGATGGCAGCGACGACCTGCTCAATCCGACCAAGGGCTTTCGGATCGGGGGGCGTCTGTCGCCCGAATATTCGCTGCAGTCGGGCAGCCGTGGCTATGCCCGTATCCAGATCGACGGCAGCTATTATCAGCCGGTGGCCGACAATATCGTGATGGCAGGCAGGGTGCGGCTGGGCAGCACGGTCGGCGCGAACCGGTTCGACATCGCGCCATCGCGGCGCTTTTATGCCGGCGGCGGCGGATCGGTGCGCGGCTTTGGCTTCCAGCGCATCGGCCCGCGCGATGGCAATGACGATCCCATCGGCGGCAATGGCCTTGCCGAATTCTCGCTCGAGGCGCGCGTGCGCTTCGGCGATTTCGGCGTCGTGCCGTTCTTCGATGCGGGCAATGTCTATGCCGGCAGCACCCCGGACCTCAGCGGCATGCGCTACGGCGCGGGGATCGGCGTACGCTATTACAGCAATTTCGGGCCCTTGCGGCTCGATGTTGGCACGCCGCTCAATCGCCAGACCGGGGACAGCCGCATCGGCATCTATATCTCGCTGGGGCAGGCGTTCTGATGGCGGACGAGCCGATCTCCGCGCCCGAAGGCTCCGCGCCGCCGGTGGCGCAGGACGATCCACTGCCGGATGTTTCTGCCCGCAAGCCCAGGGGCCGGTGGCTGCGCGGCCTGGCTCTTGGAGTGCTGGCGGTGATCGCGCTGTTCGCGGCGATCCTGTTCGGGCTGGATACGGGGCCTGGTCGGCGTTTCGTGGCCGAGCAGATTGCCGGCTATCCGCTCAAATCCGGCCTCAGTCTGCGTGTCGCGCGGATCGAGGGGTCCATTTATGGCAAGGCGGTGCTGCGCGGAGTGGAATTGCGCGATACCAAGCGGGTGTTCTTCACCGCCTCGACCGTTGATCTCGACTGGCGTCCGTTCAGCTTTATCCGCAACCGGCTTGATATCCGCGATCTGGTGATCCGGCGCGGCGAACTGCGCAGCCTGCCCGAGCTCAAACCGGGCGACCCCGATGATCCGCTGCTGCCCGCGTTCGATATCCGCATCGACCGGCTGCGCGCCGATGGGCTGGTAATCCGCCAGGGTGTGGCGGGGGCTCGCCGCGTCGCCAACATTGCGGGCAAAGTCGATATCCGCTCGGGCCGGGTGCTGGTCGATGCGCGTGCGGCGCTGGTCGATGGCAGCGACCGGGTCGCGGTGATGATCGACGCGATGCCCGACCAGAACCGGCTGATGATCGATGGCGATGTTGTGGCTCCTGCGGGCGGTGCGATTGCCGCATTGGCCGGGTTGGACCGCGATATGGCGGCCTCGATCAAGGGAAGGGGTGATTGGGATTTCTGGCAGGGCAGGCTGACCGTGCAGCTGGGGCAGGCGGACCTGGCCACGTTGGCCATCGACCAGCGCGAAGGCCAGGTGCGGCTTCGGGGCCGGGTTCGTCCACAGCCGCTGATCGGAGACAGGTTTGCGCAGGCGCTGGGTCCGGCGGTGGGCGTATTCGCGCGCGGAACGCTTGATGCGCGCGTGCTTTCGGGCGTCGCTGCGCTGGCAGGGGAAGCGGGTACATTGACTGCCGAAGGCGCGATCGATCTGGGCGAAAACCGCTTCGACGAGGTGCAGATATTGGCGGCGCTTGCCCGGCCGCAGCGGCTTGCAGCGGGCCTGGATGCGCGCAATCTGCGCGGCTCGGTCACGCTCGACGGAACGTTCGACGCCCTCGAGGCGCCCTATCGGATATCCGCCGATCGGGTCGCCATGGCCCAGATCAGCGCCGATCGCGTGCTCGCCGAGGGCACGATCACCCGCTCGGGCAAGGATTTCCAGATCCCGGTCAAGGTCAATGTGGCGCGCATCACTACCGGCAACGTCTATGGCGACCGGCTGGCAAGCGGCCTGCGCGGCGAGGGCATGGTGCGGATGCGCGATGGCGTACTGAGCAGCGATCCCATCCGCCTGGTCAGCAACAGCCTTGTGGCCTTGGTCCAGCTTTCGGGCAGCAGCGCGCGCGGACGCTATCTTGCGGTGGCGGATGTCCGGCTGCCCGCCTTTGGGGTCGAAAATGTCGGCGAGGCCGATGTCGATGCCAATGTCCGGCTGGCCTTTGGCGGCGGCGCGGCATGGGATGTGCTGGGTGATGTCCGGGTGCTGATGCGCCGCGTGGTCAACCAGACTGTGGTGACGCTGATCGGGCCATCGCCGCGCTTTGCCAGCAAGTTCAGCTACGGCGCGGGCCAGCCGCTGGTGTTGCGCGATGCAAGCCTGGCCGCGCAGAAGCTCGCGCTGATCGGCGGCGGAAGGGTCGAGCCCGATGGCCGCATAGTGCTGCGCGCCAGCGGTCGGCACCGCGACTATGGCGCGCTCGACGTCACCGCCGATTCGATGCGCGGCGACACGCGTGCCGTGCTCACCCTGGAAGAGCCTCTCCCGGCGCTGGGCGTGCGTGATCTGCAGCTGGCGCTGGGCACCGTGCCCGATGGCTTTTCGGTCGATGTCACCGGCCAGTCGGCACTGGGTCCGCTCGAAGGTGCGACGCGGATCTTTGCGCGCGAAGCCGGGCGGACGTTGATCGAGATCGAGCGGTTCACGGTCTCGCGCGCGCTGTTTGCCGGGAATATCTACGCGACCAGCGCCGGGATCGAAGGCGCACTCAACGTCAGCGGCGGCGGCATCACCGGCGATGTCACGCTTGATCCGCGGACCGGCGGGCAGGGGGTCAAGGCGCTGTTCGATCTTGCCAACGCGCGGTTCGATGGGGATGTGCCGATCACCATCAACCGGGGAACAGCAGAGATCGACGCATTGATCGCCGAAGGCCGCAGCACCGTCACCGGCAGCGTGCGTGCGCAGGGCATCGGGCGCGGGCCGCTGTTCATCGGCCGCCTTGCAGCCAATGCCAATCTCGTCAATGGCGAGGGCCGGGTGACCGCCTCGGTCGCGGGACGCAGGGGCAGCAATTTCGAGCTGCAGACCAGCGCGCAGATCAGCAGCACCGCCGTGACGCTGGCGGGCAACGGCCAGTACGGCAACCGGCGGCTGCGGCTGGTGCGCCCGGCACGGTTCACGAAGCTGGGCGATGGCGGCTGGCGGCTGGCGCCTGCGGTGCTGCGCGTCGGGCGTGGTCGCATCGGCGCGCAAGGCCGACTGGGCGGCGGCCTGACCGACATCAGCGCGCAGTTCAACACCGTACCGCTGGCGCTGTTCGACGTGGCGGTGCGCGAACTGGGCTTTGGCGGCAATGCGTCGGGCACGCTCAGCTATCGCCAGACCGATGGCGGTGTGCCCACCGGCAAGGCCAGCCTGAAGCTCGACAACATCACCCGCACCGGCCTCATCGCCAGCTCACGCCCGGTCGATATCGCGGCCAACCTGGCGCTCACCGCCGATGCCCTCGCGGTGCGGGCGGTGATCGCCGAGCAGGACAAGACCGTGGGCCGTGCACAGGCGCGGATCAGCGGGCTGCCCCAGGGCTTCGACCTGTTCGGGCGATTGCAGCGCGGCGCGCTCGCCGGGCAGCTGCGCTTCAACGGTCCGGCGGACTCGCTGTGGCGGCTGCTCGGGATCGAGGCGTTCGACGTGACCGGCCAGGTCGGCGTAGCGGCGGACCTTTCGGGCAGCCTGCTCGACCCCAGTATCAACGGCATTCTCGCGACCCGCACCGCACGGCTGGAAAGCACGTTGTCGGGCACGGTGATCACCGACATCGCGGCGCGTGGCCAGTTCAACGGATCGCGGCTGACGCTCAGCCGGTTCACCGGCAAAGCGGGCAACAACGGCACGCTGACCGGATCGGGCTATGTCGATTATGGCGGCCTTTTCGCCTCTCCCTCGCAAGGCGTCTCGGTCGAGATCAAGGCCGACGCGCGCAATGCCCAGCTGGTCAACCGCGATGATTTCGGTGCGACCGTCACGGGCCCGCTCAATATCTCGTCCGATGGGCTGTCGGGCACGTTGGGCGGCGATGTCGTGCTCAACCGGGGCCGGTTCCGCCTCGGCCAATTCAACGCGGCGCAGGCACTGCCGGTGATCAACGTGCGCGAGATCAACCGCCGCGCCGACGAGGCCCCGCGCCGTCAGCGGCCCGCGATCTGGCGCTACAACGTCAAGGCACGCGCGACCAACCAGTTCACCGTCACCGGTCTGGGATTGAACAGCGAATGGGGCGCGAACGTGACGCTGACGGGCACGGTCGATGCGCCGCGCATCACCGGCCAGGCCGACCTCATCCGCGGCGAATACGAATTTGCCGGACGCGATTTCGATCTCGAGCGCGGGCGGATCAACTTCCGCGGGGAATCGCCGCCCAATCCGTCGCTCGATATTGCAGCATCGGCGAACCTGTCCGATCTCAACGCTTCGATTAACGTGCGGGGTACCGGCCTCGCGCCAGAAATCAGTTTCACCAGCACGCCTGCGCTGCCCGAGGACGAGCTGCTGGCGCGGCTGCTGTTCGGATCGTCGATCACCGATATCTCCGCGCCCGAGGCGGTGCAGCTGGCGGCGGCACTGGCATCGCTGCGTGGTGGTGGCGGGCTCGATCCGATCAACGCGCTACGCGGCGCGATCGGGCTCGACCGGTTGCGGATCGTCGAAGGCAACCAGACCCTGGGCCAGGGTACCAGCATCGCCGCGGGCAAATACATCACCCGCAACACCTATGTGGAGATCGTCACCGATGGGCGCGGCTATTCCGCGACGCAGGTCGAATTCCAGATCACGCGCTGGCTGTCGTTGCTGTCATCGATCTCGACTATCGGTCGCCAGAGTGCGAACGTGCGGATATCGAAGGATTATTAATGTGGGCATTGCCGCGCCGTACCACCTCCGCTCAGCCTGAGCCTGTCGAAGGCAACGCGGAAGCGCCGGCCTCATTGGAGGGCTTTCGACAAGCTCAGGCTGAGCGGAGGTGGGTGCAAGGCAGAGCAACGAACGGAGAGGAAGCATTGTGCAGACGATCAAATGGGGAGCGATCGCGCTCGCGCTGGTGCTGCTCGGCATCCGGCTGGTCGATGGATCGCAGGTGGCTGCCATGCTGAGCGACGACAAGCCGATCATGCAATGGCCCGACCTGCTCGATCAGCCGCGTCCCGTTGCCGACCGCACGATCGCTTATGGCAAGGACCCGCTGCAACTGGTCGACCTGTGGCTGCCGAAGGGCAAGGGGCCACACCCGGTCGTGGTGATGATCCACGGCGGCTGCTGGCAGACCGAGATCGCGACGCGCGACATCATGAACTATATCGCCGATGACCTGCGCAAGGACGGGATCGCGGTGTGGAACATCGAGTATCGCGGCGTGGATCGCGGCGGCGGCTATCCCGGCACGTATCAGGATATCGGCGCAGCGGCGGACCTGCTGGCGGCGCAGGCGAAGGCGCTGAACCTTGATCTGTCGACCACCATCGCCATCGGGCATTCTGCAGGCGGGCACCTGGCCTTGTGGTTGGCGGCGCGGCAGGCGCTGCCTGAGGGCGAGCCCTTGCGCGGGACCCATCCGTTGCGGATCGATGCCGCGATCAGCCAGGCGGGCATTGCCGATCTGCGCGCCGCGATGAAGCGCGACGGCCATGCCTGCGGGACCGAGGCACCGACGAAGATGGCAGGCGATGCCTTCGCGCTGACCTCGCCGCCCGAAATGCCGGTGAGCACGGCGCGGCAGATCCAGTTCCACACCGACAAGGACCGGATTGCGCCACCCGAATATGCCGAAACCTATGCGGCCGACATGAAGACGCGCGGCGTGACGGTGGAAAACCATGTCCACGGGCCCGAGGGCCATGTCGAGCTGATCGCGCCTGCCAGCCGCAGCTGGGCGGCACAAAAGGCACGGATCAAGCAATTGCTGGGACGAACATGACCATGGACTATCCTTCGCTGGCCGAGGCCGAAGCGCGCGACGCCGCCGATCCGCTGTGCAGCTGGCGCGAGCATTTCACGCTGCCCGAAGGCGTGATCTATCTTGATGGAAACTCGCTCGGCGCGCTGCCCTTGGCCACGCGCGCACTGGTGCGCGATGCGGCCGAGCGGCAATGGGGCGAGGGGCTGATCCGCAGCTGGAACGATGCCGACTGGATCGGCGCGCCGCGGCGCATCGGCGACAAGATCGCCGCGCTGATCCGCGCCGCACCTGGCGAGGTGATCGTCTGCGATTCTGTGACGGTAAACCTCTACAAGCTTATGGGTGCCATCCTCGCGGCCCGGCCCGGGCAGGGCAGGACGATCCTGACCGAGAGCGGAAACTTCCCTACCGACCTGCATGTTGCTGCAGGAATTGCTGCGCAGCATAATCTGACCTTGGACGCTGCTCCGCGTGAGTCGATCGTCGATCGGATCGGTCCCGATACGGCGCTGATCGTGCTCACCCATGTGCATTACAAGACCGGCGAACGCTTCGACATGGCAGCGATCCAGGCGCTGGCCGATGCGCACAGCGTACCGCTGATCTGGGACCTGTCGCACAGCGTCGGCGCCGTGCCGCTGGACATGGGCGCGGATGCCGCGCGATTTGCGGTGGGCTGCGGCTACAAATATTTGAACGGCGGGCCCGGCGCGCCTTCGTTCCTCTATGTCGCGGCCGAAGCGCTCGAATTCCTCGGTTCGCCGATCCAGGGCTGGATGGGTCATGCCGCCCCGTTTGCGATGACCGATGCCTATGCGCCTGCGCCGGGGATCGAGCGGTTCCTGGCAGGAACGCCGCCGATGCTGTCGCTGCTGGCGCTGGAGGGCGGGGTCGATCTGATGCTGGCGGCGGATCGCGACGCGCTGTGGACCAAGGCGCAGGCACTGTTCGAATTTCTGGCCCAGCTGATGGCCGCGCGATGCTCGGATCTTCACCCGATTACGCCCGCCCGCGCCGACCTGCGGGGCAGCCATGCAAGCTTCGTCCATCCGTCCGCTTGGCCGATCAATCGCGCCTTGATCGATGCAGGCGTGATCGGCGATTTTCGCGCGCCCGCTGTCCTGCGGCTGGGACTTACCCCGCTATATCTGGGTTTTGCGGACATCTGGCACGCAGTGGACAGGCTGGCGGCGATCCTGGAGGACAAGCGCTGGCAGCGCAGCGAATACAGCGCGCCGACCCGCGTCACCTGATCGGACGCTTGGCCCATCACTGTGGTAGCAATAATTTATCCGGGTATAATTGACAAAGGTTTTACCCGGGTGTAATCGGGCGCTCACAGCAATGGGGGTGTCGATACAATGTCCAGTTTCACGGCTTTTCTTGGCGGCGAGCAGATTGCTTCGGGCAGCAGGGATGATGTTGTCAGGACGATCCGCGATAGCCTGCGCCTGCATGATGGCGCAGTTCTGGTGTTTGACGATCAGTCGGGGAGGGTCATTGACCTTGACTACCGGGCTGTGGCTCCGCAGGGGGCCGGCCGTCCCAGGCTTGGTGTGAAGGCGCGCGAGGTGACGCTGCTTCCGCGCCATTGGGAATGGTTGTCCGACCAGCCGGGTGGAGCGTCCGCGACGCTGAGACGGTTGGTCGACGAGGCGCGGAGCAAGGGTCAGAGCGACCGCCAGCGCCGCGACGCTGTCTATCGGTTCATGCAGGCGGCTTGCGGCGACATGCCGGGCTATGAGGAAGCCTTGCGGGCGCTGTATGCAGCGCACGAGGACGATTTTCTGGCACGGGTCGACCCTTGGCCTGCAGACATGACACGCTATATCCGCAGACTGCTGATCGGTTCTTCTGACGAGCCGGGGGAAACGCCGGGCGGATAATCCAGCAACGTGCCGTTGTGGCCTGTGGCAGGCCGGACAGCCCGTTATTCCAGATACAGCGACCGCAGCCTTGCGACATCCACCGCCGTGATGCCCAGCGTCGCGAGATATCCTTCCACGCCGCCGTAATCGCGGTCGATCACCTCGAAAAACTGCGCCAGGTGCGACTTGCCCGAAGCGGAATAGAGCGGCTCGGCCTTGATCCCGCCGGGCTTCTTTGCTGCGGCAGCATAATATTGCACGATCGGGTTGTTCGGGTAGTTGGCCGGGTCGAGCGGCGGCATTTCGTTCTGCGGGCGGCGCAGCTGGGTGGAGAGGTGATAGTCTGCCAGGATCGTTTCCCGGTCCACGCCCAGCGCGCTCAGTATCAGCGCCGAGGCGATGCCGGTGCGGTCCTGGCCTGCCGAACAGTGATACATCACCGCGCCGTCATCCGCGAGCAACCGCTTGAACAGTGATCGGTACTGGGGGCTGAGCAGCTTTTCCATGCCGGTATAGACATATTCGCCCTTCATGCTGCCCATGTTGGCCATCAGGGGCTTGAGCGAATAATCGTTGGAAATGAAAAGTGCGCCGGTGCGGTCATCCAACTGGGTTGCAGCGACCTCGCGTTCTTCCAGCGAACGCAGATCCACGATGGTGCCGATGTTCAGGCCGCCGAGCAACGTGTAATCCTGATCGGTCAGCAGCGGCAGCGCGCCCGAGCGGAACACCTTGCCCCAGCGCACCGTCTTGCCGCCTGCACCCTTGTAGCCGCCCAGATCGCGGAAATTCGATCCCTTGGCGAGCGGAAGCTCGCGCTCGGCGGTCAGCGTCAGCGAAGCATCCCCGCCGTCGCGCAAGACCAGGAACTGGCGCTTGGTGGCGGGCAGGGCGATGATCGCCTCGCCCTTGCGATTGCCCTTGACCACCGGGATGGCCGCTCCTGCCGCCACCGGCGTGTCGGTGACGATGATATCGACAGGGTCGCTGTCCTTCCAGCTGACCTTGACGCGATCGGCATCGATGCGGGCCACCGTCACCGTGTCGATAGCAAGGGCAGGTGTGCTGCTGGTGAGCAGCGCGAGGGTAAAGACGGTCGCAAAGCGCATGTCAGTCTCTCCTGTCAGAAGCCGAAGCGGATGCCGGCAAGATAACGCCGGCCGATCTGTTCGACCTCGGTGGGGCGGGCCTTCGTGCCCAGGAATGCGGTGTACTTCGCATCTGTCAGGTTGTTGAGATCGGCAAACAGGCTGATGTTCGGTGTGATGTCATAGCGGATGGCGACATCGACATTGGTATAGCCGCCGCGGAATTCGTCACCGGTTGCCACGCCCCCGCCGGTTCCGATCGACAGCGATTCCAGATAGTCGGAGCGCCACTGATAGCTGGCGCGCACCGAAAGCCCGTATTTCTCGTAGTAGAGCGAGGCGTTGACGATGGTGTCCGAAGTGCCGGGGAAGCCGATGTTCTGCCTCAGGTCGGTGTCGAAGCTGCCCTCGATCAGCGTCAGGTTGCCCTGGAAGCCGAAGCCGTCGAGCGGCGAGGGCAGGAAGGTGAACTGCTGCTGATAGTTGAACTCGACGCCATAAAGTTCGCCGCTGTTGCCGTTGAAGCTCGATGCGAGCAGGTAGCGCGAGCGGTCGATGCCGTTGCTGTTGAACGCATCCGATCCGACGATCTGCGTGTTCGAGAACAGCACATTGTCGACCCAGCGGTGGAAGCCGGAGACCGCGATTATGCCCTGGCCGGGGATGTAATATTCGAGGCTGGCATCGAAGCCCCAGGTGTACTCGGGCCGCAGCGTCGGGTTGCCGCCGCTGATCGTTCCCGGGCTGTTGGTATCGTTGATCGCAGAGCCTACGCGGATTTCGCCGAAGCTGGGCCGTGCGATGCCGCGCTGACCAGCCACGCGGAACACGAGGTTGTCAGCCAGATCGAAGCGCGCGTTCACGCTGGGGAAGATGTCGGTATAGTCCTGCGGCGCGGACAGTGGCACCAAAGTGCCGTTGGCGAGGCGTGCGCGTCCCTGGTTGGTCAGCTTGAAATGCTCGACGCGGGCACCGGCAATCACCTGGCCGCCCTCGAACACCCACTTGGCCATGCCATAGCCGGTGAGGGTCTTTTCGGTCAGCGCAAAGCGGTTTTCAGCAGGAACATTGTTCGCAGGATTGAACCGGCCCTGGCGTTGCAGCGTCGCGAGGATGTTGTCGAGATCGGCGCGCATGCGGGTGTTGTCGACATAGTTGAAGGTGAGACCGAGCGGGAAGCCGGTGTCCCAGGCGGTGTTGGTGATATAGCTGGCCGGGTTGAAGCTGATGCCTGTCCCGGTCAGGGCAAGCGGGGACAGCATGACGGCGTTGGAGGTCGCGAAGATGAAGCCGCCGATGTCGCGATCGGCGTAGAGCAGACCCCCGGTCAGCGTGACGTCGCCCAGTTCCTTCGCCACATCCAGCTTCACCGTGTAGCTGTCGGTGAACACGTCCTGCACGATGGGGATCAGCACGGCCGGCGAGGTGTTGGCGTTGATCAGCGTCGACTGGTCGAAATTCGCCAGCGCGGGGCCCCGCACGAAACTGCCCGCCGTGGTGCCCGGCACCGTCTGGAATAGCTGGACGATCGGGAAGTTGGGGCGGCTGAAATCATAGCGCACCGAAGGCGAGGTTGCCGTGGCAGTGCTCGCCTGGACCAGGGGCAGGAACGTCGTGTTTTCGGTGCGGGTGTAATTCGCCGCGAAGTTCACCTTCCAGCCGTTCTCTTCGTAATCGCCGCCGATGGTGTTGATGAAATTGCGGGTACGATAATTCCCCAGGTTGAACGAGCCGCGGACCGGCACGCGGACGAGATCGCCGCCCGACAGGTTGCGTGTGCCCGAAAGCGCACGGTCGAGCCGAATCTCGTACTGGTCACGCTGCTCGTCGTCCTTGAATTCAGTATAGATCGTCTTGGCGTAGAGCTTCTGGCCTTCGACCGGCGAATATTCGAACCCGGCGAACAGGCCGTTGTTCTCGCGCACCAGGCGATACTGGCGGATGTCGATTTCGGTCGGGCCAAACTGGGTGTCGGTGGGGCCGCTGGGTTCGTCATACAGGCCGACCTCGCGGTTGTCCGTGACCTGTTCGCGGCGGTAATGCGATGCGCCCGCGACCACTCCGAACGTGCCGTCGCTGTACGACACGCGCAGCGAGCCCTGGCGCTGGTCGCCTTCGCCCAGTTCCATCAGGCCATAGCCAATATCGCCCTGCACGTGGAAACCGCTCTTGCCCTCAAGCGGCGAGAAGGTGCGCAGGTCGATATTGGCGACAATGGCCTCGGCCTGGATATTGGGGGTGAGCGACTTGTTGATCGCCAGTGCGCTCAAGATCACGGCCGGCACCGCGTCGAAGCGATAGGCGCGGGTGAGGCCGCCTTCGTCCGCGCCGATCATCGGCACGCCATCGATGCTGACCGAGGTCCAGCGGTTGGGCGCGCCGCGCACCTGGATATAGCGTTCCTGGCCCTGGTCGCGCTGCACCGCTACGGCGGGAAGACGCGAGAGCGCAGCGGCGCTGTTCTGGTCGGGGAAGCGGCCCACCGAGTCCGCAGCCGAGATATCGATCAGGTTGTCGGCGTTGCGCTTTTGCGCGATCGATTCCCCCTGCGCGGTGATGATCGCGCCTTGCACGATGATCTCGCCGTTGGTGTCGGCGTCTTCCTCGCCGCTGCCCTGCGCAGTCTGCGCCATGGCAGGAAGGCTGGCCGCAGCGGAAATCGCGATGAGCGAGATCGATGTGCGCAGCAGCGCATCGGTACGTGTCTTCAGAATCATGACGCAACCCCCGTTGATGTTAGCAGGGGCAGCTAAGGGCGGGAGATGACGCCGCCATGGCGTCACGATGACAGATTATACGATATTGGGCAGCAAGCCGTCTTGTCAGTGTCAGCGGATTGTCACCAATCTGACGCTATCGGATCACCCTTTGAGTTCATCTGCGACCATGTCACTGATTCCGGCCACAACCTTGCCGATCCCCTGCGGATTGGGGTGAATGCCATCGGGCAGCATCAGCGCCTTGTCGGTGATCACGCCATCGAGAAAGAAAGGGTAGAGGTCTGCATCATATGTCTCGGCCAGCTTCACATAGATCGGGTTGAACTGGCTGGCATAGTCCTGGCCCAGGTTCGGCGCGGCGATCATGCCGGTCAGCACGACGTCGATACCGCGTGTCTGCAGTTCCTTCAGCATCGCCTCGAGATTGCTTTGCGTCTGGTCGGGGCTGATGCCGCGCAGCATGTCGTTGCCGCCGAGGCCCAGGATGACGAGATCGGGCTTGCGCGGCAGGCCATCGAGCGCGAACGCCAGCCGCTGCAGCCCCGCTGCGGTGGTATCGCCCGATACGCCCGCATTATGGACCGACACCTTCAAGCCCTTGGCGGACAGCGCCTTTTCGAGCTGCGCGGGAAAGCTTTCGTCCTGCTTGACGCCATAGCCTGCGTACAGGCTGTCGCCGAAGGCCATGACCAATTTGGTATCCGCGCTGAGCGCTGTCGGCGTGGCAGGCGCGTCGGCGCTTTCGACCGACGGGGCTGCGGCTTCGTCTGACGACGGCGAACATGCTGCAGTGCAATGGACAAGCAACAATGCGGCCCCATATAGAATGCTGTTCCGACCCAAAGCGAAAGCCCTTTCATTTCATGCACGATACCCTGACGCGGTCTCATATTGCCATTGCCGCCCGCAATGTCACCCTCTCGCTCGGCGAGGCAGGCAACCAGACGCAGATTCTGAAGGGGATCGACCTCGAAATCCCGCTGGGCCAGTCGGTCGCGCTGCTGGGACCATCGGGCTCGGGCAAATCGTCGCTGATGGCGATCCTTTCCGGGCTGGAACGCGCGAGCAGCGGCGGGGTTCATGTCGCCGGTCTCGATTTCGGGCCGATGAACGAGGACGGATTGGCCAAGGCGCGGCGCGGGCGGATCGGGATCGTGCTCCAGGCCTTCCATCTACTGCCGACGATGACCGCGCTGGAAAATGTCGCGGTGCCGCTGGAGCTCGCCGGGCGCGACGATCCGTTCGGCACGGCGAAGCGCGAGCTCGAGGCGGTAGGGCTTGGTCATCGCGTCACGCATTACCCCAGCCAGCTTTCAGGCGGCGAGCAGCAGCGCGTGGCGATTGCCCGCGCAATGGCGCCGGGACCCGAGATCATCTTTGCCGACGAACCCACCGGAAACCTCGATGGGACGACGGGCGAGGCGATCATCGACCTGCTGTTCAGCCGCCAGCGCGCCAGCGGTGCGACGCTGCTGATCATCACCCATGACCCCGCGCTCGCGACGCATTGCAACCGCGTGATCGAAATGCGCGATGGCCTCATCATTGCGGACCGCGCTGGCGGCGCGGCATGACCTGGGCGCAGATCTGGCGGATCGCGCGGCGGGACCTGTCCGGGCGCTTCCGGGGGCTCAGGCTGCTGATCGTCTGCCTGTTCCTGGGCGTGGCCACGCTCGCCACTATCGGCAGCCTCACCGCGTCGATCACCGGCGAGCTGTCGCAGCGCGGGCAGGTGATCCTGGGCGGCGATTTCGAAGTCACGATGTCGCAGCGCATGGCCAGCGATGCCGAGCAGGCCGCGTTCGAGCGCGAAGGCGTCGTCTCCGAAACCGTGCGGATGCAGGCGATGGGGCAACGCATTGCGCCGCGCGCGCCGGGGACTGGCGGGGCCACCGGTCCCGATGCGATCCTCGCCGAGCTGAAGGGCGTTGATTTCGATTACCCGCTCTACGGCACCGTCACGTTGCGGTCGGGCCAGTATGCGCCGCTCGATCCGGGCAGCGCGGTGATCGGCGCAGGGCTGGCCGACCGGCTCGACCTGAAAGCCGGCGACAAGATCCGTTTTGGCGAGGCCGAGTTCGTCATTCGCGGCATCATCGCCGATGAGCCCGACCGGCTGGGCGAGGGCTTTACCCTCGGGCCCGTCGCGCTCGTCTCCGATCTCGGCATCCAGCGCACCGGGTTGATCCAGCCGGGCAGCATGTACGAGGCGAAATACCGCGTGAAGCTGGGCGCGCTCGACGACCCTGCCGCTTCGATCGACCGGCTGAAGGCCAAGTTCCCCGAGGCCGGGCTGGAAATGCGCGACCGCGATCGCGGCGCGCCGGGCACCTCGCGCTTCATCGAGCGGATGGGCCAGTTCCTCTCGCTGGTGGGGCTCGCCGCGCTGGTGATCGCAGGCATCGGCGTTGGCAACGGCGTCGCCTCGTATCTCGCCACCAAGCGGCAGGGGATTGCGACGCTCAAGATCCTCGGCGCTGGCTCGGGCGATATCCTGCGCATCTATCTGGTGCAGATCCTCGCGGTTTCGGCGCTGGCGATCGGCGGCGGACTGGTGGCGGGCGCGCTGATTCCGCCAGCGATCATCGCGGCGGCGGGCGACATCCTGCCGGTGAAGCCGGGCTTTGCGATCCATCCGCTGCCGCTGCTGGTCAGCGCCACCTATGGCCTGCTGATCGCGTTCATCTTTGCGCTGCCGCCGCTGGCGCGCGCGCGGCACATTCCCGCCGCCGGGCTGTTCCGCTCGCTGGTCGAGGGCTATCGCTGGCCCGACCGCGCGACGCTGATCGCAGTGGGGGCAGGGATTGCCGCCATCGTCGTGCTGGCTCTGGTCACCGCGCGCGAAGCGCTGTTTTCCGCCTGGTTCATGGCGGCGGCGACGGGCGTGCTGCTGATGCTCGCGGGCATCGGCTGGGGCATCCGCTGGACCGCATCGAAGCTGCCGCGCCCCAAGGCCCCGCTGCTGCGGCTGGCGCTGGCCAACCTGCACCGCCCCGGCGCGCAGACCGGACAGCTGGTGGTAGCTCTGGGGCTGGGGCTCACGCTGTTCGTGATCCTGGCGGGCATCCAGACCAGCCTGACCAATGAGATCACCCGCACGGTGCCCAAGGAGGCGCCCAATCTGTTCGTGCTCGACGTGCCCGTGGCGGGCGCAGCGCAGTTCCGCCAGGTGGTGCAGGCGGCCGCCCCCGGTGCGACGGTCAACACCGTCCCCTCGCTGCGTGGCACGGTGACCGGCTACAAGAACATCCGCGTCGCCGATCTCAAGGACATCCCCGACAATGCCTGGGTGCTGCGCGGCGAGCGCGGGCTCACCTATGCGGAGACCCTGCCCGAGGGCAGCGAGCTGATCGAGGGCACATGGTGGCCCAAGGGCTATGACGGCCCGCCGCTCGTCTCGGTCGACCGCGAGATGGCGCAGATCCTCGACCTAAAGATTGGTGATATGCTGACCGTCAGCCTGCTGGGCCGCGAGTTCACCGCGAAGATCGCCTCGCTGCGCCAGATCAACTGGGACACGATGGGCTTCAACTATGTGATGGTGTTCAGCCCCAACACGCTCAGGGACGCGCCGCACAACCTCGCCGCGACTGTATCGCTCAAGGGCATGGCCGATACCGACGTCAAGGAGCGTGCGGTCTCGAAGGCAGTGCTGGCGGCGTTCGCGTCCTCCTCGGTGATCGAGGTGCGCGATGTCATCGGCCAGGTCTCGACGATCCTGACGCAGATCGCCACCGCCATCGCCGCCGCCGGATCGATCGCGATCCTGTCGGGCATCGCGGTGCTGATCGGCGCGATCGCCGCATCGCGCCAGGCGCGCATCTATGACAGCGTGATCCTCAAGACGCTGGGCGCAACGCGCGGCCAAATCCTGTCGGCGCAGGCGCTTGAATACGGGCTGCTGGCGGGATTGCTCGCGCTGGTCGCGCTGGCTCTGGGGCTGACCGCGGCGTGGTATGTCATCACGCAGATCTTCAGCTTCAACTGGCTGCCCGACTGGCCCGTGGTGCTGATGACCCTGGGCGGCGGCGCGCTGCTGACTCTGGGCCTGGGGATCGCGGGCTCGCTGCCGGTGCTGGCGGCACGGCCTGCGCGGGCGTTAAGGCAGTTGTGAGGGCGCGCGCTCTGAACCGATTGAATGCTAATGGACGCGTCGTAATAGGAAGGAAATATTAGCTAAATTAGAAGTGACGTTACTTCGTGATATGTTCTATTCCGCTGATGAAGCGCCGATTGTCAAATGTGATAAACGTATTTGCGACCCAAAAAAGTATAATGTTCTGCTGCTTGCATTCGGAAGATATCTATTTAAAATTTAATCTACAAACCAAACGTCTGGATCGCAACCGCATAGGTGAACCACATCGATCCCCGCGGCTGCTAGAACACCTCTATGCTCGATCCAGTCGCTATCGGTCGCGTTAAAAACGGGCGCAGCTTCTTTAATACTAAGTGCAGCAAATTTCCTGTCGCTCGGATCAAAGCCAGCGTCTACAATTGTTTGAGGCAGATTAACGTATTCGCCGTCGTCCCGTCGAGGCAACTCAACTCGCTCAACACGTGCTGGCAGGCTCATGAGGATCGTTAAATAAAAGCGGTCTCCTACTCCTGGTTGTCCATGTGGGTTAAGGTAACGACGGTATTCAGCAAGAATTTCGCCAGCTGAATCTAACAGGATCGTCCCTTGGGTAACTAGTTCCTGTAGAAAGGAAACTGCAGATTCGCGACATCCAATTGATGGTGGCCGAGATCCACTAGGATCGGGGCGACCGTTAGCGACGATCGGGATATTTGTGTCAACCACACAGCGGTTCATTTTGCCGCTTTCATCCGTGCTAGTCGAGCTAGCTCTGCTTCCGTTGCTTCTGTGAAGGCGTCACCCATAAAACGGTCCGGCCAATTGCCTATATTTCCCATCTCATCGACCTCAAGCGGCACGATCTGCGATTTGCCTTTGGGTGCATCGCAAAAATAGAGGCGGACATCACCAGAATCTACTGCTTCCTCGGCAATCCGCCTTTGGAGCCGCAGAAGGAGATGCTCGGAATGACTTTCAAATATGATTTGAACGTCGCGGTGCACTGCGGCTTGAATGATAGCATCGGCCAGACCGGCCTGTGCTAGTGGATGGAGATGAATCTCTGGTTGCTCAAAGATCACTGTCGAGCCCTCAGGAACATATTGAAGCAATGTGATTACTGGGAGTACCTGAGAAACTCCGAAGCCCACTTCAGTTAAAAGGACGTCACTTGCACCTTTCCGAGTCTTTACCTTTGCTTGCCATCTATTTGATCCTTCAGCAATTTCTTCTACACTAAAACTCTCAATGAGACCCATTTCACGTAACCAATGGGCAATCATTTTTTGAAAAGGCATGTATCGTGCGTTGTATCGGATGTTTCGAGTATCGTCCGCGTCGGTCGCTGCAAGGATGGCGTCGATCGTTTTCTCACCCCGCTGACCAACGTCGCTGGGCCTAGAGCGTGCCCACAAATAATCCCGCTGAGGATATTCTCTCAGTGGGCCCAAATAGTAAATACTATCTAACTGTTCTTCATAGCAGACTTCAAGATCTGCCAAGAAGCCGGAATTCTGGAAAAAAGTGCGCGCTTGATCTGGAAAGGCATAGGATTTAACCGGTCCCGGAAGTTGCCATGGCCGACCCTGCGTCCGCACAAACGTAAAACTCTTTGAGTTTTTGTTTTTGGTTGCTGCCTGAAGTTCGAACTCGGTTGAGTCTTTTCCCTTCTGAATTAAACTGAAGGTTGTGTCGCCCAAAGTGTAGGCGATGCTTTTTGTTTGAGGCGCGCGCTTATTGACGCCTACTTCCAATTGAAATGTTAATTTGTCACCAAATGCAATGGCCGATGTTCGCTTTCCTCAAGGGTCGTTTAAAACAATCTCTTCTTCTAGGTCAAACGTAAGTTTTGCTTTAATTGATCGAGTTTCGTCATGTGCATGGAGAATATCGCGCATCGTCCCAAGTCGAAGGAGGTCGCCATTCAACTCAAGTGCGATTGCACGATCACTAGTTTGCTTAGTCTGCTTAAGTAGGAGCAGAAACTGTAGCAGACTGGTTTTGCCGGACGAGTTGGTCCCAAAAATCCCAGTAATCCTGCCGCACTTGATGTCGGCCTCTTCCCAAGATTTGAAGTTAGAAAACTGCATTGAAGTAAGCATGGGCATACCTTAGCAGAGGCTTTGGTTGGAAGCGAGAGTTCACGGCCGAGTCCACAAAAAAGCCGCCCCGGTTGCCCGGAGCGGCTTTTTTTGGTTTCCCGACCGCCGTTGAGGGCGGCGGGAAGCTCTTGGGTCAGGCAGCCTTCTTGAAGCTGTCGACGGCAACGCTGACGCGGTTCGAGATCGGCTGGAACACGTCGCCGGCCAGCTTGAGGAACGCTTCGCTGTTCTTCGAGGTCTGGGCCATCGCGGTGTCGAAGCTCTTCTTGACCAGCTTGGTCTGCAGTTCGATGAACTCGGTGGGCGACTTGACGGTGGTCATTTCCTTCATCGCTGCGGTCAGCTCTTCGAAGGTCGACTTGGTGTCTTCGGCATAGGTCTTGCCCATTTCCTGGACGCCCTTGGCTGCGATCTTGCCCGATTCGACCAGGGCTTCAACGTTGCCCTTCGAGAATTCGGTGGCCTGCGACGCCATTTCGGTGCCCTTTTCATAGGCGGTCTTGGCGCGGGTCGACATGTCGCCCATCAGCGCCTTGACGCGATCGGTCATGGCTTCGGCGGCCTTCTTGGTTTCGGCGGTGATGGTTTCGGTGGTGGTCATCTTGGTTTCCTTCTTCGGTGCGGGTGCGGCGGCCTTGATGGCGACCGGTGATGCTTTGACTGCGGACGTCTTGATCGTGGCCTTGGGCTTTGCCGGTTTCGCGGCGGGCTTGGCCATCTTTGGTGCTGCGACAGGGGCCGGGGCCTTGGCCGCAGGGGCGGGCTTTGTCGCCACCGGCGCGGGCTTTGCGACAGGTGCCGCAGGCTCGGACTTGGCAGCGGGCGCCGGGGCAGGGGCGGTCTTGGGTGCGATCACGGGATCGGCAACCTTGGCAGCCTGGGCCTTGGCGGGTTCAGCCTTGGGTGCTGCCGGGGCAGCCTCCGTCTTGGCAGTGACGGCAGCCGCATTGGCCTCTGCCACCTTGGCGACAGGAGGGGTCTTGCTGGGTTCAGACATGGTTGGTCTCACTCGTGTGCTGCTTCGTGCTGCACTGCACAATAGTGATCGAGGTTAGTTTCGTCAAGGAAAATGTTGCACTGCACAAAAGTGCAAATCTGCAAGGATCGGCAGGCAAGCGGCTGCTCTGCGGATGCGTGGTCCTTAGCGCAAATGGATGGTCACGGCAACGTCTTCATCGCGATTTGACGTAGCGTCCCGGGGCGTCCTCGATAGCCTTGAGCCGGCCCTTGCCGGGGATGCGCGCGCCCTTGGCGGGCACGGTCTTGGTCGCGTGCGCTTTCAGCCATTCGATCCAGTCGGGCCACCAGCTGCCCTTGGTCTCAGTCGCGCTCGCGATGAAATGCTCGAGCCCGTTCACCGGCGCCTCGTTGGTCCAGTACTGGTATTTGTGCATCGAGGGCGGGTTGACCACGCCTGCAATATGGCCCGAGCCTGCGAGCACGAAGCGGGTGGGGCCCGAGAGGTGATCGGTCAGCCGCCAGACGCTTTCCAGCGGCGCGATATGGTCTTCGCGCCCCGCCTGGATATAGGCCGGTGTCTTGATCAACCGCAGGTCGATCGGCGTGCCGTCGACGCTCAGCGATCCGGGCTGGACCAGCCGATTGTCGCGGTAGAGATCCTTTAAGTACGATCGGTGCCATTTGGCGGGCAGGTTGGTGGTGTCGCCATTCCAGTGCAGCAGGTCGAACGGGGGATAATCCTCGCCCAGCAGATAGTTGTTGATCACATAGTTCCAGATGAGGTCGCGCCCGCGCAGCAGGTTGAAGGTCGCGGCCATATAGCGGCCATCCAGATAGCCGCCGCTGCCGAGCTGCTCGACCAGCTTGAGCTGCTCATCATCGACGAACAGGGTGAGGTCGCCCGCTTTCTCGAAATCGACCTGCGCGGTGAAGAAGGTGACCGACTTCACCCGCTCGGCCTCGCCGCGCCTGGCCAGCAGCGCGAGCGTGGCGGCCATCGTGGTGCCCGCAACGCAATAGCCGATGGCGTGGACATGGGGGACCGAGAGCAGGTCGCGGACGGTATCGATCGCCTCGATCTGCGCCTTGACGTAATCGTCCCAGATGATGTCGGCCATGGTCTCGTCTGCGGACTTCCACGAAACCATGAACACGGTAATCCCCTGTTCAGTCGCCCAGCGCACGAAGCTCTTCTGCGGGTTGAGATCGAGAATGTAGAAGCGGTTGATCCACGGCGGGAAGATCACCAGCGGGATCTCCAGCACCTCGTCGGTGGTGGGCGCATACTGGATCAGCTGGAACAGCGGGGTTTCGTACACCACCTTGCCCGGCGTCACCGCGATGTTGCGGCCCAGTTCGAACGCGTCGGGATCGGTATGCGTGAGCTGACCCTTGCGCATGTCAGAGAGCATGTGCTCGAGCCCCTTGAGCAGGTTCTCACCCTTGCTCTCGACCATCTTTTCCATGACGAGCGGATTGGTCAGCGCGAAGTTGGCGGGGCTCGATGCGTCGATCAGCCCTTTGAGGGCAAAGCGCATCTTCTCCTTCTGCTTGGGCTCCAGCCCGTCGACGCGGTCGGCGACGCGCAGCATCTGTTCGGAGACCATCAGATAGCTCTGTTGGATCAGCGCATAGACCGGGTTGTCGTGCCACTGGCGCGCGGCAAAGCGTCGGTCGCTGCGCAGCTCGGGGACGTGCGCAGGGGTCTTGGGCGGCCCGCCTTCGTTCTCGGTCAGCATCGCAGGCGGGGTCATCGCACCGATGAAACCCTGCCACAGCGCCATGCCATCGCGCCACATATCGGCCTGCGCATCGAGCATCGCCTGCGGCATGCTGCCCATCCAGGCGGGTAGCCGCGCTTGGAACGCCTGCGGATCGGTGAACGCGCTCATGTCAACGGGCGTCTGCTGCGCCATCGTGGCGGCATGCTCTAGCATCATCTGCTGCGCGCGACCCACCACCCAGGTCCAGTGCTGCATCTCTTCCAGCGTGGGCAGGCCCGGAGGGGTGAGTTCGGTTTCGCCTGGCATTGTGGTCTCTCGCTCTTGTTCTTTAACTGCGTCCTAGCAGCGCTGCGCTGCAAAGATAAGTCCCTGATCCGCCAATCGGCGCAAGCAAAGGCCTCCTGCTTTTGCTCGACACGCGCACCCACATAGGTCAAAGAACGCGCTCCAATCACGGAGAATGAAAAGCGAATTCGATATGTCCGAAGACTTTTACCGCATCAAACGCCTGCCCCCCTATGTCATTGCCGAAGTCAATGCGATGCGGGCCGCGGCGCGAGCGGGCGGAGAGGACATCATCGATCTGGGCATGGGCAATCCCGATCTGCCGCCGCCGCCGCACGTGATCGAAAAGCTGTGCGAAGTCGCGATGAAGCCCAATGCGCATGGCTATAGCCAGTCCAAGGGCATTCCCGGGCTGCGCAAGGCACAGGCGAACTATTACGCGCGCCGCTTCAATGTCGAGCTGGACCCGGAAACCGAGGTCGTCGTGACCATGGGGTCGAAGGAAGGCCTGTCGAGCCTCGCCACCGCGATCACCGCGCCGGGCGATGTCGTGCTTGCGCCCAACCCCAGCTATCCGATCCACACCTTCGGCTTCATCATCGCCGGCGCGACGATCCGCTCGGTGCCGACGACGCCGGACGAGAATTACTGGCGCTCGCTCGACCGCGCGATGGCATTCACTGTTCCTCGGCCTTCGGTACTGGTGGTGGGCTATCCGTCGAACCCCACCGCAGAGGTGGTCGATCTGGCGTTCTATGAGCGGCTGGTCGCCTGGGCCAAGGAGAACAAGGTCTGGGTGCTGTCCGACCTTGCCTATAGCGAGCTCTATTACGACGGCTGCCCGACGCCCTCGATCCTGCAGGTGCCGGGTGCCAAGGATGTCGCGATCGAGTTCACCTCGATGTCCAAGACCTATTCGATGGCCGGATGGCGCATGGGCTTTGCGGTGGGCAACCGCAAGCTGATCGCCGCACTCACCCGGGTGAAGAGCTATCTCGATTATGGAGCATTCACGCCGATCCAGGCGGCGGCCTGCGCCGCGCTCAATGGCCCGCAGGATATCGTGCAGAAGAACCGCGAGCTGTATCACAAGCGTCGCGACGTGATGATCGATGCCTTCGGCCGTGCAGGCTGGGACATTCCGCCGCCGCGCGCCTCGATGTTCGCCTGGGCCCCGCTGCCGCCAGCGCTCAAGCACATGGGGTCGCTCGAGTTTTCCAAGCAGCTGCTGCAGCACGCCAAGGTCGCGGTCGCACCGGGTGTCGGCTATGGCGAGGACGGCGAAGGCTATGTTCGCATCGCGATGGTCGAAAACGAGCAGCGGCTGCGCCAGGCGGCGCGCAACGTGAAGCGCTATCTCACCAGCATGGGTGTCAATGTGCCGGGGCAGGCAGTCGGCAGCTGATCGCGCCGGACGGGCAATAGTCCGTTTCGGAGACGACTGCGCACACAACTATGTTTTGATCGCGCATGATGGCTTCTCATCGACGCCCCGCGGCGTCGTTGGGAGGCAGCCATGCGGTTTGACACCGATCCAGCGCTGGGCGGACCATCGGGGCCTTGGGCCCTGGCCCAAGGCGTCTGGTTGCTGACCGGGCCCGATCGCCTCGCGATGGAACGGTTGGCGCTGACCCTGTCGCGCTTCGGTATTGATGCCCAGCCGTTCCTCGACTCTCCATCGCGTGTCCGGCACAGCCCGGTGCTGTGCGACATGCGGCTGCGCGATGCCGCAAAGTCGTGGCTGGACGACATTCCCCGGCGCATGGCTCCGCTGGTGTTCTTCGGTGTCAGCGCAGCAACGGCGCGCGCGCGGCTGATCCGTTGCGGAGCCGATGATGCTGTCTCGGCG
Organism: Hydrogenophaga intermedia; assembly: GCA_943370475.1. Lineage (GTDB taxonomy): Bacteria > Pseudomonadota > Alphaproteobacteria > Sphingomonadales > Sphingomonadaceae > Blastomonas. The sequence goes on from CALRRI020000032.1 coordinate 32,247, forward strand.
CGGGTGGCGGTGGCCGAGCTGGCGGCGCGCATGCAGGCGGCGGTCCGGGCCCATACCGCAGCGCAGGGCATCGTTCGGCTGGCCGGGCTCGAGTTCGATACCGGCCTGCGCCAGGTGCGTTGGCAGGGCAGGGACATTCCTTTGATGCCGCGCGAGTTCGACCTGCTGCTGGTTCTTGGCCGGTATGCGGGCCATGCCGTTGGCCGCGAGGCCTTGTTGCGCGCGGTATGGCGCACGGCGTTCGACCCGGGCACCAACAGCCTTGAGGTGCACATCTGCAAGCTGAGGCGCAGTCTCGCAGGTTTGGGGGATGCGGTGCGGATCGAAACCGAGCGCAACCAGGGCTATCGCCTCGTCTGCGCTCCTGATGCCGCAGCGCGCGGGCGGGGGGTGACAGCGCGCGCCTAATCCTTATGGTCGGTTGCAAAGCGCAATGCGAATCTGGCTGGAGAGGCTGCCCCGCAATGATCGATCTCTACTACGCGCCCACGCCCAACGGGTGGAAGATATCCATCATGCTGGAAGAGTGCGGCCTCGATTATGCGGTGAAGCCGGTGAACATCGGCGCGGGCGAGCAATTTGCGCCGGAATTCCTCAAGATCAGCCCCAACAACCGCATCCCTGCGATTGTCGATCATGATCCGCTGGGCGGTGGCGAGCCGGTCAGCGTGTTCGAAACCGGGGCAATTCTGCTGTATCTGGCGGAGAAAACGGGCCAGTTCATGCCCGCCGAAGTTCGGGGCCGTTATCAGGTAATGCAGTGGCTGATGTGGCAGATGGGCGGCCTGGGTCCGATGCTGGGGCAGAACGGCCATTTCAAGCTCTATGCGCCGGAAAAGCTGCCATATGCCATCGACCGCTACGAGCGCGAAACGGCGCGGCTTTACGGCGTGCTCGATCGGCGGCTGGCCGAGGTCGACTATGTCGCGGGCGAAGAATACACAATCGCCGACATGGCGATCTTCCCCTGGATCATGACGCACAAGCGGCAGGACATCACGCTGGACGACTATCCGAATATCGCGCGCTGGTATGCATTGTGCCGCGCGCGTCCGGCGCTGCAGGCGGGGCTGGCGGTGATGAAGGACGCGATCAACCGCAACCCGCAGAACAACGCGAAGACGCGCGAAACGCTGTTCGGGATCAAGACTGCATGACACCTCAAATCGAATTCTGCTTCGACCTGTCCAGCCCGTGGACCTATCTGGCGTTCCACAACATCCGCCCGCTAGCTGCGCGCCGCGGGGCGACAATCCGCTGGACCCCGATCCTCGTCGGCGGAGTGTTCAACGCGGTCAATCCCTCGGTCTATGCCGCGCGCGAGAATATGGACAGTCCGAAATACCGGCATATGGGCAAGGTGATGCGCGCCTGGGCGCGGCTGGCGGGGGTGGAGCTGAAGTTTCCCGCACCCTGGCATCCGCTCAAAAGCATCGCCCCGATGCGGGCGGCGTGTGCGCTCGAGGATGACCAGGCTGCGCTCGAACGCTTTGCCGAGGCCGCCTTCCACGCCTATTTCGTCGAGCAGCGCAATCTGGATGATCCGGCGGAAGTGGCGGCGGTCGCGGACAGTATCGGGTTGGATGGCGCGGGCCTGATCGAGGCTGCAGCCAGCCAGCCGGTCAAGGATCGCCTGCGCGCCAACACCGAAAGGCTGGTGGCGCGCGGCGGCTATGGTTCGCCCTCGATTTTCGTGAATGGCACGGATATGTATTTCGGCAATGACCAGCTTCCGCTGGTGGAACAGGCGCTTGTGCAGCCTTTGGGAGAGAAAATGTCATGAACGACCGGGTCATCATCACCATCGAGAACCATGTTGCCGACGTGCGGCTGAACCGCGCCGACAAGATGAATGCGCTCGACCCGGCGATGTTCGATGGCATCATCGCGGCGATCGATCGTCTGGAGACCGAATCCGGCGTTCGCGCCGTGGTGCTGTCGGGCGAGGGACGCTCGTTCTGCGCCGGCCTCGATATGGCGAGCTTTACTGCGCCGGGCGGCGGGTCGGGTGGTGACGCACCCGCTGCACTCACCGACCGGACCTATGGCAATGCCAACAAGTTCCAGCAGGTCGCGTTCGGCTGGCGCAAGCTGCCGATGCCGGTGATCGCGGCGGTGCACGGCGTGTGCTTTGGCGGCGGGCTGCAGATCATGTCGGGCGCGTGCATGCGCATCATCGCGCCCGATGCGCGGCTTTCGATCATGGAAATGCGCTGGGGGCTGATCCCTGACATGGGCGGCTATGCGCTGTGGCGCGGCACGGTGCGCGATGATGTCTTGCGCGAGCTGACCTACACCAACCGCGAATTCTCCGGCGAGGAAGCCGGCCGCATCGGCTTTGCCACGCATCTCGATGCCGATCCGTACGCCCGCGCGATGGCCATCGCCACCGAGATCGCGACCAAGAACCCCGACGCCGTGCGCGCCGCCAAGGACCTCTTCAACCGCGCGCCCGACCTCGATACCGATGCGATCCTGATGGAAGAAAGCGTGCTGCAGGAAGACATAATCCGCACCCCCAACCAGATGGAAGCGGTCTTCGCGTTCATGCAGAAAAGGCCTGCGAATTTCAGCTGAAGTGGTGCCCTGTTCTCCGGCGAAAGCCGGAGTTCAGAAGTCAGATTACGCTGCAGCCGCCTTCAAAAGCGCATTACAAGAACAAGGCTTGCAGGAAGTTGCGCCGTCGAGAGTTTTTGCGACGACGGCTGTTGAGGTCGATTGTGCTTGGCCCGAACGACCATTTTTGAGTGTAAAGCTGTCAATCGAATCCGCCCGCTTATTCACTTGCGAATGGCGGCGCGCTCGCTGCGTACAGTTGCTGCTCATAGGGGCTGGCCCTGCTCGCCTTGCTAGGCCCAACACCAAGTCAACAAACTATACGAAGGGCTTCCCGACGGAACTGGACCGGCCATGCACGCTATAAGGTCAGCCCATCAGTCGATGCGCGCCGGGTCAATTTGGTATCGTGTCCTCACAATTGTGCGCCTCGTCGAGGATATGCAAGGGCGGGGAGGTGCGCTGTGGGCATTGGGCCAAACTGATTAAACTGCTTCCAGAATCCTGACGATTTTCAAATTGGTATCCGAGCACCCAAACCTACTTCACTTGACAAAGTTTCAATCTCATCATCACCACAGCGGTCGCAACCCTCTTCTAGATATAATATTCCCCTTTCTTGACTATATTCATAAATCAGATATCCGTCAAAATCGTTATATTTACATTCTATTTTTATAGCACTGATCGAATTTCTGTTCGTATGATCTATTTTTTTACAATTAATGCCGTCAAAATTCCTCGAATTTTCTTTATTGATATCAAGTGGGATTATTAGAAAATCTCCAAAAATAACAAATTTTTCTTTTACTTGTATGGTAAGTATACGATATTTCTCCCCCGGCTCAATTGGACGAAACACATTCCATCGTTGCACTGAGCCATCCATATCCAGAACATACCTTACAACAAATCCTGATTTGGTCTTGTAAACAGCATCGAAATTAATTTCGCTCGTAGCAGGAACTTGATTATCCTGACATGCTGTGGCGGCCAACATGATGAAAAATAAGGGCTTTATCATAAATATCACCTACACTTTTTCAAAATCTCTAGCAGCATTTCTAGACGGAGTTTGATGGTCGCCGTCGAATGTTCGCGCCAAAATTTTTCTATAGCGCTGACGACCGGAAAGGGGGCGCTTCCTGAACGGCAGGTTTTTTCTTGAATCGCTCAATCGCCGCCACCCGCCTCCGCTCAGCCTGAGCCTGTCGAAGGCTCCGCTACATGGGCAGCGTGGGCGCGGGTCCTTCGACTTCGCGGGCTTGTAGCCCGCTGCTCAGGATGAGCGGGGGTGGGCAGGGGCCATCAAGCCCGGCCGCGACTGTTCGCCCCAGTGCCCAATAAGGCGCTGATGGTCCCGGCAGGCGCAAATCGATCCCTTAGACTCGAACGAACCGCAGAACCTCAATCCCGATAATCCAGCGGCGGCTTGCGGTCGCCCAGCAGCGACTGGTATTTGTAATCCGGACCCAGTGCCGCCTTGAACGCCGCCGTCGCCTCGTCGCGCAATGCCGGGTTTGTGTAGAGTTCGATCGCGGCCAGCGTCATCGCTTTGGCCGCAACCTGTGCGCCCTTGAAGCCGATGGTCATGCCGCTCGCCGCCGCCGATTGCCAGCTGTGCGACGAGGTGCCCGGAACCCAGGTAGCCGCGCGCAGCCCGACGGTGGGGGTGGCGTAGGAGACATCGCCGACATCGGTCGAGCCATAGCCCAGCTTGAGGTCATAAGGCTGGATCTCGCTCTGGCTGCCCAAGGGAAGGTCGGGCTTGTCGAAGCTCTGCCGGATGCCCTCCGCGAACTTTGTCTCGTCTGCCGTATAGCTGATGCCGCCGACCTGGCGCAGCTTCATGTCCATCATCTTGGCGAGTGGTTCATTGACCAGCAGCGGGTTGTTGCCGTGGATGATCTCCCAGTCCACCTTGGTGCCGGTGCCCTGCGCCGCGCCCTGCGCCGCCGCCTCCAGCCGCGTCCAGATGCTGCGCACCTGATCGGCATCGGGGTGGCGGACGTAATAGAAGACCTCGGCGAAATCGGGCACGACATTGGGCGCGCTGCCGCCTTCGGTGATGACATAATGGATGCGGGTCTGCTGCGGCACGTGCTCGCGCATCATGTTGGCCATCATGTTCATCGCCTCGACCCCGTCGAGCGCCGAGCGGGCACGCTCGGGCGCGCCAGCGGCATGGGCGGAAACGCCCGAGAAGCGGAACTTGGCCGAGCGGTTGGCGAGCGTCGTGCGCGCGGCGGCGGAATTCTCGTCGTCGGCATGCCAGTGGATGGTGAAATCGACGTCCTTGAACAGCCCCTCGCGCACCAGATAGACCTTGCCGCTGCCGCCTTCTTCCGCCGGCGTGCCATAAAGCCGGACGCGCCCGGGGGTGCCGGTGGCCTTGAGCCAATCACGCACCGCGAGCGCCGCGCCCAGCGATCCGGCGGCGAACAGATTGTGCCCGCAGGCATGCGCCGCGCCCTTGCCGGCGAGCGGCGCGCGCGTCGGTTGCGCGTCCTGGTTGATGCCGGGCAAGGCATCATATTCGGCCAGAATCGCGATCACCGGTCCGCCGCTGCCGAATTCTGCGGTAAAGGCCGTCGGGATGCCGGCGACACCATTGGTGATCGTGAAGCCCGCGCTCTTCAGCCGCTCGCGCAGCAGTGCGCTGGAGCGCTCCTCCTTGTAGCCGACCTCGGCCCATTCCCAGATCTGCCGCGCGACCTTGGCGGTCTCGTCATAGCGCGCATCGATCGCCTTGATCACCTCCACCGTGGCAGCATCCTCGGCCTCTGACGCTTGGGCGGGGGTGGCGAGCGTGAAGACGAGTGCGGTGAGCAGGAGGTGTTTCATCGGTGCGGCCCCTTGGGTGTGCGGATGGGCGCATCATGTTGGAGGGGAGGGGAGAGTGCAAGGGGGTGCAAGGCGACCGTTTGCACGTACGTCCCTCGACTACGCTCGGGAACGCGGGGAGGAGGCGCGTGGGCGCTTATACTTTTCGCATCCACCCCGCCATCCCGAGCGAAGTCGAGGGACGTCACGCACTACCGCCAATCCAGAAACCCGGCATCGATGCAATGGTCGATCATCCGCCGGAACGCAGCTTCATCGATCGCGGGAGGCGTTGTCGCTGCGATCTGCTGCAAGCTGTCGCCCGCAAAGCGCGGGCTGCGCAGGAAATAGTCGAAGAACTGGGGACCGATACGGCGATGGACCATCGCGGTGCGACGGTCGCGGGTGGCTTGATCATAGACCGCAGGGTCAATCATCCGCGCAGGCACGGTGCCGGGGTAATCGGCGACGATGCGCAGCATGTCCGCCATCGCAAAGGGGGCAGCGCCCGCCAGATGCACGCGCGCACCGCTAAACGCTGCCATGTCCTGCGCCATCGCCATCAGCCCGGCAGTGACATGACAGATCGGCACGATCGCAAACGCCGCATCGGGCGCAGCGGGAACGTCGCCCAGCAGCGGCGATCCGAACAGCCGGAACAGGTGGTGGAAGCCGTCGATCCTGGCAATCGCGCCATCGCTCAGCCGCCCGACGATGATTGCAGGGCGGGCAATCGCGGCGGCAAGGCCCGTCGCGCGAGCCGCTTCGACCAAGGCCTCCGCGCGCGCCTTACTCGCCTCATAGCCGTTGGTGAAGGCCGCTGCCGGATCGGCGGGCGTTTCGCTGATCTTGCCATCGGCGCGGCCGCAGACATAGGCGGTGGAGACATGCAGCAGCGGGCAGGTCCAGTCCCGTGCCAGCGCGATGGCATGCGCGGTACCGCCGACATTGACCGCCTCGTGCACCGCGTCGGCAGCGGCGAAATCGACTGTCGCGGCGCAGTGGACCAGCAGGTCGATGCCTTGAGGGTGTTCGGCAAGGCCAAAGCCGGGTAGCGCGACATCCCCCTGCAGCACCGCGATCTCGCCGATCCGGTCGCGCGAACCCATATCGAGCACATCGCGGCCTTCGCCCCGGACCAGCGCGGTGACGCGGTGGCCTGCATCGAGTAACGCCCCCGCCAGCGCCCCGCCGACCAGCCCCGTCGCGCCGGTCAGGAAGACGTGCATGTCGGTTCCTGGTGCGGAATGCCCAACCCCATCCGCTCAGCCTGAGCTTGTCGAAGGCCTCGCGCCCACGCTGGCGGTTTCCCGGGGCCTTCTCCAGGCTCAGGCTGAGCGGGCGTGAGGAGCATGGTCTTGGGCTGGAAGGGGTGAAAACAAATGACCGCTCAACAGCACCCCGCCGCAAGCTCGCTGCCATCGCCCGCCGCCTGCGCGAACGGCAGCCCGCCGCCGCAGCCGGCGAACACGCCGTAATGCGTCGAGAAATCGCCGATGAACTGGAAGTGCTCGGCGAAGCGCGTGTCGGACAGCATCTTCCAGCTGTTACCGCAGATCGGGAAGATGCGGCCGCGTTCGATCAGATGGTGCTTGTCGAGCGTGAACACGCGCTCCTCGCCCTCGACGGTGCCGAGGTACACCACCGCCTGGCCATAATCCTCGCACTCGGGCTCCAGATCATCGAGCTTGAACAACCGGTAGGTCGCGGAGAAGAAGTCGATCCCGTCGAGCATCTCGGCGATGCGCGCGTCGCCGATGCCCAGCGGGCGATCCTTGACAAGCCGGGGATCGGTGAAGCCGGCGGCCTTGGAGAGCTTGAGGAAATCGCCCCAATAGAGCGCGCCCGACAGGCACTCGCCATGGAGCACCGGATCGGTGAGCAGATGCGGCGGCACCCGCCGGCTCGAATAGACATCGGAGAAATACATCTCGCCGCCGGGCTTGAGCAGCCGGTGCGCGTCGGCGAAAACCTTGGCCTTGTCGCCCACCAGATTGATGACGCAGTTCGACACGATGATGTCGAAGCTGCCGGGTTCCAGATCGAGTTCGTCGAGCTTCTCGATATCGCCCTCGACGAAGCGTACATTCGACTTGGCATAGCCGAAGGTCTCGCGGTGCCATTCGAGATGGGCGTTGGCGATGGCGAGCTGCTCAGGGGTGGCATCGACGCCGACGACCTCACCATGCTCGCCGACCAGCTGCGCGAGAATATAGGCGTCCTGGCCCGATCCCGATCCCAGATCGAGGATGCGCGCGCCTTCGATGGACGATGGTGCGATCAGGCCGCAGCCGTAATAGCGCGCCTTCACGTCCGCGTGGACGTTGGCCAGCGCCTTGATCACCCCGAGTGGCGGGCGTTCGGCGGTGGTGCACGCATCGGTGCGCAGGTCGGCGGATTCGGACAGCACCTTGCCGTAATATTCACGCGAATTTTCGAGATTCATGCTGGATTCCCTCTGATCTGGCGCACATGGTCTAGCGACAAGAATTCGCGGTAACCAGCCGCATTGTTTCACCGAAACGGGGTCTATGGCATATTCGCACGACGTGATCGTCATCGGGGCAGGGTCTGCCGGGCTGGTCTGCTCGGGCGGGCTGGCAATGTTCGGGCTGAAGCCGCTCCTCATCGAGCGCGCGGCGATGGGGGGCGATTGCCTCAACACCGGCTGCGTGCCCAGCAAGGCGCTGATCTCCGCCGCGCACCGTGCGCACGACATGCGCAACGCTGCCGAGTTCGGCATGGCTTCTGTAGAACCGAAGGTCGATTTTCGCGCGGTGCACGCGGCGGTGCATCAAGCTATCAAGACGATCGAGCCGCATGACAGCGTCGAACGCTTCGAGGGTATGGGCGTCGAGGTGGTGCGCGGCGATGCGACCTTTACCGGGCCGAAGAGTGTGGTCGTGGGCGGGACCACTTACACCGCGCCGCGCATCGTCATCGCAGTGGGCAGCCGCGCGTACGTCCCGCCGATCAAGGGGCTGGAGCAGGTTCCCTATCTCACCAACCACAATGTCTGGGAGCTGACCGAGCTGCCGCAGCGGCTGATCGTGCTGGGCGGCGGGCCGATCGGCATGGAGATGGCGCAGGCGTTCCGGCGGCTGGGGTCGGAGGTCGTGGTCGCCACCAAGGGGCGTCCGTTCCCCAAGGATGACGCGGACGCCGCGAAAATCGTGATCGACCGGCTGACCGGCGAGGGGATCGAACTCATCCACGATGCCGAGGCCGATGCGGTCGAGAAGACCGAACAAGGCCTGGTGCTGACGCTCAAGGACGGACGGACGATCACCGGCACGCACCTGTTGATCGCCACCGGGCGCGAGGTGAATTTCGACGGGCTGGGGCTCGAGGTCGCGGGCGTGCGTCACGACAACAAGGGCATCCTTGTCGATGCCCGGCGGCGGACCAGCGCGAAGCACATCTACGCGATCGGCGATTGCCGCGATGGCCCGCGCTTCACCCATGCCAGTGGCCATGAGGGCGGCAACGTCGCGCTCGAGATCAGCCTGGGGGTGCCGACCAAGGCGAACTATGCCGCGCTACCGTGGGTCACCTATACCGATCCCGAACTCGCGCAGGTCGGCATGACCGAGGACGAGGCGCGGCGCCGGTTTGGCGACAAGGTGACAATATGGCGCGAGGACTTCGACCACAACGACCGCGCGGTGACCGAGCGCGAGGTCACCGGCTTCGTCAAGCTGGTCAAGAAGGGCAGCAAGGTCATCGGCGGCACCGTGGTCGGACGCGGCGCGGGCGACCTGATCCTGCCGATCGCGATGATGATTGCGGGCAAATCTTCCACCTTCGGCGTCGCCAGCCTGATCGTGCCGTATCCGAACCGGTCAGAGCACATCAAGGCCGCAGCGTTCGCCTCGGATGAGGGCAAGGTGTTCAACAAGTGGTCGCGGGGCTGGGCGCGGTTTCTGGCGCGGATGCGGGGGTGATGGGAGTGGGCGCGTGGAGAGATGGTGCGTCCGGTTTCGGGTGACGAGCTCTGACGCGCTGATGGTGGGGACTGGGTGGAGTGGCGACGAATTCCCAATGCGGTTAACGACCAACCTTCGCAGGGTGCGGTTTAAACAATGCCTTTGAGCAGGAAGCCAGCACCCGCAATCAATACAAAGATATTGAAGATTGTCGGAAACCAAAAAATAATTGGGTTCTTTGAGCGTGAATAACTCGCATATGGCACACCAGCGGCATTCATTGTGCCCGTTTGCAAGCCATGCAGCGTGATCCACCCAATCAACGGCACGCCGACGAATAGTATCGCGATTACCGCCACATCTGCCATCCGATTTCTCCTGACAACATTTACCAAACTTTGTTGGTAGAACCGCCACGATCCTGAGCAGTTGATCGTGACTATTTTTTTGAATGATCGCAACGGTGTCGCTTGTTGAAAGGCATTTTTTTTGCGAGTTGCGCCAAACCGGCCATCCCCTCCGCTCAGCCTGAGCTTGTCGAAGGCCCCGCGCTAACGTTCGCGATATTGCTCTGCCGTTTTCCGGCGAAAGCCGGAATCCAGGGCGGGCGAAGTGTTATCCCGCTTCTGGGCTCCGGCCTTCGCCGGAGAACGTTGTGTTTTGGGAGGGCATGGCGCGGGGCCTTCGACAGGCTCAGGCTAAGCGGGGGTAGTAGGGAGTGACCAATCGGAGCCGGGTTCGAGTGGCCGGGTCGCCGTTGTGCCGCCAACCTTACCCCGAATGTAAAAACGCCTTCACCATCAAACACTAACGCTATGTTCACCCTTTTTCGTCATAGCTGACGCCAATCTGCGTGAACCCGGCCTTTCGTCCACGTGACGGAAAGGGGATTCGCGGGGCGATGAAAAAGGTGCTGACATGGGATTGTTCCGTCTGTTGAAAATGGGAATCGCGGCTCTGGTGGCCACCGCCTTGCTGGCGGGTTGCGCTTCCACCGCGAGCGGACCGCAGCTGCCGGCTGCATCGTTTGTCTCGCTCTCGGATGGTCCGGGCGATGACTATATCATCGGTCCGCTCGACGAATTGACCGTGTTCGTCTGGCGCAATCCCGAGCTGGGCGCGAAGGTTCAGGTGCGTCCCGATGGCCGCATCACCACGCCGCTGATCACCGACATGCCCGCCGTCGGCAAGACGCCGACGATGCTGGCCGAGGATATCAAGCTGCAGCTGTCGCAGTTCATCCAGGAGCCGATCGTCTCGGTGATCGTCAACAGCTTTGCCGGCACCTTCTCGCAGCAGGTGCGCATCGTCGGCGCGACCGAAAAGCCCGCGTCGATCCCGTATCGCGCCAACATGACCTTGCTCGACGCGATGATCGCTGTCGGCGGTCTGTCCGAATTTGCCGCGGGCAACCGCGCCAAGCTGGTGCGCTTCGACAAGGTGTCGGGCCGCCAGCAGGAATATCCGATCAAGCTGGGTGACCTGATCAAGAAGGGCGACAGCCGCGCCAACGTGCTGCTGCAGCCCGGCGATGTGATCATCATCCCCGAAAGCATGTTCTGAGCATCCCAAAGCCGAACCGACCCGTATAATCGAAAGAAAAGCCTGACCGATGAATGGCCTGTACGAAGAATTCCGGATCGCGGTGCACAGCGTGTGGCAACGCCGCTGGCTGGCGATGGGTATTGCCTGGGCCATTTGCGTGCTCGGCTGGCTGGCGGTCGCGCTGATCCCCAATACCTATGAATCGCAGGCCAAGCTGTTCGTCCAGACCAAGGCGATCCTGCCCGAGAACACCGGCATCAGCCCGGTCGAACGCCAGAAGCAGATCGACAATGTCGAACAGACGCTGACCTCGGCCGCGAACCTCGAAAAGGTCGTGCGCGGGACCGATCTGGGCAAGAACCTCGTCACCCCGCGCGAGATCGAAGGCGCGGTGAATGGCCTGCGCGGCGCGATCAAGATCAAGTCCGAGCAGGACAATCTGTTCGAGATTTCCGCGACGATGACCGCTGGCGGTCGCTCCGATGGCGAAGCTGCCAGTCTCGCGCGCGATATCGTGCAGAAGCTGATCGACATCTTCGTCGAGGAAAACCTGGCAGGTGGACGCGGCGAAACCAGCGACACACTGCGTTTCCTCGATGAACAGCTCGCCAAGCGGCAGAAAGAGCTGGAGATTGCCGAGCAGAAGCGGGTCAAGTTCGAGACCGAGAACCTGGGCATGCTTCCCGGTATCGGTTCGGTCAGCCAGCGGCTGGAACAGGGCCGGCTGGAGATCAACCAGATCGATTCGCAGCTGATCGCCGCGCAGAGCGCGCTGGCTGCGATCAATGGCCAGGTTGCGGGCACGCCGCAGTCGATCGCGGGTGGCGGCACTGCTGGCGTCAATCCGCTCGCGCAGGCGCAGGGCGAACTCGCCTCGGTCAAGGCGCGCGGCCTGACCGACCAGCATCCTGACGTCGTGGCGCTGAAGAACCAGATCGCGGCGTTGCGCGCAGCAGGCGCCGGGGCGAGCACGAGCTACAATGTGCCCAACCCGGCGTACAGCTCGCTGGTCAGCATGAAGGCAGAGCGCCAAGCGGCGGTGACTGCGCTGCAATCGCGCAAGTCTGCGCTGCAGGCTGAAATGAACGCCATGGTCGCCAAGCAGATCCAGGAACCGGGTGTCGCAGCCGAACAGGCGCGCATCGCCCGCGACTATGAGGTGCTCAAGACCCAGTATGACAAGCTGCTCGCCGACCGCGAGCAGGTGCGGCTGCGCGGACAGGTGGAAACGCAGACCGATGCGGTTCGCTTCGACCTGATCACGCCGCCGTCGAGCCCGCGCGCGCCGATCGCGCCCAAGCGGCCGCTGCTGCTGGCGGCGGTGCTGTTCGCAGGGATCGCAGGCGGCATCGGCGGGGCGTTCGCGCTCGGCCAGCTCAGCGCCAGCTATCCGACGGCCGCCAAGCTCGAAGCCGCATCCGGCCTGCCGGTGATCGGATCGATCTCGCAGATGCTGACCCAGGCCCAGCGGGACGAACGCAAGCGCAAGCTGCGCATGTACCTGGGATCGGCGGGCGCGCTGGTCGGGGTTTTCCTCGTCCTGCTGATCATCGAGTTCATCCAGCGCGGTTCGGTGGTGTGAGGGGCGGAAAGAGACATGACCATGCACGATCCCATCAAATCGCCTGAAAAGGCCGGCAACACTCCTTCGCTGATCGAGCGCGCGGCGGAAATGTACGATTTCCGCAAGTCGATGAATCTGGATGCCTCGCAACTGCCCGAGGAACCGGCAGCGCAGGCTCCCGTGGCTCCTGTAGCCGCGCCTGCGCCAGCACCGGTAGCCGCGCCGCAGCCCGTTGCCCAGGCACCGACACCGCCGGTGGTGGCCACGGTCGTAGCCCCCTTGGCCGCCCCGGTGCGCCCGCGCGCCTCGCGCCTGCCGGTCGCCAGGATCGACCGCGACCTGCTGCGCGAGTCCGCGTTCATCGTGCCCGATGGCCCGGTGACCAGCATTTCCGAAGAGTTCCGCATCATCAAGCGGCGTCTGCTTGCCAGCGTGCTGGCCGAAGCCAATGCAGGACTGGGCGTCGCTGCCCAGCGGATCCTGATCTGCTCGGCCCAGCCCAACGAGGGCAAGACCTACAGCGCGATCAACCTGGCGCTCTCGATCGCGACCGAGCGCGATCATGACGTGCTGCTGGTCGATGCCGATTTTGCCAAGCCCAGCATTCTCTCTTCGCTGGGCATTTCGGGCCAGACCGGTCTGATGGATGCGCTGGCGGACCCCTCAGTGTCGGTGGAAGACTGCATCATCCCGACCGATATCGATGGGCTTTCGGTGCTCCCCGCTGGTCGGCAGACCAACATGGACAGTGAATATCTCGCTTCGGCGCGCACGCTCGAGGTGCTGGCCAAGCTGACCGAGGGCCATCCCGGCCGCATCGTGATCTTCGATTCGCCGCCGCTGCTTGCCGCGTCGCCCGCAGCCACGCTCGCACAGCATGTCGGCCATGCGCTGATGGTGGTGCGCGCTGATGTCACCAGCGAACGCGCGCTGCGCGATGCCTTGGGTCTTATTGCCGGATGCAACCAGATTCAGCTGCTGCTCAACGGGGTGAAATTCTCCCCGTCGGGCCGCAGCTTCGGATCCTATTATGGATATGGAGAATGACCATGGTGAAATGGTCTGATTTCAAGCACGGTAAACACCAGCTTCCGCTGGCTGCACTGGCGTTCGCGCTCGCGACCGTTCCCCAGGCTGCGTTCGCGCAGCAGGGGCTGGGTCAGGGCGGCGGGCAGGGCGGTGGCCAGGGTAGCGACCAGGGCGGCGGTCAGGGCGGCGGCGGTGCCAGCGTGCCAGCAAACCGGCGTTCGGTGGTCATCCCCTATCTCGAAGTGGGACAGGTGCTCAGCGCCGATCTCAAGAACGGCGGCGACCTTCTGACCTACAGCCTGGCGGCCGTGGGCGTGGATGCCGCAGTGCAGACCGCGCGGGTCGAGGCGCAGGTCAGCGTCCGTTACGAACGCCGCTTCTCATGGAACGACGATTTCGGCGACGAGGATGCGATCAGCGGTATCGCGCGCGCCAATGTTCAGGTCATCCCCAATGCGCTGTCGATCGAGGCAGGCGCGCTGGGTGTGCGCTCGCGCGTTGACAACCGGGGCGTCGCGCTCAGCAACCAGATCGGCGGATCGGACAATGTCACGCAGATCTATTCGGTTTATGCTGGGCCCACGCTGGACACCGATATCGCCGGGGTCGAGGTCAACGGCCTGTACCGCATCGGCTATACCAAGGTAGAGGCCGACGCGGTCGCACTGCCCGCAGGCGCGCGTCCGCTCGATCTGTTCGATGACAGCGTCAACCACGCCGCCAGCCTCGCCATCGGCCAGCAGCCGGGTGGCTTCTTGCCCATCGGCTGGTCGATCAGCGGCGGCTATTTCCGCGAGGATGCCAGCCAGCTCGACCAAAGGTTCGAAGACAAGATCGTCAGAGCCGATGTCACGGTTCCGGTCAGCCCCACCCTCGCGCTGGTGGGCGGTGTCGGCTACGAGGATATCGAGATTTCAGAGCGGAATGCCGTACGCGATGCGGCGGGCAATCCTGTCGTCGGCAACGACGGTCGCCTGGTCACCGACAGGAATTCGCCCCGCCTGCTGTCCTACGATCAGGATGGCCTGATCTGGGATGTCGGCGTGCTGTGGCGGCCCAGTCGGCGCACCTCGCTCGAGGCGCGTGTCGGCCGTCGGTACGACAGCATGACCTATTACGGATCGTTCAGCTACACCCCGAACCAGCGGGTGTCGGCGAACATCGTGGTCTATGACCTCGTCGCCGGCTTCGGGTCGCGGCTCAACGACAATGTCGCGGGGCTGCCGACGCAATTCGACGCTACCCGCAATCCGCTGAGCGGCGATCTCAATTCGTGCTTCTTCGGTGGTGGCGGTGGTGGCAACTGCCTCAACGACGCGCTGCAGTCGGTTGCCTCGTCGGCGTTCCGCACGCGCGGCGTCACCGGCCAGATCAGCCTCACCAGCGGCAGCTGGCAGCATGGCTTTGGAGCAGGCTACAGCCGCCGCAAGTTCTTCGCGGCTGATACCGGCGCGCTTGCCGGTTTCGATCAGACGATCGATGAAATCTGGTTTGCAAGCTATGTCGGTGCCAAGCAACTCGATGCCCGTTCGAGCATCACCGGCACAATCTATGCGAACTATCTGGAAAATGGCCCCGGACAGGTGCTGAACGGCGGGGGCAGCGATGTCCTGGGCATTGGTGCCAACGCGGCTTATGGGCGCAACTTCACCAACCGTTTCAATGGTACCTTGGCCATCGGGCTGGATTATTTCGATCCCAAGGGCTTCGAAAGCGGCCTCGTGGCATCGGCGCTTCTGGCGCTGCGCTATTCTTTCCAGTAAATATGACCGAAGTATCAGGGGGAAAGCCCATGTTTGAGACCCATTATGGCCTGACCGGACGGCCATTTCAGCTGACGCCCGACCCGCGTTTCTATTTCGAGAGCGCGACGCACCGCAAGGCGATGTCGTATCTGGGCTATGGCCTGGCCCAGGGCGAAGGGTTCATCATCATCACCGGAGAGATCGGTGCGGGCAAGTCCACGCTGGTTGCGCACCTGATGCAGACCGTGGACAAGGCGCGCCTGACCGCGGCGCAGATCGTGACAACCCAGCTCAAGGGTGATGATCTGCTGCACATGGTCGCCAGCAGCTTCGGCGTTGCGACCGCAGGTCTCGACAAGACCGGCACATTGGCTGCGATCGAAAGCTTCCTGCACACCGAGGCGCGCGCCGGTCGTCGCTGCCTGCTGGTGGTCGATGAATCGCAGAACCTGCCGTTCGGCGCGCTCGAAGAGCTGCGCATGCTGTCGAACTTCCAGCTGGGCAGCCATCCGCTGCTGCAGATATTCCTGCTCGGCCAGCCCGAGTTCCGCGCCACGGTGCACGGCGCGCCGGGGCTGGAGCAGCTTCGCCAGCGCATCATCGCCACCCACCATCTGGGTGCGATGGAGCAGCACGAGGTGCAGCCCTATGTCGAACACCGCATGAAGCTGGTGGGCTGGCATGGCCGCCCAGCCTTTGCCGACGATGTCTGGTCGCGGATGTTTTCGGAAACCGGCGGCATTCCGCGCAAGGTCAACATGCTGATCAACCGCGTGCTGCTGATGGCGGCGGTGGACAATCGCGAAACGATCGATGCGGCTCTGGTCGATGCGGTCGTCGCTGATCTTGCAGTCGATTCGATGACCGACGAGGATTGGCAGAACGATGCGATGCTGGCGAGCGCCGCGCGCCATGCCGAATACGCGGCATCGGTTGCACCTGTGCCGGAGGCCGTTGCCGCGTTGCCCGTTGCCGAAGCCGCGATCCCCGAGGTGAGCCGCGCCGATTTCAACCATTTCGTTCGCGAAGTACGCGATTTCGCCGGCGAGCAGCAGGAAGCGCGCACTATTCTGGTGCAGGAATTGCAGGCCGCAATCGACCGCATCCAGGCGATCGAGGCGCGTCCGGCGGCTGCCCCTACCGACCTGCAACCGCTGATCGGCCGGATCGATGCGCTGGAAAAGCTCCAGGCTGAACAGCAGAAGGCGCTGCACAGGGTGCTGGCATTGCTGGTAGGCTGGGTTGAAGACGATTCCGCAGGCGTGTGGCCCAAGGGCCGCGCCGCCTGATCGGCAACTGATTTTACGGCCCAACAGCCAGGAGTGCATGACGTGCGCGAAGCATCGCTCGGCCAGGACCGCACCGCCGCACGGCACATCGTGAACGGCCTGTCGGTCGACGTGGAAGAATATTTCCAGGTCGGCGCCTTCGAGAACACCATTGCCCGGGATGACTGGGACGGCATCTCCAGCCGGGTCGAGCTCAGTACCGGCGCGGTGCTGGACCTGTTTGCGCGCTGCGGCGTCAAGGCGACTTTTTTCACCCTGGGCTGGGTGGCGCACCGCCATCCCGCGCTGATCCGCCGCATCATTGCCGAAGGTCACGAGATCGCCAGCCATGGCTGGGATCACACCCGCGTTTTCACGATGACGCCCGACGAATTCGGCGAGGATATCGACCGTGCCCGCAAGGCGCTGGAAGATGCCGGCGGCGTGGCGATCAAGGGCTATCGCGCGCCAAGCTTCTCGATCGATCAGCGCACGCCATGGGCGCACCAAATCCTGGCGGAGCGGGGCTATGCCTATTCGTCGAGCGTCGCGCCGATCGCGCACGACCATTATGGCTGGCGCGAGGCCCCGCGCTTTGCCTTTCATCCCGTCGAAGGCGCGAGCCTGATCGAGCTGCCGGTGACGACAGTGCAACTGGGAGAGCGTCGCTTTGGTGCGGGCGGTGGCGGGTTCTTCCGTATCCTGCCTTATGCCTTGTCACGCTGGGCGTTGCGGCGGGTCAACGAGACCGACATGCAGCCCGCGATCTTCTATTTCCACCCCTGGGAAATCGATGCCGATCAGCCGCGCGTCGAGGGCGCGCCGATTCGTTCGCGCCTGCGGCATTACACGGGCCTAGTGGATTGATCGAGACGGATGATTCCATTTTTGGGATTCCCACTGGCGAGTTTGCATGCGAGACGGAGGCATGCGCACTGGTATCCATATTGAGGTCACAGCGGAGGACACGAAGCGGCTCGAGGCGATCGTCGCCGCGCGTGGT
>CALRRI020000033.1:0-44706 GCA_943370475.1 Hydrogenophaga intermedia
ACCCCATGTTCAACCACAGACGGTTGCTGGCACCCATCGGAAACATCCCGCCTGCCGAAGCCGAACAGCGATACTACGCCACGCTAGACGAGCAGCCCATGGCTGCGTAACTTAAACAAAATAGCCTCCGGGAAACCCGGTGCGGTTCAGTCCTTCCCGAGCAACGTGTCCAGCGCCAGCTTCTGCCACAAGCCGACAATCACCTTGCCTCCAACCCGCATGGCATTGATCAGACTTGCGTTCGGCAGCTAATCTGTCCGAGGCTTTTGCGGCGTATCCATCACCAGAACCAGCCGGGATGCACCACTCCCCTCAATCGGTGGGGAACGGTGCAGGCATGCAGCATGGCCTGCTCCGAACTCGCGCCCTTTGAACAAGGCTACCGCGCCCGTGGGGATACTCAGTAGCGACCCTTCAGGATCATCGCCCAGCGTATAGTCCGTGCCTGGACCTTCCAACGTACAGATGAGGCGCAGGTCGGTATAATCCGCATGGACCTTGCGGCAGGCGTTGCCGGTGATGCCCTCCAGGCGAAGCCTGACGGTGTCGCAGCGCATCAGCTCAGCAAATCGAGCAGCCAGACCGGTGATAGCATCCGCGAGTTCCTTCGAGAGCGAAGGCAGTTGCGTAACCAGAGCGTCTGGCGTGCCCGACACGGCATGACCGAAGGGCGCGGCTGAAAGCAGACTATCGGTCGCGTCCCGTGAGAGGGATATACATGCCTCGTCGATAACGATGCGCACCGCAGGATCACCAATCGCCTGCCAGTTGTTGTAAACTACAGAACGGCGGGCAGGGGTTTCAAGCTGTGTCATGGCTTACGCATTCTCCAGCACGTGGGCGTTTTCGCCCCATTCCGGGAACGGATCATCCAGCTGCTGCCAACGTTCGGGGGTAAATCCGTGCGTAGCCACGAGGCAGCTGTCCAGCCTTTGACGCAGGGTTGCCTCGTCCATGTCGATGCCGATGAATACCAGCTCCTGCCGCCTATCACCCCAGACCGCATCCCAATTGTGTGCGACGAAATCGTCGAACTGGTTGTCGTGCGGCCATTGGTTCTTGGGAACCGAGGCCCACCAGCGGCCCATGCGAGCGGTGATCGTCTGCGAACCGGCCACTGCAAGCTCGCCGACCCAGTCTGGGCGCGTGGCCAGCCAGAAAAAGCCCTTGGCGCGGATCACGCCTTCGAGACCATCGCCCACGAGAAAATCATGGAAGCGTGCTGGATCGAATGGTTGGCGTGCGCGGTAAACGAAGCTTTCTATGCCATATTCCTCGCTTTCGGGGCGATGGCTGGCATAACCGTACAACTCCTTGGCCCATAAGGGATGTTCGGCGGCGCGATCGTCATCGAACAGGCCAGTGCCGAGGATCTGTGTAAGCGCGATCTTCGCGCGATCGGCGGTGATGATCCGCGCATCGGCATTGAGTGAGGCGCACAGCTTCTTGACGATACCCAACTGGTCTGCGGTGACGTCGGACGCCTTGTTGATGACGATGACATCGGCAAACTCGATCTGTTCGACCAGAAGCGCAACCAGGCTACGGGTGTCGTCATCCCCCAGAGATTCACCGCGATCGGCCAGAAACTCGTGGCTGGCGTAGTCTTTGAGCAGGTTCACCGCATCGACCACGGTGACCATGGTGTCGAGCGTTGCGACATCGCCCAGCGATTCCCCGGCCTCGTCACGGAAGCTGAAGGTCGCGGCGACCGGGAGCGGTTCGGAGATACCGGTGCTTTCGATGACCAGATAATCGAAGCGCCCGGCCTCGGCGAGCGCGCGCACCTCCTTGAGCAGGTCATCCCGCAGCGTGCAGCAGATGCAGCCATTGGTCATCTCGACCAGTTCCTCGCTCGCCCGGCTGAGTGCCGCATCGCCGCCGCGAACCAGCGCTGCATCGATGTTTACCTCGGACATGTCGTTGACGATCACTGCAACGCGCAGCCCCTCGACATTGGCAAGAATATGATTGAGCAGCGTTGTCTTTCCGGCACCCAGAAAGCCCGAAAGAACGGTGACTGGCAGCTTCTCGATTGGTCGACGGGATGAATCCATGGCGCAAATCTCCTTGTCATGATATACTATATCATTATAGCGGTCACTTCGATTGCACAAGCGGGGAAAAATGCGTTTTTTCAGAGCCAACAGAACTATCGTACCGAACCCGTTGCAGACCGACGCCGCCGAAGGGTTTGCGATCGGTGGCGCGTTGCTGTGCCTCGTCCACTGCCTGTTGCTGCCATTGCTGCTGGCATGGACGCCGACATTGGGCCAAGCGCTGGATCCCCAAATCGACCTGCATTTGTGGCTGGTGATGATTGTCGGGCCGGTCAGTGCCTGGCTTCTGCTCAGCGTCGTCCGGCACCACAGACTGGTCCTGCTGTCAGCAGGCTTTGCCGGACTTGGCTTGCTCATCCTGGCCCTGATCGTGCCGGTTACGGCGCGACAGGAAACGCTGATGAGCGTTACCGGAAGCAGCTTGCTGGCGGCCACCCATGCCATCAACTGGGCCCTGCGCCGCCGTCACCGCCACCGTTCGGTTCTGAAATGAGCCTGCGCGAGGTCGGTCTTCGGTCACGAAAACCACTTTGAACCATTGGAGATATGTTGTATCATTTCTCCTCTGCGATCGGGGAGACGGGTGATGCGTAATTGTCTGGCGTTGTTAACCGTGGCTTCGTCCGCGCTGGCCGGCGCTCCGGCGGTCCAAGCCTGTGATATGGAAGGTTTCGGCTTTACGAGGATCAACCCGTTTGGCCAGCATGCCGCCTGGAACGTTCCAAAGGATCCACCCAACCCGCGGAAGAGCGAGAATTCGGCTGTTTTGAGTGCTTCGGCGCGTGAGCAGGCCAACCGGTCCACCGTGCAGGACGCAGCAACGGCCATGAACGATGTTCAGCCCTATGAGAATTCTGCGGCAAAAACTTTTGCCGTCTCGCAAGACACCTCTGCCGAGCAAGCCAAGCGCTTTACTGCGACCAAGGATTGACCCTTTCAGGTTCCGACATGCTTTTGTCCATTGAGCAGCTCGCGTTCGCCTATCGCGGAACCCCGGTCCTGTCCGGCTTTGATTTCGACATGGACGCAGGTGAGCACAGCCTGCTGATCGGTCCATCTGGCTGCGGCAAATCGACCTTGGTCAACCTGATCTGCGGACTGCTGACCCCCGATACCGGAAGTATCACCCTGGGCGACGAAGCGATGACCGGGCTGTCGTCCGCACGCCGCGATGATCTCCGTCGCCGCCGCATCGGGCTGGTGTTCCAGACGCTCCGGCTGGTGTCCGCGCTCGATCTGACCGCCAACCTTGCGCTCGCGCAAAAGTTGGTGAATGGCCAGGGCAGCCAGGATCGTATCGCGATGCTGATCGAGCGGCTGGGCCTGGCGCACCGGGCGCATGCCTTGCCGCGCGAGCTCAGTCAGGGCGAGGCGCAGCGCGCCGCAATTGCACGGGCGCTGGTTGGACGGCCCGATCTGATCATCGCCGATGAACCGACATCGGCGCTCGACCATCGCAACATGGAAAATGTCGTCACGCTGCTGCGCGAATGCGCCGATGAATCAGGCGCGAGCCTCCTGGTGGTCACCCATGACGACCGCCTCCGCGATCACATCGCCTCTGTCAGAGAGCTTTTTCCCGGACAAAGGGCCGCCGCGTGATCGGACTTGCCCTGGCTTATATGCGCGACCGCCCCTTGACGGTGGCGCTCAACGCGCTGCTGCTGGCGATCGCGGTTGCGACCCTGGTGCTACTGCTTCAGTTTTCGACCCAGGCAGGTGAACGCTTCGAGCGCGATGCGCGTGGAATCGATCTGGTGGTGGGCGCCAAGGGTTCACCGCTGCAACTCGTGCTGTCGAGCGTCTACCATATCGACCAGCCCACCGGGAACATCCCGCAGGGCGCGCTCGCGATGCTGCGCCGCGATCCGGGAGTGGCACAGGCCGTGCCGCTGGCCCTGGGCGACAATTTCGAGGGGTTTCGGATCGTCGGCAGCGATGCCGGATTGCTGGCGCTTTACGATGCCCGGCTGGCGCAAGGCGTCGCTTTCAAAGCCCCAGGCGATGCCGTGCTGGGAGCTGATGTTGCGCGGCGCACCGGGGCTGGCCTTGGCCAGAAGTTCATCGGCAGCCACGGGCTCGAGACCGGCGAAGAGGACGGTCAGGGCCATGATCACGCGCCTTTCAAGACCGTTGGCATCCTCGCGCCGACCGGCACCGTGCTCGACCGGTTGATCCTGACATCGATCGAATCGGTGTGGGACGTCCACGGCATCGAGCACAGCGACGATCATCACGATGAGGCGGACCACCACGACGAGGATGAGCATCACGTCGAGAGCGAAACGCATGCAGATCACGCGGAACACGAAGCTGCATCCGACGCGGCAGGTCTCGAACCTGAAATCACCGCAGTTCTGGTCCGATATCGCAACGCGTCGGGCGCGATGCGCATCCCTTCGCAGATCAACCGCCGGAGCGCGCTGCAGGCTGCGGTGCCCGCCACGGAATCGGCCCGGCTGCTGGGGTTGTTTGGATCGGTCATCGAAGGCGCGCGGCTGTTCGGCTGGCTGCTGGCGATCTCCGCAGGACTCAGCCTGTTCGTTGCCTTGTGGGGCGCGACCCGTGCCCGCGAAGGGGACCTCGCGCTACTGCGCGTCATGGGCGCAACCCCGACCGCAGTCTTCGGTACAATTCTGCTCGAAGGGCTGCTGATCGCGGCGATCGGCGCGTTGAGCGGGATCGCGCTGGCGCATGGGCTGATCGCTTTAGCGGTGAGCAGCTTTCCCACATTGGCCGAACTGGGCTTGGTCGCGACGCGGGTCCTACCCGGCGAAGCGGCAATCCTAGGTGCGGTGCTGGGCATCGGCCTGATCGCTGCAATCATTCCGGCCATCCGCATTTTCCGGGTCGATCTGGCCCGCACTCTTGCACGATTGAGTTGAGGACACGAACGATGCGCAAACCCATGATCCTGCTGGCAACTGCAGCCATGCTGGTGCTTCCTCTTTGCGCGTCCAACGCTGCGATGCAGCAGGGCAAAAAGGCCCCGGTCGAGGATGTCTGGAAGCCGGCCGCGACACCCAAGGGCGGCGTATCCTGGGCGGTGCTGGAGGCCACCAAGGAGCAGACCCGCACCGCCAAGGACGGCTATCTCTATTCCAAGCCGCTGTTCACCCCAGCGGTCAAGGCGCTGGCGGGTAAGCGGATCAAGGTCGCCGGCTGGATGAAGCCGCTGGAGACCGGCGCCCGGCAGAAGCATTTCGTGTTGCTCGCCTACCCCCCGGGCTGTCCGTTTCACTTCCACGCGATCCCCAACCAGTTCATCGAAGTGCTTGCGGACATTCCGTTCCCCACCAACGAGTCCAAGATGATCGTCGTCACCGGCGTGCTCGAACTCACCGGGCAGGACGAGAGCGGCATATTCTACCGAATGAAGGCAGCGAGCCCGGCCTGACGAGGTAACATTCTCAGTTGGCACCTAAGCTGGTTCGCGACCTAGCTGACACACAAAAACAGCCACCCATTTCAGCCATCCGGCCACTTTACATGACCAGGCCGGATGTATTTGCTGTGCCTTGGCTCAATGCTTCACTCTTCGCGGTCGACCTCTATTGGCTGGAGCGGACGTTTTCCGGTGCGAATGGGAACGACCGATCCTGGTCGGGTGCTGCCGGAAGCCGAACGCCGCGTCGTGGGACAAAGCGGTCATTCCTAAGCCCCAACAGGGATGACAGGTTTTGGCTAAACCCGCCGTTCGCGAGGTGGAGAATGCCGGCTCAGGAGCAACAAACCGGCCCCGGCGACCGTCGTTCTTCAGAAATCGGCGGACAGCGACATGTTGAGCCGCCGGGACGGAATGTATTGGAAACCACCACCGCCGGACACGTTCCACCCGAAGACGTTGGTCAGGTTGGCCACTTGCACGCGCAGGACGATGGGCGTTGGGCCCATTTTGAACCGGTAGCGGGTTCCCAGATCAATGATGGCGCGCTCCGGGATGAATAGCGTGTTGTCGATCCGCGCAGCGCGCTTGCCGGTATACGACACGCCAAGGTCGACCGAGAAGGCATCATAGGCTGGCGGCTGATAGTCGATCCGCAGATCAAGCGTCGTGCCGACCCGGCCCAACGGCTTTTCGCCGAGCCTGCCTTGCTCCACAGCCTCGCCAGTGACGCGGGGCCGCATCAGTACCGCGCCCGCCACTACGTTGAGGCCGTCAAGGGGTTTGGCGGTCAGCGATATCTCTGCTCCCTGATGCTTCACGTCGCCCAGCACGCGGAAAACATTGTCGGTATCGAGTTCGAAATAGGGCCGCCGCACGTCGAACAGCCCGACGACCAGCTTTACATCCTGTGCCACCGTCCAGCGAACGCCTGTCTCGACCTGCCGGGTGCGCAAGGCTGGCAGGGTAAGATTGGCATTGGCGGCGAACGAGGGCGCCGTGCCACTCTCCTCCAGCCCGCGGGTGGTGGCGGCGTAAATCACGAGGCTGTTGATCGCTGTGAGCGCGACAGAGGCATTCCACAGCAGCGGCTTGTCCTCGTTTGCGGTCGGGGCAAGGCCCGGCGCACGCACCGCTTTGCGATAGCGCGTCGATTGCACCCCGAGATTGATCTCGCCCAGGCCCTGCCATTGCATCGCATAGCCAAGCGCGCCCGCCTGCTGGCGGATCTGATCACGGGTAAGTTGGCCGAACACGACGGCTGGCTCTGCGACCGAATCAGCCACGCCGATCACGCCGGGTCCGATGGCGCGGAAGGCAAAGCCGCCAAGGTCATCATCGACGCGCCGGAACCGGGCCGAAGCCAGCAGCCGGTGCCGCCTTGGCCCCTCGGTGAATTCACGCTCGACCAGCAGCTCGCCCGAATAGGACTGAGAGACCTGATCGCGCCCCAGCAACACCTGCCGATCGGCGCTGCCATCGGCTTGCGTGTTGGCAAAGAAGTTGGCGCCAAACCGGTCGAGGGTAAATCGTGATGAAAACAGCCCGAGGCTGAAGCGCCATGGGCCAGAGGTTGCCTTGGCGATCCCGCCGAAATTCTGCGAATGGCCGGCCCAATCGGCCCAGTCCTGGCCGAAGAAGCGGTTGCGGGCGATCCGCCGGGGCAGAAAGGCCCCAGCGGTGAAGATCACCGGGGTCTGTTCCTCGTCGAAATAGTCGTAGCGGCTGTAAAAGCCGGTCAGTTCCACGCCGTCTGCAGGTCGCCATCGCACGACCCCGCCATAGCGCGCGAACCAGAAATCAGCCCCGTCCGGATAGACGACCGTCTCGACCCCGGCGCCGATATTGAGATCAAGCCTGCCGGTGAGCGGCAGAGCAGCATCGACGGTGGCAAAGGGTGCGAAGAAATCACCGAAGCCGGTGCGGGCGCTGATGACGGGCGTGTCGCCGACGCGGCGCAGCGAAAAGTCCACGATGCCGGTCGGTGCCGGGAACGGATATCCGAGCGCCGAGATGCCGACCTGGATGGTCGAGCCCGCGCGCACCGCATCGCTGAACGCGGCTTGGGAATCAAAATACAGCCCCTCGATCCGCACGTTCTGCGCCGCAAATGCGGAAAACCCCCGTACATTGCCGCCGCTGTACAGGCCGATCGTCTCGTCCCCGACGCTGGTCCCGAAGGCGTCGGATGCCTGCGTGATGACGTTTTCCTCGCTGCGGTTGACCTTGGCAATGGACGCAGAACCCGAGCGAACTTGCCCAGCTGGCGGAGTGGCGCTGGCAGCAGCCGCGTCCCCGGCGGGCGGATCGGGCTCCTGCGCTGCCACTGAGTGCGGCGCAAAAAGCCACACCGGCGCTGCCAGTACCGCCGCTCGGATACGCGTTTGCACCATCTTCAGATTGGTCTCAGGCGCGCAAAACGCCACGCCGCCAGAGCCAGCAACCCGGCAGCCAGCACGAGCAGGGTCGCAATCCTGCCCCAGGGAAAAGACCGCGATGGCGACCATGCAAAGCGGGGCAGTTGCGCTTCATCCGCGCTTTGCATGATGGCCCCACGCTCCACGAAGCCCCCGCCATAACGGCGAAAGGCAGCGAGATAGGCTTCGCTTGCGGCACGAAAACCTTGTCCAGTCGCAGCATCTGTTCCAGCCGTCTGGTCGAGGGCTTGCTTGGCGACAAGCGCGGGCGAGGCCCATGACAATGTCTCGGCAAAACGCTGCTGCGCGGCCAGCCGGGCGGCGAAGCGGCGGTCAATCGGCGCGGTTGCAGCCTCCACCTTTTGCGCCACCTCCCATGTCTTGCGGATCGAGGCCAGCCGGCTTGCAAATTCGTCCGAGGCAATTTCGGGATGATCGTTTTCGTAAACTTCGGTCGAGGCGACCTCTGCGGCGCGGGCGGTGGCAATCTGCTCGAAGCGCGATGGCGGTGGGTAGCTAGCCTGTACAATGGCGGAAAATGACGCCGGCAAGATCAGCGTGATCACCGCCCAGAGCGCTACCAGCGAGAACGCGGCAGTCTCCGCACCGATATCGAGACTGTTGACCCAGGCCCCGCACGCGGCCCAGAACGAGAGGAAGAGCGCGGCGACCAGCAACCACACCGCTGCTGCCTGCGATCGGCCCGCAAGGTCTGGGCCGATCGCCAGTTGCACAAGCACCGCTGCCACGATCGGCAGCACCACCAGCGCCAGACGCGGAATGATCCGCGCACCGATCAGCCGCACCGGACTGCCCGCCTGTGCCACAATCAGCCGGGCCACCCCGCTGTCGCGATCGGCTGCAAACAGACCGTACAGCAACCCGATCAGCACCAGCGGCGCGAGCACAACGACGACGAAGGCAAGGTCGATCCCGCCGCGCATCAGCATTTCGGGGTTTTCCAGGCCATTGCGCTGGAACAGCGTGTCCCGGCTCGTCCGCATCGACACGGTGGTGGCATAAGGGTCGATCGGCGCGCGCCCGGCACTGAAGTCGACAAGAACTGGCAGCGGGGCAATCAGCACGCTGCGCAGGCGATACGGGCTCAGGATCGCTTCCTCGGGCGGAAGTGCGGTATCGGCCAGGCGTTCGCGGAATTGTTCGGCCGCTTCGTTTTGCCGCTCTTGCGCGGACACACGGCCCTCCGTCTGGCTCTGCATCAGCGCAGTCCCCGAAAGGCAGGCAAGCGCGAGCGCGCCCACCAGCACCGCCAGCAGACAGAGCGCCGCACGGTCGCGCAGCACGATGCGCAGTTCCAGGCGGATCAGCCGCAGCACTTTAGGACCCAGTGCCGGCAAGATGTCGCGCCGAGCGCAGCGCGAACATCGTTGCAGCCGCCAGCCATGCGAGCAGGATCAACGCATCACGCCATAGCTCCGCCAGTGTCGCGCCAAGCGAGGGCGGGGAAAAGGCAAAGTCCTTCACTTCGGCCCACAGCTGCGGCCCGGCCAGATAGTCGAAATCCGCACCGGCCCCGTTTTCGATCAGGTCGGTGTTGAGCTGCGTGACCAACGCTCTGCGGCGTCTTTCGGCCTGTTGCTGAAAGGCGATCTGATGCGGCATGTCGGTTCCGCTCAGCGCCATCGATATGTTCTGCAAGGCAAGCAACGGCGACACCAGACTGGCCCAGCGCAGCCATTCTCGCTGGCGCGCATAGACGGCGAACAGCGCGGCGAACTGCCGGTCGTAAACCAGATTGCCCAGCCGTTCGTCCTCTTCGAGTTGCAGACCGCCGAAGCTCACCGGCAGATCTTCGAGCCGGGTGACGCCATATTGCGCCATCATCTTCGCGCCGAACGCCTCCATCCCGTCCGCAAAGGGGCTGGGATAGGATTCCTTGGCTGCAGCGACATCCGCCCAGAACTTCTCGCTGGTGGGCGCTGGCGCTGCGTATTCGGCCAACGAGGCAGCAGCACGGGGCGTCAGGATGATGGCGAACAGCCATAGCCCGGCCAGCACCATCAGCGCCTGGCCCGATGAGCGCGCGCGCAGCGAAACCGCCACGGCGACCGCCACGACAATCGCCAGAAACACCGCATAGGCGATGAGCCACAAGACAAGCCGGGCCGGATCGACCAGTCCGGCTTCGGTTGCCGCCACAGCGCCGATCGCGCTGATGGCGCCCCCAAGCAGCAAGGTCACCGCGCCGATGGATGCAAGCTTGGCCCTGACCAGTCCACGCTCGCTCACCCCGCTTGCCAGCATCAGCCGCAACGTCCCGCGCTCGCGCTCGCGCGCAACGCAGCCGGCGGCGATCACGGCAACCAGCAACGGCATCAACACCTGCAGCACCCAGGCGACGCTGAAGTCGCCGCTCGGCAGGATCACGGTCTGATCATCGATGGGCCTTGCGACCGCTGGATTGCGATTGTGCGCTTCCATCCAGACGGCGCTGCCGGAGAATGCGGCGATTCCGGGGTCGAGCACAGCCTGTGCAGTCAGAGGCTTGAACGCCCATTTCGAAAAATGCGCCGCGCTGTGCGGGTTGCGCGCACCCTGTGCCTGCCATGTGGCGCGATCGGCATCGTTGGTCGCAGCGCGGTCCGCCTCATAGGTGGCAATGCGGACATAGGATGTAGCCAGTGCCGTCAAGCCCAGGGCGAGCACCAGCAGGACCATGGCCAAGACCCGCCGGTCGCGCTGCAATTCCCGCAAATCCTTGGCGATGATCGCGGTCACGATGCTCATGCCGCGCGCTCGGCCATGTGCGTGAGGTAGATGGCCTCCAGTTCGCTGGCAGACAGCGTCGCAGGATCGATCATCGCCAGCAGCTGGCCGTGGCGCATGATCCCGATCCGGGTGGCGACATCCTTGGCGCGAAAAATGTCATGGGTGGAGATCAGTAGCGCCGTCCCGCCTGCCGCCGTTTCGCGCAACACCGCAACCAGATCATTGGCGGCGGCCGGATCGAGGCCGGACAGCGGCTCATCCAGCAGGATAGCGCTGGCCTTCTTCATCAGCGCGATGGCAAGCCCGAGCTTCTGGCGCATGCCCTTGGAATAGGTGCCTGCAGGCAGGTCGATCGCGCCGGAGGGGAAACGCAGCCGCGCGAGGATCGCATCGCGGACACCAGGGTCAACCCGTTCGCTCGCCAGCTGAGCAAAGAAATCGAGGTTCTCCGCGCCAGTCAGCGTCGGATAAAGCGCCACCACCTCTGCCACATAGCCAAGCCGGCGCCGCGCGGCAGCGGGATCGCGGGCTACCTCGATGCCATCGACCAGCGCCGCTCCGGCAGAAGGCTCCAGAAAGCCCAGAAACAGATTGATCGTCGTGGTCTTGCCCGCGCCATTGGCTCCCAGCAGGCAGACGGTTTCGCCCGCCGCGACTTGAAGTTCGAGCCGGTCGAGCGCGACTGCCTCGCCGAACCTTTTGGTCAGTCCGGCTGCCTCGAGCACCGGGGGCTGGGCGGTCATCGTCGTGCCCTCGCGCACTCAGAACCCTGCGGACAGGGTCAGTTGCACCTGACGGCGCTCGCCAAAGAACACCGCGCGAAAATCCCCGCCGGTGAAGTAGGTCTCGTCGAACAGGTTCTTGACGTTCAGTGCGATTCCGAAGGTGCCGAAGTCGTGGCGCAGCGCCGCATCGACCACGGTGAAGGCGGGCAGAATGTCGAGCGCATCATTGGCACGGCGCGATCCGACATGGCGGATGCCGATGCTGCCTTCGCTGCCCGCCGCTCCGAGCGCATTGCCATCCAATGTCACGAACATGCTTGCCGAATTGCGCGGCACGTTCAGAGACGTCAGACCCGCGTCGCCATTGTTGCTCGCCCGCACCTTGGCATCGAGATGGGTATAGCCGGCCTGCACGATCAGTGCCTCGCCAATCCGCCCGCTCAGCTCTATCTCGGCTCCGCGGTGCCGCTGCGCGCCGATCAGCACGCTGAAACCGGGATTGGCGGGATCGCCGTTGACGATGTTGGTCTGGTCGATCTGGAACACCGCCGCCTGCACCGAAAGCCGCTTGTCAGGCGATTGCCAGCGCAGGCCCGCTTCGATCTGCTCGCCCTGCGAAGGTGGCGGAGTCTCGCCGCTGGTGAGCGGATCGAACCCGAATTGGGGTTCGAACGACTGGCTGTAGCTCACATAAGGCGAGAACCCTGCGTCGGAGACATACATGATAGCCGCGTTGAAGCTGGTATCGCTGTCGTCTTGCGTGCGGCTGGTTCCGGCGAGCACATCGGTGCTGCGGGTGTCCGAATCCGATTGCCGCACCCCGGCGACGACGATGAACCGTTCTGCGATCTTCGCACGATACTGGGCGTACAGACCGACCTGCTTCAGACTGACATCGGCCGAAAAGAAGGGCCCCAGCGCCACCGGGGCGGCACCATAGACGGGTGCGTTAGGATTGATCGGTGCAAGGCCGAACAGATCGCCCGCGTTGCGATCGGTAAAATCCTGATAGTCGATCCCTACCATGACCCGGTGCTCAACATCGCCGGTGTCGAATACCGCTTCGAGCTGGTTGTCGGCCGAGAGCATCTTGCGGTCGCCGGTAAAGTTGAACCCGCGCCGGGTGATGCTGGTGGGCGTCGACCCGCCGCGGGGTGCCTGCACGATCGGGCCGTCCAGGCTGAGATCGCTGTAGCGCAGGCGCGATCGGAACTGGATCGCATCGCTGAACCGATGCGAAAACTGATACCCGATCTGCAGCTGTTCCGATGTCAGCCGGTCAAGACCGGGCTCGCCGAGAAACAGGGAACGCCGGATTTGGCCGGCGGGGCTCGGTTGCAAGGTGCCCACCAGCGGCGCGCCGATGGTCCGATCGTAATCGTCGCGTTGATAGAGCGCGAGCAGCGTAAGCGTGGTCGCTGCTGTCGGCTGCCATGTCACGCTGGGTGCAACGAAAATGCGCTCGGCCCCGACGAAGTCTTGCGTATCCCCTCGCGAGGCATAGACGATCGGCGCACGGGCCGACAGCGTGCCTGAGCTGTTGATCGCGCCGCCGATGTCCGCGGTCAGGCGGTAGAAATCATCGGTGCCGACGGTGGCTGAGAAAGCGGCGACCCGATCAGCCGAGGCCACGCGGCTCGTCATGTTGACCACACCGCCGGGCGCGATCTGGCCGAACAGCACCGAGGCGGGCCCCTTCACGACTTCGATCGATGCCAGGCCGCCCGGTTCCTGCTGCTGCAGGAATCCCGGGTCGAGCCGCAATCCGTCGCGGAACTGGTAGCGCGACTGATCGAAACCGCGCACGAGAAACGCATCAAAGCCCGACCGTCCCGAAAGCTCGGCCTGCACCGACGGAACGTAGCGCAGGATTTCCTCGACGCTCGTCGCATTCTGTCGCTCGAACGCCTGTTGCGTAATGACCGTGACCTTCTGAGGCGTTTCTGCAAGCGGGACATCAAGCTTGGCCACCGCAGCGGCAGTGACGACGATCTCAGGCGACTTGTCCGGATTGTCGCTGGTACCGTCCTGTGCATGCAGCGCCGCAGGCAGCGTGGAAATGGCCGCAGCCAAGAAAAGGTTTTTCATGTCGCGCAGTTTGCCCCTCAAGCCCCAAGCTCAATTTATGATATGTGACAACATATCATAAATCAATGCCTCTCCGTGCGAGTTTTGCGCTTTTAGCGCCTAGAACCTGTCCTTCACGTTCTGACCCGGAAGTGGTCGCGTCACGGTGCTTCGCCGAACATCAAACTAGGCGAACATGCATACGGCGATGCACACAGTTTGTGACGACTGCCATCGGGGCCTAGCTGCGCTGCCTCTGCAGATCGCAATTGGAGTGCAAGCTGTCAGAAGGGGGCGAGCGTTGTCGTTTGCGATGCCGCAGACTAGCCCCCAAAAGCGCCGCGATCGCTTGCCCAGAATTTGAGCGCAAAGCTGGAATTCTGGAAGCAAGCATTGTGTGATCCGCTATGGCCGGGTCAGTTCATCACTCGCCCTTGCCCCACAACACATGTGCTGCGCCCGGAAAGAACGCATATGTAATGGTCACAGCGAGCTGCGTGTCTCGCTGGCGTCGGTGCATCAAACACAATGGGGCATTGGCGTGCCATCACAGGCTGAACTCAAGCAGGCTGGCAAAGCGGCAACCACTCACCGAGCGGTTTCGATGTCATTCCAGCCAAGAGTGGAATTTGCCTGTAACGAGCCCGTATTGGTGAAAACCGCAAGCTGACGTCTGCCAAGCATCGCTGTTTATCACCACAGCGCCCGCCTGGTTTCACCAAGGCACGCTCTTCTCTGCGACAAATGTTGCGTTTTGTCTTAAAACTGTCATATTTTGACGATGACCCATCCCATGATCGACCGGCTACATCCGGTTCCCTCGTATAATCTTCAGCTTGCCGAAGTCAGGTCGATCATCAATCAGATGGCCGATCAGGCGCAGACGATGCTCTCAGATGGGCTGGATGCGTTGCGGAAGGCGGATAATGTTGCTGCCATGCAGGTCGTGGCACAAGACAAAGCCATCGATGAGATGGAGCGGTCGCTCGAACGGTTGGCGCTGCTCATCATTATGTCGCGCGCGCCAATGGCACAGGATTTGCGCTATCTGATCGTCGCGATACGCATTGGTAAAATGCTTGAGCGGACGGGGGATCAGGCCAAGCGCATTGCCCGTAGGCTCGATACGCTCGACCTTGTCCAGCTTGGGCCGCGTTTTCCGCTGGTCCGTGCAATGGAGCAATATGCCGTGGCGATGGTAGCAAAAGCGATTGAGAGCTTTAATGTTGCGTCGGATGAACTTGCGCGCGAGGTCATTTCCTCCGATGCTGAACTCAACGCGATGAACGCTGACCTTATCCGAACCTGCCGCTCGGCGATGGATCAGGGCCAACTAGGCAGCGGCGACGGAATCCAGCTGATCTTGATGGGCAAGCAGTTGGAACGGGTCGGAGACTATGCCACCAATATCGCCGGGGATGTCTCGTACATGGTGACCGGTCAATAGCTCACTTTCCGGCCCTTCCCGCCCGCCCGTGCGGAGGTGGCCGGTCCGGAATGGCTCGAAGGTTGTCCAGGTCAGTAATTCCATTGCGCCTGAATGCGCAGGATCTGGCCTTCTGCCTGCCCCAACCGGCGCTCGTCGGCCTCCTTGCGAGATGCCCAACCATAAGTCGCGGTCAGCTCCAATGCAGGATCGAGCTGGAACTCGAAGCCGAGTTCCAGCTCTTCGGTTTCCAGTCGCGGCGCGTTGATTGCGGCTTTGAACCCGCCACGGTAGTACTGCCAGCGGGCGAAGGGATAAAACGGCCCGATTGGTGACTGGTCGATCTTGCTCATCAACTGCACATAGCCGCCGTTGATCGGGCGCTGCTCGATCTTGCCCGTCGCGGTTACGAATTCCGGGCCAGTGCCCCAGTTCCATTCTGCCTGAATACCGAACGGTTGGGGGTAGAGGATGGCGTGTACCGCCACACGATTATCCTTGAAACCGACCGAGCTGACACCGCCTGTGCGCACTTCCGGGCGGATGGTATTGCGCATGATTGCGCCGCCGATTTCGAACACCTGGCCATTCAGGCCCAGCCCATCCAATTCGAACGGCCAAGTCGCTAGCGCGACAGTCATCACATCATTATCAACCTCGGTGCGGTTAAGGCCCTGCCCGTTGAACACGCCCAGCCCGAACGCGCCGTAATTGCCGAACAGCTTTTGCCCGTCGCCTGACAGGCGGTCCCAGATCGCCTGCACGCGGGGCGGGGTGTAATAAGCGACGATCCCGAGATCGCGCTCGCCCGCAGCCGCGGTGTTGATCCCATCGGACCGGTCGAGCGCCAGGCGGTTGGAGGAGGACTGCATGTTCTCCCAGCCATAGGGCACTTTCGACTGTCCAAGCCGGATACGGAAAGATTTGTCTCCGGTGGGAAAGACATCTGCATACATATCGCGCAAGGACACCGTGCCCTCGCGCCGTTCGCCGACCGACTGGTTAGAGACCGCGGCGGCAAAATCGGGCTGGAAATAGAGCGAGACGTGATCATTGATGTCGCCCTGCAGCACCAGGCGAATTCGGCGGAAGCTGAAATTGTTGTCCGCATTGATCGCACTGTCGTGCACCGAGCGCAGGCGCGAGATCCCGGCGGGTGCTTCGGCATCACCGGAAACGATCTGGTTGATACGCATTTGGGTGTACCCGCGCAGGCGCAGTTTGTCGTACCACGCTTCGCGCGGCTGCGGCTGCGCGGCGGCAAGCTGGGGCGCGGGTTTCTGAGCCAGCTGGTTGGTAGAGGAAGGTAGAACCGGCGCGGTACTTTGCGCTAACGGCGCAGAAGCGACTTTGACCGGATCAGGTGCAGGTACAGCCGAGCCTTGGGCTGCCTGCAGCGCGCCCACGATCGCCTTCAACTCGTCGATCTGGCGCTGGAGATCGGCAATTGTTCGGGCCTGATCCAACGCGTCAGAGGCCGGTGCCTGGGCGTCCTGAGACAGCGCCGGAGCACTCGCGCCCATCAATAGTGCCGCAGCAATCAGGATGGTGGGGGTTTCGCCGGACATTTTCGGCATGGAACGTTGCCTTCGCAATTTACCGGCCCACGGTGCGCCGGTTGCGTTGGGCCATTATGTCTGAATAGCGTCACTAATATGACATTTTTGTTTAGCGGCGTTGCGGGTTCGAGCGAACGCCTACGGCAGAGCGGATTTCGTTCGCTCCAAATGGGGACAGAAACCTTGCATGGACCAGATGAACGGACAGCGAAGGTCAAAAACTCCGATTGTCCGAAACCCTCCACAATCTCGGTCAGGAGCAGGGGCGAGGCTCGCTCCCGAAAGCAGTATGGCAGCTTCGGGCGGATTCGGTCGTCCAATCTGGCGGTCGCGAATGACTGACTCTGGTCGTTCGCCGACAGTCTAGGTTTCGCAACTCCGTCGCAAATTCCTGCTGCCAGCGTGCAGGATCGCAATTTGTAGGCTTGCGATAGCGCACGCCACAGTCCGACGAGCTGGTGCCGTAGCGCCGGGCAAACAGGGGGTAATCGGTGTGGGCGTTGTAGCAACCGGCAACGGAAACCAACTGAGGGCTATGCCATCGTCAGCTATGCGCGCCGCGCTCAATTGACACCAGCCAGGCGGTTTCAGGATATTGCAGTGGCAGGCTGATGCCCGCCAGACGCAGCGCGCGGCCTGACAGGACAACGCCTTCTGCATAAGTACGGGCCTGCGACAGCTGCGCCTTGACCTTTTGGCAATATGGCGGCAGCAGCACGACCCGGTAACGCGCGTCATCGTCCAGCCCGGCAAAGCGGATGTGGGGCACATCATAAGTGGCGGCCTGGCGCGTCTGGGCGATCAGCGCGATCCCCCGGCCTTCGTGCATCGCCAACAGCGCATGGATACCCGCATCGGCACGCGCGAGCCGCCACAGGCGCCCGGCATGGAGGACATCGCGCCACTGCTTGTAGAGCGCGATGTGCGCGGCGAGGCATTGGCGGTCCTCGGTCGACATCGCGCCCGGGTCCGCCTCCACGCCCATATGACCGAACATCGCAACCTTGGCGCGAAAATCCATCGCCACCTGCCTGCCGGTGATCGGGTTGGGGCTGGGCCCGACATGGTTGCCCGCGATGCGCATCGGCAGGAAATCGAACCAGCCGGCGTTGATCTGCAGCCGCTCGATGGGATCGTTGTTATCGCTCGCCCAGAAGCGGCTGCACCGCTCGAGAATCTCGAGATCGACCCGTCCGCCTCCGCTCGCGCAGGTCTCGATCTCGACCTGTGGATGCGCGGCGCGCAGCCGGTCGAGCAGCGCATAGAGCGCGGTCACCTGCGCATGGCCCTTGCCCGCAAGCGGGAAGAGATCGCGATTATGGTCCCATTTGAGATAGGCGATGTCATGATCGGCCAGCAGCCGGTCGAGATTGGCGAACAGATGCCCGGAGACTTCGGGCCGCGTGAGATCGAGCACTAGCTGGTTGCGCTGGGTCAGCCGCGGGTGATCAGGCAGGTGCAGGCACCAGTCGGGATGCGCGCGGTACAAGGCGCTGTCGGGGCTGACCATCTCGGGCTCGACCCACAGGCCGAAGTCCATGCCGGACCCGCGAACATGATCGATCAGCGGATCAAGGCCGCCGGGAAAGATCCCGGGATCGGCGACCCAGTCTCCCAGGCTGGTGGTGTCGTCGCGGCGGCCGGCGAACCAGCCATCGTCGAGCACGAACCGCTCGACCCCAAGGGCCGACGCCCCGTCCGCCAGCGCGCAGAGCTTTTCGAGGCTCTGGTCGAAGGCGAGCGCCTCCCAGCTGTTCAGATGGACCTTGCGCGGGGTCGATGCCGCCGTGTCCGGCACCACCGCGCCCAGCACATGCGCGTGAAAGGCATGGCGCAGGCTGGCGATGCC
Organism: Hydrogenophaga intermedia; assembly: GCA_943370475.1. Taxonomy (GTDB): domain Bacteria; phylum Pseudomonadota; class Alphaproteobacteria; order Sphingomonadales; family Sphingomonadaceae; genus Blastomonas. The sequence goes on from CALRRI020000033.1 coordinate 18,219, forward strand.
CCGCGCGCTGACCGCAACCAGTGCGAGCGGGGCGCAGAACGTATCGCCAGGCGCCAGCATGATTTCCCCCGGCTCCAGTCGCGCCGCCATGGTCAGCGTAGCATCGCTATCGGCATTGCGCTCGACGGACAGCACATGATCGCCGCTCCACGCGAGGTGCGCGGCCAGCGCGTCGCCGTGCAATTCGCCTGCATCGTCGTCTTCGATCCGCACCCAGTTGCCGCCGCCAAAGCCGGGCCGCCCGCCATAGGACGCGCTCGTGATCGCCCCCTGGTGCAAGGCCAGCCGCTGCTGCTGCATCTCGGCGGACCAGCGCCCTGCATGGCGCACGATGTGGCTGGCCCAGCTGGGCAGCGGTAGGGTCAGCGATGCGAGGCTGATCAGCCCGATCGGCTGAGTGCCCTGGTTGCGCAGCTGCGTGCCGAACTCGACCAACCCGCCGTGAACGATTGCAAGCTCGATCTGGACACTCACGCCCAGGGCCTCATCGCGGTGTTCCAGGCGCAGCCCGCCATCTCGCTGCGTGATCGCGACCAGCGGCATCTGCGGCGTCAGCGGGCGCCCGTGCTGCTGGACGACGATGGACGGCGCGCAAAGATGTCCGTCGCCCGCAAAGGACAGTAGCGAACGCGGCGCGGGGCGGTCCGGCTGCGAGGCATGCCGCCCACGCCGCAGGACATCGCACAGGCTCGCAAGATCCTCGGCCATCGGCAGGCTCGGCCCGAAATAGACCGGTTCCGCAGCGCCGGCGCGCAGATCAAGCACCAAGGAAACACCATCGCCATCAAGGCGCGCAAACTGGGGAAGGCTGGACATGAGGGGAGGTTGCCCTTAATGGAATAATAGTCAATAGGCGACACAAGGCCTTGCTTGATCTAAACCTGTCAGACCGGCATGAGCAAGAAAAGGGTGGGAGAGGGCTGTTGCCGGAGTTCATGGTGCAGGGAAGCCAGATGGCGGTGTTCGTTGCGATCACCGCGCTGATCGGGCTAGCGACCTGGTGGAAGGTCCGCAGCATTGGCGGCTCGCACGACGGATCGGGCAAGGAGGTCTTCCTCGCCGGCGGCGGTCTCACCTGGCTGTACGTGGCAGGCTCGATCACGCTCACCAACCTGTCGACCGAACAGCTTGTCGGGATGAACGGCAACCAGATGCTGCTGCTCGCGTGGTGGGAGATTTCGGGGTTTGTCGGGCTGATGATCCTCGCGTTCATCTTCGTGCCGATCTACTATCGCCAGGGGTGCACCACCGTGACCGAGCTGCTCGAGCGGCGCTATGAGGGCGGCAGCATCCGCACGGTCATCTCGGCGATCTTTCTGCTGGGGAATATTCTGATCTACCTTCCCGCAGCGCTCTATTCGGGCAGCCTTTTCCTCAAATCGATGTTCGGGGTAGACTGGCCGCTGCTGTGGTTCGCAGCGCCGATGGCCATCATTGCCGCCATCTACACCATCACCGGCGGTCTCAAGGCCGTGGCGGTGATGGACACCTTTTCCGGCATTGGCGTGCTGGCTGTTGCGATGCTGGTGGTCATCCTGGCCTTGAATGCGGTCGATTTCGATCTGGTCAGCGGCGTTCCAGCCGAGCGCATCTCGATGGTTGGCGATATGGATTCGCCCATTCCCTTCCACACCCTATTCACCGGGATGCTGTTCATCCAGATCTTCTACTGGTCGACCAACCAGAACATTACGCAGAAGGCGATGACCGCGCCGACCATCCGCGAAGCGCAAAAGGGCGTGATGGCAGCGGCAGTGGTGCGGATCCTGATCATTCCGGTGATCGTCGTCGTCCCCGGCGTGGTGGGATACAAGCTGTTCGGGCCGATGGGCGATGCAAGCTATGGCCGGGTCGTGGCGCATGTGCTGCCCCCCTGGATGTCGGGGGCGTTCGCCGCGCTGATGGCCGCCGCGGTAATCGCGCACACCAGCGCGATCCTCAACAGCTCGGTGGCGCTCTATGCGATCGACTTCCACGACAAGTTCATCCGGTCGGTGAAGAGCCATTGGAAGCTGGCCGCCTGGACATCTGCGATCCTGACCGTCACCTCGATCCTGCTGGTCCCTGCATTCGAAAACGCCAAGAGCATCATCAACCTGTTGCAGGAATTGAACGGTCTGTCGTCGATGCCGGTGCTGTCCGCGTTCATCGCCGGACTGCTGTTCGCCAATGTCGATGCGCGCGCGGCGATCATCGGGCTGGTGTTCGGGGTCGCAAGCTACGCGCTGCACACCTTCGTGCTGTACAAGCCCGAAATGCTCTATCCCGATGAGACGTTCTACCAGCATATTGGCTGGGGCGGGCTGCATTACATCGACGTGATGCTGATCGTGCTGGTCGCGTCGGTGATCGTCGCACTCACATCGAACCGCCTGATTTTCGGTAATGTCGCCCGCTACGTCGGGCCAGGAGCAAGACGCAATGGGTGATGCTGCAGCCGTGCACCGCCGATTCAATCCGCTGAACGGCCAATGGGTCCTGGTATCGCCGCACCGCACCCAGCGACCCTGGCAGGGCCAGATGGAAGCGCCGGATATCGCCGCGCTGCCGTCGCACGATCCCAACTGTTTTCTCTGCCCGGGAAACACCCGCGCCAATGGGGAAACGAACCCCGATTATTCGGGACCCTGGGTGTTCGCGAATGATTTCGCCGCGTTGATGCCCGCTGCCGAGGTCATGGCCGCTGCAGATCCCGATCCGGACGCGCTGCTGGTAGCCGAGCCGGTCTCGGGAGAGTGCCGGGTGATATGCTTCTCTCCCAATCACGCGCTGACGCTGCCCGAGCTGTCCGCCGCGGAACTGCGCGCGGTGATCGACACCTGGGCGGACCAATCCGCCGAGCTTGGGCAGCGTTATGCCTGGGTCCAGCTCTTCGAGAACAAGGGCGCGGCCATGGGCTGCTCCAACCCGCACCCGCACGGGCAGATCTGGGCAAGCGCGCATGTACCCGATGAACCGGCGACCGAGGATGCGCGCCAGCGCGCCTATTTCGAGAGGACCGGGCGGACGCTGCTCGGCGAGATCGCCGCGCGCGAGGCAGGCGGGCCACGGGTGGTGGTCGAAAACCCTCGCTGGATTGCGATCGTGCCGTTCTGGGCGGTCTGGCCTTTCGAAACTTTGGTCTTGCCGCGCTTTGCCGTGCAACGGATGGAGCAGTTGGAGGCATCCGACCGCGACAGCCTGGGCGCGCTGCTGAGCGAACTGACCGCGCGCTACGACAATCTTTTCGGTTGTTCGTTCCCCTATTCGATGGGCTGGCACGGCGCACCCTATGGCGAAGGCGATCAGGCGCACTGGCAGCTGCACGCACATTTCTATCCGCCGCTGCTGCGGTCTGCCAGCGTTCGCAAGTTCATGGTCGGCTATGAAATGCTGGCTGAGGCGCAGCGGGATCTGACCGCCGAGCAGGCCGCTGATCGGCTGCGCGGTGTCAGTCCCATCCATTACCGCAAGGCCAACCGAACATGATCGACACATCCTCTCTCATCGAACGCACAATTTCGGCATTTCGCAATGCCTATGGCCATGCCCCCGAACTGCTGGCTTTCGCCCCCGGGCGGGTCAATCTGATCGGCGACCATACCGACTATAACGATGGCTTTGCTCTGCCATGTGCGCTGCAGTTCGGGACGGTAGTTGCCGCATCATCGCTGGAGGAGCCGCGCATCATCGCACTGGCTGCAGACCTAGATGCGGGCGAGGACGACTTGCGCATCGATGCGCCGATCGAAGCGACCGCGCAGGGAGATTGGAAGAACCATGTCCGGGGCATCGCCGCAGGACTGCCAGCATTCGGCCTGCCCTTGTGCGGGGCCAAGCTCGCTTTTTCGGGCGATGTTCCGCAGGGCAACGGCTTGTCATCATCAGCATCGCTCGGTGTCGCGCTTGGCTTGGCCCTGACGGCTCTGGCTGGCGAGAAAACACCCGACAAGCAGGTGCTGGCGCGCGTCGCGCAATGGTCCGAGCATCATTATGTGGGGTGCGCTTGTGGCCTGCTGGACCAGATTTCGTCGGCTTACGGTCAGCCGGGTCGCGCGCTGCTGCTCGATTGCCGAAGCCTGGGCGTCCAGCCGGTCACCTTTCCCGCTGATGCAGCGATCGTCATTGTACCATCGGGCGTGGCGCGCGGGCTTGTCGACAGCGCCTATAACGAGCGCCGCGCCCAGTGCCGGCAGGCGGCGGAGTATTTCGGCGTCGGGTCGTTGCGCGAGCTGGACCTCGCGATGCTCGAGGCGGGCGAGACCGGCTGCGATGCCACCGTTTTCCGCCGCGCGCGGCATGTCGTCACCGAAAATGCGCGTACGCTGAAGGCTTCCGAGGCGATGGCCCGCGGCGATCTGGCGGCAGTCGGCGAGGCGATGCGGGAATCGCATGCATCGTTGCGCGACGATTTCGAGGTCAGCGTGCCGGCGGTAGATGCATTGGTCGACAGCCTGAATGCCGCGATTGGTTCATACGGCGGCGCCAGAATGACCGGTGGCGGCTTTGGTGGTTGTGTTGTGGCGATAGTCGCCGATGACCGATTGCCTATAGTGGATCGCGCACTGGCGGATCATTGGCTGCGTACAGGCCAGCCAGCCCAAACCCATTTCCCGGGCATTCCTTCCGCCGGAGCCCGCCTGCTAAAAGGCTAACGCCCGAAAGCAGCCGTGGCCGCGGCCATCCCATATGGGCCCTGCCAAATCAGATGCGCACTCATGTCACGGCCGTATCGCTTGCTGAGAGTTAGCGCCCGCCGAGTTGTGTTGTCGAGTCGTTGAATTATGTCCGAAAAGTACCTCAGAAATTGGCCGAAATCAGGCAAAAACTGAGTCTTTGAGATAGTCTATTGACCATTGGTCCATTTGTATTGCACATATCGTCAAAACAAAGGGAGGATGGCATGACAAAGAGCTTGAACACGGCATGGGGTGCATCGGTGCTGACGCTGGCATGGCTGGCGGCGGCAACCCCGGTGGCGGCACAAGAGCAGGAGGCCGATGTCGCGCAGGATCGCGACACCATTGTCGTCACTGCGCAGCGCAAAGCGGAAAACGTCCAGGAAGTGCCGATCGCGATCACCGCGTTGAATGCAGAGGCGCTCCAGGCAGCGCGGATCGAGGACAGCAAGGACCTGCAGTTCAACTCCCCCAACGTTACTCTCTCGGCCAACCGCAACATTACTATCCGTGGGGTCGGTTCGCAGTCGTTCGGAGGCACCGGCGACACCAATATTGGTGTTCTGGTCAACGGTGTGTTCCTGCAGTCTGGCAGCAGCTTCGGCGAATTCTTCGACATGGAGCGCATTGAGGTGCTGCGCGGGCCACAAGGCACGCTGTTCGGCCGCAACACCACCGGCGGTGCGATCAATTTCATCACCCGCCGCCCGACCGACAGCTTCGAAGGCTATGTCGAGGTGCAGGGTGAAAGCCCGCGCGGGATCCGCGCCAATGCCGCAATCAACCTGCCCATCGCCGAAGGCATCTACCAGCGCTTTGCCGCCAATTATATCAACCGCGATGGCTATACCCGCAACCTGCTCGACAACACCAACATCGACGGCCGCAACCAGTTCACGCTCCGGTCGAGCACGCGGATCGAACCGTCCAGTTCGACAACGATCGACCTGACGCTGACGTATTTCAAAGAGGATTCCGACCGACAGAACGCGGCGAAATCGCTATGCACGCCCGACGCACAGTTCGGATGCTCGCCCAATTCGGCGGGTACGGCCTTCCCGACGACCAACTTCCCGATCGATAGCTTCCTGCTGCCCGGTGTCGTGCGTCCTGGCACATTCGCTGCAAACCCCGCAAACCTGCGCGATGTCGTGATCGATGTCCGGCCGTTCCAGAAGGCCGAGGACTTTCTGGGAACGCTTGAAATCACCCAGGAATTGGGGGCGATAACCCTGACATCGCTGACCGGTCTTCGCGATGGCGACAACTCCAGCGAGCGAGATTTCGACCAAGGCTTCCGCCCCAATGCGTTCAATGCAGGCACATTTGGCACTAGGGTCGTGCCCAATGCTGGCAATGGCAACGGCGTCCTGACCTATTTGCTGTCCGGCAGACCGATCACGACGACCGATTATCGCACCTCGCAGACCGGGGGCGGCAGCCAGAAGCAGTTCAGTCAGGAACTGCGGGCGGCATCCAGTTTTGACGGTCCGTTCAATTTCATCCTGGGCGGCTTTTACATGAACGCGCGCGGTACCGGATTTGTCGATACCTGGACCCCGGCCAATGGTCTGCTCGGCGCGGTTTCGAAATTCGACACAAGGCTGGGTCAGGTGAAATCCTATGCCGTATTCGGTGAGGTCTATGTCGATATCACCGACACGTTAAAGCTCACCGGCGGCCTGCGCTACACGCATGACAAGAAACGTATCGAGACTGCCTCTGGCACCTTCGTGCTTAACCCCTATTTCATTGGGGAAGCCGATTTCGACAAGGTCACAGGCCGCGCTATCCTGAACTGGGCCCCGAAGATATCCTTCACCGAGGACACCAATGTCTATCTTTCCTTCTCGCGAGGGTTCAAGTCGGGGGGGTTCAACCCCGGCAACAACACGATCCCTCTTTTCGAATCCGAAGAAATCGACGCGCTAGAACTGGGGGTCAAGAACAGCTTCCTGGGTGGCAAGGGCCGATTGAACCTTGCGGCATTCAACTATGACTATTCCAACCTGATCGTCGGCAATCTGGTGGGCACGGCGGTCGCCAACACCAACATCCCCAAGTCGCGCGTGCGTGGGTTCGAGGCGGAGCTTGTCTACAGCCCGGTGGAGCCATTGCGCCTTGAAGCAAGCCTGGGCCTGCTCGACGCCGAAATTCGTAGCGATTTCCTTTCGGCCGACCCGGCTCGGGGTAATACGCGTTTCCAGCTGCGCGGCAACCAGCTGCCAAATGCGCCGCGCCGGACACTGAAACTGGCAGCAGAATACACGTTCGATGCAGGGGATGGCTGGACCGTGCGGCCGCGTGTGGACTTCTATTCGCAATCGGGTTTCCATTCGCGAGAATTCAACCTGCCCGCCGATCGCGTTGGCAGTTGGTCGCAGCTGGACGCATCCTTGGTTGTAGCCAACAGCGACAAGGACTGGAGCCTGACAGCGTTCGTCAAGAATCTCGCCAACGACGACAGCATCACTTTCCTCGAAGTGAACTCAAACCTTGTCGGCAGCTTCCGTAGCGCGTTCCTGCTCGATCCGCGTACATTCGGGCTGGCCTTGCGGGTTGGCTTTCGCTGATGAGAGGCGAAGCGAGCAATGGCAGATGGCGGCTCATGGCAGGATTTGTACCGTGACCATGGCTCTTCAAGGTAAGATGCTTGGGCTTGCCGCAACCGCCTTCGCGCTGCTCATCGCAACAGATGTCCGTGCTGCTGACCCTGGCACACCTAAGCACGCCCATCGGCCGTCAGCGGAAATGCCCGAACTCGCGGGCCGCGGGCAGCATCAGGTCGGGACGGTCGTTGAGGAACTGGATCTGGGCGATCGAAAGATTGGCCTTCGGCTTTGGTTCCCGGCCCGACCTCAAGGCGATGCAGTCCGCCAGCACTATCGTCACAAACGTGCCTTGCCAGGCCAGCAGGTGTTGGAGCTTTCTGAGCAGGGCATGGCCTTGGCACCAGCGCAGGCGCTCACCGGGCAACGCTTTCCCTTGATCGTCATGTCACACGGCTATGGCGGATGGGCGGAACATATGAGCCGGCTGGGCGAGACCTTGGCTTCTCGCGGCTATGTGGTTGCCTCGATCGATCACCGCGATCTACCGTTCAACGATGTTGCTTCTTTTGCGACCTCGTTTGGCAGCGTTCTGGTGAACCGTTCCAGGGACCAGCAAGCAGTTCTCAGGGCGATCCTGGACGGATCGGTTACGAATTCCAGCGTGACAGGCGTAGTCGATCCGCAGGCCATCGGCGTGCTGGGCTACTCGATGGGAGGCTATGGCGCGATCACTACCGCAGGCGTGCCGCTTGATCCGGACGCGCCGGCCTATCGCCAGTTTCCCCGGGAAGCATTAGCTGCATTGCCGAGGCCCGACCCGGCACTGGCCGGACAAATCGATGCGGTTGTCGCACTGGCCCCCTGGGGGGGGCAACCCGAAGCCATGGTCTGGCGCGATCAGGATATTTCCGCACTGGAGACACCCATGTTGCTGATCGACGGCGATCAGGACGACGTAGTCGACTTCGAAAAAGGCGTGAAGCGCCTGTTTGGCACAGCAAGCGGTTCTGACCGTTACCTGCTGGTCTATCGTGAAGCTGCGCACAATATCGCGGGCAATCCTGCGCAATTGCCCGAAGCGGCGGATTTCCCGGCTATTGAGTTTTTGACCGATCCGGTCTGGCGCAAAGAGCGGATCGAGGCGATCAATGTGCACTTCATCAGCGCCTTTTTCGACCTTCGCCTGAAGCAGGACCAAGCCATGCGGCGGTATCTTGACGTACCTGTGCCGCTCGCCAGTGCTGGGCGCTGGCCCAGTAGCTTCGGACAGCAATGGGGAGGGGTGGTCGCTGGCGACGACCAGCCCGACTATTGGCGCGGCTTTCAGCGCAGATGGGCCAGGGGGCTCGAAATGCATCACAAATCAGCAAGCGAGTGACCTAAATGCACAATCTCTTCGATCTTCAGGGGCATGTTGCCCTCATTACCGGCGGCAACGGCGGCTTGGGGCTCGCCATGGCAAAGGGTCTGATAAAGTGCGGTGCGTCTGTCGCCATCTGGGGGCGGAATGAAGACAAGAATGCTGCTGCCGTTGACGAATTGAAAGCGCTAGGCGGCATTGCCCACAGCTTTGTGGCGGATGTCATGGACCCGACGTCGTCCTCTGCGGCCTTTGCAAGGACGCTTGCTGTCTTCGGTCAAATTGATAGCTGTTTCGCCAATGCTGGTGGATCGGGCGTGCGCGGGGCTTTTACAGATCTGGATCGCGACGCTTGGCTGCAGACGCACGAACTCAATGTGATGAGCGTCATAGACACCTTTCAGCTGGCGATCCGTCACTGGAAAGCAGCCGGTTCTGGCGGCAAGCTGATCGTGACGTCGTCGGTCGCGGCGTTGCTGGGCCTGCCCAATTCTGCTGGCTATTGCATGACCAAGGCGTCGGTCACAGGACTGGTGCGCTCCCTGGCGATCGAACTCGGCCGCAGCGGCATTCAGGTCAACGCCATCCTGCCGGGCTTTATCGAGACGGAAATGTCGCTGAACACCCCCAAGGCGTTCCAGGACGGGTGCCGCAGGCGCGCCGCGTCGGGAAGCATCGGACAATTGCAGGACATGGAAGGCATTGCCGTCTACCTCGCTTCGCAGCAGAGCAATTTCATGACCGGACAGGCACTGGTGCTCGACGGCGGCCACACGATCTTTCCGCTGTGATGGCCGACCTGCGCCTTGACCATGGTGCCTATGCTGCAGGAGAGGCCTGCGCATGAGGGCGACTGCATCAACCGTCGATGCTCCGATCGCCTTCTGGCGCATCCTCGCCTTTGGGTCGGTGCAACTGCCGCTCGGCATGATCGGGCTGCCGATCGCGATCTATCTCGCTCCGCTCTATTCGGGGCAGTTGCAGCTCAGCCTGCAGCTGATCGGCATCGCGCTTATCCTCGCGCGGCTGTCCGATTTCATTACCGACCCCATCATCGGAATCATGTCCGATCGGTGGCGGCCACGCATTGGGCGTCGCCGGGTGTGGCTGATCTTCGGGACTATCGCGATGACTGCGGGCGTACGGATGCTCTTCGTCCCCGCAGCCGACGCCGGCATCGTCTATTTCGCGCTGGCGGTCGCGCTGGTGTATCTTGGCTATACGCTCATACTGCTGCCTTATCAGGCCTGGTCTGCCGAACTTTCGTCTGACTATCATGTTCGAACGCGCATCAGCTCGGTTTCGCAGGGGTTCAGCATTGTTGGCCTGATCACGTCGACACTGATTCCCGCTTATGTCCTGTCGCAGCCCGGGGCGACGAGTGCGGACGTGATGGCCGCCTTGAGCATCGTGATCATCGCGCTGCTGCCGGTCTGTGCAACGCTTGCCTTCTTGCTCGTTCCGGAACCTGCCGCGCCCATCCACAAGGCGCCATTCCACCTCGGAGGCGCACTTCGCATGCTGGGGCGCAACCGGGCATTTCTCAACATCACGCTGCTGGTGCTGATTGCCACGATCGGCGAAGTATTCAGGCAGACCATCACCGTTTTCTTCGCGCGCGACGTCGTCGGTGTCACCAATATCGGTATCGTCTATTTCCTCTATTTCGCCTCGGCGCTGCTGGTGATGCCGGGGTGGGTCTGGCTGGCCAAGCGGATCGAAAAGCACCGGGCATTGACGCTGGCGCTCGTCATTGTCGCATTGACCAATGCCTGCATGTTCCTGGTGCCCAAGGGCGGTGTCGTGCTGTTCACGGCGCTCTTCGTCCTCAAGGGTAGCTGCTATGGTGCCGTGCTGATGCTGCCCCATGCAATGGTAGCCGACACGGCCGATATCGACACGGCGGAAACGCTCGACCGGCAGCAGGGCCTGTTCTTTGCGGCGACGGCGATGGTGCAGAAGATGGGCTATGCCTTGGGCGCGGGTCTGCCACTGTTGATCCTAGGAGCGGTGGGCTACCAGTCGGCAGGGGAGAGCCGGGCCGAGCCTCTGCTCGCGCTGTCGATCAGCTACAGCCTCGTTCCCTGTGCGCTGGTCCTGATCGCAGCCATGCTGGCGTGGCGCTATTCGCTCACCGCCGCCACCCACAAAGCCATCCGGGCGCAGATCGACGCGCGGGCGAGCGAGTCCCTTCAACCGGAGCCTATGCCATGATCACCGGCCTCCATCACACCGGCCTCGTCGTCAGCGATCTCGATGCCGCGATCGCCTTTTATACCAGTCAGCAGGCCTTCGCCGTCGCGTCACGTTTTGACCTTGCCGATACGCCGGAGAACCGGGCGATGCTGCAACTGGACGACGCCCGCGCGCGCGTGGCGTTTCTGCGGGGCACGCTGGGCGCGATCGAGTTGTTCGAATATGCCGACGCGGGGCATTGCGCCGATCCGGGGCGTGAAGTCTATTCCGCGGGCATTCGCCATATCTGCCTGCAGCAAGACCTGTCTGACAGTCTGTATGACGGCTTTGTAAGGGCTGGTGCTGCGTCGCATAGTCGGCCGTCCGGCCTGGGCACGGGCAACAGCTATGTGTATATTCGCGATCCTGAAGGCAATATCATCGAGCTTGAGGGCGTGCCCTGGGCACCCGCAGCGGCTGACAGGCCCTGGTTCGCGCACACCGCGATCGTTTCGCCCGACATGCCCCGGCTGCTCGCCTTTTACGCCATGCTGACCAGCCAGGAGGGCGCGCGCCAGGGCGCTTTCGGCCCGGATCCGAAATTCGACCGCGTTGCCGGGATTGCCGATGTCCGCTTCGATGGCGGGTGGCTTCGCCTTTCCAATGCCGAACTGGAATTCTGGCAGTACCATAAGCCTCTGACCACTCCTGTCGCGCGCCGAGCGCTCAACACGCCGGGTTGGAATCACGTCTGCTTCGAGAGTGATGATCTGGAAGCGGATTATCGGCGCCTGGTGTCCCATGGCATAGAGCTGCATGGTCCGCCGCAGGATGTGGGATCAGCAACCGTCCTCTTTGGTCGCGACCCGGACGGGAATGTCTTTGAACTGCTGCAACCTGGCCAGGGCGGGTCTCTGACAGTCAAGGCCATGATTGAGGAGCAACAAGGGCGAGCCGTCGATATCGCCAGAACCGCGTGGCGCAAGCAACTGGCGGCAGGGGTGGCCGGGCAATGAGGCAGGATTTATCTTTGCATGGTGGATCGAGTGCATCACCCGCCCAGCACCGCATCGCAACGAACAGTATAGAACTCGACTATCTGGAGCAGGGAGATGGCGCGCCGCTCCTGATGCTTCATGGCTTTCCCGACCATGCAGCCAGTTGGAGGCTGCTGGCCGAGCGCCTTGGCAGCGGTATCCGTCAGCTCGCGCCCGATCAGCGTGGGTACCGGGGCAGCAGCCGGCCTGGTGCGGTGCAGGACTATCGTATCGAAACCCTGGTGCGCGACCTGCTGGGTATGATCGACGCGCTGGAACTTGAGCAGGTGCATCTGTGTGGCCATGACTGGGGCGGCGTGATTGCGTTCGAATTCGCAGAGCGCTTTCCGGAACGGATCGCTGGGCTGATCGTGCTGAACGCACCACCAGCCCGCATATTCCAGCACATGATACTGCACGACGCGCAGCAGCGCGCTGCTTCGCAATACATCACCCTGCTGCGCTCCGAGGCTGCGGACAGCGTTTTCTGCGAGGCACAGGCAGATGCGCTGATCGAGCGATTTCTGGGCGACGCCATCCGACGAAAACTTCTCACATCTCACGATATCGAGAGCTATCGCGACGCTTGGACTCAGCCTGAGGCCTGGTCTGCGATGCGGGCATGGTACCGGGCCGCCCCATTCGTGATCCCGCCCGCCGGTGCCATACCAGCCCTGGAACCGGACACAGGCCTACCCGTCCTGGCGATCGCTTGCCCGGTGCTGATAATCTGGGGCGAGCGCGATACCGTTTTCGTGCCAAGCATGCCTGATATGATCGCAAGCGCGTGCCCGCACGCCCGCGTCATCCGGCTGCCCGAGGCCGGGCATGTGCCGCATCGCGATGCACCGGCCCTGTGCGCCGAGCTCATCCGCGACTTCATTTTTGCTGATAGCGCAGCTTCATTCGACAAGGACCAATATCATGGCTGATTCCTCGCTTCATGGCCGCGTGGCCATCGTGACTGGCGCAGCTCGAGGTATCGGGTTGGCTGCTGTGCGCAGGCTTTGCGCCGATGGCGTGCGCGTTCTGGCGTTCGACCGGGCCGATGCCGATTTCACAGATGCAGCCGAAGCAGGCGATGTCACGCCCTTCATTGGCGATGTGGTCCAAAGCGCCGATTGGTTGCGTGCCGTCGATACGGCCTGCCGCCTTGGCGACGGTATCGACATCCTGTTCAACAATGCCGGTATCTCCGGCCCGGTTGCCAGCGCGGTGGACTATAGCGAGGACGATTTCGACCGCATAATGGCGGTGAATGTGAAGGGCGTGTTCCTGGGCCTGAAGCATGTCGGTGGCCATATGCAGCGCCGCGGCCGCGGCGTCATTGTGAACACTTCGTCGGTTTCCGGCTTTGGCGGCGGCGGCAACATCTTCGGGTACAACACAAGCAAAGCGGCCGTGAATGGCATGACCAAGTCGGCCGCAGTGACCATGGCGCCGCATGGCGTCAGGGTTCTCGCCATCTGCCCCAGCCCGACCGGTACCGAAATGATGTTTCAGCTTGAAAGAAAGCTTTCGCCTGAGAACCCTGAGGCCGTCCGCCCGCTGTTGGCTCATGGCACCCCGCTCGGGCGCTATGGCACGCCGGAGGAAATGGCCGAGGTTCTGGCCTTTCTGGTCAGTGACGCCGCCCGCTTCATGACTGGCGCACTGGTGCCGGTCGATGGCGGAAGCCTGGCGAAATAAGCGACAGAGCCCGAGGAGAGACGCAGATGGCCAATCCGATCGAACGCGGCTTCGGAGAGAAATTCCTCCAAAGCATCGACAATTTCTACACGCATGGCATCGACTGGTTGTTCAATGAATGGTGGGAGACGGCACCTGCCGATGCCATTGCCAAATATGAGGCTGCCATCGTCAATCATCCGGAACATGGTCCTTTGGCGCGCGAAGCCTGGCTGGCGCCGGACTTCCGGCTTGCGATGCTGGATGATTGTGCGCCCGGAACGCTTGGCCATGCGTATCGCGCTTTCATGGTTGACAATGATCTGGTCGAGCATCTGGCAGCAGGCTATCGCGCCCGGCACGAAGCGCTAGAGCTCAGCGGCAAGATTGATCGCATGCCGCCCGCCATTGCCTACAAGGTGGTGCGAGGCTTTCAGACGCATGATTTGCACCATGTGTTGACCGGCTATCCGGCGACCCCGTTCGGAGAGCTGGCGCTGCAGGCGTTTCAGCTGGCGCAGATGGACTTTCCCTATGCCGCGATGTGGATTGCGGTCGTTTCAGGTCATATGGCGCTGGTCGATCCGCTGCTGATCCAGCCGGCGATGGATGCCATTAGCGATGGCTGGTCGCGGGGGCGTCGCGCCCGCAGCCTGCAGTTCGTCGCTTTCGAGAATCGCGTTCACGAACCGCTGGACCGGTTGCGGAGGGAATATGGCCTTGATGATGGCCCCGTTGCCGTCGTCAATCCTACATCGGAGCGGACACCGGATCTGCTCGCCGCCGAAGCTTGAGCAGATCACCTCAGCAACCGTGCGCGCCGGATCGGCTGAAGGCGGGCCATATGTTCGCGCTTCAGCTCATTGAGTGTGCCGAGGATCATGGTAACGGTCAGGTCTTCCAGCACCTCCCGGCTCAGGCGTCGCTGCAGCAGATAAGCGCCCGCAGCTGCCGGCAGACCGAAGCTGATATCCGTCGCAGCCTTGGCGATGTCCTGCGGAAGCCCATAATGCTCGGCAACAATTTCAGCGAGATAGCCGACGGCGCTGTCCCTGCCGAACTCGGTGGGATCGTGGATCGCGGATACCGACGGTTCGGCCTGAAGCCGTTCGATGAGCATGCCACGCTCGTCGATATACTTGAGGTAGACATGGGTCACCGCGCGCACCAGCCCTTCCATTGTCTCGGCCTGGTCTGCCGCCTCGGCCTGCAAACGCCGCAGCCTGCGCCATTCGCGCTGCAACAGCTGTCGCAAAAGGTCGGTCATGCTGGGGAAATAGGCATAGACCAGCGACTTGCTGACCCCGGCCTCGCGCCCGATCCGGTCCATGGACAGCGCCGAAACGCCTTCGCGCGCGATGATATCGGCGGTGCGGTCGAGGATGAGCGATTGCCGCTCTTTTGGTGCCAGTCGGACACGCTTGCGCGGTGCTGCTTTGGATTTCAAACCCCGATCAGCCATGTGCCGCCTTTTTGATGTGGCATGAGCGCCAATTGAACATATCGTCTATTCGTAATTGCCCCCTGATCCCGAAAAGAGCAACCGCGCAGCCATGATCTCCGAGAGCCCATACCCCAAGCCGCCGCTCATGCAGCTCGGCATCTGCTACTATCCCGAGCACTGGGCTGAAGCGCAATGGGTCGACGACGCCCGGCGCATGCGCGAGATCGGCCTGACCCGGGTGCGCATCGGCGAGTTTGCCTGGAGTCGGATCGAACCTGAGCCAGGTCAGTACGCTTGGGACTGGCTCGATAGGGCGATCGAAACGCTTCACGCTGCGGGGCTCGGCATCATCCTGGGAACGCCCACGGCCACGCCTCCGAAATGGTTGGTCGATTCCATGCCCGACATGATCGCGGTCGACCGCGACGGTCGTCCGCGGCGGTTCGGGTCGCGTCGACATTACTGTTTCAGCCATATCGGATATCGCAGGCAGGCCGCGCGCATTACCCGCGCGATGGCCGGGCGCTATGGTCACCATCCGGCGATTGTGGCCTGGCAGACGGACAATGAATATGGCTGCCATGACACGGTACAGAGCTTTTCTCCCGCTGCCCTGGCCGCGTTCCGTGCATGGCTGGCCGAACATTATGGCGATGTCGCGGTGCTCAACCGGGCCTGGGGCAATGTGTTCTGGAGCCAGGAATATCGCAGCTTCGATGAAATCGACTTGCCCAATCTGACCGTTACCGAAGCGAATCCGGCGCATTGGCTCGCCTTCCGCCGCTTCGCCTCGGACGAGGTCGTCCGCTTCAACCAGATCCAGGTGGACATCCTGCGGGCAATGTCCCCCGGTCGGGACATCACGCACAATTTCATGGGCTTCTTCACCGAGTTCGATCACCACGATGTGGCGCAGTCGCTCGATGCCGTGGGTTGGGACAGCTATCCGCTGGGCTTTCTCGACAGCTTCCGGTTCAGCGAGGAAGACAAGCTTCGCTATGCACGGCAAGGCCACCCCGACATCGCTGCATTCCATCACGATCTGTACCGGGGATGCACGCGCGGTGGCCGCTGGTGGGTGCTGGAGCAGCAGCCCGGGCCGGTCAACTGGGCGCGGCACAACCCGGCGCCGCTGGACGGAATGGTCCGCCTGTGGACGCTGGAGGCGCTAGCCCATGGCGCCGAGCTGGTCAGCTATTTCCGCTGGCGCCAGGCACCCTTTGCCCAGGAGCAGCTGCACGCTGGTCTTCTTCGGCCCGACGATGCGCCCGCGCCCGCTTATGCCGAAGCGGCACAGGCTGCCGAGGACATCGCAGCCATCGGCCCGATGTCCGCCGCCGCCAAGAACGTCGCGCTGATCTTCTCCTATGATTCGGACTGGATCACCACGATCCAGCCGCAGGGCGCGGGGCTGTCGGCGCTATGGGCAGCGTTCGATGCCTATTGCGCGCTGCGGCAGCTGGGTCTGAATGTCGACATCCTCCCGCCCAATGCGCCGCTCGAAGGCTATGCGATGTGCGTGGTGCCCTGCCTGCCGGTGGTGCCCGACGAACTTTTGGCGAACCTCGACGCCTTTGAAGGCCCTGTCTTGATTGGCCCGCGATCGGGCAGCCGCACGGCCGACTTTGCGATACCCGATGGCCTGCCGCCGGGGCCGATCTTCCCGGCCAAGGTGGTGCGGGTGGAGAGCCTGAGGCCGGGGCTGGTGCATCCGGGCCAGGGCTGGGCGGTGCGCCGCTGGATCGAGCACCTGGAAACCGATGCGACAGCAGAACTCGTCGCCGATGATGGAACCGTCGCCTGCTGGCGATCAGGCAACCGGCGCTATCTTGCCGCCTGGCCCAAGCAGGATGTGCTTGCGGTGGTGTTGCAGACTTCCGCAAAGGAGGCGGACATAATGACTGTTAACTTGCCCGATGGACTGCGCATTCGCCGCACAGCCAGCCACGTCTTCGCCTTCAACTACTCGACCGAAACGGTTGCCATCCCCGATGACATCGGGGGCCAGCCCGTGCTGGGCGAGCGGACACTCGAAGCCGCTGGCGTGGCCGTGCTGAAGCTCTGAGCCGAGATGGCCATCACCCTGGACGCCTTTGGTTGGCGCGCAGTGATCCTTCCCGCTCTTGGCGGGGCGATGGCATCGCTCAACTTCGAAGGCGAGCCAGTGCTCCGAAGCGCGGGGCCCGATGTCGGTGACATCCTGGATTGCGCGAGCTTCCCGCTGGTGCCCTTTGCCAACCGGATCGGTCATGGCCTGCTTCGTATCGGAGAGCGGACGGTGCAGCTTGATCGCGAGCCTGTTGCCTTGCCGCATGCGCACCACGGGCATGGCTGGCGCAGGGACTGGCAGGTTGCCGATGTCAGCGATCGCTATTTGACTCTGTTCTACGATCACCCCGGCCAGGGTGCGTCAGGAGATAGCGGCTGGCCCTGGTCCTATCGTGCAGAACAGCGCTTCGTCATCCATCCCGGTGGCATCCACATCGATATGGCCATCGTCAACCGCGACCCGCAATCGGCGATGCCCTGTGGCACGGGTATCCACCCGTATTTTGTCCGTCGCCGCGCAAGTGCTATCACTCTCCGCGCAACAGGTATCTGGGCTAACCATCCGGACGGCCTCGCCAAAGTGCTGGAGCCGACGGATCTGTTCAAAGGCGATCAGCCGGTGCCGGTCGATGCTCTTGAAGGGCTCGACAATTTCTTTCCCTGTACCGATCCGGCAACCATCTGGGGCGGGGATCATTCCCTTGTCTTGCACGGCAGCGCGATGGCGGGTGTGCATATCTATGTCCCCGCCGGGGAGGAGTATTTTTGTGTCGAACCGGTGAGCCATCCGCCTGATGCCTTTGGGCGTGGAGAATATACAGCGGCAGATATCGTTGCGCCCGGTGAGACATATCATCGGCGATGGGATATTAGCTTAGCCGCCGGTCTGCGTGAGCTGGACAAGATAGGCGACCCGCAAAAATAGCGTAAAAACTGGCTGCTGTAATGATCGCAATCTGGCGGTCTAAAGTGAATCGCTAATGTCTAAAAGTTGATCGCATCGCTAATCATCCGCTTCGTGGAAGCCATTGGGCGGGTTTTGTCAGGAACGGACGCTTATGGCGGCTGTCGCGCATGACCGGTTCTGGGTCGGCAGCTGCCATAAATTGGGCAGCTGCCCAGGCCCCCTGAAACAACCTGGGCGACCGGATCAATATAGGATGATCGGCTTTGGCTGCAGCCGTTTCGTGACCTTGGGGATCGTGTCTACCACCTGCTTCATGATCTGCATCCGGGTGGCTTTGGTGTAGGTCCGGGCGGTTTCGCTGCTGGTGATGGTATGGCCAAGAAGATCTGCACGCCGTTCTTCCGACACATCGAGGTTGGCAAGCTCCGTCGAGACAAAATGGCGTATGGAGTGCATATCCTTGGCATCCGGAACCAAGCCCGCGCGAATGAAGGAACGCCACCACTTCTTGTAGAACGCATCGCCATAGTTCGATGCGCCAGACCCCAGATCGGCGAACACAGCAACCTGACCGGCCTCGCGTTGGTGCTCGACGAACTTGAGGAAGCCCAGCCGGATCACCTCGTTAGCCAGCGGAATATCGCGCACCGACGATTCGGTCTTTACCCGTCCCGTTTCTGTCACGCGAACCTTCAGGGCCCAGATCCCCTCGATCATCGCCACATCATCCACCATGATCTTGGCGATTTCCTCACGCCTTGCCCCGGTATAGGTGAGGAGGATGGGGATCCAGTATGCGCTGTCATGCCAGACATGCTGCCCAGGCTTCAGGCGCCTGACCTTGGATTCACTGCCGTGCCAGATCGCCCCGGTGAACAGCGTTTCCAGCTCTTGCACGCTGAAAGCAGCGCGCTTGTCTCGCTTTACCCTCTTGTCGGCAACGACGAATGCGCTCCAGTCGACCACTGCGCAGCCCGGTACGCGCTTGGAGGCCCAATCGAATACGACCTTCAAAAACCGCATATGAAGGTTCGTGGTCGCCGAACTCAGGCCCTTGCCCTTGTTGCCCGCAGCGATCTTCTCAAGCGACATGGCTGCATGCGCCGGCGTCTTGTGATGGTTTGACGGGAGAGCGCGCATCGTCCTGAACAGGTTGGCCAGCATTGTCTCGTCGATCGCACTGATGGTCACCTCAGGGCCGAAGAATTTTTCGGCAAGGAAGATTGCGGCATCGAACTGTGACCGGGTCTTGGCTGTCCATCGCGAGGATTCGTGATCCTGGTCGAAGGCGGGGTTGGCGTTGAGGAACGCGGCCGCAGCAGCACCAATCGTCATTGGCCGGCCGGCAGACATAACGGCATTCTGGGGGTGCATCGAAGTCACCGAGCAGGCAGCTGGTGAAGGCGTGGCGATCGCTACCGCCTGATCCTGGGCTGCATGCCCCCCAGATGGAATATGCGTATTCGTCCATGCTGACGTGTCCTGCGGCAATCCGGCGGGCGGCATGGTGAGTGATGCCAGCATGCGATCCAGCGAATCGTCCGGCGCGAGGGTGGATTGTTCCGCCTCGCGCAACGCCAACAGAACCCCCAGCAACATCTGGCGCCGGGCGAGGACTATATTGGCAGCGGTGACGGGGAGGTTGCGATTCTGCAGAGCCTTGCGCGCGCCAGCATCGGTAGCATGAGCAAGATGCTGGCCGTTTTCCAGAATTTCCTGGATGCGTAGCTGCTGCTCGAATTCGAGATAGGGCATGCCGTGAACGAAACGATCCACGAAATGATCGGTGGAGCCAAACGATGGGCCAATGCCGTGTGTGAAAATGTCGCGCGCTACATATTCCAGCCCACGCAGCGTGCGAAGATGCTCGTGCTTTGCGTGCTCGGCATCGTCATGACCATTGGCCTGCTCGCTCGCATGCAGATGGTCCAGGCCGTCGCGTACCTGGATCGCGGTTGCGCGCAGGATGGACGCCTTGTCCGTTTCGTTCAGGCCTTCCTGTTCGCTCACAATCTTTCGCCACTGGTCTTTCAGCAATCGGTCCATCAAGGCGCCTTTCTGCCGTGCGACAGACCGATCAGAGGTATTGAGCGTGAGCCTTATCAGGCAAACCTTTCCATCGAGTGAGAAGGACGCGCGATAATAATACTGGCCGTCGCGCCGGCTGAGGTTGGGATCTTTCTTTGACATGGTTCGTGCCACTCGTTCGACCCTGCGACACACGATAGGTCACAGGATGGGTCACACAGTTGGCGGGCGCCAAATGCGGAGCGAGAAGGCGAATCATTGTTTTTCAATAGCTTGCAGCTGAACGTGGCTGGGGTGGCAGGATTCGAACCTGCGAATGCCGGTACCAAAAACCGGTGCCTTACCACTTGGCGACACCCCAATGCCGTGCGTCCGGCGCTACCATTTCGGCGAGGGCCGGGGCAGCGCGGGAGCGGCCTATATACGGAAAAGGCGCGGGCCGCCAAGCGCCTTTTTGGGGTGCTCGGCTCCGCGCGTTCGGTCAGCCGATGCGGTGGACCCAGCCGTGCGGATCGGCCGCATCGCCGCGCTGGATCGAGACCAGAGCCGAGCGCAGGCTGGCGGTCACCGGGCCTGACTGGTTGCCGCCGATGGTGAAGCTGCCTTGCGGTGATTTCACCGTGCCGACCGGCGTGACGACCGCCGCGGTGCCGCAGGCAAAGGTCTCGCGCAGCTTGCCGCTCTGTGCGTCGGCCTGCCACTGGTCGATCGAATAGGGCTCCTCGCGCACGGTGAGGCCTTGTGCGCGGGCAAGGTCGATGATCGACCGGCGGGTGATGCCGGGCAGGATCGTGCCGGTCAGCGGCGGGGTGATGATCGAGCCGTCGTCGAAGACGAAGAACAGGTTCATGCCGCCCAGTTCCTCGACCCATTTGTGCTCTGCAGCATCGAGGAACACGACTTGGTCGCAGCCCTGTGCGGTGGCTTCGGCCTGCGCGACGAGGCTGGCGGCATAATTGCCGCCGCATTTGGCCGCGCCGGTGCCGCCGGGGGCTGCGCGAGTATAATGCTGCGAGACCCAGATGGTCACGGGTGCAATGCCGCCCTTGAAATAGGCGCCGACGGGCGAGGCGATGGTGATGAAAAGATACTGCTTGGCTGGACGCACGCCCAGGAACACCTCGCTCGCGAACATGAACGGGCGCAGATACAGCGCGCCGCCATCGACCTTGGGGAACCATTGCGAATCGATCCGCACCAGCTGCTCGACCGATTCGATGAACAGGTCCTGCGGCACATCGGGCATCGCCATGCGCGCGGCGGAGAGGTTGAAGCGGCGGGCGTTGGCATCGGGGCGGAAGAGGGCGGTGCTGCCATCGGAAAGCTTGTAGGCCTTCATGCCCTCGAAGATTTCCTGCGCATAATGCAGCACCGACGAGGCGGGATCCATCGGAATGGGCGCGCGCGCGGTGACCTTAGCATCATACCAGCCGCCCTTGTCCTCGTCGTAACGCACCACCACCATGTGATCGGTGAACAGCTTGCCGAAGCCCGGATCGACCAGCGCGGCATCGCGCGCGTCGGCAGGCGTGGGGTTGGTGGTCGGCTCGATGGCGAAGGGCAGCATGTCATCCCCTGAAAACTGCAAGGCTTATGGGTGGTCGTCGGGCCCCGTTCGTTGACCTTGCTGCAACGCGGGCTTGCCAAGACCTAATCGCGCTGGCAATCAAGGTCAACATGCCTGTCCCATCTTCCCCTTCGGCTTCCGCGCTGTTTCTGCGTGAGGATGAAATCCGCCACGGTGTCGAACTGCTGTTCTTCGGCTACACCCGGCTGACCAAGTCGATCGACGACCAGCTCGCGGTCCAGGGGCTGGGCCGCGCGCACCACCGGGCGCTGTATTTCATCGCGCGCAACCCCGACCTCACCGTCAGCCAGCTGCTGCGAGCGCTGGCGATCACCAAGCAGTCGCTCGGGCGCGTGCTGACCGAGCTTCAGCGACGCGACCTGATCGAGACTCGCAGTGGCGAGACCGACCGGCGGCAGAAGCTGTTGCGGCTGACCGCAGCGGGCGCTGCGCTCGAATCCGAGCTGTTCGACGCGTTGCGCAGCCGCCTGTCGCAGGCCTATCGCCGCGCCGGACAGGAATCGGTCACCGGCTTCTGGCGGGTGCTCGAAGGGCTGGTGCCCGATGCCGACCGCGCGCTGCTCGCCGAACTCGGCAGCGAGCGTCGCCCCGGCTGACATTGGTGTCAGCATTTCCGCTTTGCTAATGGTAGCGGTTATGCAATCAAGCCAGCAACGATAACACAGGCAGGAGCAGGTCTTGGGCAAGGCGATGATGCGCAGCGTGGTGCTGAAAGCGCCGATCGATGGCCTGCCGCAGCCCGACCATTTCGCCCTTGCCGAGCGGGAGATCCCCGCGCTCGAAGACCAGCAGTTCTTGATCGAGCACCGCATCGCTTCGGTCGATCCGGGGGTGCGATCCCGGCTGCACGCCACCGGCGCGAGCTATGCTCCACCGATCCCGCCGGGCGGCACGATCGACGGCTTCATGGTCGGGCAGGTGGTCGAAAGCCGCAACAGTCGCTTTCCTGTCGGCAGCTGGGTGACCGGCAGCGGCGGCTGGACGACGCACAGCATCAGCAACGGGCGCGGCTATGTGATGCCGATCGCCGACAATGGCCTGTCGCGCTCGCTGTGGCTGGGCGTGCTCGGCATTCCGGGGATGACCAGCTGGTTCGGGCTGAAGCGTGTCGGCGAAATGCGCGAAGGCGCGCACGTGCTGATCACTTCGGCTGCTGGTGTCGTCGGCGCGACCGCCGGGCAGCTCGCGCGGGCCTGGGGCGCAGCCAGCGTCACCGGCATCGCGGGCGGCAAGGACAAATGCGACTGGCTGGTCGAGGCATGCGGCTTCGATGCAGCGATCGACTACAAGGGGGTCGATGATCTCGATGCCGCCATCGCCGGAGCCTGCCCCAAGGGCGTGGACATATTGTTCGACAATGTCGGCAATGCGATGATCGACCGCATCCTGCCGATGATGCGGCTGCACGGCAATATCGTCGTTTCGGGCCAAGTGGCGGACTACAACGTGCCTTTGGGCGAGCGGGCAGGGATCACCAACACCGGGGAGTTCATCGCAAAGAGGCTGACGATGCGCGGCATCCTGGTGTTCGACGACATTCCCCAGTTCGCCGTAGCGCAGGCGGAGATGGCCGCGTTGATCCAGCAAGGCAAGCTGGTCTATCGCGAAGAGAACTTCGATGGGCTGGAGGCGATGCCCGAGGCCTTCTGCGGCCTGTTCACCGGGGCCAGCTTCGGCCGCCGGCTGGTGCGATTGGGAGACACTACATGAGCCAGCATTTCCGCATCGAGGACCAGAGCTACAGCCGCTTCACCTTCGAACGCGATGGCCGGGTGCTCAGCGCGATCATCACCTCGGATCATCCGGTGAACGGCGTCGACGGGCCGATGCACGACGAGCTGGCGCGGGTGTTCACCGATCTTCAGCGCGACAGCGACAGCGACATCATCGTGCTCACCGCAAAGGGCAGGGCGTTTTGCGCGGGCGGTGATTTCGAGTGGTTCCAGCAGCAGATCGACGACCCTGCGAGCTTCCGCGCCATTGCCTGGGATGCCAAGCGCATCGTCTCCAGCCTGCTCGAGATGGAAAAGCCGATATTGTGCCGGTTGAACGGCGCGGCAGCAGGGCTGGGCGCGACAATCGCGCTGCTGTGCGACATCATCGTGGCGGACGAAAGGGCGCTGATCGGCGATCCGCATGTCAAGGTGGGGCTGGTCGCGGGCGATGGCGGCGCGCTGATCTGGCCGCAGCTGATCGGATATGCCCGCGCCAAGGAGCTGCTGATGACCGGCGACATGCTGACCGCCAGCGAGGCCAAGGCTTTGGGGCTGATCAACCATGCGGTGCCTGCTGATCAGCTCGATGCCAAGCTGGGCGAGATCATTGCCAAGCTGCAGGGCAACCCCAAATGGGCGGTGCGCTGGACCAAGAGCGTCACCAACATCCCGTTGCGTGCGCTCGCGGCGCAGATGATGGACGCGGCGATTGGGTGGGAGAGCGTGTCGAACTATCTGGGAGACCGGCGCGAGGCGATGGCGGCGATGGCCGAGAAGCGCGCGCCCAACTTGACGGGGGAATAGGTCCATGACCCTGCAGACCTTCGTCGACGAGCCCGACCACGTCAGCGCCCTGCGCGCGACGATCCAGCGGTTCGTGGCCGAACATGCCCCGCGCGAGGCGCGGCAGGCATGGGACAAGGCGGCGCGCTGGCCGCGCGATGTTTATGGCAAGCTCAACGACCTGGGCCTCACCGCGCTGACCGTGCCCGAGGAACATGGCGGGGCCGGGCAGGATCTGGTCGCGGCGATCGCGGTGATCGAGGAGCTCGCCACCGCCGGGCCGTGCCTGGCAGGGCCGTTCATCCACACCAGCTTCTACGGCGGCATGAACCTGAGCGAAAACGGGTCGCCCGAGCAGAAGGCCGAATTCCTGCCGCGCCTCGCCAGCGGCGAGCTGTTCTTCGCTTATGGCCTGTCCGAGCCCAATGTCGGCGGCGACCTTGCCAGCGTCGAGACGCGCGCGGTGCGCGAGGGCGACGAGATTGTCATCAACGGCTCCAAACGCTGGTGTACCGGCGCGGACTGGGCGGATTACATCTATTGCCTGGTCCGATCGGGCCCGGCGGAAGAGCGCTACAAGAACCTGTCGTTCGTGCTGGTGCCGACCAAGGCTGCAGGCGTTTCGATGCAGAACATCGAGCACGTCAACCTGCGCTACACCCAAAGCCAGGACGTCTATTTCGACAATGTTCGCCTGCCCGTCAGCGCCATCGTCGGCGGTGAGACGATGTGGAACAAGGGGTGGAAATTGCTCGCGGGCCGCGCGCTCGATGTCGAGAAGCTCGAGATTTCCGCCGTGGCGCTGGGGATCGCGCGCGCGGCGATCGACGAGGCCTGGGCTTATGCGCAGGAGCGCGAGCAGTTCGGCAAGCCGATCAGCCAGCATCAGGCGATCCGCCACAAATTGGTCACCGCGCGCACCAAATGGCACGCTGCGCGGCACATGCTGTATCACGCCGCATGGCTGGCGCACGAGGGGCGGCCCTGTTCGGTCGAGACCAGCATGGCCAAATTGTTCGTCGCCGACACCGGCGTGGAGATTGCGCTCGCCTGCCAGCAGGTCATGGGGTCCTATGCGCTCAGCGATGCCTATGAGATGGAGCGGCATGTCCGCGACCTGCTGGGCATGCCGATTGTCGGCGGGTCGAGCGACATGCAGCGCAACAATCTGGCCAGTCTGATGCGGCTGTAGCATATATGCCCTCTCACCTTCAGGGGAGAGGGAAGAGCCGCGGAGCGGCGAAGGGAGAGGGGCTGGTGAGCGGGACTTCCCCTCTCCCCGGCCCTCTCCTCTGAAGGGGAGAGGGAGTACCTATGCAACCACTCGAAAGCATCCAGCCGCTGGGCCATGCCATCGCCATCCTGCTGCCCGGCATCGCCGCGCGCGCGGACGAGATCGAGGCAGCGCGGCGGTTGCCCGCCGATATCGCGCAACAGATGGCGAATGCAGGCGCCTTCAACATCCTGCGCCCGCGCAGCCTCGCCGGGCTGGAGCTGTCGCCGATGGACATGATGGGCGTGCTCCACGCCATCGCGCGGGCAGAGGCCAGCGCGGGCTGGTGCGCGATGATCGGATCGACCACCGCGCTCAACGCCGCCTATCTGGCGCATGATGTCGCGAAAGAGATTTACTCCGACCCGCATTCGATCACCGGCGGCGTGTTCGCGCCGATGGGCCGGGCCGATGACATGGGCGACCACTATGTCGTCTCGGGCCGCTGGCAATGGGGATCGGGCAGCGCCAATTGTCAGTGGCTGTCGGGTGGGGCGATGATCTTCAAGGACGGCGAGCTGCAGCGCTTCGAAAGCGGTGCGCCTTATCACCGGATGATGATGTTCCCCGCCGACCAGGCCGAACTGCTCGACACCTGGCATGTGATGGGGATGAAGGGCACCGGTTCGGGAGACTTTGCGGTCAAGGACATCAAGGTGCCCAAGGAGCGCAGTGTCTCGCTGATCGCCGACAAGCCGGTCGAGCAGGGGCCGCTGTACCAGTTCCCGATCTTCGGCCTGCTGGCTTTGGGTGTGGCTTCGGTGGCCCTGGGCAATGCGGCAGGCGCGATGGACGAGATCAAGGCTTTGGCCCGCGCCAAGAAGCCGCAGGGCGGACAGCGCAGCCTGGCCGAGCGCGGCGTGGTGCAGACCGAGCTGATGCGCGCCGAAGCAAAGCTGGGCGGGGCAGAGGCGTATCTGCGCGAGAGCGTCGAAAAATGCTGGGAAGGGGCGACAACGCGCGGCGAACTGTCCGCCGACGAGCGCGCGCTGCTGCGTCTGGCGGCGACCTTCGCGACCGAGACTGCGGCCGATGTCGCCAAGACTGCGTTCACCATCGGCGGCGGCAGCGCGGTCTACATGACCAGCAACCTGCAACGCCGCTTCCGCGATGCACATGTCGCCACGCAGCACATCGCGACGGCGAGCAGTGTCTACGAACTGGTCGGGCGCGTGTCGCTGGGTCTGCCAACGGACATGGCGATGCTGTGAGGGCGGGAGCGGGGCCTTCGACAGGCTCAGGCTGAGCGGG
>CALRRI020000034.1:0-38535 GCA_943370475.1 Hydrogenophaga intermedia
GTCGAGGGCCTCGTGATCGACAAGGGCATCACCATGGCGCACCTCAAATGGACGCTGGAGACGTTCGTGAAGGCATTCTTCGAGCGTGACGACATCGTGCTGCGGCTGCGACCGAGCTATTTCCCGTTCACCGAGCCCTCGGCCGAAGTCGATGTCGGCTTCACGGTCGAAAAGGGCAAGCGCGTCATCGGCGGCGATCCCACCGGCCCCAATGGCGGCTGGATGGAGATCCTGGGCAGCGGCATGGTCAACCCCAAGGTGATCGAGCATTGCGGGCTCGACCCCGACGAGTGGCAGGGCTTTGCCTTTGGCTGCGGCATTGATCGCCTCGCGATGCTGAAATACGGCATGGATGACCTGCGCGCCTTCTTCGATGGCGATCTGCGCTGGCTGAAGCATTACGGCTTCTCGTCGCTGGATGTCCCCACCTTGAGCGGAGGAGTGAGCGCATGAAGTTCACGCTTTCCTGGCTGAAAGAGCATCTCGATACCCATGCGAGCCTGACCGAAATCACCGATCGCCTCACCGCGATCGGGCTGGAACTCGAAGGGGTGGAAAACCCCGCCGATGTGCTGCGCCCGTTCCGCGTCGCCAAGGTGCTCGAAGCGGCCCCCCACCCCAATGCAGACAAGCTGCGGCTGCTCAAGGTCGATGATGGCTCGGGCACGCCGTGGCAGGTCGTCTGCGCCGCGCCCAATGCGCGTCAGGGGCTGGTCGGTGTGTTCGGCCCTCCGGGAACTTATGTCCCCGGCCCCGCCTTCACGCTGAAACCCGCGAAGATCCGCGATGTCGAAAGCTTCGGCATGATGTGCTCGTACCGCGAGCTCGAGATGGGCGAGGATCACGACGGCATCATCGAATTGCCCGAGGACGCGCCGGTGGGGACGAGCTTTGCCGATTATGCCGGGCTCGACGATCCCGTCATCGACGTCTCGGTGACGCCGAACAAGCAGGATTGCATGGGCGTGCGCGGCATCGCGCGCGATCTGGCAGCCTCGGGTATAGGCACGTTGAAGCCGCTGGTCATCGCCGATGTGCCCCGCTCGGGCGCTGGCCCGCACGTGCGCACCGACGATGCGGATGGCTGCCCTGCCTTCTATGGCTGCACCGTCAAGGGCGTCACCAACGGCGCGGCACCCGACTGGATGCAGGCCCGTCTGAAGGCGGTGGGGCAGAAGCCGATCTCGGCCCTGGTCGATATCACCAACTATGTGATGCTCGATCTGGGTCGGCCGCTGCACGTCTATGACATGGGCACGCTTTCGGGTGGTCTGGTCGCGCGCAAGGCGGTCGATGGCGAAGAGGTGCTCGCGCTCAACGGCAAGACCTATGCTCTGGACGCCAGCATGACGGTGATCGCGGACTCGGCCCAGGTGCACGACATCGGCGGCATCATGGGCGGCGAGCATTCGGGCGTCGCCGAGACGACTACCGACGTGCTGATCGAGTGCGCCTATTTCGACCCCGAGCATATCGCGCGCACCGGCCAGAAGCTGATGCTGACCTCGGACGCGCGCCAACGCTTCGAGCGCGGCGTGGACCCGGCGTTTCTCGACGATGGCCTAGCGATCGCGACCGCCTATGTGACGCAGCTGTGCGGCGGCACGGCGAGCGAGATCACCCGCGCGGGTTCCGCTCCGGTGGCGCTGCGGACAGTGAGGTACGACCCCGCTTATTGCGCGGCATTGGGCGGCATCGATGTGGCGGCGGACGAGCAAGTTGCCATCCTCGAGCGGCTGGGCTTTGCCATAGACAGCAATGCAACGCCGTGGACCATCACCGTCCCAAGCTGGCGGCGCGATGTCATAGGCAAGGCGGATATCGTCGAGGAAGTGGTGCGGATCACCGGGATCGATGCGATCCCCTCAACCCCGCTGCCGCGCCTGCCCGGTGTCGCCAAGCCCACCGCCAGCCCGGCGCAGCTGCAGGAGCGGCGCGTGCGTCGCCTCGCCGCCGCGCGCGGCCTCAACGAGGCGGTCAACTGGTCGTTCATCTCGGACAAGGAAGCCGCGCCCTTTGGCGGCGGCGACTGGACGCTCGCCAACCCGATCAGCGAAGACCTCAAGGTCATGCGGCCCTCGCTGCTGCCCGGGCTGCTCTCTGCGGCCAAGCGCAATCTGGATCGCGGTGCAGGATCGGTTCGGCTGTTCGAGATCGGACGGCGCTATTTCAAGGCCGAGGATGGCACCAGCCTCGAGCGCGCAACGCTCGGCATCGTGCTGGCGGGTGACAAGCTGAGCCGCGACTGGCGCAGCGGCAAGGCGCAAGCGTTCACCGCGCATGACGTGAAGGCCGAGGTGCTGGCGCTGCTCGATGCCGCAGGGGCCCCATCTGCCAAGCTGATGGACTTCGCGCCCGACGCTGCTGGCCCCGGTGGCCACTATCACCCCGGGCAGGCCGCGACGCTGCGGCTGGGGCCGAAGAACGTGCTTGCGGCCTACGGCACGTTGCATCCCAGCACCGCCAAGGCATTCGGCTTCAAGCCGGTGCACGGGGCGGTGATGGTGGCCGAGCTGTTCCTCGATGGCATCTCGTTGAAGCCGCGCGGCAGCGCGATGCGCGAGGCCTATGCGCCTCCCGCGCTGCAGGCCGTGACGCGCGACTTCGCGTTCCTCGTCGATGCAACACTGGCTGCGGGCGATCTGTTGCGCGCTGTCAAGGGTGCCGACAAGAAGCACATCACCGACGCCCGCGTGTTCGACAGCTTTGCAGGCCAGGGCGTGCCCGAGGGCAAGCTGTCGCTCGCCCTGGAGGTGACCCTGCAGCCGGTGGACAAGAGCTTTGCCGACGACGAGCTGAAGGCCATCGCCGACGCGATCGTCAAGGCCGCGGCGAAGCTTGGGGCGGAGTTGCGTGGCTGATCTGGTCAGCATCGCTTCGGATCGGCTGACGGCGCGCATCCACCCTTTGGGAGCGGAGCTGTGGTCGCTGGCCGACAGCGAAGGACGGCAGCTGATGACCGATGCCGACCCGGCCTTCTGGGCGGGCCACGCGCCGTTGCTGTTCCCGATCGCCGGTGCGCTGGCGGGCGACCACTACCGGCTGAACGGGCAGGCCTATGCGATGCCCCGGCACGGCTTTGCCCGGCGCTCGGAGTTCGCGCTGGTCGAGGCGGACGAGGCACACGCGCTGTTCCGGCTGGAGGCGAACGATGCCACCTGCGCGCAATACCCGTTCGATTTCCGGCTCGACATGGGTTTTGCGCTGGAAGGCGCGACGCTGGCGATCACCGCGACGGTGAGCAATCTGGGCGATACGCCGATGCCGTTCAGCTTCGGCTATCATCCCGCCTTCGCCTGGCCGCTGCCCTTTGGCGGTGCGTCTCAGGATCACAGGATCGTATTCGAATGCGACGAGCCCGCGCCCATCCGGCGGCTTGATCCCGCCACAGGACTGGTCGCACCCGAACCGCAGCCCAGCCCGGTCAACGGCAAGGTCTATGCGCCCGCCCATGCCGATTTCGAGGCCGACGCACTGATCTGGGACCAGCTCGCCAGCCGCTCGCTGACCTACGGCGTTCCCGGCCAGCCGCAGCTTCGCATCGATTTCCCCGATACACCGATGCTCGGCATCTGGCAGAAGCCCGGCGCGCGTTTCCTGTGCATCGAACCCTGGGCAGGCATCGCCGATCCGCTCGGCTTCGATGGCGATTTCACCGAAAAGCCCGGCGTGATGATCCTTGCGCCCGGCGCACAGCAGCGGTTGCGGATGGATGTGACGCTGCTAGAGAGCTAGCGCGTTTTCGGTCCCATGCGCAGGCAGGGGTCCATCAACCCTCCGATTTCACCAGACGCTAACCTCTGGAGATGGATGCCTGCCTTCGCAGGCAACCAGATAATGTGTAAAGCCCCGACCATGACCGCCCTAAACCGCCGCACCTTCGCCATCATCTCGCACCCTGACGCGGGCAAGACCACGCTCACCGAAAAGCTTCTGCTCACCGGCGGCGCGATCCATCTGGCGGGTGAGGTCAAGGCACGCGGCGCGGCCCGGCGCGCCCGGTCGGACTGGATGAAGATCGAGCAGCAGCGCGGCATCTCGGTCACATCCTCGGTGATGACCTTCGAGCGGCAGGGGATCACCTTCAACCTGCTCGACACCCCGGGCCATGAAGACTTTTCCGAAGACACCTACCGCACGCTCACCGCGGTCGATTCGGCTATCATGGTGATCGATGCCGCCAAGGGCATCGAGCCGCAGACGCGCAAGCTGTTCGAGGTCTGCCGCCTGCGCTCGGTGCCGATCATCACCTTCGTCAACAAGGTCGACCGCGAGGGCCGCGACCCGTTCGAATTGCTCGACGAGGTGGCCGATGCGCTGGCGCTCGACGTGTGCCCGATGAGCTGGCCGGTCGGGATGGGTGGCCAGTTCGAAGGGGTGTATGATTTCGCGCGCAACCGCCTGATGCAGCCCGAAGGTCCTTCGCGCGAGTTCGATGGATCGTTCACGCAACTGTCCGGTCTGGATGACCCCGCGCTCGCGGACAAGCTCTCCGCCCAGGCGCTGGCGCGGCTGACCGAAGAGGCGGAGCTGGCGCAGGGCGGCTATGCCAGCTTCGATCTGGAGGCCTATCGCCATGGCGACCTCACGCCTGTGTATTTCGGTTCCGCGCTCAAGCAGTTCGGCATCGACGAGCTGATCAACGCGATCGCCGACCACGCCCCGCCGCCGCGCAGCCAGCCCGCGCAGCCCGAAGCCGTCGAGCCGACCCGCAAGGATGTCACCGGCTTCATCTTCAAGGTGCAGGCGAACATGGACCCGCAGCACCGCGACCGCATCGCGTTCATGCGGCTGGTCTCGGGCACGTTCAAGCGCGGCATGAAGCTGGTGCCATCGGGCTATGGCAAGCCGATTGCGGTGCACTCGCCGATCCTGTTCTTCGCGCAGGACCGCGAGCTCGCCGACGAGGCGCTGCCCGGCGACATCATCGGCATTCCCAATCATGGCACGTTGCGCGTGGGCGATACGCTGTCGGAGAAGAACGACGTGCGCTTTACCGGCCTGCCCAACTTTGCACCGGAAATCCTGCGCCGCGTGCAGCTGAAGGATCCGACCAAGACCAAGCAGCTGCGCAAGGCCCTGGACGACCTGTCCGAAGAGGGCGTGATCCAGGTCTTCTACCCCGAAATCGGCAGCCAGTGGATCGTCGGCGTCGTCGGCCAGCTGCAGCTCGAAGTGCTGATCAGCCGTCTGGAGGCCGAATACAAGGTCGAGGCGGTGCTGGAGATGGCGCCGTTCGATACCGCGCGCTGGCTGAGCGGCCCGGCCGATGCGCTCGAGGCGTTCAAGCGCATCTCGATGAACAATCTTGCCAAGGACCGCGACGGCAACCCGGTGTTCATGGCGCGCTCGGCCTGGGATGTCGGCTATCAACAGGAAAAGAACCCCGATCTGTCGTTCAGCGCAACCCGCGAGCGCTAAAACACTGTTGCAGCGCAGCAGAGCGCGCTAAGGCGAGGTCATGGCGTCGCGCACCAAGGTCTCTCCCGATACGATCCGGCACATCGTCGAAGAAGCGAGCACCATCGCCATGGCCGCGTTCGCGCGCGCCGGGGGCGACCTGCAGGTGTGGGACAAGAAGCCGGGCGATCCGGTCAGCGAGACCGACCTGGCGGTCGACAATTTCCTGCGCGACCGATTGGGCGCCTTGGTTCCCGATGCGGGCTGGCTGTCCGAAGAGACCGCCGACGACACCAACCGGCTGGACTGCGACCGCATCTGGCTGGTCGATCCGATCGACGGCACCCGCGATTTCGTGCGCGGCCGCGCGGGCTGGGCGATCTCGGTGGCCCTGGTCGAAAACGGCCGCGTCATGATGGGCGTGCTCGCCGCCCCTGCCCGCCATGAATACTGGATCGGCGCGCGTGGACGCGGTGCGTTTCTCAACGGCAAGCGCCTAAAGGCCAGCCGCCGCACCGAATTTTCCGGATCGCGCGTCCCCACCGACAGCCTGCCCAAGGCGGATATCGACCTGACGGTGGTCGAAAAGCCCAACAGCATCGCCCTGCGCATGGCGATGATCGCCGACGACCGCGCCGACCTGCTCGCGACGCTGCGCTGGGGTTATGAGTGGGACATCGGCGCCGCGGCGATCATCGCCGAGGAAGCGGGCGCGCGGGTCACAGACGCTTTGGGCGGCGAACTGCGCTTCAACAAGCCGCGCGCCAATGCCTTTGGCGTTCTGTGCTGCGCGCCCGACATCCATGACGCTGCGCTCGATCGCCTGCGCGAACGCGCGGTGCGACTGTCGGCGGATGGGGGCTAGGCCTGGGCTTCCACATCCCGCTTGTCCGGCCCGTCATCGGGCGTGCTCAGATAAAGCCCCGTAGTCCCGATCAGCGTCAGCACGATAAAGCCTGCCTGCACCAGGCTGATCGACTGGCGGAACACCAGCCAGCCAATCACCGCCACCGCGACCACGCCGACACCCGACCAGATCGCATAGGCAACCCCCATCGGAATGCGGGTGAACGCGAAAGCGAGCAGCCAGAAGCAAAAGCCGTAACAGGCCATCGATGCCATACCGAAAATCGGCTTGGCAAAACCCTGCGAGGCCTTGAGCAGACTGGTGCCCGCGATCTCGCAGAGGATGGCCAAGGCCAACAAGATCCATGCATTCATGACCCGCTCCCCTTCATTCGGCTTTCGGTACGGCAATCGGATCGCCCGCCAGCATCCGCGCGGCTGTCGCCTGTTTCATGAACGCCCAGACCTCGGCATCGAAGCCGGGATCGGCCTGCGCCGGCCAGTTGGGCATGTCGTCGTACATCTTCATCGTGCCGGTCCACATCGCGGGCGTGGCAACATCGGTGAAGGGTTTCAGCAGCGCGAACCAGCGCTGGACAAAGCCTGCCGCTTCCTTGCTGGCAGGGTCCATCGGAAGCGCCGCCTTGATCTCGTCGCCCAGCGCCTTCCACTGCGCGGAATACGCATCCTGATCGAAATCCTCGCCCAGCGTGCCCATGCGGTCGGCCCATTCGGCCTGCTCTTCGGGCGTAAAATAGCGGTCGGTCACCGCTTTCCATTGGTCTTGTGACATGCTTGTGCCGTCCTCTTGTTCGGTTCGGATCAGCGAGCAGAATGTCTCGGCATCGATGGGCTCGCCGCGATCGATGCGTGACTTGACGGAGATCAGCAGCGCCTGCGCTTCGGAAATCCGCCGCGCCTGGCTTTCCAGATGATCGAGCTGCGCGGTGATCAGGCCGTGCAGGTCGATCCGCCGGTGCGCGGTGAGCCGCTGGATCTGCGCAAGCGTGAGGCCTGCCTTCTTCAGCGACAGGATCAGGTTCAACCGCTCCAGCGCCGCCGGATCATAATGCCGCCGCCCCGACGCAGTGCGCAACGGCTCCACCAACCCCCGCGCCTCGTAAAAGCGCAACGCGCGGGCGGTGAGACCGGTGAGCCGGGTAACGGCAGCAATGTCGAGCGAATCAGCCATAAGCGGCTTATGCCACTTGACGTTGCGTCAGCTTCAAGGGGTTTTTTGCTGCTGTGCCAAAGAAGCAAAGCCTCAATTCGGCGCAATATTTCATTTACGATTCCCCAATAGCCTCAACTTGTGAAATTCCCGAAACTCTTCAGAGCCAATCCGGTTAAACTCGGGCGCCATTATAAACGCCAACAAAAAGTGTTGGAAGAACGCTATCCGGCGAGGTTATTGATTACGGCAGCTTCGTTCGGTTTCACCATCGGCCTTGCTAGTCTTTTCGCAAATGAGCAGGGATTCGCTCGATTGGCGGCTGTAGCCCGGCCTCTCGCTATCAACGCAGGGCTGATGCGAGCACGTGAGCCTCAATCCGGTGATTACTGGCTAGGCTGCAACGATGCCCGCAGGGCTGGCACCGCTCCAATCTACTCGGGGGAACCAGGCTATCGTGACGAAATGGACGGCGATTCGGACGGAATCGCTTGCGAGCCATACTACTAAGTGAACTTTCAGATCTGATGACACTCTTCGCGCTAGCGGCGGCGTCATGCCTCAATTTCCGCATGACGCCGCCCGGCCCATCCGCCATGATAACGCCTGCAACAGCGAGGTGCGCAATGCGGAAGCTGGCCTGTTTTCTGTTCATCTCGCTCGACGGTGTGGTCGAGGCACCCGATACCTTTGTCCGGCCCGAGCTTTACCAGGATTTTTCGCCGCTGATCGCGCAGTCGATCGCCGGGCAGGATCTGGTGCTCATGGGCCGCCGGATGTACGAAGAGTGGTTCGCATTCTGGCCGACCTCCGATATCCAGCCGTTTTCGGGCTTCATCAACACGGTCCCCAAACTGGTGGTATCCCGGACACTCGCATCGACGACATGGAACGGCGCTTCATTGCTGGCAGGCCCGGTCGCAACCGAGGTTGCCAGCCTCAAGGCCACAAACGGTGGCACCATCGGGGTGCACGGAATCGAACTGATCGAGGCGCTGCTCCTTGCCGGTCTGATGGACGAAATGCATTTCGTCCTCGTGCCGGTACTGGCAGGGACCGGGCGGCGGCTGGTGTCTGCGACTGAAAACGTGATCCATCTCGACCTTGTTTCAGCGCAGACGACCCCCTCCGGCCTGCAGCATCTCGTTTACCGACCACGGACCGGTTGAGGTCAGGCCCGCACTGGCGTTCATACCCATTTTCCGCATGACGCGCTCCACCCGATCCGCCATTGTCGCAAGCGATGCGCGCTCTGATCCTTCGCCGGTTGTTGACCGCAATCCCGACGCTGCTGTTGGTGCTGCTCGCCTCGTTCGCGCTGATGCGCTTTGCGCCGGGCGGGCCGTTTGATGGGGAGCGGCCGCTGGCGCCGGAGACGCGGGCGGCATTGGAGGCAAGCTATGGGCTCAACCTGCCGATGGGCGAGCAGTTTGCACTGTTTCTGAAACGCACGCTGACCGGCGATTTCGGGCCGAGCCTCGTTTATCGCGATTTCACCGTTACCCAGTTGATCGCCGACAGCCTGCCAGTGTCGCTGACCGTCGGCGGTCTCGCGATCGTGCTGGCGCTGGCACTCGGGCTGGCAGCAGGAACGGTCGCAGCGCTCAGGCCCGGCGGCTGGGCGGACGAGACGCTGATGCTGTGTGCGACCATCGTCACCGCGCTACCCAGCTTCGTCACCGGGCCCCTGCTCGCGCTGATCTTCGGGCTGTGGCTGGGGCTGCTGCCGGTGGGTGGGCTGGGCGATAGCCTGATCAGCGCGCCGCAGTTCTGGGTGATGCCGGTGATCGCGCTGGCGCTGCCGGTCGCAGGCGCGATTGCCAAGCTGGCGCGTGCCGGCCTCGCAGCGGCGTTGGCGCAGGAGCATATCCGCACCGCGCGGGCACGCGGGCTCGGCACGGCAGCGATCATCGCGCGCCATGCGCTGAGACCTGCGCTCGTTCCGGTGGTGAGCTATCTGGGACCGGCGGCGGCAGGTTTGCTGACCGGGGCGGTGGTGATCGAGACGGTGTTCGCGCTGCCGGGCCTCGGGCGCTATTTTGTGCAGGGCGCGCTGAACCGCGACTATCCGCTGATCATGGCGGTGATCCTGCTCTATGCCGCGCTGATCATCGCGTTCAACCTGATCGCCGATCTGCTTTACGGCTGGCTCGATCCCCGGAGCCGAGCATGAAGTGCAGGGCATGAAACGCATCGCCCTGCCCGCTGCGATCGTCGCGCTGATCGTGTGTGCGGCGCTCATCCTGCCTGCGCTGCTGCCATGGAGCCATGACGCGATCGACTGGAATCATGTCCGCAGCGCCCCCGGAACAGCGGGCCACTGGCTCGGTACCGACGAGCTGGGCCGCGACCGGCTGGCGCGGCTGGCGGTGGCGAGCCGGATCACCTTGCTGGTGGCGCTCGCCGCCGCCTTGGTCTCGATGATCGTCGGGGTCGCCTGGGGCATGGTCGCAGGCTGGGCGGGGAGGCGGGTGGACGAGGCGATGATGCGGATCGTCGATGCGCTCTATGCTTTGCCGTTCATGTTCATCGTCATCGTGCTGATGGTGGTGTTCGGCCGCTCGATCCTGCTGGTGTTCGTCGGCATCGGCCTCGTTGAATGGCTGACGATGGCGCGGATCGTGCGCGGGCAGGTGATGACGCTGCGCCAGCGCCCGTTCGTGCTGGCGGCTGAGGCCAGCGGCGCGCCGGTGCGCGTGATCCTTTGGCGACACATCTTGCCCAATATCGCGGGCGTCGCGCTCGCCTATCTCACGCTCACCCTGCCCGGCATCATCATGATCGAGAGCTTCCTGTCGTTCCTCGGCCTGGGCGTACAGGAGCCGCTGACCTCGCTCGGCATCCTGGTCAAGGAAGGCGCGGACGACATGGATGTCGAACCCATGGGCCTGCTGATCCCCGGCGGGGTGATGGTGACGTTGCTGGTGTGCCTCACGCTGATCGGCGAGCGGCTGCGGGACCGGTTCGCATGAGCCTGTATCGGCTGGACACGATGTCGGTGACGATCGGTGAGCGCGTGCTAGTGCGAGATCTGTCGCTCGAGATCGAACCGGGCGAATGCGTTGTGCTGGCGGGCGCATCGGGATCGGGCAAGAGCCTGACCAGCCTGTCGCCCTTCGGCCTGTCTGCAGGACATATTGGCGGATCGGCGATGCTGGACGGACAGGATCTGGCGGGACTGGATGAAGCTGCGCTGCGGGCGGTGCGCCGGGAGAAGGTCGGTTTCGTCTTTCAGCAACCGCTGACCGCGCTGACCCCGCACCTGACGAGCGCGCAGCACCTGGCTGAAAGCGCAATGCAGGCCGGCGGCCCGCGCCCGGATCGACAGGCGCTCGCCGATATGCTGGGTGCGGTCGAGCTAGCCGACCCACTGGCCAAGCTGCAGCGCTATCCGCACCAGCTTTCGGGGGGTGAGCGGCAGCGGCTGATGATCGCCTGCGCCATCGCGCACCGCCCCAAGCTGCTGATCGCCGACGAGCCGGTGTCCGCGCTCGATGCGCATCTGCGCGGCGAGATCATGGCCTTGCTTACCCGGCTGCGGCGCGAGACGGGAATGGGCATGCTGCTGGTCAGCCATGACCTTGCCTCGCTGGAGCATCACGCCGACCGGGTGCTGGTGATGCAGGATGGACAGGTGGTGGAGGCGGGTGCGGCACACGCCATCGCGCGCGCTCCGCAGCACGCGTACACCCAGGCGCTCTGGGCCGCGACGCCGAGCCTGAAAGCCGCGCTGCCCGATGACCTGCCTGAGCCAGGCGCAGCTCTGTTCGAGGTTCGCGGGCTAACGGTGCGTTTTCCAGGCAATGGTCTGTTTGCCAAGCCGATGACAGCGGTCAATAGTGTCGATCTCACCGTTCACGAGAGCGAAGCGGTCGCACTGATCGGCGGGTCGGGATCGGGCAAGTCGACCATCGGGCGCGCCATCGCCGGATTGGGGCCGGTCAGCGCCGGTACGCTGCAGTGGAGCGGCGAACCTCTCAAACAGGGCCGCAGCCGCGAGCAGCGACGCTGGATCCAGCCGGTGTTTCAGGACCCTGTCGCCAGCCTCGATCCGCGCTGGCGCGTCTCGGACATCATTGCCGAGCCTTTGGTCCATCTGCGCCCCGACCTCACGTCCTGGGGCCGGGCAGGTCTGGTCAAGAAGGCGCTGCAGATGGTCGAACTGGACGGGCCGCTGGCCGATCGGCTGCCACAGGATCTCTCCGGCGGGCAGGCGCAGCGCGTCGCCATCGCGCGCGCGCTGGTATCAGAACCGCAGATGCTGGTGCTAGACGAGGCGACCAGCGCACTCGACCCGCTGGTCGGGGCGCAGATCATCGCGTTGCTCACACGGCTCCAGCGCGAGCAGGCGCTTGCGATGCTGGTGATCACGCATGACCTCGCGCTCGCGGCGCAATTCTGTCATCGCGCGCTGGTGCTCGATGCCGGGCGGATCGTCGAGCAAGGCGCCATGGCCGATCTGATCGCACAGCCCCAGGCGCCGATGACCCAAAGACTGGTGGCGGCAAGCTGACGCCTGCGACCACCACCCCCCTTGCAAAAAATCAGCGGGTCAGAACTTGACCGTACCGGTGACAAACACCTGGCGCGGGTTGCCGTAGAACGCGGTGGCCACGCCCTCGGTGCCCAGGGTCGGTACGAAGTTGCCCGCCGCATTGCGCGTCGGCGCACCGTCGGGCGCGGTGGCCAGGAACTGATAGCCCGAGGTGATGTACTGCTTGTTCAGGATGTTCTTGGCGTTGATGCCGAAGCTGAACCGGTCCTCGTCATCCCGCCAGATCAGCGCGGCATCCCAGAGTGCAAAGCCTTCCTGGTCGAGGAACGGGCTGGGCGTTTCGAACTGGAAGGTCTTGCTGCGATAGCTGAGCGTGGTCGACGCGGTGAACATGCCCGAAAAGGCCGGGAACACGCCCGAGAAGGTGCCCGATGCGGTCCATTTCGGCGTATTCTGGATGCGACGCAGATTGGCGACATCGATGTTGCGCGCATCGATGAAGCGCTTGTACTCGCCATCGATGTAGCCCAGCGTCGCGTTGAAGCTCAGGAACGATCCGGTTCCGGCAAACTCCTGCGCGAACACCGCATTGCCTTCGAACTCGAGGCCCTTGAACTCAGCCTTGCCGGCGTTGGTGGTAACCCCGATGAAGGTGTCGTTGACGCCATCGCCGTTCGAATCGAAACCGGCGGATCCGGGAACCTGGACGTTGGTGTAATCGGCATAGAAGCCGGTGACCGCCACGTTGATGGCATTGTCGGCAAAGCTGCCCTTCCAGCCCAGTTCATAGCTGTCGACCGTCTCGGGCTCGAAGCTCAGGAAATCGAAGATCTCCTGCTGGCTGCGGACGCCATCGCGGTTGAGATCGGGCGCAGCAGTGGAAAGGCCGCGCGGATCGAAGCCGCCGCCCTTGAAGCCCTGCGAATAGCTGGCGAAGAACAAATTGTCGCTGTTCGGCTTGAAGCTCAGCGATGCGCGCGGGTTGAAATCGGTAAAGCGCGCCGCGCCGTTGAAGTTGGATGTGGTCGCCAGCACAACCGGCGTGCCACCGAACTGCGCCGAGCGGCCGAGCTTGGTCTGGCGCAGGATGGTCGAATTGCGCTTGTCGACGGTGTAGCGGCCGCCCAGCGACAGCGCGAGCTGATCGGTGAAATCATAGGTGAAATCGCCGAACACCGACCAGGTATCGGTGCGGACGTCACCGGCGGTGAAGGCATTGAGGTTGTTGACTGTGGTGAACAGCAGCACGTCGAACGCGGTCGATGCCTTGGCATCGAGATAATAGAATCCAACCAGACCCTTGAGGCGGCTGCCTTCATACAGCAGCTGGACTTCCTGGCTGACCTGCTCGTTGCGGTAAAGCGCGGGCACATCGACATCGATCGCGGGCAATGCGTCGAAATCGATCGGGGTGAAGCTGTCATCCTTGCGCCAGGCGCTGATCGAGCGCAGCGTCAGGGTATCGGTCAGTTCGGCGGAGATGTTCATCGCCAGACCATAGGCTTCGATGTCTTGGCGGGGCGCATTCAGCCCGGCACGCGTGTCATAGACGTCGCGCAGCACCGGGGTGCCGCTGCGAATGCCCGGAATCAGGCGATGGCCGTTGCGCGGATCGGACTTGTCACGGGTATAGTCGCCCGAGATGCGGATCAGCACCGGTGCGCCATAGCCGCCGATTTCCAGCGTGCCGCGCCCGGCATAGACATCGCGGTTGTAGTTTTCGAGACCGCGAATGTTGAGGTTGTCGCCAAAGCCGCCGCGCGAAAGACGGGCCACCGTGCCGCCGACCCGGACGATATCGCCCAGCGGAGCCGAAACCGTCACCACGCCTTCGGCCTGGTCATAGGTACCGTACGTGGCACGCACCTTCAGGCTGAAGTCCTGCGGCAGCATCTTGGTGACATATTTCACCGCGCCGCCAATCGTGTTGCGGCCATAGAGCGTGCCCTGCGGCCCGCGCAGCACCTCGATCCGCTCGACCTCGTAGATATCAAGCACCGCAGCCTGCGGGCGGTTCAGGTACACATCGTCCAGATAGATGCCGACGCCGGCCTCGAAGCCGGGCACCGGATCCTGCTGACCCACGCCGCGGATGAAGGCGGTGAGCGTCGAGTTGGTGCCGCGCGAGTTTTCCAGCGTGGTATTGGGCGTGATCTGCGAAATGTCGGTGATGTCGAGCGCGCCCTGGTTTTCCAGCCGCTCGGCCGAAAAGGCGCTGATCGCAATCGGAACATCCTGCAGGTTTTCCGCACGGCGACGCGCGGTGACGACGATGACGTTGCCACCGATGCCGGTGGCTTGCTCCTCTTCCTGAGCATCCGGCGCATCCTGGGCCTGAGCGGCGGCGGGAAGCGCAGTCAGCGCGGCTGCAGCAACGCCCAGCGTCAGCGCGGCGCGCGCAGTAGCAAAGCGGGGTAACCGAAACGATGACATAGCAATCCTCCCATCATCCAAACCTGAAGTCCCTGCGGTGTGCCGGTTCATCTGTTGACCGGCCTTGCGCAGGGCGTATCGATCCATTAGTGAAAGTTGAACCAGCTTTCAACTCTTATCGCATAAGGGGAGACAGGCGGGGCCAAATCGGCCAGTTGTGTTGCATCGACGCATCATGTCCGACAGCGGGAGTGGAGTATGGCGGCAAAGGCACCGGCAGCGGATGTGCAGGGTATAGCGGCGGAGGCTGAGCCCGCCGATCGCACCGACAAGACACCGCGCACCGCCCGCGGCCGCGCCACCTTGCGCAAGCTGCTCGATGCGGCGGCGATCGAGTTTGGCGAACGTGGCTTTCATGACGCCTCGATCAGCGGCATTACCCGCCGCGCTGGCACCGCGCTTGGCAGCTTCTACACCTATTTCGATTCCAAGGACGAGATCTTCCGGGCGCTGGTGCAGGACATGTCAGCTCAGGTTGGCGTGCATGCCGCCTCGGCGATGCAGGAGGCGACTGGCGCACTGGACCGCGAGCGCGCGGCGCTGCAGGGCTTTCTGGAGTTCGCGCGCGAGCACAAGGAAATCTATCGGATCATCGACGAGGCCGAGTTCGTCGATTCCGACAGCTATCGCGCGCATTATCAGGTGACCGCCACCCGCATTCTCAGCCGCCTGCAGGCCGGCGCCGAAGACGGTGAAATCCGCACCGATGTCAGCGAACTCCACGCCTGGGCGATCATGGGGATGAACGTCTTCCTGGGCCTGCGCTATGGCGTGTGGAGCGAGGACATGACGCCCGACGCCATCGCCCAGGCCGCCAATGATTTCATCACGCGCGGGCTGAAACCTTAAAGCCTCGTCAGTCGCTAGCCATCAGCAGTTCGGGCAGATCACCGCTGGTACCGCGAGCCTCGTCGACGATGAGACGGCGGATCAGACCGGTGCGGCCGACCAGCTGCATGCCGATGCGTCGCACCATCGAGGGCGCCCCGCCGGGCAAGCCATAGAGCCTGTTCAGCACATCGGTCGCAGCTGCCATCATCGCGTTGTCGAGCATCCGCCAGCTCTGGTAGCGCTGCAGCTGCGCCAGATCGCCAGGGTCCAGCCCCAGCCGGGCACCCTCGCCCAGAACATCGGCGAGCGCGGCAACGTCGCGAAGGCCCAGGTTCAACCCCTGGCCTGCGATCGGATGGATGATATGCGCGCTGTCGCCGATCAGCGCGATACGCGGCGCCACCATGTCGGTCGCCTGGCACAACGTCAGCGGCCAGCTGCTGCGCGGGGCGACCGGCGTCAGTTCGCCCAGGAAGCCGCCGCTGGCGCGCGTCAACGCGGCGCCGAACGCGCGATCGGACAGCGAGGTCCACGCGTCGGCCTTGCCCTCGGGAACCGTCCAGACGATCGATGCCATCGGCCGCCCGTCTTCATCGTCATTCAACGGCAGCACCGCGAGCGGGCCATCGGGATAGAAAATCTCGAACGCCGTATTCTGGTGCGACTTTTCCAGCGTGACGGCGGTCACGATGCCGCGCTGGCGATAGGACCACTGGCTGAGCGTGATTCCCGCCAGTTCCCGTGTCGGCGAGACCCGTCCTTCGGCGCCGACCAGCAGCGATGCTGTGAATGTGCGACCATCTGCCAGCGTGACCGTTGCGCGGTGCGTGTCGACCGCGCGGTTGGTCACGGATGCAGCCATCACCAGATCGATGTCATCGTCGGCCAGTGCCGCGTCGTAAAGCGCAGCCCGCAGCAGGCTGTTGGGCAGCATGACCCCCATGCCGTCGACGCCCGCGTCGAAATCGAGCGAACCTTGCCGCAAGCCGTCGCTGACAGCGATCCGGTCGATCGGGCAGGCATCGCGCCATAGGCGATCAGCAAGCCCCAGATTCTGCAACATCTGCCAGCTGGTGCTGGCCAGCGCGGAGGCTCTCCCATCAAAAGCGGTGTCCGCCAGCACTTCAGGCGCGATCCGATCGATCAAGCGAACGCTGAGGCCATGCCGAACGGCAGCCAGGGCAAGCGAGAGGCCAGCCGGCCCTGCGCCCATGATGAG
Source organism: Hydrogenophaga intermedia (assembly GCA_943370475.1). Taxonomy (GTDB): domain Bacteria; phylum Pseudomonadota; class Alphaproteobacteria; order Sphingomonadales; family Sphingomonadaceae; genus Blastomonas. The sequence continues at coordinate 16,396 of CALRRI020000034.1, forward strand.
GATGTCGCTGTGCGGGGTCTGTGTCATGCCGCCAATGTAGGGCGTCGTACGCCGCCTGAACAGAGGCTTTGCCGTGCGGACTCCGGCTTAAGTCCTTGCTTGACGCGGAGTCCGTCCTCTGCGCAAAATAGCGGGGCATTTACCATATATCCGGAGTTGAACAGGTTATGGCCACCCGCGCCGCCAGCAGAAACGCGCCCGACTGGCGCGACCTGATGCGTCAAAGCCTGATGCGCAGCGGCAGCCTGATCCTGGCATTGGTGCTGTTTGCGCTCACCGCCTATGCGCTGACGGCGCTGGTCACCTATCACCAGACCGATCCGTCGTTCAACACCGCCGCCGGCGGAACAGCCGAAAACTGGATGGGCAGCAGCGGTGCCTGGATTTCCGATTTCATGCTGTTCATCGCCGGCCCCGCGAGTGCCTTGTTGCTGCCGATCACCGCCATTCAGGCGCACCGGCTCTGGATCAACCGACCGCTCGGCCACTGGCGCAGGGCTGCCATTGCGACCTTGCTGAGCATCGTGCTGATGGCGGTCGCCGCCGCTGCATTGTTCGGGGAATCGGCGCAGCATTTCCCGGCAGGCCCCGGCGGCCTGGTCGGCATGATGGGCGCGCGCGGATTGCAGGCTCTGGCATCGCTCCTGCCCCCTGCGGGCTCGGCCTGGGCGCTTTATGGGAGCGCCAGCCTGCTCGGCCTGCTGGGCGTAGTGCTCGGCTGGAAAGCGCTGGGGCTGGAGCGTGGGCTGCTGCGCATGCCAGCCATCAAGGTCAATGTGCCAGAGGCGCTGTTCCGCCGCCCGATCGGGCCGGTGGTCGATGAAGACAATGCCGACATTGTCGACGACACCGACGAAACTCCCCGTCCGGCGCTCGCCGCGCCGCGCAAGGAAGCGGTGCCGGACAACCGTCCGCCGCCGGAGATCACCGAGCCTTCGCTGCGTCCAGCCAAGGCGCAGCTGGGCCCCAAGAGCAAGCAGGGCGACTTCTTCGGCCCTTATGATCTGCCTTCGGTCGATCTGCTCGATCCGCCGCCCAGCAGCACCGGCCCCGCGCTCGACAAGATCGCGCTGGAACGCAACGCACGGCTGCTGGAGACCGTGCTCAGCGACTTCAATGTGAAGGGGGAGATCACTGCGGTGCGCCCGGGCCCAGTCGTCACCCGGTACGAATTGCTGCCCGCGCCCGGCATCAAGGCCAATCGGGTGATCCAGCTGGCGGATGACATCGCGCGCAACATGTCTGCCCGCTCGGCGCGCGTCGCCGCAATCCCGTGCCGCAAGGAACTGGGTATCGAGCTGCCTAATCAGCACCGTGACGCCGTGGTGCTGCACGAGATGATCGGTTCCAGCCACTTTGCCGAGAACACCGGCCAGCTTCCGGTGATCCTGGGCAAGAACATTTCGGGTGATCCGGTGATCGCCGATCTGGCCCCGATGCCGCATCTGCTGATCGCGGGCACGACCGGATCGGGCAAGTCGGTGGGCCTGAACGCAATGATCCTGTCGCTGCTCTACCGGATGACGCCCGAGACGCTGCGGATGATCATGATCGATCCCAAGATGCTCGAGCTGTCGATCTATGACGGCATTCCGCATCTGCTCTCGCCGGTGGTGACCGAGCCGCAAAAGGCGATCCGTGCGCTCAAATGGGCGGTGGAGCAGATGGAGGAGCGCTACCGGATGATGAGCGAACTCAAGGTCCGCAGCCTCGTCAACTTCAACGACAAGGTCCGCGTCGCGAAGGCCAAGGGCATTCCGCTGGGCGAGGAAGTGCAGACGGGGTGGGATCCGGTCAGCGGCCAGCCGCAGTACGAGAAGAAGCAGCTCGACTATGAACCGATGCCGCAGATCGTGGTGATCGTCGACGAACTCGCCGACCTGATGATGACGGCAGGCAAGGAAGTCGAATTCCTCATCCAGCGCCTTGCGCAGAAGGCGCGTGCGGCGGGCATCCACCTGATCATGGCGACGCAGCGCCCCTCGGTCGACGTCATCACTGGCGTGATCAAGGCCAACCTGCCCACCCGCATCAGCTTCCACGTCACCAGCAAGATCGATTCGCGCACCATCCTGGGCGAGCAGGGCGCCGAGCAGCTGCTGGGCAAGGGCGACATGCTCTATATGTCGGGCGGCAAGCAGGTCGAGCGCGTCCACGGCCCATTCGTGTCGGATGAGGAAGTCCGCCGTGTGGCCGATCACTGGCGCTCGCAGGGTGCGCCCGATTACATCCAGGCCGTCACCGAAGAGCCCGAGGATGGCGGCTTTGCGCTCGATGGTGCCAGCCTCGACGACAGTCCGGAAGAGCAGATGTACCGCAATGCCTGCCAGATCGTGTTCGAAAGCCAGAAGGCGTCAACCAGCTGGCTGCAGCGTCAGTTGCGTATCGGCTACAACAGTGCCGCCCGGCTCGTCGAGCGGATGGAAGAGGATGGCTATATCAGCGCGCCCAACCATGTCGGGCGGCGCGAGGTGTTCCGCGACAAGGACGGCAACCCGCTGTAATCCGCATCCGCTGGGCGGGTGTCAGTCCTGCCCGGCGATCCGGATTGGCTTGCCCAGCATCGTCTTGACGTACAGCCGCTGGACCATGACGTAGATGACCACGGTCAGCGGCGCCGACAGCAGAACGCCGAGAAAGCCGAAGATCAGGCCCGCTGCCACGACCGCGAACAACAAGACCGCCGGCGGAACATCGACCGCCTGCTTCTGGATCATCGGCTGAAGGAAATTGCCCTGCAGCTGCTGGACGAGCAGAAAAAGCCCCACGGTCCACAAGGCGGTGGTCGGCGAGACTGTAAAGGCCAGCAGCACCGCCGGAATGCCGGCAATCACCGGCCCGACCATCGGGATGATGTCGAGCAACCCGGCGATGATGCCGAGGCCGCCGGCGGCGGGGACATCAAGCAACCAAAGACCGCCTCCGGTCAGCAGCGCAATGGCGACCGAAGACACCGCCTGCCCCATCATCCAGCCACGAAGGCCGCGAGAGGCATCGTCAAGCGCCTCGCCGACGGGCGGCTCGGCCTTCGCGGGCAACAGCATCAACAGACCGCGCCGATAGACCTGTGGATCACTGGCGATGAAGATGGCGCCGACAAAGACCAGCACGAAATTGGCGATGCCGTTGGTCGCTGTCATCGCAAAGCCGCCCAGACGCGACGCCAGGCTGGAAAGGTCGCCGCTGCCCTGCTGGACAATCTTGCGCGCCTGATCACCCAGCCCGACGTCATTCAATTGCGATTCAACGCGATCGATCGCAGGCGGGATACTCTGCTGGATGGTGTCGAATTCGCTGGCGATCTGCGAACCGAACAACGTGAATGCTCCAGAGAAGATCGCCAGCAGCAGGAAAACCGCGATAGCCAGCGCAGGCCCCCGCTTCATTCCGGTCAACCGGCACACACGCCGGGCCAAGGAGGAAAAGACCGCCGCCAGAACAAGCGAGGCGAACACCAGCAGCAGGAACTGAGTGAGTTCGATCATCAGCCAGGCAATGCCGATGATGCCCAGGATGATCAGCGTGATCGCGGCGACCTGCCCGGGAGGTGGCATGATGCTGGCCGGCAATTCGGCCTTGGGCATGTCCTGGGTGGCAAGAAGATCATGCCCGTGGTCAGGCTGTGCGGAAGACGGGTCGATCACAGTGTTTTGACTTTCACAGCATGGGTCAGCCAGGCCCGGTTACACGCCAATGCCTCAGGGCCAACGCCCTGCAGACCTTCGTGGTGCAAAATGAACATGGATGCTGGCCCCCCAATACAGACCCGCTTGGCCCGTTTCGCTCTGCTATACGTTGCACTTCAGAGCGGGTTCCCTCCAGCCAATAGCCGGTCGGATCAGATAGAAAAGCTGGAGCCGCAACCGCATCCGGAGGCAGCGTTGGGGTTGGTCACCTGAAATGCAGCGCCGCCAAGCGACTCCACGAAATCCACCGCGCTTCCGCGCACCAGATCAAGGCTTATCTCATCAACTACAAGCGATACATCGTCCTGCACTGCAATCGTATCGCCTTCCTCGGGGGCTTCGGCGAGCCCGAAGCGATACTGGAAGCCTGAACAGCCGCCACCTTCGACAGAAAGGCGCAAGATGGCGGGCTTGCCCTGCTTGGCGGCAATGGCGGCCACGCGGCGAGCCGCGCTGGGGGTCAGGATGATGGCTTCGTTGGCGATGGTGTCCATGGCGTTTACATAAGCCTTGGCTGGCCGTCCGGCAAGCAATCGCGAAGCCGCGCCCGTAGGCGGGGTTCCAATACACAAAAAAAGGGCCGGTCCGAAGACCGACCCTCTTTTGCATTCCAGACCCGAAAGTCCGGAAAATGGCTTACATGCCCGAACCCGGACCGTAGGTGATTTCCACGCGACGGTTCTGCAGTTCGCGAACGCCATCGGCGGTCTGAACGCGGTTCTTGGTTTCGCCGAATGCCTGGGTGCTGATGGCAGCAGCCGGGATGTTCCGCGAGACGAGGTAGGCCTTGACGGATTCGGCGCGACGCTGAGACAGACCAACGTTGTACGTGGCCGCACCCGAACGGTCGGCGTGACCTGCGAGCATGACCGGAACCGAACCACAGCTGCCATAGGCTGCCACGGCGTTGTCCAGAATGGTTGCTGCCTCCGGCGTGATGTTCGACTTGTCGAAGTCGAAGAACACGATGTACGGACCCTTCTCGCAAACCGGCGGAGGCGGCGGCGGAGGAGGCGGGGGAGGCGGCGGCGGCGGGGGAGGAGGCGGCGGGGGAGGAGGCGGCGGAGCCGCTTCTTCACCACCGAAGTTGTAGATGATGCTGCCCAGGATCGAGTGGCTGCGGAAGCGGCCATCGAAATCGCGACCACCAGCGTCGATCAGGCTGACCGAGTCGCTGTTGAAGAAGCGATACTTCAGACCCACGTCCCAGCTGTCACTGATCGGTGCGCGGATGCCGGCCAGAACCTGCCATGCAAAGCCGGTGTCCGAATCGTTGATGAACGCGCCAGCGCCCGGACGAGTCGCTGCGATGGTCATGTCGGTGCGAGCAACGCCGACACCGCCACCGACAAAGCCCTGCAGGCCGTCATCGGGACCGAAATCGATCAATCCGTTGAGCATGAACGCCAGAGCATTTGCTGAACCGACTGCAGCCGAACGGCCAACAAGAGGGGCAGCGCCCGGTCCACGCGACAGAGCGACCTGGGTCTGAACGTCGGTGAGATCGGCTTCGCGATAGCTGACTTCGGCTTCCATGCGGAACGGACCGAAATCGTAACCGACGATGGCCCCGAGGTCATAGCCGGTGTCCGAATCGACGATGGTAGCGTTGCTCAGAGCGCCGACATCGAACTCGATGTCCTCAACGATCATGGCGCCGCCTTCGACGCCGACATACCACTGACCGTCACGGGCGAAGGCCGGCGTGGTCAGGGCGGTAGATGCCAATGCCAGTCCAATGACTAACTTGCGCATGTTTATTCCCCTTATAATTAGGATTTGGAACGACAACTCGGCAACGTTACTAACGCCATCAACCTGCACGCGCAAGCTTGGTTTTGGCCTGAGTGTTGCTGAAATGTCGCCATTTCAGGGGGTCCCTGACAAAAAACGCCCCTCCCCGGGGGCACGATCGGTCGCTTTGCGCCCAAGGTGGGTAACACGCCGAATCATGTCCTATAATGCGCGTGAGATCAATCATGTAACGGGTAGCAGACCTGCTTGCCGCATCGCTGTCAACACCAAGCCAAGCGTCGCGCGCGCCTCGGCATCGACTGTACCGCCGCCTTGAGGGTCGCTTATGGCAGACAATGCGACCGAGGCTGTTCCATCATACCTGGCCAAGACATTCACTGCGCGGTCCAGCAACCGCATGCCCGGCACGGGCGAAGCAGAACGCAAGCTGCCGTCGCAGAAAACGGCGATTTTCAAAGCGTGCCCGGCCCAGGCGCCCACTGGTGTGCTCCCTATGATCCAAGCCTGCCCCACAACGGTCGTGATGACAGACGGGTCTTTGGCCTGCGCCATGACAACACTCGGCAGTAGCGCATCGATCAGCACGAGCGCCCCATTGTGCGTTATCTCGTTCTGGGCATGCGCACTGAGCGTGGCTGCGCCCGGGTCCGCGCAGGCTTTCAGGCTCTACAGCCGAAAACAGGGTCGCATGCGCCCCGCCCGGCCGGCGCAGACGGCGCAGCGAGGGCTCCCAGACCGCACGCACCGAACCGGGCGCAATCGCGAACAGCCCGCTTGGCCCTTCGACCATCACGCTGCGGGCCTCGGCCAGACTGGCCGCGACCAAAGCGATGCGCCAGATCCCGCGCCACGCCATCGGAAAGCCCCTGGATATGGCGCCGCATCGCAGCGACAGGCATCTCGGCCAGCGACAGGCTGGTCATGCCGGGTCTGCCGCCGGAGCGTCATCTGACTTGGGCGCGCCGATGGCGGTGTCGAGCCGCTGGCGGATCTGCTCGAGCTTGGCGGCCAGTTGCTCGCGCGCGCCCCTGGCTGCCAGCGGATCGGGCGCCGACTCGCCGCGGGTCTCCTCGAAGCTGGCCTTGCAGGCCATCAGCACCTTGTGCCCCTGCACATCGTCGAACTCGGTCGCGCGGCCAATGCTGCCGTCAGGGCGCTTGAACGACTTGATCGTGCCAAAGCGCGCGGTCTTGAGCATTCGGAAGTCGAGCTCGTTATAGCCGGTGGCAATCGCGGGCTGCCAGCCATTGCTGAACACCGGGCTGGTCGCCCGCAGCCGGTAGACCGCCGAGCGCGAAACACCCGCGTGCTTGGCCGAGAGCGAAACGTTCGAAGTTTCCTCCAGATGATCGAAGATCGCCCGCAGGCTTTCCTCCGACAATGTACCGGACAAGAGGTTCTGCGCGCTGACGCACAAGGGCCGTAACAATCGGGCGGGGCATTGAGCCCCCAAAGCGACTCGCTTTTTCTCAACGGTCCAAGTCCGCACCTAATCACCTTGACGATGTCAAAACCAATTCACTGATTTGGCTAATAGACCTCATCCGGCGGTGGCGGATCCTGGATCACGTTGAGGCGGCGCAGCGCCAGTGCGGCCAGGCGCTGCGTCTCGCTCTTGCGCCGGGCGGCGGCCAATGGACGCGTAACCGCTGGGCGGATGATCTCGGCATCATAGGCATCTGCCACGATCAGGCCCGTGATCTCGGGCAGGAACGCATCGGTTGCAGCGAGACCCGGATCGAGCGCGGGGCACAGACCCCAATAGAACCGGTCGCAATGGTCGAGATATTCGCCCCATTTGGCATCGCCCAGCAAATCGGAGCGCGCGACCTTGATCTCGACGATCACGATACCCCCGCGCGAATCGATTCCCATCAGGTCGGCGCGCCGCCCATTGGGAAGGGCCACTTCGGACGTGACCCAAATCTGGTTGCGCCGGAACAACCGCGCGATGCCGCGCGCTACGGCAGCGGCACCCACAGGTGGTCCTGCTGATGCAGCAGCACCGCCTTCAGGCAGCAGATCCGATTCGAGGGGCGAGACAGCATGAAGCAGGGCGTCGGTCATGCCCATGTGCTAATACAAAAGGGGAACAAATGAAAGCCGCGACCGCGCCGCAGATCATGCAGAGGCTGGGGACCCCGTCGCAGCGGCCAGGATGGCAGCGAAGGCCTCGCGCGCCTCGGCGTGAAGCAGTCTGGCGGCTGGCCTGGCAGCATGTCCCTTCGAACGGGCCTTTTCGATCGCGACAAACCCGGCCTGAAGCGCCGCTGCGATAGCATCGAGCTCGCGTATGATGTGGATGAGGTGTTTGGGGCTCATGTCCAGCAGCGCCGCAGCCAGTTCGGCCTGGCGGGCAAGGCCGTGCAAATCGGGGCCTGCATACACGCCTGCAATTCGTGCCAAGGCCGCCAGCACGATGTGGATGGCCTCTACCCGCGCCAGTACGTGCGCTGTCGTCTCATCAGACGCATCGGCGGACAGAATCGGGGTGACGGGAGAGAACATGACACCAGTGTTTGGCAAGGGCCAGTTAACATCCACTAAAGGGCCGATCCGGCACCATGGCGTGGCGGGAAAGACACAATGTTTCACTTAAGTTGGCTTTCTTGTCACTTTTCTCTTGTGCAGCGCAACACGACCCGGCAGCATTGCTGTCGCTGATTGTGAGCACCCCGTATTTGGCGACCACGGACGCCAGTTAAAACAGAGGGTAGCCATTGCAGCGCAGGCGGGACGAAACGCATCCAGTTGAAAGGAAAAACATGCGTACGTCCAAATTTCACCGGGGCCTTGCTGGCCTCGTCCTCCTCGCGTCGTCGGCCATTGCCAGCCCTGCCTTTGCGCAGGAAGAAGAGGCATCGCCGCCGGTAACGATCACGGGCTCTGTCGGCCTGGTGTCCGATTACCGCTTCCGCGGGGTTTCGCAGTCCGACGAAGGCGTCGCTGTGCAGGGTGGCTTCACGGTCAACCACGAGTCCGGCTTCTATGCCGGCACATGGGCATCCAACCTCGCCGGCTGGGGCACCTTTGGTGGCCCGAATCTCGAGCTCGACCTGTTCACCGGCTATACCAAGACCTTCGACAGCACCACGATCGACGTCGGCGTGACCTGGTACATGTACCCCAACGGTTTCGATGAAACCGACTTCTTCGAAGGCTATGCCAAGCTCAAGGGCACCGCAGGACCGGCCACGCTGACCGCCGCAGTCTATTACGCGCCCAAGCAGAACGCGCTCGGCAACTTCAGCAACACCCCGTTCAGCCGCGGCCAGAACGAGGACAACCTCTATCTGGCGGGTGATGCCAGCTTCGGCATTCCCGATACTCCGGTGACGATCAACGCCCATATCGGTTATTCCGAAGGCAATCCGGGCCTTGGCCCCAACGGCACCAGCGTTTCGCCGACGGGAGAATATTGGGACTGGTCGCTTGGCGCTGCGGTCAACGTCTACGGACCGCTTACGCTCGGCGTCGCCTATGTCGACACCGATATCACGGCAACCGAATCGGCCTATCTGCAGCCGAACTTCAGCCGCGTGCGGGGCGGTGGCGGCCAGATCGCCGATGCTACCGTGGTGGTCAGCCTGACTGCCGCATTCTGATCTGACGTAACACGTTTGGGGGACAGTGGCCGCATTCGTCCAAGGCGGGTGCGGCCACAGGCTTTTGCACGGCTCGCAAATTGCGCTAATGGCGCCTGACCATGACACGCTTGCGCCTCGCCACCGTCCGCCCAGAAGAGCCCGAGATCTTCCATTCGCTGCAGGGCGAAGGAATTTCCATGGGTCGGCCATCGGTGTTCGTCCGGCTTTCGGGCTGCAACCTGGCCTGCCAGTGGTGCGACACGCCCTATACCTGGTATTTCTCGGGCCATAACGGGCTGCATCGTGGCGGCCAGAGCTATGACCGGCGCGACAACGCCGTCACGCTCGATATCGCCGACGTCGCGCGCCGAATCATCGGCTTCCGTTGTCCCCATATCGTGTTCACCGGCGGCGAACCCTTGCTGCAGCAGCCGGCGTTGGCCGCCCTGTGCGACCTTCTCGGACCAGACTATCACATCGAGATCGAGAGCAACGGCACCGTGGCGCTGACGCCCGGCTTTGACGCCTGTGTCGACCAGCTCAATCTCTCGCCCAAGCTGCGCCATTCGGGCAATGACGATGCCGCGCGGCTGAACGACAGGGCGCTCAGCGTTTTCGCCGCCGACGAGCGCGCCTGGTTCAAATTCGTGATTGCCTCGCCCGCAGATGCAATGGAGGTGGCGGACCTCGCCAGCCGTTATGCGCTGCCGGCTGATCGCATCTTGCTGATGCCCGAAGGCACCAGCACGGCCGTTCTGCGCGAACGCAGCATCTGGCTGGCGGCGCTATGCCAGAGCCATGGCTGGCGCTTCACCGACCGGCTGCACATCCACCTTTACGGCGATACGCGCGGCACCTGAAGTGGTCAGCGCTGGCTGTTGCCCTGGTTGCGCCAGCGGCTGATGACGCGCGCGACCATATCGCCCTCGCCGCCGCGTTCCTTCCACAGATCGCTGAACAGCGGGTCGTCCGATGCCGGGCGACGCTCCTGCACCAGATCGTCAAAGGCGACGCGGATCGGAATCGAGACACCCTCGCCGCAGATGATGCATTCACGGTTGCGGAGCGCGGGGATCGATTCGAGAAATCCGCGCGCACCTTCGGGCATGGCAGAGCGGACATGCGCCTGGTCGCGATCGTTGTTCAGACGCATCGCGATGATGGTCCCGCACTGCGACAGCACGCCTTCGGACAGATCGGACGGGCGCTGGGTGATCAGGCCCAGCGACACGCCGTATTTGCGGCCTTCCTTGGCGATCCGGCTGAGCACATTGCGCACGGCGCTATGTTCGGTCACCCGGTCGGACGGGATATAGCGATGCGCCTCTTCGCACACCAGCAGCACCGGCCGGATCTTTTCCTTGCGGCTCCAGATCGCGAAATCGAAGATCATTCGGCTGAGCACCGCCACCACGGTCGAGGTGATGTCCGACGGAACGCCCGATACATCGATGATCGAGATCGGCTTGCCATCGGCGGGCATCCGAAAAATCTTGGAGATGAAATCGGGCATGGTATCGCCGACCAGCATGCCGGAGAACATGAAGCTGTAGCGCGGATCGACCTTGATCTCCTCGATCTTGCCCTTGATCCGCAGGAATGGCGCGCTCGAGGTTGCCTTGTCGAGCTTGCCCATCTCGTTCTGGATGTTGGCCACGAGATCAGACAACATATAGGGAATTGGCGTATCCACCGTCACCCGCGCGGTGGCTTGTGCCGCCTTGCCCTTGAGCCGCGCGGCAAGCAGGCACTTGGCGAGAATTTCGGCATCGGTCTGCCGGTCGGCCCCATGCGAGGTGAGGAAAACCTCGCAATGCTCTTCAAAATTCATCAGCCAATAGGGCATTGCCAGATTGCCGACATCGAACAGTTCGCCATTCTGGGCGAAGGCACTGCTATATTCGCCGTGCGGATCGATCATCACGATATGGCCATCGGGCATCATGTCGCAGATGCGGTGCAGGATCAGCGCAGCGGCGGTGGACTTACCCGTACCGGTCGAACCCAGCAGCGCGAAATGCTTGCCCAGCAGCGCATCGACATACAGCGCGCCGCGCGTATCGCTGGTCGGGTACACCGTGCCGACCTCGATGTGCGGACGGGCATCAGCTGCATAGACCTGCTTCAGATCGGCGCTGGTCATTGCATAGAGCGGCGTGCCGGGGACGGGATAGCGCGTCACCCCGCGGCGGAAATTGAAGATGCGACCGGTGAGCTTTTCCTCCTCACCCTCGCCCAGGAAATCGATCTGGCAAACGATCAGCCCGGCTTCGCGCTGGTGCATCCGCTGGGTCCGGACGTTGGCGACCAGCCAGCGGGTCCCCATCCGGATCTTGACCTGGCTGCCAACTTGTCCCGCCATCGATACGCTGGGATCGTTATGGTCGATCAGCGCATTGAGGCGGCTTGAATCGAGTAGAACCTGCGAGCTGGAGCCTGCAATCTCGATGACCTCACCAATCCGCAGGTGCTCTGCAGGTCGCTGGCCCATGCGAGGAAGTTCGGGAAGATCAGCGGGGGCGGCGGGCCGGCGATCTTGGAAACTGCGGGGATTAAGCTCGACCATCGCGCTGTGTGCTGCCTTGCCTGTTGTCAATTAGACCCTTGCGTTAGCGCGATCGGGTAAATTTTCCCTCTATGATCCGGAACATGGCTGTCACTGGCGAAAGGCGGTCGCCTCAGATCTTGCGGAACACCACGCCGCCCAGCCAGCCAAGCGCCAGCGAGATCAGCACTGCGCTGACGCCATAGACAAAGGGCTGGTATTCGGCCATCACCGCGACGAAGAGCTCGAAGCCGAACTTGCGCACCTCAATCTCGCGGACCGCTGCGGCCAGGACCTGGCCATCGCGCACCAGGAAGGTTTCCGCAGTATAGGTACCGGTGGGCACGCTGGCGGGAATGGAAAGCCGCGCCTGGTAGAGCACGCCTTCGAGAATCTCGACGCTGCCCTCCTGCTGCTTGTAAAGCCCTTCGCGTGTGTTGAGATCGACAAGGCCGGTCAGAAACCGGCGCTGCTCAGCCGGATCGATCGATCCGGCGGGGGAAAGCTGCAGGTTGCCAAGACCGAATTCGTAAATGGCGGCGGTGCGCTTGTCGACGATCTTGTCGATCGGCCGCGAGGATGCGACCGCGTAATAGCCGGGAGCGGAACGGAATTCGGTGCTGGCGGCATTGATCCAGATGCCGGCGATATTCTGCTTTTCGCGCAGGATGATCGATTGCGGCGGCCCCTTGAGGATCACCACGATATCGCTTTCGCGAGACGGCGGTGTGCCGCCTGGATAGACGATCGCGCCAAACAGCAGCAGTTCCGCGCCGGTAAAGCCGTACTGGATCTGGATGTCGCGCTGGGACACTTCGGGCACCAACACCGGCTCGGTCGCCGCCGTCAACAGCGAGGCTCCCAGCATCAGGGCCAGCAGGCGAAGCCACATCATTGCAGCAGCTCGACCGTATAGATTTCGGCGGGACGAAAGCCGAGGCCGATGGCCAGCCGCGCCGCCACCAGCAGCACAAGTGTAGCCAGCAGCAATCGCAGATATTCCGGCGGAAGCTTCTGCGCAAAGCGCGCGCCGACCTGCGCGCCGGTGACGCTGCCGATCAGCAGCAGCACCGCCAGCACGATATCGACCGCCTTGGTCGTCAGGCTGTGCACCAGCGTCGAGGCAAGCGTGACGAACAGGATCTGGAACAGCGATGTGCCCACCACCACTTGCGCACCCATGCCCAGCAGATACAGCATCGCCGGCACCATCACGAAACCGCCGCCCACGCCGAGCAGGATCGTCAGGATACCTGTGGCAAAACCTAGCAGCAGCGGTGCCAGCGGCGAGATGTAGAGGCCCGATCGGTAGAAGCGCCAGCGCAGCGGCAGGTTGGCCACCAGCGGATGATGTCGCCGCTTCTTGGCCGGAAGCTTCTCGCCCCGCCGCATCGCAAGCACACTGGCCAGGCTTTCGCGGGCCATGATTCCGCCGATCGACCCGAGCAGCAATACATAGACGATGTTGATCACGGTATCGATCTGGCCGAGCTGCTGCAGCGCGCGAAACAGTGCAGCCCCCGCCAGCGTCCCCAGGATGCCGCCCACCACCAGCACTCCGCCCATCTGATAGTCGACGCCCTTGCGCCGGCTGTAGGCGATGACACCCGAAACGCTCGATCCGGTGACCTGGGTGGAGGCCGATGCCGCCGCCACCGTGGGCGGGATGCCGTAGAAAATCAGCAGCGGCGTAGTGAGGAACCCGCCGCCCACGCCGAACATGCCGGACAGAATGCCGACAAGCCCGCCGAGCCCGATGATCACGAGCGCGTTGACCGAAAGATTCGCGATGGGAAGATAAACATCCATGTGTGCTGACAAGGCTAGCCGCTTTCATCCACCAGCAGAAGGGGGCACGCGCCTTCGGGCACACGTCCGGGCTCAAAAACCGGCAGATAAGGATGAGCGCAGCGCCGGATAGGGGGTTGGCTTCGCCATCGACCCGCTGCCTCCAGTCGAGCGCCAGCAAATGCGAGCCCTATTCGGCCGGCACCATCACCGCTGCGCTCGAGCCCAGATCGATCCGATACGCCTGGGGATCAGCCTAACCCACGATGGTTGCCTGGCCAGAGCACTCCAACCAAATCTGGCTAAGGCGCGGCGACTAAGGGCCGCCCGTCTTATCACCAACGCAGCGAAACGGTCTGCCTGCCCGCCCGCCAGCCCAAAGCGACGTCCGATGGCCAGATCGACCAGCAACTGACGGAAAGGTACCGCCCAAAGCCCGAGCGTCGAGCTGAGAGGGTCTGCCCTCGCCCTGGACCGGCGAGCCGGGTCGAGCGAGCGTGGTGGGCTCTGCCGGTGGCCTCACCCACTGGCCAAACCACACTAGATTTGACGGTAAATCCTCTGCAGCGCAGATCAGAAACCAGAACCCGGCGAACAACAACATTTCAAGGTCCAAAATATCTCGAATGGAAACAAAGTTATAGGCAAATGCAAAATAACTTCTTTATAATACTGCTCCGTCCACTGCGCCCAACGCCCCACCATCAGCACGCCATCGCACAGTTATGATTCAAAAGCTCCAAGCCAGACTCACGGAGTCGCCAGATTTTGCCGAACTTTTAATTTTCACAGAGATGCTCGCTTCGCGCATATTGGTCAAAACAAATTCAGATGCTGATGATTTGCCTGATACTATTACTGCAAGACCAGTTCTGCGCGCCGCCCAGATCGCCAGCGCAAGATTGGCAGCACCCTCGGTTGTCGGGGTGTCACCGTCAAAGGCAACATCAGGCAAGGCCAGCGGCGGCGGCACCAGCTGCATCTGCCATTGCGGCTCGGCAGCCGTCAGCCGCTGTTCGAGCGCGCGATAGGTGGCGAGCGTTGCCCCGGGCAGCGCTGCGGCGCGCACCTGCGCCAGCCTCTTGTCGCGATCGACCAGCACCGCCTCGGGCGAGACTCCGGCGAGGATCGCCAGTTCGCGCCCGACCAGGGCGGCGGTGGCGCGCTCCTTATTCGATTGTTCGCGCGCCGAAGCCGAAGCGAGCTGCGCGGCTTCTGCGTCCCCTGCGGCTGTACCGACCCGGAACTGGTCGAGGTTGAGCTTGACCGGGCGGCCCAGCGCCCTGGCCAGGCGCGCCTCGCCCAGCTGCCCGGCCCTGGCGCGATATTCGGGCGTCAGGACCGTCGCGCGGATGGCCAGTGGCTCGGCTGAAAAGTCGATCTCGAGCTGATCGATCTTGGCCTGGTTAGGGAACTGGTCGGTCAGCACGTCGCGCGCCTGGCGCTGCGCCCGCGCTTCCCAGGCGATCTGGCTGAGCGAATAGCCCAATGGGATGGCCAGCGCGAGCAGCACGCCGATGATTACCGCGGCCTGCATTCCGCTTTGCCGCCCGGAGAGCTTGGGCCCGAAACCATAGAGGCGCGCCATGATTGCCGCCGCAATCGCGATCGTCATCAGGTTGGTAACGAACAGCAGCAGCGCACCAAAGAAAACGGTGGCGTTGAGCGTCGCCAGGCCAAAGCCCACGGTCGCCAGCGGTGGCATCAGCGCAGTGGCGATTGCGACGCCAACGATTGTGCCCTCTCGCCCCCGGATCATGGCATAGGCACCCGCCAGCGCGGAGAACAGCGCCACCAGCAGATCGAACAGATTGGGCCGCGTGCGCGCCGCGATTTCAGAGGTGATGTCCTTGATCGGCGAGAAAAGCACGATCGCTGCGGTAAACAGCACGGCCAGTAGCATGCCCCCTGCTAGCGTCATCGCGGTGCGCCGCATCTCGTTGCCATCAACCAGCGCCATGCCGAAACCCAGCCCTATGATCGGCCCCATCAGCGGCGAGATCAGCATCGCGCCGATCACCACCGCTGGCGACGAGAGCAACAAACCCAGGACAGCAATGCCCGCCGACATCAGGATCATAAACGCGTAACGCGGGGTCAGGCCGGCCTCGTCGTCGACCTTGGCAATCACCGCGCGATGTTCGATCGAGGGGATCACAGACCCGCGCCACCAGCTGCCCAGAGGGCCGGTGACGCGCGCGACGAACTGGCCGAGGCTGGATCCCGATCGGCTAGGTGTCGGCGCTTGTGCGGACGGATCAGGGTGTGGGGGCATGCAATTTCACCTTGGGATTGGCCGCCCGGGGGTGGACCCGTCCGGCCTTTGCCGATAAACCCGGAGACCAAGCATTCCAGCGACAGGCAGCCATTTCAAAGGCTAAACGTTGGTGCGTTGCAGATCGTCCGGCCCCCCACAGCCGGGAATGCCTTTGGAAGGCGCGTCTGGTCAAGCACGTTCGGGCCATCAAACACAGGAGCCAACATGGTCGCACAGGGGCACAGCGACGCCGGGCACAGATCTGCCTTGCGCGAATTTCTGAGCAGCGAGGCGGCAGGTGGCATCATCCTGATCCTGTCCGCCGCGATTGCGATGATCATCGCCAACAGCCCGCTGTACGACCTATACCACCATATTCTGCACGACATTCAGGGGCCGGTGCTGACCGCCAAGCTGGGGCCGATGACGCCGCATCTGTGGATCAACGATGGCCTGATGGTGATCTTCTTCCTGTATGTCGGGCTGGAGATCAAACGCGAGCTGGTTGACGGGCGTCTGTCGACCTGGGACAAGCGCCGCCTGCCGGTGATCGCGGCCGCCGCCGGCATGGCCATGCCCGCCATCCTCTATCTGGTAGAAACCGGGTTCGACCCGGCGCTGATCAACGGCTGGGCGATCCCCGCCGCCACCGACATCGCCTTTGCCATGGGCGTGCTCGCGCTGCTCGGCAAACGCGCGCCGACCTCGCTCAAGCTGTTCCTAGTCACTGTTGCGATCGTCGATGACATGGGTGCGGTGACGATCATCGCGCTGTTCTACACCGAAGGGCTGGCACCGGTCTGGCTGGGCGCGGCAACCCTGGTGATGGCGGTGATGTATGGGCTCAACCGGGCCCGGGTGATGAGTCTCACCCCCTATCTGATCCTGACCGTCGCGCTGTGGTACGCCATCCTGCAATCGGGCGTGCACGCGACCATTGCTGGGGTGCTGGCGGCGTTCATGATCCCGATCATCAGGACCCCCGGCTCGCCCGACGCGGCTGACAGTCCGCTGCACCGGCTGGAACATGGCATTGCGCCGTGGAGCGCCTTCCTGATCATCCCGCTGTTCGGCTTTGCCAATGCCGGTGTGTCGCTGCAGGGGCTGGGCATGGACGAGGTGTTCGCGCCTGTGCCGCTGGGCATTGCCGCAGGCCTGTTCTTCGGCAAGCAGATCGGCATCTTCGGCAGTGTCTGGCTCTCCGTGAAGCTGGGTATCGCCAGCAAGCTGCGCGGTGCCACCTGGCTGCAGATCTATGCGGTTGCAGCACTCTGCGGCATCGGCTTTACCATGAGCCTGTTCATCGGCGCGCTCGCCTTCCCCGGCAACGCGCTGCTGATCGACGAGGCCAAGATCGGTGTGATCATGGGCTCGGTCGCCTCGGCCCTGCTCGGCTACACCATCCTGCGTGTCTGCCCGCTGCATCCGCAGCATGAGGAGGAAGAGCGCGAACAGGCCGAAGAGGTCAGCATCGACGGTGATGTCGAGAGCCTGGAAGACGACGAGGAAGACGACAAGGTGCCTGCATGATCAAGATGACCCGTTTCGGCCTGCTGGCGTTGCTGCTGGTCTGCGTCGCCTGCGCGCCAAAGCCCGCACCGCAAGCCGCAGCCCCTGCCGATCCGCTCGACGACATCGCCCGCCAGTATGTGATGCTGTCGCTCGAAATCGGCACGCATGAAGACGGCTATATCGACGCCTATTATGGTCCTGCCGAATGGAAGCAGGCCGCCGAGGCCGCGCCGCGCGCGCTGCCGGAGCTGGCTTCAGCGGTCGATGCGCTCGATGCCACCCTCGCGAACGTCGATGTTGCAGGCCGTGAAACTCTGGTCCAGCGCCGCGCAAAGTTCCTGCGTGCGCAACTCAACGCGGCGCGCACGCGGCTGAAGATGCTGCGCGGCGAAAAGCTCAGTTTCCGGCAGGAATCCTTGGGCCTGTTCGGTGCGACTCCCGAGATCCGTCCGCTCGAAAGCTATGAGCCGATGCTGGCCGAGATCGACGCGTTGCTGCCCGGCAGCGGCACGCTGGCCGAACGGGTCGATGGCTTCCAGGAGACGTTCGTCATCCCCGCCGACCGACTGAAGCCGGTGTTCGAACGCGCCATCGCCGAATGCCGCGCGCGCACCGCAGCGCACATCCCGCTGCCCAAGGGCGAAAGCTTCCGCATGGAGTTCGTCACCGGCAAGCCGTGGAGCGGCTACAATTATTATCAGGGCGATCTGGCCAGCCTCATCCAGATCAACACCGACCTGCCGATCCGCATCAGCCGCGCCGTGGATCTGGGCTGTCACGAAGGCTATCCCGGCCATCACGCGCTCAACTACCTGCTTGAACAGCGGTTGATGCGTGCACGCGGCTGGATGGAATACAGCGTTTACCCGCTCTACAGCCCGCAGAGCCTGATCGCCGAGGGCTCTGCCAATTACGGCATCGACCTCGCGTTCCCGGGAGACGAGAAGCTGGCCTTCGAAATGCGCGAACTCTATCCGCTCGCTGGGATCGCGACCGCCGATGCCGCGCGCCTCGCCCGGTTGCAAAAG
This sequence comes from Hydrogenophaga intermedia, assembly GCA_943370475.1. Classification (GTDB taxonomy): domain Bacteria; phylum Pseudomonadota; class Alphaproteobacteria; order Sphingomonadales; family Sphingomonadaceae; genus Blastomonas. The sequence continues at coordinate 34,554 of CALRRI020000034.1, forward strand.
GCGCTGGCAGGTCTTCGCGGGGCGCGCTTCACGATCGCGCAAATGTATCTCGACGGTCAGATCGACCGCCCGCAGGCCATCGCGCTCACCCAGAAATACCAGCTGATGAGCGAGGCGCGCGCCAGGCAGTCGATCGGCTTTACCGATGCCTATCGCAGCTATGTGATCAACTATGGCCTGGGGCAGGACATGGTGCAGGACTTCGTCGAGGCCACCGGATCCAGTCCCAAGGCGCGCTGGGCTGCGATGGAGCGGGTGATCAGCGAACCGACTCTGCCGGCGGACCTGGCCGTCAAATAGGCGCGGTCAGCGTGCGAACAGCATCGCGTCGTCGGCAAAGGCCTTGAATTCCAGCGCATTGCCCGCCGGGTCGTGGAAGAACATCGTCGCCTGCTCGCCCACCTGGCCGGCAAAGCGGATATGCGGTTCGATCACGAAACGCGTGCCCGCCGCCTTCAGCCGATCGGCCAGCGCCTGCCAGTCGGGCATCGTCAGCACCACGCCGAAATGCGGCACTGGCACATCATGCCCGTCGACCGGGTTGTGGTGCGGACGGTTCGCCTTGGCCTGAGGGTCGAGATGCGCGACGATCTGGTGACCGAACAGATCGAAATCGATCCAGTGATCGGACGAGCGCCCCTCGCCGCAACCCAGCACGTCGCGATAGAAGCGCCGCGCTGCAGCCAGATCATCGACCGGAAAGGCGAGATGGAACGGCCGGATGGTCATGCGGCTCAAACCCGTTTCAGAAGCCCGTCAGCGCGGCGGCGAGGCCAGTCGAGACGACGTTGATCACGATCGGCTTGCCTTCGAGATCGAGAAACACCAGTTCCAGCTTCTTGGCCTTCTTGAGGTTATCGATATCTGCGGCCACGAGCGGCTTTTCGCCGATGCAGCCTTCGGGCAGGCAGCGGCTGAAGATGATCTTGTCGATGGCCTTGGCCTGCTCGCCATCGACCTGCACCAGCGCGCCGGTATCGAGCCGGACACCAAGCGGCACCTTGACCAGCAGGCCGGTCTTGCCGGTGGTCTTCTGCCGGGCGATCGCGACGCGGATCACTTCCTTGCCATTGGCCTCGTCGATCAGCGACTGGACGGCATCGCAGATTTCCTGTTCGCCCGTGCCCTTGCAACCCGATGTCCAGGGCTTGGCGCCATCCGCACCCATCTTGGGCGTGATCGCGGGCGTGGTGGCAGGCGCGGCGGGCTTTGCAGCCGGCGTGGTCTGGGCCATCAGCGGGGCCGCCACAAGCGTGGCAGCGGCGAGAATCATCGAACGGAACGCAAGCGACATTACAGACAGACTTTCTTCACTGAGCAGGCTTCATTGGCCGGGATTCGTTGGCCGGGATTCTTGGGAAGGCTGGTAGGTCCACAACGGAACCGGAGCACCGTTGCACAGGCTGATATACGCGCAGCCGATGCCCTGTCCATCGCCCTGAGATGGATCCCGCGCGCTACCGTCATCCTCCGGCCGCGATTCGGGCGCGACCAGCACCGGCAACGGCGCGGACAGACCTTGCAGCAGCTGCATCGGATTAAGGGTCTCGGGCGGGACCGGCACGATCACTGCGCCCTGCACAGGCATGGTTGTCACGGGGGCAGCGGCCGCAGGTTGTGCGGAAGCGGCACTCGCTGGCCCGATGCCGGCAACGGCAGATCCCGAGATTGGGGTGACAGGCGCCGTGCCAGGGGTGGCAGGTGCAGCGCCAGAGGTGGTATCCGCAGGCGGGCTGGACACGGGCGGGTTGGCGGGAGGCGGTGCCGTGCCTTCCGCAGGCGGGACGAAGGTAAAGACGGGCGGGTTGGTGCTACCACCTGTCACAGGCGGGGTGCCGCCAGTTGCAGGCGGATTGGTCGCGGGCGGCGTGGCAGGTGGCGTCGCCGGCAGCACCGTCATCACTCCTGGGCGATAGGTGATCTGGTAATTTCGCGCCGTTCCGCGCGAGGCGTTGATGATATACTGGCCGGGCGATGCATTGCCGCCACCCGACGAGCGCAGCACCAGCCCGGTGACGACGTCGGCGGTGTCGCCATTGCGCAGGCCCGAATAGCTGACGGTGAGCACAGGATCGCTGCTGCCCTGCGTCATCGTCAGGTTGTTCGCCGTGATCAGCAACCGCGCCTGGTTGATGGCCAGGCGGCCCGGCACATAGCTGAAATCATAATTCAGCGCCGATGCCCCCGATGCCATGATCGCATAGGTTCCCACATCCGAGCCGATCAGCGCGGGCGTACCGAAGGTCAGGCCGGACACGACGCTGGCATTGTCGCCATTGCGGAAGCCGATGATGCGCGCGGTGAATTCGGGGTTGGCCAGGCCATATTCGCGGCTGGCGTTGTCTACGCGCACCTGCAACAGCGCCTTGGTGATCGACAGCGTGCCGGGCAGATAATCGAACCGGTAGTTTGCGGCAATCGCGCCCGATCCGGTGATCAGATAGCTGCCGACATTGCTCTGGGTCAGCGCCCCGGTGCGCAACCTCAGGCCGGAGACCAAAGACGCATCCTCGCCATTGCGGAACCCGGTGATGCTGGCGGTCAGCTCGGGATTGGCCGCGCCATATATGCGGGTCTTGCTGTCGATCGCTACCGTCAGCGTGGCCGGCGTGATTGCCAGCGTTCCGGGGACATAGCTGAAGTCATAGTTCAGCGCGCTGCCGCCGGATACGCCGATCGCATAGCTGCCGACACCCGAGGCCTGGACCGCGCTGGTGGCGAGCACGAGGCCGGTAACCACAGCAGCGCTATCGCCATTGCGCAGGCCGCTGATCGTGCTGGTCAGCACAGGGTTCGCGAGGCCATATTCGCGCGTCTTGTTGTCCGCACTTACCGTCAGCAGCGCCCGCGTGATCGTCAGCGTGCCGGGAACATAGGCAAAGTCGTAATTGGTAGCAGCGCCGCCTGATGCGGTGATCGCGAAATTGCCGACATTGCTTGCCGATGTGGCCACCGAACCGTAGACCAGCCCGGCGATCACACTTGCCGTATCCCCCGCCCTCAGGCCGCTGATGCTGCCGGTAAAGACGGGATTGGCCAGACCATATTCGCGGGTCGCGTTGTCGGCGGTCACGGTAAGCAAGGCCCTGGTGATCGTCAGCGTACCCGGGACATAGGCAAAGTTGTAGTTCGCTGCGGTGCCGCCCGATCCGGTGATCGCGTAGCTACCGACATTGCTCGCCGACGTGGCAACCGAGCCATACACCAGGCCCGAAACGACGCTGGCGGTATCGCCGTTGCGCAAACCGCTGATCGTGCCGGTGAACACAGGGTTGGCCAGGCCGTATTCGCGCGTCGCGTTGTTCGCAGTGACCGTCAGCAGCGCACGGGTTATGGTCAATGTGCCGGGGACATAAGCGAAGTCGTAATTCGTCGCTGTGGCACCACTGCCGGTGATCGCGAACGTTCCGACGTTCGATGCCGCTGTGGCCGCCGAGCCGTAGACCAGACCAGACACCATGCTGGCGGTGTCGCTATTCCGGAAGCCCGTTACCGATCCGGTAAACGCAGGGTTCGCAAGGCCATATTCGCGCGTGGCGTTGTCCGCCGTCACGGTGAGCAGCGCCCGCGTAATCGTCAGCGTGCCCGGAGCATAGGCGAAGTTGTAGTTCGCTGCCGTGCCGCCCGAGCCGGTGATCGCAAACGTGCCGACATTGCTCGAGGTCGTGGCCGTGGTGCCATAGACCAGCCCGCTGACGACGCTCGCGGTATCGCCCGCGCGCAGGCCGCTGATCGTGCCGGTGAACACGGGGTTCGCCAGGCCGTATTCGCGCGTGGCGTTGTCGGCGGTCACCGTAAGCAGCGCCCGGGTGATCGTCAGCGTGCCCGGCGCGTAGGCGAAGTTGTAGTTCGCTGCCGTGCCGCCCGAACCGGTGATCGCGAATGTGCCGACATTGCTCGAGGTCGTGGCCGTGGTGCCATAGACAAGCCCGCTGACCACGCTGGCGGTATCGCCCGCGCGCAAACCGCTGATCGTGCCCGT
>CALRRI020000035.1:0-37660 GCA_943370475.1 Hydrogenophaga intermedia
AGCGAGCGCGGACAGGTCTCGATCGGATCGATCTATCTGCGCTTCGAGAGCAAGGACAATCTGGTCCGCGGCGTCATCGCCGAAGCGTTGGAAGCGCTGGCCGAAGAGGAAACGGCCCTGGTGCAGCGGCTCAGGCTGGGCTGTTCCGACCTTGCCAGCTTCATGTTCGAATATGTCGAGGGCTATGCCGAGGTGCTGCGCAAGCACGCCCCGCTGCTGCGCCTGACGATGGAACGCGCCGAATACGATCCGCATGTCGCGATGCCCGGCAAGCAGCACGCCCTGCGCGCAGAAAATGATGCAACCGATGCCATGCTGGCGCATTCCGCCGAGTTCGGCGGCGAGGGCCCAGACGATTATCGGGTCAAGGCGCAATCGGGCTATCACGTGGTCTTCGCCACGCTCGCCCGCCAGCTCAGCCTGGGATCGAGCGGCGAGGCAGTCCACGCCTATGACTGGAACCAGATGAAGCGCGAGCTCGCCCGCATGTGCGTCGCCTATCTGCGCGCGGATTGACCATCGCTGCCAGCGCTATCGCTCTTGAGCGTGACAGAGCACCCTGACCAGGGCGCAACCACCCGCGACACCAGCGCATCGAGGCAACCAACAGCGGGCCTGAAGGGTGTGCTGGAAATCTGAGACTGAGGACTGTCTCAGTCTGCTCGGTCGCAGCATTGGGACCCCGCCACTCAATCACGCGGCCGGACGGGCCTTGCGATTTCGCGACCTGTATGGCGAAACCCCAAGATTCAGGCGAGACCTGTTTGAGGCTCTGGTTTCGGCGCTGCACCGCATGAAAGCCAAACTGGTTGACACCTGACCACAGTTGGTATTTGGTCTTACCAATAATGTGGGAGTGGTGATATGGATGTCGTGGGCGCGAAATTGAACGTTTCGCTGTGGATCGCTCTTGCGGGGGCAACAGCGGCGTTTGCCGGCCCGGCAGCAGCGCGCGAAACGGCATCGTCCGCGCCCGCCACTTCGCCGGTCCGCGCAGAAACGCCGCGACAGGTCATCCCCTTGGCATCCGGCTGGCGTTTCCGCTTTGGCGGCAGCCCTGAGGCGGTCACCGAGGCCGCGTTTGACGACAGCAGCTGGCAACAGGTGGCATTGCCGCACACGTGGAACCACATGGGCGTCTATGCCCCGAAGCGGTCGGCCGACACGAATGTGGAGCAGGGCGTCGGCTGGTATCGCCTGACGATGACGGGGCCCGCTCTATCCAAGACGCACGGCGCCATCCTGCAGTTCGACGGGGTGGGCAACATTGCCGATGTCTGGGTCAACGGCGCCCATGTCGGCACGCACAAGGGTGCGTTCTCGCGCTTCCGCTTCGACGTCACGGATCATCTCAAGCCGGGCAAGGCGAACGTCATCGTCGTCAAGGCGGACAACAGCAAGCCTGCGCCCGGCAGCACGACCGAACATGTCATCCCGCTGGGGGGCGACTTTTTCGTTCATGGCGGCCTGTACCGCGGCGTATCGCTGATCACCGCAGATCGCGCCTCGATCGACCTGTTCGACCATGGCGGCCCGGGGGTTTACGTATCGACCCCGAAGGTCACCGCCCAGAGCGCCGATGTCGCCGTGCTGACCCGGTTGCGCAATTCGGGCGCTGCAGCGCGCTCGTTGCAGATCGTCACGCGCATTCTGGATGCCGATGGCAAGGTGGTGGCAACCGACACCGGATCGGCGAAGCTGCGCAAGGGTGAAGCAGCGGAAGTGCAGCGCACGCTGGCACTGCCCTCGCCCCGGCTGTGGCAGGGCCGCGACGATCCCTATCTGTATTCGGTGTCGGTCAAACTGCGCGACGGCAAGCGAGTGATCGATGCGGTGACCGAGCCCTTCGGCGTGCGCACATTCGCGTTCGATCCAGCCAGCGGCCTCGTCCTCAACGGCAAGCCGCTGAAGCTGCATGGAGCGTCGCGCCATCAGGACCGGCAGGGCAAGGGTTGGGCATTGACCCCGCAGGATCACGCCGAAGACATGGCGATCATGGCCGAGATGGGCGTCAACACCGTGCGCCATGCGCACTATCAGCATGCGCAGGAATGGGCGCACGAGGCCGACAAGGCCGGGATGGTCGTCAAGGCAGAACTGCCCTTCGTCCATCAGTCCGCATTCGGTGGAGCGCCGGTCTCGCCCGAACTGGTCGCCAACGCGCGCCAGCAGCTGGTCGAACTGGTCCGCCAGAACTACAACCACCCCTCGATCATGATCTGGTCGGTGGGCAACGAGATCGACATCGGCGCGGCGATCGATTCGCTGCGCCAGGGCGGCAAGGGCCCGCTGGCCCAGTCGCGCGACATGCTGGTGGAGCTGGACGCGCTCGCCCGCGCCGAAGACCCCAGCCGCCCGACCGCTTATGCCGATTGCTGCGAGGCCACCCCTTCCCCGCTCTCGCGCCCCGGCGCGCAGGTGCTGAACGATGTCAGCCAGGTGATCGGCCTCAACCGTTATTTCGGCTGGTATTACGGTGCCCCCGGCGATGCGGCGAAGGCGCTGTCGGGGCTGCACGCCAAATACCCCGACCGTCCGATCACGCTCACCGAATACGGGGCCGGCGGCGCCCTGACCCAGCACACCGACAATCCGCTGGGCGGGCCGGTCAACGCCAACGGAAGGCCGCATCCGGAGGAATATCAGTCGTGGGTGCATGAAGAAACGTGGAAGGTGCTGAAGCAGCAGAACTATCTCGCCGCGACATGGATCTGGAACATGTTCGATTTCGCCTCGACCAGCCGCGAGGAAGGCGATGCGTTCGATCTCAACAACAAGGGCCTGGTCAGCTATGACCGCAAGACCCGCAAGGACGCGTTCTACTTTTACAAGGCCAACTGGTCGAACGATCCGGTGCTGCATCTGACCGGCAGCCGCTATGTCGACCGGGCCTATGGCGTGGTCGATGTGCGCGCCTACAGCAACGCCGACCGTGCCAGCCTGACGGTCAATGGCCGCGATATCGGCAGCGCAGCATGCCCTGACCGCATCTGTGTGTGGCCGGGTGTTGTCCTGTCCGCCGGCGAAAACACTGTGGTTGCAAGTGCCAATGTGCAGGGCCGATCGGTGACCGACAGCCTGCGCTGGAAAGCCCCCGATGCGCGCGCCGGACTGCACGTCCGCGTGGGCAGCCTGACCGGCATGACCACCTCTGCAGGCCTGCGCTTCGGGTCGGACACATTCTTTACCGGCGGCACCGTGCCAGAGATGCGGATGACCGGACGCGGCCAGGCAGCTGACAGCAATGTCACCCAGAGCCCGGACCCCGAACTTTATGCCTCCTACCGCAGGGGCAGCTTCGGCTACGCCCTGCCCGTGCCCAACGGGCGCTGGAGCGTGACGCTGCACATGTTCGAACCCGATGCGGCGCAGGCGGCGACGCGCAGCTTCAACGTCAGCGCCAACGGCCGTCCCGCGCTCACCAAGTTCAGCCCTGCAGCAGCCGCAGGCGGTCCGCTGCGCGCCGTGACGCGAACCTTCCCTGTCGTGGTGACCGACGGAAAGCTGTCGCTGCAGTTCACGGCCGTTGGCGGCGACGCGGTGGTCTCGGCCATTTCGGTGGTGCCAGCGCGTTAAGCGCCCGCCAGGCGCAGACCATCGGCGACAAGGAACGATCCGTGATTACAAGAAGGTCTGTCCTGCAAACGGTCGCAGCCAGCGGCGTGGTGGCATCCAGTCCGCTGGCAAGCCAGACCGCTGTCAATCCGGGCAAACGGCCGAACATCCTCTGGCTGGTCAGTGAAGACCACAGCCCGTTCATCGGTGCCTATGGCGACACGGTGGCCAGAACGCCGGTCATCGATGCTCTTGCCAGAAAGGGCCTTCTCTACCGTCACGCCTATGCCAACGCGCCGGTCTGTGCGCCCTCGCGATTTGGCATTTTGACCGGCTGCTATCCGGAAAGCTGCGGCCCGGCGCAGAACATGCGCGCGGTGGCGAAGCTGCCTGCAAAGCTGCGCACCTATCCCGAATATCTGCGGTCGATGGGCTATTACTGCACCAACAACGACAAGACCGACTATAATTGCGATGTCGATCCGCGGCGTATCTGGGATGAATCGAGCAAGACCGCGCATTGGCGCAGCCGGCCTGACGGCAAGCCGTTCATGGCGGTGTTCAACTATATGACCACGCATGAATCGCGGCTGTTCAAGCCCCAGCCGACGCTGGGCGCGGTGCGGCCCGATCAGGTCAAGATTCCCCCTTATCTGCCCGACACGCCGGAAATGCGGACCGATTTCGCGAGCTATTACAATCTCATCACCCAGATGGATGGCGAGATCGGCGCAAGGCTGGCCGAGCTCGAGGCCGATGGCCTGGCTGACGATACAATCATCTTCCATTATTCCGACCACGGCGGCGCCCTGCCCCGGAGCAAGCGCTATTGCTATGAAGAAGGGCTGGCGGCGGCGCTGATCGTCTGCCTGCCGCCCAAATGGCAGCACCTCAGCCCGCTGCCGATGGGATCGCAGATCAGCTATCCGGTGAGCCTGATCGACTTGGCCCCTACATTGCTGTCGCTGATCGACATTCCCAAGCCAGCACAGATGCACGGCGCGGCGTTTCTCGGGACACAGGTCAACAAACGATCGCCCTATGCCTTCGGGATGCGCAACCGGATGGACGAACGGTACGATTTCGTCCGCACGGTGACCGATGGGCGCTACCGGTACATCCGCAACTACATGCCCCACCGCCCCTGGGGCATGCATTCTGCATTCGAATGGATCGCCAAGGGGTACCAGTCGTGGGACAGGGCGCGGCTGGCGGGGGATCTGACCTTGGCGCAGCTGCGGTTCTTCGGCACCAAGCCGCATGAAGAGCTGTATGATCTGGTCAGCGACCCCCACCAGATGACCAATCTGGTCGATAGCACCGATCAGGCTGACCGGCTGACCACGCTGCGCAAGGTGCTCAACCGGCACATGGTGGCCATCCGTGACAACGGCTTCATTCCCGAAGGCGAAGCAGCCGAGGGCTATATTGAAAGCAGCGACGAGGCGAGTTATCCGCTGAGTGCCGTGATGACGCTGGCAGGCGTCGCTGCGCGCGGAGAGCCCAGGAACCTGGCGCGGCTGCGGGCGATGCTGAAGCATCGCAACCCGGTGATGCGCTTCTGGGCGGCCACCGGCCTGGTCATTCTGGGCGATTTTGCCGCGCCCGCGCAGACCGATCTTGCATCGCTGGCGGCATCCGATCCGTCCCCTGCGGTGCGCGTTGCCGCTGCCGAGGCTTTGTGCCGTTCGGGTCAATTGCAGGACGGGCTGCCCTTTCTGAGCGCGGCGATCGCTGCAGGTGTGCCCATGCCCTCGCGGCTGATGGCGCTCAATGCGCTCGACGGCTTGGGTGCCAAGGCCGGCCCTGCCCTGCCAGCCATCAAGGCGGTGGCCAATGACCCGGACGAATATGTCTCGCGTGCAGCAGGCTATATCGCCGCCGTGCTCGAAGGCACCTATCAACCCGGAATGGCCTTTGGCCGTGGCCACACCGGTTGAACATGCACAGCAAGGTTGATCATCGGCGCCGGTCGCCGGTCGAAATGGGCAGTGCAAGACGCGGCTTCACCATCTCCCCTTGGCCGGGCCTCGTGCCCGGCCACTTTTTACCGCGAGTTTGAGAACATGACGACGGCAAAAACGGCGCGGCTGCGCTGGTGGATCATCAGCCTGGTGACCTTGGGGACGATCCTCAATTATCTGGCCCGTTCGACGCTGTCGGTGGCGGCGCCGACGCTCAAGACCGAGTTTGCGATGACGACCGAGCAATACAGCTGGGTCGTGCTCGCGTTTCAGGCGAGCTACACCGTCATGCAGACCGTCGCCGGATCGGTCCTTGATGTGCTGGGCACACGGCTCGGCTTCTTCCTGTTCGCGATTGGCTGGGCATTCGCCAATATGGCGCATGCGCTGGCGACCGGCTGGCAGAGCCTGGCCTTCTTCCGCACCCTGCTGGGCGCGACCGAGGCGGCGGCGATCCCCGCCGGGGTCAAGACTGTCGCCACGTGGTTTCCACCGCGCGAACGGTCGCTCGCCACCAGCCTGTTCCAGATGGGCACCAGCGTCGGCAACATGATCGCGCCGCCCCTGGTCGCCTTCTGCATTCTCGCCTGGAACTGGCAGGCGGCGTTCATCGTCACCGGCGCACTCAGCCTGGTGTGGGCGGGACTATGGTGGATCGGCTATAGCGACCCGGCCGACCATCCCCGGCTGACCAAGAAGGAGGCCGACCTGATCGCCGCCGGGCGCACCGAGGATGTCGGGCACAAGCCCGCGACCAAGAAGGATGTGCTCAAAAGCCGCTCGTTCTGGGCCATCGCCACGCCGCGCTTCCTGTCGGAGCCCGCCTGGCAGACCTTCAACTTCTTCATCCCGCTGTATCTGGTCGCGGTCTGGAACCTCGATCTCAAGTCGATCGCGCTCTGGGCGTGGATGCCGTTTCTCGCCGCCGATTTCGGCAGTCTTGCCGCCGGGCTGTTGCCGAGTTGGCTGATGAAGCGCGGCGCTTCGCTGCTTGCATCGCGCAAGATCACGATGACCATCGGCGCTTTGTGCATGATCGGCCCGGCCTGCATCGGGCTAGCGACATCGCCGGGAATGGCGATCGCCTTGTTCTGTGTCGGCGGTTTTGCTCACCAGATGCTCAACGGCGCGCTGATCACCTTGTGCTCGGATGTGTTCGACAAGAGCACCGCGGGCACCGCCAGCGGCATGGCGGGCACATCGGCGTGGGTCGGCGGCATGCTGTTCACGCTGCTGATCGGGCAGAGCGCAGATACTTTCGGCTACAACCCGCTGTTTGTCGCGCTGGCAGGGCTGGACCTGCTGGCAGCCGTGGTCCTGTGGACGCTGCTGCGCACCCCCCGATCAGCCGGCGTCGCCGCCAGCTGATCGGGGCAGAGCCCATTACTGCCCCTTGCCGGGCAGCAGATCGCCGTATTTCTTTTCCAGCTGCTTGGTGAACTCGTCGCGCTTGCGCATCGCATCCAGCATGCCGATGGCATCGAACGCTGCCACCTGCGCCTCGATCATCGCGGCGCCTTCACGGCCCCATTGCGCCCGCTGCTCTTCGGTGATCGGCTCGACAAATCCGCCATGTTCCGCAGGATCAGCATAGAAGCTGCCCGCCGGGGTGCCATTATACGGCGGCACCCAGCGCGACAGGTTGCTCGGATCGCGCACGATCTCGTGCTTGGGCTGGGTGAGGCCCACCGGAATGTCGTTCAATCGCCCGACAAGCTGATAGGCGCCGAAGATCGACAGGTTGCGGCCATTGGGCGGTCCGCCGCCAAATCCGGGCCGCGCTTCGCCTGCCACCACCGGCCGGATCATGCCGGTATCCATCCACAGCACCGGCACATGCGTCTCGTCGAACGTCTCGCGGATCAGCGGCAGCATGGTATTGGAAGACGGGCCGTGCGAGGTCAGGAACACGATCCGCCGGAAGCCCTGGCGGATCAGCGAGCGCGTCAGCGCCTTGAGATAGGGCAGGCTGTCCGACGTCGAGACATAGACCGTCGCAGGGCTGGTCGTGGTGCCGCCGGGATAGAAATAGGCGAGATACGGGAACACCAGACCGTCCGACTTTTCAGCCAGCTTGATGGCATAGGCCAGCGGGATGACATATTCGACATCGGTCGGGCTGCCGCCATTGACCTCGGTGGGACCCACAGGGATGTAGATGACGTCGTTGCGCTTGAGGTACTCGCTGACCTCATATCCGGTCAGCGACGTCAGCAGATGGGTGCGCATCTTGGGGACGGTCTTGGCGGGCTCGGCGGGCTTCTCCGTCTTTGCCGGCGCCTGCGCTGCCAGCGGCACAGATCCGATCGAAAGCGCCAGCGCGGCAATTGCCGTTCGGCGCAGAAGGGTGCGCAGTCTTCCGGTCGGTCTGGTCATGAGTGTTACTCCTTGTTGGGCTGAGGCGGGAACAATGGGCACAGCGCGCCGCGCAGATCCGTGTCCGCTTTGGCTGCCGCGGGAAAATCGGACGACAGGCGCAGATAACGCTTCTGCCCGGGCGTGTAGCCGGGCCAGAGCGGCAGGCCGGGGCCGTTGGGATCGCCCTTGGCGGCAAAGTTCGTCCAATAGGCCAGCATCATGTCCGAAAGCCGCCGGTCGGCTTCACCATAATTGGCCGCCGAAAAGCCGGTCGAGGACAGATTGCCGAAGATATAGGGCACCTCGAAGGAATGCGCGGCGCCTTGCGCCTCCTTGCCCGGGACAAACTGTTCGAACTGATACTGCCATGTCGGCCCGCCCGATCGGGCATTGCGCGCGGCAGCCTCGACATTGCCGCAGCGAAACGTCGAGTCGGTCGAAAACTGTGCGGCCGGTGATCCGAGCAACGGATCGGTGACTCCGTCTCTGCCGCCTGCCAGGCCGTAAACCTGCAGCGCCCGTTCGGAATTGCCCCCAAAGGCCGCGGCGATGGCGGCAGGCAGCGCGTCATCCGGCAGCACGCCCAGCCCTTCGCGGGCGTTCGATCCGACCAGCAGAGCAATCGGGGGACGCTGCGGATTGCTCAAGGCATCCATCGGGCTCTGCTCCAGCAGGTAACCGTCGATCACCGGACCAAAGCGCGCACCGCCGCTTCCCGCACTCGCCTGGCGCTGGAGTATCGCTTCTGCGTCCATGCTGCGCAGTTCGGCGATCGATTGACCCGCAGCCAACGCGATACCCTGCTGCTCCGCAAGCTCGCGCGAGCCTGTGCCAAACGATCCCCCGACCACACCGCTTTGAATGATCGCCCTGGCAAACAGTCCTCGGGCTTTGGGCGAGGTCAGCAGCGCAAACACCGACGCGCCGCCAGCCGACTGGCCAAAGATCGTCACATTGCCGGGTTCACCACCAAAAGCTGCGATATTGTCTGACACCCAGCGCAACGCCGCCAGCTGATCTTCGAGCCCGAAATTGCCGGACGAACGATGCTTGGATTCTGCGGTGAGATCGGGGTGAGCAAGGAAACCGAACGGCCCCAGCCGATAGTTGATGCTGACCAATATGGCGCCGCGCGCGGCGATGTGCTCGCCCGCATAAGTCGGGCTGTTGGCCGCGCCGTTGATGAAACCGCCGCCGTGGATCCATAGCATGACCGGAAGCTTGGTCGCGCGCTTGCCAGCGGGCGTCCAGATGTTGAGGTACAGGCAATCTTCGCGGCTAATGGCAGACAGGGCGGTCATGCCCCGCAGCGGTGCCTGCAGGCACGGCGGACCGAAGGCATCTGCCTTTCGGACCCCGTCCCAAGCGGCAGGCGGCATGGGCGAGCGCCAGCGCAGATCGCCCTGCGGCGGGGCTGCATAAGGCACACCCTTGTACGCTACCGCCCCTTGCCCTGCGACGCCCGAGACCAGGCCATGTTGCGTCCTGACGGCGTCCACCTCAGGACCCTGAGCCGCAGCGCCTGCCTGAAGCGCGGTTGCCGCCACCAGCCCGAGCACCGCCAGGCGAACCCGCCTGAACGGGTTGCTGGCGGATATCTCAGGGCCGCTGACGCGCACCGCGTGGCTCCGACGATACCACGGCATCAGAACTCGAAGCGCACCCCGACACGATATGTCAGCCCGAGCAGATCATAATAGGCATTGTTGTTGATCGCGGGCAGCGGCGGGGCCTTGTTGAACAGGTTGTTGATGTTGAAATACAGCTGCTGACGGGTGCCTTCTGCGCCAAAATTGTAGCTGGCACCGATGTTCACATAGCCGACGGCGGGGATGTTGTTGTTGCTGATGCTGTTGGGCAGCGCCGGGCTGTAGGATGGATCATCCGGACCGACCTGCGCGTTGTTCTGGTGGCTGCTGCTGATCCAGCGATACTGCACGTTCGCCTCGAACTTGCTGTCGCGATAGCCCAGATTGGCGTTGACCGACCAGTCGGGAAGCCCCGGGCTGCCACCGAACAGCGCTCCGGTCTGGCCTGCACGGTTGACGCCGTTGGGGAACAGCGGCGAGATGTCGAACGTCGAGCGATACTCGATGACATGCGTCGCCTGGGCGCTGAACACGAGCCTGCCGGGCAGTCCGACAATCTCGTCCAAGGGCTGGGTATAGGAGAACCCCAGATCGATGCCCTTAGTGCGGAACTGGGCGAAATTGGCGTTCTGGGCCACCACCGACTGCACGGCGCCACTGGTGATATTGCCGCCTGCAAAGGTGATCAGCTGGCAGAACGGATTGTTCGGATCGCCGACACCGGTGCCAAGACAGTTGGTCAGCGCCGTCCCGGCCGCATTCGCGCCGATCGCGTCCTCGATCTTGATCTTGTAGAAGTCGACCGACAGCTGCAGGCGGCTGAGGAAACTGGGGTTGAACACCGCGCCTGCCGTCAGGGTGCGGGCGATTTCGGGAGTCAGGTTGACGTTGCCGCCGCTGACCACGTCGTACTGATACTGCGGCTGACCGGCAAAGGCCGGACGCAGATCCGCGTACAGCGGACGGGGAACGGCCGCCACGGCCGCCGTGAACAGCTCGGGCAGGCTGGGCGCGCGGATGTCGCGCGACAGCGTTCCGCGCAGCATGATGTCCGGAATGGGCTTCCAGGTCAGACCGGCTTTCCAGGTGGTGACCTGGCCCGAGACGCTGTAATCGGTCAGACGAACTGCTCCGTTCAGATCGAGCGCACCGGTGAACCAGTCTTCGCTCAACAGCGGAATGATCGTCTCGAAGTACACTTCCTTGACCGACTGGCCGGCCTTGGGGAAGTTGCGGGGCGCGCGCGCCATGAAGGCGCCGGCCTGGCTCAATGCATCGACATCGGTGCGGAAGGTCTCCTCGCGATATTCGACGCCTGCGCCCACCGACACCGGCCCTGCCCAGAGCGAAAATGGCTCGCCGTTGATATTGGCAGCCGCTTCGAACAGCGTGGTGATCGCAACCGCTGTCGAGGTGCCGAAAGCATAGGCATAGGCTTCGGGCGAGAAGTTGGCCTTGCCCAGCACGTTGATCGGCTGGCAACCTGCGGCGCGGGCCGTGGCATTCGCGCACACGATCTGGCCGTTGAGCGTGGTGGCGTTGATCGCGTTGAGGAAGTTCGCCGTGATGGCGGTGTTCGACTGGATCTGGACGCTCCGGTTGCGGCCGTACTGGGCGGAGACATCGAAGCGCCAGTCGCTGCCGATGTCACCCTTGAACCCGCCCGAAAGGCTGTACAATTCGCCTTCGTTCTTGATTCGCGGCGGGCCGAAATCGTTGCCCAGATAGCCGATGGTGAGCGATCCGTTGGCCGGGATCAGCGCCAGCTGCGCAGGCGTCAGAGCGGCCTGCAGATAGGGGTTGTTGCGGCTCAGTGACAGGAACCCGGTCGTGCCGCCCGTGGCAGCACGGATCTGTGCGCTGATGTTGGTGGCTTCGGTCTTCGAATAGATGCCGCGCGCCCAGACCGTCAGACTGTCGGTCAGGTCGAATTCGGCATGGCCTGTCACGTTGTAGCGCTGGGTCGCCGCGCGCAGGACCTGATAGGGCAGCACGTTCGTGCCACCGACCATGTTGGTGCCGATCTGCCCCTGATAAAGACCGGCGTTGAACGGTGCAGTGGTGACAGTGCCGTTGGGTCCGATCACGAACTGCAGATTGCGCAGACCCGCAGGATTGCCCGCAGCTGTCGGCGTGATCAGGCCGCCGGGCGTCAGCGTGCCGAACAGCACGTTGTCGGTCACCAGCGCGGCGGGCAGCCCAGCCGGACGTCCGGCACCGAACGACACGGTGCTGACGTTGCGCAGGCCCCAGGGGCGCTTGTCGTTGAACAGGCCCGTGCCTTCGTTGCGGCTGAATTCGCCGCCGATGACGAAGCGTCCGCGACCATCGGCAAAGCGCGTGCCCCATGCCGCCGAGACGAAATAGTCTTCCGCATCGCTATAGCGGGTCTGGCCGCCCTGCACGTTGAACTTGAAGCCGTTGAGCGTGGTGTTGAGCTGCAGGTTGACGACGCCTGCGACCGCATCCGAGCCATAGGCTGCCGATGCACCGCCACTGACGATGTCGACGCGGCCGATCAGCGCGGCAGGAATGACGTTGAGATCGGTCGCCCCGGCC
The DNA here is from genome assembly GCA_943370475.1 of Hydrogenophaga intermedia. Lineage (GTDB taxonomy): Bacteria > Pseudomonadota > Alphaproteobacteria > Sphingomonadales > Sphingomonadaceae > Blastomonas. Next base: position 12,026 of record CALRRI020000035.1, read on the forward strand.
ACGGTCGATCCAGGCTGATTGACCGCGGGCAGGCGCATGCGATCGAGCAGCACGAGCGTGCGAACGGGCGTCAGGCCGCGCAAGTCGATATTGTTGCCACCGGGATTGCCGATGCCGCCGCTTTCAGGCGCCTGGGTCCGGCGGAAGGAGGGAATTTCGTTGATGACGTCGGCAACGTTGACGGCCGCCCGGTTTTCGAACGTTTCGGCCGTCACGACGACCGTGGGGGTCGGAGCGACGAAACCGGCGCGATCGATGCGCGAGCCGGTAACAACAATCGCATTCGTTTCGGCGGCTTCTGCCTCAGGACTTGCATCAACCGCTGCATCAGCGGTCTGCGCAATTGCCGGCGCCACAGAAAAAAGCAGGCTAACGCCGCTCAGTAACCAGGATGCTTTCCGCATCACCCTCTCCCCGAGATTTTTATTGGTCTGGCCAATTCGCATGACCGGCCCTGCAAGACAAATCACATTTACAGATGCAATACGATCACCCTCGCGGATACTCGGCCATTGAGGTCGGTATTCGGGCGTTCTGCCTGATAGTTCTGCCGAACAGACACGCCTCCCGAGTCTTTTGTTCACCAAGCGGCCAGACCAGGTTGTGCCGAAATGCTCCTTTTTGGTAAGGGCTGGGCGGGCCTTGCCGCAAGGCACTATACGGTCAGGGATCGCGATCGGGGATCGCGCCGGCCCGCATGATGGTCCATCCGGCAAGCGCGTGTCCGGCTTGCGCCGCAGAACGATCATCCGCACCCGTCAGCCGCGCGGACAGATAGCCAGCGTTGAAGGCATCGCCGGCACCGCTGGTGTCGACAGGCGAGAGGACGGACATCGGCGCCATCAGTTCGCCATCGGACAGCCGGCAGCCATCTGCCCCCAGCTTGACCACTGTTTCGCGGCATCCCAGCCGCTGCCAGTGCGCAGCGACGGCATTCGCATCGCATTCGCCCGAAAGCGCGATTTCGTCTTCCAGCGTGGGGAGCCCGATCGTCGCCACCGCGATCGCCGCATCGCGCGCACGACGCGCAGAGTCGCCATCCGGCCATAGCCGGGGGCGATAATTGCCGTCGAACACCACCTGCCCACCCTTGTCGCGCACAGATCGCGCCGCATCCAGCAACCGTTCACGCGACCGCTGGGACAGAATGGCAAGCGTGATCAGGGAAAAGCTCAGGCAATCCGTCTCGCCCGCACGCTCCAACGCGCTGTCCGATTCTGCCAGATCGAACATTTCGCGCGCGGCGCTGGTGTCCCGCCAATAACTGAAACTGCGCTCGCCCTGGGCATCGGTGCTGATGGCATAAAGGCCGGTGTTGCGCACAGGATGTGTCAGCACGAGCGAGGTATCCACACCTTCCTGCGCCCAGCACCGCTTCAATCCCGCGCTAGGCGCATCACGACCAATAGCGGTGAGATAGGCAACATTATGGCCTGTGCGGGCCAGATGAATCGCGGTGTTCAGCGTGTCGCCGCCATAGCCAAGCTGCCAGCCTGTCGGGCCGCCCCGCAGCTCGAGCATCGCCTCACCGATCAGAATGATCGACATGGATCACCAGTTCCACATCGTTCCGTCTTCCAGCCGCGCAACCGGCAGGTACGCGGGCTTGTACGGATATTGTGCCGCCAGTTTCTCGTCGATGTCGACGCCATGACCGGGGGCCTCTCCGCAGAACAGTTCGCCCTTTTCGAAATGATAATCATGCGGGAACACCGCGTCGGTCTCTTCGGTGTGGCGCATATACTCCTGGATGCCGAAATTGGGCACCCAGGTGTCGAAATGCAGCGCACATCCCATGGTCACCGGCGACAGGTCGGTCGCGCCGTGGCTGCCGGTGCGGATCTGGTAGAGCGCTGCCAGATCGGCGATGCGGCGCATATGCGTGATCCCGCCGGCCCCCACGATGGTGCAGCGGATATAGTCGATCAGCTGGTTCTGGATCAGGTCCTTGGCGTCCCAGATGGTGTTGAAGATCTCGCCCACCGCCAGCGGTGTCGTGGTGTGGTGGCGCACCAGTTTGAACGCCTCCTGGTTTTCCGCAGGCGTGCAGTCCTCCAGCCAGAACAGCGAATAAGGCTCGAGCGCCTTGCCGAGCTGCGCCGCTTCCATCGGCGTGTAGCGGTGGTGACCGTCATGCAGCAGGTGGTGGTCGAAGCCGTAGGTCTCGCGCAGCTTCTCGAACAATTTGGGGACATAGTTCAGCGCCTTGCGCGTGTCCCAGCCTGTCACCGATGGCAAAGATGCATCCGCAGGTTCGTAATAGAGTTTGCCGCGCCCGACGCCATAGGCATCCTTGACGCCTGGTACCCCGGTCTGCGCGCGGATCGCCTTGTAGCCCATGTCGATATACTGGCCCACCGCATCCACGGTTTCGGCGATGTCGCTGCCATTGGCATGCCCATAGACCATGATCCCGTCGCGGCTGCGCCCGCCGAGCAACTGATACAATGGCATGCCCGCCACCTTGGCCTTGATGTCCCACAACGCCATGTCGACAGCAGCGATGGCGCGCATCGTCACCGGTCCACGCCGCCAGTACGCACCGCGATAGAGATATTGCCAGATATCCTCGATCCGCCGCGGGTCCATGCCGATGAGGCAGGGAATGACATGGTCTTCCAGATACGAGGCGACAGACAGCTCGCGACCGTTCAACGTCGCATCGCCGATGCCATAAACGCCCTGATCGGTCGTGATCTTGAGTGTGATGAAATTGCGACCCGGACAGGTGGCGATCACTTTGGCAGACTGTATCTTCATGAGACCCGCTTTCCTCTCCCGGATGCTATGCTATGGTCGGGTGATAAAGATTATATTGCCGATTTCAACCGAATTGGTAAGACCTATTGTCAAGCAAGGAGACGCAGCAATGGCGCGACCGAGGAAAGAGATCAGTCTTCAACCGGCAGAGGGGCCAGAGCGCCTCTACCAGAAGCTCGCACGGCAGCTGTTTTCTGAACTGGCCGCAGGTCGCTATGCCGTAGGTGACCGGCTTCCTGCCGAACGCGAACTTTCGCTCCAGTACAATGTCAGCCGCCCAGCCGTGCGCGAGGCGATGATCGCACTCGAAGTCCAGGGCCTGATCGATGTGCGGATCGGGTCCGGCGCGTATGTCTGCGCATTGCCCGGCGAGACCGAAGCCCCCGGCTTTTCGGTGACCGCCTTCGAGCTCATGGAAGCCCGCATGCTGATCGAAGGAGAAGCGGCAGCCTTGGCAGCCGTCCATATCCAGGAAGACGAGATCGCCGAACTGGAGAAATTGGTAAGAGAGATCGACAGCGAGAACCGGCGCCCAGGGGTCAGCACGAAGGCAGACCAGGCGTTCCACCTGCTGATTGCGTCCGCGACACGCAACGCCGTCATCCGCAACCAGGTCGAGGAGATGTGGCGGCTGCGTTCGACATCCCCCAATTGCGCGCTGTTGCTGGAAAAGGCGCGGACTGCGAACGTGCAACCGGTGGTGGAAGAGCACCTGGCGGTGCTCGAGGCGCTGCGCGCGCGTGATCCGTCGGCAGCGCGGACGGCGATGCGCGGCCATTTGGGCTCGGTCATTGACCACCTGCTGTTTGCCACCGAAGAAGAAGCCATCGAAGCGGCCCGCCGCGACGTTGCCACCACGCGCGAGCGCTATACGCGCGCCGCGACGCTATAGGACCCATCATGCGCCCTCTTACCCTGCATCCCGACCGCCTGTTTCCCGCCAATCGCGACGTCCGCGCGATCACGCGGAGGCTGTACGACACCGTCGCCTCGCTGCCGATCATCAGCCCGCACGGACACACCGACCCCAGCTGGTTTGCCGACGACGCCCCTTTCGCCAATGCCAGCGAACTGCTGCTGCAGCCCGACCATTATGTCTTGCGCATGCTTTACAGCCAGGGGATCCCGCTGGAAGCTTTTGGGTTGACACCGGTGTCTGGTGCCCCAGCTGCGGCGGTCGATCCGCGCGAGGCGTGGCGCGTCCTGGCGTCCAACTATCATCTGTTTCGCGGCACGCCTTCGCGCATGTGGCTGGACTGGGTGTTTGCCGAGGCTTTCGGGATCGACGTGCAACTGACGCTGGAAACGTCGGACCTGTACTATGACCGCATCACCGATGCGCTGGCGACACCGGCATTCCGCCCGCGCGCGTTGTTCGACCGGTTCAACATCGAAGTGATCACGACCACCGAATCGCCGCTGGATACGCTGGAACATCACCAGAAGATTGCGGCCAGCGGCTGGAAAGGCCGGGTGCTGACCGCCTACCGTCCCGATCCGGTCATCGATCCCGAGTATGAAGGCTTTCTCGATAATCTCGAGCGCTTTGCCGAGCTGACCGGCGAAGATACGCGGACATGGTCAGGCTATCTTGCCGCCCATCGCAAACGCCGGGCGTTCTTCGCGGACCATGGCGCGACCTCGACCGATCACGGTCACCCCACCGCGTTGACCGCAGACCTTTCACCGGCAGAAGCCGAAGCGCTGTTTGCGCGGGTCACCCGCCCGGATGTCTCGCCGCAGGATGCCGAGCTGTTCCGCGCACAGATGCTCACCGAAATGGCGGGAATGAGCCTCGAGGACGGCCTGGTCATGCAGATCCACCCAGGTGCGCTGCGCAACCACAACCCGCATCTCTTTGCCCGCTTCGGTCGCGACAAGGGCGCCGACATTCCGACGCGCACCGATTATGTCCACGCGCTGCAGCCGCTGCTCGCGCGCTATGGCAATTCGCGCGATCTCACGATCATCCTTTTCACGCTGGACGAGACGACCTACGCCCGCGAACTCGCCCCGCTCGCCGGACACTATCCCGCGCTCAAGCTGGGCCCCGCGTGGTGGTTCCATGACAGTCCTGAAGGCATGCGCCGGTTCCGGCTTTCGATGACCGAGACCGCAGGCTTCTACAACACCGTCGGCTTCAACGACGACACCCGCGCCTTTCTGTCGATCCCCGCGCGGCACGATGTCGCCCGGCGGATCGATTGCGGGTTCCTGGCCACCCTGGTGGCCGAACACCGGCTGGAGGAATGGGAGGCGGCCGAACTGGCCCATGACCTGTCCTACACCCTGGCCAAGAAGGCGTACAAGCTGTGAGATTGTCCCGCGAAACATTGGGCTCGCTTTCGCCCGAGGTCGCCCTGCCCGGCTATGATGCCGAAGGCCAGCGGGCGGGCATCGTGCACTTCGGTATCGGCGCATTTCACCGCGCACATCAGGCGGTGTATACCGATGATGCGATGGCGGCGGGTGACCGCGACTGGCGGATTATCGGAGTGTCGTTGCGTTCGGGAGACGTGGCGGACCAGCTCAATCCGCAGGATGGGTTGTACACGCTGGTGCAGCGATCCTCGGACCAGACATCGGCGCGGCTGATCGGCAGCGTTGCCAGAGTGATCGTGGCACCCAAGGTCCCGCAGGCCGTGATCGATGCCGTCGCATCGCCGGACACGCATATCATCAGCTTCACGGTGACCGAAAAGGGCTATGTCCGCAGGCCCGATGGCTCGCTCGACCGGGACGACCCCGCGGTCGCGTCCGACATCAGTGGCGCAACGGCCCCGCGCACCATCTATGGCTTTGTCGCGGCCGGGCTGGCCAAGCGCAGGGCCATGGGGCTGCCGGGCCTGACGCTGCTGAGCTGCGACAACCTGGCCGACAATGGTGCGCGGCTCAAGCACCTGATGACCGATTATCTGGCCGCCACCGATCCCGCACTGGCAGACTGGTTTGCACAGACCTGCCGCTGCCCGGGTACGATGATTGACCGCATCGTCCCTGCGGTCACAGACGCGGACCGCGCGAGTGTCGCGACCCGGATCGGTCTGGACGATGAGGCTACCGTGATCACCGAACCATTCAGCCAGTGGGTGATCGAAGACGACTTTGCCGGACCACGTCCACGCTGGGAGACGGTGGGCGCGCAGCTGGTTGGCGATGTCCGCCCTTATGAGGCGGCCAAGCTGCGGATGCTCAACGGCGCGCATTCGGCGCTGGCGTATCTGGGCCTGGAGCGCGGCCACGAATTTGTGCATGAAGCCATCCGCGACCCCCAGCTGGCCACAGTCATCGGCACGCTGATGCGCGACGAAGCGGCGCCGACGCTAAGCCCGGATACGGGCATAGACCTCGCCGCTTATGCCGATGCGCTGATCGCGCGCTTCGCCAACAGCGCGCTGCAGCACCGGTTGATCCAGATCGCGATGGATGGATCGCAGAAGATCCCGCAGCGCTGGCTCGAACCGCTGGCCATCAACCAGGCTGCCGGACGCAGCACGCCCGCAACGCTGCAGGCTCTGGCCGCGTGGATGCGGCATGTCACGGGCGACTTTAGGCCGGTGGACGATCCGATGGCAGCGCGGCTGGCCGAACTTTGGGCGACACATGGAGCACAGGGCATCGTGGCAGCTCTCTTCGGAGACGGCGGCGTGTTCCACGCCACCTGGACGCCATCGGCAGCAGCAGCAAGAGAACTGCAGAGCCATCTGGACACCCCCCGCGCATAAGTTCGGAGCGGGCGAGGCGCTGGCCTTGCGATGACTGTGACGTTGTCGCGGCGGATGGCCTTGCGGGGCTGGGGGCGCACGAGTTTTGCGGCTGATCCCGGTGGGACGGACAGAACAGCGGGAAGAACAGAAAACATAATGTCCGTCAGGCTCGTGTCAGGTGGTTCGGCCATAACCTGCTGACAGGAGGCCATTATGACACAGGACAATACATCACCATCACATCGGATCGCCGTTTGGGACATTCCGGTCAGGCTATTCCACTGGTCACTCGTCGCAGCCATCGCGGTCGCGTTTCTGTCTTCCGAAGAAGATAGCCTTCTGGCTTCATGGCACATAGCGGCGGGCTGGATCGCGGCGGTCCTGATTGCGTTCCGGCTGAGCTGGGGCTTCCTTGGCGGCAGACATGCCCGCTTTTCGAATTTTGTGCGGCCGGCCGCTGTCATCCCCCATATCCGCGCACTGTTGTCGGGGAAGGCCGAAAGGTCGGTGGGGCACAACCCGCTCGGCGGCATGGCGGTACTCGCGCTGCTGGGCGGCACCGCTGCCGTGGCCTGGACCGGCGTCCAGTTGACCGGCGCAGGCGGCAACGAGGATTTGCACGAGGCTTTTGCTTACGGCCTGCTCGGATTGATTGTGGTGCATGTCATCGGCGTCATCGTGATGTCGGTTATGACCCGCGACAATCTGGTGCGTGCCATGGTCACCGGCACCAAGGCTGGCGCAGATTTCCCCGTCCAGACCCGGGAACGCCCCCGCGCGCTCGGTGCGATTGCAGGGACGGCGGTGATCGTCTTGGCGGTTCTTGGCATCCTGCGGTATGACCCGGCAGCATTCAGCGCCGGATCACGGGAGGAGGCCGAACATGCAGAGCACCAGACCGCGAAGCTTGGCAATGGCCCGGCGGTCGCTCGTCTGGAGGATGACGACGATCATGACTGATCAGCCGTGCGCGCTCCGCCGCAAACCGCAGGGACGTGCTTCATGCGATTGCTGATCGTCGAAGACAATGAACGCCTCGCCGGTCTTATCGCACAGGGTTTGGGCCGGCGGGGTTTTTCGTGCGACATCGCGCCCGATCTGGCGTCTGCGGATGCGTGCCTCGACAGTGCTGCGTTCGACGCGGTTATTCTCGACCTGGGCCTGCCCGATGGCGATGGCATGGAATGGCTGCAGCGCCAGCGCCGGTTGCGCCAATTGATCCCCGCACTGATGCTGACCGCGCGCGGCGGGCTTGAGGACCGGATCGCCGGGCTGGATGCAGGAGCGGACGACTATCTGATCAAGCCGGTCGATATCGAGGAACTTGCCGCCCGGGTGCGTGCGCTGCTTCGCCGTCCCGGGCCCCGCGTCGCATCGATTCTTGAAGCGGGAGCCCTCACTTTCGACTCCGTGTCACGGGAGGCGCGCAGCTCCGGCCGCCTCATCGAGCTGTCGCGGCGCGAGTCCGACCTGCTGGAGCTGTTGATGCGGCGCTTGGGCACCGTGGTGGTTCGCGATACCATCGAGACCGGCTTGTACACCTTCAACGAGCCGGTAACCCCCAATGCGGTGGAGGCGACGGTCTCCCGGCTGCGCCGCAAGCTCGATGAGGCGGGCCTGGGCGGCCAGCTGCACACTGTGCGCGGTGTCGGCTATCTTTTGCGGAGCAGCTGATGTCCCGGGACTCTCCATCGATCTTTCAATCGCTCGCCAAGGGGCTTGCCTTTGTCGGCCTGGGCGGCACCCTGTTGCTGCTGGCGGCAGTGATGGTCGAATATCGCATCAGCTTTGCAGAAATGGCGACCGAAGATGCGCTCAGGGCGGCCATGCATGAAATGGCCGAACATGTCATTCTGCCGGTCGTCGCGCTGGTGCTGCCAATGACGCTGGCGGCGCTATTTGTGATGCGCCGCGCATTCAGGCCGCTCGGCGATGCGACAGCCCAGCTCAATGCGATTTCCGGCAAGGATCGTCACATCCGAATCGATGATGCCAGCCTGCCAGCAGAAATCCTGCCGTTCACCGCCGCGGTTAACACGCTGCTGGAGCGACTGGACCAATCGGCGCAACAGCAGGAGGCGTTTGCTGCCGATGTCGCGCACGAACTTCGCACGCCCCTGGCAGCCATGATGCTGGAACTCGACGGGATGGACGATCCGGCTGCAGTGCGATTGAAAGGCGATGTTGCTGCGATGCGCCGACTGCTCGATCAGCTGATGTTGCTGGCTCAGATGGATGCGCAGGAAGCCGCCGCCACAGCGACCGACAGCGTCGATCTTGCCGACCTTGCCGGCGATGTGGTTGCCCGTTGCGCACCCGGAGTCATCCATGCGGGCCGCATGATCGAGCTGGCCAGCGAAGGCGCGCCTGTACTGGTGCGTGGGCGGTACGAAGCAATCGCTACGGCCCTGCGCAACCTGATCGACAACGCTGTCCGCGTCACGCCGCCTGCCGGTACGGTGCATGTCGTGCTCGACGGCAGTGCGATGATCCGCGTGATCGATGGCGGTCCCGGCCTGTCGGAAGACCAGCTCGGCCTGCTGGTCAAGCGGAACCGCCGGGCCGACCATGCCAGCCCGGACGGCGCAGGGCTGGGCCTCGCGATCGTCGATCGCATCATGCAGGTGCACCGCGGCGCAATCCGCACCGATCCGGTCAACAGCACCCTGATCCTCGATTTTACCTAGAACCGCTCGCCGTCAGACTGCTGTCAGCTTGGGCTGGCACGGGATGGGCATGGACAAGAAGCAGACCATCACGACCGGCGCGATCGCGCTGTCAATCGTCGCAGCGGTGGCTGCTTACAGTCAATTCAGCGGGACTGGCGACACTGGCCAGCCCGCCCAAGTTTCCACCGATCCTCGGGTCGCACCTGGAAGCCTGACCGCGCAGCAATTGCGGCGGCTGGGTATCCAGACCAAATCGGTGGACGCTGCGGCGGACGTTCCCTTGGGAACTGTCCCTGCAGTCGTTACTCTGCCGCCAGAAGCACAGGTTGCGGTCACTGCACCGTTCGACGGTGCCATACTGCGGGTATATGTCATCCAGGGGCAGATGGTCGCAGCGGGACAGCCGCTGGCTACGGTCAGAAGCCGCGAGCCGCTGCAATATGCCGCAGAACTCGCGCGCGCCCAGGCAAGGCTGGGTCTGGCACAGGCCACGGCCGCGCGCACCCGCCAACTGGTCGACGAAGGCATCATCGCTGCTGCGCGGGGCGATGAGGTCAACGCGCAGATCCGCGTCGCGCAAACCGATGTCAGCGAGAATGCGCGCATCATGCGTCAGGCAGGAGCGAGCGCGGGTGGCGAAGTCACGCTGCGCGCGCCGATTTCGGGCCGCGTTGCCACGATGACGGCTCAGGTGGGTGGTCCGGTGATGGCGACCTCTGCGCCCTTCGTGATCGAGAACAGCACCGCTTTCACGCTCGACCTGCAACTGCCCGAGCGACTGGCCGGACAGGTCCGCCCCGGCATGCGGATCACCCTGGATGGCCCCGGCATTGCCGAGGGGGTGACGGGCACTCTCTTGTCGGTTGGCGGGTCGCTCGACCCGCAAACACGCTCGGTCATGGCCAAGGCGCGGATCGATGGCGCTCCTGCGCTCGTTGCGGGCAAGACGGTGATGGCGGTGATCAAGGGCACCGGCACCACAACAGGCACCAGCATTCCGGCCACGGCACTCACCAAGATCAATGGCAAGGACCATGTGTTCGTCCGCACCGGCAAGCGGTTCGTGCAGCGCCCGGTCGAGGTCGCGGGTAGCTCTGATGGCAGGGTGTTCGTCACCAGCGGTCTCAAACAGGGCGAACAGGTTGCCGTCTCGGGCGTGAGCGAACTCAAGATGCTGCTGGCGGGGGGCTGACCGTTATGCTTCGCCGGGTCGTCGAAACCGCGCTGAACATGCGCCTTGCCGTGATCGGCATCGCTGTGGGGCTTGCCGCCTTTGGCGCCTATGCCTTTGCCAACCTGCCCATCGATGCGTTTCCGGACATCAGCTCGACACAGGTGAAGATCATCCTGAAGGCCCCCGGCATGACCCCCGAAGAGGTCGAAAGCCGGGTGATCACGCCCGTCGAGATGGAACTGCTCGGCATCCCCAACCAGACCGTGCTGCGATCAGTGGCCAAATACGCGATCGCCGACATCACGATCAACTTCGAGGACGGAACCGATATCTACTGGGCGCGCAGCCAGGTCGCAGAGCGGCTTGCCAATGCGACCGGCGGTCTGCCTGCCACAGTGGAAGGTGGCATGGCCCCGATCTCGACGCCCTTGTCGGACATGTACATGTTCACCGTCGAAGGCCCGATCTCGCTCCAGGAAAAGCGGCGGCTGCTCGACTGGACGATCCGTCCTGTGCTCCGCACCGTACCCGGCGTTGCCGATGTCAACGCCCTGGGCGGCATGGTGGAGACGTTCGAAGTCCGTCCGGACTTCGCTGCGCTCGCTGCCGCCAACCTGACGATTGAAGAGGTCAGCCAGGCCATCGGAGCCAGCAATCGCAACGATGGCGCCGGCCGGCTGGCGGTGGCGGAAGAGGCGCTGATCGTCCGCTCGGTCGGCGCAATCCGCTCGCTCGATGATCTCGCATCGGTGGTGGTGCGCAGCGCCGACGGCAATGTCGTGCGTGTCGGCGATATTGCGACCGTCCGGATGGGCAGTCTGACCCGCTATGGCGCGGTCACCAAGAACGGCACGGCAGAGGCGGTGCAGGGACTGGTCATTGCACTACGCGGGGCGGACGCCAGCAAGGTTGTCGCAGGGATCAAGGAGCGGCTGGGCGAAGTGGAGGCCACCTTGCCCAAGGGCGTCACGATCGCGCCCTTCTACGACCGGTCCGACCTGATCGGCCGCGCCGTGGGTACGGTGGAAGATGCGCTGCTCGAAGCGATCGTGCTGGTCGTCATCCTGCTGCTGCTGTTTCTGGGCGATATCCGCGCCTCGGTGATCGTCGCACTCGCTTTGCCGATGGCGGCGCTGATGACCTTCATCTGCATGCGCGCCATCGGCCTGACGGCAAATCTGATGAGCCTGGGTGGTCTGGCGATCGCGGTCGGCATGCTGGTCGATGGCGCGGTGGTGGTGGTCGAAAACGTTGTCGAGCGACTGTCCGATGCGCGTCACAAGGGTGCCAGCAAGCTCAATTGCGTGTTTGTCGCCACCGCTGAGGTCGCTACCCCGGTGGCCTCCGGCATGGCGATCATCGCGCTCGTCTTTCTGCCGCTGCTCACGCTCGAAGGGCTGGAGGGCAAGCTGTTCGCGCCTGTCGCGATGACCATCGTGCTGTCGCTGATGTCGGCGCTGGTCCTGTCGCTGACCCTGGTACCGGTGCTCGCCTATTTCGGTCTGAAACGCACCGAGGGCCATCACGAACCCTGGCTGATGCGCCAGCTTTCCCCGCGCTACGAGCGGCTGCTCGATGCATCGTTCGCGCACAAGCCGCGCGTGTTCATCGGTGCCGGCGTTGCGCTGCTGCTGGCAGGCGGAGCCTATGCTGTCACGGGCAAGACCTTTCTGCCCACCATGGATGAAGGCTCGATCATCGTCCAGCTGACCAAGCTGCCCAGCATCGGCCTTGACCACAGCACTGCAGGCGATCTGAAGGTGCAGCGGGCTCTGCTGGAAGATGTGCCCGAGATCGAGGCAGTGATCGCGCGCGTCGGCAGCGACGAACTTGGGCTCGATCCGATGAGCCCCAACGAGACCGACAGCTTCCTGGCATTGAAACCCCGCGACACATGGCGCGTGGATGACAAGGCGTGGCTGACCGACCAGATCCGCACGGTGATGCAGGACTTTCCCGGGATCGAGCCCAGCTTCACCCAGCCGATCGAGATGCGCATTTCCGAGATGCTGACCGGCGCGCGCGGCGATCTGGTCATCAGGCTGTTCGGGCCGGACCTTCAGGAACTGTCGCGGCTGGCGGGCGAGATCCAGGGGCGGCTGGAAAAGATCGAGGGCACCACCGAGGCGATGACCGTGGCCAATGATACCGTGGATTATCTGCAGCTCGATATGGATCGCATGGCGGCTGGCCGCGCCGGAATGCCGGTGGATATGCTGCAGGACATGATGCGTGCCAGCGTCGAAGGGGTCCGCGCCGGTTCGGTGACGGAGGGCAACCGCCGCATTCCGGTGATGATCAAGGGCCAGGGCAGCGAGGGCATGAGCCCTGAGGCGTTCGCGGACCAGATGTATCGCTCCCCCAGCGGGCAGCTGGTGCGCGCCAGCGATGTCGCACACGTCGCGCAGGTGGCGGGCCCGGTGAAGCTGGAGCACGAGAACGGATCGCGCTTTGCAATGGTGCAGGCCTTTGTCGGCGGACGCGATCTGGTCGGCTATGTCGATGATGCCAGGCGCGACATCGAGGAGAACGTGAAGCTGCCGCAGGGCTATCGGCTGGTATGGGGCGGGCAGTTCGAGAACCAGCAGCGCGCTTCAGCGCGGCTGATGGTGGTCCTGCCGATCTCGCTCGTACTGATCTTCCTCGTCCTCTACGCCACGCTGTCTTCGGTGCGGTCATCGCTGCTGATCCTTGTCAACATTCCGTTTGCGATGGTGGGCGGCATGGTTTCGCTCGCCGTGTCTGGCGAGTACCTGTCGGTCCCCGCGTCTGTGGGGTTCATCGCTTTGCTGGGCATTGCGGTCTTGAACGGGCTGGTGATGGTCACCTGCTTCCGCCAGTTGCGCGAGACCGGGCTGACGCTGGCGCAAGCGGTGCGGCAGGGTGCAGCGCGCCGCCTGCGGCCGGTGCTGATGACCGCAACCATCGCCGCATTCGGGTTGGTGCCGCTGCTCTTTGCCAGCGGCCCAGGGTCTGAAATCCAGCGGCCACTGGCCATCGTGGTGATCGGCGGGCTGATCAGCGCGACCCTGCTCACCCTCATCCTGCTGCCGATCCTGTACGAACGCTTTGGCGAAAGCCGCGCGGAGCGCGAGGCGGGCGATCATGCGCTGACTGAGGGAGAACCGGCATGATCCGCTCGCTGATCGCCGCCGTCGCTTTACTCGGCACTTCGGCTTCGGCGCTGGCCCAACCCGGACTGCCCTCCGATCCGCAGGTGCAGATCGCGCTCGACGAGCATCCGATGGTGCTGGCGGCCAAGGCCCGGGTCGAGGTGGCGCGCGCCGATGGCCGGGCGCTGCGGGCCGGAACACAGGAGTTTTCGCTGTCCGCCAGCGTGATGCAGCGGTCTGTCGATCGCGAAGGCCGATTCACCGAGTTCGATGCCTCGATCAGCCGCCCGGTCCGGTTGCCAGGCAAGGCGGCGCTGGACCGCAAGGCCGGCGAGTTCGGTCTGGTGGCGGCGCAGAACCGGATGGAGGATGCAAAACACCAGGCCGCACTTCTGCTGGCAGACTTGTGGTGGAGCTGGTTGGGAGCCACCGCCGAAGCCGCGATCGACCGGCAGGCGTCGGACAATCTCGAACGATCGCTGGCCAGCGTCAAGCGCCGCGCCGAGCTGCGTGATGCGTCCCCGCTGGAAGTCGATCAGGCCGCAGCGGCCTTGGGTGCGGCGCGGTTGCAGGTGGAGCAGGCGACAGGCCGCGCGGCACTGGCACGTGCGCGGCTGACATCGCAGTTTCCCAGCCTCGTCCTGCCACAGACAGCGCAGGACCTTCCGCTGCCCGAAATGCCGCAGACAGGTCTTCCGGTGCTGCGCGATCTGGTGATCGAGCGCAGCCATGAGATTTTTGCGGCACGGGCAGAGGCAGACCGGCAACAGGCTCTGGCCGATCGCGCGCGGCGTGACCGGTTTGCCGATCCCACGATAGGCGTGCGGGCCTTCAGCGAACGCGATGGCATGGAAACCGGCCTTGGCCTGATTGCCACGATCCCGCTGGGTGGCAGCCACCGCAGCGCGATCGCGGACCGGGCGGCGAGCGAGGCCGCAGCCGTTGCCGCCGAAGCTGCTGCTGTCGGCTTTGATGTTCAGGAAATGGCTGATGGCGATCTGGTCAACGCCAGCGCTGCCTGGCAGGCATGGCAACGCAGCCGAGAGGGCGCCAAGGCGCAGGTCGATGCGGTCCTCAAGATGCGGCGCGGCTATGATCTGGGCGCGATCGACCTTGCCGACCTGCTGCTTGCCGAACGCCAGACGCAGGACATGTTCCGCGCCGAAGTAGTCGCCCGAACCGAAGCGTTACGCGCGGTCACACGGATCATGATCGATAGTCACAGCATCTGGATCGGCGATGATCTGTGACGCTTTACAGGCGGTGTCCTCGCACGCCCTGCCTTGTCTGGCACCGACGCCTGCTGCGATATTCCGTACGCCGAGCCCCAGCCTGCATCATCTGACCGACGACCTGAGCCACAGCTCATCCGGCCTTTGATCAAGATTGGCAGGTTTACCGGGGCTATGAGCCTATGACCTGGCGGAGAGGGTGGGATTCATAGAAAAGCCCTAAACATATGATATTAAGATTTTTAATTCTCTAATATCATTTGAATGACCCTCACGGTGACCCCGGAGAATTTTATTTGCCGCTGTGGATGCGACCGACTGTGCATAGCTCGACCCCACGATCACCAGCATTGCCGGCAAAACCAATGGCCAGCCCGGTTGCCCAATTGAATGAATGGCATTGCCCACAGTCTGGGAGTAGAGCTGTGGCAGCCTCGACGTGGATCAGGCCAACGCCTGCCAAGGCCATTTGACTTTGGTTGCCTGAAGCCTGGTTACGATCGCGTGCAAATCCTCCCGACAATCGTCAACACGACCTCGCAGTCACACACCACGGTTCCAGCCAAAAACGCGGAGCCAGCCCATCTGCCTATCGCTGGATAGGAACGCGACCTCCAACGGCTATATATTTGCACAAAGATCAAGGCCGGACCCGCAAAGACGGTCAACCGGAAAAACGACGGGGAGGATGATCATGAAAATTTCTAGCTTGAAACTGGTACTCGCATGTTCTGCTTCAGCGCTGCCAGTGTTGGCAGCGCCGGCGATGGCACAGGATGCCCAGGGAGAACAGGCTTCGTCACAAGGCTTTGAGACGATTGTCGTCACAGCCCGCAAGGTCGAAGAAGACCTTCAGTCCACGCCACTGGCGGTGACGGCGCTTTCGGCCGAAGGGATCGAAACCCAGCAGATCGTGATGGTGCAGGACATCCAGCGTGTCGCTCCCGGTCTTTTGACGCGCGGCGCGGGAACAGGACCTTCGGCCATCGTCACGTTCGCCATTCGCGGCAATGCGCAGAATAGCCCGAACTCGGTCTCGGACTCGGCGGTCGGCATCTATGTCGATGGCGTCTATCTGGGTCGTCCGATCTCGAGCAACGTCGGCGTTCTCGATGTTGCCAATATCCAGGTGCTGCGCGGAACTCAGGGCACGCTGTTCGGTCGTAACACGACCGGAGGCGCGGTCCAGTTCACCACCACGCAGCCCGACGGAGAATTCTCGGGCTACGTCAAGGGAACGGTCGGCAACTATAAAGCCCGCCAGATTGAGGCAGCGGCCACGATCCCGCTGGCAGGTGAAGAGCTTTCGTTGCGTGTCGCAGGTCGCTACGCTGAGCGCGGCGGCTTCGGGATCAACGTTCCCACGGGCCGCCCAATTGGCGACCTTGAGTCGGACGTTGCGACCCGCGCGACCTTGCGCTGGGCTCCGACTAGCCTGCCGCTGACGCTAACGCTGTCGGCAGATTACGTGAAATCGAACGACAACGGCACCTTGAACGCGTTGATTGCCGTGAAGCCGACCGGCCCTCTGGCGACATTGTTCCCAGGTCAGTTCTCGCCCAACTTTCTGCAGAACAGGCAAAATTACTATAACAATTTCGGAAACCCGCGCACGGGCAATGCCAATATCGATACGCCGCTGAACCGCAACAAGGCCTATGGTTTTGCCGGAACGCTCGATGTCGAGCTCGGCGAAATCAATCTCAAGTCGATTACCGCCTATCGCAAGGCCGATTCGGCCAACACCCTCGACCTTGATGGCACCCCCGCAGGGGCCATCGCCTTCAACTCTGCCTATCTGCAGGACCAGTTCAGCCAGGAACTGCAGCTCTCGGGTGCAATCGGCAACCTCGACTGGATCGTCGGAGCCTATTATTTCCGGGAAGAAGGCAATGAGCGCTCGGACTCGTTTGCACTTTACAGCGTACCCGCGCTCGGCGGCCTCAACCTTGCGCCATCGGGGCGTAACCTTACCGATTTCGTCTCCAAATCGACGGCACTGTTCGCACAGGTCAACTACGACATCACCGACAAGCTGAGGGCAACTGCCGGTTTCCGCTACACCTGGGACAAGCGCAGTGCGGTCGGCCGCGGGGTCAACAACATCCGTGGTGTGCCTGAACCGGTGTTTGCCGGCGGGCGTGTTATTGTCATACAGCCCAACACCTGCCGAGTTGGCACGACTGCAGGCACAACGCCACCAGCGGCTTGCGCTTTCCCGCAAGAAGCAAGCTTCAGCTATCCTGCATGGACGTTCAGCCTCGACTACCAGGCAAACGACGACATCCTGCTTTATGCGCGCACTGGAGGAGCTTCGCTTTCCGGCGGTTTCAACACACGTCCGACGCCGGTAGGGGCAGAAGCCTTTTCACCAGAAGATGTCCGCGACATCGAAGCTGGCATGAAGGCTGAGTTCCTCGACAACCGGCTGCAGACCAATCTCGCCGTCTTCCATGTCTGGCGCAATGGTGCACAGAACATCGTCAACGGGATCGTCAACGGCAGCATCACGCAGTTCGCGCAGAACTCCGGTAACATCCGGGCTTACGGGCTTGAGCTTGAAACCAAGGCACGGCCCTGGCAGGGCATGGAGCTGATGGCATCGGTGTCGCGATTGAAGGCGAGCTACCAGAACGGCAGCTTCATCGATATCGGCACCAATGGCCTGTTCGATCGTAGCGACGAAGTGGTGGCACAGACCCCGAAATGGACCTTCACCGCAGGGGCCACCCAGGAAATCGAAACCGGAATCGGCAAGTTTGTCGCGCACCTTGATTATGCGTATATTTCTGCCCGCAACTTCGGCCAGGAAACAGCGGATCTGACCAACCCTGCGCTTACTGCGGCACAGAGGACGACGAGGCTGGCCGATGCAGCCATTGCCAATGCGTTCGGTACGCTGCCGGGCTATGGCATCTTCAACGGTCGCCTGACGTTCGAGATCGAAGACCCGAATATCGAAATAGCGCTGTGGGGACGCAATATCTTCGGTACGCGCTACGCACAGAACCTGTTCAACAGCTATAACCAGCTGGGCTTTACCGCCACCAACGCTGGTGAACCGGGAACGTATGGGATGACTGCAACATTCCGCTGGTAAGTCCGGTTGCTGGCAAGATCGGCGACATCCCAACAAACGTCCAGACAGGCCGGGCAGCTTGCCCGGCCTGTTTTGGTTTCCGCGAACGTAAGCCTCAGCGGCCTGATGCCACCTCCGCACGCCAGCCACTTCCCTTCCCGTAGATAGGTGTTCGCAGCGGGTCATTGCTGCGGAGAAGGGGCCAGTCCCCGACTGTGAAGGTCACTGGCAAGGAGCGGCTTATGGAAGCCTATATCTACGATCACGTACGCACTCCGCGCGGCAAGGGCCGTCCCGACGGCGCGCTGCACGAAGTCACCTCGGTTGAGATGGTCACGCAATTGCTTGAGGCGTTGCGTGAACGCAACAGCCTGGACACTGCGCTGCTGGACGATGTCATCATTGGCACCGCCCAGCCTGTGGGCGAGCAGGGCGGGGTTCTGGCCCGCGCCGCTGTGCTCAACGCTGACTATGCCCAGTCGGTTGGCGGACAGCAGGTACACCGTTTCTGCGCATCGGGCCTTGATGCCGTCAACTTGATCGCAGCGCAGGTGCACGCAGGCGTGATGGAGGCCGGGATCGGCGGCGGAGTGGAGAGCATGAGCCGTACGGTCATGGGCTATGACAGCGGCGCCTGGACGTCGGATCCGGCGGTTGCCTATCACAATTACTACGCCCCGCAGGGTATCGGCGCCGACATGATCGCGACGCTCGACGGTTTCAGCCGCAGCGATGTGGATGCCTATGCCGCCGAGAGCCAGCGCCGCGCAGCACAGAGCTGGGAGAAAGGCCGCTTTGCTGGCGCGATCGTTCCGGTCAAGGACGGGATCGGCGAGGTGCTGCTCGATCATGACGAACACATGCGCCCCGGCACCACGGCTGAGAGCCTCGGTCGGCTCAAGCCGGCGTTCGAGGGTATGGGCAAGGGCGGCTTCGCCAACATTGCCAAGGCGCGCTATCCCGAGATCGAGGAACTGAATTACGTCCACCACGGCGGCAACAGCTCTGGCATTGTCGATGGATCGGGCGTGGTGATGGTAGGATCGAAGGCGTTCGGCGAGCGCGCCGGGCTGAAGCCACGGGCGCGCATCCGGACATACGCATCGATGGGTTCTGAACCCACGATCATGCTGACCGCGCCTGCAGACGTAACTTTGAAGGCGTTGAAGAACGCAGGGATGAGCGTGGCGGACATTGACCTGTTCGAACTCAACGAGGCGTTTGCCAGCGTCGTGCTGCGCTACATGCGGGTGCTCGATATCCCGCACGACAAGGTCAACGTTTGCGGTGGGGCGATTGCGATGGGTCACCCGCTGGGAGCCACCGGCGCAATGATCACCGGCACGGTTCTCGACGAACTTGAGCGCACCGGCAAGCAGACCGGGCTGATCACGTTGTGCGCCGCCAATGGCCTGGGCACCGCCACCATCATCGAACGCGTCTGACGCGTTACCTTTTTCAGGATACCCGATATGCGACATCTCAAGATCATCAGGGCCGATGACGGCTTAGCCACGCTTGTCATGGACAATGCCGATGAATCGATGAACCTCGTCTCCGATGCCTTCATCGCCGAAATGCTCGACGCCATTGCGCACATCACCGCAGACGAGACGATCAAGGGCGTCATCCTGACGTCGGGCAAGCCGGCCTTCATGGCGGGCGCGGACCTCAAGCAACTGGTGCAGGGCCATGCGACGCTGACGTTGAAACAGGCCTTCGAATTCAGTCAGAAAGCCAGCGGCATGCACCGCGCGATCGAAACCTGCGGCAAGCCCTGGGTGGCAGTGATCAATGGTCTGGCGCTGGGCGGTGGCTTTGAGCTGGCGCTGGCCTGCCATTACCGCATTCTGGTCGATGATCCGCGCGCCGTGGTCGGTCTGCCTGAGGTCAATGTCGGGCTGCTGCCGGGCTCGGGCGGAACCCAGCGGATGCTTCGGCTGGCCGGCGTGCAGGCTTCGATGGACCTGCTGCTCAGCGGGCGGGCGGTTTCGGGCAGCGAGGCGTTCAAGCTCGGCATCATCGATGCGGTGGTCGCGGCCGACCGGATGGAAGGCACGGCACGCGCTTGGCTGACCACCAGCCCAGATCCGGTCAAGCCGTGGGACGTCAATGGCTATGCGATGCCCGAGGCGCGCGGACTGATCGTGCCCGAATATTCTTCCAGCATGATGTTCGCCGCCGGATCGATCACCAAGGCGGGCTATAACATGCCGGCCCCGGTCGCGATCCTGTCGTGCATCTACGAAGGGTCGATCCTGCCGTTCGACAAGGCACTTTCGGTCGAATCGAAGTATTTCGCCAAGCTGCTCACCAATGCAGTATCGCGCAACATCATCCGCACCACTTTCCTGTCGAAGGGTGCAGCCGAACGCGGCGCGCGCAGACCCAAAGGGATCGCGAAGACCGAATTCAGCAAGATCGGCGTTCTGGGTGCGGGCATGATGGGCGCTGGGATCGCCCTGGTATCGGCGCAAGCCGGATGCGACGTTATCCTGATCGACCGCGATGTGGAAACGGCGACGAAGGGCAAGGCCTATTCGCAAACCGCGCTTGGCAAGCTTGTCGCACGCGGATCGATGACGCAGGACAAGGCTGACGGGACACTGGCACGCATTACCCCCACCGACGACTTCGCGCATCTCGCGGGATGCGACCTCATCATCGAGGCAGTGTTCGAGGACATCACCATCAAGGCGGAAACCACCCGCAAGGCGGAAGCGGTGATGCCTGCAACAGCCGTCTATGCATCCAACACATCGACGCTGCCGATCACCGGGCTGGCGGAGGCATCGGCCCGCCCCGACCAGTTCATCGGGCTGCACTTCTTCTCGCCGGTCGAACGGATGGGGCTGGTGGAAATCATAAAGGGCGAAAAGACCAGCCCGGCGACGCTGGCGGTGGCGCTCGATTTCGTCGCCAAGTTGCGCAAGACGCCGATTGTGGTCAACGACAGCCGCGGTTTCTACACCAGCCGGGTGTTCCAGACGCTGATCCACGAAGGTGCCGCGATGCTGGCCGAAGGCGTCCCACCGGCGGTGATCGAGAATGCGGCAAAGGCGGTCGGCATGCCGGTCGGGCCGCTTGCTCTTTTGGATGAACTGACCTTCGATCTGCCGTTGAAGATCGTCGACCAGGCGATCGAACAGGTCGGGGAAAGCTATGTGCTTCCGGCCGGTGTCGGGGTGCTGCGCACGATGAAGCAGCATGGCCGCTCGGGCAAGAAGGCGGCAGCGGGCTTTTATGACTATCCGGCCGAGGGCGGCAAGCACCTCTGGAAGGGGCTCGCCGAGATATTCCCGGCCAGCCCCAGCTATGACGTCGAGCAGCTGAAGCAGCGCTTCCTGTATGCCCAGGCGATCGAGACGGCGCGCTGCCTTGAGGAAAACGTGATCGAGACATCCGAAGACGGCGATCTGGGAGCCGTCTACGGCTGGGGCTTCCCAGCCTGGACCGGGGGCACGCTGTCGTACATCGACACGGTCGGAACCGCGACCTTCGTGCGCGAGTGCGACCGGCTGGCGCAGCAGCTGGGACCACGGTTTGCGCCGTCGGCCTGGTTGCGCGCGCGGGCTGCGAGCGGCCAGGGCTTTTACTGAACGAAAGGAACTGCGATGCGCCGTACCATCTTCGAACCCGAGCACGAACAGTTCCGCGATTCTGTCCGCAAATTCATGCAGACAGAAATCGGCCCACATGCAGACCGCTGGCGCAAGGCGGGCCAGGTCGACCGTGAGGCTTACCTGAAGGCGGGCGCCAATGGCTTTTTGTGCACCTGGGCGGACGAGGCCTATGGCGGTGCCGGTATCGACGATTTCCGCTTCGAGCAGATCATCATCGAAGAGAACATGCGCCACGGCGACATCGGCTTCTACATCAACCTGCACAATGATCTGGTCGCGCCCTATATCGCCACCCTGGGCAATGAGGAGCAGAAGGCGCGGTTCATGCCCGGCATCGTTTCCGGCGAGACGATCCTCGCTGTCGCGATGACCGAACCAAGTACAGGCAGCGATCTTGCAGGAATGAAGACCAATGCGGTCGATATGGGCGATCACTGGCTGCTCAATGGATCGAAGACCTATATCTCAAACGGTATCCTTTCGGATGTGGTGGTGGTTGCAGCGCGCACCGATCCGCAAGCCAGGCACGGCCTCGGCTTGTTCCTGGTCGAGCGCGGGATGCCTGGCTTCGAACGCGGTCGCAGGCTCGAGAAGATGGGGTTGAAGTCGCAGGATACTGCTGAATTGTTCTTCAACGATGTCAAGGTACCCAAGGCCAATGTGCTGGGCGAGCCGACGATGGGGTTCAAATATCTCGCCCGTTTTCTGGCTCCCGAACGTCTGGTAGCGGCCATCGGCTTCATGGCCAACACGCAGGTCGCGTTCGATCTGACGCTGGATTATGTCAAGGAGCGCAAGGCCTTTGGCCGACCGATCGGCACCTTCCAGAACAGCCGCTTCGTGATGGCCGAGATGAAGGCGCAAATCGATGCGCTGCAATGCTATGTTGACCAGTCGGTGCTGTTGCTGAACGATGACGCGCTGAGTGCAGAGGATGCGTCGGCGGCCAAGCTGCTGACCAGCGAACTGGAGGCCAAGGTGATGGATGCGTGCGTACAGTTGCACGGCGGCGCGGGCTTTATGGAAGAGTACCGCATCTGCAGGATGTACCAGGATGCGCGGATCAGCCGCATCTTTGCCGGCACCTCGGAGATCATGAAGGAGATCATCGGTCGCAGTCTGGGCCTTGATGACCGCAGGCTTGCCTGATGCGCAGCCGCCACCTCGTCGATCCGCAGCTGCTGCCACTGATCGACAACTTCGTTCCTATGGTGCTCTCCGATGAGACCCTGCCCCTTATCCGCGCGGCCCTGCCAGCGATGGTCGCAGCCCAGCCGCTGCCCGATCTTCCGGTCACCGTCGCCCAGGTCCATATCGATTCCGGCGAGGATGGCCGCACGATCCGCTGCCTGCAGATCCAGCCTGAACAGCGCTCAGGGATTACACCCGCCATCCTGCATTTTCATGGTGGTGGCCATGTGCTTGGCGTACCGGAAATGGATCTGGCGCAACTGATGGGCTGGGCGAACGAGCTTGGGTGCCTGATACTGTCAGTGGACTATCGGCTAGCACCCGAGACCCCCTTTCCCGGCCCGATGGACGACGCCTATGCTGCGCTGGGGTGGTTGCACGAAGAGGCGCAAATGCTGGGGATCGATCTGGCGCGTATCGCTGTCAGCGGGACAAGTGCTGGGGGTGCCATGGCCGCTTGTCTTTGCCTGATGGCTCGCGATCGCGGCGAATTTCCCATCGCATTCCAGCATCTTGAGGCGCCTCGCCTCGATGATAGGCTGCCCCACCCTGCAAACCCGTTCACCGGCGAATTCGTCTGGACGGCTGAAAACAGCACCTATTGCCGCGCAGCCTATCTGGGCAACGGCGATCCGTCGCCCTACGCCTCGGCGGCGCGGGCCGACGATCTGAGCGGTCTGCCACCAGCCTATATCGGGGTGGGATCACTCGATCTGTTTGTCGACGAATGCCTTGGCTACACCGCTCGCCTGACACGCGCGGGCGTTTCGGTTGAGCTGATCGTCTATCCGGGCTGCTGCCACGGCTTCAAGATGGCGCGCGACGCCCCGGTCACCTTGCGGGCGGAACGGGATAACGTCTACGCGCTGCGGCGCGCCCTGTTTGCATGACGCGCCCGCTCGATCTCGACAGGCTGCTTGCCTACAAGGTGCCCGATGCGCGGGATGACTATGATCCGCGCGATGGCATCATCTATGCGCTGGGGGTAGGCGCGGGCCTGCGTCCCGACATCGACGAGACCCGTTTTCTGTTCGAGCGCCACCTTGAGGTTTTGCCGACAATGGCGCTGGTGCTGGGCACGCCCGGCTTCTGGCCGATGGACCCGCAATCCGGACTCGACTGGCCCAATATCCTGCACGGAGAACAGCATCTGCGGCTATTTCAGCCGCTCGATCCCGCAGGGATGGTCCATGGCGAGACGCGAATTACCGACGTGGCCGACAAAGGACCTGGCAAGCCAGCGCTGATCCGCGCGACCAAGATTCTCAGGACACTGGGCGGAACCCTGATCGCCGAGGCGACCGAGACGTGGGTGGCGCGCGGTGCGGGCGGCTTCGGTGGGGAACGCGATCTGCCCGGTGAGGCTTTGCCCCCGGTGCCCGATCGGACACCAGACCTTGCTATCACTTTGCCGACCTCGGTCGTGCAAGCGGCAACCTACCGACTGTCGGGCGACCGCAATCCGTTGCACATCGATTCCCAAGCAGCCCGACAGGCAGGCTATGATCGCCCGATCCTGCACGGGCTATCGACCATGGGGGTGATTGCCCGCGCGTTGATCCATGCCTGTGCCGGTGGCGAAGCCCGAGCCTTAAGCGAAATCGCGCTGCGTTTTACCGCGCCGGTCTACCCCGGCGACACATTGGCCACGCACATCTGGCAGCAGGGTGATCGGGTGCGATTTCGTACCTCGGCGAACGAACGCGGGGTCGTGGTTGCGGACAATGGGAATGCACTGTTGGTCGGCTAACCGTCTTGCTGTGCACCATCTGCAGGCGGCATCTTGAAGCAATAGGCGCAGATCTTGTTGCCATCCGGATCAAACAGATAGGCACCATATGCATGAGGCACTGCGCCGCGCGGACCGGGTGTGCCGGCATCGCTACCGCCCGCTGCCAGCCCTGCGGCATGGAAAGCATCGACCGAAGCGCGATCCGGAGCCTTGAAGCCGAGCGTAATGCCGTTGCCCGGGCTGGCGGGTGCACCATCCAGCGGCTTCAGCACCAGAAACTCTGCAGCGCGCGCGCCATAGGCCAGCCCCTGATCGAGGAAATCGCCCAGTCTGCGGATGCCCAGCGGGGCCAGCGCCGCATCGTAGAAGCGACCGGCCTGAATCATATCGTTGGTGCCCACACAGTTGTGCGTGAAAATCCCCATCAGCGTTCCTCCGCCTGCGCCGGTGCCCGGACCAAATAAATTGCCACAATCGCCAGCAGCGAGCCTGCCGAAATGATCAGCGAGACACCCTGCAACCCCATGCCGCCTGCAAAAAGCATCCCGGCCACTGCAGGCCCCATAACGGCCCCTGCCCGCCCGAAGCCGATGCCAAAACCTGTGCCCGTCGCCCTGACGTTCGGCGGGAAGGCCATGGCGAGCAGCGCGTAGAAGCCGACTGCAGCGGCGTTCGAGAAAAATGCGGTTCCCGCCGCAATCCATCCAAGCAACTGCAGATCTCTAGGTGCCATGCCGAAGATGTTGAGCATGACGAAAGCCCCGGCCAGCGCGCCAATTGTGGCCCAGCGCATTCCGGTCTTCAAGGCCACCAGCCCCAGTACGCCGCCGCCGACCGCTCCGCCGAGCATCGCGTTGGTCAGCACGCCTGCGGCCGCCCCCGGATCGAACCCCATGTCGACAATCAGCTTGGGCACCCATTTGACGAAGTAATAATACGCTGCGACGTGAGTGAGATAGGCAAGGGTTAGCAAAAGAGTCGTGCGGATGAGCGCTGGCCGGAAAATCTCGAGCAGTGCCGCCCGTGACGCACCGGGAACGACGTCCGGAAGCGCGGTCATGCGAGCGAGACCAAAGCGGGTCAGCACCCGGTTGATGCGCTCCAGCGCATTGGGCGGTCGGCGGGCATAGAGCCAGCCGGGCGATTCCGGGATGAGCCACAGCGCAAGCGGAATGCTGCCGGCAGTCAGCAGCGCACCCAGATAGAAGGGGACTGTCAGGATTTCCGTGTGTGGGCGGGCGGTTGAACATTACGCCGCCATGGCTTTGATGAAGCGCTCACCGAAGATGACGGCGAACTGGGCTTTGGCCATGGACCACTCACGCGGTGGCATTTTCCACTCTTTCTCCGATCGG
>CALRRI020000036.1:0-36799 GCA_943370475.1 Hydrogenophaga intermedia
TTCCTGCACGGCATTGGCAATAAATTCGGGACCGTTATCTGACCGTATGTGCGCCGGCGGGCCACGTGTGACGAACAACTCGGCGAGAGCTGCCAGAACGTCCTCACTTCGCAACCGCCGCGCCACCGGCAGAGCCAGGCACTCCCGACTGGCCTCATCGATGATCGACAGGATGCGGAACTTGCGACCGTCATGCGTGCGCCCCTCGACGAAGTCGTAGGACCACACATGGCCCGGATACTCCGGCCGCAGACGGATACATGAACCGTCGTTGAGCCAGAGCCTTCCACGCTTCGGTTGCTTGTGCGGCACCTTGAGTCCTTCGCGGCGCCAGATGCGCTCCACCCGTTTGCGGTTCACATGCCACCCGGCATCTCGCAGCAAAGCCGTCACCCGCCGATAGCCATAGCGACCGTATTGCCGAGCCAAGGCGATGATGTCCTCGGTCAGCGCAGCTTCGTCATCCGCCCCGCGCGGCGCCTTGCGCTGTGTCGATCGATGTTGCCCGAGCACGCGGCACACCCGCCGCTCGGACACCGGCATCATTGCCCGGATATGATCGATACAGCGCCGTCGGCGCGCAGGGCTCAGAAGTTTCCCCGGGAGGCTTCCTGCAGGATCAGCTTGTCCAGCGTCAGATCCGATACTGCTCGGCGTAACCGGGCGTTCTCCTTCTCCAGTTCCTTCATCCGCCGAGCCTGATCCATTTTCAGGCCGCCATACTCCTTGCGCCAGCGGTAGTAGCTTTGTTCGGTGACGCCGATCCTGCGGCACGCATCCGCCACCGTTCCGCCCTGCGCCAGAACGATCTCCGCTTCACGCAGCTTGCCGATGATCTCTTCCGGCTTGTGCTTCCTCGCCATTCCATTCCTCCTTCGTGGCCAATTCTAAAATAGAAATTGGGCCACTCAGAAGGGGGCAGATCAGGCAAATCCAGTTTTACAGCCAGCATATCGGAGGAAACTCCGGTCTACCTAAGGATCACGCGGGCAGCCCCAATGTTAGCTTGCCTTTGCCTCAAACCTGTCCAAAAACGCCGACGCGCCGCAGGAGAGCGTCGCCTGATAATTGTATTGGATAGGAGTTTTTTGGCATGGGTGAGCAGGCGCTGGCTGCAATCATTTTGGCGGCGGGCCAGGGCACACGGATGAAGTCCGATCTGCACAAGGTGCTACACCCTGTTGCCGGGCTGCCGATGCTGCATCATCTGCTGGAAAGCCTGACGGCGGCGGGGGCCGCACGCCAGGTCGTCGTTGTGGGAGCACGGCGCGAGCAGGTGGAGGCATCGGTCGCACCGCGCGGTGTCGAGATCGCGCATCAGGCCGAACAACTGGGCACGGCCCATGCCGCGCTGCAGGCCAAGGGTGCGCTAGGCGATTTTGATGGCGTCGCGATCATCTGCTTCGGCGACACGCCCTTCCTCAAGCCCGAAACGATCAGCCGGCTGACCGAGCGGCTGTCCGCCCCGGACGGCCCGCGTGTCGCGGTGCTCGGCTTCACGCCCGATGATGCCAAGGCCTATGGCCGGATCATCGCCGACGATGGCGGCAATATCGCCAAGATGGTCGAGTTCAAGGACGCCAGCCCCGAGGAGCGCGCGGTGAAGTTGTGCAACTCGGGCGTCACCGCCGTGCGCACCTCGGACCTGTGGCCACTGCTCGAACGGGTTGGCAACGACAATGCCGCGGGCGAATATTACCTGCCCGATATCGTCATGCTGGCGCTGGCCGACGGGAATTGCGCCGTGGTGGTCGAGACCGATCCCGACGAGCTCATCGGCATCAACAGCCGCGCCGAGCTCGCCGAAGCAGAGGGCATCTGGCAGGCACGCCGCCGCATCCGGGCAATGGACGATGGCGCGACACTGATCGCGCCCGAAACCGTGTGGTTCGCGCACGATACCGTGGTCGGCCGTGATGTCTTGATCCATCCCAATGTCGTGTTCGGCCCGGGGGTCAGCATCGCCGACAAGGTCGAGATCAAGGCCTTCAGCCAGCTGGAGGGCGCGACGGTCGCGAGCGGTTGCATCGTGGGCCCGTATGCGCGGCTGCGCCCCGGAACAAAGATGGAAGAAGGCTCACGCGTCGGCAACTTCGTCGAGGTCAAGAACGCGGTCCTGGGGGCAGGGGCCAAGGCCAACCATCTGACCTATCTGGGCGATGCAACCGTGGGTGCCAGGGCCAATATCGGCGCCGGGACCATCACCTGCAATTACGACGGCTATTTCAAATATCAGACGGTGATCGGCGAAAACGCGTTCATCGGCTCGAACAGCGCGCTGATCGCGCCCGTCAAGATCGGGCGCGATGCCATCGTGGCGGCGGGCAGCACGGTCAGCCGCGATGTTGCCGATGGCGAGCTACGCCTGGTGCGCGCCGAACAAGCGACCAAACCCGGCTGGGCCGACAGCTTCCACCAAGCCATGCGCAATAAGAAATCTGGGAGTGATTGAAGCAGCTTGGGGGATTTATCCGTCTCGCCAGCGCAGCGTTTCAATGCGGTGGTAGCGTGTTTGCCACCCATTGGCTCAGACCAGCGGCGACAAGCGAAAATGCATAGCCGACAAGCTGAGAATTTCCTCTGCAGATTGCATCAGTGGGGTTCAACTATGCCGCCAAAAAATATACTAACTGTTCAGGTCCACGCATGGCCGTTCCCATGCAGCGTGCCAGGAGCAGCGCGAGGAAAAGGCCCCTCGCGCTGCTCCGCAAGTTTTGAAGATTTCGAGAGAATTTGAACCATTGGTCAAGCCGCCCATTGACGGGAAGGGGATCACATAATGGCTCTGGTGGAAATCGGCACACGGCGCTTTGCGATATTGCTGGGTTCCTGGGCAATCAAGTTCGCCCGGTCCAGCATGGGTCGCCAAGCGTGCCGCGTAGAGCGCCGGATCTGGAGGTCCCATGGAGGCAAGCCGGGAAATGGCGAACTTCTCTGCCCGGTCCTTGCAAGTGATCCATTTGGATTTGTCGTTGTTATGCGAAAGGCTCAACGAACACCACGGCCCTACTGGTCCACTTGGCACGAGCAGGAACCGAAATGGGATTATACCCGGAATGCTCAGGTCCCGCAC
This sequence comes from Hydrogenophaga intermedia, assembly GCA_943370475.1. Lineage (GTDB taxonomy): Bacteria > Pseudomonadota > Alphaproteobacteria > Sphingomonadales > Sphingomonadaceae > Blastomonas. The sequence continues at coordinate 3,074 of CALRRI020000036.1, forward strand.
CCAGGCCAGCCTCGACCGAAAGACTGGGGGACTATTGGCGGACGGCCCGTCAGGCACAGTTACGGACACCAAATCTGAAAAAGATGCCGTTTGCGCATTGCCCCACGTTTCAAATGGAGTTTTTCTCGAGGCCCGCAATTTATCGCGGTCGATTGCCATCGATTTCAACAAAGGTAAGCGTTTCGATCTGGAGGCTTTGTCCAGTCTGCCGACTGAAAAGACAGCCAGCCAAGGCCTGTTCTAGGCCCAGCAGCGTGCCCATAGTTCGAGTGCAATCAGTGATCCGATGGTGGGGTGATCGTCTTTCCAAAGAAGGTGTTCTGCGGTGAGCATCGCTGCAACTCCGTCAGGTGATATGAGTCCTTTGCTGGCCAGCACGCCATCAAGAAGCAGCGGCCGCAAACTGGTCAGATGGGTGGCTATGGCCCGGTTATAGAAGCCCGACGCTTCTCCTTTGCCGCGTCGGTTACGAACTTCCCGAGGCAGCAGATGACCGAACACATCCCTGGCCAAGCCGCGCTCGCGCCAATCGGGCACCAATTGCCAAAGTGGAATAGCCAGGCACGCTTCGACAAGCGGTTGCGACAAAAGGGGATGGACCAGCCGTCGCCAATCGCTGGTACGAGTGGCCCGATGGAAGAGCAGGCAGTTCGTGAGCATGGCGATCTGCATGCGCTTGCCAGCAGGCAGATGGAGCCCCTCGCCGATCCATGGATGAACCAACGGATCGTCCTGCCATGCCAGGCGGCTGATGGGCCCGGCAAGGTCGATGGGCATGGATCTGCGCCCCAGGGCCGGTTTCGCATTCCATATACTCTGCAACACCTGCCAGATGGATGTGTTGTTTGCAGCAGCGCTGGAATTTACCAAGCCGAAAAATGTCGAAGTAGGGCCGTGCCCTCGGATGTAGTCGGCTGCGATGAGCGGGGAATGCGGTTGGAAAAATATGGCATCTCCGCCCTGTCCACTGAAAATGCGCGTGGCATGGAAGGCGTCTGCCATCTGTGCCGACAGGCCATCGGCCAGCAGGTCGAGCCCATAGACTGCCGGTTCTACTGTGGAAGGCATGTCGAGCAGCCCTACATAATCAAGCTCAATGGGCGCGACGCGGGTTTCGATCATCCCAAAGCTCCATTTATCAGCGACCGCCTTCGCATAGCTCCGTTCGTCGCCGCCTGGAGAATCGGGCGCAATGTTGAGCGCCTGGATGAAGGGTTGTTGGGGTGAGTTGGCTATGAGGCCTGCGACAATCGAGGAGTCGAGGCCACCCGACAGTTCCAGTGTGACCCTGTCGTGGTTGCATAGCCAGTGCTCGATGCAATGCTCTGCGATCGCAGGCAGGTCCTGCGGCTGGGTTTGGATCGAAGGCTGGGCATGGTGCGCCGGCGACCAGATCGCAGTTCGCTCGACACCACTTTTCTGAATGACCTCAAGTGTTCCCGGAACTGCTATGTCTACCTGATGCAACGCGCTGAAACTTGCCGACAGCTCGGTTTGAACCAGCAGTTGTGACACACGGTGCCAGTCGATTGCAGGCGGTCCACCCAAGCATTTCAACAATGCCGGAGGCAGGGCGTCGGTAACGACAATCAGAGGGTTGCAATGCCAAGCATATAGCCTTTGTGCACCCGATGGGTCGCGCATCCAGGCAGCCAGACCCGTTCTGCTGCTCGCGCAGATCATGGCGTAACGACCCCAGAGGTTCTCGGCCACCGCTCTGGCGGCGCGAAAGGGGTCTTCTGCAACCAGCGGTCGGACGATGCTGGCAATGTCTTCGCCGCACATCGGAAAGACATCACCGACCAGCAAGACGCTCTTGTCATTTGAAAGCAAGATCGGTGCCTGGCGCTGAGCCAGTACGATAGCCTGTTTCCCTGTCACCACCTGGCGAAGGTCGGGTATCGCGTCCTTCAGGCGTTCCGCCAACACGCCCATCGCCGAGAGCGCGGCCTCGTCGGGGCGCTGCGCCATGATGGCGCATAGGCTGGGGGAGTCAGAAGCGGGCAATGACTGTAAACCAGCAGACATGGTCAGGGCTGTCGTTAAGCACATGTGCGTCCCACTCCACCCAGCAATGGGCTTCGAAGGGGTGCGTTCGCACGCCGAACACCAACTCCGGCCTGATACCCAGACGCCCGAGGAACCGGGTCAGGAGCATCGACTGGATCAGGCATCGCCCGCTGCCTGGGACAAGGCCTCGAAGCCACGTAAACTGCGCCATGATCGCAGCCATTGTTTCTGGCGCGGGCGCTACTGATGCGAGCTTTCTCTTTTTGGGCAAGGATGTGATGGCTTCGCCCCGCCTGTAGGAAAGATAGGTCTGGGCCACAGCGAGCAGGAAGGCGAACACAAGCCGCGTCGAGTGTGGTCTGGCAGGGAGGACATGGTCGGGCAGGGCGGCAGCAGGCGACCCTGTATGCGGGTGCCAGCGTTGTTTCCCATCCACGAGCAACCCGCTTTCCAGGAGTTCGATCAGGGCGGGATCAAAGTGATCATGAGGCTCGCCGGCAAGGGCGGACAGGACATTTGCGGCGTTATCCCGCGGAATGGCGAGATATTCGTCCTGAAGCATGTCGAATATGACGAGGTCGCCACCGGCACTGGCAAGCTTCACATGGGGTGCGGGCGCATAGGCCATGGCAGATCAAGCGGGGCGACCCGAAAGCCGCCCCGCCCGGAATCACGCGTACGAAAGAATCGGCAGGAATTCTTCCTGCTGGCCAGCTGTCACGATGGCCTTGGTGTCGTGCCGAATACTGCCCAGACGGATCAGCTTCGAACGGGTTTCCTTCTTCATTGCAGCCTCCTTTGGTGGATCACCGCTTGTGCGGCAGTCTCATGAGACTGCAGACGGGCGCACTACTCAAAGCATATTCAAAATATATTATCCCGGCCTTGACGCGGCCGTCCTGCTGCAGATGCAATCTCCAGCACGGAGTTGATCCTCCGTGCGTAGAAGCGCCTGATGTTGTCAGTGCACAACCGACGGTTTCCGGCTTCGAGCCAATCGCGCAAGGTGCCCTGCGACGCATCGACCTCACGGAAAAGTGCCATTTCAACCGGTACAAGCCTGGCCAATCGGTCATCCAAATAGGACGCAACGTGCTGCAGCGCGGTGTTTGGCGTCAGAAACGCGATCGAGCGAAGAAGTTCGCCAGCTCCCTGGTATTCCAGAGACTGCCCATCCTGATCGGCCGCCTTTTCTGGCCAGGTGAGGTCAAAATTCCTGCACGCAGACAGCGCCAACATGGAGGCAAGCGCATAGCAATGCTGCAGATCGACCGGGTCGATTGCGGGAACGAAATACCCGATGGCAGGTCGATCGATCAGCAGCCCTTGGCCAGCCAGCCGCGAAAGCGCTTCACGGACAGGCGTGGCACTGATCTTCAGCTGCGACACCAGATCTGCAGCCTGGATCCTGGTTCCAGGCGGAATGCTGCCGACACGCAAGTTGTAGTAGAGGGCGGCATAGGCCTTTTCGAAAGCATGGTTCTTTTCCAGCAAAATGCACCTCCGTTCAATTGGATGGAACAGAATGCATCATTGTTGATAAGCTAAATGGGAATTCCCCCATCGACCATCAAAACTGTACTGATGATTGATACTGTAAGCTACGATGTGAACAGATTCGCGCCATATCTGCGTATTTTTGACCCCAAATATGCGCCTTTTCGGGATAAGCCGCCGTTCTCGTTCCGGATTTTTGCGGATTATTTGTGACTTTGCAAAATCAGTGCAAAAAGATAGCATTGTTGCTTGACTTCAGTGGCCGGTCAACCGGCTCGTCATGCAAGGCGGGTGCGCAGATGGCAGAAAAAGCAGCAGAGAGTTCCTCCGACAACGCTCTCATTGCGACGGCGATGCGACGTATCCGAAAGTCGCGCCGGATGAGAAGCTCCGAGGTTGCGCGTGCCATGGACATGCCCTTGCGATCCTACGAGCATTTCGAGGCGGGTCAGGGCAAGATGACATATGACCGCCTTGTACGCTTTGCCGAGGCGACAAATTGTGATCCGGTCGCCTTGTTGGCGGTCGTGCCGATGGGGTCGCCCGAGTTTGCAGAGCACTGTGCCGATAACAAGCTGATGCAAATCTTCATGATCGCGTTGAGCGAGCTCAACGAGGATCTGGGCGAAGATATTGTCTATCTCGAATCGGGCGCGATCATCGGCGGCATTACGCGGCTATGTCGTGATTTTGCTGACCATGTCCGCAAGCGTGATACGTTTGCGGAAAACTGGCTGGAAACCAATTCGCCCAGGCTCAACCGGCAATCTACGGTGCATATCGCGCGATTGAAGCCGCGCACGTCGCGCTAAGCAGTTCAACTGCTCCTGTTGTCACTGCGGTTCTTTTCCCTGCTCTGAATCGACGTGATGCGCGCAATCCCAACTCAGCTTGCGCCCGAAGAAGATCGATATGGCCACATTTGAAGAATGGGCGGCAGGAAGGCCACTGCTCTTGGATTGCTGCCGTGCATTTCATCGCGGCTTTGCACTCACAGTCGGTAGTTCACGGCAGATCGACCTACGCCTAAGACTGCTAAGACCGCTATTGCAGCGATTCCGCCAGCACCGGAAATTCTTTTCCTACCGCATACCATTGGTTCGCAGGACAAATCTGCTTCTGAGCTCGTGCTTGGGTAGCCGTCGCGGAAGCCAGGTTCATCGTCGCCTCGCGGATGCGCAATCGGCGGCGCGGACGCGAGGCCTAGTGATTTCGACATCGCCAGGAATCACATTGCCTCAGCCCGGTCGCCCCCAATGCCGCAAGGCTTGTTAACGAAAGGAACACTTCGACCCATCATTAACCTTCTGATGCTAAGTCTTCACCAGCCAGCAATGCACACGGGATTCTGCCGATGAAGGTTGCTACCTCCTTGCTTTTGCCCGCCGCCGGAATCGGTCCGGCTGAAGTCGATTCGTGGGAAGACAGAATCGAGTTGCTGTCGCAGCGGCACTTCCTCGACGGCATTGCCAACTGGCAGTCCGTCAACATCATCCCGCTTGTGCTGATAGGCATGTTCAGCCTGTCCTTGCCCGACTGGCGGCTCACCGCAGCGCTGATCGGGTTGAATGTGCTGTGTCTTGCGGCGATGTTCCTCGTCACCCGGCTCTTGCGGCAGTCCGAAAACCCGCCTGCCGAAACCTGGTCATGGCGAGCCTATAATGGTCTGGCCTTCTGTTCCGGAGGCTTGTGGGCAGGGTTGATGCTGCCGGTCGTGACAACGCTTGGCAAGAACATCAATTCCACTTTCGTTTGCGTGATCATCATCGCTTCTGTGGCGGTTACCAGCATGGCTATCGCGACCCGGTGGCACGGATTTGTACATTTTCTCGGCGGAGTGATGTTTTGCCTGCTGCCGCAGACCATTTTCTACGCTGGTGTGATCGGCCCAATACCGTTGATCGCGACGCTGGCGCTTGGCCCCGCGCTCTGGGGCATGGCTTGTGCCGTCTATCGACAGGACCGATCGCATGTTCGGGTCCAGCTGGAAAAGGACCATTTGGCACAGGAACTGTCGAGCGCTCTCGAGAAGGCGGAGTTTCTCGCCAATCGTGACAGCTTGACCGGCCTTTATAACCGGCGTGCCTTCGAGGCGGTGGCCGGTGCCCTAAAATGCGTGCGCCAAAACGATCCGATCTGCCTTGTCCTGATCGATCTCGATCATTTCAAATCGATCAATGATCGTTTTGGCCACGCCACAGGCGACAGCGTACTGCAACACTCTGCCCGGTTGATTGTCGAATGCATGGGACCGACCCACGTTCTGGGGCGGGGCGACGGGGCCGTTGCACGCTGGGGCGGGGAAGAGTTCTTGCTGTTGCTGCCCGATTGCGCGTTGCCACTGGCGGTACAGCTTGCTGAACGGCTTCGGGCAAAGCTTGCCGCTCTGACCGATCCCGCATGGCCAGCAGAACTTGCGCTATCGGGCTCGTTCGGCGTGGCGTGCTGGGCACCGGACACCGAGTTGCATCAATGTATCGGCGATGCAGATCAGGCGATGTATCGCGCCAAGCAGGCGGGCCGCAACCGGGTCGAAGTCTGCCAGGGAGCTGATCCGGGAGTTCCCGAGACCACAACGGCGCAAAGCCGGAACGCAAGCCTCGGCTGAACCGGCCATACGGCTGAGTGAGAGCAATCAGCGCGGCGGCCTCATCATGCCCCAGAATTGCGGTCCGCCGGGAACATGCCATGTGCAGGCCACTTCAAAGCCAAGAGCACGATAGATCGCAAGGTTCGCCGCGTCTGCGGTTTCCAGCCAGCATATCGCCCGCTCGGCATCCGCGCGCGCAACACCTGCCCGGATCGCAGCGCTGCCAAAGCCCTTGCCCCGGTGATCGGAATGAGATCCGGCATAATGCAGATACCAGCAGCCTTCAGCCGGCAGGTGCGCCTTGATGAGTGCTGCAACCTGCGCCGCACGCCCGATCGCCGTGCCGAAAGCGAGCAGATAGGGTAGCCGTGTTCGGATCGCCTCCCACCGGCCTTCGTGCATCTGCGCAGGGCTGCGCCATGCAGTGACGGCCTCGGCGTGCGACGTCATCATGATGGCTCCTGCCTTGATGTCTTCGGCAAAGATGATCCTGAAGGCGCGCCGCAATGCTCGCCGGCGGACTGCAGGATCGGGCAGGATGAACGAGAACGCTGGTTCGTGCTGAAAGGCTTCGGCCAGGGTTGCGACCACGGCCTCCTTGTCGGCGCGGGATGCGATCCGGCAGGACGGCGCGGTATGTGACATGTCTGACATCGGGATCTCATGAGACGGCAGGGGTGGAAGGCAGGATGATGCACGTTGATTGTTGACAGTGTCAACTGACCGCGTAAGTAGTAGACACTGTCAACGCAGGACCAGATCCCGATGTCATGCCTTCCTTTCAGGATTTTTGCCGTGCCATGTTTGGCCGTGCTGGCAGCCTCACCGGCTCTCGCTGAAGATGTGGTCGTGACGGTTTCCGGTGCGCGGGATGTTCCGGGCGAGGTCGCATGCCGTTTGTACGACAGCCCCAGGAACTTCCCATTCGGCAAGGGCACTGCCGGCGAGGTCCGTAGCGGGCGAAGCGCCGACGGTACCGCCTGCGTCTTCCGGAATCTGGTGCCGGGCAGCTATGCACTGGTCGCGGCCATCCTTCCCAAGGGGCAGGATGACGTGACGCGCGATCTTCTGGGCCGCCCGCGCCAGCCGTGGGGGGTGTCGAATAACATCCGCCATGCCCTGCGCGCGCCACGCTACGACGAAGCGATATTCACCGTCGTGCGTGGCAAGGCCACGCGTCTCAAGATCGCCCTTGCGAAATGATGGTGCGGGCGGAATCCGGGGCAGGCCTTGATTTGCGCGAGGCCTGCCTGGCCGAGGCGCTGGTGATAATCAGTGCGGCGGGGGTGGAGAAACTCAGCATCCGCGAAGTTGCGCGCCGGATCGGGGTGTCGCATCAGGCACCCTATCGCCATTTCGCCAGCCGCGACCATCTGCTGGCCGAAATCGTCCGACGGGCCTTTGCCGATTTTGCGCAGGCGCTGCGCAGCCCGCCGCAAACCGCTGATCCAGCCGCCGATGCGCTCGCTATGGGTTTTGCCTATGTGCAATTCGCTTTTTCCGAACCGCTCAAATACCGCCTGATCTTTGGTGGCACGCTGCCCGATCCGGCGGGCCACCCCGACATGATGCGGGGCGCCCGCGATGCGTTCAATGTGTTGCGGGATTCGCTAAAACGGCTGTTCGAGGCTCGCGGGGAGCAACCAGACCGCGAGGCGATTGATCGCGAAGCGCTGTTTGCCTGGTCCAGCCTGCACGGGGTGGTCAGCCTGCTGCGCACGGATGCGATCGCAACGCTGGACCTTGCGGCCGCGGTCCGCGCCGATTTCGTGGCTCATGCGTTGCGACAGATCGGCACGGTGCTTCGAATAGACACAACAGGCCGGGGGCCGGAGAAGGGATCGGCATGAGCAGAGTAATGCGTGGCCGCTGGACAGCGCGCACCGAAGGGGATTTCGTGGTGTTAATCATCGGGATGCGGATCAACCAGTGGTGGAAGATCCATCGCTGGCTTCCGCTAATCAGAGCGATGGCAGGTATGATTAGCGAACTTTCGCTACGGCCGGAGCTGGGTTTCCTTGGGGGAAAGACTTGGTTTGGGCTCACCATTGTGCTGATCCAGTACTGGCGATCTTTCGAGGATCTGGAAAGCTACGCAAAGGCTAGGGACCTCAGCCATGTTCCAGCCTGGGCTGATTTCAACCGCCTGATCGGAAACGATGGCACCGTGGGCGTCTACCACGAAACCTACCGGATCGGGCCGGGGCAATACGAGAACGTCTTCGTCAACATGCCCCCGACATTACTGGGTACTTGCGCCACTTTGACAGAAGCCAACAGCCAGTACGCCTCTGCACGGGGCCGGATGGAGAACGCCTGATAGAAAAGCGCAACGGGGCAATGCAGGCCAAGGACCGGACCCCAAGGAGATGGCGCGCAGCTGGTATCGCGCACTCGGGCCTCATCGCGACTGGTGGGATGCAGTCTACGAGGATTGCGCGCGAGTCAGCGAAATCCCCGGTATTTGTTTGAAGACCCCTTCTGTCCGCCCGCAGAGCTGGCTCAATGCCGGGGTGAGGTGACCCGCCCGCTGCGGCAAATGGCAGCAGGGATCGGGCTCGACCATGCGGGTTGAACCGCCTGGCACCGGGTCATTCACGCTGAAGGGGCTGGGAGAAACGACCAGGCCAAGGCTGCTGCTTGGAGGGTTGAATATTCCTCGATCCGATCGCCGTATTTCAGATTATACCACTGTTATTTAGAATGATCTTTGGTTTACGGGCAACTCGACGATACGGAAAACAGCCCCCGATCCAGCATCACGCACCAGATCAACGCACGCACCATCCCAGTGATAGTCGAGGTGCCGTCCCTGCACAGGGTCCAACGCGCAATCAGGATAGAAGAGAGCAACACTTTCACCGCCCGGATTGCGAACGCTGATGTAAACAATCCCGTCCGAACCTGCGCTTTTGAGGGACGCAGCCAGAACTTGAGATGCGGCATAACTGTCAGGATCCAGTGCTGCCAAGGGTTCTGCGCTCGTCGTCCTGAGATCACTGAGGTCAGCATCTACTGACATGACGATTTCCCGGAACTGCGAGGTCCACCCAGGCGCTTCCTTCGTCCGAGCCATAAAGCGGGCGTGATGGTGAATTGTCTCGAACAACGCGGTTTCGAGCTTGTCGGCGACGTAGAGAACGCCGAAGCTGCCATCGGTAAAGCGGCTTGGTCGGTCGGTACTGGCGTGCGTGAAGGGTGCCATGAGGTAGGAGGCACCGCTGCCTGCTACTCGCCGATCGGCTGGCACCAGGTCGAGATTGCCAATCGTCGTCATGATGCGAGGGTTGGTTTTCTGCTCCGCCGAGATCAGCAGCGGCCAGTCGGCAGGATCAGCGATGTCCTCGAAAAGGTCGATTGGCGGAAAGGCGCTGCGGATGATTCTGACAGCACCCTTCCATTCAACTCGGGAAACGGGGAAGGCTTCAGCCTCTGTCACCAACCACCGCGCTCGGCATCGAGGTAGCGACGCACCCGCATGATGTCGGTCAACTCGCCTCCGAGCATCACGTCGAGCGCACTGGCACTTCCGAAAGCGTCGTTGGACGCCCTGATCCAGGCATAGCCACGCGCGCTTTCAAAGAAGATGATCCGTAGCGCCTTGTGGACTCCCATCAGGTTGGAAAGGCGGGCACGTCCGTCACGCGAGATGCGCCCAGGGCCTTGCGCCTTCCAGCGACGGTAGGAGCGCACCGTCATGTCGAGCAGCGTTGCTGCCTGCTCATCGGTCAATTCCCATTTGCCGAACAGATTGAGCGCTGTGCGGAACATGGCGGCTGCCTCGTCCTGGGTAACAGGATCCGGACGGAAAGCCGTAACAGCAGTATCGACAGGTTGCAGACCCAACATGGCAGTTCTCCATATGGCATCATATAAACTGAATAATGCCATTTGACAACGGTCAGGCCGTTGCCGCCAATCTGGCAATTATGCTGGCTTTGCTCTTGATCGGCACGAACAACCTTGACCCGCCACAGGTTTCCCGGAGGCTGTTTGGTTTAAGCTACGCAGCCATGGGCTGCTCGTCCAGCGTGGCGTAATATCGGTGTTCGGCTTCGGCAGGTGGGATGTTTCCGATGGGTGCCAGCAACCGCCTGTGATTGAACCAATCGACCTATTCGAGGGTTGCTAATTCGACAGCCTCGAAAGATCGCCATGGCCCACGCCGGTGGATCACTTCGGCCCCTTCGACTTCGCCCAGGACAGGCTTGCGCAGAATCTCGTTGGCCTGCCGCAGCTCACGAACCTCTCGTTCAAACGCCTTGATCTTGTCCGCAGTGTTGGTGGGAACGCCAGCTCGCTTGCCGCTATCAACCTCTGCCCGCTTCGCCCACTCGTGAAGGGTCTGTGGGGCACAGCCGATCTTGTCGGCAACCGACACCACGGCTGACCAGCGCGACGGATAATCCGCCTGATGGTCCAACATCATCCGCACCGTACGGGCGCGAACCTCGGATGAAAACTTGTTCGTTGTCTTGCTCATAAGGGCTCCACCTTCTTAGGAGTTGGTGCCTCCGACAATCCCGGTCCGGTTCAAAGGGCCGGAACGTTTAACCCACGTTCCGGCCCTTTTTGTTTCCGTCGCAATTCGTCACGTTCGTTCCAGGGCGTGAACTCTTTTGAGCTTGGGCAGCAATGCGCACCAATCGGCGGATTGCTTCGGGTCGACCTGGCACGTCATTTTGAGCATACCGCCAAGCATCCAAGAGTTCGAGGTCGACAGGTTGGAAACGTGTGCCCACCAAAGTGCCAGATTGACCGGGGTGATTGCTTTGCCGTTTCATCGGACAAACCCATTTAAGAGAGCAAATTGAACGGCGACAGCGAGAACGGGAAGCTCAGGAGATGATCATTACCAAGAACGATAGAGTGACCAAAAGTAGGTTGGTCAATGTTTTTATTAGCTTGTTCGGCTTATACGGTTCCTACCCATTGAAGTAAAATTGCATATGAGCAGACGTGTTAGCTGATCCGGTAGCAATACCGCGCCTCATTAGGGCCGAGAAACCCCGTCTCTTGGCCATCATTCATTACCAACTGGGATTAAGTCGGCCGCGTAGCTAAGCGCCAAATAGGTATGTCGCTGCCACACCAGTTTCATTAACTACCATTCCCCACCATCAGCTCATTGAACGAAGTGACCCGTCAAAAGCCTGCGTCGTCAAAAAAGATCTAATAACGGACATTCCCTGGCAGGGCCATCGCCCCGCCCTCCAGCAAGGATCGCAGCGACCGCGCAGCCGTTTTGGCTTCAGGGCCGTCGAAACCGATGTCGTCGATGAACACGACAAAGCGTCGGCCGATGCTTCCAAGCTGGTCGAACAGCGCGGGCAACGTTGCCAGCGCCTCGGGTCCGCCACCGGCCTGCGCCAGAGCAAGCGGTGCGCCATCGGCCTGCAAGGCGGCCACCGCCGCCTTGCAGGCCGACTTGCCCATGCCGCGCGCACCCCAGAGCAGCACATCGTGCGCCGGGAGCCCTGCGGCATGACGCCGCACGTTCTCGGCAAAGCTGATCTTTTGCGCATCGATGCCGAACAGCCGGTCAAGCGCGATAGCCTTGAGGTCGCGAACGGCCAGAACGGTGGCGCCGCTCCACACATAGGCAGGCGCGGCATTCCAGTCGGTCGGCGGCAGCGCGGGCGGTGCGATACGCTCTAGCGCAGCAGCGATTCGGGTGATCGCGCCGCCGTGATAACGCGTCACCACCGGCTCCAACACATCGCGCCAGCCATCGGCGCTGTGGACATTGCCGGAGCGCAGCGAACATCGCTCCAGATCGCCGAACTGGTTGAACACGAACAGCGGATGATAGCAGGTGCAGCCGAAGTGGCCGTTGTAAGCGGTGCCTTCCTGCTCGCCATGCGTGGGGCTGACGCTGCTGTCCATATCGAGCACCATGACATTGGTCGGGCGGCGGGCATGCACCACGCCGATCCACCGGCCCGACAGATCAGCGAGCGCCGTGACAATCGCCTGGCGCGCAATCTCGATGACCCCCGCCCGCTCGCTCGCCCTCCAGAACAGCCCATCTTGAACGAGCAAAACCGGCAAACGACGCACATACCTTGCGCTGATCGCTGTTCAATCACATCAAGTCCCCTCGGTACGACTGTGATGTTCCGGCATGCACGCTGCGTTTCATCTGCGAATTTTTTGCCTTTGATCACCGAGTTCAGGAACAGCATCGTCTGATCGCGCGCGCTCTTGCGTTGCCAGCGTTTCTGAAAGCCACTCCTGGATATGATCCCACATCGCGCGAATGTTGGCTGGACTGCGCACCGCATGGCCTTCACCCCAGAACCGGATCATCGAGACGTCTGCACCTGCGCGGTACAGCCCGGAAAACATCCTTTCGGCACCGAACACCGGCACCGGGTCCAGGTCGCCATGGATCAGCAGAACAGGAGACTGGATGCGATCCAGCGCGTGATAGGGGCTGTTGCGGACATAGCGCTGAATATCCTGCCATGGCGGCGAAAGCAGGCTGGCCTGGCCAAGCTCGGTCCATCCATAGGCAGAGCCGACGGGAAAGCCCTGTTCGAGATCGAGGCTGTCATAAGGCAGCAAAGGTCCGTGCTGCAGTGTCAGGTCGGGGATCGATGCGCTGGCGATGATGGCTTGAAACCTGTTGCTCCGGCTTGCCACCAGAAGGGCGCAATAGCCGCCAAAGCTGTGTCCATAGATCGCCATGCGTCCGCCATCGATCCGGTTTGTGGCAATGGCCTGGTCTGCCGCAGCCTCGATCTGCTCCACAAGATCCTGCGCCGGTTCGTTCAATGTCCTGTCATGACGAAGGCTGGGCAAAAGTACTGCATAGCCAAGGCTCAGCATCAAAAGCGGGTTGACCGCGCCTGACACCATGTCTGGTGCCAGCGGAGGCGGTGTGCCTTTTGCAAAGATTGCGCCGGGATAAGGCATGATCACCAGCGGCAACTTGGCGTCAATTGGCGTGCCTTGCGGCAGCAAAAGCCAGTCGATCAATCCGGCATGCCGGGACGGAACCGCAACCGCCGTAGGCGTGTCCCGCTGTTCGAGATGGGTGTTGATGCTATCGAGCGGTTCAGGCTCCCCGCCATCGCGCACAAGCCATAGCTGGCTCATGCCCCTGTCGGTTCTCGAAATGGCCAGCCCGCGGCCACTGCTGCCGGAAAACCCAAGCAATCTTCTGGTGCCGGGGGGAAGCGATGCAGATACCCCGCGATCCTTGCCCAATGACACTGCCGATAGCACGCCCGCTGCATCCTTGATCTGGAAAGACCGGTTGTGCGCGGAGACAAAGGGCCGATACCGCTCGGTAATGCCGACATCGAACGTCTCCTCAAACGGCTGATCGAGGCGGACGTTGCCTTCGAGGACCTTCACAGGTGCCAGGTTTGCTGACATGCGCCAGAGTCCGTCGGGGCATGGTGCCAGAAGATCATCGCCTTCGGTTGTAAACTGGAAGGCCTGGCAGGGAGCGCCCTCGAGAATGGATGGCTTGTTGTCCAGGGCCAGCCAGCGGGCCTTGCTGGCGCGTTGATCCTTCGCGAGCATCTGCGGGGCATTGCCGTGCCAACCGGCACGTACGAGCTGTGCTCCGCTGTCGTTTTCCGGGAGCCAGGGTTCCTGCGTCATGTCGGTCAGCACGCTGTTCGTGCCCGTCCGGGTATCGAAGGCCATCAGCCTTGCATCAGTCCAAGGTGCACCTGTGCGACGGGCAAAATACAGAAGAGAGCTTCCCCTGTCGGACCAGGTCAGCAGGCCCGGCTGGATATCGCAGTCCGCGCATGGCGATGTCGATTGACCGTCTGCTGCAGAGATGACCCGAAGCTGGTGACGCCGGGGCCGCGCATTGGGCGAGACGGGCATATTCATCTGGGGGCGGGCATCGCCGCTTTCCTCAAGCACGGCGAGCCATTGGCCATCTCCAGACAGGTTCATGTCGGCAATGGCCCCAGCCGTCACGGGCCTGCTGGCGAGCGACCGGATGTCGATCTCGATGAGCACGTGCCGAACAAGCTTGTCAGCATCCGTGATCTGCCGGCTCGTTGTCACCGATATGCCCGCATGCGTGCCAGATGCCGTCCGTTCCCACCTTGCGGGTAGCTCGCGTTGAAGCCTGCTTCCTGAATCCAGTGGGTAAGGGAGCTTGGAGGTGTCCGAAGTCAAGACAAGCAGATGATCGCTGTCCCGCCATAGGGGCAGGGGATTGAGCAATGCCGTGACCGGTGTGGCATCCAGCCAGCGCACCGATCCTTCGTCGATGCTCACGATCCCCAGTGAGATGGTGTCGCGCTGAAGTTGGAAGACCGTAAGGTGCCTGCCGTCAGGAGACAGGCTGCCGGCCCAATAACCCGCGTCAGTCTTGTGCGGAAAGAGCGGTTGTGGCTTGCCGCCGTTGACGAGGTCCACCAGCATGATCTCGCCCAGCATCCGCTTACTGAATGCATCGAAATGATAGGCGGCAGCCTGGTCGTAGCGCCGGTACCGCTCGACGATCGCCCATTGCCCGTCCGGGGACATGATGGCCTTACCGTAGCTCTCGACCGAAAGCATGTCATCGATCCCGTATTCCTCGGCGGTCCCCGCGCTGGCCGTGCACAGGCACAGCGCTGCAATCCATGAAACGCGCATGGGAGATCCTTTTTCACAAATGGGGAGGGAAAATCAGGGGTGAGGTCTTGTCACCACTGCTTCTTCACCTGGAGCGCGACAAAGCGCCCCAGGATATCGGCGTTGGCCGGATCGTAGGCAAAGCCGAGTGACCGGTCGACAAATGGGGGATCGCGATCGAACAGGTTCTGGATCGTCAGCGCAGCGCTGAGCCCGCGCCTCCAGCCAGTAGCTTTGGTCGTCGTGAGACGGAACTGAACGTCGAAACTGGTCCAGGCGCTGATCGACCTGAAAGGAGCGCTGATGTTGTCGGTGTAGCCGCCGACATGGTTCGCAGCGAGATTGACGCCAAGGTCACGCCAGGACCAGTCAGCCGTTGCCCGCAGCCTGAAGTCGACAGGATTGCCGAGCGTTCCGACCCGCTCGATCAGCGGCGAAACAGATGTGATCTGATCCTTGAAGTCGATCAGGACCGACGCGTTCGCGCTCAAGGAAAGCCGGTGATCGCCGATCGACAGGCGATATCTGGCGGCCAGATCCATGCCCCGCACATCCACCCGCGCCGAGTTGACGAACCGACCGTCCACAATGGCACTGAACACGGCAGGGTTGAGCGTTGGCTGGATCGTCGAATTGGGGTTTGCGATCAGCGCTGCCACGCGGGCGCGGTCATCGGGATTGTTCACAGGATCGATGAAGGTGATGAACGGGGCGAAGATCGGGTTGGTCAGAGCCTGAAGGATGTTCTCGTTGGCGGGCTGGCCTATGCGGTTGCTGAAGCGGGTCTGGAAATAGGTCGTCTCGAGCGAGAAGCCTGGCCATTTTGCCGGAGCAACCGTGACACCGATGGTGAGCGATCTTGCGGTTTCCGGATCGAGCTCGGGATTGCCGCCGCCCAGCGATATGACCTGACGGTTGCCGCCCCCGATCGCTGGTAGCTGGGTGTTCGAGACCCGAAACGCATCGCGCACTTCGAACAGCGCGGGCGCGCGGAATGAACTGCCGGCGCTGGCGCGAACCGTGAGACCGGTCAGCGGTTGCCAGGCCAGGCCGATCTTGGGATTGATCGTGGTCCCGAAGTCGGAATAGCGCTCGGCCCTTACCGCCGCTGACAAATCAAGACGCTCTACACCCGGCACCGCATTGCCTGCGCCGACCAATGGGGCAGCAACTTCCGCAAAGGCCGAAAGGACCGTTCGGTCTGCATCGATGGGTATGCCCGTGGTCGGTGTGCGTCCCGACAGGAAGCTGACTGTGGCGCGCGAAAAGTCTTCGCGGCGCGCCTGCAGTCCGACCGCGAGCTTGATTGCCCCGCCTGGCCCATCAAACACTGTCCCGTCTGCAATCAGACTGCCATTGAGAAGGCCGCTGCTGAAGCGTTCTTCGATGAAGCCTTTCCCGATGAAGTCGAGCACGGCACGGGTGTTGCTCCGGCCCTCGCCGAACGGGTTGAAGAACCCGTCTCGCGCAGTGCTGAAGGGTGTCAGCGGGTCGTCAGGCGTCGTGCCGAGCGCCTCATTGAGGGCGGTTGCATTGAGGATATTGTCGTTGCGGCGCTGGTCTGTCTGGCGCGCGGCCGAGACAAAGCCGTCCACCTGCCAGTCACCGCCCAGCTCTGCGCGAAGGCCGGTCGTCCCCGACCAGGCCTCAACCTTGCCACGCGTCTGCAAGGGGCCCAGATCCCGGTCGAACAGATAGGCGATATTGGTCACTGCGCTGCCGTTCGGCGACACAAAAAAGGGATTGGCGCGGGTGACGGACATGACAGTGACCGAGGGCTGCGCAAGATGCTCAAAACGGCGGTGTGCATATCTGCCCTCGGCATAGGCAATGATGCCATCACCCAGCTGCTGTTCGCCGGTGGCGTAAAGGCTGTGCCGTGTCTGTCTTGGCAGCAGGTCCACCTGTTCGCGGGGACTGGAAAGATTTTGCCCAGGTACGAAATCCTGAGGACGCAGGGCTGTGCCGTCCTGGCCGGACGGAATGGCGAAGGCCGGAACAAAGGTCCGGCGCACCGGGTCGAGGACAACGACAGTCCCGGGAGACGAGAAAAACAGGCGGTAATCATTGCCGCCCAGCGGCCGCAGGTCGGCAGAACGCGTATAGTCCCGCGATGACGAACTCAGCGCTTCGCGGCGCTGGAACTCGTAGGCCGCCAGAACATGGCCGGTTTTCCATCGGGTTCCGACCAGCTGGCCAAGCTGGACATCCTGGCTTGCGCCCCGTGTCACGCTGCCCAGCCTGTAGCGCGTCTCGGCGCCTTCATAGTCCCGGCGGAGCAACAGGTTGACGACGCCGCCAACCGCATCGGATCCATAGAGCGCCGATGCGCCATCGGGCATCACTTCTATGCGCTCAACTGCAGCCAGCGGGATGGTGGACAGATCGGTAAAATCACCGCGCCCGCCCGATCCCGCAACTCTGCGCCCGTTGACCAGCGTGAGCGTCGCATCCGAGCCAAGGCCGCGCAGGTTCACGCTGGATCCCAGGCCCAGATTGTTGATTGTCCGGTCGCTGCCCGTCAGGCTGGTGTCCTCGTTGGCCGTGCCACCGAAATTCTGGGGCAGCAATGCCAGCGCTTCGGCCACTGTGCCGGTCCCTGTTCTCTCGATGTCCTCTGCCGTCAGTTCGATGAGCGGGGAGACGGCCACGCCCGATGCACGGATGTTGCTGCCGGTAACGATGATCGGGGCCTCGTTCAGAGGCACAGGGTCCTGGGGCCGAGCAGCAGGCGTGTTCGGGACAACCGCCGGAGTGGGCCGCCGCCGGACGCGTTCCTGTGGCACCGCTGTCTTGGGTTCGGCCTGCGCCACCAGCACGATGACGTTGCGTCCCCGTTTGCGGATCGCAATGCGCTGGCCGGACAGCAGGACCCGCAAGGCGTCGTCTGCATCCATCCGACCTCTGAGCGCAGGCGCCCTGCGGTTGGCGACAAGCGTTGAAGGATAGAGAAGCTGCCGACCGGTCAGCGCGATATACTGGCGCAGCGACTGATCGAGCGAGCCTGCCGCGATGTCGAACTGGTGGGTCTGAGTGCCGGTCTGTGCAAATGCTGGCTGTGCAGCTGTCAGCGCCAGTACCCCGGATGTTGCCAGGAGAGCTCCGGCGATTGTTGGAAACTGCAGCTGCAGTCTGTTGCGATTGGTCATGTCCCTTGGCCTCCCTCGTTGTTGCTTTCAGCGAGACGCCCGTTTCCTCGGGCATTTCTCCTGTCTGCTTTCAACGATGCGAGCGGGGGGTCACCCTCATGCCCTCATCAAAAACTTGCGTGAGGCTATGCCGTCATCGGTCCTGCAGCTCGATCGAACCGTCTTTCAACGTGACGGCCTGCAGTGGATACAGCGCGGTGACCGCATCGACGAACGCCTCGACATCGCCAACGGCAAAGCCGCCGTTGACGCGCTGCCCTGCGAATTGGCGGCTTCTCAAGAGAAGCTTGGCACCGGTGTAGCGGTTGACCTCGGCAACCGCGTTGACGAGCGGAGTATCGCGAAATTCGAGGCGCCCTTTCGTCCATGCCGAAATCATGGCTGTGTCCGCAGCGGTGACCTCGCCCGGCCCGCCGGGTGTGACCCGGACAGCTTGCCCCGGAGACAAGGCTATTTCTGATGCTGACCTGGCAGACCGGGCCATCTGCACGGCGACCTTCCCTTCCACGAGCGCTACTGCCACCTCGTCGCCCGCCTGTTCGACCTCGAAGCTTGTTCCCAGCGCCATCACCCTGGTGTGGTGGGCGGTTACGCTGAAGGGATTGAGCGGGTCGTGCGCCACATCAAACAACGCTCGCCCCTTTTCCAGGATTACGGTCCGGTTGCTGCCCGATCCCACGCGTAACCGGGTATCGGTATCGAGATGGACGCGGCTTCCATCCTCGAGGCGAACGAGCCTTTGCTCGCCTGTGGCTGTCTCGTAGATCGTGTCCCTGGTCATTAACAGGAAGGTGGCGCAAGCCAGCATGACGATCAGGACAGCCGCCAGGGCCACTCTTGCAGGCGGCATCTTCATGGCCGGTTGGGGCGCGGTGTCGAGCGCTTCAGTCACGGCTGCAGCAATGTCGGGGTCACTGGCCAGGTCGAGGCTGTTGCGCCAATGGGCGTCCAGCCGGTCGTAGGCCTCGGCATGGCCGGGCATGCGCCGCCAGGCAAAAAAGGATTCAAGGTCGGCAGTCCCGACCGTCCGTGAATTCAGGCGCGTCAGCCAGGCGGCCGCCTCGCGGGCAATGCGGTCGGCTTGGGGGTCTTGACCCTCGGTGGGAGTGCCGCTCATCGTTCGAGTTGTTCCGAGCAGAGCAAAATCGCCTTGCGCATGCGATATTCGACTGTTTTGACCGAAACGCCAAGCTGCTTGGCAATCTGCGCATTGGTCATGGCGGTATACCTCGACAGCAGAAAGACACTGCGCAGATCCGGCGGAAGGCTGAGGATTGTCTGCTTGAGCGCCAGCAGATACTCCTGATCGCCCTCGACTGCGATGTCGTCCATCCGGTCAAAATCATTGGCCGGCATACGGGCGTTGCGCCTGAACTGGTCCTTCGCAAGGTTGAGGGCGATGCGCAGCAGCAGGGCTTTTGGCCGAAGGCGCGCATCCTCGTCGCTGTAGCGGGCAACCCGCAGATAGGTGTCCTGGACAACATCGTCGATCTCGATCGGGGCTCCACCCAGCCTGTAGCGCAAGGCCCGGCGCAGCCATGCAAAGTGGTTGCGGTACAGGCTTTCAAGTCCCTCGTTTGAGCTGGCCATACCTTGCGCATTCTGGCTTGGCGGGCGCATCGGTTGGTCGGCCATGGCAGCAGCAATCCCTCCAGACGAGGGGCGCGTGCGCAGCCTTGACGGCTGCCAGCAAGCCTGTGGGATGACGGACCGTCCTCATGCGACGAGCCTGTCCACGTGTCGGAACAGGCCAAGCCTTGCTTGCAGGCTCTTTGCGTTCCAACGGCTGTACAAGGGTTTCCACGCCCCGCTGCCGGACCAACCGGCAACACGCAGGAGAATCACCCGAACAGTGATTGCACGCAACCGGAAGCAAGTGAAGGAAAAGGGGCCGGGTGTTGGAACCTCGTGTACACTAAGGCCCGTTAGTTGCTTGCGATGCGCTCCCGACATGGGCGGCAGAATCGCCCATGTCCCGCGGCTTCCAGCATCGAAACCTGTTTCACGGCACCCGGCCCAATCTCCATACCGATCCGTGCGCGCCCTGCGAAGCATCTCGTCGGCACACCCAAAAAATGCTCTGGGCATGACCGGGTGTCGCAGAAAGATGAACGATGTCCGCCAAAAACTGGCGCAACCTCCGCAAGACCCTGAGTATCTTCCGCCAAACCTCTGCAGCCCTTCGCTGTGCCGGCCATGTCCCAGACCGACCGTGAGGATGCTTGCATCCTGGCAGGATTCGCCAAAACCCGGCGTGAAAATGGCGTCTTGTGCGGAGCACCGGCAAAGGACGGGCGGGCCATCGGCAGAATGTCGCACCCTTGCCATCAATCGTGCGGCCCTGCGCGTGCGCGGGGCCAAACGCCTGGCGGCTGCCGATGGCCCGTGGTTGCGGGCTCAACAGGCATTGAACTCGGGCGTTGACGGCCTGATCCGGATCAATGCCGAACGTGGCTGTCTGCCTCCTGTGTTTTGCGATGATCGGTGTTGCGTGGAATCATTGGCCCAATGGCTTGCTCTCCAACCAATCTGTGTCCCAGCGACGCGCCTTGCTCGACCCCTTGTTTCGGGCGAGGCGAGCAGTGGGATGACCTGCCGCTGTCTGGCCGGCATGATTGAGCTGCGCCAGCTTCTCTATGTGCTTGCCGCTGCCGATCAGCGCAGCTTTGCTCGCGCGGCCAGTCAGTTCCGGATGAAGCAGTCCACCCTTAGCCGAAAGGTGACGCGGCTCGAGGACCAGCTTGGCTTCCCTTTGTTCGACAGGACCACGCGTGGCGCAAGACCGACGGCAACCGCACGGGCTTTCTTCGAGGACGCGCGTCAGCTTGTCGATCAGGCAACGCAGCTCGAACTGCGCGCGCGCGCTTTGCGCAATGCGAATGGTGCGCGCCTGGCGCTTGGCTACACCGGACGACTGTTCAGCAGTCCCATGGGCCCCCACCTGTATGCGTTTCTGCGTGATGATCCTGGAATCCGGTTCGACGGGGTGGAGCAGGACCCCGAAGGCCTCTTGGACGCCCTCGCCTGCCGGAAGGTCGATGCCGTCATCGTTCCTGCAGGCTGGGGCGGTTCCAGCCTTGCCAGCCTGCCCGTATGGAAGGAGCCCTTGCGGGCGTGTTTCGGTGCCGAGCATCGCCTGGCAGGCCTGCCGGTCCTGCGCTGGGCGGATTTGACAAGCGAGCATCTTGTGGTGCCTGGCGCGTGCGCAGGTCCGGTCCTGCGGGATCTGATCCGGAAACGGTTTGCGGTCAGTCCGGATCCTCCGCGCATCACAGTGCAGGATGCGAGCAACGAGACGATCTGCCGGCTCATTGCATTGGGCCGTACAGTGTTCATTGAAGGTGTCAGCGCATTCGGTAAACCCGCGCCCGGGCTATTGCTGCGGTCCATCGAGGAAAATGGTGCCGAGGCCAGTCTGTGTTATGTCCTCCACTGGCACCGGGACAACGATAATCCGGTTCTTCGCCGGTTTTGCAGGATGATGGCCCGTGCGATGCCTGCCGTCACTGTCTGACGATGGCCCGGCGATACCCCGCTGCCTGGGCTTCGGCCTCGCTGCAGAAGATTTCCTCGGGGCGGGTTACGTCATAATAAGGCATCCCGGGCAGATGGTAGATCCATTCCCCCCGGCGGCTGCGGTTACCCTTGATCGTGCAGCCGCCCGTATGCCGGGCCTCAGCAGATGAACTGCGCCTCGCTGGACGCAAAGCAGGG
This sequence comes from Hydrogenophaga intermedia, assembly GCA_943370475.1. Lineage (GTDB taxonomy): Bacteria > Pseudomonadota > Alphaproteobacteria > Sphingomonadales > Sphingomonadaceae > Blastomonas. The sequence continues at coordinate 24,626 of CALRRI020000036.1, forward strand.
GTTTCCTGTTCGTTTTTCTGCTCCTGGGAGGCGTTCGCTGTCCGGTACTCCCAGGGCGGAGTGAAGGTCGAGGCCCAGATACCAGCCATGCGATCCTTGGCCCGGCTTTGCGCTTCAACATAGTCGGCGCTGAACTGGGTGTACGCAAGCGCCCACCCCAGTTCGACCATCGCCTCGTTGAGGGAGAGGAACTCCGTCGAGCAGACTGCGAGGCTGCGTTCATACTGATCGAACCCCTGGGTACGACAATGCACGCTCTGGTCCTTGACGAGGTCTTCAAGGACGCGCCTTGCGCGCTCGCCGCAAGCCCAGGCAGTCCCCTGTGTGCTGCAGGTCTGGGAAAGCTCGGGCGCATCAATGCCGATGAGCCTGATTCTGTGTCCTGCCACCATCAGAGAGTCGCCGTCGCTGACCTGCGCCAGGCCGGTGATGCTCTGGGCGAGGACGGGCGCTGCGGTCAAGACCATGCCCAGAGCCGACAGGCATACAAGAATTCGCAGGTGTGACGTCATCATTTCTGCCCTCATCTAGAGTATTCGTGAAGGGTACGGTGCAGAATATGGACAACTGATGACTGAAGGGCAGTGATAGTGATCAGCCTTCATCTTTCGTCAGAAACTGGGCCGCTTTTCTTTGCCGGGCATAGGAGCGGTCTGTTGCTATGAACCTTTCGATCATTGCAGGGACAACCCGTTCAGGCGGCGGCAACCCGGAGGTCTGGCCCGCGCCGAGCGCTGCGCAATAGGCCAGCAGTTCGCGGTGAAGTCTGGCAGGGATCTCGATGCTCAGCCGGACAGGCTTTTCGTCAGCGATATCGGCAAGCGAAAGCCGGGTCATTGCGCGTCTCCGATAACAAGGTCGCGGGTCACCATGACCCGGACCGGATGGCCTGGCCGAATGGTCAGGGTCGGCCGCACGTTGAGTTCGCGCGAGACGATCTGTTCGCCTGCCCGGTTGATGCTGTCCTGCGATCCCCGCCGGAAGGCTCGGACCAGATTGTCGTCGTTGCCGACGCCAAATTCTGCGCCGGCGCCCAGCAATGTCGAGACCAGAGCTGCCCTGAAGATACCTGACCAGTGATAGTCGGTCTTGTCTGCCAGTCCGGAATATCCCGACACATCGGCTGCCGGCTGCAGGTCGAGCGTGACCGAACGTCCGTCAGGCAGGATCAGACGGGTCCAGGCAAGCTGGATCCGGTTCTGGCCAAAGCTGACACCCGAGTTGTACTCGCCGATCAGCCGGGTGCCTTGGGGTATCAGGAGTGTTCTGCCGGTGGCGCTGTCGTAAACGTTCTGGGTGACCTGTGCCGTCACCAGGCCCGGGAGATCCGACTTGATTCCGGTGATGAGGGCTGCGGCAATGACAGAGCCTGCCTGCAGGACCCCTGCCGCTGCGGGGGCCTGAATTCCCTGTGGCGGTCTGGTAGGGCGTCTCTGCGTCTGGTTTTCTGCCTGCGCGGCTGGCGCGGCTGGGCTGGCCGGTTCCTGCCGGTCCGCCAGGGGCCCTTGTGCATCACCGCGACCTTCAAAGAACAGACGGCTTGCCCTGGCAGCGTCGCGTTCCTCGCCGATGGTGTCGCGGCGCGCCGGTGCATAAGCCGGCTGCGCCAGCGCTGGCGGTGTCGGGTTTGCAGGCGGTGGCAGGCTGGCGACCTGCTGGCGAGTGCTGGCATCAAGAATGGGCTTGCCGAGGTCCCCGGGAAGCGGCGGGCCCAGTTTGGGAACATGCGTGTAGTCGCCAGGCCCACTGGCAAAAGCCTCGGGAACTGCGACACCGCCGATGGCGAACAGTTCCCGCGCAGGCTGTTTCGCTTCTGGCAGCAAGGCGTAGATCAGCGCACCTGCCAGGAGGCAGCCGCCGAAAGCTGCGACAGATGCAATGGCCTTGCGGGACAGGCGCATGACGCGAGGGGGATCATTGCGCAGCCGGATGACATCGTCCGGCTCGATGGTACCTGGCTTGCTCACCTTTTCCGGCTTTTTGTCGGCCGCGTCCGTACTGGCCGGCTGCGCCTCGTTCATGATGCTTTCCTCCGGCGGGCAACAATCCGGACTTTCTCCTGCCGCTTGCGTCCGCCAAGCCTGAGCTCGGCTGCTGCGAACAGGCGATCGACGATCATGTAGCGGCCAGCCACGCGGTAATTGACAAGCTCGGCATCGCCCGAGGGGCCGAGCGCAAACAGGGGAGGCAGCTCAGTGCGGTTGCTGTCGGGAAACTCGACATAGACACGGGTCCCGTCATCAAACGCGCGAACGGGTCTCCAGCCAGGCTTGTCACCGGTAATGACATAGTCGAAATCCAGGCTGGAGATATCGAGCCCTGCTGCAATCGGCGCTGCGTTCACTGCGGCAACCTGCGCCTGGCGCAACGCGATCAGGTCATCTTGCGGATAGCTCCAGGAAACCGACGCCATGTATACGCTGGCATTGGCCCGCAACTCGACATGATAGGTGCGCCGGTCGGTGTTGATCACAAGGTTTGTGGTAATGTCGCTGCGTGTCGGCTTGACCAGGATATGAACCTGCTGGGCAGCGCCCGTGCCGCTGACCGTATCGCCGATCAACCAGCGCACCGTGTCGCCGGCAGCCACAGGGCCCGGGCCCACCAGACTCTCCCCGGGTTGCAGGGCGATGTCCGTGATCTGACCGGGTTTTGCGTAAACCTGGTAGAGCGATCCTTCGGTGAATGGAAAGCGCTGGATGGCGTTGGCAAAGCCTGCGCGATCGGGTTCGATCCTGGCAGCGTCATTGGCCGCTCCCACCCTGTCGACCGGAGCAGGACGGCTCTGGGAAGGGCGGGAGCGGCTCGCAGCTGCGGGAGGCACGCGCTGCGAATGGATCAGGCCTGCGGCCGCTTCGGTGGAACCCCATCGCGCCGGGAGCGGTCTTGTCCCACTGGGGCCGATGTCCGCCACAGCGGGACCGGCAGCGACCCCCGAGGCATGCAGGAGGAAGGCGGCAAATAAGAGTGTGTGGATATGTGCGCGGTTCATGACGCAAGCTCCTTTGACCAGTTGATGGCATGGATGAAGATTCCCAGCGGGTTCTTGCGCAGCGTGTCTGGCCTGGTCGGGGTCTGGATCACCACCGTCACAATCGCGCTCCAGTTGCTGGTTTCCGCAAGGCTGCCGCCGCGATACTTGCGTTCGGCCCAGGCGATGCGGAAGCTCGAGGGCGAAGCACGAATGACGCTTGTCACGTCGACCGCGACCTGTTCGCGGCCTAGCCTGGTAAAGGGATTGTTGGTTCTGGCATGATCGTTGAGCGTGAGCGCTCCCTGATCGGTGACGAAGTCATAGGCCCTGAGCCAGTTCTGGCGGACAATCACAGGGTCGGCAGGCAGGCTCCGGACGTGTTCGACAAACCGGGCCAGATGGAACGCGATTTGCGGGTCAGACGGGGTATAGCCGCTATCGGCCCGGGCTACGGCCTGCGCGTCCCCGAACTTGTCGACCTGGACAACCCAGGGCACGATGGTACCGCGCGCGCCCTGCCAGATGATGCCGCCTGCCAGCACACAGGACAGGCCAAGTGCGCTGAAGCACGCGTATCGCCAGTTTCGCGCCTGAACCCGCGCCGATCCGATACGATCATCCCAAAGCTGCTGGGCGCGCTGATAGGGGGTTTCTGCCACGGGTGTCTTGGCATAGCGAATGGATGCGCGTCTAAACATGGTCAGTCCTTCTGTGAGAGGTCGATGGAAGCGCCCGGTCCGCCGCTGTCGCCGGACTTGAGCGTATGTGCCGCGATCGTTGCGCCATGGGCGATGGTCTGGCGTTGCCGCATCGACCTGGCCCATGCAGGAGCGGAGCCTTCACCGTGGCCCGCGGGTCCTGCCGTCTCTGGCGTGCCAGGCTTGATCGTCCCGCCGGCATTGACGATGGCAGCGCGTCCGCCCTCGCGGAACGCGTGCTTGAGCGAGGTGCCTGCCTTGCGCAGGGGGGATGTCGCGGTTCCGGCGGCCGCTTCTCCGACTGCCTTGAGGCCGGCACCAACGGCCCGAGACCCTGTTTGGCCTGCCGAGCCCATGGCATAGGCGGTCACAGCTCCACCAGATGCTCTTGATGTCGTCAGCGCAGCAGCGCTGGTCGCTGATGCTGCAGCGCCTGCCACAAGCCTTGCGCCGCTGGCCCCTGCGGTTGCCGCTCCGCCTGCGAGCATCGCTGTTCCTGCAGCAGCCCCGGCACCGAGCTGGGGGCCGCCTGCGACAATGCCATTGGCAATGCCGGGCCCGAAAATGCCGAGCGCCATCAGCGTCAGGCTTGCCAGCACGATCGACAGCGCGTCTTCGATCGTGGGTTCTTGCGGAATCGCGCTGATGAACTGGGCGAAAAGCGTCGAGCCGATCCCCACGATCACCGCCAGCACAAGCACCTTGATGCCGCTGGATACGACATTGCCAAGGACACGCTCGGCCATGAAGGCGGTCTTGCCGAACAGCCCGAACGGAATCAGGACAAAGCCTGCCAGGGTTGTCAGCTTGAACTCGATCAGGGTGACAAACAGCTGGATCGAGAGGATGAAGAACGCCGTGACGACAAGGGCCCATGCTGTCAGCAAGATCACGATCTGGAGGAAGTTCTCGAAAAAGCTGACAAAGCCCAGAAGGTCTGCGATCGCATCGATCATCGGCCGTGCAGCATCGAGCCCGACCTGTGCCACCCTGCCAGGCTGCAGCAGCTCTGCAGCGGTGAAGCCGGTACCGCTGGCTTTCAGACCCAGCCCTGCAAAGCTCTCGAAGACGATTTGCGTGAGCACGGCCCAGTTGCCGATGATATAGGCAAACACGCCGACAAAGAGGGTCTTCTTCACCAGCCTGGCCAGAACATCGTCTGCCTCTCCCCAGGCCCAAAACAGCGCGGCGAGAGTCACATCGATCACTATCAGTGTCGTTGCGACAAACGAGACCTCGCCTGCGACGAGGCCGAACCCTGAATCGATGTAACGCGAAAAGACGTCGAGAAACCGGTCGACCACGCCTGTGCCACCCATGGTCATCAGTCCTTTGGTCGTGCCGAGCGCAATGGCACATATCCCCTGCCTGGGGTCAGGAAGCGGCGAAGCTGCTCACGCGCCTGTGCCTTGGCGGCAGCGGCGTTGGCCGCCTCGAGCGACTGAGCCCTGCCCATCGCGGCAAAGGTCGCGATCAGATCGGAAAGCTGCTGGGCCTGTACGGCAAGAAGCTGGTTGCCAGCCTGCGCTGCCTGCAGTGCGCCGGTGGATGATTGGCTGGCAGAAAGCAGCGAATCGATCGCCTCTCTTGAACCTTCGATGTTGCCCACCGCTCCAGCCTGGACCTTGAGCGCGTCCTCGAATGCCATAACGCTGTCTTGCCAGCGCTGCTGCGCGCGGCCGACCATCTGGCGCTGGTTCTCGGTCAGATCGATGTCCCGATAGGTCTTGCCGAAACCCTGTTCGATGGACTGAACGTCAAGCGCTATTCACCACCCCTGCCACCTCGTGGCCCAGTCTTCTGCCTAAAGCGGGCTCCCAGGGAACAAGCTGAAAGCCCATGCCGTTGTCAATCATGGCAAATCTGCCGGAGTTCAGGCGAACCTCTTGGCGGCAGGTGCCTGCGACATGGTCCCCAATTCCGCTAGGCAGCGCCGCCAGCCCGGTGGACCTCGAAATGCCCTGGATAGCCTCTGCCAGTTCGCGCTGCTTCAATTCGTCCAGAAGGCCACCAATGAGAACAATTTTCCCGTTCTCCCGGTGTCCCAAGCCCTGCGCGACCAGATAATGCGTCCGGTCTGTGAGGGCTTGGCGCACCTCCTGTCCAAAACCCTCGCCCAGAGCTTCCGGCATTGATGCAACGAGTTGCTGATCGAGCCACGTCGGCCCGCAGGACGTTATCTGCTGCTCGAGTGTCAGTGCCGAGATTGTCGTCAGTCCATATTGCCCGTTTGGCTGTTTCGAAGGCTCGATGCGGACAATGGCTCCGGCTGCCAGATCGCCAGAGCTGTCGATGTCGGTGATGTGTATCTGGTGTCTGCGGCCATCCACGCCATCGATGGCAACAGGCGCTCCCCCAGACGGGTCGCTAATGGATACATCATGTGCGAGCCGGCCCGTGATCGGACGATCCGGGCGCTGCTGGAGTGGCTGCAGCCGGGCAAGATCGCTGGGCCAGCGCTCCGACATGGCCTTGTGCATGGACTTGATGATATCCCCGCGCAGCTCAAGGCTCCGCAAGGTCTGCTTCGCGTTCTCGCCAAGCTGCCATTGGCTAGGCTCGATTTCGAGAGCCAGCCCCAGCTGCGAAAGCGTGCCGATCCTTCCGAGCAAGTTTGTGTGATGGTGTCTGTCCTCGCCCGGATCGTAGCGAAGATCGATGATGCCTGTCTTTTCCTGGATCCTTGCGAGTTCATCATCCAGCCCCGTCCAGCGTTCGGCAGATATCTCGCGAAGGTTGGCCGCCTGCAGATCGTGACCGCTGCGCAACCCAAGTTCCAGGGTGGCTCTGCCCTCGGCGCGCCAACGAAGTCCGTGCCGCATGTACTCGCGATCGATGACGAGGTCTTCGCCGGCAGATGTTCGGCCACGCACGAGAATGTGCACATGGGGATTGTCGGTATTCCAGTGCTGGGCGGCAACCCAGTCCAGAGGGGTGTTCATATCCCTTGCCATGTCGTCCAGCAGCTCGCGGGTAGCCCCGCGCGCTGCGCATGCTCATCGCCGGTTTGCCAAACCGCAGCCAGAGCGTGCGCGCCGAGCGATCGCGGTGCAGTTCGACCCGGGTGAAATCGTCGGATGCTGAAGCTTCGCATGCGCGGTGATGGTCTAAGCCTCGGCTCTGGGCTGCAGCTTGTCCACAGGTCGCCTGCGTTAGCAGCAATCGATCAGATTGCCCGTTAGTAGGGTTAGGCACGGCATGGCCTGTACCCTGCTGGCGAGTCGCAGGATCTCGGCGTTCCCGAAAGTCCGATGCAGGCGTTCCCGTTGGCTCGTGCCGTTCGGTTCCTGATCGCTCGTGCGCTGTCATAGCTTATCCCCAGGCTTGCGGTTGATAGGGCGCGCATCAATGCGGGGTGCGCCAAGCCGGACCGGGCGGAAGTGCAGCCGCTGGTTGGATGGGCCGTCTTCGAGGCTGAGGATGTAGGCTGGCAGCGGCTGGCGGCGCACGATCGCGCGGATTTCGAAGGCGAAGCGCCTGCAGCTGGCAAGCGAGCCCGACTTGAGATGCAGGTGAGACCCGCGCATCCTTGGTGAGATAGATGCGTCCGCCATGGTCGGCGGTGATGCGATCAAGCGTTTCGAGCAAGGCGAGATTGGCGGGCGTGGCCGGAAAATCGAGCGCGAGCGTATAGCCTTCCATCGGAAAGCTGAGCATGCCGAAGGACGCAGGCCCCATGCGCTTCAACACCGCGAGGAACGATCCGGCGCCTGCGGTCGAGATGGCCTCGAGCAGGCGGCGCATGCCCGCCTCGCTTGTGCCAAGCGGCAGCACGCATTGATATTGCACGAAGCCCCTGCGGCCATAAATCCGGTTCCAGCCGGCGAGGGCATCAAGCGGGTAGAAATAGGGGTCGAGCCCGACCAGAACGTCGCCGGGGCGCTGCATGGCATAATAGAGCTGGTTGAACATCTTCACATTGAAGCTGCTGAGCGCAAAGCTAGGAAAATCGACAGGCACCGACTTGGGCTTGCGCACGGGTCTGTGCAGCGGTTCGTCCCTGAGATGCGCGTCCAGCTCTGCGGACCTTGCGTGCTCGCCGAGCAGGATCGCCGAGCGACCCAGCGCCTTGCCGGTTGCAAGGCAATCGATCCAGGCCACCGAATAGGTGGAGCCGTGCGATTGTTCGAACACCGCCAGCGCCTGTTCGAGATTGGCGGCGCGCACCGTGCGCTGACGGATATAGGCGCTCTCGATCTTCAGCATGCGGAACGCAGCGCGCACGATAACGCCGGTCAGCCCCATGCCGCCGCAGGTCGCCGCAAACAGCTCGGAATGTTCGGACGGCGAGCAGCGCAGCACGCGGCCATCGCCCAGATCCAGATCTAACCAGCCGATATGGTCGCTGAACGAACCTGCGACATGGTGGTTCTTGCCGTGCACGTCGCTCGCGATCATGCCGCCGATGGTGACCATCTGCGTTCCTGGCGTGACCGGCGGAAACCATCCGCGGGGCACGAACGCGGCCACGATATCGGCCAGCAGTACGCCCGCCTCGCAGGTCAGCGCGCCTGTGGCCTCGTCGAACGCAATCAGCCGATCGAGTCTGAGCATGTCGATGGTGGCACCCGGGTTCAGGCTGGCATCGCCATAGGAGCGGCCATTACCGCGCGCGATGCTGCAGGGCAGGGGGGCCAGCGTCTCGTGCAGCCCCTGCGGCGTTGCAGGGTGCCACACGGTGCACTCGCGCACCGGATAGCGGCCCCAGCCCGCCAGCGATGCGTTATGCGGCATCGACCGCAGCCTGGTGTGGCATCTGCTGCGTGAAGACATAGCGCCGGTCGAGCTGGTACTTGACGACATAGCCGATCATCAGCCCGGCAATGGCGCCGGCTTCGCGGGCCATATGCGTCTGCCAGACCAGCCAGGCGGCGGTTTCTGCGCCCCAGAAGATCAGCGTCGTCACAATGCCGGTGGTCGCATAGAGCCCGAAGGTAACGGCTTCGCCCGCGCGGGCATGCCTGGCCCCGGCGAAGATCCAGGTCTTGTCGAGCGCGTATTTGACCATGAGGCCGACGACCGTGCCGGCTGCCAGGGCCAGCACATAGGCATCCGGGAGCGCAGCCAGCGCCAGTCGCTGGCTCGCCAGATTGGCGAGGATCGCTATGGCGGCAAAGCCTGCATAGGCAAGGACGAGCGCAAGGCCTGTCACGCCATTGCCCCTGCGACTGCCAGCAGCCCGACGATCAGGATGCAGCACAGGCTGGTACGGTCGCGCATGGCAAACACCACCGGATCATCGTGCATCTCGCCGCGATGGGTGAGCAGCGCGACCCGGTTGGTCCAGAAAAGCAATACGAGACACACGCCCCAGAGAAACTCGGGATAGTGGTAGAGCTTCCGCACCGGCTCCGAATTGGCATAAAGCGCCAGCACCAGCACGGACACCAGGCCCGAGGACACCATGATGTTGCCGACGATGCTGCGGTCATCGACATGATAGCCTCGCCCAACGGCGGTTGACCGCCCTGCTGCGGCTCCATCGACGAGCTCGGCATAGCGTTTCACTGCGGCCAGCGAAAAGAAGAAGAAGGTCGCAAACGCCAGCAGCCACAAGGATGAAGGCACGCCGGTGGCAGCGCTGCCCGCCAGGATGCGCAAGGTGTAGAGCGTGGCGAGCGCGCAGATATCGATCATCGCAAGGCGCTTGAGCTTCAGCGAATAAAGGATCGTCAGCCCCGCGTAAACGACCAGCACGCCAAACAGCTGCAGCCCGCCCGCCAGCGCCACCAGTGCGCCCGACAGGCCCAGCGCTGGGACCATCCAGGTGCCATGGATCAGCCGGATCCGTCCCGATGCAAAGGGTCGCAGACACTTGCGCGGATGGGCGCGATCGGCAGACAGATCGAGCAGGTCGTTGAGGATATAGGTCGACGATGCGACCAGGCTGAAGGCGACGAAGGCGAGCAACGCCTGGACCGCTGTGGCGAGCTCCAGCTGGTGCGCAGCCAGCATCGGCAGGAAGACCAGCACATTCTTGAGCCACTGGTGCGGCCGCATGGCTTCAAGATAGTCGGTCAGCCGGGCCTTGCGGGCAGGCAGGTGGATGGCGTCCGCCACCAGCGCCTCGACCCTGGCCTGGAAGGCCTTGCTGGAATTGATGGTGATCGCACCAGCAGCGCCCTCCCACACGGCAAAGTCGGAAGGCGCATCGCCGATATAGCTGTAGCCTGCAGGACCGAAGGTTTCGTCGAGGAATTGCGCCTTTTTCGCCCCGGTGAGATTGATGCCATCGGACGACCCATAAGCGCCATCGAAGATGCCGAGGTGCCGGGCGACCGCATCGGCCATCTGTTGCGTCGCGCCGGTGACCAGCGCAACCCGGCCACCGCGTGTCCGCCATTGCGCGATCACTTCGAGAACATCCGGGTTATAGGGGAGCTTTGCAGGATCTATGGCGCTGATCTGGCCCAGCTTCTGCTTGAGCGCGAGCTTGCCCTTGGCCAGCGTCTTTACCGCCTCAAGCGGTGTCTGCCATTGGACCGACCACGCCAGCCAGAAGTTTTCCAGCAGGGTATCGGTGCTGATCAGCGTGTCGTCGAGGTCGACCACGAGCGTCAGCTTGGCTGGATTCCAGTTGGCAATGCTCATCTTGACCGTCTTGCCCCTGCAAGGTCTGGCCTCTTCGGCCCACTTGCGCAGGACTAAACATGCGGATGCTTAAATAAGGTTAACAACTCCCTGCGCACGGTGGCCAAAGCGCCTCAATCTGTGCGGCCGACAGAGGCGGTCAGGCAAAGTGTCATGGGGTTTCCTGCAGCAGCCTGGCACAGGCATGGCTCGCCAAGGCGCTGGACTTCAAATGGCTTGGGCATGGCATGTCGGGGCACTAGAGCAGCCGGTATGCCGAAAGCGACACTTCGGCTGCTTGTGCACGCCAGATCATTCGATCGACCAGACGACAATCCCCATCTTGCGCGCCTTGTCGACCAGGTTGGCGTTGATGCCATTGCCGGGACACGCCACGACAGCCTTGGGAAGGGTGCCGAGCATCGCGTCGTTCCGCCGAAACGGAGCCGCCTTCTGGAACCGGTCCCAGTCAGGCCGAAAGGGAATGTGGGCGATCTTGCGATTGCGCGCCCAGAGCGTTGCAATGTGTTCGCCGCCTGTGGGATTTCCTCCATGGAACAGGACCATGTCGGGATATTTTGCTAGAACCTTGTCGAGCGCTGCCCAGATCTTGCGGTGGTCATCATAAGCTGGTCCCGCAGTAAAGGCGATACGGGTGCCAATGGGCAGCAGTGGTTCGTTCTCGGACCTGCGCTTTGCGGCCAGAAAGTCGCGGCTGTCGATCACGCTTGCGGTGAGTGTGCGATGGTTGACAAGCGAACCGCTCTTGGGCGTCCAGGCTTTGCGGAAATGGGTCTCGAACTGGTCGGATGCCGCCTCGCGCAGGAACTCGAGAGTGTTGCGCCGTTCGATCAGGGAGATGCCTTCGCAGATCAGCCGTTCAAGTTCGACCGACCGGACCTCCGAACCGTCTTGTTCGCGCTGCGAGCGCTTCTGCGCGTCCTCGTTGTCGTCGAGTTCACGCTGGAGCCGGGCCTGCGCCCGGTGGAACAGGTTGGTGAGCTGCCAGCACAGATCCTCAAGGTCGGGCTCGAGCCTGGTGTCGATCAGGGTGGCGATAAGCGCATCGAACATGTCGGCGATCCCGGCGGTTGCCAGCCGGTCATCGGGGAGAGGTGCAATGTAAACTAATAAAATTTAGCTTTTCTGCCTCAATATTGGGCATAAAACTCTGTAAAATATTTCCAATAAGCAACCTGAAGGCCTCAGTTTCGTCAGTTATGCTTCGCCATGGTAGTATATAAGCAAATTTTGAGCCCCTCAGGCGTCTGAGGGGCTGTAAGGATTTGGCGCGACTCAGGGAAGGTTAACTTTTTATTACGAAGTTAACATGAAAGATTCTGGGGAGATTTCAACGCGGAATCAGCAGATTTTACCAATGGCCCATTTTGATACAAAAACCGGCAATACATTGCCCGTCGGTTCAGACCGAAAATGCCGGCTGAGGTTGCGGCCGCCTGAGGCAGGCGAAAGCACTTCAGGCTCACCTAATGTGGTCACGCCATGGCGGACCGGTAAAGCCTCGCAAACCGGGGCGTAAATGCAGCCGACCCTATCCGCAAAGCCTGGAGACGAATTCAGTCAATTTTGAGCTTGCGCTCACAAGCTTCCCCAACGAGTTTTTGAAGAAGCGCAATGCGCTCGCATAGCCAGGCCAACTCAATGTCGGTAACCTTGAAGTGTGAGGAGTAGCGGGCGTTTACATAGGCCTGTCGAAGCAGTTCGAAACAGCGTCGGCTGAACCGGTCATCGCGGGGCCAAGCCTTGATAAGCTCGGGCACTAATACCAACCTGCATTGATCATGACCCACGCGCCCATTTGCGGCGTCCGATGGTCATGATGTGCCATGGCTGATCGATGAGCCTGTTCCAGGCCTCGCAGCAGTGGTCGACGATGTTGTCGTAGGATGTGAAGACGCGGTTGGAGAGCCA
>CALRRI020000037.1:0-36742 GCA_943370475.1 Hydrogenophaga intermedia
CCGCCTCCTCCTCCGCCGCCTCCGCCTCCTCCGCCGCCGCCGCCGCCTCCGCCGCCGCCTCCGCCGCCTCCGCCGCCTCCACCGCCGCCAGCGATGGATCAGCCTTTGCCGACGGAGGCCGTCCAGGGCCCCGATCCTGTTGAGGGTCCGGTATCGATGGTCGAGACGATGCCACGCGTGACGCAGGTGCAGGATGACTTCGTCGATACAAGCTTTGCCGCTGAAACATTGATCGAGGAGCCTATCACCGGCGGCGCCGACAGCAGCCTTTGGGAATGCGAAGCGGGTGACGCGAATTGCAAACCGGGTGTCCGTGATGATTGAAGTGTTTGTCCGAAGTGGCGCGCGCTTGCTGCTGGTTGCGGCAGCGTTGGCTACGATCCCCGCGCTGGCCCAACCAGGCCCGATGACGCCGCTCAGCGAGCAGAACGGTTTCCCGATCGGCACTGGCGACCTCGTGCTTTGCACAGGACAGGCCAGCGCAAACGACCCGGCACTGGTCGACATGTTCGATCGCAGCTATGCGATCGTCTGCCGCGATGCTGCCGCAGCGGTGGGCCAGGTGTACACTCTGCGGGCTCGGGGGGAAGATCCTGCGGTGCGGGTCGCAGCGCTCAGAGCGGAAAGGGTACGTTGTGCCTCTGCCGAAACGAGCGAGATCGAAGGGATTGGCGCGATTGAAACCCTGCATTGTCGGTTGGTCGCAGCCGATGTGGGTTATCGGGTCTATATCCATCGCGCCGGAAGATCCGTCACGATCTCCGAGGGTTTGGCCGGTTATGATGACGCGCTGCGCCTCGCGCTTCGCAGCGTCATCGCCGACCGGGTGATACCCGGCGAAATAGCGATCGCCACCACCGGAATCGGCGATCCCACTGCGTTTGCAAGGGTTCAGGCGGGTGTTCTCAATAGCCAGCGAGCATTTGCTGAAGCTTATCGACGCAACAATGCCGGGAGTTTTGCCGAATCTGCTGAATTTTTCGCAGTGCTGACCGAGAGCGGATCCGAGGGCTCTGCGCGCGATGAAGCGTTGGTCAACCATGCGTTGCAAAAATCCAATCTTGGCCGCTATGGCGAAGCCGACCAACTGTTTGCGCAGGCCCGGACCTTGGCAGGGGGCGAGCCTGTTGCGGCGCGGCGTTTTCGCAATTATCGCACAATGCATCTTCTCAATCAGGGCCTTGTATCCGAGGCACTAAGCGAGCTGGACGCACCCATCGCGGGATCGGAGCCGTCGGCAGGCCTTGCCGAAGGCGTCATCGATGCTGCCACCGCCGCGCGGCTCAGCGCTGAATCGCCTGGAGCCCCGCGCCTTGCCGGTTTTGGTGGACTGACCACCCAGGACAGGGCGCGCGTACTCGACGGTCAGGCACGCCAGCTGCGCGGTGTCATCCTGCGCCAGCAAGGCCGGACTGATGAAGCGATCACGGCAATGACCCTCGCTCTCGACGATCTGGTGGCGATTCGTGGCGGAAGGATTGCGGCAACAATCTGGCTGCGTGCTCAGATTTTCGGCGAGCTGGCCAGTATCGCAGAGACGGGCGGCGATCGCGTCGAGGCTGAGCGCCGCCATCGTGAGGCCGTCGCTCTGCTCGATGTCTCCTATCCGGGCTCGGCAGCCTATTTCGTCGCGAAAGGCAGGCTTGCCGCTTTCCTGGGACGTGTGGGCCGTGCCGAAGAGGCTATCGCCATCTACCGCGACATCGTTGCCGGAAGTAGCGGAACGAGCGGCAGCGCGCGCGCAATCGGTGCCACGCTGGCCCCGTATTTTGCGCTTCTGGCAGACCGTGCCGATGATCCTGTGGCGGTTGCCGATATGTTCGCTGCAAGCCAGATTCTTCTGCGACCGGGCGTCGCCCAGACCCAAGCGGTGCTGGCGCGGGAGCTGTCTGAGGGGAGCAACGAAGCGGCCCGTCTCTTCCGCCAATCGGTCAGCCTGACGCGTGAGACTGAGCGCGCCCGGGTCGACCTTGCCCGCCTTGCAGCTTTGCCTCAAAGCGCTGGTGTCGCTGAACGCGCAGCCGAATTGCGCGCCGACATCGCACGCATGGGCCAGGCACAAGTTGTGACGCAAGCACGACTCTCGGATTTCCCGCGCTATCGGGTGGTAGCCGCCGGTACGCTGTCTCTGTCGGATCTGCAGGGAACGCTGCGACCGGGCGAGCTCTACTATAAGCTGAGTGTTGTTGACGACGCGCTTTACGCCATCGTGGCGAGCAGCAGCGCAGCACGCGCCTTCCGGCTGGCATTGACCCCCGACCAGCTCGAAGAGCGCGTCAACGCATTACGCGCGACCATCACGATTTTCGAGGATGGAGCGCAGGTCACTTATCCCTTCAACGTTGTTCTCGCCAACCAGCTGCATGACGAGCTGTTCGGCATGGCGCGGGCGGAGGTCGCCGCCGCCACGCATCTTATCTTCGAGCCTGACGGGGCAATGCTGCGCCTGCCGCCCAACATCTTGGTGACAGATCGGGCCGGGGTCGATACCTATCTCGCTCGTATTGCTGCATCGGTGGAAAGCGAGTTCGATTTCCGGGGCGTGGCCTGGCTGGGGCGAGACCGCGACGTCAGTACAGCGGTGTCAGCTCGCGGGTTCAGCGATGTTCGCGCCACACCGCCCTCGCGCGCGACCTCACAATATCTCGGCTTCGGCCAGAACATGCCTGTCGCCGCGACATCTGCGACGGGGACCGCTGGCGACGGCTGTCACTGGCCTGATGCCGTCTGGGACCAGCCGATTTCGCCCAATGAATTGTTCAGCGCCCGTGCCGCTATTGCCACAGGCAGCACCGGTTCATCAAACATCGTTACCGGCGCCGCGTTCACGGATATCGCGATCCGAAATCGCAGCGACCTCAGCGATTTTCGGATACTCCATTTCGCGACGCACGGCCTAGTGACGGCGCCGCGGCCAGAATGCCCGACCCGGCCCGCTCTAGTGACGAGTTTTGGAGACCGCGAGTCCGACGGCCTGCTGACGTTCTCCGAGATTTTCGACCTGACTCTCGACGCCGACCTGATCGTTCTGTCCGCCTGCGATACCGCTGGCCGGGCCGGCTTGACCGCGACCCGAGAGGCTGGCCTCACCACCGGCGGCGATTTCGCCCTCGACGGGCTAGTTCGCGCTTTTGTCGGTGCCGGCGGCCGACTTATCATAGCCAGTCATTGGCCGGTCCCAGACGACTATGATGCGACCCAGCGGCTGGTCTCAGGGATGTTCGAAGCCACAGCCGGGACGAGTGTCGCCGGTGCGCTGCGTGAAGCGCAACTGAGCCTGATGGAGGCCGCCGATACGTCTCATCCCTACTACTGGGCGGGATTTGCGATCATTGGCGATGGCACAGTGCCAGTCGTTCGCACGTCAGGCACTGTGGAGAACCGGGTCTCAAGTCCGAATTGATGCAGCGAATCGGCTGATTGGGGGCACACCTTGATCCGATGGACAGGCCTGATCAGTATGCAGCTTGCAACCGGCCATAGCATTTCGTTAGCTAAGGGCATGCTTTCGGTCGCCTTGCTGGCTGTGTTATCCGGGGTATCCTATCGGCGGCTTCCATCAGAAGCGGACATTTATGCTGGCTGTCATGAACGACTGCCTCTGTGCCGGCATTTGCCGTAAAGTCTTCTGTCCGACCTTCCGGGATGCGTGCATTGGCTTTGAATTCAAAGCGCCAGCGCTTTGGCCAGATCATCATGCTCGAATGCGCTGGCCATGCGCCTGATCTCGGATGGCCGTGCGCCATTCTGCTCCGCGACCCTGGCCCAGTTGCGCACCACTAGTGCGACCTGGCTGACAATTTCTTTCGCTTGAGCGGCTTTCAGCCCGAAATATTCCGCGACCGAGAGGGAAAGCCCCAGATCGCATGTTGCCTCATCGAGCGAGATGTTGGTCGACAGGACGCGCGCCTTCAGGTCGGTCGGCACTGGATTGAGATCATAGGCCGGCGACAGGACCCAGCCAGCGCGGTCTTGCCACAGAAATCCATGATTGCGGCCATGATCATCGACATTGGAGACGAGGATATTGAAGATCATTCGCCGGTAGAGCTCGGCTGCGTCAGCTGCCGCATTTGCACCATAGCAGGTCAGCACATCGACGAGTTCAGGATAGCTGGCGCGCTCGCCATCTCTGATGCCCATCATCGACAGCGCCGACACAAACGGGATGCGGCGCTCGCCTTCGCGATCGAACCGGCGCGAGATGAGGACGGGCTTTCCGACCACCTCGTGAAGTGCAAAGTCGGCCACCGCGATCCCGGCTTGCCTTGCAAGGTCGAGAGCGATCGCTTCCCACAGCTCGATGCGATAGTCATCGGTCTCCTTGGCGAACTTGGCGATCGATAAGGCACCATGCTGGTCGAGCACGGAGGCCTTGGGTCGCGCTCCGCCCAGCGACGAGCCGGGAGCGAAGATCATGCGCAGATCCTCTTCGCTTTCCTCGTCGCGCTCGATCCTTTCCGTAACGGCGAGCAGATTACCAAGATCCACAAGACCGGGCACCCCCGCACCCTGCTCGGCGAGAAAGGGGCCGTCCCCCGCATCGCGAAAGCGCAAGGCGCCGAGGCGCGCGCGGTCCGACACCCCGAGCAGATAATCGAGCTCAGTCAATGTGCGCGGGTTTCGTCCTTCGCGCTCAGCTCGCTTGCGCTCGGCGCGCTGCATGAGCCTCCGTCCCCAGGTGTCAGGTGCAGAGTCCCCGATCGAGCCGTAAAGCCCAGCCTGCGGGGCATATGCGCCACGGCCGAGCTGCAGCGCAGGCTCCAGCGAAAAGGCCCCTTCGTGGCCGAGCCAGTCGGGATGATATTCAAACACGACAGGCGCGCGATCGCCGCCACGCCGTGGCGTGTACAGCGTCCCGACGCGCTGGGTGGTATCGCTAAGGGCGATATGGACTTCGGTGTCAGCCATCATCCTGCCCGCTTGTTTTGCGTCGCTTGACCCGCGCGCGTTCCGGCAGAGCCTCCGCCGATAGAAGCAGGCCAGATTTGTCGCTCGCGGGATCGGCGAGCATGCCGAGACCGTCAAGCATGCCCATAGCCTGCAGGACGGCGGCGTAGATACCAATGCCGACACCAGGATCGCCGGCCTCGATGCGCCGAAGCGTCGGACGGGTAGTGAACGCGCGACTGGCGACTACCGCAGCGGGCAAACTGCGGCGGAGCCTCGCCTCGCGCAGATCCGATCCCAGTTTGGCGAGTGCGCGGCGAACCGCTATAGAAGGCAGGTGAGGGCTAGGCATTGGAAACATCGATTTCCTTTAAGTGACTTTAGGGTAATGCGATCTTTCCATTAAGACAACCCCAATTATCGGCAGTCGGGGTTGCGGATGATCTTGGGCTGATTTTCGACGCCCGGCGCTCGGCGGATCATAACAACGGCCGCTGATGGCGGTTATGTCACCAACGACACAAGATCGGCTCAGACGATTTGCCTAGCGATTGGGACCGGGATATCGGAGGCTACAGCCGAAGATATTGGGCTCTGCAAGTCGCTTCATTCCGACTACCGCGGCTCTCAAGCGATCGTGTCCCGGGAGGTGGTGTAGGATCGGAGGGTAGCGAAGCTGACCGGACGCGCGCTGAGCAGTAAAGGGCAGCAGCGGTCGGTCAGTTTTGCGGGTGGCCATCGGCGAACTTCGGATAAGTTTGGGTTGCAAGACTCAACTTACGGAGACACCGATGACCAAGGACAAGATGGACGTGCAGGCCCTGATTGGGAAGACGGCCGATGGCGATTTTTTGCGCGAGATGATCGGCTTTGCCGCGCAGCGGCTGATGGAGATGGAGGTCGGGGAACGCACCGGCGCGGCGTACGGCGAGAAGTATCCGGAACGCGTCGCTCAGCGCAACGGCTACCGTGAGCGGGGCTGGGAGACGCGGGCCGGCACGGTGGAGCTGCGGATTCCAAAGCTGCGCAAAGGCACCTACTTTCCTGGGTTTCTAGAACCCCGCCGGATGGCGGAGAAGGCACTGACCGCCGTCATCCAAGAGGCTTACATCCAGGGAATCTCGACGCGATCCGTCGATGATCTGGTCAAAGCCATGGGCATGAGTGGCATCTCAAAGAGTCAGGTGAGCCGGCTGTGTGAAGAAATCGACGTCCGCGTAAAAGCATTCCTCGATCGGCCAATCGAGGGCGATTGGCCTTACGTCTGGCTGGATGCCACCTACATCAAGGTTCGCCGCGCTGGCCGGATTGTATCGGTTGCCGTGATCATCGCTGTCGGCGTGAACAGCGATGGCCGCCGCGAAGTGCTCGGCATGACAATCGGCCACTCCGAGGCTGAGGTCTTCTGGACCGAGTTCCTGCGCAGTCTTGCCAGGCGCGGCCTGCGCGGCGTGAAGCTGGTAATCTCGGATGCCCACGAGGGCATCAAGGCGTCTGTCGCCAAGGTCTTAAGCGCTACCTGGCAGCGGTGCCGTGTCCACTTCATGCGCAATGCCTTGGCACACGCCGGCAAGAGCGGCCGCCGCGTCGTCTCGGCGTTCATCGCCACAGCCTTCCCGGTCGAAAAATTTTCGATCGGGTAGCTCCTGCCGGAGGATAAACCTCGAAAGGAAGCCAATAGGCGCTCAGCCGGTGGTATCCGACGGTTTCAAGCCATCGGCGCATTAAGCCTTCGTCGCCAGTCATTCCCCTCTCCTTGAGAAGGGAGATTTGGCCGTCTATCGTCGTGGCTGGCTTGTCATAAAGCATAGAGCCTCCCCGGTTACCCGAGGAGGCTCCAAAAAGTAACCCCCCGGTGTTGGGCAAGCCGAAGCTCTAGGCCTGGGGGGTGTTGTTACGACCGACGTATGCTCGGAAATCCTAATCGTCAATGAACGAGAGAGCCGAGCACCCACCATATTTGGCACATAATCTCACAAAAGCAGGCACGTTTTTTTGCTATTTTATGTATAAAAACAGTGATTTGGAGGCAAAAAATCCGAGTACTTTTGGAAATACCAGCGGTAACCGGGCCGATGCCCTTGCCAGCACATCTCTAGCCCAGCGCATTGCCTCTTGCGGGCGTGATGCTGCTGCTCCGCTGGTGCGCCGTCGATATGCCGCTCGACGGCGTAAAGATCGCGCATTATGTCAAGCGAGCCGCGTAGAATGACCGGTGTTGGCGTAGACCGACGTTCCCGGCATTGCATCGGAATGACAAGATCAGGGTCGCGAGCCGTCGACCGCTCAGCGGCGGCTGCAACGGCGGCTTTCCGGCACTCTGCGGACCCGCCATTCAGAAAGCAACCCCACTGCGGCAATAGGGGAACCCATCCATGACAATACACTGACGCCGCTGATTGCGCCCTGAGTGTCAACGCTTCCCGCGTCTCATGTCTGTAGCGAGTATCGCCAACGCGAGCGCGATTAGCAGATGGTAGCTATGCCACGCGATCGCTTCAGTCAGCCACGGCGCGCGGCGGATAACGAGCGCATTCACCAGCAGCAGGATAAGGCCCGCCGACGTCAGCCAGCCTGATCCAGTGCGCGCCACCTGCAACAGTGCGCCGCAAAGGGCAAGGCCAAGCGCAAGAATGAAGAGCGGAGCGATGAGGGTGCGGGCGAGAATGAAGACCACCGCAGCGAAGATCAGGCTCGCTGCAGCCAGCAGCATATCCTTCCCATTCCCGAAGCGATGCAGACCGGCCGCTGCCAGCGCAACAGCTCCTGCAAGCCCCAGCAGCTGAGACGCGCCCGCGTGAAGCGTCGCCAGTTGAGCTTGCAAGCCAACACCGAACCGCACGACGCCGACAGCCGCAGCTATTCCAAAGCAGGCCATTGCAGAAGCTGGTAGAAAGGACCGCTCTCGCGCCAGGGCGACCGCAGTATAAATGGTCACAAGCACGATCACGGCATCGGACAAGGCATAATGCGCCGGCATCATAGCTCTTTAGAGGCGTTATGCCGCTCAACTTGCGGCAAAAGTCCAGCAGTGCGTTTGATGTCGTCCGAGCTGAGGCGCGATCCATCATGGCTCCAGCCCGGCGGCGCGAATACATAGCAGAGCCTTTGCCAAAGGCTCAGCCCGCGCTGGCTGGCATCCTTCGCGATCCCGACATATTCATGCGTCAGGATTGTCAACGGATTGTAGGTATCGAGATTCTTGACCAGCCCGAAGTCCACCGGCTCGGCACGATCTTCCTCGACAAAGGTCCCCAACATGCGATCCCAGATGATCAGCGTTCCTGCATAGTTGGCATCCAGATATCTGGCGTTGCGACCATGATGCACACGGTGGTGGCTAGGCGTGTTGAAGATATATTCGAACCAGCGCGGCATGCGGTCGATCGTCTGTGTGTGCAGGAAAAACTGGTAAGTCGCGTTGAGTACGCCGCAGAAAATGACCAGTACCGGATCGAAGCCGATGAGGATTAGCGGAACCTTGAGCATCATCGTGCCGGTGAAGTGCTTCGTCCAGCTTTGCCGCAGCGCGATCGGCATGTTGAAATTGGTCGAGCTGTGATGAACCACATGCATCGCCCAGCCCCAGCGGACGCGGTGGCAGATGCGGTGGTGCATGTAAAAGCGCAAATCGTCGAGGACGAAACACAGCAGGAAGGCCCACCACGTGTTGGGAATATCAGCAACAGCATAGGGCGCTATACCGAACAGCGCGGCTGTGGTGATGAAGGCGAACAGCGCGTTCACGGGATCGCTTGCCAGCCCCAGGAAGATTGACAGCAGCGAGTCATTGAGCGGAACGGCCCCTTTGCGGCGCAACAGGCCAATGGCAATCAGTTCCAGCACAACGCCCGCACCAAAGGCGGCAAGCGTGATCACCACCCAATTCTGGGCCATGAAATGTTCGACGGTCATACGATGCCTCCCCCTATTCCGAGAGAGCCTAGGTCAACTCAATTGGCAAAATAATAGAATAATGGATCAATATTATGTATATTCTGGAACATGAGCATGAACCTCACCCGATTGCAGCGGTTTCTGTCGGTTTATCGTAACGAGAGTTTCAGCCGTGCCGCAGAAGAATTGGGGATGACCCATTCGGCGCTGACCAAGTCGGTGCAGTTGCTCGAGCAGGAACTGGGAGTAGATCTGTTCGACCGCACTACGCGCGTCGTCAGCCCGACGGAACCCGGTCACAGGCTGGCGGCGCGCGCGGAGGAACTGCTCGCCTTTGCCGCTCAAGTGGGCGAGGAAGCGGTATCGGGCCAGCAGCACATCCGGTTGATCACAGGGCCTGCGGTGATCGAGGCATCGCTTGCTCCGGTTCTCGCAGCCTTGCACAAGGCGCATCCGGACGTCCGCGTGACTGCAGAGACGATGCCGCCTGACATCGCGATCGCCCGGCTGCAACGGCGCGAAGTCGATCTGCTGCTATATCATTCGACCACAATCCGCGCGCTCCCAGACAGGCGCGCCTTCCGGATCAGCCCGGTTATCGACGAAGCCTATGTGGCGGTGGTCCGAAAGGGGCATCCGCTAATCCAGAGCGATCTCTCGATCGATGCAATGCTTGGGTTTCAATGGGCAGTCCCCGGTTATGACAGGCTTTATCGGTCCGCAATCCCGGCCGAGATCGAAATGAAATATCGCCGCGCCGGCTTCCCGCATTACCGCATCCTCAGCCTTGGCACCTGCCTTGCGCTGGCGGCGAACAGCGACTTGATCGCGCTTTTGCCGGAGAATTTCGCCCGGCGGGAGGCACCAGCGCTCGGCCTGGAAATCATGCCGATGCCGTTTGACGATGGTGGGAGCTATGTGGTCAGCGCCATCACCCTGGCCCGCCGTCCGCCCGAACCTATTGTCGAAGAGCTGATCGGAATGTTTGCGGTATGCGCCAATCCAGCCTCGCCCGCAGCTGAAGGCACTGACACCTTTTCGGACAAACCCATAGCGGCTGGGCTTCAAGATCCCCGGAACGTTGGTCGTTAAATAAAGCCTGCCAGTCCGTACTCCACCCCATGCCCCGTCATGGGCGGGGCCAATGCACGATCCCGAAACCGGTATGGCGGCTTAGGCCGGAATCGGACGTTCAATTTGGTCTTCCTAAACGACTTGGTGTGGGTCGACAGCGGCCGGGGGCTCTTGGGACAATGCTGCCAATAGCCGAAGCAACCGGAAACGACCAGCTACGCTGAGACCGGTCATTTATGCGTCAGCAAAATGGCTGACGGACAGCGCCATTAGGCCGTTTAAAGGAGTGGGCTTTGAGCCGCAGATTGGGTTGTTGGCTGGGGCGCGGCCGCACGCTTCCATGCCAGCGTCGAGAAACAGGTCACCCGACGCTCTTTCCCAGCCTTAGAGGCAGAGCCGCCAATCGCCCGGCTTCAGATCCGCCAGCCAGCACCGAAACTCGCGCACAGGGTTCGTAAGCTTTCGATTTGTATTCTAAAATGTTCGTTATATAGCCCCAGCGGATCAAGTAGGGAGAGGCGCTGGCTGTGCAGTATGATTTTCTGGTGATCGGAGGCGGCATCAACGGTGCAGGGATTGCGCGCGATGCCGCAGGACGCGGGCTCAAGACGCTGTTGGTGGAGCAGGGCGATCTGGCCGGAGCGACATCTTCTGCCAGCACCAAGCTGATTCATGGGGGGTTGCGCTACCTGGAATATGGCGAGTTCCGACTGGTGCGCAAAGCGTTGCAGGAACGCGCGGTATTGCAGCGGATTGCGCCGCATATCGTCACGCCCTTGCGTTTCATCATGCCGACGCCGGCGCGTGGAAGGCCCCGATGGATGATACGGCTGGGCCTGTTCCTGTACGACCATCTCGCCGACCTGGGCGGACTTCTCGGATCGTCGGGCGTTTCGCTGGAAGGGCCATGGGGAGACGGCCTCAAGGATCGCTCGCGCGGCGGGTTCATCTATTCCGATTGCTGGGTGGACGATGCCCGACTGGTGGTTTTGAACGCGCTGTCCGCGCACGAGAAAGGCGCGGACATCCGAGTTCGCACCCGCTTCGTTGCGGCCGAACCCATCGATGGAGGCTGGCACGCAACGCTGCTCGATGTCGCCAGCGGCACGACCCAGACCGTGCGCGCGCGTGCGATCATCAACGCTGCCGGACCCTGGGTCGACAGTGTCGTCAACCAGATGCCCGCGGTCACGCGCGACCGGCCCGTGCGGCTGGTCAAGGGCAGCCATGTTGTCGTCCGCCGCCGGTTTGAAGGGCCGCACGCTTATATCTTCCAGAACGACGATGGCCGCATCATGTTCGCTATCCCCTATGAGCGCGACTTCACGCTGATCGGCACCACCGATATTGCGCAGGATGGCGACCCCGCCGCCCAGCAGATCAGCTCCGATGAAGTCGATTATCTATGCAGGGAGGCCAACCGCTTTCTGGCCGATGAGATCGCTCCAGAAGACATCGTGTACAGCTTTTCGGGCGTGCGTCCGCTGTACGACGATGGCGCCGACAACGCATCGGCGGTGACGCGGGATTATGTCCTGCGGCTCAAGGCAGATGGCCTGCCGCCGATGATGTCGATCTATGGCGGAAAGATCACCACCTACCGCAAGCTGGCCGAGCACGTGATGCAGCAACTGCGGTCCGTAATGGGCTTTGCCGCAGCGGGCTGGACCGACCTTGAACCCTTGCCTGGTGGGGACATCGCCAACCTCGACGCGCACCGCCGTGCGCTTCAGAGCCAGTTTGCGTTTCTGTCGCCCGAACTTTGCGACCGTCTGGCGCGGTCCTATGGCAGCCGCGCAGCAAAGGTTCTGGCCGGAGCGCGCAGCATGGACGACCTGGGGATCGACTTCGGTGCCGGGCTGACCCAGCGCGAGGTGGATTATCTGATCGACCAGGAATGGGCCAGAACCAGCGAGGATGTGCTGTGGCGCCGTACCAAGACCGGCCTGCACATGACCGCCGCGCAGGCTGCCGCCGTCACGGATTATCTTGTGCGCACCATCAACTAGGGGAGGTTCGCAGTATGCACATCATCGCGATCGACCAGGGAACGACATCGACCAGAGCCATCGTTTTCGACCGGACTGCGGAACCCGTCGCCTCCGCGCAGACGGAGCTGCCACAGCATTACCCCGCATCGGGCTGGGTCGAACACGATCCTGAAGATATCTGGCGCGATACCGTAGCGGTGACGCGGCAGGCAATCGCGAATGCCGGGCTGACCGCCGCCGACATCGCCGCCATCGGTATCACCAACCAGCGCGAAACCTCTGTGATATGGGATCGCGATACGGGCAAACCACTGCACAATGCCATCGTTTGGCAGGACCGGCGGGGCGAACCGATGTGCGAGATGCTGCGCGAGGTTGGCCATGAGCCGATGGTCCAGCAGCGCACCGGGTTGCTGCTCGATCCCTATTTCTCTGCGACCAAGTTCGCGTGGCTGTTGCAGAACGTCGATGGCGCGCAGGAGCTTGCCCGCTCCGGGCGGTTGGCCCTTGGGACGATCGACAGCTTCCTGTTGTGGCGGCTGACCAGGGGCCGCGTTCACGCCACCGATGCAACCAACGCCTCGCGCACCATGCTGTTCGATATCCATCGCCAGACCTGGTGCCCGGAACTGTGCGCGCTTTTCGGCGTTCCGTTCGATCTGCTGCCTCAGGTGCGGGACAATGCCGGGCGGTTCGGGGACAGCGATCCGGACCTTTTCGGGGCATCCATTCCCGTCACGGGGATGGCTGGGGACCAGCAGGCCGCATTGGTAGGGCAGGGCTGCCTAGAGCCCGGCCATGCCAAGGCGACCTACGGGACCGGCTGTTTCACTCTGGTGAACACCGGGGGCAGGGCGCTGCATTCTGCCAACCGCCTGCTGACGACCATCGCCTACCGGCTCGATGGGCGGCCTGTTTATGCGCTGGAAGGATCCATTTTCGTTGCCGGTGCCGCGATCAAGTGGCTGCGCGATGGCCTGGGGATCATCACCCACGCCTCGCAAACCAACGACATGGCAACCGCGGTCGAAGGCAACGGCGGGGTTTTTCTTGTTCCCGCGTTTGTCGGGCTTGGCGCGCCGCATTGGCGTGCTGATGCCCGCGCGCTGATTACCGGGATGACCTTGGGGACAAGCGCCGCGCACGTCGCGCGGGCTGCCCTGGAATCCATCGCATACCAGACGCACGACTTGGTTGCGGCGATGCACATGGACGGGGCCGAGCTGAAACGGCTAAAGGTCGATGGTGGCATGGCCGCAAACGACTGGTTTTGCGGGTTTCTTGGCT
Organism: Hydrogenophaga intermedia; assembly: GCA_943370475.1. Classification (GTDB taxonomy): domain Bacteria; phylum Pseudomonadota; class Alphaproteobacteria; order Sphingomonadales; family Sphingomonadaceae; genus Blastomonas. The sequence goes on from CALRRI020000037.1 coordinate 13,140, forward strand.
CGATGCTGGACAATCAGGTGGTCCGTCCGGCGATGCTGGAATCGACGGCGCGCGGGGCGGCCCTGCTCGCCGGACACGGGATTGGGCTATGGCCTGACCTTGCACGGGCCGCGCAATCGGGTGATCCGGGGCAGACATTCGGATCGAAGATGGACGCGGCCGAGCGGCAGGCATTGTTGCACGGATGGCGTTCGGCGCTGGCGCAGACGCTGCTGCGCCCGGTGGATCACCAGTAGGCTTCAAGCGCCTGCTGGCACCGCCAGTGCGCTCTGCGGTTGCCCCTCGTCCGTCCGGCCGAGAGGTTCTGGGTGATGACGAAGCTTGCCTGAAACAATTCGCGGGCCTCGGCTTCGGGCAATTCGGGCGAGTGCAGCCGGCGCAGCAGGATCGAGCTGGAAAGGCAGCGCGCGAAAAGGTGCAGCACCGGGCTGTCAGCCAGTTCCGCGATGCTGCGCTGGAGCAGGAACCAGCCGACGCCCAGGTCGCTGGATTTGGGTGCGCTTGCCATCGCCGCCAGCGCTGCGTGCATGTCATCGTGGTTTCTGCTGGCCCCGCGACGACACGCCAGATTGATCATCTCGACATTGATCGCGCGAAGGACGGTGTCGCATTGCGCGGCGGAAACGCCATTGCCTGCCAGATACGCATTGCACATCCGTGCTGCCTGCGCAGCGCCGCCCGGTGAGCTGTGCACGCCGCCGCCCCGCCCGCGACTGAGGACGACCAGCTGCCGTTCCTCGAGCAGGCGAACCGCCTCGACCGCGACCTCCAGGCTGGTACCCGCCTGATCGGCGATGCTGTCCAGCGAGCCGATGAAGCACGGCGCGCCGTCCCGCGATCCCAGCGAATACTGGTCTGCCAACGCAACCGCCAGACGCTGCGCCGCCTGGCCGCCCTTCATATCGGGCAGACGCGAAGGATTGCTCTCGAGGCAGGCGATGATGTCGAACAACAATCGCGCAACCGGGGAGGAATCCTCGGCAAACAATCGTGCCAGAAACGACTTGGCATCCGCGATTCCGGAGGCGACGTCCGTTCCGTGCAGGGTCGCCGCCAGGCGCAGGACCACAGTGTGGTGGTCGGGAGCGCGTGATATCAGGCCGCCGGCACCACCACCGCCGCGCTTTGCGGTCAGCAGCCCGCGTTCCTGCAGCAAACGGCTTGCCTGCCGCATCAACCGCCTGCCGATGTCCAGATTGCGGGCCAGCTCGGCTTCATAGCCGAAGACCGCACCGGGCGGCTGGGCAAGGATCTGATGTTCGATCAGATCGGCCAGCATCGATGCCTTGGGCGCGGCGAAGGTTTCGCTGGCGGTAACATAGCTGAACAATTGGCGCGAGCGGGCGGACACAGCATCGCTTGCCTCTGGGGGTGTGCACACAAGGGGTTGCCCACTGGCCATTTCTTCATCCTCGCCCGACGCTTCGCTCTTATTGTTATGCTCCATAGCTTATTGTGCGGCGAGGCTAAATAGGCCGCTATTTTCCAAACGAAAAAAAGCGAAACTGAACGAAGCGAGTGGATCTCGGCCAGCAAGGCCGAGTCGCATCGTCGTTGTAAAAACGGGAGGATTATTCTCATGTCTATTCGTCGTTGGGCCTATGCCCCTGTGATATCCGCTATCGTGCTGGTCGCCTCGCAGAGCGCGGCTCTTGCGCAAGAAGATGCGCAAGCCGCCGCAAACCAGGACGAGATCATTGTGACCGCGCAGAAGCGCGCGCAGAATCTGCAGGATGTGCCAATCGCCATTACCGCTCTGGACGGCAACGCGCTTGGCGGGCTGCAGATGAATAGCGGCACCGAAATTGCGCGCCAGACGCCGAACCTTAGTGTCAGCGTGCTGGGCAACGAAGATCAACCCAAGTTCTCGATCCGCGGCATCTCGCAATCGGAATTCAACCTCAACGCTGCATCGCCGACCGGCATCTTCTATGACGAAGTGTTTGTCCGCGCGTCGTTTCTCGGCGGCGCACAGCTGTTCGACATGGACAGGGTAGAAGTGCTTCGCGGGCCACAGGGCACGCTGTTCGGCAAGGAAACCGTGGGCGGCGCGGTGAGCTTCATCACCCAGGCGCCGGTGTTCGAGGATGAGGGCTATGTCAACGGCGAGTTCGGCAACAACGCCTATTTCCAGGTGCAGGGCGCGGCGAATGCGGTGCTGGTCGACGACCGGCTGGCAGCGCGTGTGGCCTTCAACTTCGCCAAGAGCGACGGCTTCGTCCAGAACCTGCTGCCTGGAGGCCGTGACAAGTCGGACATCGACAAGCGCTCGGCACGTCTTTCGTTCAAGTACCAGGACGACGAGGGCTTCGATGCGACCCTGCGCATCAATTTCACCCGCAGCTCGCCCGAGGCGGTGGGAACGATCGTGTACGGGTTCCTGCCCGGCAACACCAATGCGTTCGGCTTCAATCCGCGCACCGATCCGGCCACGCGGCGACCGCTGGGTCCGCGCGAGGGCTTCTATGATCGTCAGGGCCGCATCCGCGTGCGCGGCGATGGCGCGTATCTGACGCTGAACAAGGACTTCGGCAGCGTCACGCTGACCTCGATCTCGTCGTACCTCAAGGGGTATTTCCTCAACGAGGTCGATGGAGACGGCACCGCGGCCAACCTGTTGTCGCTCGATTTCCAGGCGCGCACCGAGGAGTTCAGCCAGGATCTGCGTCTTGCGACCCAGTTCGATGGCCCCTTCAACATCATCGGCGGTGTGTTCTTCTTCAAGGATACGCTTACCAACACCTTCCGCGTCGCGCAGTTCAACGATGCCTTTGTCGCCAACCAGTCGTACCGGCAGGGGCGCACCTCGTATGCGGCCTATGCTGACGGCACCTTCGATTTCACCGATCGGTTCAGCGCCTATGCCGGCATTCGCGTCACTCGGGACGAAGGCAAGCTTCGCAACTTCCGTTCGATCGTGAACATCCCGGGTCTCGGCATCCGGTCGACCGATCTCGACTATCGCGAGACCGAACCCAGCGGCCGCATCGGTCTGCGTTTCAAGGCGACCGATGACGTGATGGCCTATGCGCAATTTTCGCGTGGCTATCGTTCCAGTGCGTTCAACGGCGGCGCGGTGGCGTTTCCCGGTGACCTCAACGTGGCCAACCCGGAGTTTCTGGATGCCTATGAAGTCGGCCTGAAGACCAAGCTGTTCGACCGCCGGGTGACGCTCAACATCTCGGCCTTCCACTATCAGTTCAAGGACCAGCAGTTCATCAACACGGTGTCGCTGACCCAGCAGCAGCTGGTCAACGCGGGCCGTTCGCGGATCAATGGCCTTGAGGTCGAGCTGGCCGCGCGGGTCACGCCCGAACTGCGGATCAGCGCGGGCATGGGCCTGCTGGATGGCAAGTACAAGGAACTGGTGCTCAACGGGATCAACCTTGCAGGCAATCGCCTGATCGAGGCACCCAAGTTCAGCGGCAATATTGCGGTGGATTATGTCCGCCCCATTGGTGACGGCACGGAAATCCTGCTGCATGGTGACGCCATGCACAAGTCCAGCCAGTTCTTCACCGCGTTCAACGACACGACCTTCCCGCAGTCGCTCGCACGCGCGGAAGGTTTCGAGGAGTATAATGCCAGGGCTGCGATCCGCTTTGGCGGCGGCAAGTACGAGGTCGGCCTGTGGGGCAAGAACCTCTCCAACAACAGCGTGCGGACCGGATCCGGGCCGGACCTCAACACCGGCATCATCTTTTCGACCAACCCTTATCCGCGCCGTTACGGCATCGATTTCGAGGTGAAATTCTGATGCTTCCATCGGTGAAGCGCGCGGCGATTCTGACGATTGCCGCGCTCACCCTGCTTGTGTCCGGCCTGCTGATTGCGGGCCGGATCCAGGCCGGGCCGGATGTTCAGGTGAAAGAGGTATTTTTCACCGGGAAGTCCGGCGCGCAGATGCGTGCGCTGCTGTTCCAGCCAAAGTCTGCCACGGCGCAAACACCGCGCCCCGCCATTCTGGCGGTGCATGGCTATCTCAACACCGGCGAGATCCAGGCCAATTTTGCCACCGAATATGCGCGGCGCGGCTACGTCGTGCTGGCACCCGACCAGCGCGGCCATGGGGCGAGCGACGGCCCGTCCTTTGCCGACGGCTTTGGCGGTCCCGACGCGCTGACCTATCTGCGCTCGCTGCCCTTTGTCGACTCCGACAATATCGGGCTGGAGGGGCACAGCATGGGAGGCTGGACCGTGCTGGCGGCGGCGAAAGCGCATCCGAACGGCTATCGCTCGCTGATCCTCGAAGGCTCCAGCGTCGGACCGCCTTTCGCGCCCGAAGGCACGACGGCCTTTCCGCGCAATCTGCTGGTCGTGTTCGGGACACGCGACGAATTCGGCGGCTTCATGTGGGGGCCCGAAGCGCCGCTCAATACCGGTGCGACAGCGCGCGCGAAGGCGCTGTTCGGAACCAATCAGGCTGTCGTGCCGGGGCGGCTATATGGCGATATCGGGGAGGGGACCGCGCGGATGTTGTTGACCCCGTTTGTGACCCATGCCTGGCTGCACCAGTCGGCGGCCGGCATCACGCCCGCCCTGGAATGGTTCGACCGCACGCTCGATGGCGGCAATGGCCTGGCTGCGGATGACCAGATATGGCCCTGGCGTGAGGCCGGCAATGCGCTGGCGCTGCTCGCGGTGCCCGGGCTGGTGCTGGGCGTGTTTGCGCTCACGTTTCGGGCGGCGGGGGGCGCGGCCAACGCCGCGTCGCTGCGCAGCGCCCGTGTCGTCGTAGACAAACGCCTTGCCCGGCTGGCCGTGCTCGCGCTGGTGCCGTTCGTGCTCTATCTGCCGGTGTGCATGGTCGCAGAACAGCTGCTCCCGGCCAATGCGGTCCTGCCGCAGACTTTCAGCAATCAGCTGGCATTATGGGCGCTCGTCAGTGCGGCGCTCGCCTGTGTAACGGTGCGAAGGGCGCCGGTACCAGCTGCGCCTTTAACCGGATGGCGACCGGGGCTTGTGGCATCGCTGGCGGCGCTGGGCATTACCATGGCGGTGCTGACCGCCGGGCAGGCGCTGGCGCATGTCGATGCATCCTGGTGGTTCATCACTTTGCGCCCGCTCACGCTGGCGCGCGCTTATGACTTTGCGGTCTATCTGCCGGCCTTCATGGCGTTCGCCATCCTTTCGCTTCGCGCGGTCGATACCTTCCGCCCGCTCGACCAGGGCAGCGCGCTGAGCGGATGGACGGTCGCGGCGTTGACGCTGGCAGGTGGCGGCGCGCTGTTCCTCGCCATCCAATATGGCGCATTGGCGCGCACTGGTGCGTTGCTGATCCCGCAGGAAGGGCTACGCACGATCATCGCCATCGGCTTCCTGCCGCTGTTCGCAGCGATTGCGCTGTTCGGGGTCGCATCGAAACGCTGGACAGGATCGGTGCTGCCCGGCGCGATCCTCTCCGGGCTGTTTGCGACCTGGTTCCTCACCGCGGTGCAGCCGTTCGGTGTGTGATCGCTCGCCGCTTGCTTATTCGATCTCGTAGAATCGGATCTTGACCCGCCGGGGCTTTCCAGCCTCGGCAGGCATTTCTTCGATTGTCGAGCTGAACACGCTGCGGTTGAGCCAGTCGTGCGGCCCGACGGGCGCGTCAAACACCGGGTTGGCGCGCAGATAGAGCCCACGCTGGCCCGTCGGCGCGCAGCCCAGCCCCCGGTTGATCACATGGATCAGCGCACCGTCACTCGCCTTGATGAAATAATCCGCCAGGATCTCGGCACAGCCGTCGCTGCGGATCAGCTGCCAGTCTGCCCCGCCTGCCACGACGCTGCCGGTCAGTCGTGCGCCCATCACAGTGCCGCCGAGCAGCGCGATGCGGTTGCGCTCACCCTTCAACCCGCGCCCGGCGTTTTCATCCGGCCCAAGGTTTACGACCTCCTCAAACGCAAAGCGCAACTGCGGCGCGTTCGGCTCGGCCAGCGCTGGCACGGTGTTGGCAATGCTGATCAGTCCAGCGACAATCGCAAACCTGGCGGTCCGGTGCATTGTTAGATCCCTATCCAGTGATGATGACGCGCACATTGTGGCGCTCGCACGACGCGATCAGCGCCTCGTTATCCATTTCGTCGGTCACGAATACATCGATGTCCGCCATCGAGGCGATGCGTGCCGGGGCGAGCCGGCCGACCTTGGAGGCATCGGAGACGAGAATGACCTTTCGCGCATTGTCGATGATGGTTTGCGACACCTTGATCTCGTCGATATCGAAATCTAGCAGATCGCCGCTTTCGTCGAGCGCGCTGGTGCCGATGATGGCATAATCGACTTTGAACGAACGGATAAAATCGACCGCCATCGCGCCGACCACTGCCCGATCAGAGGCCCGCACCTTGCCGCCCGCAACAATCACATCGACATCGTTGGCGAGGATATCGGTCACGTTGAGGTTGTTGGTGACCACCATCAGCCGCTGGCGGTTGCGCAGATGCCGGGCAACGGCCTCTGTAGTGGTGCCGATGTTGATGAAGACCGAAACATTGTCGGGGATCAGCGCGGCGGCCGCTTCGCCGATCCGTTCCTTGGCTTCGAATGCGATCGACTGACGGGAGGCATAGGCCAGATTATCGAGTCCATTCTTCAGCATCGCGCCACCCCGGACGCGGCTGAGGAGCTGCTGGTCGGACAGATAATTGAGATCCTTGCGGATGGTCTGCGGGGTCACGCCAACATGATCGGCCAGCTCTTCCACCGTAGCTGTGCCGACCGTCTGCAGTCGCTCGACTATGACCTGATGCCGCCGTACTGCCAACCCTGCCAACGTGTCCTCCGATACCAGTCGCGCCACTGGCCAATCTAGCAGGAAAACTCAATCACCCTAACACATTGTCCGCACTTGGAGCGAGCTTGGCGGCGGTTGCCCCAGCTGCCGTAGCCACCGCGACTCTCAGTCTGATGTCCAAGTCCAGCCTTTCTATTTCCTGTTCCCGGCGGGAAGAACCAAGCCACAAGGCGCAGCAATAGAGAGAAAGCAAGAATGGCCAGATCTATCAGAAGCAGTCGTTCTTGTGCTGACGCTGCAATGACCGGAATTGGTCGCGTGCTGCCGAAAGCCGAATTCCTTTTCTTGGGACGAAGCGGACAATCTTGGCGGAGTCTATTCACGACCGCTTCCAGCAAGGGCTGACTTCTGGAAGCCTTTCATGTGATGCCGCCGAATGAGCCCTGAGCAAGATAGCGAGTTTCGATCAATATGATTGCAGGCACCTTGGCTGGAAACTTGGCCTGCTTGCGCACCCCCCTTTTGATTGCGGCGAATCGTATGTATCCTCATGAACGATGACCATTAAAAGCCAACCATCGGCCTTTCCCATTGACATCAAGGCGCTGCAGACACCTTGTTTGGTTTTGGAAGCTACCAAGTTCCGTCATAATCTGGCGAACATGCGGACGCGCCTGGAGCAGCTCGGCGTCGGCTTCCGTCCGCACCTGAAAACGGCCAAATCGATCGACGTCGCCCGGATCGCCATGCCGACCCTGGAAGGACCCGCGATGGTCTCGACATTGCGCGAGGCAGAGTATTTTGCCGAAGGCGGAGTGCGGGACATAACCTATGGGGTGGGCATTGCGCCGGACAAACTGGCTCGCGTCACGGCACTTCGAGCGCGCGGGGTCGCACTTTCCATCATTCTCGACAGCTTGGAACAGGCACAAGCAGTCGCGGCGCATGTGGCCGAAAGCGGAGACCGGCTTCCCGTTCTGATCGAGGTGGATGCGGATGGCCATCGTTCGGGCGTGGCGTCGAATGATGCGGACATGCTGGTGACAATCGGACGGATCCTCGTCGACAGCGGGGCGGAGCTGCGAGGTGTACTGCTCCATGCCGGTGACAGCTATGCGCTTGACGATCCGGCGGCGCTGGCCACTGCCGCCGAGAGCGAGCGGCAGGCAGCAGTGGCTGCCGCCACCATCCTGCGCCGGGCAGGGCTGCCTTCACCTGTCGTCAGCGTCGGATCGACGCCGACCGCCCGTTTCGCTCGCGACCTAGCAGGCGTCACGGAAATGCGCGCTGGCGTGTTTATGTTCGGCGACCTCTATCAGGCGGGCGTCGGCTCCGTCCGCAGGGACGATATAGCGGTCTCGGTCCTGGCCTCGGTCATCGGCCACCAGCGTGCCAAGGGCTGGATCATTGTCGATGCTGGATGGATGGCAATGTCGCGCGATCGAAGCACCGCGAGGCAAGCTGTTGATCAAGGCTATGGCGTGGTCTGCGACTTGGCCGGTCGGCCCTATGAGGACCTCATTATGGTCGACACCAACCAGGAGCACGGCATTGTAGCGCTGCGACCGGGATCTGCAGCAATGCTCCCCGATCTGCCCGTGGGGGGCCGCGTCCGCATCCTGCCCAACCACGCCTGCGCGACCGGAGCGCAGCATGACCGTTACCACGTGCTGGGTGAAGCCGGCATGATAGAAGCCGAATGGCTGCGGATCAGCGGTTGGTAAGGAGGTGACCATGGCTGACGACATCATCCGAATCGCCACCGATGCGGCCCCGGCACCTGCCGGACATTATGCGCAGGCAACGGCTTGGCGCGATCTGGTATTCGTTTCAGGCCAGCTCGGCGTTCGTCCCAATGGCGAGCATACGGCGGGAGAGAGTTTCGAGGTGCAGGTGCGCCAGGCGCTTGGCAACATGCTGGCTGTGCTGGCTGCAGCGGAATGTGGGCCAAAGCAGGTGCTGCGCGTCACCGCCTATATCGTGGGTGTCGAGAACTGGCCGGCGTTCAACAGGGTCTATGCCGAGCTTATGGGTGACGCCCGCCCCGCGCGCACCGTTGTTCCCGTCCCTGAACTCCGCCACAATTATCTGATCGAGGTGGAAGCCGTCGCCGCAAAGCGGTGACTGTCTCTGTTTCGGCAGTCGACGTTCGACACATCAACGCCCGCTTTTTGACAGTGCCTTAAACCCGACGAGTGACTGCAACTGGTCGAGATAAAATGGCATAGTTCGACCACGTGCGAATGGCCATTTCCGGCAACACCTGTCGTCTGAGCGCCGATCAGGGAACGGCCAAAACTGGTCGCGTGCTGTCGGAAGCGGAACGCGGAGACTGGGACCTTCCAGTCGTGCCATTGGCTTAAGTTATGCAACCTATATTCGCAGAACCGTACTTTCGCCGCTGGGCGTCGCCTGTAACATGTCCCAATATCATCTTGCTGGTGGACTCCGCATAACGCCGCCAAGTCCTGTGCCAGTGCGACCGTGAGTTGGAAGCCCGGCTAGCGTCCTTCACCTGCAAGGATAAAGGCTGCCCATGCCCCAGGATGGGCCAATTCGGGTTGGTCAATTGTGTTGCGAATATCTCGCATGGCAGCCTGGAGCGCTTTGGCTCGGCTTTCACCATTTTGAGTTCGGCGCAGCGCATTGACGGTCAATTCCGCTGCAACGCTGTCATAAACTGGCCAGTGGCTCACCAACAGGCTGGCTGCGCCTGCGTAGAAGAACGCGCGCGCCAGGCCGGAAAGGCCAGAATCGCCCGGCTTGCCGGAAGGAGCTGCGGTGTTGCACGCCGATAGGATCACCCATTCGGTGGCTCGAAGATCAAGCTCAAGCACCTCTGATGCTGCCAAATAACCATCATTCGTCGAGCTTGCCGTGGTCGGCGGCGTAAATACAAGGCCCGGCTCTGCCAGCGCCCCGCTTTCGCTCGACGTGAGGCCATGCGTGGCAAGATGCAGGATGCGCACCTTGCTGAGGTTGGCAGCCCGCAGCCTGTCCTCCGTCATGTCGGCAAGCAGCTGGATTGCGCCGCTTGGTGCGCCCAGCATCTTCTGCACTGCGCCAAGCTCAAGGGCGGTTCCGGGCAAGCTGGCCAGCTTGCGCAACTCCACTGGGTCCATCAACAGTGTTCCAGCGGTTGTCAAAACTTGACCGGTCAGTTTCTTGGCATCGAACACCGGCAGGTTTGCGCCGCGCGCGCCTCGCGACATGCTTGTGCCAACCAGCAATGGGTCACCATAGCCAGCAAAGGCATTCCCTACTCTGGCCTTTGCTGGCTTTTTGGACCGGCGGTTAAAGGTGCGCAGATACGCTAGGGATTGAATGGAGGGTATCTGCACCAATGCGTGCGCATCTGCGAACCATGGCGCTGTCCGCATGGTGTCCAGGTCATCATCTGACGATCCCGGCTTCGGGGCTTCGGTGATCAGCACTCCGAATGGCAGGCTGGCCAGCGCACCGTCAGCGGCGATGAAAACCGTATCCTTGCCCGCTAGCGACGCAGCGACTGGGGTTATCAAGGCAGTGTAAAGTTCATGCGCCGTCACGCGGTCAAACCTGAGGATTTCGTCTGGTGATTGTGCCTCGCTCGGGTTGAGATCACGCCGCAGCTTAGCCACCTTGCTTGCGATCATGGCCTCGTTAACATCTGAATGCTGCCAGACCAGATGGGAATTGGTCAATACCATGATCTGCGTACCGAAAGCTGAGGGCACCACGATCAGCACCGCCTCGCTCGAGCCCAAAAGTTCCTGTGCCTTGATGACGTCGAGGGGCGGCTGGTTGACAATCGCGCTGTATTGCGGCGCCTTGGCCTGAAGCTGTGCATCTATGGCGCGGATGCGGGCTTCGATTTCCTCCATCGCACGGTCAATTGCGGCCCGGGCCGCCACGTCCTGCTCTTCAACCCGCGCCTGAGCAGCAATAGATTTGCGCTCGGCGGCTGCCCAGACTTCGACTAGCTGTGTCCTTTCGGCTACCAATTCGCCAACGCCTGCGCTTTCGGCATAACGACGCGCTGCTGTCAAAGCTATAGCACGCGACGCAGCACCCGCACCAACGGTCTGGAGCGCTGCAAAAACCTCGTTGTACAACGCGGATGCCTCGTCGGGATGGTTCGAGGCACGGTACCAGGCAGCGTCGGCAAAGAGCAATTCCGTCGATTGAAGATCCGCGCGGTCGCGCTTTTGCTGAGCCTCGCCCCTAACACCTGCCGCTCCGGTTTCGGCAAATCGAGACCGCAACCCAGCAACGGCAAGACGTGCGGGCGCCAGGGCGTCTGTGCCGTGCCCGTGCGCTGTCAATTTCAACCGGGTACGGGCAAGATTCTGGGCAGTAATGATTGTCTTGGGATGCTTATCGCCCAGGACGTCCTGTCGGCGCTGCAATGCATCTGCGAATAGAGGTTCTGCTTCTTCGTGGCGACCCAATGTTTCAAGGACGCCCGCATAGTTGTTGATGCTCCCCAGAGTATCAGGATGCTGTTCGCCTAACATTTCGCGCCGCGCCCGCAAGGCTTCGGCAAAGATTGGCTCCGCTTCGGTTGCCCGGCCTTGCGCCTCCAGTACGAGAGCATAATTGTTCAGGCTGCTCAATACGTCCGGGTGGCGATTGCCAAGCGTCTCTTGCCTCAGCCGCAGGGCCTCGGCAAAGAGCGATTCCGCTTCGGAAAGACGGCCCAAGGCTTTCAGCGAAAAAGCGTAGTTGTTCAATGTTGCCAGTGTGTCGGGATGGCGTTCCCCCAGCAACTGCTTTGCGTTGCGCCAGCCTTCGGCAAACAGCAGCTCAGCTTCGTTTGCGCGACCCAGCGTTTCAAGCACCAAGGCGTAGTTGTTCAGGCAACTGAGCGTATCGGGATGCTGATCACCCCGAACCTCGCGATAAAGCTGCAGTGCTTTCGCATAGATGGGTTCGGCCTCGCTTGCTTGGCCCAAAGTTTCCAGAACGCCTGCATAGGCATTGAGACTGTCGAGCGTATCGGGATGACGCTCACCCAGCACCTCCTGACGCAGGCGCAATGCGTCGGCCAAAAGCTGCTTTGCTTCCTCCGCCCGCCCGAGTTTCTCCAAAACGACGGCATGGTTGGTCTGGTTGGTTAATGTATCGGGGTGGCGCTCACCTAGTACCGCACGATGCAATTGAAATGCCTGTGCGGCAATCGATTCGGCTTCTGCGAAGCGCCCCGCCGCTGCAAGGGCAAGGGCATAATTGTTGAGGCTCCCAAGCGTTGCCGGATGCCGTTCGCCCAGCGTCTCGCGGCGCAGTTGCAGAGCTTCGGCAAACAGCTTCGTTGCATCGCCAGCGCGACCACGTTTGCTGATCAAAAAGGCATAATTGTTCAGACTGGCTAACGTATCGGGATGTCGTAGTCCAAATACCTCCCTGTGGCGTTGCAGAGCTTCAAGAAACAATGGCTCGGCATCGGCCGCCCTGCCTAGGGTCACGAGGCTCGATGCGTAATCGCTGATGCTCCTGAGTGTTGCAGGGTGCCGGTCGCCATGGATCCAACGGTTTCGTGCCAGAGCTTCAGCAAGTAGCGGCACACTTTCAACTGGGCGCGAAAGCCTGTTCAACAATGCGGCGTGATCGCTAAGGCTCGCGATGGTTTGCGGATGATGCTCCCCCAAGGCACTCTCGGCAACCTGCACGATACGTCGTGCAACGGGTTCCGCATCTCGATCCCGACCCATTGCCCGCAAGGATGCGAGTATGTCGATCAGCGTTCCAAGCGTATTGGGATGCTCCGGCCCAAAACTAAGCTCTTCGAGCTTCAGCACATCGCCGCCGACGGCAAGCGCTTGGGCCCAATCGCGTCGGCTGATGGCACCGTGAAATTGCGCAACCCGGCCGTCATAGTCGGTTCGCTCCGCCAAGGTCATTGCACGTATCGCTGGGGGAGTATTCGCAGCAATCTGTCCAAGAGTCATAAATGGCAGAGACGTTTCAGGATCGAATACAATCTCTGAAGTGGTATTGGCAGGATCCGGAGCATCCAAGGGTATCGTCGGTTGCGCGCTAATGATTTCAGGCTGCAAGGCCATCGCCAGCATCCACAACCTGAAGAAAGGTTTTTGCACGAAAATGACCGCCTTGATGAGTACAGCACTCTGTTAATCCGCACAGACACTGAGCTCAAGGGTAGGCGAGCTTGACCGCCGAACTAGGCTCGAACTGGATTCAGACACCCAACATTGAAACACGCGAAGCGTCTGTCGGCAGCTTCTCCCCGATCTTGACGTTCATGACGAGGATGGCAACGGCCTAATCTGGGTCGGTTGCAGTCACGGTTCAGATCGGGCCGCGAATGGCGGCTGTGGCCCACTTCTGAAAAATTCCTGCCCTTCAGAGATCGACCCCATATCGGTCATGCGTGCTTGCGTCGCCCTTGCCGTATCTGCGCCAAGGGTGACATCCGTCATGTCGGTGCGCTGACGCCGGGCACTGCTGCGCCAAGTGGCGGCGGGATAGATCGGGCTCCACAGTCAGGAGAACGATCATGCCATCCCATTCATCCCCCATTGCCTCGCTCGTTGCCGCGACCAAGGCTTACGGCGCGCACCGCGTGCTTGATTGTTTCGACTTCGCGCTTGAGGCCGGATCGGTCACCGCGCTGCTTGGTCCCAATGGAGCGGGCAAGTCCACCGTTGCGGGTCTGCTGACCGGTCGCTTGCGGGCCGATAGCGGCCAGGTGTGCCTGTTCGGCCGCGATCCGTTCGACCAGGTCGCTCGGGCGCGCATGGGGATCATGCTGCAGGCCGGAGGCCTGCCCGAAACCTTGACCGTGGCCGAGGCGGTCGATCTGCACGCGGGCTATTTCGCCCGCCGCCTGCCGACCGCCGCAGTGCTTGCACAGGCGGGTCTCACCACGCTGGCGAGCCGTCGCTGTGACCGGTTGTCGGGCGGCGAGGCGCGTAAGGTGCAGTTCGCAATGGCGATCGCCGGGTCGCCGGATCTCCTGGTGCTGGACGAACCGACGACCGGCTTCGACCCCGAATCCCGCCGCGCGATGTGGGATGTGGTCAGGTCCAAAGCCGATGCGGGCAGCGCCGTGCTGCTCGCCACGCACCACATGGATGAGGCCGAGGCGCTGGCTGACCGGATCGTGGTGATTGCAGGTGGCCGCATCATTGCCGATGGCGCTCCGGCGGCGATCAAGTCGCAGGTCGCAGCGACCGTGATTCGTCTGCGCACGCGCCTACCTGCCGACCGATTCCGTGCTCTGCCCGGCGTGGCCAAGGTGGAGACCGTGGGCGCCGACCTCGCGGTGCTGACCACCGTCCCGCGCGCCAGCCTTGAGGCCGCTTTCGCTATCGACCCGGCGCTCCAGCACTTTGAAGTCACCGGGGCTAGCCTTGAAGATGCCCTCGCCAATCTTGTTCAGTCCAACCGTACCGTCCTGAAGGAGGCCGCATGATGTCCGCCCTGATCGCACCCGCACCCGCTGTATATGCCCGCGAAAGCTGGGCAGAGATCATCAAGTCAGCGCGGATGCCGCAATTCATCATCCCTACAATCGCCCTGCCGCCTGCCTTCTACGCCCTGTTTGCGCTCGCTATGGGGCAGGGTAGCGCCGAGGCGGCAACTCGCGCGCTGGCAACCTTCGGCGTGTTTGCTGTGATGGGCCCGGCGCTGTTCGGCTTCGGCGCCAACATCGCTGCCGAGCGGGAAAGCGGCCAGCTGGAGCTAAAGCGCCTCTCGCCCATGCCCGCAGGCGCGCAGATCACGGCCAAACTCGCCGCGACCACGGCGTTCAGCCTCGTCGCCTTCGTGCTGCTCTATGCGCTGGGCGTTGCCGGTGGTGTTCAGCTCAGCGCCGCGCAATGGGCGGTGCTGGTGGGGGTGCATACGCTCGCAATCATGCCCTTCGCACTGATCGGGCTTGGCATCGGCTACCGGCTTGGCCAGAAAGGCGCAATTGCTGTGGCTAACATCGTGTTTTTGGCGATGGCCGTGATGGGAGGGCTGTGGATGCCGATTGCTGTCCTACCGCAGGCGATGCAGACGATCGCCTGGGCGCTGCCGTCCTATCATCTGGGTGAAATGGCCCTGATGGCCGCGGGCCAGCGCGAGGCGGCCAATCTGTGGCTCCACGCCGGACCGCTGGCGCTCATCACGCTTGCCGCCGCTCTGTTCGCCTGGACGGGCGAGCGCCAGCAGGCCAAGTGAGATGACGCAAGCCCAGCAAAGAGTGCGGCACGGGGGCCGGATACTCAGGTGGGAAGCCATCGATCATCCGGCCATCTGGCTCGCCTACCTCCCGCTGTTCTTCATTCCGTGGGCCATCAAGATTCCGAGCCCGGCGCAGATGGTCTGGGCTGGGATCGGACTGGCGGTGTTTCTCGGGGTTTATTTCCTGTCATTGAAAGCGGCGGGGGGGCGGCTGATCGCTCTGGCGGTGGCCGCGCTGCTGCTGTCCTTCGCGCTGGCATTCACAAACAGCAATTGGACGGTGATTGCGGTCTATGCCGCCGCCATGATCGCCGAACTGCGCCCCGCTTGGCGCGCAAGCCTCGGGGTGGGAGCGTTCGCTGCGGCCAGCGTCGGGCTGGCGCTGGTGACCAGGCAACCTGCCATCTACTGGGTGCTGGGGGTGTTCCTGATGATCATGGTCGGCATCGGCAATATCTCGCGCGCGGCCTTGCAGGACAAGAACGCCGCGCTTGCCGCCGCGCATGGTGAGGTGCGCCAGTTTGCCGCCGCGGCCGAGCGCGAACGGATTGGGCGTGATCTGCACGATCTGCTCGGCCGCACGCTGACCCTCATCGCGATCAAGGCTGACCTCGCTGCGCGCCTTGCCGACAGCGCTCCGGACAAGGCGACCGCCGAAATGCGCGACGTTGCCGCCGCCGCGCGCGAGGGGCTGGCCGAAGTCCGTGCCGCCGTCAGCGGCATGACTGGCGCGAGCCTCGCGCGCGAGATTGGCGGGTCCAAGACCGCGCTCAGCGCTGCCGGGATCGCCTGCGAGGTCGAAGGCGATGCCGAAGCCATCGACCCCGGCACCAGCGCGGTGCTCGCCATGGCCCTGCGCGAGGCGGTGACCAACGTTATCCGCCATTCAGGCGCGCGCACCTGCCGCATCGCGCTGGTCCAGCAGTCGGGCGGCCTCGAACTGAAGGTCAGCGACGATGGCGATGGGCAGGCAGTCCGTCCCGGCGGAGGGCTCGCAGGCCTCACCTCGCGCCTCACGGCAGCAGGGGGCGAACTGGCTATCGAGGGTGATACACGCGGCACAAGGCTGACGGCGCGTGTGCCGCAGGGGGCGCTTGCATGATCCGCATGGTGATCGCCGAAGATCAGGCATTGGTGCTGGGCGCGCTGGCGACCTTGCTAGGCCTTGAGGGCGATATCGATATCATCGCGCGCGTCGGTGATGGTATGGCGGCCCTCGACGCAGTGCGCGAGCTAAAGCCCGATATCCTCCTCTCCGATATAGAGATGCCGCAGATGACCGGCCTTGATGTGGCAGAGGCCATCGCCCGCGAAGGGCTGGCGGCGCGGGTGCTGATCGTCACCACCTTTGGCCGCGCGGGCTATCTACGACGCGCGATGGATGCGGGCGTGCGCGGCTATCTGCTCAAGGATACCCCCGCCGACGCGCTTGCGGCCGCGATCCGCAAGGTGGCAGCTGGCGGGCGCGCAATTGCGCCCGAACTTGCCGAGCTCGCCTGGGATGCCCCCGCCAACCCTCTGACCGAACGCGAGCGCGACGTGCTGCGGCTGGCCGATGACGGCCGCTCGAACAAGGAAATCGCCCGCCAGCTCGATCTCTCTCCCGGCACGGTGCGCAATTACCTCTCCGAAGCCTCGGCCAAGCTGTTCGCCGCGAGCCGGATCGAAGCGGGGCGCATCGCGCGCGAAAAGGGGTGGCTCTAATCTGCGGCATGACGCTTGTCACCTCGGCGCGCTGACACCCTGCACTGCCGCCGCCGCAGCAGATGCGGCACTCCCTCAGGCAACAAGGGAGGTTGCCGATGAGATGGAAGAACGCAGTGATGGTGACGGCGGGAATTGCCGCCTTGCTGGGCGGGGCGGCGCTATTCAAGGAGCTGGCGCCAGATCGCTACGGCCTGCCAGAGATCGAAGTGCTTGCTCCCGGCGCGACCGGCAAGCGGATCGCGCAGGGCGAGCTTTTCGGCAACTTCTTCCCCGCGCAACGCCCGGATGCGGGCCCCGGCCCGCATCCGGCGGTGCTGCTTCTCGGCGGATCGGAAGGCGGGCTGGGCGGCGGCGCGCACCAGATGGCGCTGGCGCTGCAAAAGGAAGGCTTTGTCGTTTTCCACCTCGCGTACTTTGGCGCGCCGGGCCAGACCGATGCGCTTGAGGGTATCCGGCTCGAACTGTTCGACATGGGGCTCGATTGGCTGAAGACGCAGCCCGGTGTCGATCCGGCGCGAATTGCGGTGATGGGCGCATCCAAGGGCGCGGAGGCCGCGCTGCTGGTCGCTGCGCGCCGCCCCGATTTGACCGCTGTGGTCGCCGGCATGCCGACCAGCGTTGCCTGGAACGGGGTCAACTGGGCCAGCGGCGGGCAGAGCGAACGCGCTTCCTGGACCGCAAACGGCAAGGATGTGCCGACCATGCCGTTCGGCGAATGGGATCAGGCCGATGGCATCATCAGCGTCTATCGCACGATCGAGGACCCGTCCCGTCAGGCCGAAGCGGAACGCGCCGCGATCCCAATCGAACGCGGCCGGGCCGAGGTGCTGCTGGTGTGCGGCGAGGCGGAAACCATGTGGCCCGCCTGCCCGATGGCGCGTCAGGTCGCCGCGCGCAGTAAGGCCCGCTCCGGCCCACCTGTCACCGTGCTATCCTACAAGGATGCCGGCCATTTCGTGTTCGGCCCGCCAGTAGCGCGCGACCACCGCTTCTACCTGCGGCTTGGGGAATATGGCGGCAGCGTAGAAGGCAATGCCGCTGCGCGGGTCGATAGTTGGCCGCGGGTCATCGCCTTTCTGAGGCGTGCTATGGTGGATACCTGAACGCCCTCGGCAAGGCTGATCATTTTCGAGGTAGGCCCGCATCGGATCGTTCAAACCCGCCCTTCGCCTCTCCACCCAGCTCCGGTCAGGAGCAGAGCTGTTGCGCGACCCTGAAGGCGGCATGGCTGCCTCGGGCGGAAGCTGACGTTTGATCTGGCGGTCGTGAACGACTGATGGTGGGCACCAGCACCCGATTGCCCGTTCAGCGCGCCGACAGGATCGCGGAACCATCTTTTGTCGCATTGGTTGCGTTGACGATTCTTTTGGAGGCCGAGGTGATTTCCTGCAAATCTGCGATAACTGTCGCTGCACTTAGTCTCAGCCTTGGCGGGTGCACTGCCGTCATCTCACAGGCGAGCTTTTACCCTAGTGCGAGCCTTGCCGCGCCCGAAGCCGTGCTCAAGTTGCCGGAGGGCTACACCGCCACAGACACGATGCTACCCCTCGGCGAACTGGGTGCGGTGCGAACCGTCAGGCTTGATAATCCCGCCAGCAACACCGCGATCATCTACAGCGCAGGCAATGGCGGCTTTGTCGATTCCGAGGCTACAAGCCGGATGGCTGCGCGTCTTGCCGAGGTGACCGGGGCGGACATCGTCCTCTATGATTATCCCGGCCGCGGGGGCACGACCCTATCTCCCACCATCGCAGCGGCAGCGGCTTTCGGCCCGGTGATGATCGACCGACTGAAGGCCGAGGGCTGGATCGGAGGCGGCCCGGTCTACGCATATGGGCTGTCGTTCGGCGGCGCCATGGCAGCATCGCTGGCGCGCTCCGGTGGGCTTGCGGGCCTGATCATCGAAGGAAGCGCGGCGGATTATCAGGCGGTCGGCCGTGATTTCGTGCCCGGCCTTGCCAAGCCCTTTGTCAAGGTGCGGCTGGACCCGGCCCTCAACGCGTTCGATTATCAGGGGTATGTGCTGGCGGGCCGCGCCCCGGTGCTGCTGCTGTCAGGCGCCAACGATAAGGTTGTCCGGCCGGCGCGGATGCGGGAGTTTCAGCAGGCGCTTGAGGCAGGCGGGACGAGGGTTACCTTTGCTCCAGTGCCAGTGGGGCATGGCGGCGCACTGGAGTCGGCCGAGGGGCGGACGGCGCTCGCGGCCTTCATCGGCGTGCGATAGCAATCACCAGCAAGGAGCGCGCGCCCCGCATTGAGCCTTTGGGCGCCGCGCTTAGCCTGTGGCCCAATGCCTGCGCAGCCATGACGAGCCTTGGCATTCTTGGCGCTGTCACCGGTGCCTCTGCGCCGATCCGGCAGATGCTGCTGGCGACACGGACCGGGCTTCAAAACACGCTGCTGGTGGCGCTGGGGCCAGACCGGCTACGGCTCGGCTGTGAGGTCAGCGAAGTTGCTCCGGGGCGTGTGACGCTGGCGAGCGGCGAGGTGCTGGCCTGCGATTTGGTGGTCGACGCTGGCGGCATTCGTGCGCCGAGCAACCCTGGCGCGCCGCCCGCCTATGCGGGTTATGGCGGGGTGATGGCGCTGTCAGACAGTGCTGCCGGGCCGGGGTTTGACGGAGTGGCGGCCGAATACTGGGGCAGGCACCAGCGTTTCGGCGTGTTCGAACTGCCGGACAACCAGCGCTATTGATTCCTGATGCACATCCAACCGGTTGCTTCCCAAATGCCCGATCTCGCCTCCTGCGCTGGCGCGGCCGAAGGGTGGCCGACTCCCGTTGGCGAAGCGGTTACGGCCACCGCGCCGGGCGCGCTCATCCCCTTTGCCGTCCATGCCAAGCCGCCGCCGAAGACGCTCTGCGCCCTCGGCATCATCCGCGTCGGCGATGCTGCGCATGCGATGGAGCCCAATCTCGGCCATGGTGCCTGTCAGGGGCTCTAGGACGCCGCCACGCTTCAGGCAATCGCCGCCGCTGTCATGCCCGAGCGGGTGGCAGCGCTGTATGAACGCCTGTGTCTCACGCGGTCGCGGATGTTCGTGCGGGAATCGGCGCTGGGTCGGCTCGGTGCCCATGGGCCCGGTGCAGCGCGATTGATCATGCGGGCGGCTCTCCGGTCTATCCCTACAGTCTTATCCGAACCCCGCATGCGCGCCATGCACACTATGCCCGACTATGCTGCGCGGGTCGGATGATGACGTTGCACTTGGGCAGGCAGCAGCGCATCGGCCTGGCCTGCCCCAACCATTCGATTGGTTGAGGATGTCCTCCAACGCGGATCGGCAGTTTCAGCCGGATTTTCGCTAAAAGCGGAAATTCGCAAAGCGACCCCTGTGTGGACGGCCCTCCGTTGGCAAGGGTATTTCTGCACTGCGCTGGCTGGTCGAGGCGCCCATGTGTCTGGCCTATTTGCGCGGCTTTGCATGGCCGCTGGCCCTGATGCCATTCGCGCGGTTCAGGTCCCTCCCAATTGCACGCACTCGAAGTGCTGGGGTCGCTCGGGTTCTCCTGCTCCGGCGGTTTCAACCGGCTTTTTGCGTCAGTTCAGTCTGCCCTCTCCAACTGGTGTAGCGCCCTGGGGCGCGATCTCTCAGGCGGCTGCCAGCTCCGTTTCCCGGTAAGGCTCGCCTGTTGCCATCATCGCCCAGATGACCCGGGCGTTCTTGTTTGCTAGCGCGACAGCGGCAATCTTGGGCTTCTTGCGCTCGAGCAGCTGCGTCACCCATTGGCGCTTGGTGCTACCCTGCTTTGCTCGCCGCACCACTGCCATGGCACCGACCACAAGCAACTCGCGCAGGTAAGGGTTGCCCGCCTTGGTGATACTGCCAAGCCGCTCCTTGCCGCCGCTCGAGTTCTGGCGCGGGTCAGTCCGATCCAGGCTGACAGGCTCCGCGCATTGGAGAAGGTAGCGGGATCAGGAACGCAAGCCACGATCGCGCTCGCTAGCAGCGGGCCTATGCCGGGAATCTTCATCAGCCTGCGGCCCGCTTCGGTCCTGCGGGCATCGGCGAGGATGCGCCGGTCGTTGTCGAGGATCTGCTCCTTGACCATCTAGAGCTGGGTGCACAGCACCCCAAGGCAGGCCTGTGCCTCATCAGGCAGTCGCGCATCCTCCTGATCGGCGATGACCGCGATCAGCCGATCCAGTCCCCCGCGCCCAATAGCTGCGGTGATGCCGAACTCGGCCATATGCGCGCGCAGGGCATTGCTGATCTGCGTGCGCTGGCGGGTCAGGATCTTGCGCACGCGGTGCAGCATCATGGTTGCCTGCTGGTCCGGCGACTTCGCGCCAACGAACCGCATCGTTGGCCGGGTCACCGCCTCGCAAATGGCCTCGGCATCGGCCGCATCGTTCTTGCCGCGCTTCACATAGGGCTTCACGTATTGCGGCGGCATCAGCTTGACCTCATGCCCCAGCGCGGTCAGCTCGCGCGCCCAATGATGCGCCGAGGCGCACGCTTCCATCCCGACAAGGCATGGCGGTAGCTTCTCGAACAGATTCAGCAACTGCCCACGCGTGAGCCTGCGCCGCAGCACTGCCTCGCCCTGCGCGTTGACACCGTGAACCTGGAAAACAGACTTTGCCAAATCCAGCCCAACTACCGATACTTGCTCCATGTCGCTCTCCTCTCCGACTCATCCGCAGAGAAATATCCCGCGGGGTGGAGAGCCGTCCACGACATCAATTGCGGACATTTGCGTTTGTCGCTCGTGACGTCCGATGTGCGCGCTCATAACCCGTTAACGCGCTTGTCCGTGACAAGCTTATCAGCTTATCAAAAACACCAACAACGGTCTCAACAACCCGTTGTCGACTGATTTCGTGAGGCGTTGGCGATGATTTGCAGAACTCTTGGACGAGCCCTGGTGGCGGTTTATGCCATGACGGCGCTGGTGTCTTCCGTGTACGCCCATGAGGCGGCCTTTAGCCCTGGCGGAACCTTCCGCGACGCCTTGAGCAATGGTTCCTCCGGGCCCGAGATGGTTGTCTTGCCGCAAGGCAGATTTCTCATGGGCTCGCCCGCCAATGAAGAGGGTCGAGATTTCACCGAGGGTCCGCAAGTCGAAATCACAATCTCCAGGCCCTTTGCCGTCGGCAAGTATGAACTCACGTGGGACGAATGGGAAAAATGCGTCGCGAAGCAGGCCTGCCAGGACAACTCTCGCCAAGGTTACAGGGCGACTTCGAATCCGAGCTGGCGGGGTGACGCCGGGTACGGGCGTGGCCGGCGACCTGTCATCAACGTCAGTTGGGATGATGCCGAGGCTTACGTAACGTGGCTGAGTGCAGAAACGGGAGAGACTTACAGGCTGCTCAGCGAGGCCGAGTGGGAGTATGCTGCGCGCGCAGGCTCGACGGGTCGATTCTCTTGGGGCGATGCCGAGCCGACGTGCGATGCGGGGCGAGGAAACAGAGCCAACTTCGACGGCCCCAATTCTGGGGGATTTATCGCAGGATGCTATGGCCGCCGAACTGAAACCGTCGGCTTTTCAGCGCCCAACGCCTTTGGCTTGTTCGACATGCATGGCAATGTGCGCGAATGGACCAAGGATTGCTTCCATGTCGACCTGGAAGGGATTCCTACAGATGGCTCGCCCTGGGTGACCGATTGCGCCCGAGGCGGCGAAGGCAATGTCTTCCGCGGCGGCTCGTTCACCGCGGGTGTCGCCCAAATGCGCTCTGCAGCCCGTCAGGCGACCATTGGACGCGAAGTCAACATGGGCTTCCGCATCGCACGCGAACTGGATTGAGAGGGAGCTTGGTCGAAATGTTGCGATCCCATGGAAGCTGGCTTGATCGTTTCTCGCGACATTCTTGGGATAGTTATAGAGGCGGTGGCGCTACCATTGCGACTGCAGCCATAATGCTCAGCTTAGCTTTGGTGCCTAGATGCTTCGGCGCTGAGCTGACTCTTCTGATCGTTATCGGATTGTCCGCGGCCTTCTGGGTAGCGGTGATGGTGCACGGAAGCAGGGTGAAAAGAGACGGAAAATCCCGATCGGATTCGACCAAGGACTGACGATCCGGAACGTCCGCCTCCAACCCATCACCGGTCATGAGCACCGTCGATGCGCGATCCCGAAAGCGGTATGGCAGCTTCGGGCGGAACCAGACGTTCAATTTGCCCTTCGTGTACGACTGGGTTTGGGGTGGTTCCGGCCTTTTTGGTGTATTGGCGGATTAGCGGCAGGCGGCTACTTTGCTATCGCCAGTCTTCCGACCGAACGCGTTGGAGCATTCTCATCGCTCAGAAGCCCAGCAGCCAGTGGCGTGCCTGGCGCAAGCTTTATAGTCTTGTGCCACTGGCGCGTTGCCGCGACTGCGAGTTTGCCTTGCGTTGCTGTGTGAGCAGTTCATCCATGCTGTTTGCCGCGATCTTGGGGAACAGCGCTACAAGGCTCTCATCGCATCGCAGAGTCATGGCCGCGCGAACGAGGTCCTCGATGGAAGTCCTTCCTTCCGCCTCCATCCTTCGCCACGTTCTGCAGGATACGCCCGCTTTGGCCGCTGGTGCTTGCTGGGTGAGATCGACGGCCAGGCGGCGGGCTTTGATCCGCTTGCCGAGGGCCGTCATCTGATCTTGGAGCGTGAGGTACATTGTCCACATACGGCCGATTTGGCTCAGATAGCCAAATTATAGGCCACATATGGAAGACAAAAAATGACCGGCCCCCACTGAGTGGTCCGCGTTGATTGTTAGTGCAAGATTGCCTCCACCGCCATGGCTGGCCGCAGGTGGAGCGAAGCGGAACCGGAGGGCAGCCATGGCGGTGTTGCCGCTTCCGGGGCCGGAGGCCGATAGCCCAGCGAGCTATGCGGCCTGACGCTGTTGTAATGCCGCCGCCAAGCTTCGATCAGGATCTGAGCCTCGGCCAGGGTGTAGAAGATCTCCCCGTTCAAGAGCTCGTCACGCATCGAGCCGTTGAAGCTCTCGCAGTAGCCATTCTCCCATGGGCTGCCCGGCGTGATGTAGAGCGTCTTCACACCAACCTTCGCCAGCCATTCCT
>CALRRI020000038.1:0-35496 GCA_943370475.1 Hydrogenophaga intermedia
GACCAACGCGACGGATAATCCAGCTGGTGGTCCAATATCATCCGCACCGCACGGGCGCGAACCTCGGGTGAAAACTTGTTCGTTGTTTTGCTCATAACGGCTCCATCTACTCAAGAGTTGGAGCCTCCGACAATCCCGGTGCGGTTCAAATGTGCTCATTTCCGTCTTCGATAGATCGATGTGAACGAGAATGAGCATTGGCAGCGTGTTCCCCTAAAGCAGTTCAAAGCATAACCGAAAACGGAAAGAGGTCGATCACTTCAATCTGTCCGCTTTGGGGTCGGTTGCTGAATTTCGGCTTTTGGCAGAACCCCGCTCCAAGCTTACTGACCGGTATTGGCGAACCAAGTCATTCAGAATGTCGACTGGGAACGGCGGTTAAGTCCCACCATGAGGCGGTCGCTACCGGCGGAAGCCGACCCACAGTCGGCCGTTCATAACACCCCCCGTGCAGGTCGGCGCTGATTAAAAGCCGCCGATACTTCCGTTCGGGGCGGGCAATCATTGGTGCTGGGTGATCGCCGCCAGCACCATTCTGGCCAATGGCTCGAACCGGATGTTCGCATGAACCGGACTGTCGTTCTGCGCCGTCTCAAATTATATCGACACACGCGTGCTTAAAGGATCGGCCAATCGGAACTTGCATACCGTTCTTCAGGGTAACGCATCGGCCGTTACGATCCGTCACTTCGCTCTTCACGATGCACCATGACCGGTGAACCCTTACGCCGCCCAGCGACTCGATCTCGTTAGCGGCGTCCGAAAAGCGGTAAAGGATTAGGTCCTCGCCCTGATGGGTAAAGATGCGAAGATAGTGTAGTTCCGCGCTGATCGCGACCAGACCTTGGCGGCAAGATGGCTTGGCCTTCAGCAGGAATGGAGGCAGCGCAACAGGAATGGTCTGTACGGGGTTTGCGGTGAACTCTAGCTTATCGGCGTCACCCCATGAACGCCCGTATAGACGTCCGCCTTCCAGGCGAAAAAAGAGCAGATTGATTGATAGCCACAAGGCAAAGGGCATAACCGCGCTGGCTGCTGCTGCCGCAGGCGTTAGCTGCCCGAGATGAGCCAGACCGTTCCGATCAAGACCCCAGAAGCTGAAGAGATCGCCAAAAGCCAGATTAAGTACGACGTTCAACGGTGCCGCTAGGAGGAAACCCAGCGACAGCGCAGTGACTAGCGGCCAGCCGCGCCGATGGGTCAACGGCACGACCAGGCGCGTGAACAGGTCGCTGGCAAGACTGGATATGCAGGATAAGGCGGCCCAGATCGTTGCTGACTCAAGCCGCAGGCTATCCGGACTGCTTACCCAGCCGATGACAAATCCGATAAAGGCAGGAGCGACGATCAGGCGTGCAGACACGGCCCTGACCTCCGGCGTCCACCGGCCTTGGACTCGATGATCTGACACCGCGATTCCAGCCATGGTTGCAGGCTACCCGTTTCGGGATGCGCCTTGCAAGAGATGTACAACGTTGTCTGCCAG
Organism: Hydrogenophaga intermedia; assembly: GCA_943370475.1. GTDB lineage: Bacteria > Pseudomonadota > Alphaproteobacteria > Sphingomonadales > Sphingomonadaceae > Blastomonas. The sequence continues at coordinate 1,487 of CALRRI020000038.1, forward strand.
TCGAACATTGCCCCCTGCCGTTCATCAGCACGAATGGTAATCCGATTGCCCACAGTGCCGTTCGTGCAAGCTGCCACGTCGTTCATGCATGGCAGCTTGCGACAAAAGCCCACGCTGCCGAAACCTTGCCTCGGTCGCTGACTGGTTGGGTCCTGTTCCCGCCGGGGCAATCCATCGCCAACTCGTGCCATCGGGAGCCAAAGTGCTGTTGTCCTCGCGTCGTCAGATTCTCACTGGCATGACCAGCCTGCCCATGGTTCTGGGCTATCCTGCACTTGCCCGTGCGGCGGATAGCATTGCTACGCAGCCCCTGGCACTGGCGAGTGAAACGACCCAGGTGGTCGTTATCGGTGGAGGGCTTGCAGGCCTCTTCTCTGCCTTGCTGCTCAAGCGCGCCGGAATCAAAGTCGTCTTGCTGGAGGGGTCATCACGGATAGGCGGGCGAGTCTACACAGCAGACTGGCTGGAAAACGCGCCCGAGTTTGGCGCCAGCCAGATTGGACGATCCTATGCCCGCGTGATCGACTTGTGCCAGCAGCTCGGCCTCGGGCTGATTCCGGAAGATCGCAACCTGCTGGCAATGGCAAGCCATATCCGAGGCAACTGGGTCAATGCATCCGACTGGCCCAATTCGCCAGTCAATCTGATGGTCGGTGAAGAACGTAAGGTGCAGCCTGCGCTTGCCGGGTCGCAGCTCATGGGACGCTACAACCGGCTGTCCGATCCCATGGACTGGCTGGATCCAGCCTTTGCAGATCTCGACATCTCGTTGCTGGAACTACTCCAGAAGCACGGTCACTCGCCCGAAGCGCTGCACCTCGCCAACCTTTCGGCGACAGGCAATGATGCGCTTTCGGCATCCTGCCTTTCGATGATGCAGGAACAGACCCGGGCGAAGCTGGACGCAAGGTTCGGCAATATCGAACTGGGTAAGGAGCAGCGTCCCTATGGCTTTGACAATGTTCGCGATCCGAACAACGGCCTTGCCCTGATCAACAATATTGAAGGTGGGTGCAGCCGATTGCCCGCAGCCATGAGCGCCGAGCTAGGCGATACAGTGCGCACAGGCAAAACGGTCGGCTCGATCGACATGACTGGCAGCAAGGCGGAAGTCCGTTGCCTGGACGGCACCAGCTATAAGGCGGAGCGGATCGTGTGCGCGGTGCCGTTCACCAGCCTCAGGCGCATCACGCTCGACCCGTTGCCACAGGGTGCGCAGGCCGAAGCGATTTCCTTCCTGGGCTATGCGCATACGACCCGAGCGTTCGGAACCATCACCGAGCCCTATTGGGACGATGGGATCGACCCATCCTTCTATTCCGACGGGCTGGTCAAGATGTTCTGGGCACTGCAGCAACGGCCGGGCGATACGCATAACCGTTTCATGGTGGTGTTCACCGGCAATGCTGCGAACCGTATCGACCAGTTTCCGCAGGCCGATGCGCTGGCGATGATCCAGCTAGAAATCGAACGGATCAGGCCGTCAATGCGCGGCAAGTTGCGTTTCAGCGGAATGTTCGGCTGGCAGAATGTCGGGCTGATCGGTGGCTGCCGCCACATGTTCGCGCCGGGTCAGGTGACCCGGTTCGGTAAGGCGATGATCGAGCCGTTTCGCCAGATGCATTTTGCCGGCGAACATGCGCGCCGGGTCGAGTTTGGCATGGAGGCGGCGCTCGAGAGTGGGGAACGGACCGCCATCGAGGTGATGGAGTTTATCAGCGGCTGAAAGAGAAGATCTTCGGTCACGCAGAGCCGCAGAATGTGGCCAGACAAGGGGGTAGTCATGAAGGGTAAAAGTCTCAAAATCGTCCTGATATCGAGTGCAAGCGCCATGCTGTTCCTCTCTCCGGGCGGCGCTCTGGCACAGGCCAGCACCGACAGCAGCGACGAGGCCGACGCCCCCGAAATCGTGGTGACGGCGCGCCGGATGGGGGAATCGATCAATGACGTACCACTGGCGATCTCGGCGGTGACATCGGAACAGCTCGACCGGATCGGTGCGCGCAGCCTCGATGAAGTGTCGCGGTTCACGCCAGGATTCAACTTCGAACGAACCAATGGAAGCTTGGCTCAACCGGTCATGCGCGGCCAGGCGCAGACCCGCGTTACCAATCCGGTGCAGAATGTCGCGACCTTCTTCAACGGTATCTATCTGCAGCGCTCCTATCAGGTGGATAGTGATCTGCTCGAACTTGATCGGGTCGAGGTCATCAAGGGGCCGCAATCGGCGCTGTTTGGGCGAAACGCCTTTTCCGGCGCCATCAGCATTGTCAGCCGCAAGCCCGATTTCGATGATTTCCGCGGAAGGATCGAAGGCACGATCGGCAATCATGCCCGCCGCGAGGTCCGGGGATCTCTCTCGATACCGATTGGCGGTTTTGCAGCATTCAGCGTGGCGGGCTCCATCTCGGATTTCGACGGGACCTGGCGGAATGACAATGTGGCCGCCGCTGGTCTTTCGGGTCCTGCCTTGCTCACATCCGGTCGCTTGAACGGCTTCGAGAATCGGTCGGTTCTTGCCCAGCTTGCCGTCCGGCCATTCGACGCGTTGCAGATCGATGCTTTCTGGAGCCATCGCAAGATTGCCATCGAAACGCCGCCAACCTACCAAATGTCGAGCACTTTGGCGATCAGGGCGGGCAATACCATGAACTGTGCCCCATTTGCCGCACCGCGCAGTACGGGAGCCAATGGAACCAACGCGCTGTTTTGTGGATCGCTACCGGTACGTCCGCTGATCGCTGCTGGCGAGGCGAGGCCTGCCGGCATACTGATCGACCGGCGGTCCAATGGTCAGGAGGGCAAGTCCGATGTGGCAGGCGTAACCGCTGCGTTCAACCTCACGGACAGCGTCTCGCTGACCTATCAGTTCGGCTATACCAAGGCAGACGCGACGAATGTCGCGACGCTGTCGGGCGATCCGATCAATGGATCGGCCTTTCCCTTCTTTCGCGGCCAGGTGCTTTTCGATTCCCGCGGCAACGGCGATATTGAATCCTTCACCCACGAACTGCGCGCCGAGTATAACAAGGGGCCCGTCCGGGTCCTGATCGGCGGCCTTGCTGGAACGGTGGACGATTTCAGTTTCGGCGGCACCGCGTTTTTGGCCCCGAACAGCACGACGCCTGTACTCGACAACATCACCACTGCCCTGAGCGGCTTTGGTGCGACCCAGCGCGATGAGCGCAACCGCGCCATTTTCGGTCTGGTCTCGATCAGTCCTCTCGAAAGGTTGACGGTCTCGGCTGAAGCGCGTCAGGCTTGGGAGCGCATCACGCAACAGGGCGTTAACGCCACCGGCGCGCTGATCGGAACCCGGTTTCGCGAGGAATTCTCGATCTTCACCCCGCGTTTTGCGGTCGATTACAAGCCTTCGGATAACTGGCTGATCTATGCATCGGCGGCCAAGGGTGCCAAGGTCGGCGGCTTCAACGTACCCACTGCCACCAATCCGTTGACCGCAGCGCAGCAGATCTTCCTGCCGGAAACCAACTGGACCTATGAACTGGGGATCAAGGCGCAACTGCTCGACCGCAGGCTGTCGTTGGAAGCTGCGCTCTATCACACCGACTGGACTAATCTTCAGGGCAATCAGGCCGTCAATCTCGGCCAGCCAGCGATCATCCAGAATCTGGCTGGCGCCAATATCAACGGTTTCGAGGTCTCAGCCGTTGTTAGACCATCCGATGCGCTCACGTTCAATTTCGGGTTGGCCTATGCGGATGCGGAATTCGCAGCTGGGACGGTGGACGACACAATCCCTCGGGCCTTGTGCACGTCCTTGGCGACATGCCCCACCACCGGCATCTATTCCGCCAATATCGCCGGACGCGATGTGCCCCGTGCGCCCAAATGGCAGGCCAATGCCGGCGTCCAGTACCAGAGCTCGGTCGGCTCCCTGTTCGGGAACGAGACCGATTTCATCGGGCGGCTCGATCTTTCGCATATCGGGCGCACCGCGGTGGACAATACCAACACTGCCTTTGTTGGCGGTCGCGAGCTTGTCGATGCCAGCCTTGGATTGACCAATGACCGCTGGTCACTGCGTTTCTGGGCCAAGAACATCTTCGACAAGGAATATGTGTCCTATTCCTTCTCGACGTTCGCCGGCTCGGGCCCTGGTTCGGGCGTCACCTATGGCGTGCTGCTGGGAGATCGTCGAACCTTTGGTTCGACACTCTCCATCAACTTCTGATTTCCCTCGTCCGGAGCGCGAAGAATTCCCCGCGCTCCGGGCCTTTTTAGCGTGGACGATTTTCAGAACATGCCCCTTTTCGGAAGAATGCCGGTCGCCGCCTTGGCAGGGGCGATCATGGCAGCGAGTAGTCTGGCGATCGCCCAGCCTGCCCTCGCTCCGCCCAGCCAGAGCCAGATTGACCTGGTGGATCAGCGCCGACAGGAATTCCCGGCAGCCACATTTGTTGAGGACACCGACTGGTTCAAGCCCTTGCAGCAGGTGAAGGGCAAGCACCGGTCACTTTGCGACGGCCGGCCCCTGTCGGCCAGGCTGGCGCAGCAACTCAGTGAGTTTTTTGCCGCCACGAACAGCTATGCGATGGTTGTCGCGCATGATGGCAGGATCGTGTTTGAGCAATACAAGCCGGGCCACGGTCCTGCCAAGCTTTACGACACCGCGTCCATGCACAAGACCGTGGTTGGTATTCTGACCGGCATTGCATTGGATCGCGGAACCATCACGGGCATTGACGATACGGTTGGCCGGTATCTGCTCGAATGGCAGGGACATCCGATCGGTGACATGAAGATCCGTCAGCTGCTGGAAATGACCAGTGGGTTCCGGACACCGCCGTTGAGCAGCAGTTCAGCCAGCCCCTATTGGCAGAGCTATTTCGGTGACGATCTGAAATGGTCGACGGCCCAATGGCCGGTGGAGCGACAGCTTGCCGGGCAGTTCTATTATGCCAATGCCAACACGCAGTTCCTGTCCTGGGTGCTGGAGCGCGCGTCGGGGCATCGCTATGCGGACCTTCTGTCCCTCCAGCTATGGCAACGCATCGGTGCCAGCGATGCTCGGCTATGGCTGGATCGGGAAGGCGGCAGCCCACGGGCATCGTGCTGCCTGCAGGCGACCGCGCGTGACTGGGTCCGTATTGGCGAACTCATCCGCAACCATGGCCGATGGAAGGGGCAGAAAATCGTGTCGGCTGCATGGATCGATGCCATGCTTGCACCATCACTGGCCAATCCGAATTTCGGCCGCCATATCTGGCGCGGCTCACCGTATAATCCCAGGCGCAGCTACGGCGCGGACATCCCTGCGGTCATGGAGGCCAAAGCCCCATTCAAACGCGATGACACCTATTTCATCGACGGATCTGGCGGGCAGCGTGTCTATATCATCCCGAGTCAAAAGTTGGTGATTGCAAGGATCGGCAAGCCGATCGCAGCTTGGGACGACTCTGCTCTGCCAAACATGCTGTGTGTGCGGGAATATGGCTGCCAGCCATGAGATCCACGTTCAACGACTACCAAATGTGCAGAAATTGGCTTCTTGGAACAATCTGTGGTTGCTCCTCCAAAAGTCAGCCCAAAACTTGGAAGAGAAACGCCGCACGTCAGCGTATCACAAAACCGGTCGTTGGGAATGTTGCTAGCGAGTGACCGCTTTGTCCCAGACCCGGTCCTCTGCCTCAGATGGACCAACTTTCGTGAACGGGAGTTTCTAAGCACGCATGGGAGCAATCGGTTGGGATTGGCGCGCGAAGTAGAACGCCTGCTCCTCGACCCTTTCTCGGAAAATGCCGCTGAAAAATCAGATCACACCACAGGACAGCTGCATGTTCATATTCTGTTCCAAAATGGGGCAGCCGAAATTATCGCCGCCAGCACGTCCATGAAAGCACTGTCTCGATCCTAGAACGCATTGGCCATTAAAGAGGAGGCCAATATGAGTTTTAGCTTACCAGACCAAACAGCGGCCAACGCTGATGTACCTAGCTGCGCAAGGAGTTATCCCACACGGGCGAACTGCTGCGTTAGTACCAACGCCTATGGCATCGGTCATAGTGTGGCATGCGGACCTGGCCGACCCCGTGAGAATACGGGCTCAAGCTCACGACGAGCCAACCGTGATTGCCGAAACCAAAGCAAGCTAAAAATATTCAGCGGCTAACCTGAGCCAGCGGGCGATGTTGCATCACCTGCTCAAGCAAAAGCGCTGGCAGTTTGAACTGCTCGCGGGTCTTGGCTATCCAAGAAGGCCCCTTCTTGCGAGCTTTACCGTCGGCGCCGCCGGTCCTTGGGTTATGGGCAATGAAGCGTATGACCGCTTCAGTTGCGGTCATTGTCGTCCAACTGTCTGCCACCGTGGGTTCAAGTACAGGCATTGAACTGGGACTGCCCTGCCCCATGCAATCCGCAGCAGACAGAGCCATGGATGCCAGCGGAACTTGTCCATAGGCTGCCGCCGGATTTTCGAGCGTCGCTCTGAACTCGCGGATCGCCTCTACCTTGGCCTGGTGGATAATCTTGCGCGCAATGGCAAGGCTGAACGGAGTTGCGTCCAAACGGAGATCAGCCAGATGCTCTGCGCCAGCCTCGGCAGGCGACTGCCCCTGCACTGACTGTTCGAGGTCCGACCATGCCAAGACCACTATGGGCTTTTCTGGATCATCATCTGGGTCAACGCGAGCAACCAGAAAATCATCTACCGCTCCGTTTGCGGCGGCTGCAAGATTTGCGATTTCGCCTGCATCTAGCCGCAGCTTCAGCGCGTCCTCAACCATGTCATGGTCCTCCGGGGCTGCGACAAGCAGTTCGGCATGGAGCTGCTCCAAGCGATGGCGCTCTAGAATGATCTGACGCCGGAAGATCTCGGCACGCTGGACTGCAGTCAGATTGTCGCCAGCGATGTTCCGCATCATTTTCATCGTCAGTTTCTCGCAAGCCAGAGCCAGCGCGGGGCCCATGAACCGGGCGCGACGATACTGGTTGGTTCTGAGCGAAACCCTAAGACGGAAAGGCTTATCCTGCCCTAAGCGGACCAGCCGCCGGAAATAGTATGTTCCATCCTTGCGAGAGAGGTTTTGGATTGCGTGCATCGGTCATGGTCCCTGCCTTGCCCCCATACGTGGTCACCACGCGATTGGGGCTGGCAAGCAATTCCATTAAATCAATACCTTAGATCGTTACTAGGTGGGGGTCCTGCCACCCCAGCCAGCTTTTGAGATCTGCTCAAGGCATTGAATTTAAATGAAAAAGCCTGGGATTCAAAAAAACGTGGCGACCAGTATGGCACCCCGGGCTGGCCACGCTGAAGCAGCATGATTCGTCATCGTTCGATGCGCCCTTGGCATTGCCCTTCATCCACGTGATATCCCCCGATATCGTGCCCAGCTTCCAGGCCAGGTCCGCCACCATGAATGTCCACCGCTGAAAGAAGCTCACAATGGTACGCGGCAGCAAAGTCCCTCGATCCGGCGTTCGCGGTTGGCGGCAGTCGACCCAACACAAGCACCCATGATGCCGATGATGGATTTCGATGACGGCCTGGCCTTCTTCGACGACCGTGACCTGTTGAGCGCCAAGACGGACGCTGGATGTCGGCCAGACTAGCATCGACGTCGGCCAGTCGATAGGTCGGCCCTTCGCGCGACCAGCTTTCGAAAGTGGTCGTAGCGAGGCGTCGGCCCTCCCTGGGAGTAGGCCGCCTGCCGCGGGACGTACCCAAATATACCTTCCGAAGCCGAAAGGTCTGCGCTCAACACCTCGTTGTCGCCGAAAAGGATCGCGAGATGAGTACCACTCCGCATCAGGCGGAACCTACTTTCATCCGGAACCAAAGCGGCATCGACGAGGTGCTGGCCAGCTATTTTTGAGCGGCTATGCCTTTGGCGTTGCCAGGATGCTTCGAGCGCTACTTCGTGCGTGCCTTGCGCGCTGCGTATTTTGCGTCTCGAGCCGCCTTGTGCTCCGCCTCGGTAAGAACAGGCAGTAGCTTGGCAGCGCGATCAGCCTTTTCGGCAAGTTCCTGCGCCTTTTTCGCGTTGAGCAACTCGCGCTTTTCGGCCTGCATTGTCTCGCGCGCCATAGCCGCAGCCAGGCGTTCGGCCTGTACTGCAGGATCCAGCGGGGTTCGTGCCTTGAGTTTTGCGATTGCCTTTTCACGCGCAGAGGCTGCTGCCGCGCGCCGGGCCTCTAGCCCGGGTTCCTTATAACCTGCCATAAACGGGATTGTCTCCGAAGGGGGGCGCTTGCTTTTCCATGCGATAGGATTGCAATCCGCCAGGATGCATCTGGTTGCGAGCGACACCTACGCCTGAGAGTTCGACCGGCGTGGCGGCGTGGCTGCACCGACATCGCGGTCCCGTACCCCGTGTCGCGGCCCATGTCACGGATTGTTGTTCAAGGGGGTCCAAGCGGGAGGCACGCAGTGCGAGGGCCCTGGGAACCTTGCGATCGGCCTCTCGCGCCCCGACGCACGTGGAATGACCCGTGCCGACATGCGCCGGCGTTCCGACGCTGAGACTGGAATGTCGGGGTCTGGGTCGGGCGCTTTGGGTACCGGGTGGCAGATCAGACGGCGGCTATTCACCTCTGGCTGCCCGCAGCCGGCCATTGAGGTTGCGACCCCGGAGCGGCAACAAAACTGGCGTTGTGCGACTGTCGCCTATCGCCATTTTTGATTTCATTACCCTTCTGAAGGGCATAATAGTTGGTGCAAATGTTGCCGCGGGCCTGGTTCGCCTGATGTCGAGGCTGCCACCAGGTCACGGCCAGTGGGAAGGAGCGCTGATGTCTGCAAAACAAATCGTCGCGCTCCTGAACTCGCATATCGAGGGCGCTGGGGAACAGGCACGCCAAGGCAACGAGACCAATGCTAATGTGCTGAAGCGGCTGGTTCAGAGGGTGCGTGACTGGCAAGCTGGCTTGCCTCGCGATGGCATGGCTCTGGTTTCTTTGTACCATCGTCGAGCCCGATGGATCGTTGCCGCGCTTGCGGCCGCCCTTTTCCCGACGGTCCCCGCTTATGGTGCCGGGCCCGAAGCGGAGCCTGTACCAACGCCCGAAGTGCTACGTTCCGAAGCCTTTGTCGCGGCCCAGTATTCTTTGATCTCTACCGCCGCCGCTGCGCTCCACCGGACGACGGCCCGCATGGCATCGGGTGCAGGAGCTCTGGCAGAGCTCGAGCAGCAGCGCGAAAAGAAGCTCATCAATCTCGAGACGATCGACAGGCAGTTTGCAGCGCTCCACGAAAGCACGTCCGCCACCGAAGCCCAGCGGCGCGACCTGACGACGCAGCGCGCAAAAGTGCGCGACGACATCACTGCGATCGAAACGCGCATCCAGAAGGAATTTCCGGCCTATTTCGATCTGACCCGTCCCAAGGCAATCGATATTGCGGCCGTGCAGCAGCTGCTCAATCCCGACGAGGGATTGGTGATGATCCTTGTGTCGGACGATGCTGCCTACACTTGGGCGATTACCCGCGAGGGTGCGACCTGGTCGCGATCGGTAGCCATGCGCAGCGACGAGCTGAGCAAGAAAGTCACTGCGTTGCGCGCGTCGATGCAGGTCGATGCAGCGCGCGGCGCCGGACGCCCGCCCCCCGGTGCCAAACGCGACGCGCCAACGGCCACGCCGACACCTGCCCCCACCGGCCCGTCAGGATCGACCGATTATTTCGATCGAAAGCTCGCCCACGAGATGTACCTCGCAATGATTGCGCCGGTCCAATCGGTGCTGAACGGCAAGAAGGTGCTGCTGACCAATGTCACCGGCCCATTGACCGGGCTGCCGCTTGCGCTGCTCGTGACCGAGCCTCCCCAGGGTGAAGACAGCGATAATTTCGCGCTGGCGCAGACCGCTTGGCTCGCTGACCGCTATGCGATGGCGGAGCTGCCTTCGGTGTCGTCGCTCAACGCGCTGCGCTGCCTGCTGATCCCCAATGCCAGCGACGCGCATCCGGGATGCAAGACGGTCGCGGCGTCGCAAACCTATGCGCGCCAGCGCAGCGCGACGACGACGCTGGCGGGCTATGGTGCGCCGACCCTGCTCGGTTCGGGCGAGGATCGTGCGGCGCTGCCCGATCTTGCAGGCAAGATGTACAAGGGCAATCTGGTCGATCCCGAAAAGCTGCGCCGCCTGGCTTATCTGCCGGCAACCAAGACCGAACTTGAAGCCGTCAGCAGGGCGTTTGGCGACAAGGCGCTGATTCTGACCGGCGACGCGAGCACCGAAACCGCGGTCAAGGCAAGCACCGCACTGACCGGTGCGCGCTTCATCATGTTCTCGACGCACGGGCTGATCGCGACGGAAGTGGGGTCGAACGCCGAGCCGGGGTTGGTGTTCACCCCGCCCGAAGCGGCAACCGAACTGGACGACGGACTGCTTTCCTCCTCGGAGGCCGCACAGCTCAGGCTGTCAGCCGACCTCGTCGTGCTGTCGGCGTGCAACACCGCCGCGAGCGACGGGACACCCGGCGCCGAAGGCCTGTCGGGCCTGGCGCGTGCCTTTTTCTTCGCTGGTGCCCGCTCGCTGATGGTCAGTCATTGGTCGGTGAGCGACAACGCGACGTCGATCCTGATGACGCAAACGTTCACGCACATCCAGCAGGGCGACGTCGCCGACCGCGCCCGTGCGCTCCAAACCGCGATGATGGAGGTGCGCACGCTCGACGGTTTCGAATTCGCCAATCCGGTCTACTGGGCGGCGTTCACGTTGGTCGGGGAGCCGACGAAATGATCGCTGCGGCACTGTTTTTGGCGGCGGCGACCACGCCCGGGACCCCGCGTGTAGAGCCGCCAGATACTGCGTACGCCGCGTTCCGAGAGGGGCGTCTTGCCGATGCAGAAGCGGTGCTGCTGCCGGTCATCAACAAGTGCCTCGTCGATCATTCCGATGGCGAGCCCTGCGTCGATGTAGCCGCAATGCACATGATGGTGATCGCGCTGGATGGCAATGCCGCACGCGAGAAGACGCTGCTCGACGCCATGGGCTTTGTCGAGCGCGCCGCCGGACCTGACGATTCCACCACCGCCCTCGCGGTGCGCGCGGTGGGGTTGTATTACGACAAACGGCAGGACGTGGCGAAGGCGATGCCCTGGTTCAAACGCGGCATGGACCTTGCGCTGGAACGCTATGGACCACGCGCGCCCCAATCGGTGACCGCCGTTGTCGGTTATGCGATGACCTTGTTCGCCGCCGATCGGGCGGGGGAGGCCATCCCGCTCATCGAACCCTATGCCAATATGCCTGCGACGACGCCTGCGCAAAAAACACTGCTTGCCGAAGTTCTGTCGCAACTCGGCAATCTGTATCGTGCAGCGGGGCGGCGACGCGACGCAGAGGACCCCCTGCGCCGCGCGCTCTCCCTCTTCAACGAGACCAGCGGCGAGCGCGACCCGCGCGCCGTGTCGGCACTGGGCGATCTTGCCAATTTGCTCCGTGACACGGGGCGTGAGGCGGAGGCGCGCCCGTTGGCGCTGCGCGCGCGATCGCTCGCGGCGCCCGGGTCGCCGGTGCTCCAGCTGACCGATTGGGCTGCCGGGGATGAAGGCGGGTCGGCACCGGGAGGCCGTGAGGGCGAGCTTCGATCGCGGCTTGCGGAACTCGACCGCACACGCGGCCCAGGCTCGGCAATGGCGCTTCTGGCAGCCGCCGATCTCGGCACGCATCTTATCGATACAAACCGGGCGGCGGAGGCAAAGCCCTTGCTGGACCGCGTTGCCATCGGCAGTCGGGATGTTACGCTGCCGCCCGGCGTGCGCGCCAATCTGATGATCCCTGTGTCGTTTGCCTATCTCAAGATCGGCCAGCCGGCGAGCGCCGCCAGGCAATGGGAAGGCGCAGTGGCGCTGATGCGCAGCGAACCGAATTACAATCAGGGCCGGTTACTGACCTACGAGGGAATGCTCGGCAGCTACTACACGGCGACCGGGCGCCCCGCCGACGGTCGCGCGATGCTGATGAGCAGCAGCGCGCGCATGCTAAGCCAGATTGCCAGCTACCGCGACTTCGACGCGGCGGCCCAGGCCGAGCTACGCGAGAACGCGCCGGTGTTCCGCTATCACGTACAGGCGAACTGGGCACTGGCCCACCCGTGATGCGCTGGCCTTGCTGGGCATAGAAATGCTGTCCGCTGTCGCCTCGGCACAGACGCAGGCGACGAAAGAAGTTGAAGGCGGGGCAGAATCGCGGGCGACCCTGAACCACGACAAGCCACGCGAAAGCGATCGGTAAGGCCCGTTCGCCGCATGGGCAGCACCTGCCCAGAGGCGAGAAACTGCTGATTCAAAGTTCATTGCCTTCAGCGAGGGCTTGCGCGCCTTCCAGGTGGGTCGCACTGCAGACACTCGGCGCCTTGTCAAACACCATGCGGCGTTGTTAACCTACCTCCACGACGAACTGGGGGAAAGTCGATGGACAGATCTGTATTTTCGCGCCGCGCCGTGTTGGCCGGATTGACCGCAAGCTGTGCGACAATCGCCATCGAGATGCCACTGCTGGCACAGGGCACGTCCGCATTTCCGTTCAAGTTTTCAGGCTTCATCGGCCAGCAGCTGCGCGCGCCCGCGCTCGCGATCCCGTCCTACCAGCTGACCTTCTTCACCGCGCACCAGAGCACGGCGGTGGGCAGCATGGAGGCACGCTCGCGGCTGACGGTGACACTCGCCGGGGTCGATGAGGCCGACATGCGGGCGCTGACCGAAGAGGCCTTTGCAGACTTCAAGACGAGGCTTGCTGCGGTAGGCTTTGCGCCGCTGCCAGCTGCCGAGATTAAGGCGGCAATCGAGGCGTCGGGCACGGCCTATGCGCCTGGCAACCGCGATTTCAAGGGTATCGGAGCGGGGATCACCATCGGCAAGAGCGTGCGCAAGGCCTATGTCGCTTATGGAGCGCAGGAGGCGCCGCTGATCGAGGACCTCAATTCGGTGGTGCCGGGCAACTCCCTCAGCGTGATCGGCGGATTGGGCAAGCTGAACCAGTTGAGCGGCCCAGCCAAGAAGCTGAAGGCGCTGCTGATCACGCCCTCGCTGGTGATCGATTTTGCCAACAGCGATGCCAAGACCGGCAGCGACTTCCTTGGCCGCAAGAAGGCCGTATCGAGCAGCGACGTGGGCTTCACGGTCGTCTCGTCCTCCAAGGCCGGCCTGATGACACCGTCGAACGACGGGCGCTTTACCACCCCCGGCGGCATGGGCCTGACCAAGGACTACCGCGTCGCCACCCCGTTTGCGACCGTGGCGGTGGGCGAGGGCAAGGTGCGCGCGCTCTCGGTCAAGAGTGTCGTCGATTCCAACTACTCGATCAACGACACCGTCCGCGGCGACGTGATCGCGGTTGATCCGGTGGTGTGGAAGGGGCTGGTACGAAGCGCCTATCAGGCCTTCAACGCAGCGATCGTTGCGGAACTGGTCAAGGCCAAGAAATAGCGCTGCGGTCCCAGCGCTGTGTGTGCGCCGTCTCCGGGGTATTATCTTGCCGCTCTACATCATCGCGGCCTTGACCGAGATCGCCTGCTGCTTCGCCTTGTGGGCGTTGTCTGCACCCGATCTAAAGGACAAGCGATGCAGCGTTTGAAGTGATTACGTGCGGTTTTCCCGCTGGCTGGGACTTCGTTTGCAGGCTCTCTCCATCAGCGGCTTTCGGCCACCTGTACCTGGTCAAGTTTGAGCCAGGCCGCCATACGATCAAGTTCGGACATCAATCGCGCCATGGTTTCGGCGGGGGCATCAGGTTCTAGCGAAATGCGCTGGGCGACGAGAACCCCGGCTGTTCGGTCGGCCTTCAGATCGACACGGGCCACCAGAGCTTCGTCCATCAGGAACGGAAAAACATAGTAGCCATATGTGCGCTTGGGCTGGGGCACGTAGATTTCGATGCGATATCGGAACCCGAAAAGCCGCTCTGTGCGGTTGCGTTCCCAGATCAGGGGATCAAACGGCGCCAGCAAGGCGGCCCCAGTGATCTTTCGCGGCACCGGCGCGGCGCGGTGCATCCAGGCCTTCTGACTCCAGCCCTCCACCCGGACCGGGACGAGTACGCCTGCATCCGCCTGTGCAGCAATGGCATGGTCTGCTTCATCCGGCTTCAGCCGGAAATAGTCCCGCAGATCAGATGCGGTTGCCACGCCGAGCGCCATCGCGCTCCGGGCCACGAGTTCCCGCTGGGCGGTTGCGGCGTCAGGGGTGGGTAGCGCCAACACCCGCTGCGGCAGCACCCGTTCGGGCAGATCATAGAGCCGCTGAAAGCTAGCGCGCCGCGTCGCAGTTGTGATCTTGCCTGACCAGAACAGCCATTCGAGCGCGTGCTTGGATTCGCTCCATGCCCACCACCCGCCTTTGCCTGCGCCGCCTTCGAAATCTGCTGCGGCGAGCGGACCTTCGGCAGCGATCGTATCCAGCACGGATTGAGCCTTTTGGCGGTGCTCGGTCGCGAAACGGCGCAGCGCCGGATATCCAATCTCCCCGCGCTCGGCGCGCGCCATCCGCCAGCGAAGCAGCGGATGGAGATCAAGCGGCAGCAGGGACGCCTCGTGCGCCCAGTATTCGAACATGCGGCGGCTCCGCTTCTCGCCCCAGGCCGCCTGATCCAGTTCGCCTAGATCGTATCGGCCGATACGCGAAAAGGCCGGCAGATAGTGCGCTCTCGCCAGAACATTCACGCTATCGATCTGAAAGAGGCCCAGCCTGTCCAACGCGCGGTGCAGATGAGCCGATGTTGCCGGCCCTGCAGACCGCTTTGCGAAACCCTGGGCAGCAAGCACAATGCGTCTGGCGTCACGAAGGGAAAGCTGGATGGCCATGTCAGCAAATTTAGCCACCCCATTTTGTAGTGGTCAACAGGAGTGGGCCTGTCTTCTGCACCTTGCGGGTTTCTGTCGTTCTGTGCGCTGGTCGAGCAAATGCCAGATGCCTGCTCCTGACTAGACCTGCCGTGAGGCTTGCCAACAGGAAACGGCAGGAATGTCTCAAGGCCCATCAAAGTCGGTTCCCCACAAGCGGTAAGGAACCTGCAATTAGATACGAATGGGAACAGAGCGGAGGTGGCTTATCACCCTATTTTTGATAGGGCCTTTGTTCGCCGAAGCGTGCAGGTGCCATCTCAGTGGCTCTACATCTGCAACACTGTTCTAGTGTATCGCGGATTTTTCAAGACGATCACAAAGATGGCTTTGATCGGGAAGGACGCGCCAAGCGAGAGCGAGCTTGTTGCGGCCCAGTTGGCGAAACATTGGATCAAGCTTTCACCCTGCTGACGGTTTGCATTTCGTTCGTCTGCCCGCGCTCGGTAACCTCTCGGAATTTTTCGTGATATCGCGGGTGTTCGGTGCCCATCCATTTATCCCACCAGGTAAAATAGAGCCCGAAATTGGTGTTGAAGCCGCCATTGTGATGCAGATCATGATGCACTGTAGTGTTGATCCAGCGGGTGAGCGGAGATCCCAGCCACCAGCGCGGGAAGAATTCGAAACCGGCATGGCCCATGGCGTTGCGGATGATCTGGAAGTTCAGCCAGGTAAACATCACCCAGCCTGGCGTCGGCACGAAGAATTGCCAGATGGGGACGAACAGGAACATCACGGCCGCCTCGGGCATCGCAAAGCTGTAGGCAGCCCAGGGGGTCGGTGTGATAGACCGGTGATGCGCGCGGTGAAAATGCTTGAAGAGCCGGGGGTGGTGCATGAACCGATGCGCCCAGTAGAAATAGGCATCATGCGCTATGATGATCCCGGCGAGGATCAGCAGATCGATGCCCAGGCCAAAGCCCTCGCCGAAGACACTATAGAGCAGCCCGACCTCGCGCCCCCAGATCAGGAAGCAGGCCCCAATCACATACACGAACACCGATTGCAGCGATTGCACAAACTCCCGGCGCATGTCGGCGGCAGTGGCCTCGCGCGCCTGGATCTTGCGCGTCTTCAGCGCGGTGTGCCGCAGAAGCCAGACGAGCGCGAAGGTCACCGAGGCAGCCACAAAATAGCGTCCGAAATCAAACGCAAAGATATGGTGACCCTTGCCGAGCAGGATATCGAGGGGCGGAATTCCGCTGGGCATGATCACGTCCTTTTCCTGTTGTTCGTCGCCCACTGCAGCTATTCGCCCGTCTAAGCACTGCCTTGTCCAATTCCGGCTAGCCGATTTCGAAATCAGCCAGAGCGCGAGCGCGAAATTCGCTCGGGGTCATCCCCTCGGCCTCGCGAAAGGCCCGGTTGAATGGGCCAAGCGATCCGAAGCCGGCATCCAGTGCGATGGTGATGATCGGCACATCGCGTTGGGTGCGGTCGGCAAGCGCAGCCTTCACCTCGGCGATCCGATAGCCATTGAGGAACGCCGAAAAATTGCGATGGCCCAGTTGGCCGTTGATTGTGCGGCGCAGGCGATATTCCTGTTCGCCCAAAAGAGCGGCCAGCCGCGCGATCGACAAGGTCTCGTCACGATAGGGCATCTGCGCCACCATGAACTGCAGCAATCGGGAAGACAGCGGATCCTCACCCCTGTTCGGTGGGGGTTTCGTGGCCGTCACGGAAGGCTGGGCAGGGCCGAAAAGATCCGCCTGACGCATGCGCAGCATCGCCGCGCAAAACCCCAGCACAGCAAGCAACGAACCGCTGGCCACAACCTGCTTCCATTGACCGCTGGGCAAACCAGGCTCGGCAGCAACTTCGACGAACGCGATCACGATCACATAGATTGCGACGACGCATACCAGCAACGGTCGTATCCGCCGACGCCGTTCGACCAGATCGCCTTCCCGGCTGCGCCAGACTTCCCACAACGCGGCGGCGGCAAAGGCCAGCATGGACACCCTGAACACCACGGCGGACATCACGTTGACGATGCCGCCTGCGGGGTATGTCAGCTGAACCACCAGCGTGTTGACCACAGACAGGCCCACCAGCACGCAGCCAATCGCGGTCACCCGCTTTTCGTCGTTGAACCAGGCCTTGGCGAACAGCCAGAACAGTCCTGGCGTTGCCCCTGCACCTAGCGCAAACACGAGACCACCAAGGTTCGGCACGTCATACCAGCCCGATGTGACGACCAGATAGCTGCAGATCGCAGCGTTCATCGCCACAGCCAGACGGGCTGGCACATCGCGCCAATGGTCGCGGACCAATATCCAGCTCCACAGTGCCAGCAAGGTGATGGAGCCGCCGCGAGCCATCTGATCGACCTGTTCGAAGGCTGTCATGAACGCTTGGTTGCCAGAGCCCGGGAGGAGCGACAAGCCGATTCCGGAATCGCGCAGCCTGTCCGGATTCCATAAGCCTTGCGCCATTCGAAACACGACCAGCCCGATTTCAAAACCGGGAAGCATGACCCCCGGGGAGCAACCAATTCCGCCACATCGCCGCTCAAATTGGTGGGCGGCGCCATGCTGAAGGAATCGATCGTGAAGTTCATCCATGCCCTGCTCGCCATTGCTACAGTGTCCGTGCCCGCTGTCGCGGCCGCTACCCCTGTTCAGCAAAGCCGGGCAGTCGAAACCGGCGACCTCGATCTCGGCTCAGACAAGGGGCGACGCACCCTCGCCTTGCGCATTCACCGCGTCGCCAAGGTAATTTGCAACGCGCAAGCATTGGAGAGCCTGCCACAAGGTATCCGCAGCGAGCGCAAATGCATCCAGGAGACGCAAGCTAGCGCGGAATTGGCAGTGAAGAATTTGATTGCAGCGCGCAATCGGAGACCTGATCGGGGCGGTTAGCTCGGCCAAAGTTGATCAATTGACAGATGCCGTCCGTGCAGCGCTGGATCGTCTGCCTATGCCGAAACCTATCGGTCAGGCGACGAGCCAGGGAGAACGGCCAACCACAAGTGTGCCCCGATCTAGCCATTCGTTATATCGCGAGGTGCTCGAAAGGTCGCCGTTCAAATCGCCACCCATCCGTTTCCGGGGCAGGATCAACGCTGCGCATGATTGGTTTGCTGCGCTTTGCGAAAAGCGTCGCTATTCGATTTGACTGTCAGGTCACGACCGATAGCTTGGACCAAACAGCTCAAAGCACAAGCCAGAACCTTGACCTGTCACTTGCCTAGCAGCTGGATCACCGGCGGCGACCATCGCCCGTCGATCGCCTCTGGACGAGGCAGATAAAGCCGCATGTTCATCGTGAAGGCTCCATTGGGGGCAGGCAGCCAATTGGACTCCTTGTCCGCTCCCGGAGAGGTGGCCTGGACATACAGGTCGAGCGACCCATCCGGGTTGAACTTCAGCGCGTCGCGGTCACCCAGGGCAAAGCGCTGCAAAGGGTTCTCCACAAAGAACTGGTCTTCGCCGTACATGGTGAGCGACCAGAATGCATCGGCTGGCGGGATCTGGTCTTTTTCGAACCGGATGACATAGCGCGACCCGCCATTGAGCGGCTTGCCTTCGCTGTCGCGTACCGCCATCGGGTAGATCGCTTCTTCAGGCGGTAGTGCGCCGAGGCCCGCATAGGCAACGAACGCGCGCTGCAGATAGTCATTGCCATAAACACCCAGCGAATTGCCGATCGCCACCCATCCGTTGCCTGTAACACGCATGGCCGAGCGCCGACTGACGATACGCTGATAGCCGTCCTTCGCCCCCCTTGTCATCGCCTGCTGGATGAGCGGGCTGGCCGCAGCAAGATCGAAATCCTGGCCCACCACAATGCCCAGCCGTTCCATGCGCCGCACGACCGCATAATCGCTGGCATGGGGCGGGTTGCGCTTCATGAGTTCGGCGAACAGGGCAAAGAACTGCGCTGGGTCCATGGCCGCGGCCTGCACCACTGGCGGAACGGAACGGTCAACGGCGGGCATCGGTGTACCTGACGCGGGATCAGTCGCCGCGCCACCCGACGACAGGGGACTTGCCAGCAGTCCGGCCTGTAACTTGTGGACATTGGGATAGTCCTTTGGACCATTGGTCTGGTAGCGCCCGATGATCCAGCCGACATTGGTCGGGCTGCGGACCATGCCCACGCCATCGGGCAGCTTGCCCTTCCAATCTGGCCCGACAATCGCGAACTTGCCGCCACCGTTTCCCGTGGTCCGCGTGCCCAATGAGGCAAACACATCGGTCCACATGTCCATGAGCGGGATGACATGATAGCGGCCCGCGGTGTCTGGCAGCGTCAGGACCAGCGGCTCGCTGCCGACATCGAACCACAAGGAGGAGTACAAGGTGTCGGCGTTGGGCCGAACGACATCCTTGAACTTGGCATCCGGAAAGGTCTTGCGATGCGAGAACCGGTTTATCGGCGCGCGCATCTGGTCTGCATCCGATGTGCCGGTCGCAACCTTGCGGGTCAATTCCATCAGCACCAGCGGATAGGCGTACGTATACGCCTCGACGCTGATGGCATAGGCCTCTTCCGGGCTTGGCGGCTCGGCCTGGGCAGTAGCGAAGAGTGACGTGCAGGCCATTGCCAGCACGGCGATCAGGCGCTTGATCATGGGTTTGTCCTCCCGAACTTGTGGCGCGCAGGCCGGATCAAAAAACGGTCCGAACGGTGACGCCGTACATCCGGGGCTCCTCGACGAAACCGATCAGCGACCGCGTGCCAGCGCCACCGCGCAGCGGGGTGTTGGCCGTGATGCCGCGGGTGATCTCGTTCGAAAGATTGGTGCCCCACAGCTCGAACGTGAACCGCTCGTCGGGCGTGGTGAGGCCGATGCGGGCGTTCATCTTGAAATAGCTTTCCTGCCGGGCGAACGGCGTGGGCAGACCGTTGGTATCCAGATCGATCGTACGGGTGGTGCGGCTGTCCGAATAGCTGACATTGCCGTTGACCAGCAGCCGCCATTCCGAGCTGTCGATCGGGCCGTCATAGGTCAACCCGAAGACACCCGCGAATCGGGGTGCGTTGGTAAGGTCCTGGCCACACAGCCGTCGCGAGGATGCAAGCGCGGCAGGCGCTACACCGTTGGCGCAGTTGGACGGATAGCGCGCATGCGCATAAGTGGCCGAAAGGTTGGCCGAGATGTGGTCGGAAAGCTGCCCGAACAGCTCCAGTTCTGCGCCGGTGGATCGCGCCGAATTGACGTTGAACGTCAGGAACTGCACCCCGGTGAATTCCAGCACCTGGAAGTCGCTCATCTTCATGTCGAAGAACGCCAGGTTCGCCTTGATCCGCCCAAACAGCGTTGCCTTGACGCCGATTTCGATCTGGTCGACCTTTTCCGAGTTGAAGCTGGGATCGGCATAGACCGGCGCCACGACCACGGGGCCGCCAGGTGTTGCAAGCCCCGCAAGAATGGCGGCCGAATTCTGCAATGTGGCTGATTGCGGATCGAGGTTGAACCCGCCCGATTTGAAGCCGTGGCTGAAGCCTGCATACAGCAGAAGATCATCGGTGGCCTTGTAGGCGACCTGCCCGGTATAGGTGATCTCATCATCCTTGAAACGCTGGTTCCACAGCCGTGGCAAAGGCAGCAACCGGCTGGCAAGGCCACCGCCGAGCGCCGCCGGGGCCATGAGATTGACCGACGCGGCAAAGGGGAAGCAGTTGATGCCGATCAGGCCTGACCTCAGCGCGGCGGGTACGGTGCCGGCCAGCACGCCGTTGACGCTGGCCTGGCAGGCACTGCTGCCTGCGCCTGTCGTCGCGCCAAGCTGGTTGAAACGGGCGTCCTTGGTCTCGTTGACATAGCGCGCGCCGACGGTGACGCTGAGACGGTCGGTAAGATTGATCACATTGTGGGTGAAGATCGACCAGCTTTCGGCATCCTGGAAGAACTGGTTCTCGGCAAAATTGCCGTTGGCGTTGACGGGGACGCCGCCATTGCCCAGCGCCGTGAGCGCGAACAGCGGATTGACGCCTGCCAGATTGCCGAAGTTGAAAGCGCTGCCGGTCCGCTGGAAGTCGGCGTTCAAAGTCATGGACTGATTGGCGCGGATCTTTTCCTTCGAATAGAATCCACCGACAAGCCAGTCGAGCGCATCGTTGAACGCTGTACCCTGGAGGCGCAGTTCCTGGGTGAAGGTGCGGATGCGGTCACCCGATGGCAGAATGCCTGCACGCGATGTCGGGGCACCGTTGCCGACCGTATAGGTATCGTTGCTGGTGAAGCCGCCCACCGTCGTCTGGCTCGATTGGAAATGGCGATAGGCGGTAATCGAGGTCAGCTTGGCCGCGCCGATATCCCAGATCAGCTCTCCCGAAGTGCCCCATTGCTTCGAGCCGTTGAGATAGGGTCCGCCGTTGATCGAAAGGTTCTTGAGCGCGGAAAATCCCGATTGAGCGACGCCATCATTGGCGAGGCCATGAAATGCTGCAAAGGGTGCAAGCTCGGTTTCGCGCAGGATGACTGCCTGACAGCATTGCTCATCGGTGCGCGCATAATCGGCGAGCAACCGAATGCTGACATCGCTGCTGGGCTCGATATAGAATTGACCGCGCAGCATGTACCTGTCGCGGTTGTTGCTCGCAGACCCCGTCGGCGAGGTGAGATAGCCGTCAGCCTTGCGCCAGGTGCCGGACACGCGAATGCCCGCGACATCGGTGATGACCGGCACGCTCACGCCGGCCTGCACGTTCATGAAATCGTAATTGCCGTAGCTGGCGTTGGCGAACCCTTCGACATTGGTGAGGCTGGGGCGCTTGGTCGTCACGTTCAGCGCGCCGGCGGAGGTGTTGCGGCCGAACAGCGTGCCTTGGGGGCCGCGCAGGATTTCAAGCCGTTCGAGATCGACCAAGTCGCCGAGCGCGACGCCGGGCCGCGACTGGTACACACCGTCGATGAACACGCCAACAGAGCTCTCAAGCCCGGTATTGTTCCCGGTCGTGCCGACGCCGCGGATGCGGATCGATGTGCCCTGGGTTTCCGAATTCGACGACTGGATATTGAAGCTTGGCGAGATCGCAGACAGGTTCTTGATATCGAAAATGCCCTGACGTTCCAGCGTCTCGGGTGCGACGGCGGTCACGGCCAGCGGCACATCCTGCACGTCCATGGCGCGAAGCGTAGCTGTCACGATAATCGGTTCGTTATACTGTTCGTCATCGGCTGACTGGGCATAGACCGGGGTCGCGACAACCATGGCGAGCGACGAAACGCCAAGCATTGCGAACTTCTTCAAGGCTTCTCTCCCTTTATTGCGGCTCGTTGGCCGCTTGTATCGGGAGCCCGTATTCAAAAAAGGCCCCCCCTCATTGTCGACCCTACGAAAAGCCAACAGGTCAAAGTTGACTTTGCGCGCCAAAAATGAGCCGCGGGGTGCCGCGGGATATCTGGCCAGCGATTCAGTCCGGGGACTCAGTTGGCCCAGTAGACATATTCCTGATCCGCCTTCCACGGGGCATCCAGCGGAACGTCGATGCGGATGGCATCTTCGACCAGCGCGGGCCAGATGGGCTTGGGCATCTCGCGATCATGCGCCGCCAGCAGCGCTTTCATCGCCTTGACCCGGTCCGGGTTGCGATCTGCCAGGTTGACCTTCTCGGTGGGGTCGGTGGCAAGGTCGAACAGCCAGGCCTTGCGCGGCTTACCGGCCACCTGCAGTTTCCACTGGCCTTGCCGCACCACCTTGTAATCTCCGGAGCGCCAGAACAGGGTACGCTCCTGCTGCGCCGCAGGCGTGCCGGTCACGAACGGCAGCAGGTTGACCGTGTCCATCTTCCGGTCGGTTGGCACGTCAGCCCCAGCCAGGGCGGCTGCCGTGCCAAAGAAATCGAGATGATGCGCGGGCATCGCCACCCTCTGGCCGGGCGCAATCTGGCCCGGCCAGCGCATGAGGAACGGCACGCGAATACCGCCTTCGAAAAAGGTCGCCTTCCAACCGCGATAAGGCTCGTTGACACCCGGCAGCCCAAGATACCAGGCCCCGCCATTGTCGCTGGTGAAGATGATCAGCGTGTTGTCGTCCAGCCCGTTTTTCTTCAGCGCCGCCACCACCTCGCCCACGCCGCGATCCAGCGCCCGGATCATCGCGCCATAGACGCGTGTCTTGTGGTCCTTGATCGCCGACAGCGCCTCATAATCGGCGCGCTTCGCCTGCAGCGGCGTGTGCGGCGCATTATAGGCCAGGTAGAGAAAGAACGGGCGGTTGCGATTGGCATCGATCGCTGCGATCGCCTGATGCGTGTAATAGTCGGTCATATATTCACCGACATGGAAGCGCTGGCCGCCGTTCTTCTGCACTGCGTCGGTGCCGAAGATCCACAGGAACCGGTCGATCGGGTCGTAATCCAGCTTGGCGTTGACCACGTCGGGATCGTCTTCGGACAGGAACTTGCCCGCACCGAACATGATGCCCAGGCTCTCGTCGAACCCCTGCGTTTCGGGCCGCATCTTGGGCGATTCACCCAGATGCCATTTGCCGACATGCAAGGTGCGGTATCCCTTGCCCTTAAGCAGTTCGGCAATCGTCACCTGGTCTTCTGGAACACCCATATCCTCCAGCGTCGGCATCTGGGCCTCGCGTTCGGGATGATAGATCGGCTGGTGGAGGCGACCGGGGACAGGGGCCGCGAGATTGCGCGCGAAGGACTTGGGGACCGCCGTATACTCGAAGCCGAAGCGTGCAGGATAGCGCCCCGTCATGAGTGCCGCGCGCGACGGCGAGCAGGTGGCGCTGCCCGCATAGCCGGTATCAAACTGCGCACCTTCATAGGCAAGGGCATCAATGTTCGGCGTGGGCACCAGCCCGTTGGCAACGCCGGTGCCGGTTGCGGTCAGGTCATTGATCCCCAGGTCATCGGCGACAATGAGGATAATATTTGGCGGGCGCTGGCCCGCAGGCGGGGTTGCCGGGCCCTTCTGCCAGACCACCGCCTGAGTCTCGGCGATCGGATTGCGGATGCGATCAAGCATCGTGACCAGCTGGATCGGAAAGAACTTCCAGGCGACGAACGCTGCTGCCAGCAAGACGACTACGCCGCCTGCTGCAAAACGGGCCTTGGTCATGCAACTCCCTCCCCATGCTCCTTTGGACGCATTTTGCTGCGTCTCATCAACTTTCCGTCGGCCAGTGCCTCAGGCCAGAACCAGCACATTATCGTGCCGCGTGATCGCACGATCGGTCCGCAGCGCCATCATCTCTCTGCCCCCGGTCCGGTCCAGCAGCGCATCCAGCCGCTCGGCATCCGCCCCGGCAAGCGTGCCTACCAGCGCCTGAGCACGGCTGAAGTGCCACAGCGAGTGCGGATGGCTCGCGCGCTCGATCACGACATCGCGCCACGGATAGCTGATCCAGCCGACATGCGGATGAACCTTGCGCGCGGCATTATGGGACACCAGCGTGCCCGGCGGCGCAGCCTCCAGCCCGGCAAGCCAAACATTGAAGCACGCCGTGTCTGCGCTTAGTCCCGGCCCCCAATGCGCAAACACCAGCGCCAGAACCGCTTCGAGCGTTGTTGGCAGCGTGTCATCAGCGGGAAAGCTGTCGGGATAGTCGGGATAATCGGTGTCGATAAGCTGTGGGCTGTTCATCCGCTCGGTCCAGCGAAAAACCGAAGGCGCAGTGGTCTTCATCAGAAAGGCCGGTACAGGATCACGCGCCAGGTGCGCATAGAGTGGAGCCATCATCCCGAAATCGGCGATGCTGGGACGTCCGCCCAAGAGATACGGGTGCTGCTGAAAATGCTGCTCCAGCGCCGC
The DNA here is from genome assembly GCA_943370475.1 of Hydrogenophaga intermedia. GTDB lineage: Bacteria > Pseudomonadota > Alphaproteobacteria > Sphingomonadales > Sphingomonadaceae > Blastomonas. The sequence goes on from CALRRI020000038.1 coordinate 26,017, forward strand.
CAGCAGCTCTGCGTAGCTGGCCTCCATCGCCGGGATCACCGCAGGGGTGACACCCAGGCCGGGCAGAAAATCGGCGAACCGCAGCATCAGCTTGCCTGCGGTCTCCAGCCTTTTGCCATGCTCCATCGGCGGAACCGCACGCGCGAACTCGGACCGCAGGAACAGCTCCTGCTGGGCGCGATACGACCAGCGATAGTGCATCGCCAGCGGCATCAGATAATTGGATCCAAAGGCATCGAGCAGATGGGCGACGACCTGTTGCACCGGGCCGGAGGGGGTGAAATCCGGCTGCACGACCCGCTGCTCGATCAGATCGATGATCGCGGTCGTATCCTGCACAATCTCCCCTTCAGGGGTTTCCATCACTGGAATGACCCGGTGGCCCACCTGACCGACCACCTCGCTGAGGAACCGCGCATCGGACGAGACGACCTCCCGATAGGGAACGCGCTTCTTGATCAGATAGGACCGCACCTTGCCGGTAAACAAGGAGTGTGGCGTTCCCCAGAGGGTGTAATGATCACTCATCACCGTTCTTCCCCGAAGGTCGAGATGGTCCTGCATGTGCCGCGTCGAGGGTCAGGCATCGCAAGCAATCAATAATGTGACAGACTGACCATCATCCGGGAATAGCCATGGACGAAGCAGGATCTGACCCGCTCGGGCTCTTCCAGAATGTTCACGCGCAACCTGCGCTTGGCCATCTCTTCCAACAGCACGGTCAGCTGCAGTTCGGCGACGCGCGCGCCGACGCAGCGGTGGATGCCATAGCCAAAGGCCAGATGACGACGTGCATTCGGCCGATCGATCCGGATCGCCTCGCCATCGTCGAACACGCTCTCGTCGCGATTGGCCGACAGATACCACAGCACGACCTTGTCGCCCTTTTTCATCTCGACGCCATCGACGACCGTGTCTTCCATCACGGTCCGGCGCATGTGCGCCAGCGGGGTCTGCCAGCGGATAAGCTCGCTGACCGCGTTCGGAATGAGCGAAGGATCGGCTTCCAGCCTGGCACGCTCCTCGGGATATTTGTTCAGGCCATAGACAAAGCCGGACATCGAGTTGCGCGTGGTGTCGTTGCCGCCGACGATCAGCAGGATCAGATTGCCGAGGAATTCCTCCTGGCTCATCTCCTTCATCGCGTCGGACTGGAGCATGATCGAGATCAGGTCCTTGCCTGGCGCTGCTGCCTTTTCCTGCCACAGTCTGCCGAAGGCCCCGCCCATTTCCATCAAGGCGGTATTGCGGATGGTCATGCCATCGGGCTTGAAGATCAGCTCGATGTCACCGCCGGTATCCGACCATTCGGTGAGCTTGTGGCGTTCCTGCCATGGAAAATCGAACAGCCGCGCGAGCATTCCGGTGGTCAGTTCGATCGAAACGGCCTTCACCCAGTCAAACGCCTTGCCGATCGGAAGCGAATCCAGCACCTCGGCTGTCCGCTGCTGCACTTCGGCCTTCATCGCCGCGACTTCGCTGGGGCCGAATGCCGGTGCCACCGTTCTGCGCTGACCGGTATGAGTGGGCGGGTCCATGGCGATGAACATCGGCATCCGCAGCTCCCCCTCCATCAGCGTCTCGGGGTCGAACGCAACGGTGATGCCGCCATATTCCCAGGATGACGAGAAGATCTTGGGCAACGCCTCGATATGGACGATCGGCTTGTAGGTCGAGACCGACCAATAGGGTCCGAATTTTGAATGCTCGACATAATGGATCGGTGCATTTTTGCGCAGGTCCTCGAATGACGCCTGCCAGCAGTCATTGGCATACAGCTCGGCTCGGGTGACATCCCGCGGGTCGACCACGGAGCGCTCGTTCAATAGGGTTGTCGCCATGTCTCGATCCACCTCCATCCATAGGGGTTCGGGATGTGACAATGCGTCGCGCCCGCCCCGTGCCGTTTTCAGCCTGCCCGTCCAGATGCCTCGCAGCGCAGCGAAACCCTGCCGTCATCCTCGCAGATACACCAGACTCACCCCAGAACTTGACATCGCGCGCCAAAGTCTGTGTCTCCTTTGGTCAAGGGGGCAAAAGACATGGCCAAATGGGTGTCGAGTACCGCGCTGCTGGGCGCACCCGATCTGGTTGCCGAACTCGGCGGTGACTGGGATGCCTTGATCGCGGAATCGGGATTGCCCTGCGGCATAGCCCCATTCTCGGCGCAGCTGATCGAGGTCGCGGGGCTCGCCAGGTTCCTGACTCTCGCCGCAGACAGGCTCAAATGCGAATCCTTTGGCCTCAGGCTATCGCACCATCAGGGGTTTTCCGTGCTGGGGCCGCTCGCTTCCCTGCTCGGCAGCGCCAACAGCATCGGGGAATTGCTGCACGATCTTGCGGCCTATTTCCCGGTCTTCACGGTCGGTGCCCTGGTTGCCCTGGTCGAATCGCCAGAGGGCATCGAAGTCAATTACGAACTGGCTGCCGGCACCGGTCTCGCCCATCGCCATATTACCGAACTCGGGTTCGGCATATTGGTGAAGGAGATCCGCAGGCACCTTCCACGCTGGGAGCCACAATACATCACGCTGCGCCATGCGCCACCTGCTGACCGCCGATACCATGCCCAACTTTTGGGACAGACCATCTACAGCAATGCGGACCGCAATTCGATCTTAATCACCCGTGCCGAACTGGCCGCTCCGACCTGCGAAGGCAGCGCATTGCTGCATGGCGAGCTGGCTGCGCAATACACTGCGATGCGCAAGTCGATGCCCGGCGCCACCGCAGCGAATGTCGAAAATCTTGTGCGGGCGTTCATGCCCCATGCGACGATCGATCTCGCCAAGACAGCAAGCCTTTTGCGGATGTCGCGGCGGACATTGCAGCGCAAGCTGGCGCAGGATGGGACGAGCCTGGCCCAGATCGTGGACGCCGTGCGTGCCGATCTTGCGCTGTCATACCTCCAGGAATCGCGCCTCACCGTGACCCAGATTGCAGAACTGCTGCAGTTTTCTGAGACCAGCGCCCTGTCGCGAGCCGTGGTGCGCTGGTACGGAAAGCCTCCCAGCGCAATCAAGCGGGGCCAGACAAGCCCTGCTGCAAACATCCACAGTGAACGGCCGACCTGATCCTGGCGAAGGCCTATCAGGAGCACTGAGCAAACGTTTTACAGACGAGGCAATGTGACCGGCGCGAACGGCGCGGCGGGTTAGCTCGTAGAAGAATGGGTCTCAGCGATGCATGGCAACAGCCCACGGGCCGACGGCTCCTGACAAAAGCCGCCATTCGACCTGTCGCGCTGGAACGGCCTGCTTGTCCCACGATACGGCATTCGCTTTCGGCAGCAGACGACCCAGATTTGGTCGCTCAGCTAAAGCACCATCGACGTCCGGTTATGACAACAGCTGTCGACAGGGCAATTCGAAGTGGCGGGGCTGCGAGGCCGTCAGACGTCGGCTACTGGAGAACTCTTCGGCATCTTCCGATACCAAGTCCTAAGGGCGCCTCTGGACCACCGCTGCATTGGCGGGGGCGTTGCTCCGCTCTCGTTCGTATTCACACCAAACCAAAGTCATAGAAATGCCGAGCCTGCATCGCGCTCACTTCGAGTGCCGGGAATATGCAATATGACACGTGTACCAGTGGCGCCCGTTTCGATCAGCAGCGATCCGCCGATTGCCTGCGCCCGCGTCTCCATGTTGGACAGACCGCGGCCCCTTTTCCACAGGGCAGGCCCGGGCTTGCCATCATCGGCAATGGCAATCTCTACCCCGCCTTGGCCGGATTGCGAGATGGCCAGTCTCACGACTTTGCCGCCCGAATGGCGCACCGCATTGTTGATCGCCTCCTGCATGATGCGATAGATCGCCAGGATCGATCCCGGCGGCAAAATGATCGAATGGCCGTCCAACGCGTTTGTCCAGGCCAACCGCATGCCGGCAGCGCGCAGCTTGGTATCTGCGCGCTCGCGAAACTGGCCCAGCGCGATATCCATGGTGTCGCCCACCGAATCCAGGCTGTCGATCATCAGCCGCAGATCGTCTATCGCCTGCTCCACCGTGTTTGCGATCATGCGCCTGGGGCTGTTTTCGTCGCGCGAAAGCATGAGCACCGATAGCAACTGCCCCCCCATTCCATCGTGCATATCGCGCATGATGCGGCCGCGTTCGTGCTGAACGGCGGCTTCTGCTTCGCGCTTGCGCAGCAGCGCTGCGGTGATTTCCAGTTCGGCCTGCTTCTGCGCGATGCGCGCATCCAGCACGGCATTGGCGTCCTCAAGCCGCCGCGACAGCATCTGGGCTCGCCGCACGATGCCGAACAACAACAGCACCGCCAGTGCCAGAACGCCCAGCGGGGCTATGTTGCGGATCAATGGTTCGGTCTGCAGGGCATCGATCAGATCGGCCAGGCTGATCGACGGCACCAGCAGCAGCACGGCAGCATCCAGAGCCGATGCTTCACCATCCCTTTTCAGCCCGCGCACAACACAGGCAATGATCGCGCCATTGGCAAGCAGGACAACAAGGATGTTGAACAGATCTCGCAGCCACCTCGGGGACGGCTCGGCAGACAATGCAGCTACTGCGGCCCAGACAGAGAAAAGCGCTGCAAAAAGCAAAAGCGGACGGTCGAATTGAGGGCCGCCCGAAAACCAGCGGTCGGCAAGGGCGACCAGTCCAGACATTGTCGCCATCAGGGTCATGAACCCGGCGGATATATAGACCGGTTCGCTGGAGGGGGTAAGGATATCGATCTGCCACAAGCCACCGAGTGCCATACCGATAAAGGCGACCGCGGCAGCATTGGCTATAGGCTTGTGAAGCGTGTTGCGCCCGGCCAGCAGGCAGGTCATTGCCCCGAACAGCCCGAGCACCATCAGTCCGAGCGCGGGGAGCAGCGATTGCATCCGCCATTGCCGGATCGCGATATCGATCGCGCCTGGCGGGGCAGCGATAAGGTCAGCAAGATAGGCACGGCAGCATTCCCTCCGCACATCCACCACAAGACTATTCGCGCCTGAGCGCAACAGCCCAGCAGGAATGACCCATTTGCTGCCCAGCTTGCCCCCGCGCCAGGCCGGTGCATCCGATGACGGGACAGGCTGTCCGTTCACCGACAATGTGGCCGACCGGTTGTGGCGTGGAGCAAAGACGACCAGACCGCGTTCGGGACGATCGATGGAGACGGTGCTGACAAAACGTGCCTGGGGGCCATCCCCGAGATAGTAACTGGGGCGACCACCCGCCTGCTTGAGCTGGCCATCGGCGCCCTCAAGCAGGATATTGGCCAGCCTGTTGTCTGCAAAAACGGGGTCGATCACAGGTGGCCGCACCAGCAGCGCCAGTCCCCAAAAGGCAATTTGAACCCCCAAGATCCAGAACATTACCCGCAACTTGCGCGTCGGGGTGACCTCAGCCGATGGAATCTCGACCTCGATCATCGTCCATCCACCTTGATGAGGCCGCTATGGATCGCTTCGAACACCGCTTCGGACCGCGAGTTGACCGCCATTTTCTGGTAGATCGCCTTGACATGCGAGACGATGGTATGCGGAGAGACGCCGAGAATTTCGGCAGCCTCGCGTTGACTGAACCCGCGCGCCAGCGTTTCCAGCGTCTCCTTCTCACGCGCCGTCAGGCCGTAATCTTCAGGAATGCTGCCTGACGCAGGTGTCTCGGCGGCCGGGACACTCGCGGATGTTTCGCGAAAAGCGCGCAACAGCTGCGCAGCCGCTTTGGGGCTGATCGGGACGCCGCCATCCCTTGCAGCGCGGATAGCGTTGGCCAGATCGGCAGGTGCGCTGTCTTTCAGGATGAAACCGTCTGCACCGACGGCCAGCGCATCGCTGACGGTCTTGCGATCACCGAACACGGTGAACACCAGCATCTTGGTCGCCGCCTTGCTCTGGTGGATGGAAGCGATCAGTTCGAGCCCCGAACCATCCGGCAAGCCAAGATCGACAAGCACGATATCGACCCCTGCCGCCACGCCGCGCAACGCGGCCTTGGCAGCGGACAAGCAGTCAGCCTGCCCCACGACCAGCATGTCCGGCTCACGCCTCAGACGTTCGATCAGGCTTGCCCGCAGTATTGCATCGTCCTCAACAATGAAGATGCGGCATGGCTCTGCTGCGTCCGCACCCGATGACGGGTCTTCCGGTTCGGTTGCTGTCGTGTCCTTCATCTCAACCGTTCCTTTAATGAGCCGGGGCAGCAGTTCAAATCTCCGTTTGGCGGGCCTCATGCCTATGGCGGATGGATCTCTTCCCGGGTCGTCGCGGAGCTGGAATCCAGACGCGCGGGCCGTAACGCAGTCTATCCGAGCAAAGAGGGCACGAGGATACCGTGATCATGGGATGCGCCGCACAATTTTGCCCGGCAGCAGTCGAGCATGGTGCATTGTCATGCAGCGCAGCTGTGCTGGCGTGAGCACGTGTCAGGCAAGGGTGAGAGCGATGGGTAAATTACCAAGTTTTTGGACAGTTCTGGCCGGCATGGTGGCCATAGGCGCGGCAGGGACTGCCAATGCCCAGGTCAAGGCGATACCGCCCAGGAAGGTCGCGCCAAGCTTTGATTGCGCCAAGGCCAGGGCGGGCACGATCGACCAGGTGATCTGCGCCGACCGCGAGCTTTCCATACTCGACCGGACGATGGGTCTGGATTACGAACGCGCAAAGCTTCAGACCCCTCCGGTCGAAGCCGGCAAGCTGTTGCAGGAGCAACGCGCGTTCATTGCCAACCGGAATCTCTGCATGAAGCGAAAGGCAGATCGGCAGGCCTGCATCGCCTTTGCCTATGAATCGCGCATCGAGCGGCTGGGCGAATGGATCGACCGTTCGGCATGGATGGGCGAATAATGCGCGCCCTAGCTTTTAAGGCGCTGCTGGCGGTCGCGGCGTTAGCGTTGACCCCGGCGGCGCTCCACGCCAACGATACCGAGGCGAACATCGCCATGGGCGGGCTGATCTTCGAGAAAAACGCCTCGATCAGCATGGACACCGAAGACCTCTATCTCAGCCTTGATGAGGTGCGGGTGCGTTATACCTACACCAACCATTCCGATGCGCCGATCACGCTGCTGGTCGCTTTTCCGCTTCCCGCCGTGCCGCTGGAAGGGCACGATTCCGACTGGATCGAGGCCGCCTATCCCGACTGGGGCGATATCGGCATGGTGACAAAGGTCGATGGCAAGACGGTGGGCCTGATGCGGATCGACATCGCCAAGGTGGCCGGTGTCGACGTCGACAAGCGGCTGAAGGAACTGGGCTGGCCCGCGCGGCACTGGGAAGACCCCGATTTCCTTGCGCGGATAAATGCCCTGCCAGAGCCTGAGAAATATGCACTCACGGGCGAAGGCCTGCTTGCGATGGACGAGGACGAGCCCGGCCGCGTCCGTCCATTCTGGAGCGTTGAGACTAGCTTCGTGCGAACCCAGACCTTCCCGCCGGGTGTCCCGATCACCGTCGAGCATAGCTACGCGCCGCTTCAGGGCGGCACGGTCGCCAGCGCTCTCGACCGCGAGATTCGCGGCGACACTCTCGATCCCTATGGCGAATACGCCTCGCGCTATTGCGTCGATGAAGCCTTCCTGCGCGGCTATGACCGCAAGCGTTATCTGCCATCAGGCAAAGTCGATGATCGCGTCTTCCCGCTCGAAAACTGGATCGGCTACAAGCTCTCCCCCGGGGCAAACTGGAAGGGCACTATCGGGCGGTTCCGACTGACCGTGGACAAGGGTTATCCCCACCGGCTGGTCAGCCTGTGCATGGACGGCATTACCAAGGTCAGCCCGACCCGTTTCGAGGTGGTCAAGACCGATTACGAACCCGACCGCGATCTCAACATCCTGTTCGTCGCGCTATTGCCATCCGAAGGCGGGCAGTAATCCCGTGCATCTTCAATGGGGTGCATCCCATAATCACGGGATGCGGCGGGATGACCTGACCGGCTAATCCTAGTGTCAGCAGATTGCACGACACAAAAGGAGAAGAGGATGACCAACCCCCAGACCGCCCGGAAGCTGCTGATCGGCGCCAGTCTTTCGCTCGCCAATCTGGCATTGATCGGCGGCTTCGCGCTGTCCGGCATCACCGCGCCTGCAAATGCTCAGGAATGGATATGGAAAGATGGAGCGTGTCCCAACGGCTACTCGCAGGGTCAACCTGGCCGTGCTGGGCAATCTGATTCCGACAAGTGCTATAAAGGTAGCTTCGGCACTTACACGCCGCCGACCTACGATTCGATCACCAAAGCCAATCAGATGGACCGTTGTCCTGTTGGCTACTGGACGGACGAGAACAATATCAAGTCGTGTGTTAGTCCCTACCAGACCAAAGCGCCGTCATCTCGTCTAAAGAAGGGCGGCGCGTGTAAGGCGGATGAGGTTGACGAATGGGGCGTTTATTGCACCTCGCGGCTGCACAATCTCTCACGCTCGGAGGCTGAAAATACTGCTGTGGCTGACGTAAACAATCTGTTTGTTCTTTCGAATGGCGGCACCGCGCCGCAAGGCGCAGACTACAGGAATACCCCAGGCATTGTTGCGCTGTTTTCTGGCTCGGCTCAAGCGCAGGCAGGCACGGGCGGGGTATCAGGCAGCACCTCAGGCGAAAGTCAGACCGCGCAGAACAGCGGCTGCGCCACCGGATCGGCCACTGGCGCGGCCATCGGCGGAGCCATGGCGGGCGAAGGCGGCGCAGCACTGGGCAGTATGCTCGGAGGCCTCGGCAAGAAGAAGAAGAAAAAACAGGGATGTTGATGGCGCTGGTCTATGCGACCCGTACCAGTGCCGTCAGCCGGGAGCGCGGAACACCCCCCGCGCTCCCACATTTTTTAAGGAGAGACGCCATGCGCAAGTGGCACATACTGGCCGCCTGCGCGGCACTCACGATCGGTGGCGCGATCTGCGGCACGATCAACGCCACGCCGCTGCAGGCGCTGGAACTGCCTGCGCCTGAACTGCTGGTCGTCTTTCCGGCGAACCAGGAAAACATTGCCCCGCCGGTCAGCGAAATCACGTTGATGTTCCTGGGGCCGGTCGACCTCGTCTCCTTGGCGGTCATCACGCCAGATCAGCAGCGTATCGTGCTGCACGATGTCTTCAACGGCAGCGAGGAGCAGAAGAGCGATAGCTTCACCCTTTCGCTGCCCCAGCCCCTGACGATGCCCGGCACCTATCTGATCGACTACAGCGCATCGGTCACCGATCCGTCCGACCGCTCAGCATCGTCGACCAGCAGCTACAGCAGCTTCATCATCACAGAAGGCGGCGCGGCCAGCGGCGAATAAGTCTCCGGCGTTCTGATTGGCACACAATCGCAGCCAAAACCGTGCCCGAAATGCCAAGCGCCGCCCGACCCGGGCCGCCAGCTAGCACCTCAACCTCGCAAGGCCCAAGCGTGTCAATCGGCGTCCAAACGGGACCCCTTATCGGCGCGCAAAAGGGACCCCCTGTAAGGATCGCGCACGGTTGATGTGACGCGCTCCCTTGCGCTGCGCGCGGCGTAGGGAGGGCGTAGCCCGACCGGAGGCGCGC
>CALRRI020000039.1:0-35266 GCA_943370475.1 Hydrogenophaga intermedia
GCAGCCATGGCATCCATGGCGAGCCGACCACCTTCGGCCTCAAGCTCGCCCAGGCTTATGCGGAGTTCGACCGCTGCCGTGCGCGCCTCAAGGCTGCGCGCGCCGAAATCGCCACCTGCGCGATCTCCGGCGCGATCGGCACCTTCGCCAATATCGACCCGCGCGTCGAAGCGCATGTCGCCAAGAAGCTCGGCCTCGCACTCGAGCCCGTCTCGACCCAGGTCATCCCGCGCGACCGCCACGCGATGTATTTCGCGACCTTGGGCGTGATCGCCTCGTCGGTCGAGCGGCTGGCGACCGAAGTGCGCCATCTGCAGCGCACCGAAGTGCTCGAGGCGGAAGAGTATTTCTCGCCCGGCCAGAAGGGCTCGTCGGCGATGCCGCACAAGCGCAACCCGGTGCTGACCGAAAACCTCACCGGCCTCGCCCGCGTCGTCCGCGCCGCTGCCGTCCCCGCGATGGAGAACGTCGCCCTGTGGCACGAGCGCGACATCTCGCACAGCTCGGTCGAGCGCTTCTTCGGCCCCGATGCGACGATCACGCTCGATTTTGCGCTCGCACGGCTCACCGGGGTGATCGACAAGCTGCTGGTCTACCCCGCGCGGATGCAGAAGAACCTCGACAAGATGGGCGGGCTTGTCCACTCGCAGCGCGTATTGCTGGCCCTCACCCAGGCGGGTGTCAGCCGCGAGGACGCCTATCGGCTGGTCCAGCGCAACGCGATGCAGGTGTGGGAATCGGATGGCGCGCTGTCGCTGCTCGAACTGCTCAAGGCCGATGCCGAGGTCACCGCCGCGCTGTCACCGCAGGAGATCGAGGACAAGTTCAACCTCGACTACCATTTCAAGCATGTCGACACCATTTTCGCGCGCGTCTTCGGCTGATCGCGCGCCGCGCACCTGTCAGGCTGGCCAAGTCGGCTGAATGCCCCTATGCTCCCCCATTGACCGCCGGGACGCGGGCAGGATTTGAGGAGACGAAGCGGTCATGCAGTTTCTGAAGACACTGGTGATCATCATGCTGGCCGTGGTGTTCATCGTGTTTGCCTATAACAACTGGCAGGCAGTCACTGTGGACCTGTGGGGCGGGCTGCAACTGGTGACCAAGCTTCCGGTGCTGCTGTTCCTGACCTTCCTCGCCGGGTTTGTACCGCTCTGGGCCTATCACCGCACGGCAAGCTGGCGGCTCAAGCGCCGCATCGCGACGCTGGAGTCCAACCAGACGCGCACCGCAACAGCTGCTGCCGCGCCTGCCACGATGTCGTCAGCGGCGACAGCAGAAAGACCGGCCGAGCCCGATAGCGTCCTGCGCTCGGTCTGAAGGGTTACAACAGGGGTCACGCACGCATCATGTCCAATCCCATCTATCTCGCGGTCGATGTTCCCGATCTCGCGCGCGCCACCGTACTCGTGCAGCAGGTCCGCGGCCATATTGGCGGCGTCAAGCTGGGGCTCGAGTTCTTTTGCGCGCACGGCCACCACGGCGTGCACGAGATCGCCAAGCTCGGCCTGCCGATCTTTCTCGACCTGAAGCTGCACGATATCCCCAACACTGTTGCCGCCGCGATGCAAGCGATCCATGTGCTCGAACCGGCGATCGTCACTGTCCATGCCGCAGGCGGCCGCGCGATGATGGAAGATGCCAAGGCTGCAGCCGGCGCGCACACCAAGGTCGTCGCGGTCACCATGCTGACCAGCCTCGACGATGACGACATGGTGCAGATCGGCATGGCAGGCTCGTCGCACGACAATGTGCTGCGGCTCGCTGACCTTGCGCACAGCGCGGGTCTCGATGGCATCGTATGTTCAGGCCACGAGGTTGGCGCTGTCCGTCACCAGTGGCGCGACGGATTTTTCGTCGTCCCCGGTGTGCGACCGGCCAGCGCGATGCTGGGCGACCAGAAGCGCGCCGTCACCCCGCGCCAGGCGCGCGACGCAGGCGCATCGGTGCTGGTCATCGGCCGCCCCATCGCGCGGGCTGCAGAGCCCGACAACGCGGCGCGCGAGATCATGGCGACGTTGTAAGGGGGCTGTGTTCGAGCCGGATCACTCGGCCAGAAGTGCAGGCGAGTTTATGTTATAACCCGCGAGCGTCGGCTTGCCGTCGGTCATTTTCCACGTGAACGTCTCGGCACCGTCGCCATTCTCGAACTTCGTGTTGAAGGTCAGGACGACAAATTCGCCATTGGTCGTGTAGTTGACTTTCCAGCCTGTCTCGGTGGTCTCGCCAAAATCGCCCAGTCGCTTCTCGAGGATGGAAAACAGTTTGTCATGCTGACCGCGCGTGACGGATTTTTTGTAGAGCGGGTCGGCCATCGCGTAGATCGCTTCGTGGTCGCCACTGCTGACGTAGCTGCGGAAGTCCGATACGGACACCCGGGCCGCAGCGGCATCGTCATTCATGCCGCCGCAGGCTGCCAGCGGCAGGCACAGGACAATCGATAAAATCCGCCCCATGGGTCATCCTAATACAGATCAGGCTATGAACTAGGCTGGTCCTTCGCCATATCGCAAGCCGTTTCAAATCCATATTGGAGATATGCGCCCATGGGCGATGCCCCCACCCTGATCAAGATCTGCGGGCTTTCCACCGAAGCTTCCATTGACGCTGCCGCCAGGGCCGGTGCGAGCCATATTGGCCTGGTGCATTTCGAAAAGAGCCCGCGCCATGTGACGCTGGAGCAGGCGGCGGACCTGCGGCGGCGGACGCCGGCATCGGTCAAGGTCGTGCTGCTGCTGGTCAATGCCTCGCCCGAGCTGACGCAAAAGGCCTATCGCACCGTCCGGCCCGACGTCATCCAGTTCCATGGCACCGAAAAGCCCGAATGGCTGGCGATCGTGAAGAAGCACATGGCCGTAGAAGTGTGGAAGGCCGTGGGCCTGCGCAGCGCCGAGACCCTGGTGAACTCCCGCCGGTTCGATGGCATTGCCGACCGGCTGCTGTTCGATGCCCCTGCGCAGGCGCTGCCCGGCGGCAACGGGACGGTCGTAGACTGGTCGCTGCTGGCGGGTCACCAGCACATCCTGCCCTGGGGACTGGCAGGCGGGCTCGACCCGGACAATGTCGGCGAAGCTCTGGCCGCGACGCACGCGCCCTTGGTCGATGTCTCCTCAGGCGTCGAAAGCGCGCCCGGGCTCAAAGATATGGACAAGATGGCGCGCTTTTGCCAAGCGGTTGCCAACCATGACCAACACCGCAACCCAGCTTAACAGCTATCGCAATCAACCCGACGCACAAGGCCATTTCGGCCAGTATGGCGGGCGCTATGTTGCCGAAACCCTGATGCCTCTCGTGCTCGATCTCGAGAAACATTATCGCGCGGCCAAGGAAGACCCTGCGTTCAAGGCGCAGTTCGACGATCTGCTCGAACATTATGTCGGACGCCCCAGCCCGCTCTATTATGCCGAGCGGCTGACCGAGGAACTGCGCAAGGGCGCCCCCGAAGGCAAGGGTGCGCAGATCTGGTTCAAGCGCGACGAGCTCAATCACACCGGCGCGCACAAGATCAACAACTGCATCGGCCAGATCCTGCTCGCGATCCGCATGGGCAAGACGCGGATCATCGCCGAGACCGGCGCGGGCCAGCATGGCGTTGCCACCGCCACGGTGTGCGCTCGCTTCGGCCTGCCCTGCGTGATCTATATGGGCGCAACCGATGTCGCGCGGCAGCAGCCCAATGTGTTCCGCATGAAGCTGCTCGGCGCGGAGGTCATTCCCGTGACGTCGGGCGCTGCGACGCTCAAGGATGCGATGAACGAGGGCCTGCGCGACTGGGTCGCCAATGTCCACGACACCTTCTACATCATCGGCACCGCCGCCGGCCCGCACCCGTACCCTGAGCTGGTCCGCGATTTCCAGAGCGTGATCGGCAAGGAAGCGCGCGCGCAGATGCTTGCCCGCATCAACCGCTTGCCCGACCTGCTGGTCGCGGCGATCGGCGGTGGATCGAACGCTTTGGGTCTGTTCCACCCGTTTCTCGATGATCCCGATGTGCGGATGCTCGGCGTGGAAGCGGCGGGCTACGGTCTCGACGGCAACGAGCACGCCGCAAGCCTGCTCGGCGGCTTTCCCGGCATCCTGCACGGCAACAAGACCTATCTGCTGCAGGACGAGGACGGCCAGATCACCGAGGGCCATTCGATCAGCGCGGGCCTCGATTATCCCGGAATCGGCCCCGAACACGCCTGGCTCAAGGACATGGGCCGGGTCGAATATACCGCGATCACCGATGACGAAGCGCTGGACGGCTTCCAGCTTCTCTGCCGCACCGAGGGCATCATCCCCGCGCTCGAGCCTGCGCATGCCATCGCCGCGGTCGCGAAGGTCGCCCGGGATATGGACCGCGACCAGATCATCCTCGCCAACCTGTGCGGTCGCGGCGACAAGGATATCTTCACGGTGGCCGAGAAGCTGGGAGTGGAGATGTGAGTTCGCGTCTCGCCAACGCCTTCCCCGCGAACCGCGCGGCGCTCGTGTGCTTCGTCACTGCGGGCGATCCTGACGCGGCCTCTACCCCCGCGATCCTTGACGCTTTGGTCGAGGGCGGCGCGGATGTGATCGAACTGGGCATGCCGTTTACCGATCCGATGGCCGATGGCCCCGCGATCCAGGCGGCGAACCTGCGCAGTCTCGCAGCAGGCACCAGGACCGCCGACATCCTGCAGATCGCCAGCGATTTTCGTGCGCGTCATCCGAACGTGCCGCTGGTGCTGATGGGCTATGCCAACCCGATGACCCGGCGCGGACCCGAATGGTTCGCCGATGCCGCAGCGAGCGCCGGCGTGGACGGCGTGATCTGTGTCGATATTCCGGCAGAGGAAGACGCAGCGCTTGGCCCGGCTCTCCGCGCCAAGGGCATCGCCCCGATCCGGCTCGCCACCCCGACCACCGATGCCGCGCGGCTGCCCGCCGTACTCGATGGCGCAGGCGGGTTCCTGTATTATGTTTCGGTTGCTGGGATCACCGGCAAGCAGCAGGCTGTGCAGGCTAGCATCGAGGAAGCCGTTGCCCGGCTCAAGGCCTCGACCGACCTGCCCGTTGCTGTCGGCTTTGGCGTGCGCACGCCCGAGCAGGCCGCCGCCATCGCGCGTGTTGCCGATGGCGTTGTCGTCGGCAGCGCCATCGTCGATATCGTTGCCGAGCATGGCGCAAACGCTGCTGGCCCGGTGCGCGACTATATCCGCACGCTCAGCAGCGCGATCGCCACCGCCCGCCAGACCATGAACGCCTGATAGGAGCATTTGAATGAGCTGGTTCAGCCGCGTCCGCAATTCGATTCCCTTGATCGCCAAGCGCGATTCCACGCCCGACAACCTGTGGCACAAGTGCAAGGCCTGCGGCGAAATGGTGTTCGCCAAGGAGTTCGAGGACAATCTCTCGGTCTGCCCCAAATGCGACCACCACGAACGCATTGGCTCGGCCGCGCGCTTTGCGATGCTGTTCGATGACGCGATCTGGGAAGAACTGCCCTCGCCGGTGGTTCGCGAAGATCCGCTCAAGTTCCGCGACAGCAAGAAATATGTCGATCGGTTGAAGGCGGCACGCGCCGCCAATGTCGGCAATGATGCGCTGACCAATGCCCTGGGCCGCATCCTGGGCCACAAGGCCGTGGTCGGCGTGCAGGATTTCGCCTTCATGGGCGGATCGATGGGCATGGCCGTCGGCGCGGCGTTCATCTCCGGCACCGAGCGCGCGATAGCCGAAAAATGCCCCTATGTCATCTTCACCGCCGCCGGTGGCGCGCGGATGCAGGAGGGTATTCTCTCGCTGATGCAGATGCCGCGCAGCACGGTGGCGATCAGCCGCCTGCATGCAGCGGGCCTGCCCTATATTGTCGTGCTGACCGATCCCACCACCGGCGGCGTCACCGCCAGCTATGCGATGCTGGGCGACGTGCAGATGGCCGAACCCAATGCGCTGATCGGCTTTGCCGGCCAGCGGGTGATCGAGCAGACGATCCGCGAAAAGCTGCCCGAAGGCTTCCAGCGCTCCGAATATTTGCTCGAGCACGGGATGCTCGACATGGTCGTCGAGCGCAAGGATCTGCGCGCGCGGCTGGGCAGCGTGATCGATTATCTGATGGCGGCCAAGGCGGCGGCGTGAAACTAACGGGGTTCAGCCGTAAACCTCTGACTGCGCCCTCTCCCCTCCCGCTGGCGGGAGGGGTGCCCGAAGGGCGGGGTGGGAGCGAGGCACAGACGAACCTTTCGTCGTTCGTGCTCCCTGCCCACCCCGGTCCGGCAGGCCGGACCTGCCCCTCCCGCCGGCGGGAGGGGAGAGAGTAATGGACCACGCCTTTTCCACCCATTCTGGCGTCCAGACCCAGCTTGACCGGCTCGCGGCACTGTCGCCGGGCCGCGATGTGCTGGGGCTCGAGCGGATCACCGAACTGCTCGCCCGGTTGGGCGACCCGCACCACCGCCTGCCGCCGGTGTTCCATGTCGCGGGAACCAACGGCAAGGGGTCGACCTGCGCCTTTCTGCGCGCGGCGATCGAGGCGTCGGGCCAGACCTGCCACGTTTACACGAGCCCGCATCTGGTGCGCTTCAACGAGCGCATCCGCATCGCCGGGCGATTGATCGACGATGAGGTGCTGGCAGATTATCTGGGCCGCGTGCTCGATATCGCCGAAGGCATCAGCGCCAGCTTCTTCGAAGTCACCACTGCGGCCGCCTTCCTCGCCTTTGCCGAACATCCCGCCGATGCCTGCGTGATCGAGGTGGGGCTGGGCGGCAGGCTCGATGCGACCAACGTGCTGCCGCGCCCCGCCGTCTGCGGCATCGCGGCACTGGGCATCGACCATGAAGCCTTCCTGCTCGCACCCGAAGAAGGCACGCCCGAAATCCCGCTGGAGCGGATCGCGTTCGAGAAGGCCGGAATCGCCAAGGCGGACGTGCCTTTGGTCATCCAGAAATACGCGACCGGAATGATGGGTGCGATCGCCGGGCAGGCGATGCGCGCGGGGGCCTATGTCAAGGCACGCGGGCATGACTGGGACGCGGCGCTCTATCAGGGCCGGCTGCATTACCGCGATGTCGATGGCAAGCTGACGCTGCCGGTGCCGCGCCTGCCGGGCGAGCATCAGGCGGACAATGCCGGGCTTGCGATCGCGATGATCCGCCACCAGAGCGCGCTTGCCATCCCCGACAGCGCGCTCTCCGCTGCGATGGGCTGGGCCGAATGGCCCGCACGCATGCAGCGGCTGACCGATGGGCCGCTGACCGCGCTGCTGGGCACCGGCGAGCCGGTATGGCTCGACGGCGGCCACAATCCTGATGCGGGCGCTGCACTCGCGCGCCATGTCGCCGCGATGGCCGGCAAGGTGCATCTGGTGCTCGGCATGCTGTCGAACAAGCAACCCGGCGCGCTGCTGGGCCCGCTCGAGCCCTATCTCGCCAGCGTCACCGCATTGCCGGTGCCGGGGCATGAATGGCACGATGCCGATGCGTTCCAGGCGTGCCTGACCTCGGGGATCGAGGTCGAGGCAGCGGCCGATATCGAAGCCGCGCTGGCCCTGCTGGCAGACCACCAGCCGATGCCGGTGCTGATCGCAGGCTCGCTCTATCTGGCGGGCGAAGTGCTCAAGGCGAATGGTCAGGAGCCGGATTGACGAGCGAGCGATAGCCACCCCCCTCCCGTTTGTCCCGAGCGAAGTCGAGGGACGTAATCGAAAACGGCAGCACGTGCGTCCCTCGACTTCGCTCGGGAACGCGGAGAGGTTTGCGAAGGCAGATCAGTGTTCCCCGTTCTCCTCGGTCCCCGCCGTGCCCAGCGAACGATCGACCAGCCCGCTGGCCATCATCCACCAGAACAGCAGCACGCCGGGCAGCGCCGCGAGCGTGGTCACCAGATAGAAATTGGCAAAGCCCAGTTGCTCGATCATCCCGCCCGCCAAGGTTCCGGTGAGGAACCGCCCGGTGATGCTCGCAGCCGCAGACAGCAGTGCGAACTGCGTCGCGGTGAACTCCAGGTTGCACAGGGCCGACAGGTAGGCGACCACGCATACCCCGCCGATGCCGCTCGCGAAATTCTCGAAGCCCATCGCGCCCGCCATCGCCCAGGTGCTGTGGCCGACACTGGCAAGGCCGGCAAAGGCGAGGTTGGATACCGCCATCAGGACGAGGCTGATCAGCACCGAACGCTTCATGCCCAGCCGGGCATAGAGGATGCCGCCGACGAATATCCCCGCGAGCAGTGCCCAGAAGCCCAGACCGACGTCATAGATCGCCAGCTCGTCATTGGTGAAGCCCAGATCCTCGAACAGCAGCCGCAGCGTCAGGTTGGCGAGCGTGTCGCCGATCTTGTGGACCAGCACGAACAGCAGCACGACCAGCGCGCCCGAACGCTTGAAGAACTCGGCCAGCGGGCTGACATAGGCGATCGCAGCGGCAACCGGTCCCTTGAGCGGCTTGGGTTCCTGGCGGCGTGCGGGTTCCCCCATCACGAGCCCGGTGATCACCGCGAACAGGCCGAAGAACGACACCGCGATATAGGCGGTCGTCCAGTCGGCGCGCGCCGCGACGACCAGCGCCACCGATCCTGCCAGCGCTGCGCCGATGCGCCAGCCATATTGGCTCATGCCCGATCCCACGCCCAACTGATGCGGCTCGAGCAGTTCGATGCGATAGGCGTCGATGACGATATCGAATGTCGCGCCGGCCACCCCGACCAGGATCGCGGCAATCGCCACGCTGGCGATATCTGCTTCGGGATCGGCGAGCCCCAGATTGACGATGGCCACCATCACCAGCACCGCGCACAGGATCAGCCACGACACGCGCTGCCCGATGCGGCCGAGCAACGGCAGCTTCACCGCATCGATGATCGGCGCCCAGAGCCATTTGAAATTATAAGCCAGGAAGGTCAGGGCAAAGGCGGTGACGGTCGACTTCTCGATTCCCGACTGCGCCAGCCGGGTCGACAGCGTCGCTGCGATCATCGCGAACGGAAAGCCCGACGACATGCCGAGGAACAACGCAGCCAGCGGCGCCGCCTCGGTATAGGGCCTGAGGCCTGCCGGTAGCGACGCGCGCCAGCCCGTGACTTCGGGCGATACCCCGGCAGCGTGTTCAGTCATGCAGCAATCGTCCCTTCCCGTGTCCCTGGGCGGGAAACTAGCGGCATCGGCGATTTACGCCAGAGGGATTTGCAACGGACGGACGGCTTCAGATCACCGCCGATCCGATCACCGGGCCGCCGGCGCCCTGGCGCACGATCAATGCGTGACGATCCGCACCCGGGGTCGAAAGCTGGGCTGCGCTCAGAGTGATCGCCTGCCTGCCGCCCTTCCAGCGGCCCACGGACGCCTCATCGATCACGACATTCGTATAGCTGACTTGGCGACCGCCGTTCTCGCCGCGTCCGATGCTGACCGTCTCGCGCGCCGACAGCGCAATCAGGATCACGTCGGCCCCCTCCCCGGCCTTGCCATCCAGAACCACGCTGCGGCCGCCATCGGCGGTGCGCAAGACCCGGACTGCCACGCCACTGGCTTTGCGAACCGCCCCGGCACGCGCAATCAGCAGGCGGGCCTTGGTCTCCTGAGAGCCTACGCCCTGGGTGCGACCATCCACCACCAGTTGGGGCGTAAAGATATTCGCACCGCCAAAAGCGGCATCGCCATATTGCCGCTGCAGCCAGGTGTTTGCCTCGCGGCCCAGGCTGTCCTTCCAGCCCAGCCGGTCCCAATAGGTCACCGGGCGGCTGATCACGAGGATCGCAGGATCACGTGCCAGACGCGCCGCGACGGCATCAGCGGGCGGGCAGGACGAGCAGCCCTGGCTGGTGAAAAGCTCGGCCACCACTGGCCCCGCCGCACCGGGATCGAGACTGGGCGCGGCAGCGGCGACCGGCTTGCCTGCGGGGCTCTCTGGGCTCGCGGTGGCGGACAGGCCGGGCAGGCCCTGCGCCAGCGCGAAGACCGCCAGCACGGCCAGCGCCAGCACGGCAACAAAAGTCCTAGACATCGATAATCCCTCAGGCGCGCAATGCGCTCATCGCTGCACAGTTCGGTGGGGCCGCGCGAAGGGTTACGGACTGCGTTCGATCAAGCCTCGGAATACAGATTCAGCGGCTTGGGCATCTTGCGCGGTGTCTTGCCCCGGATCATCTGGTCCACCGCGTGGATCGCCTTCACCAGTTCGGCGGCGCTATAGGGCTTGATCAGACAGCCGATGGCATATTGCCGGGCGTGTCCGGGGCATGCGCCGGTAGCGAACAGCACCGGTATATCGCGCTCGCTCGCGACACGCGCCACCTCGACACCGCTGCCGCCGCCTGACAGGTTGACGTCCGCCAGCACCAGATGGATCGGCTCTCGATGCAGCACCGCGATCGCCTCTGCCTCTGAATCCACCGTCGCTACCACGCGATAGCCTGCATCGACGACGCGCAGCTCGTTGTCGAAGGCCACAAGCGGCTCATCCTCGACGATGAGAATGCTTTCGATTGACCGGGTAAACCGCGAAAACAGCATATGCGGCCTTTCTGACAGGGCGGGAGGAGCAATCTTAACTACGCGGCAGTGATTTCTTGCGTTCCCGCACGGCATCTTCGCGGTTATAGCAGCCGCCATGCCCCCCCGGAAACCGAAATTCGATCCGCTTGCTGAAAGCGAAACGCCGCCCGAACCTGTGGTGCGCAAGACCTCTGCCCTGGGCGAAGGTCAGCGCATCGCCAAGCTGCTCGCCCGTGCGGGCATAGCGAGCCGGCGCGAGATCGAGCGGATGATCGAGGGAGGGCGCGTGGCGCGCGATGGCGTGGCGATCACCACGCCCGCCACCGTGCTGACCAGCCTTCACGGCATCACCGTCGACGGAAAGGCGGTCAGCGAGCCTGCGCCCGCCAAATTGTGGCGCTTCCACAAGCCTGCCGGGCTGTTGACGGCGGCGCGCGACTTTACCGGACGCTCGACAATCTACGACCACCTCGCGCGCGTTGCGCCCGATGCTCCGCGGATGATGCCTGTCGGGCGGCTCGACCTCAACACCGAGGGGCTGCTGCTGATGACCAATGATGGCGAATTGAAGCGCCAGATGGAGCTTCCCGCCACCGGGGTCGAGCGCACATACCGCGCGCGCGCCTTTGGAGAGGTCAGCCAGACGCAGCTTGAAGACCTGATCCATGGCATCACCATCGAAGGCATCCGCTACGGCAAGATCGACGCCAATCTGGAGCGCCGCACCGGACGCAACGGCTGGATCGAGATGACGCTGACCGAGGGCAAGAACCGCGAGGTCCGCCGCGTGCTCGAGCATCTCGGCCTCAAGGTCTCGCGCCTCATCCGCACCCGCTATGGTCCCTTCCTGCTCGAAGGGCTTGAGCCCGGCGCGATCGAGGAAGTGCGCCGGCATGATGTGGTGACGTTCAGAAAGACGCTGAAATGACGACGGACCTTCTTCGCACGCTCACCCGGGCTGAGGGCTGACCATGCTGCGGATCATTGCCGGGGAATGGCGCGGCCGCAAGCTCAAGGCACCGCCGGGCGACACCACGCGCCCCACCGCCGATCGCACCCGCGAAACCCTGTTCTCCATGCTGACCAGCCGCCTCGGCTCGTTCGAGGAGTTGAGCGTGCTCGACCTGTTCGCAGGCTCGGGCGCACTTGGGCTCGAAGCCTTGTCGCGCGGCGCCGCGCGCTGCGTGTTTGTCGAGCAGGACCGGCCCGCCATCGATACCTTGCGCGCCAATATTCGCTCGCTGGAGGCCGATGCCCGCGCCGAGATTCGCCCCAGTTCCGCGCTGGCGCTGGGCCCCGCGCTCAAGCCATTCGATGTCGTGCTGATCGACCCGCCTTACGGGATCGGCGCGGGCGCAGTGGCGCTCGACAAGCTCAAGCGCCTGGGCTGGTTCGCGCCCTCGACCTGGATCAGCGTGGAGACGGGCAAGAGCGAGAAGCTGGAGGTCGAGGGCTTCGACATCGATGCCGAACGCGTCGTCGGCAAGGCCAGGCTGACGTTATTGCGGCTGGCGGGTGATGTGATAGACTGAAGCCATGGTCACATACTAGCCCATCGAATCCGAATTCGCCTCGTCCGAGGAAGAGGCGGCGTATGACGCCTAGTTTCGCGCCAAGGTAGAGCGCCCGCTGCAATCGACCGCTCCTCGCATCCCGCATGAAGAGGTGATGGCGCGCGCGGCAAAAATTATAGAACAGGCCCGGCAGCAATATCCCTGATCTATCCCGCAGCCCGTCCGCGCTGCGCCCACAGACCTGCAAAGCTGATCAGCCCTGCGGCTGCCAGATAAAGCCCCACCGCATCCGCGCCGCCCTTGTCGGCCAGCGCCTGCGCCGCAATCGGAGCGAGCGCGCCGCCGATGATGCCGCCGCCGTTGAACGCCACCGATGCCCCGGTATAACGCACCCTGGCCGGGAACTGCTGCGGCAGCCACGCGCCCAGTGGGCCGTAGACAAAGCCCATCACGAGCAGCGCCACCGAAAGTGCGATCCACGCCAGCCACAGCGAGCCCGAGCCCAGCAGCGGCCCGAACATCAGCCCGACGCCCACGGTCGCCGCACAGCCGATCATCAGCACACGCCCGCTGCTGGTCGCGTCAGAGCGATAGCCGGATATCACGATGCCCAATGCCAGAAACAGGATCGCCCCCAGTTGCACGATCAGGAAGCTGGTGCGGTCATGCCCCAGCGCCGTGGTGGCATAGCCCAGCGCGAACGCGGTCGAGAGATAGAAGATCGCAAAGCATGCCACGACAGCGAAGGTCCCGGCCAGCGTTGCGCGCAGGTGATCGCGCAGCAGCTCTGCCACTGGCACCGGCGCGGGCTTGTCGCGCTCCAGCACGGCGGCGAAATCGGGCGTCTCACTGATCTTCAGCCGGACCCAGAGGCCGAGCCCGACCAGAATGCCGCTGGCGAGGAACGGTATCCGCCAGCCCCAGGCAACGAACTGCTCGTCCGTTAGCCCCAGCCCCAGCAGCAGGAACAGCCCGTTGGCGGCGATAAAGCCGACCGGCGCGCCCAGTTGCGGCGCCATGCCGAAGCGCGTCGCCCAGCCTGGAGGCGCGTTTTCCACCGCCAGCAGCGCCGCGCCGCCCCATTCGCCGCCCAGGCCGAACCCTTGCCCGAAGCGCAGGATGCACAGCAGCAGCGGCGCGACCCAACCCACCATCTGATAGGTCGGCAGGAACGCGATCAGCAAGGTGGAGCCGCCCATCAGCAGCAGCGAGGCGACCAACGTCGACTTGCGCCCGATCCGGTCACCAAAATGGCCGAACGCGACCGCGCCCACCGGCCGCGCGAAAAAGGCGAGGCCGAAGCTCATATAGCTCAGCAGAAGCTGCGCCGACGCGCTTTCCGAGGGGAAGAACAGCGGCCCGAACACCAGCGCGGCGGCGGTCGCGTAGATATAGAAGTCATAGAACTCCACCGCCGTGCCGACCAGCGAGGCGGTAAGCACGCGCGCATGGGTGCGATATGGATGCATGGGCAGTCTCTCCCCGGGAGGCCCAAGCGTTAGCGTGCGCGCCCCCGTTGGCAAGCGAAAGCCTGCGCATTCTCCGCCTTGCAGGCACAACAGCAAAGGGAGCCACGGTTACCCGCGGCCCCCTTTGCCGATTTCAGGAAGGAAGGTTTGGA
This sequence comes from Hydrogenophaga intermedia, assembly GCA_943370475.1. GTDB lineage: Bacteria > Pseudomonadota > Alphaproteobacteria > Sphingomonadales > Sphingomonadaceae > Blastomonas. The sequence continues at coordinate 13,592 of CALRRI020000039.1, forward strand.
CAGTTCAGGAAGGTATCAGGCTGCGATCACCTCGCCATCGGCCTCCGGATCGCGCAGCACATAGCCGCGGCCCCAGACGGTCTCGATGTAGTTCTCGCCCCCGCAGGCCAGCGCCAGTTTCTTGCGCAGCTTGCAGATAAAAACGTCGATGATCTTGAGTTCGGGTTCGTCCATGCCGCCGTAAAGGTGGTTCAGGAACATTTCCTTGGTCAAGGTGGTGCCCTTGCGGAGCGAGAGCAACTCCAGCATCGCATATTCCTTGCCGGTCAGGTGAACACGGGCGCTGTCGACTTCGACGGTCTTGGCGTCGAGGTTCACCGCCAGCTTGCCAGTGCGGATGACGCTTTGCGAATGGCCCTTCGAGCGGCGCACCACGGCGTGAATTCGGGCGACCAGTTCCTCGCGGTGGAACGGCTTGGTGACATAGTCGTCTGCGCCAAAGCCGAACGAGCGCACCTTGCTGTCCATCTCGGATATGCCCGAAAGGATCAGCACCGGTGTCTGCACCTTGGCCACCCGCAGCTTCTTCAGCACATCGTAGCCGTGCATGTCGGGCAGGTTCAGGTCGAGCAGGATGATGTCGTAATCATACAGCTTGCCCAGATCCAGGCCTTCCTCGCCAAGGTCGGTTGTGTAGACATTAAAACCTTCGGTGGTGAGCATAAGCTCAATCGCCTTGGCCGTGGTCGGTTCATCTTCGATCAAAAGCACCCGCATGTGCAGCCCCTTTTCGCCCGTGCCATCGGCACCGTTCAGTCATCTAGACCCAAGAACGGATCGACGAGGAAAACATTAACCATAAAAGTTTTGGGGGCAAAAGGTTAATTTTGCGTTAACCGGCCTGACTCCACGAGTCGCGCGGGCACGCGCAGAGCCGGAAGGACGGAAAAGACTCCGTTTTCCGTCGCTTGCAGGCGACGTTCGGTTCGTCGCTTTTTGAAGCTCTATCGGCAATTGGTTTCCAATTTCGTAACATCGAGCCAACAAATGTTACTCCGCCTGCAGTCCCTTGCGCAGCCAGGCGATCAGCGCCTCGACCCGCGCCGGGCGATGCGGCGAGGGCGGAGTGACGATGCTGAGCGTGGAAGGCTCGAACCGCCAGTCGGGCAGCAACCGCAGCAGCCTGCCGCTCGACAGACCTTCATCGCAGAAGAAATCGGGCAGCGCAGCGATGCACTGGCCATCGAGCACGGCGGGCATCGCGGCATCGGCATTGTTGACGATCAGCGCCGGGGCCGGTCGCGCCAGCACCCGCGTGCCATCGGGACCGGTCAGGGGCCAAACGCCGGGTTGCGATGAATTGGCATAATGTACCGCCCTGTGTGCATCGAGGTCTGCCGGAACAAGCGGCGTGCCGTGGCGCGTACAATAATCAGGCGAGGCGATGATGTATATCCGCACCGGGCGCAGCCGGATCGCGCGCAGGCTGCTGTCGGGCAACACCGCGATCCTCAGCGCCAGGTCGAACCCCTCTTCGACCAGATCGACCCGCGCATCGGACAGGTGCATGTCGATAAGGATGCCAGGATGCAGGGCCATGAACTGCGCCACCAGCGGTGCGACCGCACGCAGGCCAAAGCTCATCGGCACCGCGATGCGGACGGTGCCGCTCAGCAGCACGGCCTCGTCGCGCGCCGCCTCGACTGCGGCCTCGCCGTCCATGCGGATGCGCCGGGCATGATCGACCAGCGACCGCCCCGCCGCCGACAGCGACAGCCGCCGTGAGGTACGATGAAACAGCACAGTGCCAAGCTCTACCTCCAGCCGCGACACGGCCTTCGACACCTTGGCCTTGGACAGGCTGAGCGCCTCGGCAGCAGCGGTGAAGCTGCCGGTATCGGCAACGGCGGCAAAAACCGCCCAGGCCTCGAAATCCGGTAAGCGCATTTTGAGAAACAATCCTTTTCCAAACTGGCTATTTTGGAAACGATAGCGCAGGTCTATCTGTTGCTCAAGCCAAGGCATCCCGCACAGCCCGATGCCAGCAAGGAGCAAGTGCCATGATCGAGAAGCGCGATTTTTCCACCCTGGGCCAGGCCAATCACGGCTGGCTCAATGCCCGCCACCACTTTTCCTTCGGTGGCTATCATGATCCCGCCCGCATGGGCTGGGGCGCCCTGCGCGTGTGGAACGACGACGAGATCGCTCCCAAGAGCGGTTTCCCCACCCATCCGCACCGCGACATGGAAATCATCACCTATGTCCGCAGCGGCGCGATCACCCATCGCGACAGCCTGGGCAACGAAGGCCGCACCGAAGCGGGCGACGTCCAGGTGATGAGCGCGGGAACCGGCGTGCAGCATAGCGAGTTCAACCTGGAGAACGAGGAAACCCGGTTGTTCCAGATCTGGATCATCCCCGATGCTCCGGGCGGTGCTCCGCGCTGGGATGCGAGGCAGTTTCCCAAGGGAGAGCGCAGTGGCAAGCTGGAGGTTCTGGCGAGCGGTCGCGACGAGGATATCATGGCTGGTGCCCTGATGATCCGTGCCGATGCCCGTCTATCCGGCGCGACGCTGGCCGCTGGCGACAGCATCACCCACCGCATCACCGATGGCATGTCGGCCTATCTGGTGGTGTCGGCGGGCAGCGTGACGGTGAACGGGGTCGCAATCGGCCCGCGCGATGCCGCCGCGATCACCCGCGAAACCGAAATCACCGTTTCGGCCAGCGAAGATGCCGAGTTTCTGATCGCAGAAACCCGGACCTAACCATCCCCCCGCCCCGCCGCTTCCCCCTTTCCGGCGGCGGGGCACCCTTTTTGCCCGCCTATTCACAAGGAGATTTTCCATGACCAAAGTTCTCGTTCTCTATTATTCGACCTATGGCCATATCGAAGCGATGGCCGAAGCCGTGGCCGAAGGCGCGCGGCAGGAAGGCGCCGAGGTGACCGTCAAGCGCGTCCCCGAGACCGTCCCCGACGACATCGCCCGTGCCAATCACTTCAAGCTCGACCAGACTGCGGACGTGGCGACGCCCGAGGAACTGGCCGACTATGACGCGATCATCGTCGGCACCGGCACCCGCTTTGGCCGCATGTCGAGCCAGATGGCCGCATTCTGGGACCGCACCGGCGGCCTGTGGGCCAAGGGCGCGCTGATCGGCAAGGTCGGTGCATCGTTCACCGCGACCGCGAGCCAGCACGGCGGCCAGGAAACCACGCAATTCTCGATCCTCACCAACCTGCTGCACCACGGCCTGACCATCGTCGGGCTCGACTATGGCTTCCAGGGCCAGCTCAGCAACGACGAGGTCACCGGCGGGTCGCCTTATGGCGCCAGCACGATCGCAGGCGGTGGCGGGTCGCGCCAGCCGCATGCCATCGATCTGGATGGCGCCCGCTACCTGGGTGCCAAGGTTGCCCGCACCGCGACCAGGTTGACCGCCTAAGCCCTCCCTGCCCGCTCGGGAGCAGCCGCCCGCACCCCCGACTTTGGGGGATTGCGGGCGGTTTGCTATCGACCTAGCGTCGGACCATCGGAAGGGGTGCATCGATGGTCGCGCGTTTCATGAGCCGTACAGGCTTGATTTTGGTTGCCTTTCTGCTTTCGCATTCGGCTGCCAGCGCCGCTTGGCTCGAAGCTTCCAGCCCCAATTTCGTCGTCTATGCCGACCAGAGCGAAAAGCAGGTCCGTGCCTTCACCGACATGCTGGAGCGCTATCGTTCCGCGATGCGCGCGGTCTACAAGCTGCCCGACGACCCCACATCGCCGTCCAACCGCCTGACCGTGTTCGTTGTCCGCGATGCCAACCAGGTGCGGAAGCTGCTGGGCGAAGGCAGCCGCTACACGCAAGGCTTCTATCAGTCGCGCGCGGGAGGATCGGTGGCGTTCATTCCCCGCGTCGATGGCAGCAACCAGAGCGAGCGGGTGACCGAAGGCGAGCTCGTGCTGCTGCACGAATATGCGCATCACTTCATGTACTCACTCTTCTCCGGCTCGCCGCCTCTGTGGTTTTCGGAAGGCTTTGCCGAGTTCTACGCGACCGCGAAGTTCGAGAGCGATGGCTCGGTCGGCCTGGGCCTGCCCGCCAACCACCGCGCGGCCGAACTGGTCTATGCCAAGGACGTGCCGCTCGACATGCTGCTGAACACCCGGAAATACCGGGAGAACGCGTCACGCCGCTACGACGCCTTCTATGGCCGCAGCTGGCTGCTGTTCCATTACATGATGCTGTCGGGCAAGCGGCCCGGACAGTTGAATGACTATATGACCCGGCTGGGCCAGGGCGAAGGCGAGGATGCCGCCGCGACTGGTGCCTTTGGCGACCTTGCCGTGCTCGACAAGGAGCTCGAGCGCTACATGATGTCGCGCAAGATGAGCTACATGAACCTGGGCCCCCACCGGATCACCACCGCCGAGGTCCGTATCCGTCCGCTGCGCAAGGGCGAAGCGGCCATCCTGCCGGTGATGATGCGCTCGAAGCGCGGCGTGAACGAAGAACAGGCGGCGCTGGTGGTGGAGGAAGCCCGCACGATCGCGGCGTCCTATCCTGACGATCCCTTCGTGCAGACGGCGCTGGCCGAGGCGGAATATGATGCGGGGCAGGACGATGCGGCACTGACCGCTGCAGACAAGGCGATCGCCCTCGATCCGCAGGCAATCAACGCCTTCATCCAGAAGATCTATGCGATGTTCCGCAAGGCCGGGGACGACGAGACCCTGTGGCCCAAGGTGCGCGCCGCGATTGCGGCCGCCAACCGGGTCGAGAACGACAACCCCATTCCGCTCAGCTATTTCTTCCGCAGCTATGCCGCCGAGGGCAAGACGCCGCCGCCAATTGCGGTACAGGGCCTGCAAAAGGCGCTGCTGCTGGCGCCCTATGATACCGGCCTCAGGCTGACTCTGGGCCAATATCACATCCGCACCGGCAACGCCGATGAGGCGCGCAAGACGCTGTCACCGCTGGTCAACCATCCGCACGACACTGGCCTTGCCGATTTTGCCCGCAAGATACTCGACGCTGACACGGCGCAGTCGAGCGAAGTTGAAACTATCGACAGCGATTCCTGAGGCGAAGTGCACTTGCCGGACTTGTCGTCCTATGCAGCCATGACACTGATCAGGATGGATCCTGCAACCAGCAGGATCAGCCCCGCAAAAACGCGCCTCGCCAGCAGCACCCGCCCAGACAGGAGACGGGCAAGGTAGACACCAGGAACAGCGCCTATTGTGCCGCCTGTCACCATCGCTGCAAGAATGGGCCAATCGATCTGGCCAGAGGCCGCATAGCTGGCACTGGTCGTCGCGCCGAACAAGGTGACCGAGACCAATGACGAGGCCGCTGCATTGGCCAGTGTCATCCCGGTGGCTGCCATCAACCCCGGTGCGATCAGAAATCCACCGCCAATGCCGAAAAAGCCTGCAGCAAGACCGACAACCAAGCCGACCGGCGCCAGTCGCAAGGTCAGCCGCATGTCCAGATGCACGTCGGGGTCACCCACGCGGCGCGGGCGGCGAAACATCGACAGCGCCACCAGCGCCATTGCCACCGCAAAATACCCCAGCAGCGCATCGCCATCGACCTGTTTTGCAAAATGCGCGCCGATCAGCGCACCGATGATCCCCGAAAGCGCAAAGACAATCGCGCATGGCCATTTGACCGAACCCAGCCTTGCTTGCCCGACCAGACCGGCAAGAGCGTTCAGCGCCACCCCGGCGGCAGATGTACCAATGGCGACATGCGTGTCTGCGACCCCGACGACATAGATCAGCCAGGGCGTGGCCAGCACCGACCCGCCACCGCCAAAGGCTGCCAGCAGCAGTCCGACAAGCGCGCCGCCCAACGCAGCGAGGGCGAAGGTCTCGAGCACAACCTCAACCTGCCATGCTGCGGTTCCAGGGCATGACCGCCAGAAGACGGGCCATGCCGCAGAAGCCCGTCAGACCGGCGAACGTCAGCCCCACGCCGACAAAGGCGGACACCGACAAAAATCCTGGATGGACCAGCCAGGCAAGCGCGAACCCGGACAGGATAAGCAGACCTGCCGCAATCTGGACCTGCCGCATCATTTCAAGCGGAGCGCTGCGGTCTACGGCGACGGGCAATCCTGCCTGCCCCCAGGCATCGAGCCCGCCCGCGAGCATCATCGCAGGGACACCCAGTCCCGCCGCCAGTCGCTCACAATGCAGGCTGGTGCGTGCCCCGCTACGGCACATGAATATCGGCTGAGGCCCATCCGCCAAAGGTTGACCCGAAACAATTGATTTCCCCGCCGGTGCCGAGCGGGAGCCTGGCACATGCGCGCGCGCATATTCATCTGCCTCGCGAATGTCGATCAGGACAGCCCTTTGGCTGGCGAGCATCGCCTGGGCATCAAGCGGCGAGATCTGCTGGATCGACATGGCAAAGGGTCCTTCAATTTTCAGGCGGGCAGTAGATCGCCGCAAGCGTGGTCATGATCTGCAGCACGGCTGGATCGGCGATCCGGTAGACGATGCTGGTGCCTTCGCGCCGCGTGGCGACCAGGCCTTCCTCGCGCAATCGGGCGAGGTGCTGCGACAATGCCGATTGAGACAGCTCAACCTGCGCCTGCAACGCACCCACCGGCAGTTCACCATTGGCAAGAATGCACAAGATCAGCAGGCGATTCTGGTTGGCCAGCGAGCGCAACATCCGCGCCGCCTCTGCTGCCTTGGATGCGATGGCCATGGGTTCGATATCAGTCATCTGGTTCATGCGGCCAATATATGCCTTGATTCTAAATTAGCTAGTCCTAAATTAGATTTAGCCGATAGAGGAAAAGCCATGACCATCGCCATCCACCCCCATTTCGACAACGACACCCACACGGTCAGCTATGTGATCGTTGATGCCGATAGCCGCAGCGCGGCGATTATCGATCCGGTCCTGACCTATGAAGCCAATGCTGCGAGGATCGATACGCGGATCGCAGACGCCTTGCTGGCCATTGTCGATCGCGAGGAGGCGACGCTGGTCTATGTGCTGGAAACCCACGCCCATGCCGACCACCTCACCGCGGCGCATTACATCCGTTCGCGCACCGGCGCGAAGGTGGTGATCGGGACACATATCCGCGATGTGCAGGCCATCTTCGCCCCGATGTTCGGTGAAGGATCGGCGGGCATCACCGGTGTCTTCGATGTCCTGATGGATGAGGGAGATACGCTTGCGCTGGGAAACACCGCGATCCGTGTCATGCATACCCCCGGACACACCCCGGCCTGCCTGACCTATCTGGTCGATGATGCCGCGTTTGTCGGCGACACGCTGTTCATGCCCGATTACGGGACCGCGCGCGCCGATTTCCCCGGAGGCGATGCTGCGACGCTGTACCGCTCGATCCGCAAGATCCTGGCACTGCCCGATGCCACGCGCATTTTCGTCGGCCACGATTATCTGCCTTCGGGCCGCACCCATTTCCGCTGGGAGACCACCGTTGCCGAACAGCGCCAGTCAAACGTGCACGTCAATGACGCGGTCGGCGAAGACACGTTTGTGAGCATGCGCGAGGCGCGGGATGCCACTTTGGACGCGCCCCGGCTCATTCTGCCTTCGCTGCAGGTCAACATCCACGGCGGCAAGCTGCCTGCCCCGAACGCAGAGGGCCACGTGTTCCTCATGATCCCGCTCAACCAGTTGGGCGGCGCGCAGGCATTGCCCGACGGGCTGTTCGGATAGCCGCTATTGCCGCACACACAAAAACCCCGCCGGAATCGCTTCCGGCGGGGTTTTTCAATTTTCGCGCTGAACCTCTCCGGAATGACCGGGGAGGCCTCAGGCTTACTCCGCGTCGGTATCGACCGCTTCTGGCTCTGCGGCCACCGGAGCCGGGGCGGGAGCCGCCGCGACTTCATTGGCGGCTGCCATCGCCTTCTGCAGTGCACGCTGCTGCGCACGGAGCGCAGCATCGCGGCTGTTCGCGGCGATCCGGACGCGGCTCATGCCGGCACCGGTACCCGCCGGGATCAGACGTCCGACGATCACGTTTTCCTTCAGGCCGATCAGCGAGTCACGCTTGCCTTCGACCGCCGCCTGGGTGAGCACCCGGGTGGTTTCCTGGAACGACGCGGCCGAGATGAACGAACGGGTCTGCAGCGATGCCTTGGTGATGCCGAGCAGCACAGGCTTGCCTTCTGCAAACTTCTTGCCGGGCGCCAGACGCGCGTTGTACTCGTTCATTTCCTCGCCATCGAGCTGTTCGCCCGGCAGCAAAGTGGTGTCGCCGCCATCGGTGATCTCGACCTTCTGCAGCATCTGGCGAACGATCACCTCGATGTGCTTGTCGTTGATCTTCACGCCTTGCAGACGATAAACCTCCTGGATTTCGCTGACTAGATATTCGGCCAGCGCTTCCACGCCGAGCACTTCCAGAATGTCATGCGGGTCGGGCGAACCTGAAATCAGGTTGTCGCCCTTCTTCACATAGTCGCCTTCCTGGACGTCGATGACCTTCGACTTCGGCACAAGATACTCGACCGGTTCACCCTCTTCCGGGTGGATCGCAATCTTGCGCTTGGCCTTGTAGTCACGGACGAACTCGATACGGCCCGAGACCTTGGCGATGATCGCATTGTCCTTGGGCTTGCGCGCTTCGAACAATTCGGCAACGCGCGGCAGACCGCCGGTGATGTCGCGGGTCTTGGCAGCTTCTCTGGAGACACGAGCGACGATGTCGCCGGCGTGAACCGTCTGGCCTTCCTCGACCGAAAGCATCGCACCCACTGCGAGCATGTAGCGCGCAGCTTCGCCCGAATCCTCGTCGAGCAGGGTCAGGCGAGGACGCAGATCTTCCTTGGACTTCGCTTTGAGCGAACCACGGTATTCCACGACCACGCGCTGCGCGATGCCGGTGGCATCATCGGTCTGTTCGATCAGCGTCTTGCCGTCGATCAGATCCTGATACTTCACGACACCCTGCTTTTCGGTGATCACCGGCATGGTGAACGGATCCCATTCGGCAATCCGGTCGCCCAGGCTGACAGGTCCGTTGTCGTCGATTAGCAGCACGGTACCGTACGGGATGCGGTGGACCGCACGTTCGCGGCCTTCCTTGTCGACGATCGCGATTTCGCCGTTGCGGGCGAGCGACAGGCGCTGTCCGCGCTTGTTCACGATGGTCGGGATATCCCGGTACTGCAGCGTGCCATCGGCCACCGCTTCGAGGTTCGACTGCTCGTTGAGCTGCGCCGCGCCACCGATGTGGAAGGTCCGCATCGTCAGCTGGGTGCCCGGCTCACCGATCGACTGTGCAGCGATAACGCCGACAGCTTCACCGATGTTCACCGGCGTACCGCGAGCAAGGTCACGGCCGTAGCACTTGCCGCACACGCCCATGGTCGCTTCGCAGATCAGCGGCGAGCGGATGCGCGCCGCCTGGATGCCCAGAGCTTCGATGGCAGCCACAGCGGCTTCGTCGAGCAGGGTATCCTTGGGAACGACGATCTCACCGGTCTTCACGTCGGAGATATCCTCGGCCAGCGTACGGCCCAGAATACGCTCTGCCAGCGAAGCGATGACGCTGCCGCCCTGAACGATCGCGCGCATTTCCAGCGCCCGCTCGGTACCGCAATCTTCCTGCACGATGACGCAATCCTGCGACACATCGACCAGACGGCGGGTCAGGTAACCCGAGTTTGCCGTCTTGAGCGCGGTGTCGGCCAGACCCTTGCGGGCGCCGTGGGTCGAGTTGAAGTATTCAAGAACGGTCAGACCTTCCTTGAAGTTCGAGATGATCGGCGTTTCGATGATCTCGCCCGACGGCTTGGCCATCAGGCCACGCATACCGGCAAGCTGCTTCATCTGCGCTGGCGAACCACGCGCACCCGAGTGGCTCATCATGTAGATCGAGTTGACCGGGGCTTCGCGGCCATGCTCGTCCTTCGGCGTCGCCTTGATCTCTTCCATCATGGCGTTGGCGACCTGGTCACCGCAACGGCTCCAGGCGTCGATCACCTTGTTGTACTTTTCCTGCTGGGTGATCAGACCATCCTGATACTGCTGCTCATAGTCGGCCACCAGCGCGCGGGTCTCGTCGACCAGACGCTCCTTGCTGTCCGGAATGATCATGTCGTCCTTGCCGAACGAGATGCCGGCGCGGCAGGCGTGACGGAAGCCCAGGCCCATGATCGCATCGGCAAACAGGACGGTGTCCTTCTGGCCGGTGTGACGATAGACCTGATCGATCACGTCGCCGATTTCCTTCTTGGTCAGAAGGCGGTTGACGACATCGAAGGGCACCTTGTGGCTCTTGGGCAGGCACTCGCCGATGAGCATGCGGCCCGGCGTGGTGTTGTACCGCTTCAGATACTGGTTGCCCTGCTCGTCGGTCTGCGGAACGCGGGCGACGATCTTGGTGTGCAGCGTGACCGCTGCGACTTCAAGCGCCTGGTGGACTTCGGCGATGTCGGCCATCAGCATGCCTTCGCCCGGCTCGCCTTCGCGGTCCATCGAAAGGTAATACAGACCCAGGACCATGTCCTGCGAAGGAACGATGATCGGCTTGCCGTTGGCGGGCGAGAGGATGTTGTTGGTCGACATCATCAGCACGCGCGCTTCCAGCTGCGCCTCAAGGCTCAGCGGAACGTGGACGGCCATCTGGTCACCGTCGAAGTCGGCGTTGAAGGCCGAGCAGACCAGCGGGTGCAGCTGGATCGCCTTGCCTTCGATCAGCACGGGTTCGAACGCCTGGATGCCCAGACGGTGGAGCGTCGGCGCACGGTTGAGCATCACGGGATGCTCGCGGATTACCTCATCCAGGATGTCCCAGACTTCCTTGCGTTCCTTTTCGACCCACTTCTTCGCCTGCTTCAGAGTCATCGACAGACCCTTGGCATCGAGACGTGCGTAGATGAACGGCTTGAACAGCTCGAGCGCCATCTTCTTGGGCAGGCCGCACTGGTGCAGCTTGAGTTCGGGACCGGTCACGATGACCGAACGGCCCGAATAGTCGACACGCTTGCCGAGGAGGTTCTGACGGAAGCGGCCCTGCTTGCCCTTGAGCATGTCGGACAGCGACTTCAGCGGACGCTTATTGGCACCGGTGATGATGCGGCCACGACGACCGTTGTCGAACAGCGCATCGACAGCTTCCTGCAGCATGCGCTTTTCGTTGCGGACGATGATGTCCGGCGCGCGCAGTTCCATCAGCCGCTTCAGGCGGTTGTTGCGGTTGATCACGCGGCGGTACAGGTCGTTCAGGTCCGAGGTCGCAAAGCGGCCACCGTCCAGCGGCACCAGCGGGCGCAGCTCGGGCGGGATCACGGGGATGACTTCCAGGATCATCCACTCGGGACGATTCCCTGAATCGATGAACGATTCCACGACCTTCAGGCGCTTGATGATCTTCTTGGGCTTGAGTTCCGACTTGGTCGTCTCAAGTTCCTGCAGCAGATCAGCACGCTCGGCTTCGAGGTCGAGGTCCATCAGCATCTGGCGCACGGCTTCTGCACCGATGCCGGCGGAGAACGCATCTTCACCGAACTCGTCCTGTGCGTCGAGCAGCTCGTCTTCGGTCAGCAGCTGGTACTTTTCCAGGCTGGTGAGGCCCGGCTCGATGACGACATAGCTTTCGAAATACAGCACGCGCTCAAGCTGCTTGAGCTGCATGTCGAGCAGCAGGCCGATGCGCGAAGGCAGCGACTTCAGGAACCAGATGTGCGCGACCGGGGCGGCGAGCTCGATATGACCCATGCGCTCACGGCGTACTTTGGTCACGGTGACTTCAACGCCGCACTTTTCGCAGACGATGCCCTTGTACTTCATGCGCTTGTACTTGCCGCACAGGCATTCGTAATCCTTCACCGGACCGAAGATGCGCGCGCAGAACAGGCCGTCACGCTCGGGCTTGAACGTGCGATAGTTAATGGTCTCGGGCTTCTTGATCTCGCCGAAGGACCACGAACGGATACGCTCTGGCGAGGCCAGACCGATCTGGATCTCGTCGAAGGTTTCCGGCTTGACGGCGGGATTGTTGAATTTGGTCAGTTCGTTCATTTTCTGCTCCTTCGACCCTCTCCCTGCAGGGGAGAGGGAGGGGCCCAGGCTTTAGCCTGGGAGGGAGAGGGGATGGTTCGGGCCCCTCTCCCTGGTGCTTCGCACCTGTCCCTCTCCCCTGCAGGGAGAGGGTAGGGCTATTTACTCGGCAGCTTCCGGCAGCGCGTCGGGCTCTTCGTCCGGATCGGGCAGGGCATCGATTGAGTTCAACTCGACGTTGAGACCCAGCGAGCGCATTTCCTTGACCAGCACGTTGAAGCTTTCGGGAATGCCGGCCTCGAACGTGTCGTCACCCTTGACGATCGCCTCATAGACCTTGGTACGTCCGACCACGTCATCGGACTTCACCGTCAGCATTTCCTGCAGCGTATAGGCCGCGCCATAGGCCTGGAGTGCCCAGACCTCCATTTCCCCGAAGCGCTGTCCACCGAACTGCGCCTTACCGCCCAGCGGCTGCTGGGTGACGAGCGAATACGGACCGATCGAACGCGCGTGGATCTTGTCGTCGACCAGATGGTGCAGCTTGAGCATGTAGATATAGCCCACGGTCACCTTGCGGTCGAACTTGTCGCCGGTACGGCCGTCGTACAGATCGACCTGGCCCGAGGGGTCGAGACCCGCCCGCTCCAGCATCCGCGAAACGTCCGCCTCGCGCGCACCGTCGAACACCGGGGTGCCCATCGGAACGCCGTTGCGCAGCAGGCCGGCCAGTTCGACCACGCCTTCATCGCTGCGTCCGTCGATCTCGACATGATAGTCGGTGCCATAGACATACTTCAGCTTCTCGCGCACCGCGTCAGGCGGGCTGGCCGCCTCGGGGTTCGGATTGGCGTCGCGCCAGTCGTCCAGCGCCTTCGAAATTTGCTGGCCCAGACCGCGTGCGGCCCAGCCCAGATGGGTTTCGAAGATCTGACCGACGTTCATGCGGCTCGGCACACCCAGCGGGTTGAGCACGAAGTCGACATGCGTGCCGTCTTCGAGGAACGGCATGTCCTCGACCGGCAGGATGCGGCTGATGATGCCCTTGTTGCCGTGACGTCCGGCCATCTTGTCGCCCGGCTGCAGCTTGCGCTTCACCGCGACGAACACCTTGACCATCTTGAGCACGCCCGGAGCCAGCTCGTCGCCGCGCTCCAGTTTCTCACGGCGATCATCGAACTTCTCGGTGATGCGAGTGACGGCTTCGTCATACTGGACCTTGACCGCTTCCAGATCGGACTGGACCGCGTCGTCCTCGACCGCGAACTTCCACCACAGGTGCTTCTCGACTTCCTCGAGCAGCTCTTCGGTGATCGCTTCGCCCTTCTTGACGCCCTTGGGCGCAGCCGACGTTACCTGGCCGACCAGCATTTCGCGCAGGCGGTTGTAAGTGGCGCGGTTGAGAATGGCGCGTTCGTCTTCGCGGTCCTTCGTCAGGCGCTCGATTTCCTCGCGCTCGATCGCCAGGGCGCGTTCGTCCTTGTCAATACCATGACGGTTGAACACGCGGACTTCGACGACCGTACCCGAAACGCCCGGCGACAGGCGCAGCGAGGTGTCACGCACGTCGCTTGCCTTTTCGCCGAAGATCGCGCGCAGCAGCTTTTCTTCCGGCGTCATCGGGCTTTCGCCCTTGGGCGTGATCTTGCCGACCAGAATGTCGCCAGGATGCACTTCTGCACCGATATAGACGATGCCCGCCTCGTCGAGGTTGCGGAGCGCTTCCTCGCCGACGTTGGGAATGTCGCGGGTGATGTCTTCAGGACCCAGCTTAGTATCGCGGGCCATCACTTCGAATTCTTCGATATGGATCGAGGTGAACACGTCGTCCTTGACGATGCGTTCGCTGATCAGGATCGAATCTTCGTAGTTGTAGCCGTTCCAAGGCATGAACGCGACGAGCGCGTTGCGGCCCAGCGCCAGTTCGCCCAGATCGGTCGACGGACCGTCGGCGATGATGTCGCCTTCGCTGATGACCTCACCCACCTTCACCAGCGGACGCTGGTTGATGCAGGTGTTCTGGTTCGAACGCTGGAACTTCTGCAGCGTGTAGATGTCCACGCCCGACTTGCCCGAGTCCACCGAACCGGTGGCGCGGATCACGATGCGGGTGGCATCGACCTGATCGACGATACCGGCGCGCTTGGCAGCGATCGCGGCGCCCGAATCGCGCGCCACGGTTTCTTCCATGCCGGTGCCGACGAACGGCGCTTCGGCGCGCACCAGAGGCACGGCCTGACGCTGCATGTTCGATCCCATCAGCGCGCGGTTGGCGTCATCGTTTTCCAGGAACGGAATGAGCGATGCCGCGACCGAGACCAGCTGCTTGGGGCTGACGTCCATCAGGGTGATGATGTCGCGCGGCGCCATCAGGAATTCGCCTGCCTGACGCGACGAAACGATGTCCTCGACAAAGCCCATGTCGTCGTCGAGCTCGGCGTTGGCCTGCGCGATCGTGTGCTTGGCCTCTTCCATCGCCGACAGGTACACGACGTCGTCGGTCACCTTGTGGTCGATGACCTTGCGGTACGGGGTCTCGATGAAGCCGTACTTGTTGACGCGGCTGAACGATGCCAGCGAGTTGATCAGACCGATGTTCGGGCCTTCGGGCGTTTCGATTGGGCAGATACGGCCATAATGGGTCGGGTGAACGTCGCGGACTTCGAAGCCTGCGCGCTCGCGGGTGAGACCGCCCGGGCCCAAGGCCGAAACACGGCGCTTGTGGGTGACTTCAGCCAGCGGGTTGGTCTGGTCCATGAACTGCGACAGCTGCGACGAGCCGAAGAATTCACGCACTGCGGCGACCGCAGGCTTGGCGTTGATCAGGTCGTTGGGCATCACGGTCGAGACATCGACCGAGCTCATCCGCTCCTTGACCGCACGCTCCATGCGCAGCAGGCCGACGCGATACTGGTTTTCCAGCAGCTCGCCCACCGAACGCACACGACGGTTGCCGAGGTTATCGATGTCATCGACATCGCCCTTGCCGTCCTTGAGATCGACCAAAGTCTTGACGACAGCCAGGATGTCCTCGCGGCGCAGCGTGGTGACGGTGTCCTCGCAGTCGAGTTCCAGACGCATGTTGAGCTTGACGCGGCCCACGGCGGACAGATCGTAACGCTCGCCGTCGAAGAACAGGCCTTCGAACAGTGCATCGGCGGTTTCGCGCGTCGGCGGCTCGCCGGGGCGCATCACGCGATAGATTGCATCGAGACCCATGTCGCGATTGTCGGCCTTGTCGGCCTTCATCGTGTTGCGGATCCAGGGGCCGGTGGTCACATGGTCGATGTCGAGCAGCACGAGCTGGTCGATCCCGGCCTTGTCGAGCTTTTCCAGGTTCTCGGCAGAGACTTCGTCGCCTGCTTCGATGTAGATTTCGCCGGTCTGCTCGTTGATCAGGTCATAGGCGCTGTAGCGGCCGAAGATTTCCTCGGTCGGGATCAGCAGGCTGTTGAGGCCATCCTTGCCCGCCTTGGTAGCGGCGCGCGGGGTGATCTTGTCACCCGCCTTGAACGCGACTTCGCCGGTTTCAGCATCAACGATGTCGAACGCAGGCTTCATGCCGCGCCACTGTTCGGCCACGTACGGAATCTTCCAGCCGCCGGTGCCACGCTCGTACACGACCTTTTCGTAGAAATGGTCGAGAATTTCCTCGTCGTTGAGGCCGAGCGAATAGAGCAGCGACGTGACCGGCAGCTTGCGCTTGCGGTCGATACGCACGTTCACGATGTCCTTGGCGTCGAACTCGAAGTCGAGCCACGAACCGCGATACGGAATGACGCGTGCGGCAAACAGATACTTGCCCGACGAGTGGGTCTTGCCGCGGTCATGATCGAACAGAACGCCCGGCGAGCGGTGCATCTGGCTGACGATCACGCGCTCGGTGCCGTTGACGACGAACGTGCCGTTCGCGGTCATCAGCGGCATGTCGCCCATATAGACGTCCTGCTCCTTGATATCGAGCACGGAGCGGCTTTCGGTTTCCTGGTCCACCTCGAACACGATCAGGCGCAGCGTCACCTTCATCGGCGCAGCATAGGTGATCCCGCGCTGACGGCATTCCTGCACGTCATACTTGGGGGGCTCCAGTTCGTAGTGCACGAAATCGAGCTCGGCGGTGCCGGCGAAGTCGCGGATCGGGAACACGCTGCGCAGCGTCTTTTCCAGTCCCGACACATAGCCGACCGAGGGGTCCGACCGCAGGAACTGCTCATAGCTTTCGCGCTGAACCTCGATCAGGTTCGGCATTTCCGAGACTTCGTGGATGTCACCGAAAATCTTGCGGATACGCTTCATCGGAGTCGGCTTGTTGGTGGCCGATGCTCGTGTGGAGGTTGCCATAAACTTGTCTTCGCCTTTTCGTGTCTATCGATTCGCACGCATGGTTCTGGGCGCACAAAGACGACAAAAGGCCGCTGGTCCATGAGAAACCCCAGGAACCGCAGCCTATCGCGTCTAAATGGTTCCGGATGCTTCCTTCGTTGGGCAGGTCCGCGCAAACCTGTCATGTCTCGAAACGTCCGGTATCGGCAGGCGATATAGGATGCGCTGTTGGACTTGTCAAACCTGCGTTGGGCCGGCGTTCGGCCGATGTGTGACGGATGACAGCAGGTTGCACCGCGCGCTATAGCCCGCGCCATGACCCGCTACCAACGCAACCACTGGTTCCTCGCCGCCGCGCTGGCGGGGCTGGCGGGCTTTGTCGATGCCATCGGATTTCTCTACACCGGCGGCTTCTTCACGGCGTTCATGACCGGCAACTCCACCCGCATGGCGGTGGGGCTGTTCACCGATGGCCGGATCGCTGCGATCGCCGGATCGATGATCGCGACCTTCGTGCTCGGGGTGATCCTCGGCAACCTTGCCGGCAGCGCCTGCCCGCCCCGCGCGCGGCTGCCGCTGACCATCCTGGGCGTGGTGCTGCTGCTGGCGATGGCGGCAGGGCTGGCGATGCTGGGGCTTGGCACGCTCGCGGTGGGCTGCACCCTTCTGGCAATGGGGATGGAAAACACCGTGTTCCAGCGCGAGGGCGAGGTCAGCATCGGCCTCACCTATATGACCGGAACCCTGGTCAAGCTGGGCCAGGCGTTTGCGCGCATCCATCGCCCGGGGCAATTGTGGGCCTGGGTGCCGCATCTGCTGCTCTGGGCCGGGCTGGTCAGCGGCGCAGCCCTCGGCGTGCTGGCGTATCTGGACTGGGGCCTGATGGCGCTTTGGATGGCGGTTGCGATCGGGCTGGCGCTCGCGCTGATCGCCAGCCTGCCGCGCTTTGCGCTGCACGAACAGTACGCGCCCCACCGAGACAGGACCGCTGCGTCGCGATAGGGCGATACCCGGCCTGATGGAAAATACCGCCGAAATTCCGATATTTAGGTACGCAATCCAGACCCAGTTTCTCGGTTGGTCGCGCATCACCTTCCATCCGCCGGGCTTTGCCACAGCGAGGCTGAACGCTTTGGCCGCGCTCGAACGTAGTCCCGATACTATGACACACATATCGCACCCCATTCGCCCGGCAAGGGCCGCGATTGCCGCTGTTCTTGCCCTGACCGCAACCCCGCTGCTGGCGCAGGAAGCCTCCCCTGCCCCGACGCTCAGCCCGACCATCGCGCCGACGATGCCGCAGCCGCAGCCTAACGCGCCGACAACCGCGCAGCCGGGCGTCGCCCCGCAGGCGACGCTGCCTGCACCAACGGCCCAGCCGCCCGCTGCGTCGCTTCCGGGGACGCCGATGGTCAGCCCTGTTGCGCCGCCGACGGTGACCGACATCCCGGTGGCCGCGATTGCCCCCGCAGCCGAGATGGCTGCTCCGCCCGTCCGCCGCGCTGCTGCCACTCCGCGTCCGTCAACCCGCCCTGCACCTGAGACCGCCCGGGCAGCACCGGCCCCTGAGCCTCAGCCTTCCGCCACGGCCGCTGCGCCGATCGAAGCACCGATGATCGAGCAGGAAATTGCGCCCGCTCCGGTGACCACCGGCGAGCCTTCGATGGGTGCGCCGCTCGTGGACGAAACCGTTGCAGCGACCGATACGGGCAGCAATGGCGACGTGTGGGGCTGGATGGCCGGTCTGCTGGCTTTGCTGGGAATTGGCGGCGGCGCCATTGCGCTGCGCCGCACCCGGACCCGCAAGAGCGCAGCCATGATGGCCGAGGCGCGCGCGTCCGACGCCGTACATGATCGCGGCCTTGCAGGACCGCATGATCGGCCGAGCGCAGTCTTCGTCACCGCGCAAACCTCGGCAGCCCCGGCCACTGCGATATTTGCCCAGCCCGTGGTGACGCAGCCGACGCCTGCGGCGACCGCGCCTGCACGGCCTGCGATCCGCCCGGCAGCACGGCCGATGAAAGCCCCCCATGGCGACGTCGATGCCAACCGGCTGGAACAGCTGATCGACCAGCGCCCGAACCGGGACAACCCGTTCAAGACCCGGGCCAACCGCAAGCGTCGCGCGCTGTTCCTGATGCGCAATGGCTATGGAATGCAGACCGCAGCCTGACCCAATCAGGTGATTTGGAACGACGGAAGGCGGGGAGCGATCCCCGCCTTCCTTGTCGTGCAAGAGGCCGCCGCCTTAGCGATAGCGCTCCAGCCAGTGTGCATAAGGCGCAGGCAGCGTCCAGCTTGGCTTGTCCTTGCCCAGCTCCTTGGCAGCCATATACGGCCAGTGCGGGTTCTCGAGCATCGGGCGGCCCATCATCACCAGATCGACCTGGCCGGTCTCGACCATGCGGTTGGCGTTCTCGGACGTGCCGATATACCAGCTGGTGGCTGCGGGGAGACCCGTTTCGGTCCGCACGCGCTCTGCGATCGGCGCCATGAACGCGGGACCCCAAGGGATCTGCGCGGTCGGCGTCGAGAACACAATGCTGACATCGATGAAATCGAGCCCGCGCGCCTTCATCAGCTTGATCAGTTCGATCGACTCGGCGAGCGTTTCCTCATCATTTCCGTCGAATTCGATCACGCCAAAGCGCGCCGACAGCGGCAGATCGTCGGGCCAGACTTCGCGGACGGCCTCCAAAGTCTCGAGCAGGAAGCGCGAGCGGTTCTCGAAGCTGCCGCCATAATCGTCGGTGCGCTGGTTGGAATGCTTCGAAAAGAAGCTCTGCGCCAGATAGCCGTGCGCAAAGTGCAGCATCAGCCATTCGAACCCGGCTTCGCGCGCGCGGATTGCTGCAGCGACATAGTCGCCCTTGACCTTCTCGATATCCGCTAGCGTCATTTCGCGCGGCACCTTGCTTAGGCCACCACCGAACGCGATTGGAGACGGCGAGACGGTTTCCCAGCCCCGCGGGTCGCCCTCGGCGATATGGTCGTCGCCTTCCCAAGGCTTGTTGGCGCTGGCCTTGCGTCCGGCATGCGCGATCTGGATGCCGGGGACCGCCCCTGCGGCCTTGATCTCGGCAACGATCGGCGCGAACGCATCGCGCTGCTCGTCATTCCACAGGCCCGTGCAGCCCGGCGTGATCCGGCCTTCAGGCGAGACACCCGAGGCCTCGACCACCACCAATCCCGCGCCGCCACGCGCCAGCGAGACCAGATGCGAGCGGTGCCAGTCGTTGGGCACGCCATCGGTGGCGGAATACTGGCACATCGGCGAGACCGCGATGCGGTTGCGCAGGGTTACGGACTTGAGCGTGTACGGCTCGAAAAGCGCGGGGGTCTTGGCGGGAGTTTGGTCAGACATGGGGATATCCTGTGGTTGCTATGATAGTACGAATATAATCGAACTATAGGAATTACAAGGGCAGCATGCTATATTGAGGTCATGCGCACCTATGCCCACCCTGACCTTGCCACCGTCACCATAGAGCACGCACTGCATGCGCTCAGCGATCCCGTGCGGCTGGACATTATTCGCCAGCTCGATCGCGAGATCGAAGCCAGCTGCGCAGCCCTCGACGGCGGCCGCCCCAAATCGAGCATGTCGCACCACTTCCGCGTGCTGCGCGCGGCGGGGCTGGTGCACACGCGGATCGCGGGCGTGCAGCACATGAACACGCTGCGCCGCGAGGAGGTGGACAAGAGGTTTCCGGGGCTTCTGGATGCGGTTCTGGGGGTGAAGGGCTAGGGCTGAGGCTTGGCTTGGCTGGTTTCAGGCGACGGGCGATAACGCGCGGATGGCGGGTATTGGGTGGTTTTCTGCCACTATACCCCAAGCCATTCCAGACCGCCCGGAAGCTCTTCGGCTGCATAATCGACTTGGAGAACTCGCCTACTCGCTGGCTTCGCTGCCTTCTCTGAAGCATGAAGGATTGGCGTTGCGTAGAGCCAGATGTCGCCAGCCTCGGCTACACATGCCGCAGTGCCACAACGCGCGATGATCTTGTTGATCTCGTTGACGGCGACGCGCCCATGCAGATGAGAGCCGGGCGCGATAAGCAGCGGTGCGTTGGTGGCGGGAACGTCATCAAGGTGCGCACGCAATGTGACCATCCGCGTCAACAGGTCGAATGGCGGTGCGACATGGATCAAGCCACTCTTGATGGTCCATGGGCCAAAACCGGGGGTTTGGCGTCTGTCCTGCACGCAAATCGTCCGGTCTTGGTGCCAAGCAAGCGACCAGTTGGTTTCTAGCGACTTGTTGAACAGGATTGCCCTAACCGGCTTGGCGGATGCACCTAGGATAGAAGCGGCAACAGCCCCGATACAACCATCAGGCGAGAGCAACGGGCGAAGAGCTTGAAGGCCATGAAGCCGCAGGCCTGCCTCGTTCTGCCTGACCGTAGACAATGCCGCATCCAAGTTATCGATGCACGGCTTCAATGCGCCTTTGAAAAGCTGCGCACCAGAAGCGGCGAAGTCAGCAGTCGCGTTATCGGTCATCGAGTGCGAGCTTAAGCATCGGAACCTAAATCAGCAATGGCGACAACGGGGTCGCTTACAGAACGGCAGGTTTTTTCTGCGACCGCTCCAAAGTCGCCCCCTCTGCTCAGCCTGAGCTTGTCGAAGGCCCCCCGATACGGCCAGCCTGAGCGCGGGCAAGAGCCTTGAACGGGGTGGGAAAGGGATCACTCTCTTCAACCGTCCCGATCAATCAAAGCCAATGCGCCGCTGCCGGTTCAAGCTTCGGTAACCTTTGGCCTGATCCCCTCGGCGTATTGAGGGGCGTCGTCCGTTATGCACACCCATGGAGCTTTCGATGCAACGTGGATGTGCGCCGTATAGCCGCGAAATCCAGGATCATCATCCAGCAAGCCTGCGGGCACGAAATAGACATTATTGCCCTTGTCGGGGTGCGGGGTCGGGCTTCCGCAGATGCTACAAAATGTTGATCTCCAGCCGTTGCCGGCAGGAACTTCATACGTCTGGACTTCTGCTTCACCGCTGATCCATTGGAAGCTGGCTGCTGCCGTATAGAACACCGCATTGCCGTCGGTTCCCGAAACCTTCCGACATTTCGAACAGTGGCATTGCCCGGCGGCGCCGAACTTGCCCTCAATAACAAACCGGACTGTGCCACAGAAGCACGAGCCTCCTATCTTTCTGGCCATAGTATTCCCCCGCAACCAAGTGATGTTTGGTCGCCGATATACTGGAAACAGTTAACATCTCGAAGGCAGCTCGGCGGTCGCGTCTGGTCGGCCAGTTTTTGCTAGGCCGTGTTGACAAAAGGGATTCCCAATCGCTCCGAGTTCTGATTCAAGACTGCTTTTTGAGGAGCAGTCATGGGTCGTGGGGACTTGTCGGATGCGGAGTGGGAACTGATCGGGCCGCTGCTGCCGCCTGAGCGGGGTCGCTGGG
>CALRRI020000040.1:0-34042 GCA_943370475.1 Hydrogenophaga intermedia
GCACCTGCCGCATCTACGCCAACCACGCTGCAAGTGTTCTTGCCCAGATCAACACCAAGGATCACAATAGACATCGGTCCGCTCCTTTCCTTCTCAAGCACCGACATCATAACCGATGTCGGAGAAAAGGGGCGGGCCATCCTATAAACACCGCACTGCTGCGGTGTGCGCGACCTGACGACCCATAGAATCCCCCGTACTCAAGCGAGACAATAAAGCGTTGTAGTGAGTGCAAGAGTTTCCTGAATCCATGTCATTTTGATTGTATCTGGTAAAAAAGCTTGGCGGTGGTGGCCAAATGCCCAGCCCGGGCATTTCATAGGGCGTTGCTCAAGAACAGTTGCAATCCGGCCTGAGGCAGAGGCGTTTTCGAGCGTTGTTGACGCCAGCAAGCGGTACGTCCCTCTTTATGCCGCGACCATCTTCCACCGTACGGGGTAGCCGCTCGCCTCACCCTGCGCGAAACTAGTGGGAAGGATGCTGGTGTGATCTATGCTAGGCAGCGCCAAATCGTTCCTGGTCGTTGAATTGGCGTGGCGAACAGACCAGCTCGGCTGACCGTTTTGACGCTTCATGGAGCCGGACCCCTGCATGACCTCCGATCACCCTGATAGCTTCAAGGTCGCCAGCTACAACATCCGCAAGGCGTTGGGCACAGACCGGCGGCGCGATCCTGAACGCATCATGCGCGTGCTGGCAGAAACCGGTGCAGATATCGCCGTGCTGCAGGAGGCCGACCGCCGTCTTGGCGAGCGCCACAGTGCGTTGCCTGCAGGCCTGGTCAAGGAGGCCGGATGGCAGGTGGTACCCGTCGCGACAAGTCAGAGCGGGATCGGCTGGCACGGCAATGCGATCCTGGTGTCGCCGCGTGTCGACATCATCCGCGGCGCGCGTCTTGCGCTGCCGATGCTCGAGCCGCGCGGTGCCGTGCTCGCCGACCTTGCGATCGACGGTCAGCCACTGCGCGTCGTTGGCGCGCACCTCGATCTTTCCGGTCTGTGGCGGCCACGGCAGATCCGGGCGCTGGGCGACCATATCGAGG
This sequence comes from Hydrogenophaga intermedia, assembly GCA_943370475.1. Classification (GTDB taxonomy): domain Bacteria; phylum Pseudomonadota; class Alphaproteobacteria; order Sphingomonadales; family Sphingomonadaceae; genus Blastomonas. Next base: position 1,043 of record CALRRI020000040.1, read on the forward strand.
GGCAGGACCGGGTTTTGCCCACGCTGATCACAGGGGATTTCAACGAATGGCGCAACCTGCCTGCGGGCTTCCAGCATCTTGCACGGAATTTTGACCATATCAGACCCGGACCCAGCTTTCCGGCGCGCTGGCCGGTGGCGCACCTTGATCGGATGTTCGCATCGCCGGACCTTTCGGTAGAGGAGGCCGCGGTTCATCGCAGTGCACTGGCAGCAACAGCATCAGACCATCTGCCGGTATGGGCAAAGCTGAGGCTGCCCGCGTTCCGCAAGCCAGGCGGTGCATGAGCATCCTGGCGATTATCGCAGCTGTGCTGGCTTTCGCGTGGGTGGTTCTGCGTCTGGTTTTTGCATTGCCCGACCGGGTGCCGGATGCTGTTCCTCCTTTGCCCGCGGATACGCCCGACAGCCGCATCGGGCGTGCGATCGCCGGGCTTGAGACTGCGCACCCCGGCCTGTCGGGCATTCAGCTGCTTCCGGATTCGCGTGGTTCCTACGCAGCCCGGGTGAAGCTGATCCGGGCGGCGGACGTGTGTCTCGATGTGCAATATTATATCTGGTGCGAAGATGTGTCGGGCCGTCTTTTGCTGGACGAATTGCGGCAAGCTGCTGACCGTGGTGTCGCAGTGCGATTGCTGCTGGATGATAACGGCATCGCCAATCTCGACGATGAATTGGCCGCGCTGAACATGCACGAAAACGTGGAAGTGCGGCTGTTCAATCCGTTCACCATCCGCCGCCCCAAAGTCGCAGGGTATCTGCTGGATTTCTTTCGCCTCAACCGGCGGATGCACAACAAGAGCCTCACCGCAGACAATCAGATGACGATCGTGGGCGGGCGCAACATCGGCGACATGTATTTCGGTGCCGGCGGTCAGCTTCAATTTGCCGATCTGGACGTGCTCGCGATAGGGGCCATCGTGCCGGAACTCGCGGCGGATTTTGCGCGATACTGGACCAGCGCCTCTTCCTATCCCGCCCATTTGATCCTCCCAGCGCCAGCGGCCGGGGCACTCGATACGCTGGCGGACGGCGTGCAGGATCTGCTGCGGACAGACACTCTGGCGCAAGACTATGGCTTGGCGGTCGACGAGATGTCGTATGCGGATCCGCTCACCCACGGTTCCCTCGAGTATGAATGGGTTCCGGTCACGATGGTCAGCGATGACCCGGCCAAGGCCTTGGGGCGGGAGCCGCGAGTGCGCACGCCGCTGGGGCGGATCGGCGGCATCATTGGCCAGTCGCAAGAACAGATGGGTCTTGTCTCGGCGTATTTCGTGCCATCCAGGGCGGGCGCGGACATGTTCGTGGCGATGGCTGCGCGCGGCGTACAGCTGGATATTCTGACAAATGCGCTGGCATCGACCGACGTCGCGGTGGTGCACGCTGGCTATGCCCGCTATCGTCGGCAACTGCTCCAGGCCGGTGTCCGCCTGTGGGAGATGAAAGGCGAGAACCCCGCTTTTCCTGCCAAGCGGAGCGGTGTGCTTGGCGGCCTGCCGAGATCAAGCCGGACGTCGCTCCATGCGAAGACCTTCACGTGCGATGGTAGCAAGCTGTTTGTGGGATCTTTCAATTTCGATCCGCGCTCGATGCATCTTAACACCGAATTGGGCTTTCTGATGGAGAGCCCTGCGCTGGCGCAGCGATTGCAACGTGTTTTCGGCGACCCTCTGCGCGAACGCGCCTATGAGGTGCAACTGAAACCGGATGGTGCATTGATCTGGATCGAGGCGGGCGAGGGTGGGGCATCAGTGCACACCCATGATCCCGAGACAAGCCTTTGGCGGCGCATGCAGGTGGTGATGTGGCAGCTTATGCCTATTGAATGGCTGCTTTAGCTCACGCCTGTGGCTCTCTCTGTCGTCAGCACGAGGGCGTTGGAGGGCACAACGACACCTGTTCCCGCCACCAGTGAACCGCACCGAGTTTCCCCGGAGGCTGTTGCGTTGCAATTACGCAACCACGTGCCTGTTTAGTGGTGCACGAAGCCGTTGCCATGGTGCAGATCGAAGATGAACGCGTCATCTGCTCTTTGCCAAACCTGCTGCACTTCATTCTGTCCGACACGTTCTGGACGACCGGACGCTCCTCAAACTTGGCAAAAAATCAGGGCTCAAACCAAGACGTTTGGAGATCGACAGAGTTTTGGCGGCTTGACGAATGGCAGGAGCTAGGACCCCGTTGGCGATTGGCCGACGGATACGGGACTAGCCCTATTTCCAGCATAGTCCCACGGGTATGCCTGAAGTCTGCTCCATCCAGTTAGGCTGTAGTGCAGGCAGCGCGGATCGCGTCGTGCATTGCCTTCCGTGTATTGATGCAGCCTGTTTGAAGGCGTAGCTATTTGCGATGTTAAGCCAGAAAGTCCGCTACTCGATCCGTGCGCTTCAGCACCTCGCCGACCACTATGGCCAAGGCCTCGTGCAGCTGGACGAAATCGCGGCTGCCCAGAAGATACCTCCCAAGTTCCTGACCGTAATCCTGTCTGAAATGGCGCGGGCTGGCCTTGTGCAGTCGTATCGTGGCAAGGATGGCGGTTATGCGCTGGGCCTGCCTCCTGTGGACATTCGCTACGGCGATATCGTCCGGTTGACCCGTGGTTCGCTGGCGCTGGTGCCGTGCGCAAGCCGCTATGCCTATGAAAAGTGCAAGAATTGTCTGGAAGAGGACGAATGCCGCCTGCGCGCGCTGATGCTTAAAGTGCGTGATGAAACCGCGCTGATCCTGGATGAAATCACCTTGGCGCATCCCATTCAGCCTGTCCCACCGTTCGGGCCTGCCATCGCAGATTGAGACCCCGACAAGCAAAACTATCTTGCCAACTTAAAAGGTTGAGATTAGCCCTGTGAATGCGGGCCATGCTGCATGCAGCCGGTCCGCACCAGTTTTTACAGGGGTTTGACGATGCCACCTTCAAAGCTTCCCGAGTCGCTTGCTGCTCCGCAGCGCGATGTTCCGATTGCCGCCATCGCTGACGCCATATCAAAGCTTCGCTTCGGCGCGGTGGTGCTGACGGTGCACGATGGCAAGCTGGTCCAGATGGACGTGACCGAGCGCCAGCGGTTCAGCTGACCGACATTTTTTATTCCCTCAATTGCCGGGACCGGGACGACCGGACCGGCATTTTTCTGAGGTCACGCTTTGTGCAACAGCCATATAGCCGTGCCGACCGGACAGCCGGAAGCACTTCCATCCTTGGGGGTCTTTCCAAATGTCCATCTCTATCGCTGCGCGCACATCCGTTGCTGCGCTGGCCATCGCGCTCGCGTCTTCCGTTCCAGCCATCGCTGCCGAGACTGACAACGCCGCTGCGGAAGTCGAAACACAGGACGACAGCGTCGCCGAAGCTCAGCAGCAACCTGATAACGTGATCATCGTGTCCGCCCGCCGCCGTGACGAGGACATCCAGGATGTGCCGATTGCGCTGTCCGTGATCGATAGTGCCCAGGTGGATGCGCAAGGCCTGTTCAACATCAACCGGCTGACGCAGGTCCAGCCGACGCTGCAGTTCTATTCGACCAACCCGCGCAACACCTTCATCAACATTCGCGGCATCGGTGCGCCGTTCGGCCTGACCAACGACGGGTTCGAACAGGGCGTCGGCATCTATATCGATCAGGTCTATTACAACCGCATCGCGTCTGCGACGCTGGACTTTGTCGATGTCGAGCAGGTCGAGGTGCTACGCGGGCCGCAGGGCACATTGTATGGCAAGAACACCACCGCCGGCGCGATCAACATCACCACTCGCCCGCCCAGCTTCGAGTTCGAAGGGCGTGCGGAACTCAGCGTCGGCAACTATGATTTCAAGCAGGCCAAGGCGTCGATCAGTGGTCCGATTTCGAACACCATTGCGGTGCGGTTGAGCCTCTCGTCGACCGACCGGCGGGGCACGATCCTCAATGTGCGCACCGGGCAGAACGTCAACAGTCTCGACAACCTGGGCGTGCGCGGTTCGATCCTGTGGAAGCCCAGCGACACCTTCAAGGTGACGCTGGCGGGCGACTACAACATCCAGGACCCGATCTGCTGCGTCCAGATCTATGCGGGCGTCGGCACCACGCAGCGCGCCGCCAACCGGCAATATGCCGCGCTGATCGCGCGCTTCCCCGGCTATCGCGTGCCGAGCACCGATCCGTTCGACCGGCTTACCGATCTGGACGCCAACATCCGCGCCCGCAACGAGCATGGCGGCGTGTCGGCGCTCGTCCAGTGGGACTTGGACCGGTTCTCGATCACCTCGGTCAGCGCCTATCGCTATTGGGACTGGACCCCGGCCAACGACCGCGATTTCACCGGCCTGCCGATCTTCCTCAAGGTCAACAACCCGACCCAGCAGAAGCAGTACACGCAGGAGTTCCGGCTGAACTACGAAGCGGACCGGCTGAACTTCGTCATCGGCGCGTTCGCGTTCCATCAGACCATCCGCACCCAGGGCATTCAGGAACAGGGCCCAGCGGCGAGCGCCTGGCTGCTCAACCCGACCAGCGCGCTATCGAACAACCCCGCCGTACTCAACGGCGTCGTCGCCAACAACGACATCCGGCTCGACAACACCAGCCTGGCCGCTTTTGCCAAATTGAACTGGAAGGTGACAGACGCCTTCACGATCTCGCCTGGCATTCGCGTCAACTATGACAAGAAGGACGGTTCGTACGATTCCGTCGTCACCGGAAACGCTTCGAACGGCACCCGGCAGATCGTCAGCAACGTGCCGACCAGCCCGTTCTTCAACGATCCGTGGATCGCGGCGCAGCGCGGCGTGCAGGCATCACAGTTCTTCGAGGTCGATTTCAGCGACTGGAACCTGTCGTATGACCTGAACCTCGCCTATGCGATCGCGCCGGATATCAATGCCTATGCGACCTATGCGCGCTCGTTCAAGACCGGCGGTGTCAACCTGAACGGCGTCCCCAGCCTCGCCAACGGCCTGCCCGCGCTGGAAGTCGCGGTGATCGATCCCGAAAAGGTCGATCACTTCGAGATTGGCCTGAAGACGCAGTTCTGGGATCGCAAGGCGACGCTGAACGTGGCGGCGTTCTGGACCGACATCCAGGATTTCCAGGCCAGCGTGATCAGCAACATCAGTGGCAGCAACGTGCTGCGCGGCTATCTCGCCAATGCCGACAAGGTCCGCAGCCGCGGCATCGAGGCCGACTTCAAGGTCCAGCCGTCCGACAGGTTCACCGCTTATGTGAGCGGCGCGTACACCGACGCCAAGTTCGTCCGCTTCATCGATGCGCCGTGCCCGCCCGAGCTCGCCGGTGGCGGCACCGGAACCCCGGTGGGCCCGGCAGCAACGCCCGGCGCCAACAGCCCTGCCAACTGCGACGTGTCAGGCCAGGTGTTGCCCGGCGTCTCCAAATGGGCGTTTTCCTGGGGCGCGGAATACAATGTTCCTGCCACCGTCCTCGGCCTCGATGGCAATGCCTATGCCGGGTATGATGCCAACTTCCGCACGAAGTTTTCGTCCAACGCCTCGCGATCGATCTATACCGACATCGATGCCTATTCCTTGCACAACTTCCGCGCCGGCTTCCGCACCGACAGCTTCGACATCTTTGTCTGGATCCGGAACGCCTTTGATGAAGACTATTTCGAGTCCCTCGCGGTCACTCCGGGCAATACCGGGCTGATCACGGCACAAATGCCTGATCCTCGAACGGCTGGCCTCACGGTCTCTGCCAGATTCTAGGATGAACATGTTTTCCTCCAGTAGAAGGGACCAGACATGCTGGACCTGAGTATCCTGAACCCCGCCGATATCTGGCCCTATGTGCTTGCAGGCTTTGCCGCGCAGATGGTGGATGGCGCGCTGGGGATGGCGTTTGGCGTCATCTCCAGCACTTTGCTCGTCTCGGTGCTCGGCGTCCCGCCCGCACAGGCCTCGGCAGGGGTGCATCTGGCCGAAGTGTTCACGACAGGGGCTTCAGGGCTCAGCCATGCCTGGCATCGCAATATCGACTGGAAGCTGTTCGGCAAGCTCGTGGTCCCGGGCATCATTGGCGGGGTGACAGGCGCTTATGTGCTGTCGAACATCGACGCGGGTGTCGCCCGGCCGCTGGTGATGGCTTATCTCGCGGCCATCGGTGTGATGCTGCTGTATCGCGCCTGGCGGTTTCCGCCGCACCAGTTCGAAGATGCGCGCATCGTGGTCCCGCTGGGTCTTGGCGGCGGTTTTCTCGATGCCGCTGGTGGCGGCGGCTGGGGCCCGGTGGTCACATCGAACCTCCTGATCCAGGGCAGCGAACCGCGCAAGACGATCGGCACGGTGAGCGCGTCCGAGTTCTTTCTGACCGTCTCGATCTCGGTGACGTTCATCCTGACCCTGGGGTTCGAGGCCTTCACCAAGGCAACCATAGGCCTGCTCATCGGCGGCGTGCTTGCCGCGCCCTTTGGCGCCATTCTCGCGAAGAATGTGCGCCCGCGCATCCTGTTGCTCATGGTCGGGTTCGTGCTGACCGCCACCAGCCTGTTCAGCATCTACAAGGCGTTGGCCTGACGGGAACATGACTCGATGATGGCGGCGGTACGGCGGAACGGTCGCCTACATGCTCCCCAGCGCGAGCCCGGCAACAGCCAGAACGGCGAGCATGCGAAAAATGCTCCATTTCAGCGCGAACAGGATGACGGCTGCGGCGACCGACAGCACAGCTGCGCGCCAATCCAGGCTGGCGGGATCGGGCCACTGGATACGCAATGGGCCGATCGCAGTGCTCGTCACCCGCGCGAACAGGACGTGCAGGGCAAACCATACCGAGAGGTTGGCGATCACGCCGACCACCGCTGCGGTCAGTGCTGCGAGGCCTCCCTTGAGTCGGGTGGCCTGCTGTAGTCGCTCGATCCAGGGCGCGAATGTGAAGATCCACAGGAAGCACGGCGCGAACGTCACCCAGGTGGTGAGCGCCGCGCCGATGATCCCCGCCACGATCGGCGAGAACGGCTCGGGCGCGCGGAACGCGGCGAGGAACCCGACATGCTGGGTGACCAGGATCAGTGGCCCCGGGGTGGTCTCTGCCAGCCCCAGGCCATCGGCCATCTCGCCCGGCTGCAGCCAGCCGAAGGTCTGCACCGCCTCCTGCGCCATATAGGCGAGCACCGCATAGGCACCGCCGAAGGTGACGATTGCGAGCTGCGAGAAGAACAGCCCTATATCCCACAGCACATGGTCTTGCCCCAGCGTCGCCAGCACGAGTGCCAGCGGCAGTGCCCAGATGGCGCCCCACAGCAGGATCGTGCGCCCCATCGAGACGAACGATGGACGCGGTGCGAGTGCCTCGCCCGTGGCAGGCTTCAGCGCCAGCCAGTCCGGGCGGTACGCCGCGACAATCATGCCCAGTGCGCCCGCGCCCAGCACGACCAGCGGGAAGGGGAGGTTGAACAGGAACAGCCCGAGGAACGCCGCCAGCGCCAGACCCTGTTTGAACCGGGTGTTGAGCGCGCGCCCGCCGATCCGGATCAGTGCCTGCACGACAATCGCGAGCACGGCCGCCTTGATGCCCAGGAACAGCGCGGCAAACCAGTCGAGATTGGCCGCGAGCGCATACAGCGCGGAGAGCGCGAGCATCAGCAGCGCACCGGGGATCACGAACAGCAGCCCTGCCGCCAGCCCGCCCTTCAATCCGTGCAGTCGCCAACCGATCCACGTCGCCAGTTGCTGTGCTTCGGGGCCGGGCAGCAGGTGGCAGAAGTTGAGCGCGTGCAGATATTGCTCTTCGTCGACCCAGCGGTGCTTCTCGACAACCTCGCTGTGCATCAGCGCGATCTGGCCGGCAGGGCCGCCGAAGCTGAGGCAGCCGATCCGCGCGAACACACGCAGCAGGTCGGAAAACTCGGAGGTCGCTGATGCCGGGTTTGGGGTGGTCTGTGTCGTCGCCAAGTTACAATTCCTCCACATCTGCTCCGTCGTTGCAGAAGCAGATCAGAGGCAACGCTTGGGCAAGGAATGCCTGACCGGGGGGTTGCGATGACCCCGATGGGTTTGGGATGCCGCGATTTGCGTTCGAGGACAACAGCTTTTGTTCGACAGCCTGGCGGCCCGATATAGAAAGGCGAGCAGACGCAGCACGCGTCTGTCTGCCGCGCAACCAAGCAGGAACCGCCATGAACCCGATCTACCGCGACATGCCCACCACGATCTTCGAGGCGATGTCGATGCGCGCGCGCGAAACCGGGGCGATCAACCTGGGCCAGGGCTTTCCCGATGGCCCCCGAAACGATGCGGTCATTGATGCTGCGTGTGACGCGCTGCAGCATCGTTCGAACCAGTACCCGCCGATGATCGGGCTGCCCGAACTGCGGACCGCGGTGGCCGACTGGAACGGGCGGCACCAGCAGCTGGACCTTTCCGCCGAGGAGGTGGTCGTGACATCGGGCGCGACCGAAGCGATTGCCGCTGCGCTGCTGGCCATCATCGAGCCCGGCGATGAAGTGCTGCTGTTCCAGCCGCTGTATGACGCTTATCTGCCGCTGGTGCAGCGTGCGGGCGGCATCGCCCGGATCATCGACGTTGACCGTTCGAGCTGGCGGATCGATCCGCAAACGCTCCGCCAGGCGATCACGTCGCGCACCTGCGCGCTAGTGCTCAACGATCCGATGAACCCCATGGGGACCACCGCCCACCCGGACGATCTGGCGATGCTGGCGCAACTCTGCATCGACCACGATCTGATCGCGATCTGCGACGAGGTGTGGGAGGCTCTGGTCTATGATGGCGCACAGCACTGGTCGCTGCTGAGCTCTCCGGGCATGCGCGAGCGGACGGTGAAGATCGGTTCGGCGGGCAAGATCTTCGGGCTGACGGGATGGAAAGTCGGCTGGATGTGCGCCGCTCCGCCCATCGCACGCGTACTCGCCAAGGCGCACCAGTTCCTGACCTTCACCACCCCGCCCAATCTGCAATGGGCGGTGGCCGAGGGGCTGAACAGCCAGGATGAATGGATCGCCATGGCGCGCGACCAGCACCAGGTCTCGCGCGACTATTTCTGCGCGGGCCTCCGCGATATCGGTCTTACGACCGTGCCCTCAGCGGCAACCTATTTCGTGTCGGTCGACCTCACCGCCTCCGGCGTTCCGATGAAAGACGTCGCGTTCTGCGATGCGATCATCGACAAGGCCGGCGTCGCCGCGATCCCGATTTCCGCCTTCTATGCCGATGCCCCGCCGAGCCATCTGGTGCGCTTCTGCTTCGCAAAGGAGCGCAAGACCTTGGAGCAAGCGCTCGATCGCCTGGGGGCAGCGCTGCCGATGCTGAGATAGTCTGAACTCAAACGTGCTGGGGTCCATTGAGAAGGCACCGCAACACGCCAGGTCGTCCCAATCCGTGTTGATGGCATGGCCATAAACTGCCCGGGGGGTAAATCGTGCCCCTCATTGCGGTAGCGGAGCTGCCGCAACGTCCGTCCAACTCGACAAGCGTCGCTAACAGCCGCTGCGGTCCAGTGGGTCCACCGACGACAGCGGGTCCCTCGAACGCTAAACGCAGCGCTTCGCAAAGCGCTCGCCTGACGTAGAGCTACCGGTCCGCGGATCGGCAAAAGGTGTGGCCATATTTGATTTCTTCACCGTGTCTGTACCCATATTCTGTACACATGGCGGGTGAAGAAAGAGTAGTCCGGCCTTTTTCTGCACTTGGGCAGAAATGGTGACCCCTACGGGAATCGAACCCGTGTTTCAGCCGTGAAAGGGCCGCGTCCTAACCGCTAGACGAAGGGGCCATCTTCGCGGGAAGCGACCCATTAGGGATTCGCGGCGGGGCAGTCAAGCGCGCTATTTGCCTTTTCGAAGCTTTTTCAGTGATCAATCGGAGCAAGGTCGTCGACGTGCATTTCGGCGGCGTGATTGCCGTTCCAGTTGTCGATCTTCACGCGCCCTGCGATCCAGAAACGGCGGTCGCGCGGGGCGCCCAGCAGCGCCTGACCCAGCGGCGTATCGACGCTGCGGAAGGCCATCGCCTTGAACGATGCGCCATCGTCGCCCGCCGCAATCGCGCGGACATGCGTGGTGCCGACGACATCGCAGCGCACGATTCGCACCGGGCCGGTGGCGATCCGCGGTGCGGGCCAGCCCATGCCATAGGGGCCTGCGCTCTCCATCCGCTCGATCAGGTCGGGCGTCAGCCCGCGCGGGGCGACGAGCGCGTCGACGAGCAGCCGCGCCGCACCTGATGCGGCGGCGACGGGACCCGCAAGGCGATCTTCCAGAAATTCGTTGAATCGGTCGAGCATATCCGCGTGGATCGTCAACCCAGCTGCCATCGCATGGCCGCCGCCTGCGACCAGCAAGCCTGCATCCTTGGCCGCGATGATCGCCGCGCCCAGATCGACACCGGGGATCGAGCGGCCCGATCCTTTTCCGATTCCGGCATCATCCACCGCGATGACCAGCGATGGCTTGCCAGTGCGTTCCTTGATTCGCCCGGCGACAATGCCGATGACGCCGGGATGCCAGCCCTTGCCGGACAGGACGGCCACTGCGCGGTTGTGCTGGCTGGCGAGCAAAGTCTCCGCCTCTTCCTGCACCATTGCCTCGATCGCGCGGCGCTCCTCGTTGAGGCGCGAGAGCTGCGCGGCGATATCGGCCGCCTCGGCCTCGTCCTGCGTGGTCAGCAGTCGCACGCCCAGGTCCGCTGCACCGACGCGGCCGCCGGCGTTGATTCGCGGGCCAAGCGCAAAGCCCAGGTCCGAACAGACGGGCGCGCGGGTCAGGCGGCTGGCGTCGATCAGCGCTGCCATGCCGATATTGCCCCGCCGCGCCATGATCTTGAGCCCCTGCGCCACAAAGGCGCGATTGAGGCCCTTCAATTGCGCGACATCGGCCACGGTGCCCAGCGCCACCAGATCGAGCAGCTCCATCAGCGCCGGTTCGCTGCGATCGGCGAAATAGCCCTGCGCGCGCAAGGTGCGGACCAATGCCGCGCCGAGCAGAAAGGCGACGCCAACAGCGGCAAGGTGTCCGTGCGATGCCGCCTCGTCGTCCTCGTCGAGCCGGTTGGGGTTCACCAGCGCAAAAGCACGCGGCAGTTCGCTGGCGCATTTGTGGTGATCGACGACGACGACATCGACGCCGACATCGTGCGCCATCTGGAGCGCTTCATACGCCATCGCGCCGCAATCGACGGTGACGATCAGCGTCGATCCTTCGGCGGCCAGGCTGGTCAGCGCCGCGCCCGAAGGGCCATAGCCTTCCATCAGCCGGTCGGGGATATAGGCGCCCGCATCCAGCCCCAGATCGCGCAGCAGCCGGATCAGAAGCGCCGCGCTGGTCGCGCCATCGACGTCATAATCGCCGTACACCGTCACCCTTTCGCGTGCGATCACTGCCTGCGCCAGCCGGTCGGCGGCGCTGTCCATGTCGCGAAAGATCGAGGGATCGGGCATGAAGCCGCGGATCGTGGGCGCGCGGTGGCGTTCAAGGTCGTCGCGCGGCACGCCCCGGCTCAGCAGCAGCAGCGCGACCAGATCGTCAGGCTGTAGATCGGCATCGCGCCTGTCGCCCTCCGCCCCGCGCCAGTGCCAGGGCTGGCCGGTCATCGACTGGGTGATGCCAAGAACGGGGTCGGGGTGCAGGGTGGCCATTGGTTCCAGATCGCGGGTGTTTCGGGGAAGGGCCTGTTTATGCTCTGCGGCGTGGGTTGGCGAGGGGGAAGGGGCGAAAGCTGTGGAATGGCCCGCTGGCTGCGCTATCACGGCCCGATGACCGACACGCCGACCCTGCTGATCATCTGGCATAGCCGCACCGGGGCAGCGCGGGCGATGGCGGAGGCCGCATGTCAGGCCGCTGCAGACGAATGCGCGGTGCGTCTGCTGTCCGCCGATGAGGCGCAGGCTGCCGATCTGCTGGAGGCGGACGGCTATCTGTTCGCCTGCCCGGAAAACCTCGCCAGCATGACCGGGGCGATGAAGGAGTTTTTCGACCGCTGCTATTACCCGCTGCTGGGGAAGATCGAGGGCAGGCCCTATGCCGTGATGGTCGCGGCTGGATCCGACGGGGCAGGCGCGGTGCGGCAGATCGAGCGGATCGCGACCGGCTGGCGGCTGAAGCGGATCGCCGATAGCCTGATCCTATGCACCCAGGCGCAGACAGCGGAAGCGATCGCCGCGCCCAAGCATCTGGATGCTCCCGCGCTGGCCCCGTGCCGGGAGCTGGGCGCCATGTTCGGTGCGGGGCTGGCCATGGGCATATTCTGACCGTAAGCTTCTGAAAATCATGCCGGTTCCAAGCACGCTTCGGTTCGGGCGAAAACATGAGGAGTGTCGCATGCTGTACCGTTCGTCCCTGCTGGCCTTCGCCGCGCTCATTGCCGTTCCCGCATCTGCGCAGCAGACGCAGGTGGAAACCCGCCAGGTCGGCACCGCGCGGCTGGAAAATGTGCCTGAAATTCCGCAGGATATCCGCGACGCGGTGCAGCGCTACCAGAACTATCGCGAGGCGCGTTTCCAGGACTGGCTGCCCGATGGATCAATGCTGGTCACCACCCGCTTTGGTTCGACCTTTCAGGTACATCATGTGGCGAGCCCCGGCGCGGCGCGGCGGCAGCTGACTTATTATAACGAGCCGGTCGGCGGCGCGAAGGCGATCCCGGGCAAGACCCGGTTCGTGCTGACGCGCGATACCGGCGGCGATGAATGGTTCCAGCTGTTCGTCCGCGATCTCGATGGCATCGGCCAGCCACTGACCGAGCCGGTGACCCGCAACCAGTCGCCGGTGTTCGCCAAGGATGGCAGCTTGCTGGTCTGGTCGCGCGCCACCAAGGGTTCGGCCGATTATGCGATCATGGCGGCCGATCCGGCGGACCCCAAGAGCCGCCGTCTCGTCTGGCAGGGCACCGGCGCGGTCGGACCGCAGGATATCAGCGCAGACAAGGCAACGGTGCTGCTCTCCAAGGGCATTTCGAACCGCGAAAATCAGCTGATGCTGCTCGACATAGCCAGCGGCAAGGTCACGCCGCTTGATTTCTCGGTCAAGGCCAAGGCACGGTTCGAGGAAGCGCGCTTCATCGATGGCGGCAAGGCGATCCTGGCGATCACCAATGCCGGCGGCGATTTCCGGCGGCTGGTGAAGATCGATGTCGCCAGCGGCCAGATGGTGCAGCTGTCCGAAAAGCTGAACTGGGATGTCGAAGGCTATGACCTGGCAGCCGATGGCAGCACGCTGGCCTATACACTGAACGAAGATGGCTTTTCGCGCGTGGTGGTCACCTCGCTGACCACGCCCGCTGTGGTCTCCTCGCCGAAGCTGCCGCGCGGGGTGATCACGGCCTTGTCCTTCTCGCCCGATGGCAGGAAGCTGGCGATCGGCCTGACCAACGCCACCACTGCAGGCGATGTTTGGGATGTCGATCTGGGCAGCGGCGCCGTGACGCGCTGGACGCAATCGGAAGCCGGCGAGCTCGATCCGGCAAAGCTCGCCGAGCCCACTCTGGTGCGCTTCAAGAGCTTTGACGGCCTCTCGGTGCCTGCCCTGGTCTATCGCCCCAAGAACGCCGCGCCCGATGCCAGGCTGCCGGTGATCATCGACATTCACGGCGGGCCGGAGGCGCAGACGCGGCCCAGCTGGAACCCCGGCGCGCAATATTTCGCCGATGTGCTGGGCGCGGTCGTGATCCTGCCCAATGTGCGCGGATCGGATGGCTATGGCACCAAATACCTCAACCTCGACAACGGCCCGCTGCGCGAGGACAGCGTCAAGGACATCGGCGCGCTGATCGACTGGGCCGGCGCGCAGCCCGGCATGGATGCCAAGCGCATCGTGGTCTACGGCCAGTCCTATGGCGGCTATATGTCGCTGGCGAGCATGACCTTCTATTCGGACAGGCTGGTCGGCGGCGTGGAGCGCTATGGCATCAGCGACTTCATCAGCTTCATGGCCAATACCGAGGCCTATCGTCGCGACAACCGCCGCGCCGAATATGGTGACGAGCGCGACCCCAAGATGCGCGCGGTCTACGAACGCATCGCGCCGCTCAAGAATGTCGGCAAGATCACCAAGCCGATGCTGGTGATGCAGGGCGCGAACGACCCGCGCGTGCCGCAGTCCGAATCCGATCAGGTGGTCGCGGCCTTGCGCGGAAATGGCGTGGAGACGTGGTACGTGCTCTATGCCGACGAGGGCCACGGCTTCCTCAAGAAAGCGAACAACGATTTGCGCCGCGAGGTGGAGACGGTGTTCCTCAAGAAGCTGTTCGCGCAATGAAGACGTTCTTCGATCCGCGCCAGCATGACCATGCGCCCGCGATGGAGCTGCACAACGGGGCCTATGTGCCCTATGCCGAGCACCGTGGGCGGATGGAAAACGTTCTAGAGGCGCTTGACCATGTTGAGGCACCACGCGATGCCGGGCTTGAACCGATCCGCCGGGTGCACAAGGACAATTACCTCGCCTTCCTGCAGACCGCGCACGAGCGCTGGGTAGCGGCGGGGCGCAATGGCGATGCGCATGGCTATGCCTGGCCGGTGGTGGGCCGGCGTCCGCTGAACCTCAGCCGCATTGATGCGGACCTCGGCCAGTTCAGCTTCGATGCCTCCAGCCCGATTGCGGCGGGCACCTGGACCAGCGCCTATTGGGGGGCGCAATCGACGCTGGCGGCGACCGAGGCGGTGCTGGCAGGCGACCGCGCAGCCTTCGCCCTTTGCCGTCCGCCCGGGCACCATTGCGGCGCGGATTATCTGGGCGGCTATTGCTTCATCAACAATGTCGCGGTGGCTGCAGAGGCGGCGATTGCTGGGGGCAAGCAGCGCATCGCGATCCTCGATGTCGATTATCACCATGGCAACGGCACGCAGGACATCTTCTACGACCGGGGCGATGTGCTGTTCGTCTCGGTCCATGCCGATCCTGCGACCGATTACCCGTTCTTCTGGGGCCATACCGACGAGCGCGGCGAGGGGGCAGGCGAAGGCGCGACGCTCAACCTGCCGCTGCCGCGAGGGACCGACCTTGCCGCCTACACCACCGCGCTGGAAACGGGCCTTGCTGCCATCCGCGATTATGGTGCGGACCTGCTGTGCGTGTCGTTTGGTGCGGATACCTTTGCCGGCGATCCGATCTCGCAGTTTGCGCTGCAGACGGCGGACTACACGCCGATCGCAGCATCCATCGCCGCGCTCGCTCTGCCGACGGTGATCGTCATGGAAGGCGGCTATGCCATCGATGCACTCGGCGCGAATGTCTCGGCGTTTCTGGCAGGGTTCGAGTAGGAGCGTCAGCGCGGGGCCTTCGACAAGCTCAGGCTGAGCGGGTTTTTGTGATTTCCCGCCTTGAAATTAACGCCGCACCACCTCCGCTCAGCCTGAGCCTGTCGAAGGCACCGCGAAGAGGGTTGCCCCTCAGCCGCCCTTCTTCACCTTCTTGAACGGCACGAACTCGCTTAGCGCACAGCTGCCCAGGGGCACGTTGATGCGCAGGTCCTGGACCAGCACGATATCGCCCGAGCACAGGCGGCCGATCGGAGTGGACGAGATCATCGTGTTTTCGCGCGCGCGAGGGCAGCCCAGATAGGGTGCGTTGACATACACTGTCGAACCATCGTCATACAGCAGCACATCGTCGCTGGCGGCGGTCGAGCGGCGCAGGCGGACGCGCGGGATGCATGCCACGGGTTCGCCCGCGACACGGTCCTTCAGGTAGAGCTTGGCGATCTTCTGGCCGCGCTCGTCGAGACCTTCGATGGCGCTGAGCGTCCGCTCGCGGATACCGGGGCTCTGGGAATCGGCGGCCAGCAGCGGTGCGGTGCAAGCGATGGCGGCGAGGCACAGAATGGCAGGGATGGTACGCATGCAGTTCATCCTTCTATAGGCCCCCGGCGGCGATCAGCTTAACCCCGTTTTCGCCGCGCGTCACCAGTCGCTTACCACTCGCCGGTATTGGGCATCGACGCCCAGGGCTCGGCAGGCTCGAGATGGCCTTCCTGCAGCAGTTCGATCGAGATGCCATCGGGGCTGCGGACGAACGCCATGTGCCCGTCGCGCGGAGGACGGTTGATGGTCACGCCGGCGTCCATCAGCCGCTGGCAAGTCTCGTAGACATTCTCGACGCGATAGGCGAGATGCCCGAAATTGCGGCCACCGGTGTATTCCTGCGGATCCCAGTTGTGCGTCAGCTCGACTTCGGCGACGCCCTCCTGGCCGGGCGCTGCGAGGAAGATCAGCGTGAACCGGCCCTTCTCGCTGTCGAAGCGCCGCGTTTCCTTGAGGCCGATCAGCTCGAAAAATCGCACCGTCGCTTCCGGATCAGTGACGCGGATCATCGTGTGGAGATATTTGGTCATTATGATAGCCTCAGTTCATCGCAGTTAAGACACGGTTCATCGCAGCCAGGCTAATCGATCCGTCGTGCCGTCAGGGTGGTGTTGCCCAGCAGATATAGGCGGTGCGCGTGGCATTGGAAGGACATTCAAAAATGGTTGAGGGCGGGGAATCGGACGGCGCGGGCAAACGCGGCTGGCTGTCGGGCAATGTGTTCCTGGCAGGCGCGGGGATCATGGCGCTGGGCATGATCGCCGGCGGCTATCTGCTGGGCGACGGGTTGCTGCGCGCCAAGCAGGCGGACCGGTCGGTGACCGTGCGCGGGCTGGCGGAAAAGGATGTGACCGCCGATCTTGCCACCTGGACCATCGCTTATTCATCGCAGGCCGATGATCTGGCCACCGCGCAGAATGATATCGATGCCGACAGCAAGGCGCTGCGCGGGTTCTTCACCGAACTCGGCTTTGATGGCGACGCGCTGCAGCCGACGGGTGCCAATGTCTCGCAGTTCAACAACAATTACGGTTCCACCACCTATACCATCCGCCAGCGCATGTCGCTGCGCACCAACGACATCAAGAAGGCACAGGCGGCGGTGAAGCGCCAGTTCGACCTGATCCGGCGCGGTGTCGTTCTGGAGGAAGGCTCGGGCATGGCCTACAGCTTCACCAAGCTCAACGATATCAAGCCCAAGATGGTGGCCGAGGCGACCAAGGATGCGCGCGCATCGGCCGAACAGTTTGCGCAGGACAGCGGTACCGGTGTGGGTGGCATCAAGAGCGCGACCCAGGGCTATTTCTCGGTCGAATCGCGCGATGGCGACGGCGGCGGCAGCTGGGGTGTCAGCGACACGCCGTTCAAGAAGGTTCGCGTCGTGACGACGGTGGATTTCTACCTGGATTGATTGGCTGCTTTCTAGCTCCCGTTTGAGCCGAAGGCTCTCCCCTCCCGCTTGCGGGAGGGGTAGGTCCTGCGCAGCGGGACCGGGGTGGGTCGGATCTGGCGTCCAACCCCACCCCGGCCTGCGGCCACCCCTCCCTGTTGGGAGGGGAGAGGATCAAGGCTTGGCTGGTGGAGCGCTCTCTGCCCCGGCCTTGTCGAGCTCTGTCAGATGTCCCCGCGCCGTGCGGGCCACCGGGCCTTCGGGGCGGATGTCGATGGCCTGGGTCCAGTTGCGCCGGGCGATGTCGTATTGGCCTGCGCTCGCGGCGATGTTGCCTGCCTCCAGCGCAACTTCGGGATCGCGCGGGGCGAGGCGCGCGGCGATGTCGATATCGGCCTGTGCGCGATCAAGCTTGCCCAGGCGGCGCGCCAGCGTGGCCGACAGCAGCCAGGCGAGCGGGTCTTCGGGTGCCAGCCGGTGCGCTTCAGCAAGCGCGATCTCTGCCTCGTCGGTGCGGCCCGCCACTACCAGGGCTCGTGCGCGATCGAGATGCAGTTCGCCCAGCAGCAGGCCATCGGCCATTCCCTGCGCCAGCGCGGCGTCGAAATAGGTCAGCGCCTGCGACGAATCGCCCGATGCCAGCGCGGCATTGCCGGCCTGTGTCCACAGATTGGCGGCGCGCCTGTCATGCGCCCGTTCGGCATCGCGCGCGGCCGAGACAAACGCATCTGCCGCTGCGCTCCAGCGGCCATCCTTGGCATAGGCAAAGCCCAGGCAATGCCGTGCGAAATAGCCGCCGCCCGCGATCAGCCATTCGTTCGCCGCCATGATGCCGCTCGCCGGATCGTCGGTGGCCATGTCCATGCACGCATCGAACCGCGGTTCATCGGCCAGCGGTGCATTGAAGGCGGGCGCGCTGGGGCCGTCCTGCGGCTGGTCGGGCCGGGGCGCGCTCTGCGCAGGCAGCGGCGCAGGGGCGTTGGCATCCGCAGGGCCTACCTGCAGCGCGGCGATCAGCATGAGGGCGGGGGAAATCAGCATTAATCACATATCCTGTCGGTGGTTCGCGTGCGTGTTGCTCGCTGCGACCTTAACCGGCGCTGGCTGGATGCGACGCGGCAGCAGCGACTGCAGCGGCAAAGGCCTGTCCGCCATCGGCGGTGCGGTCGAGCGACAGCCATGGTTCGATGAGCTCGATTTCCATCAGACAGTAGCCGCCCTGGCCATCGCCCACCATGTCGATCCGCGCGTAAAGCAGCTCTGCATCGATCGCTTCCAGCGTGGCGAGCGCCAGCGCCTTGGCCGCAGCAGGCGGATCAATCGCGCGGCTCTGCCCGCCGAACTGGCCCTGCACGCGGAAATCGCCATCGGCGGGGCGCTTTATGATGGCATGGGCGAACGCGCCCGCCAGCCAGAACAGCGAATATTCGCCTTCCGATGCGATGGCCGGCATCATTGGCTGGACCAGCATCGCCCGCCCCAGCGCGTCGGCTGGGCACGGGGCGGCCCCCCGCAGCAGCCAGGTATGGTCCGACCCCGCAGACACCGGCGGCTTGATCACCAGATCGCCGGTGCCAAAGGCGGCGCGCGCCTCGGCCAGATCGGCTGCTCCAAGCTGGTCGTGAAAGCGCGTCGGCACGATTCCCACACCCTTGCGTTCCAGCTCAAGAAGATAGCGCTTGTCGGTGTTCCAGCGCAGCACTTCGAGCGGGTTGAGAAACCGCGTGCCCTGCCAGCGGTCGAGCTGTTCCTGCCAGCGCGGCAGGTCGCGGTGATAGCCCCAGGCCATCAGCGGCAGCACGAGATCGCAATCGAGCGGCGCAGGATCGGTCCATGCGCGCCAGCTGACGGAAAGTCCGTGCGCTGCGAGCAGGGGTTCGATCAGGATCGCCTGATCGCGCCAGTCATCATAGCGGTCGAGGTCGATGTCGGCGGGGATGAGAATGCAGATGCGCATAAGGCTGCCTGGTTGCCGGGGGGGAGGGACAGTTTCGGAACGGACTTGATCGTCCGGAGGTTTCGGGTCAACAGTTTGAGCCATGACCGATCCCATGCCCGTAATCCAGAGCCTGTTTGCCGGGCTGCCGATCTTCATGCTGCATCTGGGCTCCGCGACCGCGGCCTGGGCGCTGGCTCTGGCGCTGTACATGTGGATCACCCCGCACAACGAGTTTGCACTGATCCGCAATGGCAATATCTCGGCTGCAGTGTCGCTGGGTGGCGCGGCGCTGGGCCTCGCGCTGCCGCTGGCATTCTGTCTCGCCGCATCGGTGAATGTCTGGGATGTGGTGATCTGGGGAAGCGTCACCCTGATCCTGCAGCTGATCGCGTTTCGCGTGGTCGATCTGATGATCGGCAATCTGTCGAAGCGGATCGAGGAAGATCAGGTGGCCGCGGCGATCTTCCTGGCGATGACCAAGATTGCGCTGGCATCGCTCAACGCGGCTGCGGTTGCCGGATAAGCGAATGGCGGAACCTCTTGCGAGGCCCCGCCATCCATCATTGGAATACCGAAATTCGGTCGATCAGAAACGGAACGCGGTGGTCACGCGGATCGAGTGGAATTCGAAATTGGGGTCGCTGCGACGCATGTCGGTCTGACCACCGGCCAACAGGAACGGGTTGGTTGCAGGCGCGGTACCGCGGCTGACGTTCACCACGTAATCATCGTTGGTGTAGGTGTTGTACAGATATTCCAGACCGATGCTCATGTTCGGAGCGATCTTGGCTTCAACGCCGCCGCCGGCCTGCCAGCCCCACGACCAATCCTTGCCGTTGCGTCCGGTGAACGCATTGGCACCATTGGTGGTGCGGAAGCTGTTGTCGATGCGGCCATAGCTGGCGCCGCCGGTACCATAGAACAGGATGCCGCCGCCCGGGGTGTAACCGGCGCGAGCGCGTGCGGACACGGCATAATCCAGCTCACGGGTGAACACGTAGTTTGCAGGCGTGGTGCTGAATGCGGTGACCGAATCCTTGGCTTCCGAACGGCTGCCTTCAACCAGTGCGCCGATGACGAAATTGCCATAACGCTTGTCGGCACCGATGCGGACACCGTATTCGATGCCGTTCTGGTCCTGGCGGCATCCGTCAGCGGCAACGCTGGTCTGCGCAGCGCCACGGCAGAAGCCGGTGCTGAATGCATTGGCGCCGGTGGTGGTGCGGACCGTGTCGCTGAAATCGCCATCGACGTTGGTGTCGAAGGTGACGCCTTCGCCGCGCGGGCTTGACTGTGCCGAGTAGCCGAAATGGCCGCCGACGTAGACGCCGTCGAAATCGGTGTCTTCCTTGACCGTCTGGGCGAATGCCGGAGTGGCCAGCATCGCGATGGCGATGGCCGAAACCGCGGAAATCTTGATGGGGTTCTTCATATGTTGCGTCCTTGCTTTTTGGTATTCAGACGCATGCCAAACCTATGGCCTGGCCAAACGGTTCCGACGCTGTGAACAATGTCAGAAGAGCGTGGCCAATATGTCACATAATATTGGATGAGATCTGAGTGCCTGAACGCTCAATTAATGACAGTGTCAATGACTGTTCATTTGGATCAAGCACATTGTCTTGGATCACTGGCTTGATGACTTGTTGCGCGGATTGCCCGTGACCAAGCTTGATTCTGTCGCCGATGGCATTAGCGTCAGTATTATGCACAGCAGCGCCATTGGTTCCCCGGCACCGGTCCGGTCATGAGTGGGACAGGGGGTTCCAACCGGCGCGGATGCCTGCCCTGGGTGCTGGGCGGTGTGCTGCTGTGGGTCTGGTTCAGCGGCGATACCGGCGAGTGGAGCGATGTGGCGCTCAGCGTGGAGCAATATGATCCGCGTAGCCCGCGCCGCCCGCTGCCCGATATCGGCGAGAGCTTCGTCATCGCCGATCCGGGGCCACAACAGGACAGCCAGGGAACCGCCTTTGCCGTCGATCGCGATGGCACGTGGCTGACCGCGCAGCATGTCACCAACCAGTGCGACCGGATCGGTCTGGTTGCAGAGGGCGGGATTGATGCGATATCCGATGTGATCGAAAGCCGCGAGGCGGACGTCTCTGTGATCCGCCAGGGGCCATTGCCCGAATTTGCCCTGGCGCTCACCGACGACATTCCGCCCGAGGGCAGCCTCGGCTATCATATGGGTTTTCCGGCAGGCGAACCTTCGGTGGTCGTTTCGCGCTTCATCGGCGCGGCTTATGCGCAAAGAGGTGGTCCCGGCGGTGAGACCGAGCCGATCCTGGTCTGGGCCGAGGCAGAACGCTTTCCGCCCACCGACGGCGAACTGGGAGGGATCAGCGGCGGTCCGACCTTTGATGCCGAGGGCCGCGTCGTCGGCGTCAATGCGGCCTCGACGCCACGCCGCGGCCGCGTGCTGACCACCGACCCGAGCGCCATCCTGCGATTGGTCGATGCGAGCGCTGCGGTGGACGATGCAGGCGAGATTACCGATCTTTCCAGGCCCAACCTTGCGGTGCGGCTGTTCAAGACACTGCTGGAGCGGGGGATCATCCGGCAGGTCTATTGCGATGTCCGCTAGGGCTGGCTAAGGGCGCGGCTTGCATATGCCAGAACGGACCTGAACCATGACCGAGACCCCGGAAACCGCCGACCAGACCACGCCCGCTGCCGCCACCGGCGCTGCCGATGTGCCGCCGGACCGGCTGGCGATCAGCCCGCGCAGCCCTTTCTTCGACGGTGACCTGCTGGCGCGCGGCATCGGCATCCGCTTCAAGGGCGTCGAAAAGAACAATGTCGAGGAATATTCGATTTCCGAAGGCTGGATCCGCGTCCAGGCCGGCAAGACCATGGACCGGAAGGGCCAGCCGTTGACGCTGAAGCTCAGCGGCCCGGTCGAAGCGTGGTACAAGGATCTGGGCGACGACGCCCCCGTCGCCAAGGCATAAGGCGCGTCTCAGCCGCCGGGACGGGCGATCAGGTCTCCAATCGGGTCGGCCTCTAGCCGAGGCACGGAAAGCATGGACGCCTGGGCGTTTTCACGCTGGGCTTTCTGCTGCTTCTTCAGGTACTTCGCATATTGGCGGCGCTGCTTTTCGATCTGCTTGAGCCGCTTGCGGGCCTCTTTCTCTGCCTGGCGTTGTGCCTTGCGCTCAGCGCGGCTGAGCTTGCCGCTGGGCTGATCGGACGAGGCGATCTGCACCTGTTGGCTCTGCAGCTCGCCCGGATTGCGACCCCGCGGGTAGATGAAGCCGTGCGCCGGATAGCGCGTGGTACCCAGCGCGCCGATCGGCGAATACCAGACGCGCACCTCGCTCCAGTCATTGCCGGGCGAGACATCTTCGGCCAGGACGCCGCGCTCGACCTGCCCCTTGCGACCATTGATCGGCGACCAGTTGGCGTGATCGAGCAGCACCCTGCGCGAATCGATCACCTTGCTGACCGCTGCGACATGCCCCAGCTGCATCGACCGGTGCGGCTTGAATGCCAGCACCGCGCCGGGTGAGGGGTGCTTGCCGCGCTCATAGCGGCCATCGGCCTGCTGCCACCAGCTGTGCGCATCGCCATAAATTTCGATACCGCTGACCTGCCGGGCATAAGGCACGCATTGCAAAGCCGCATCCTGCGCAGTCGCAGGGCTGGCCGCGATCATCAGCGCAGCGGCAAGGGCCAGAACGGGCAGGTTTGCGGGACGCGGGGACATCGAGGCGAAATTGCGGCAAAATGGTTCACAAAGCGTTTACCGCTTTTGCAGCTTGACGCGCTCCATCATTTCCATGATATTGGAAATATGGAATCGAAAGTCTCCCTTTGCGCCGATCAGCCCATTGTTGCCGGCAAGGCTGAACCGCTGCGCAGCGCAGACGTCATCGCCGCGCTGGCTGCTCTGGCACAAGAGCATCGCCTCGCGGCATTTCGCCTGCTGGTCGAGGCGGGTCCTGACGGGGTGAGCGCGGGCGATCTGGCCGACCGGCTCGCCATCCCGCGCTCGTCGTTGTCCTTCCACTTGAACCAGATGATGCAAGCGGGGCTGATCGTGCAGCGCCGCGAGAGCCGATCCTTGATCTATTCCGCCGACTTTGCCGCGATGGCCGCTTTGGTCGGCTTTCTTACCGAAAACTGCTGCCGGGGCTCCGGCTGCTGAACCTTGAAGCCCGAAGGAGAGACCTGATGAAGCGCATGCATGTCCACGCCAAGACCCGCGATCTCGATGGATCGATCGCCTTCTACTCCGCCATGTTCGGTGCCGAGCCGACAGTGGTCAAGAGCGATTATGCCAAGTGGCAGCTCGAAGACCCGCGCGTCAATTTCGCGATCTCGCTGGCCGGCTGCGGCACCAGCGAGGGTATCGAGCATCTGGGCATCCAGGCGGAAAATACCGACGAACTGGCCCAGGTTTATGCGGGCCTCGCCAAGGCCGATCAGCCGGTGCTGGAAGAGGGCAAGACCACATGCTGCTATGCCCGATCCGAAAAGAGCTGGGTCAAGGACCCCAATGGCATCGTGTGGGAAGCCTTTTACACCGATGGCGAGGCGACGGTCTACGGCGACCCCGGCCCGGTGGCCAAGGGTGCGCTGAGCGCGCCCGAGGCGACCTGCTGCCCGACGATGTGAGGCCCGTATCGCGATGACCAGCATCCTGTTCCTGTGCACCGGCAATTCGGCGCGCTCGATCCTGGCAGAGGCCCTCGCCAACCATCTGGGTGGGGGCCGGCTGCGCGCGGCCTCGGCTGGCAGCTTCCCCAAAAGCGAGCCGCACCCGATGGCGCTCACGCTGCTGGCGGAACGCGGGATCACCGGCGATTTCCGCTCGAAAAGCTGGGATGAGTTCGCAGCGGCGGGCGCGCCGCCGATCGATATCGTGATCACCGTGTGCGACAATGCCGCAGGCGAGGTCTGCCCGATCTTCCCGGGCCGCGCGGTCAAGGCGCACTGGGGCATTCCCGATCCGGCCGCCGTGGAAGGCGAGCGGCAAAGGGCGGCGTTTGAAACCGCGTTCTACCAGATGCACGCGCGGATCGCGGCTTTGCTGGAACTGGACCTTGCCGCCGATCGGCAAACGCTCCAGCGTCGGCTTGAGGCAATCGGGCGATTCGAGGGGGCGACACATGGGGCAACAGGCGCGGCGGCTGATCGCTGAGGGGCTTGGGTCGGCGCTGCTGTTTGCGTGTGTCGTCGGCTCCGGGATCATGGCCGAGGCGCTGGCGGGGGGCAATGTCGCAGTAGCGCTGCTTGGCAACACGCTCGCCACCGGCGCAATCCTCTATGTGCTGATCACGATCTTCGGCCCGATTTCTGGCGCGCATTTCAACCCGGCGGTGACATTGGTGATGCGGCTGCGCGGAGAGATCGCAACGCGCGAGGCGCTCGCCTTTGTCGTCGTGCAACTGGCAGGCGGCATATTGGGCATCTGGGCGGCGCATGTGATGTTCGATCTGCCGATCATCCAGATTTCGACCAAGGCGCGCACCGGCGTCGGCCAATGGGCGGGCGAGTTTATCGCCACATTCGGGCTGCTGCT
The DNA here is from genome assembly GCA_943370475.1 of Hydrogenophaga intermedia. Lineage (GTDB taxonomy): Bacteria > Pseudomonadota > Alphaproteobacteria > Sphingomonadales > Sphingomonadaceae > Blastomonas. The sequence goes on from CALRRI020000040.1 coordinate 25,635, forward strand.
GGCGATATTGGGCAGCGTCCGTTACCGGCCCGAGAACGTCCCCGCTGCCGTGGCACTGTATATCGTGGCGGGATATTGGTTCACCAGCTCGACCAGCTTTGCCAATCCCGCGATCGCCGTGGCGCGGTCGCTGTCGAACAGCTTTGCAGGGATTGCCCCGGCCGATGTCCCGATGTTCGTCGCGATGCAGCTGGCGGGGGCATTGGCCGCCTATGCTGTGGGGCGTGTGCTGTTTGCCGAGGAACCTGAGGGATGTGCTCGGTTTCCGTAACGCCTACGTCCCTCGACTTCGCTCGGGACAAACGGGGAGGGGGGAGCTCACTCTAGGCGCTACCCTTTTTCCGAGTTCCCGAGCGAAGTCGAGGGACGTTGCGCGCGACCCGCACCGTATCGCAGAAGCTCACTGAACTCCGGCGTTCACTTCATCCATGACAAAGGCGCGCAAAACGCCTATGCGCCCGGCCATCATGTCCAGCCCCATCACTATTCCCGCCCCGCCGAAAGTCGGCATGGTCTCGCTCGGCTGTCCGAAAGCCCTGGTCGATTCCGAACGCATCCTCACCAAACTGCGGGCCGAGGGCTATCAGATGTCCGCCGATTACGCCGGTGCCGACGTCGTGCTCGTGAACACCTGCGGCTTCCTGGACAGTGCCAAGGAAGAGAGCCTTGAGGCGATCGGCGAGGCGATGGCCGAGAATGGCCGCGTCATCGTCACCGGCTGCATGGGCAACGAGGCCGACGTGATCCGCGCGCGTTTCCCCGATGTGCTCGCGGTCACCGGCGCGCATCAGTATGAGGACGTCGTCCAGGCTGTCCACGATGCCGCCCCGCCGGCGCGCGGCGCGTTCATCGATCTGGTGCCCGAAGGCGGCATCAAGCTGACCCCGCGCCACTACAGCTATCTCAAGATTTCCGAAGGCTGCAACCACCGCTGCTCGTTCTGCATCATCCCGTCCTTACGCGGTGATCTGGCCAGCCGCCGTATCGATGCGGTGCTGCGCGAGGCGGAAAAGCTGGTCGCCGCAGGCACGCGCGAGCTGCTGGTGATCAGCCAGGATACCTCGGCTTATGGCGTCGATACCCGGCACGAGCCGCGCGAGTGGAAGGGCCGGCAGGTGCGCGCGCACATGACCGATCTGGCGCGCGAGCTGGGCGGATTGCGCACGGCAAAGGGCAAGGCACCCTGGGTGCGGCTGCATTATGTCTACCCGTACCCGCATGTCGACCAGGTCATCCCGCTGATGGCCGAAGGACTGCTCACGCCCTATCTCGACATCCCGTTCCAGCACGCCGCGCCGTCCGTTCTCAAGCGGATGAAGCGCCCGGCGAACGAGGCCAAGGTGCTCGACCGGATCAAGGCGTGGCGGCAGATCGCGCCCGACATCACCATCCGCTCGTCGTTCGTCGTCGGCTTCCCCGGCGAGACCGAGGCGGACTTTCAGTATCTGCTCGACTGGCTCGACGAAGCCCAGCTCGACCGCGTCGGCGGCTTCCGCTTCGAGCCGGTCGAGGGCGCTGCCGCCAACGACCTGTCCGATCCGGTGCCCGAAGAGATCAAGGAAGAGCGCTACCAGCGTCTGATGGAAAAGACCGCCGCGATCAGCGCCGCAAAACTCGCCGCCAAGGTTGGCCGCACGCTGCCGGTGATCATCGACGAGGTCGGCGAGCCGGACGAGGAAGACGGCTCGGTCGGCGCGACCGGTCGTTCGCAGGCCGATGCGCCGGAGATCGACGGCCATGTGTACTTGCGCGATGTGCCGGAGGGGCTGGCGCCAGGATCGTTCGTCGATGTGCTGGTAGAGGATGCCGACGAGCATGATCTCTATGGGGTGATTGCGGGCTAGGGGCAGGTTGAGAACGATCGGGTAAAGCGATAAGCTTCCTCCGATGTCGCTTCCGCCCGAATATCTTGCCGCGCTGGATCCTCTGGCTGTAGCCTTTTCAGCTTATGAGTCAGCAACAGGCCATACTGCCATTCTCGTGGGCGGGGCTGCTGCTGCTATCCATACTGACGGTGCCTTCATGTCGGCTGACTTCGATGTCGTCGCTGGCAACGATGCCGCATTTGAAAGGGCGATGGCCGTTGCGGGCTTTGTCGATGATGACAAAGCCATTCATGGTCGTGGCTGGTATCACCCAGATCACCCGCAGTTTGCTGTTGAGCAAGTGTCCGGTGGTTATTTCGACGGACGAGCAGATCGGGCGCGGTGTCTCAAATTGGCCGTCCGTGACGGCGCTGCGCTGGTTCTTCCCGCAGTTGAGGACATGATCGCGGACAGGCTGGGACAGCATGAGGTGGCTGGCGGCGATTTATCGATGCTCGAGCAGGCCAAGGCTCTGTTTGCTTTCGCCGAGGGTTTGGATCTTGCTTACCTACGGCGGCGCATAATTGAGGAAACTGGCAATCCTGCGCATCTTGGACTATCTGCTGACAGATGAAGACGCTTGAACTCGGCAGCTATCTGGAAGGTGTGCAGGCGCGCAAGGCAACGCTGTCGCGGGACAGTGGGGTGCTGGCGATCGAGCCCTGCCGCAATGGTGGCGCGCGTCGGACAGCCAGCAAACGCGCGGGGCTGGCGCGTGCAGAGGTCCGTGCGAAAGCTGCTGGGGTGAAGCCGGTTCCATCGAATTATTGACCGGTATTCTAACCGCTGGGCTCACGATGTCTGCACAGTCTCGACACAGGACGACCCACCTCATGCTGAACGCGATTCAGCATCCATCGTGCCGCAGAAGCCGAAGCCATGCAGGGTGAAATTGACCCTGAAACGAGTTAGGGTGGCGAGGACGTGCGTCTGGCGCAGACAGTGCGTTAGCGTTGATTTGCACTGCCAGTGTTTGCACCGAGTGACGGCTGCATCCAACGGTAAGCAATTTTTTCAATCACCGCTTGGCGGAAAATGAAGAGACATTTATTGCAAAACAATGAGTATCTTCACCCCTGGCTGTCCACGTTGTTCGACCTCAATCCCGTTGGCTAATTTTTACCTCAAGATAGGCACGCCGTTCACGTGTAAGCACTGCCAAACTCAGTTGATGATCCCGAAAAATTTTTCCATTCCCTTAGCCGCTATTGCAGCTTTCTGGGGCTTAAAGGGTAGCGCGCAATCCCGCACGGAGCTGTTCGGATTGTTCGCCTTTATCGCCCTTGCGGTTTGGATCGCGTCTCGGATCTTTCTCTTGCCGCATGTCTTGCCAGAGAAGTGAGGGGTCATGTTTGGCGCAAAACACTGTCCCCTGATTTGCGTGGATCGGCACGGGGTGTAGGCTTGGCCTTGCTACCCCCTAAACCGGCAACCCGCTTTGCGCCTTCGCCTCCTTCAGCACGAAGCTCGTGCTGATTGCCTTGATGCCCGCGATCGGGCGCAGCCGTTTGTTCGCGAAGTCCGCATAACTGTCGAGGTCTTGGCTGACCACGGTGAGGATATAGTCTGCGCCGCCCGTGACCTGGTGGCAGGCGATCACCTCGTCGAGATCGGCCACCGCCGCCTCGAACGCACGCGTCACGGCCTCGCTATGGTCGGCGATTTCGACGCTGACATAGGCGAGCACGCCCAGGCCCAGCGCGCGGCGGCTGAGCCTTGCGGCATAGCCACGGATCACGCCGTCGGCCTCCAGCTTGCGCACCCGCCGCCAGCAGGGAGAGGCGGACATGCCGACAGTCTCGGCGAGCTCTGCATTGGTGATGCGGCCGTTGTCCTGCAACGCGCGCAGGATGCGGATATCTTCCGGTTCCAGATCGATCATCGCAAGACTCTGCCAGATGGAGCCGCAAAACGAAAGGCCTGATCCATTCCGGATGCTCAGTGGCAAGAATGAGGCAGGATTTTTCCCAGCCGTCGTGGTATTTCTCCGCCCCAGAGTTTTTGCAGCAGGGGACGCAGCATGGAAAACCTTCTCATCCGGCCCGACGCGGTCGATTATTCGGTCATTCCCGATGTGCCTGCTGAGACCTGCGTCGCGCCGCTCCAGCGCCCCGCATATCTGGGCGAGGACTGGCTGGAACCGCAGCAGCGCGTGTACACGGCTGAAGAGCACGGCATCTGGGACGATCTGTTCGCCCAGCAGATGGCGGTGCTGCCGGGCCGCGCGGCGAGCAGCTTCATGGCGGGGCTGGACCGGCTCGATCTCGGGCGTGGCGGCGTGCCGAACTTTCAGGCGTTGAGCGAGGAACTGCAGCCGATCACCGGCTGGTCGGTGGTGCCGGTGCCGATGCTGATCCCCGATCACGTGTTCTTCTATCACCTCGCCAACCGGCGCTTTCCGGCGGGCAATTTCATCCGCTCGCGCGCGCAGTTCGACTATATCTCCGAGCCCGACGTGTTCCACGATGTGTTCGGCCATGTGCCGATGCTGACCGATCCGGTCTATGCCGATTACATGCAGGAATATGGCCGCGCCGGATGGAAGGCGCTGGCGTACAATCGGCTCAAGGCACTGTCGGCGCTCTACTGGTACACGGTCGAATTCGGGCTGATCCGCGAGGCCGATGGCATCAAGGCTTATGGCGCGGGTATCCTGTCCGGGCCGCTCGAAGCCAAATTCTCGGTCGAAGGCCTGTCGCCCAACCGCATCCATCTGGAGGTCGACCGGGTGATGCGCACCGATTACGTCATCTCTGACATGCAGCCGACGTATTTCGTGATCGACAGCTTCGAGGAGCTGTTTCGCAAGACGGTCGAGCGCAATTTCGACGATCTGTATCGCGGGCTCAACCCGGGGTTCACCTATTCCAACCAGGCGGTGCTGGGCGGCGACAAGGTCTATCACCTCGGCACCCAGGACTATGCCAATAGGGGCGGGCAGGGGTCGGGCGCCAAGCCGGTCTGATCGCTGACACGATTGTCAGTTGCGCGGTGCCCCCGCGCCGGTCTAGCCTTGATGCATGACACAGCCACGCCCCTTCACCATCGACATCCCCCAGTCCGCGCTGGACGACCTCAAGGCGCGGATCGCGAACGCCCGTCTCCCCGAAAAGGAGACGGTCGACGACTGGGATCAGGGCATCCCGCTGGCGGTGGTCAAGGATTACGCCGCCTATTGGGCGGATGGCTATGACTGGCGCACATGCGAGGCGGCGCTGAATGCCTATCCGCAATATCTGATCGAACTGGACGGGGTGGACATCCACTTCCTGCATATCCGCTCTCGCCACGAAGGCGCGCGTCCCTTGATCATGACCCATGGCTGGCCCGGATCGGTGCTGGAGTTCATCGAGGTGATCGCGCCGCTGACCAACCCGGAGGACCCCGCCGACGCCTTCCACCTCGTCATCCCCTCGCTCCCCGGCTTCGGCTTCTCTGGCAAGCCTACTGAGCCGGGCTGGAGCATCGGCAAGATCGCCACGGTGTGGAACGACCTGATGCTGGCTCTGGGCTATGACCGCTATTTCGCGCAGGGCGGTGACTGGGGTTCGGGCGTGACGCTGGAGATCGCGCGGCAGAACCTGGGCGCATGCGCGGCGGTACATTCGAACATGGTGCTGGCGCTACCGGACCCTACGACGATGGCGGACCTGAGCGACCTCGAAAAGCGCGCGGCGGCGCGGATGCAATATTATCAGGAGAAGGAAAGCGGCTATTCCTCGATCCAGAAGACGCGGCCGCAGACCATCGGCTATGCGCTCGCCGACTCCGCGGTCGGGCAGATGGCGTGGATCCTCGAGAAATTCCGCAACTGGTCGGATTGCGACGACCATTTTTCGGGCTTCAGCCGCGATGCGCTGCTCGACACGATCACGTTGTACTGGCTGACCAACTCGGCGGCCTCGTCAGCGCGGCTCTACTGGCACAGCTTTTCGAACATGGGCTTTGATCCGGTCAGCCTGCCGATGGGCGGAACAATCTTCCCCAAGGAGCTGTTCCAGACCTCGCGTCGCTGGGCCGAAAAGCGTTTCAGCAGCATCATCTACTGGAACGAGGTCGATCACGGCGGGCATTTTGCCGCGCTGGAAGTGCCGGAAATTTTTGTCGAAGAGGTCCGCGCCTGCTTCCGCAACGCGACGCTCAACGCATAAACCCTGCCAACGCTTGCGCGCTGGCAGGGTATCGGGGTTGCAGTCCGATCCTTATTTGGTCACGCGGGTGCTGGTGATCCCGGCGGTCGCCAGCTGGGCCTGCACGCTGTCCTTGCCGACAAGGTGTGCCGCGCCGACGGCCATGAACACCGTGCCCGGCTTGTCCATCCGCGCCTTGATCCACTTCACCCAATTGGCGTTTCGGTTGGTCAGCAGCGCGTCATACAGGCCGGGATAGCTTTCCATCCCCTCGTTCAGCAACTTGTCGAGCGTCACCAGATCGGCCTTGCCCCAGGCATCGACCAGCGCATCGATCTGGGTGGTGACCTCGGGCACGCCGTCGAGCGTCACATCGAGAAACTCGACCTGCTCCTTGGTGCCCAGGCTGTCGAAAATGCCGAGCTGCTGCTCGACGGTTTCCAACTGGCCCAGCGGCTTGCTCTGCTGCTTGGCTGCGGCCGTGAGGATCTTTTCCGCGCCGCTGTTGAGGTCATAGCCCTTCATCAGCAGCGGAACGGTGGTCAGCGTGACACTGGCGAACCAGGGTTCGTACTGATCAAGCGCAACCGGCGGAATGTTGAGGGTGCCCAGCGTCTTCTCGTACTTGGCCAGCACCGGCGGGGTCAGCAGGCTGCGCAGCGTGATGCCCTGCGGGTTTGCGGCCAAAGTGTTGACGATCGTCTGCATCGCGGTCGGGTCGGAAGGCTCGAGCACCTCCAGCACCAGTTCGTCCGAAGCGTCGAACGCGGTCTTCACATCGTCCTTCAGCCAGTTGAGGCCGGGACGCAGGACATGCACCGTGCCGAACAGATAGATGGTGGTGTCCTTGTCGCGGACCATCCACATTGCAGGATTGACGTCCTGCGTTGCCGCGGCAGCGGCAGGCGCCGGGCCCAGCGCCTCGGCGACGCTGGTCTGGTCACGCGCCAGCAAAGGTGTGCTGGCAAAGCCGATGGTGGCGACAGCGGCCAGCGTCATCGTCGCAGCGCCGGTGCGCAGGGTGTTGAACAGGGTGATCATGCGAGAAAATGCCTTTCTTGAGGGGCGGGGAAATAACGAACGAAATCAACGATATTTGTACCAGACATAGGCCAGCGCGCTGCTGATGATGCCTGCGAGAAACAGCCAGAGTGCATCGGGTTCGGGCACGATGCCGCCCTTCCACAGGATGAACCAGGTCGGATAGCCCGTGAGCATGACATTGCCGGCGACGACCGTGGTCTTGGTGTGGATCACCCGTTCCAGTTCGTCGGAAACCTGCATCAGCTTCCACGATCCGTAGATGATGGAGATGACGAAAACGATCGCGCTGACCACGGCCAGCCAGGGCGGGATGCTGTTGGCCGCGACCAGGCCTGTGTTCTCGTCTTCAAAAAAGCCGACGAGAAAGCCGGACACCAGGCCCACGCAGAACAGGGCGCCTATGACCGTATTGATCCGGCGGCTGCGCTGCTTGGCGCGCGCCTGCCAGTCGCCCTCAACCATGGGTGCCTCCGGTGAACTCGTCATCGAATATCTCCTCGATAGCCATGTCAAACAGCCGTGCGATCCGGAAGGCCAGCGGCAGCGACGGATCGTATTTTCCGGTCTCGATCGCGTTGATCGCCTGGCGCGAGACATCGAGCCGCGCGCCGAGTTCGGCCTGGCTCCAGTCGCGTTCGGCGCGCAGCACCTTGAGACGGTTCTTCATGTCTTCCATCCGTGTGTCATCCTTGTGCCACCTGCGAATATCGATGCGGTCACGCGAGAACCAGAAGGATCGGCAAAATCCGTGCGGAGGTTCCGGACGACTGCGTCGATCCCGGGTCCGGCGCCTGGAGGCTGATCCATGCGCAGACCGCGCAGGTCACTAGCATCATGCCTGCAGCCCAGCCGTAAGCCTTGCGGATGCCTATCGTCGGGAGCGGCGGGTCTGGCCTGTCCATCGGTGGGTCCTGTCATTGCTCACTGACCAAATGTCAGCTTACCCTTACTTTATGTCCTGATTCGCTGACCATGTCAAGTGACCCTGACTTAGTGCAAGTGACGCATGACAACCGCTACGGAAAGTCGCGGTTTTGGGTGGCTGGTCAGCCATCGCGTGCACTGATAGCCTGCCCATCAATGATAACGGGAGAGACTGCCATGGCGGACGAATCGGCCACCACCATCCACGCGCGCACATGCCACCTGTGCGAGGCAAATTGCGGCGTGCTGATCGAGGTAGAGGGTCGCAAGATCGTCTCGATCAAGGGCAATCCCGACCATGTGCTGAGCCGCGGCCATATCTGCCCCAAGGCGACCGCGCTCGCCGATCTGCAGGACGACCCCGACCGGCTGCGCCGCCCGGTCAAGCGCACCGAAAGCGGCTGGGAGGAAATCGACTGGGATACAGCCTTTGCCGAGATCGGCG
>CALRRI020000041.1:0-30277 GCA_943370475.1 Hydrogenophaga intermedia
TTCCGCTTCAGGGCCAGTTCCGCCGCACCAAAATCCAGAAAGGACAAATCGCCCGCTTGACCCTGCGCGTCGCAGGCAGCACATCATCCACGCCCACCCGGGTCACTTCTCAATGAAAATCCCGGGTCACTTCTCAGTGCAACTCAACAGACGAGACATTGATCGAGGAGGTCGTTGTCTCGGGCCTGGAAGATGCCGGCTATGCCGTGGCGACTGCTCAAAGCGCCGAGGATGCCATCACTTTATTAGAGAAAGCGGACTCGGTCGTCCGGGCGGTCGTCACCGACGTAAATCTTGTACCGAATAAGCTGACCGGTTGGGATGTCGCACGACGCGCTCGCGAACTGACAGCGGATATTCCAATCGTCTATATGTCGGGCGCGAGCGGTCATGACTGGACCTCGCATGGCGTCCCCAACAGCGTGCTGATCGCCAAGCCCTTCGCGATCGGCCAGATTGTCACGGCGGTTTCGCAGTTGCTCAATGCCGGCGGCTCGACTGTCGGCGAATAAGGCAGTTCGCAAGGATCAACGCAAATATGCCGGTCAGGCGCGATCAGCCATAGAGCCGGTCATCCCACCAGATTGGTTCGGGCAGATCGAAGCCGATGGCTTGCGCGTCGGGATGTGCTGGATTGATCAGGATGTTGCGTTCCACCCGCGCCGGGATCGAAGGCACCAGCAACAGCGCCGAGCGTTGCGCCGCGAACCACGCCTCGCCAAAGGCCTTGCAGATATCTTCGCGCTTGCCGTCCCACCCGGAGAATTTCGCGGTCGGGAAGACTTCGTAGCTGACGCCGTTGGGGATGGTGATGCGGATATAATGCTGGTTGGGCGGCATCACCGTGTTCGCGTGGACGAGCTTTTCCAGCATCGCCGTCGAATAATGTTCTGACGTGTAGATGATCGGGCTGGCCGCGGTGTTCCACCGTCCCGGATAGAGCCGAGCGCCCTCGCTGTCATAGATCGGATGCGCGCCATCGGGATCGCCGATCCGAAAACAGGTCAGCACGCGGTCGGTGATCTGGGCGCTCACGCCCCGCCGCCATACGCCGCCCGTCCCAGCAGGTTGATGACGACATCGGCTCCCGGACCCGTCGCCAGCGCCACGTCGAGCGGCGGCTTGTTGTCGAGCATGGGATGCGCGCGGCCGAGAAAGTCGCGGACCTTGGCGGGATCCTTATAGATATCGAGCGCGAAGCTGAACACCTTGGCGATCCGGGCCAGCTTGTCGCCTTCCTCGCTGGTCAGGCGCTTGGACGCCGACTTCTTGCGGCGATCAAGCGTCGCCTTGGAAATCAGGCGGAACTTGAAGCGGCTGTCGCCCGGCGCGACGGTGTCGGCAAGATGGTCGAGCGCGCCGACCGGCAGGCCTTCGAGAATCGAATAGCTCAGCCCCAGGCGCGTGTCGCCCTTGCGGGGCGCAACCCCAAGCAGGGTCTCGATCGTCACGGGCTGGCTCGCCATCTGCTGCTCCTGCCTCATCTGATGCAGATATGTGTCTCACATGAGGCAAACACAAGCAACCGGTGATATCTGTCCGGTGGGGCCATGACCTCTTCCGACCGGCAGCTTCACCCCGCTCTTTGAGGCGCAATCCTTGGTCCGGCGGGCGGCCTAATGCGATCAACCCGTAAAGGGTCCGGTCGCTTCGCTACGGCTTTTGGCCTGCGGCAAAAAGTGATCGCGGCCCCCCACCGAACACTTCGGGCGCCAGTCGAGCGGGAATGAACCCGCCGGCTTTCAAGGAGCCTCGACATGTTCACCGACATCAAGATCGCCCGCAGACACGCGCTCGGCCTCTCCAAAACCCTGATGATCGCAACGATGGTTATCGGGATCGGCAACCAGTTCGCCGTCATCACCGCCGACGACTTTGACGGCGACGTGGTCGTCATCAACGAATATGATCCGTTCAGCTGAAACCTTCCGCGGGGGCACCCGCCCCCGCCCTTATTGTGCGAGCGCTGATTGGACGATCTTACCGAGGAAGCGAATCCGCACTTCATTCATTCGACCCTGCGGGAACGCATTGTCGAGCATGTCTTTGTCGGTGAAGCGCTGCGCAGGCTCTGGCAACTGGGTGTGACCGACGTCGAGGTCTTGCGCTCCGAATTCGACGCGGGCGGCTATGACCTGGTCATGGCCCGAGGTCGCGTAACCCGCCATATCCAGTTCAAGACCAAAATGGTCGGCGGCAAGACAGACGAGGTCAAGATCAGTCTCAAGCTGATGGAGAAGCCGAGCGGATGCGTCGTCTGGATCGTGGTGACGCCGGATCTCGTCTTCGATCATTATCTGTGGTTCGGCGCGGGGCCGGGTGAGCCTCTTCCCGACATCAGTGCGTTCGCCGTCGCCAAACATAGCAAGGGGACGACGCAGGGCGAGAAGAATGCGCGGCCGGGCCATCGCAAGATCCGGATAACCAGGTTTGAGCAGGTCTCAACCTTGGACGCGATATTGCTTCGTCTGTTCGGTGATCTCAAGGTTGCGAAAGCGGATTGAGCGGTCAGGCGGCCCCGGTTGCACCGGGCCGGGCTCTAGGCTGACGCCCCGAGCCCCGTGCCGGGTCTCGGCCCATCCGGGTCACGATCCCTGCCGTGGTAAGGTATCAACGGCGCTGCGGCACCAGCACCCCTGCGATATCGGCTGAAGGGGCTGCTCGCCCAAGGGCGAGATGGGCTGGTGGGCATATGGTCAGCCCCTCGCGCAGGGCCGCATCGTCCAGCAGAACGCGCCACGGTCCACCATAGCGCCGAGCCGCGAGGTAGAAGGTCGCGCCATCGCACGCGACCATGCGGCATCGCTCCTGGCGATCGATCAACGACGCATTCCCGCCATAGCGGGCGACCAGTTCGTCCAGGTCGGCGCGCATCAGGGCGCCGCAGCGGCGGCACTGGGTACGAACCTGAATCTGCAGCCGCTGCATCGCGCCGACGCTTGATGTCCAGCGCGGCCAAAGGGCAATGATCCGGGCGGTGTCTGTCATGATCGGAATGATAGCGAAGCCCTCGCTCGCGCGTCCAGCAGCACGTCCGAAAAGTCAGCCATGCCGTTCCTTATTACCTCTGACCGCCGCACCAACGGCCCCTTCCTGGCTTGGCGTCCTCGCCGCGGCACTTGCCAGCGCAAGCCCGGTGCCGGGCTCCTCCACATCCGTTGCGACCCTGTCGGGTGCGCGGGCGCGCTAAGCCCCGGCGGTCCGGTCGCCTGTCGGAAGGCCCCGATCGGCGGGGTCTGACACAGCTTGGAAAGTCAAACGTCATGGCCGACCCCCAGAATGACAAAGTCCTATCCGCAGACCAGCGCATCGCGACCATCGCGCGGCTCAATGATGCCCTGCGCCAGTCCATCCATAACCCGGGCGTCAACCAGGTGGTCATGACCGCCGGGGTCGCCGACCTGATCGGCGATACCAGTCTGTTTCGCGGGTTCCAGCGCCGCGCCGAACTGCTGCGCACGGTGCGCGACTATGACGCCTTTGGTCCCGACGTCGATCCGCATGGGGAGCGTGATTTCGGCCGCTTCGAGTTTTCGGGCGAGGCCCTGTACTGGAAGATCGATTATTATGATCGCGCGCTGACATACGGATCGCCTGACTCGACAGACCCCGATGTCACCACCCGCGTGCTGACGCTGCTTCTCACCCACGAATATTGAGCGATCATGGCCCCGACCCTGTCGGGGCCACCATTTTACCGAAGGAATTCGCCGGTGCCGCCCGCGTGGATCGCTTTGCGTCACCCGGTTGCGCCCGGCGTCGGCAGACCAGATTTCCCATCCCTGGCGAGTGACCCCGGCCATCCCCCCGACCGGGGGGATAGCCGAAAAGTCTGCTTGAGCAGACTGTCGGCGGTGCCGCCCGGACGTCCCATCGGGCCTTGCTCCCCGGCACGAGAGGAGAGGCTGCGCGGCGAAAGCGGCCGCGTCTTGCTGCGCGGTGAGGGGACCGATCGGTGTCCCTCGAACATGCCAAGGAGACTCGTCGTGGCCGACTATTTTTCCCGCCATCCCGACCATGCGTTCGTATTCGCATTCGTCTGCTTCGCCATCACCGTTTACCTGTTTCGCTATGTCGGCCCGGGGATCGGCGGCGGTGGCGACTGGTCATCGCGCGACCATTATGAGCGCAATCTGCGCGATGGTCCCGACGACTATGAATCGTGACGGCGCTGTGCCCATGAAGACGATCGTCGTCAGCCTGCTCAAGGGCGGGGTCGGCAAGACCTTCCTCGCCACGCATCTCGCCTGGTATCTGGCCGAGCAAGGCGGCAATCGCATCGCCTTTCTCGACCTCGATCCGCAGGGCAGTTCCACGCGGCGGCTCGCCAGCGAGCGGACCGGGTGGTTCGCGGCTGACCTGTTCGATCCCGAGGCGCGGCTCGAGCTTACCGATGCGCCCGGCATCACGGTCTTCGCCGCCGATCCGCGGCTGCAGATGGTCAAGGCAGCGGGTGACGTGCGCGATTTTCTTGGCCGGTTTCCCGCGTTGGGTGCCCATTTTGACCATATTGTCATCGACACCGGTCCCAAATGGGATGAGCTGACCTTGAGCGCCATGGCGGTGGCCGACGCAGTGATCGCGCCGGTCCAGGTCGCCGAGGATTCGATCGAATGCGCCAAGATGCTGCTCACCGCGCTCAAAAAGGCGGAAGGCGCGCGCGGCGGGCGCAAGGTCGATTTTCTCGGGCTGTTGCCCTCGATGGTCAATCCGTTCGACCGTCGCGAAATGGACAATGCGGTCAAGCTCGCCCGCGCGGTTGGCGAGAAGCTGATGTTCCCCGCCTTTATCAAGGCGCGGCCGACCTACAAGCATTCGGCCGAACAGCATCATCCCGTCTGGCGCGAAACCGGTAGTGGCGCAAAAGCGGCGGCTGACGAAATCCGGCCGATCCTGGCGGAGATCGTGCGCCGGATGGACGTCCGCCATTTGAGTGCGGCGTGATGGGCAAGTTCGATCAGCGCGCCGAAGAGTTCGGGCTGCTTGTCGGTCTCCACGATAGCGCGCGACGCGTCGAGGATCTGCCGCTCGACTGGATCATGGCCGATCCGGAAAATCCGCGGCGCGTGTTCGACGAGACGGAGCTCAAGGATCTTGCTGCCTCGATCGCCGCGCGCGGCGTCCTGCAGCCGATCATCGTCGCCCCGAAAAATGGCGACGGCCTTCACGTCATCCGCGTTGGCGAGCGGCGCTTTCGGGCATCGCGCCTTGCCGGACGCGAGACCATCCCGGCGATCGTGATGGCGGTGGTGAACCGCGCCGACACGCTCGCCGATCAGATCGTTGAGAATGATCAGCGCGCAGGCCTGACCCCCCATGATCTGGCGACCGGGATCGAACGCATGTTGGGCGCCGGCGTCACCCAGGCGGAGATCGCCCGCGCGCTCGGCCGATCGAAGCAGTTCGTATCGCTCTATGCCGCCTGTGCCGACATGGCGCCCTGGTTGCGAGCCGCGATCGACCAGATGCCGATCCGGTTGCTCTACGACCTGCACCGGGCTGCCCGCATCCATGGCGACGCGGTGCGCGCCTATGTCGCGGGACTCGGCGATGAGAGCGTCACCCTCGCCGAGGGCGGCCGATTCATCGCGGGGCTCAAGGCATCCGAGGCTCTGCCCGACGCCGGTCGGCATGAAGTCGCCGCGCTACCGAACGGGCAGGGCACCGAGCGGGCTGCGCCGAGCCGGCCGGTTCGTGCCGGTGCCGGTTTACGGTCGATGTTCGAAACGGAGGTGCCGCCACAGCCTCGCCCGCTCGATACGGTTCGGGTGACCGTGGGCGGGCGGACAGGACGTTTGATCCTGCCGGAGCGCGTTCGGGTGCTTTTCGACGACGGCGAGGAGGTCGAAGCGCCCGTTGCCGAGATCGCCATGGATTAAACCATCGGCGGGGCAGGGCGGGGCGCTCACCCATTCACCCCCTCACTCCGCGTCGAAACGATCGAGTTTTTCAGACAATTTTGACAGCCGTGCCCCTTTCTTCAGGGGTGCGGCTGTCTTCATTTTCACGGGCGGAGGGGATTGGTTCGCTCGGAGATATTCTCTTTTTCCGCCGATGCCAGGTCGGGTTGGATACGTCGCTTGAAGAAGGGCGGAGTCTGTTTGAGCAGACTATAAGACGAGTGGTTTTAGGTGAGGGCCGGATAGGCTTGGCGCCGTCATTGTTAAACAATAGCAATGGGGTGTGGCGTTTTTCGGCCTCCGTCTGCCCGATGATCTCGCGGCGCGCTTCGATGCTAAGGCGACTGCCGCCGGCGGTCGCTCAGCGCTCCTGCGCAAGCTGATCGACGGTGCGCTTGAGGATGCCGGGGAGGCGTCGAGCGCGACGGCTCTGCCTCGGACCCGCACGACTGACCGGCTGCAGCTTCGGCTCATGCGCGAAGATATCGTCCAGCTCGATGCGGCGGCCAATGCGCGCGGCCTTAAAAGGACCGAGTGGCTGGTGATGCTGTTGCGCCGACGGTTGCACGCGACTTCGCCGCCGTCGCGTGGCGACCGGGTGCTGATCGCGCAGTCCTGGCGCGAACTCAACCGGATCGGCATCAATCTCAACCAGGCGGTCCATGCGCTTCATGCCGCGACCATGGTTGATTCCCGTCTCGACTTGGCGCGCGAGGCCGCGCGGGTCGCGTCCTTCCGGGATGAGGTGGCCGATCAGCTGCGCTTGCTCGGCCGGGCGCTCAAGGGTGACATGGCCTACTGGGATACGGCCGATGAATGAGGATGACGACGGCGTCCTGCCGCTCCCCAGTCTGATGGAAGCCTGGCGACCGCCGACTGGGGGCAAGCGCAGCCTGCGCGGAGGGACACTGCGGATCCGCTCGGGCGGGAAGGGAAGTGGCGGGAGCAATGCTGCGCCGACGCTGTCGCCTGCAGAGGCGCGCGCCAAGCTCGAGCGGATTGTCCGCAAGGCCCCCGAGGTCATGGTCAAGATCTCTGGAAAGCAGCGCGGGGCAGGCCACTTGGGCGAGCATTTTGGCTATATCTCGCGTCACGGAAAGTTAGAGGTGCGCAGCAGCGAAGGGGAGATCATCACCGACGAGAAGCGCCTGAAGGCGATCGCCGCCGACTGGGACATGCTCGACCAGGCCATGAACCCTTATGGCAAGGACCGTCCGACCTCGATGTCGATGGTCTTGTCGATGCCCGGTGGCACGACCGATGCCGCGACGATCCATGATGCCGTTCAGGCGTTCGCGCGCGTCGAGTTCGAGGGGCAGTTCAGCTATATGGTGGCTCTGCACACCGACACCGCCCACCCCCATGTCCATTTGACCGTCGCGGCGCAGGGTGCGGACGGGACGCGGTTCAATCCGCGTAAGGCCGACCTTCATCATTGGCGCGAGAGCTTCGCCCATGAATTGCGCCAGCGCGGCATCGCCGCCGAAGCGACGCCGCGGCGCGCGCGCGGCCATGTCCAGAAGCGGGTGCGGTCGCCGGCGCACCATCTGGAGGCGCGGACAGCGGGGCAGGGCAGGGAGTTGGATCTCAACCGGCTGATCGAAGAGCGCGCGCAGGCGTTCGCACGGTCACAGAACCCGGAGCGCCGGGCGGAGGATGTGCTGGCGCTCGGCCGACAGAAGCAGATCCGGGGGGCTTACGCAGATGCCGCAGCCGCGCTGGCGGCGACCGGGAAACACGAGGATCGTGCGCTGGCCGAGGAGATCGCAGGGTTCGTGGCCGATATGCCGGCGGCGGTGTCGCGGCGATTGGCGCGGGCGCGGGAGATCATGATTGCCGATCGGGCAGAAGGGTCGGCCGGCAGTCGATCGCGCGACACTCATGGCGATATTGCTGAAGGCCAATCGCCGATCCCGATCGAACGAAAGCCTCGGGACCGCGATCGTTAGAAGAAGACTTGAAATTTGAGTCAGCGACGTTCCGGCGTGGTCCGCATTCTGAATGATCAGTTCGGAAAACAAAGCAGGAAATGGCAAATGGCACCGATGATCTCGGTGCCATTTTCGTGATCGATGCTATCGCCATCTCTGCCCATTTTCGCTGAAATTAGCCTCGATTTCCGCAACGCGACGTCGCTGTGCGGGCGTGAGTGCAGCGATAACTCGCTTGAACGCTGCGGGCTTCATGGTGCGCAACTGGCGCCAGTCACTGTCGCGCCGCATCCGCACCTTCCAGTCCGCCGGTCGGTAATTGACACCGGCAGAGCTCATTCGCCAGAAAATCATCGTGACCTGGTTGGGCGTGAACGCGCCTTTGTCGTCGACGAAATCGATGAAATCCCAGGCATCGAAATCGTCCACTTCCTGGCCGAGCTTCAGCAACGCCGTCATGACCCGCTGTTTGCGGGCATCTTCCACCAGTCCGCGGCGATGCCGGTCGACCAGCTTGCCCGTCGCATCGGCATCGAGCCGCTGTCCTTGCTCGTCGACGCCGGTGATCTCGAAGCGCTTGATGCATTCGGAGCCGACCAAAAGGCTCGACGCCGTGCCGGAATTTTCGATCTCGAAATGATAGCGCAGGTCCTGCTGCCCACACAGCTCGCAGATTCCGTCCCTTGCCTCCAGGTCGAAGAATCGGCCCGTATAGGACCATTCGCGTAGGGCTGGGCCAAGAGACGACGCCCGACTGAGCGGTAACAGGGTTGCAGCCGCCCTTTCCGCCCAACTCGACATCCGATCCTACTTCTTCTTCAGCGTGAGGGTGTTTGGTCCCAGCGGTTTTGCCGGTGCGGCAGGCATTGCAGCTGCTGTGGCCACTGCTGCGACGGCCGCGTGCGACGCCGCAGACGAGAGCGCCAGAACCTTTTCGACGATCGCAAAGATAGCCGTCATGTCGTGTGGCTCGACCTTCGGGTACACAGGCACATATTTCAGCGACAGTAACGGTCGCAGGCGGTTGACGTGAACCGTATAGAGATGGTCACAAACGACGTAGGCGGTCCGCCCTTCAGCATGGCCCCTTGGGTTGGGGTTTTTGGAAAGCTGGTGGAAGTGGGTTCCCGCCTTTTGCTGTGCACTGGTGACCGGCAGGATGATGCAGGTGTCACTCAGTGAGTTTGCAGCGCGGATGACGATGCCGGGATGCTCGTTGACGAACTCGGGCACATATGCGTCGTGCGGAAAATCGACCCAGTACATCTGGCCAACACGCGGACGGCTCTGAATTCGCCGCTCGCGGCGGCTGATTGGTATATATCCGGCCTTGATGATCTCGTGATGCTGCGGGAACGGATGCCCCAGCTCCGTGGTCATGTCCTCGACCGCCGGCATGTTTTTGAAATCGATCGGCACAAAGCCTCTCGCAAGCAAGTCCTCGTCAGTCAGGATCCGCACATAGCCCGCCGCAAACAGCTCGGCCTCGCTTGGGAATGGCACTTCCATATTCTCGTTTGCTTCTGAATTATCGTTCGACATGGAAATGCTGCTTCTTCCCGGCGGTTGGTCGGCTCATTGCGGTGTCGCCGTATTCATCGGTCGACTATACTCCCCCCGCAGCGCATCGAGCGCGATTTGAGTGAAGCCTGCTTCGTAAAGTTCAATCTGCGTGCGGCGCTTGTAATAGGAGAGCCGACGGCCCGGTGTGTCCGCTTCGATCCGCATCCTTGCAACGCCTCGGATGCCCGGCGCGCGGCGGTGCTGCGCCAGCGTTACCAGCACGTCGAGGGCATAGCGACCGAGCAGGTCGCTGCGCTCCTCAGAGAGGTTAGCGGCCGCATCGAGCATGGTGCGGGTGAGCCGATAGACGTCGTCGCCTTCCGACTGGTGGTAGAGGGCCGCAAAATCGACCGGGAACAACGGTTCGGCGTCAGGCTCTTCGCTGTCGAAAATCCAAGCCTCATACCAGATGGCCCCGATCTTCTCGATCATGGCGATGCGCGCCCAAAAATCCTCCCAGGCCGCATCCTTGTTATTGCTCTTGGAGCGATGGTAGCCCGCCCAATCGCCCTTTGCGGATTTGGAACCGCCGACAAGACGAAGTGCCCAGACAGAATGAACACCGATCTCGAACACCTTGCGGGCGGGATGGTCCATGGGCGGAGTCTGGCTCAGCGCGGAAATCGGCACTCCGAAGGTCGCGTCGAGCTGGATTAGGCCATAAAGATCGACCAACATCCGCAGCAACAACGCATCGCCGGTCTCACGGACCCGCCGAAGCATCGAGGCTTCGGCTTCGATCCCGGTTACCAACGCGACGGGCAAAAAGATCGGGTCGCTGTCGAGCGGGATCGGTTGCAGGCGATATTGCGGATACAGCTTCGTCGACCGCTCAGTGCGTGCGACAAAGCCGTGCTGGATCAGCTCGTCGATCGCCACCTTGGCCCGAGGTTTTCCCATGCCGGTGTGCTGTTCGCATGCCTTGGCCGACCACTTGCTGAGCTGGTGATCGCTACCCGTTCCCGCGAGGAGCACAATAAAGGCCGTGACCAAGTTCAGCCTGTTGCCGGTTTCGACCTGCCACAGGCGTTCCCACGCGGAGCGATCGATAGCGAGGAAGTTGCCCCCACGCCCTTTCCCTCGAATGCGATCGACACCGACTGATTCGGCTTCGGGGGACGCCGAACGGTCCAAGGGCGCACTTCTCGATCGTTCCATAGCGGCGCGTTAGCATGTGTTTCTGTCCCCATCAAGGGTATCAATGCATTCAAGGTATTCAAGGCCATCAAGAACAATAGAACATATCAAGGTTATCAAGTAACATTCGAGCATGCCGTTTTCCAGCTGGTACCGTTAGAAATGGCCGGAATCAGGGCGTTAGCGCGCTGGCGTACATTGAATTTTAATACCCAGAGGGCTATATGGTTCTCACAGCTTCGGCTGCTTCGGCCTCACGGCCTTTTGGAATTACACCGCAAGGTGCTCGGGGAGAGTCTCGCAAGAGGCTCTCCCCTTTCCTCGTCCAGATTTGCCGCTCTCGCTCCGTTTTATACTCGCCGAGCGCAATGGGCGTTCAGCGTCATTGGCGGGATTACACGACCGGTCACGCGCTCTCTGCTGCTCGGGTTACTTGTGAATTTGGCTCCGCGGCCTACTCTGCCGCCATGGTAGGGATCGACGAACATCTGCGCGAAGTATTGGCGAGGCATCGGGTCGATACCGGCCTCTTTTCGCCGGTGCGCGGCGTTCAGCCGTTGATCGAGCCAGTCATCCAGACATGGGGCGGCCCGTTCATCGTCGATATCCGCACAAGCGGGTCTTTCGCGAAGGGGACCGCAGTTCACGGCGGCACGGATATCGATCTTTTCGTCTCGCTCACATCGACGCTGACTGACACACTGCAGCGGATATCCGACACATTGTTCAACGCTTTCTTGCAAGCTGGCTATGCGCCACGCCGTCAGAACGTGTCGACCGGTTTGACGGTGAACGGATGGAAAGTCGATGTGACGCCGGCCAGGCGGCAAGATCAGTACGGCAACTACCATAGCCTATGGAGCACTAAGACAGGTAGCTGGCTCCAGACCAACATTAGCGAACATATACGGGTTGTTTCTAACTCTGGTCGTCTCGATGAAATTCGGCTTATCAAGATTTGGCGCAATCACTTTGGCATCGACTGGCAGTCGTTTTATCTTGAGCTTTTTGTGCTTGATGCGCTCCGGGGTGCCCGGGTTGGGAATGTCCAGGAGAATATCGTCACTGTGTTTCGCGCCATAACGACTTCTCTTGCCAACAAACGGCTCGTTGATCCGGCAAACACCAACAACGTCGTTTCCAATGTGCTCACGGCAGATGCAAAGGGTGCCGTAATAAAAAGCGCGCAAGTCGCGCTTGAGAGCCCGTGGAACGTCGTATTCCAATGACGTCTGAATGGTCCCTCGCGGCGTTGTTCGCCGACTTCCACGAGAAGATACAAAGCGAGCTGGCTACAGCGCGCAAGCTCGGCCACCCTACCGACAAAGGCGACGCCAGCGAGCAGGTCTGGATTGACGTCCTGACCCACTATCTGCCCCGCAGATATGAAGCCCGCAAAGGATTTGTAGTCGATAGCCGAGGTGTCTTCAGCCAGCAGATCGACGTGATCATCCACGACCGACAATATTCTCCATTCGTGTTCACGTTCAAAGGCACCGATGTCGTACCGGCGGAAAGCGTATATGCGGTGTTTGAAGCCAAGCAGGAGTTGACGGCCGATTACATCCGCTATGCCGGAGAGAAGGCGGCTTCCGTGCGCCGGCTGCACCGCACAAGTCTGTCTGCAGAGACGATCGACGGGCCGTCCCGCGCGAAGCCGCTCCATCATATTCTTGCGGGCATTCTCACACTGAGCGCAGGCTGGAAGCCGCCTTTGGGCGACACGTTAGCAGGGCATCTTAGACGTGACCTGGACGAGGAATCGCTCGACATTGGATGCATTGCCGATGCTGGTTGGTTCACCAAGTGCGCAGACAGTATTGAGCTCAACACGGTCGACAAGGCCGCGACCCGCTTTCTGTTCGAACTGATTGCGCAGCTCCAAGCTATTGGGACTGCGCCAATGCTCGACATTCGGGCGTATGCGAGCATGATCTGATGCCGAAAGTGGAAAGCTGATGCAGGACCAGTGAATGCTAACCGGATCTCATCAGGAGACACCGGCACCGCGCACGGAATCGCACGCTTTGCAGAGCTGTCATGGCCTTGGGAATTATCAACTGCTCCGAATTATATCGAGTTCGTCGGGCTCGATGTTGAGTCGGATGCGCCATCGCGCCAGCATCCTGCCCTCATTGGGAAACAGGGGATCGAGACGCTGATAGGTCGGGGTCAGCCGCGCGCGCAACGGCTCCAATGCGGCTGCATCGGCCAGTCCGTAAAATTCCAGCAGATAGCCCAAGCGGCGGATTACCGCGCCGACGCCGAGGCGAAGCGCGTAGTCGATCATCAGTGCGACCCGCAGCGTATCGCGCTTCATCCAGAGCCCCCTGGCGACCTCCGTGACGCCGCCGACAAATTGCGGATGGTCGAGACCATCGATGATGGTCCGCTCGGGATCGCTGACCATGACTCGCTCTTGGGATGTGATCCAGATCTCGGTGAGACCGAAGAAATCCTGCGGTTTGACGTCGACGAAACGGAACCCATATCCGTGGATGTGCTGCGGGCGCAGGCGTTTGGCGCAGGAGACGATGATGACCAACTGCGGTTGCGTGACCATGCGGTGAAGCTCAAGGGCGCTGCCGTGAGAAATGAAGTAGGGCGCGTCGCCAACCAGCGTTCTTGCGATGAGGTAGGGATCGCTCACATGCTCGGTGTCGCGGCCCCGCTCGAAGGGCACCAGATTGTAGAGGCCAGGCTTGAGACGCGTGACGATGCCGCGAGCTTCGGTGTTCGCAACGAGGCTGCGTGCCGATGACGGGCTCAGACCTGTGATCTCGGTGACGTCGGCGAGCGAAAAGATCGGCTGACGGCGTTCGTTGAGTTCGACGATCAGCTGGGCGGCCCGAGGTCCAAGCGTCTTGAGATTATATCCTTCGCGCAGTTTGAGCCTCTGTGAGCGATGTCCGGCGCGCTCGATAAAACGGTGGCTATATTATCTGGCAAGTTTGTCGCATTTTGCGGGACGGGTCGCGCGCATAGTATATATTCGGCAGGCTCGAGTTGCACCCCTCGTGGTTTATCAGTCACGATCAATGACCGGCCAAGCCGAACAAATGTGCCGACTCTTGAACCGGGAGCGATCGCCGGACCCAGTTGTCGCAGAGGGACTACGGCACGAAAGACCGATTCCCAGTCACCGAGAGCGGCTGCGTTCCTGAGGTTTGGGCTCGCGACCGGGACGAGGGATGGGCGGCGTAGCTGGGTCACGGCCGCGGACCACATCCTGCCTGACGCTGGGGGCGGCATCCCTGACCATTGCCGGGCGGATGTTCCGGCCCGCCGCAATATGCGCATCAAGCTGAGTGCGGGCGACTGTCATCACCCGCGCAACCGCCTCGGGATTGTCGAACAACGTCCGTCGGATCACCGCCTCCATCACGCGCATCTGGCTATCCGCCGCCCGATCGTTCGGCGTGTTGCCACGATCGCCGCGCCGGGCATCCGGCCCTTCCAAAACACTGCCGTCGCTCTGGCGGCTTATCCCGCTTGACCCACGGGCGACATCGACGTCACGGGCTTCCATGGGCGCGATCGTATTTCGGCTCGTCTCCCCGCGCAGCCGGTCGAGCTCCTGGAGATCGCGATCGTTGGGCTTATAGCCACGTACCTCCAGCCCCTTTTGACTGGCCTCGATCCAGACCGATCGCCGAAATTCTTCCGAGCCCGTGACGTGAATCCGATCCCAATTGCGGTGTTGTGCGATCGCCACCAAATCCTTGACGACTTCCTGGCTCTCCGTCGCCGTGACCAGACGTCGGCCCTGATCGCGAAACGCGGGATCCTTTGCTTGTGCCGTCGTGAAAAAGGCGGGTTCGCCCGACCATTTCGCCTTGTCGGCATAATAGCGCTTCCGCACGCTCTCCGGCACGTCGCCCGCCTCGAGGGAATGCACTTTGGGCGCACTTCGGGACGCACGGACAGCGCCGACATGACCAGGTGCTTCGGTGGGCCCGTCCTTTAGTCCCCCGGGCGAGGACTTTTCTGGCGCAGCCGCCTTGCGCTGTTTGGCGTCGTCGAGGCCAACGCTGTTGGCACTAGTCCGCGCCTTACCGGGTTGCTTGGAATCATTCTCTGCCATGGTCATGCCTCTCGGTCGCAAATTCTGGAGATTGGGCACCGGCACCCGCGGGCTCGAGAACGGCCCGAGCTGTCATCGCCGTGACAAAGGCGATAGCGGCCTGTTCGTCGCCGGGCGGTGGTAAGTCCACCATGGTGCCCAGCACCAACATGTCATCGGTGATTTCGGCAAAACCCGACAGTTCATCACTGGTGAGCGCGCGCATGACAGGTTCCGCCCGCTCTGCCGGCGCGATCGCCTGACCGTCGCTCAACAAGGCGGCCTTCTTCGCGCTAAGGGCCTGCGCCAACGGATCGCTGCTGCTCGCCTCGCCTGCCAATTTGGCGGCCGACGACACGGCGTTGATCGCGATCTGACGGGGCGCAACCTTGGGCGGGTCACTGATTCGGCTCGTGAAGCGCTTCGAGCGAAAATATTCGATCTTGCGGCCTCGAACCGGCGGAATGCCGCCGCGCATCAGCAAAAGCTCGCCCTTGGGCATCTGCATCAGTTCCTGCGGCATCATCAGCGCACGGCGCTGGTCTGATTCTGATATGCTGCGATTGGCGAGCAGGCCATGAATCGTGCGGCTCTTCGATTTGACGTTCATCGTGAAATAGCCAAGCCGCTCGGAGAGTTCGTTGGCGACCTTCAACTCCTTGGGCGTGAACACGATCTCCAGTCCGCAATTGGCGATGATCTCGTCGGTGACATCGACGCCATAGATACCGCGGGGCTGCGATCGGCTCTGGATGACCGGCAACAGGCGAAGTCCGTAGCCTGCGACATAGGAAAACGCTGACGCGATAACCGGCGCCTTTCCGAGGCGGGCGAACTCGTCGAGCAGAATGAGCACCGGCACGCGGCCGCCATTCTCGGGTAGTTCCCGCGTATTGAGATCGATCAGCTGCTGGAGAAAGAGATTATATACGGGCGCGATCCGGTCGATATTGTCGGGTGAAACCCCAAGGTAGATCGATATCCGTTCGCGCCGGACCTGTCGCAGATCGAAATCGGTCTCCGACGTCGCGGCATCGACATAGGGGTTGAGCCACAGATTGAGCTTCGACGTGATCGTCTGTTTGATGCCCGAAAAGGTGTTATCCGACGCGGAGGTGAAGTCGCTCAGCGCCGACACGCAGGCCTGGCTCAGCCGCTGGCCGCGGCGCTGGGCCTCTTCGACGACCTTGGGCAGTTCGACCTTGGGATCGCCCGTCGTCAGTCGCCGATAGATTTCGCCGATCGTGAAGGGGAGGGCGGGATTGGCCGCGACAAGGGCGCCGACGCCAACAAAAGCGGCCCGCGCCGCTTCCGCCCAGAACGGATCGGCCTTTTCCGGGGCCGGAAACAGCATGCCGCCGATCTTCTGGAGTTCATTGATCACATCGGTGTCGTCGAGCCGGTCGATGAAGCTCAAGGGATTGTAGCGGGCGCTCCGGCCGTCGGGATCGAGCGGGTCGAACAGATAAACGGCCTGGCCATGCCGTGCCCGGAAACCTGCGGTGATGTCCCAATTTTCGCGCTTCACGTCGAGCACCACCACCGAGTCTGGCCAACTCAGGAGATTGGGGATCACCACGCCCACGCCCTTGCCGGCGCGCGTCGGTGCCTCGAGCAGGACATGCTCGGTGCCGCCGAAAACGAGATAGCGGCCGCCTTTCTGCCCGACGATGATCCCACTGTTGCTGCGCAGATGTTCGCGGCGGATTTCGCTTTCACGCGCGAACCGTGCCTCGCCATGGAGCGTGCGCCCCCGCTTCAGGATGATGAGCAGGATGACGAAGGCGATGGCGCCGCTGACCAGCGCGCCTCGCCCCAGCCACAGATGAAGCAGCGGATCGCCGCGGTAATACCAGAGCCAGGCGGGTATCGCCGAGACCTGCATGCGCGGGCCGATCTGGTTCAGGCCGACGAGGGCGACCAGCACCGCGCACAGGGCGCATGCCAAAAAGGTCACCGCGAGCATTGCCGCAACAATTGCAACCTTAGTGAGCGGTCGTGCGTCCGACAGCCGGATCAAAATACACCTCCTCGACTTCGAATTTTCCGGCGCGCTTGCGGGTCTGGACGACGACGTCGACGAGCATGTGCAAGAGCCCACGGATATCGTCGCGGGCCAGATCGCGTCCGCCTTCGGACTCCTTGACCAGCAGTGTGAGCTGTTCGAAGGCCCCCATCGCCGAGCCGGCATGGACGGTGGTGATCGAACCTGGATGACCCGAGTTGACGTTGCGCAGATAAAAGAAGGCGGTGCCGTCCCGCAGCTCCTGCAAGAGAATGCGATCGGGCCGCATGCGCAGCGCACTCTCGAGCAATTGCTTGGGGCCGACCTTCGCCAGCCCCTGTCGCTCGCTCGAATAGACCATGTGCACGACATTGCGATGCTCAACGACGAGCTCGCGGGTATCCTCGATCGTGAGCAGCCGCTCGTCCGGCGGGATCAGCTGGATCAGCGCCTTGGCAAAGGTGGTCTTGCCCGAGCCGGTCGCGCCGCTCACCAGAATGTTCTTGCGGGCGGCAACGGCCGTTCGGAAGAAAGCTGGCCAATCGCCGACATCGCGCTGTGCGATCAGCTGCGCATCGACTTCGCCAAGGCCTTGCGCGGCGGCGCGCGTGCCCGTGAATAGCCCCGAATCTGCGAGCTGGTCGATCGCGAGGGTTACGCGCGAAGGCTTGCGGACGGTGAAGGACGGCGCGCCCGTTGGTGTCACTGACGGAATGACGATCTGACAGCGCTCGCCCCCTGGCAAGATGGTCGAGCAGATCGGCGTCTCCGAATTCACGTCCTGCCGGGTGAAGCTTGCGGCTGCGACGGCGAGCGTCGCGAGCCATTCGCTATCGAGCTCGGCGACATTGTGCCAATGCCAGCCCAGATGGTCCTCGATGCCGACTTCGCCGGGCTTGTTGATGACAAGCTCAGTCACCTCGACCGGCTCCAGCAGCGGGAGGATCGGCGCGAGATAATGGCGCAGGACTGCGGTATCGCTCATCCTCAGCGCCGCAACTCGAGATTGTAAACGTCGGCGAAGTTGAAGTCCTTGGCCACGAAGATCCCGACCTCCTCGCCCTGGTTCTTCTTCAGCACCGGACGGATGTTGATGCTGTTCTGGAGCGCGATGCTTGCCCCCTCGCTCGGCGTGCGCGTCGTGTTGTTGAAATTGTTGTTCCCGCCGGAGACGGACTGCCCCGCGATATAGGCGGCGTCGTCGACCAGCGAGAGTAGCAGTGCGCTACCGAAGCGCGCCCAGAAGAAGGTGTCGACGGACCCTGCGATGCCTGCGCGGCCAAGGGCATCCGACCCCGGCGAAGCCAGGTCGATGCGCACGCCCTGCGGCGTGACGGCGCGCGTCCAAAGCACGAACAGGCGGTTCTGCCCTTGCTGGATGCCGCCATGATATTCGCCAAGGACTTTGGTGCCTTTCTCCATCAGCACGACGCGGCCATTCTCCGAATAGACGTCGCGCGGGATCAGGCACGACGTGTAACCAGGCTGCGCCGAGTTCATGGCGGTCTGAAGAATGCAGGGGATCAGCGTGCCGGCGGTGACGAGATAGTTGCGATTGGGCAGCATCGAGGCGCGTGCCTCGCCAACGGCCGAACTCTGACGAAGCGCATCGAGCGCATTGGGCGCGCTATGGACCGCCGGATCGGTCGAGCCGTCGCCAGCTGTGCCCGCATTGCCGGTATCGGAGCCAGCACCGTTAGAGCCCGCTGGAGCTTGGAGCGCATCGCGGCCGCCATAGGCAATCAAGGTCGAACGACGTGCCTGATCGGCCAAGTTCTGGCGCGTGTTCTGCGGTGCCGCCGCTGGCTGCGCTCCGGGTTGTATTGCCGGTACGATCTGTCCATCGGGGCCAACGGTCGGCGGAGGATTGAGGACAGGCGCGTTGGGATCGGCGCTCACGGCGCCGAGCGGCTTGGGTTTCGCTGCGACAGCATCATATGCGACCGTTTCGCGGGCCGCGAGATCCGGTCGTTTGGCCATTGCCTCGGGCTTTCCCATCAAACTCGAGCCGGTCTTGCTCGGTCCAGAGTTCACCCACAAAATGCCGAGCACCATCGCCGTCCCGGCGAAAATCAGGGCGGTATTCCGTTTTGCCGGCGTCATCCCACCGATCGGATCGATACCGCGTTCGCGGATGATTTCGTCGCGTTCAGGTGTTGGATCGCCCTGCGGGCGGCGAGGGGCCTCGGCCGCAATCTCGTCCATCGCACTCACTCCTTCGGGTCCTGTATGGTGCGCTCGACATGCGGCGATGCGGTGTTGGTGCCGTGATCGACGCCATAAGGTGTCGGCGCGAGATTATAGATGCACAGCACCTCCCGGTTCCGGCGCAGGCGCAGTTGAGCCGCCACGGCGTGGACGACCACGAACTCGTCGCGGACATCGAACGGGACCAAGGACTCCGAGCCGTCCGGTCGCACCAGATAGATCGCCGGGATTTCATGGTTGCCGGGGAAACGCAGGACCGTGAACTGGCCGTTGTCGGAGATTTCCGACGGCTGAAGGTCGCTCGCGCCCTGGACCTTGTAGTTCAAATTGCGCGGTCCATCGATGACGCCGTGGTCAAGGGCGCCCCGAACGGCACTCGCCTGCAGGGCGGCGACGCG
Organism: Hydrogenophaga intermedia; assembly: GCA_943370475.1. Taxonomy (GTDB): domain Bacteria; phylum Pseudomonadota; class Alphaproteobacteria; order Sphingomonadales; family Sphingomonadaceae; genus Blastomonas. The sequence goes on from CALRRI020000041.1 coordinate 19,206, forward strand.
CTGCGCCTCCAGGGTGGCGCGCATGCGTGCGGCACGATCGGCTTCATCGCGCGGGTAGCTAAACCGAACCTGGAAGAATGTGTCACGGCTCCCGCTGCCGATCGGTCCCCGGCGCGCGGTCAGTTCGAAGGCGTAGTTGCGCAGTTCGCCCCCGCGATTGGTCGTGACGATGAGGTTGGTCGGTCCCGCCCGCTCGCGGGGTTTCAGGAACAGGATATGACCGGCAACCGCCACTTCCCATGAGACGGTGTCGCCGAGCGCAACATGTTCGATCGTCTCGTCGGCCCCGAGCACCACCTGGGTCGCCGTGCGAAATGTGCCGACGATCCGGTAGACCTGGGTCTCCTGATATTCGACGAACTTTACGCGTGGATCCGCCGGCCCTCCGTGCGGGGTGTCCTCCGCAAGGGCGGGTGTCGCTATAATAACGAGAAGGCTCGCTATAGAGAGAAGGCGGTTCATCGCACCACCTCGGGGTCCGCGCGGTAATTCTCGACCTGGAAGCCCAACGGGTTGCGATAACGGTCGCCCTCCGCCATCGGCGCATTTGTGTACCGGAAGGTGACGGTCGCGATCCAGTCGCTGCTCTGCGTATCGGTGTCCGTCTGCACCGTCCGCGTGAAGCGGACGTTGGCCACACGATCGTTAATGAAGGCAATATTGCGCACGCGGGCCTGGACGACCGCACCCTTGCCCCAGACGACCTGTGGGCTCGCGGCGTTGTTCGAGCTGAAAAACCGGCCCCAGCGCTGTTGCTCGCCTGGTTCGGACAGGATGGTGACAGCGCGAAAATTCTCCTCGGCCGCCGCCGGCAACCAGCTCTCCCTCGCCCTGACATATTGTGCGAGGAAGAATTTCGTGACCGCCTCGTCATAGCGCATCGGCTTCTGGGTGAGGGTAGTCTGCACATCAACCGCGCCCGTCGTCTGATTGACGCGAATGATGTACGGCATGACCGTCTTCAGCGGGGCGAGGCCCGCAAGAGCGAAGCCCTCCGCGGTCGCGGCAAGCAGCGCCAAGCCGGCCACGACCCAGGCGATGCGTTCGGATCGCAACGATTTACGCTGACGGTCCTGATCCCAGGATCGGGCATGCCCGAAATAGAGTTCAGCGTCTTTTGCCGGCACGCCTTCGGTCTGGTTCCGCATAATCAGCAACTCTCAAAGGTGCCGGGGGTCGCGCGCGCGGACGTTTTCTCGGGAAGCGGGGCGGGAACAGGCGGGGGCGGAGTGCCGGCATCAACTGGCTGTTTGATCTGCGGCGCGGGCGGCGGGGCAGGGGGTGCGACGATTGCCGGGAGCGGCGAGCCCGGCAGAACGCTCCCGTATATGTTCACCTCGCGCAGGTGTTTGCCGTTGCAGACGGGCAGCTTCTTCGGCCCCGAAGCCCCATTAGCAAGTGCCGGAAGCAAGGCGCTGGCGAGCGCTGCCTGGCGCAGCGCGCGGGCTATCATGGATCGCCTCATCTTTGGGTCCTTCTTGTCATCATGCGCGGCTTACCGAACCGCCGCGCTGGGCGGCGCGTTCGAGATTGCGACTGTTGCGGGCGATGCGGCGTTGCTGGAACGGCGCCGCCACGGTCCCCCACGCCGAGCCGGCAAAGGCGCCGACACCGGCCGAAGCCCCGCCGGCTATGCCGGTTGCGATCGAGGGAGCCTGAAAGAAGAAGATCGTTCCCAGAAAGATATAGACGGCGAACAGTACCGCACCCAGCGCCGCGTCTCCGACACCTTCCGACGCGGTGATCGCGGTCGCACCGAGGTCGGTAATCAAGGCCGTGATGGCGATGATCACGGCCATCAGAACGATGAAGTTGAATGCCTGCCCGAGCCAGCCGTGGAACAGTCTGCGTGTAGTCTCAAAGAGAGAAAGCGCGATAAAGATCGGTCCGAGCGCGATGATGATGGCGAGCGCTACTTTCGCGAAAACCGTGATCGAGAACCCGATCGCCGCAGACAGTCCGGCAAGCGCTTTCAAACCGAGGCTCAGGACGTACAAAACAAGCTTATAGGGGTTGATATCGCTGTACGTTGCCGCCTCGGTCTCGATCCTCGCGATGATAACGTCACACTGGCTGAAATAGTCGTCGAACACGTTGCCAACGCTCGTGACAGTATGCCCCGCCAACGCCTGCGAGATCGCATCAGGCATGCCGTGGAATAGGGGGTTTGTTACCCACTCCGTGTAGGCGACCGTCGTGGCCGCAACGTAAAGCAAACATAGTTTTACCATTCGGTAGACCAGCTCGCCCCACGGCTCACTGATAATGCCGCGCATCACCATGTAGCCGAACAGCGCGATGTAGATGACCAAACCAAGCGCGAGTGGGCCGCGCACAACCTCGATGACATTGTTCAGTCGCTCGTTGAGGAACATGTCGAGCTTGCCGTCGATGTTCGTGTAAAGCGTGGTGAAGAGCCCGTCGGCCATCTCATGTTTCCATCACGGTCAATGGGCCCGCGACAGCGAGCGCAGCTTTTGATTGAGCGTCTTCACACTCTCTGCGTTCGAGCATTCCTGTGCGTCGCGATGCGTGCCATCGGCGCACGCCTTCAGGACTTCCGCGAGCTCTTGCGGATGAGCTTTGAGGTAATCCTTTCCGCGGGCTGGGGGTTGGCACGCCACCAGAAACGCCGGGACCAAAAGCACAAACGCCTTGAAGATGGTTGCCTTCATTGATGAAGGCTCCCAAGCTTACTTGCTAAGATTTGCTCGCTCTCCTGCTGCGATCGAATGCGCTGCTCCGCCTGCTGCCTCATTGTAAGAGCCTGGAGTTGCACCGAGTCGTTCTGGATATGAGCATTTTCCACGCCGACACGGGCTTGAATATCCATCACGTCCTTCGCGTCAGACGCGGTGTCGAGCGACGAGCGCAGTTCCTCAAGACCCGTCGTTCGCTGGGCGGTGACACCATATGCTGCCTCGGCAATCGCCGCGTCGCGCGCCGCCATGTCGCCATTGCGAGAAATGGCATCGCGATTCGAGCGCTCGAAAGCCGTAGCGTCCGGGCGAAGCGCGGGAAGCTCGACACGGTTGCTGCTGCGGATCCGGTCTGCGGCCGTGCCAAGGCTGCCGAGCCCCGTCGTGTTAGAGGACATGAGGCGCTGAATGTCCCGTGCCTCGCTCGGCAAGAGGTGGCGAACGGCGTCTGTGTTCAGGGACGAGGCAATCTGATTGACGTTCGTCAGCTTGTTGACGCTGTTGAACATCTCGGTGGCCTGAGAGATTTGCTCCTTCCCCTGTTCGATCATCGACAGGGTGTTCTTCACCGTCGAGAGGGTCTGCAGGAACGTGCTGGAATCATAGACCGGGATGCCCTGCGCGAACGCCGGCACCGAGATCGCTAATCCGCCGACAACCGCCAGCGCTCGAATTGCTCTCATGACCTTATCCTTTCCTTCTGATGGTGGCACGGCGGCGCTCGTGAAAGACGGGCAGCCATTGGCTGGGATCGTCGCCATGTTCGCGGCGAACCTGATCGAGGATTCCGACGGTTTCGGTGGTGCCCGAGAGCACGGCCAGCTCGTCGGACAGGCCGCCGAGATCCAGTTCCACCACGATGGAATCGTGACCCTGCTTGACCAGAAACCGCCGGCTTTCGGGGATTAGATCGTTTCTGATGAGCTTGAACTCGGAGCGGGTGAGGCCGAGTCCATCGATATAATCAACCTCCCGGCCATGGGGGTTGGGCAAGAGGATCTTGGTGGCGACCTGCTCCATGATGCTATGCGAGATGTCCGATCGCAGAGCGTCAGCCGGGCTTTGCGTCCCGAACACCAGAAAGGCATTCTGCTTTCGGTAGGTCTTCAGGCCATCCTGCGCGAAGGCGCGGAACGCATCATCGCCCAGCGCCTTCCAGAACTCGTCGATATCGATCACGAGGCGACGGCCATCGAGCAGCGCATCGATCCGATGGAACATGTACATCATCAGCGGCGTGCGGATCTCGGGATTGTCCAGAAAATCCGTCATGTCGAAACCGATGAATCGGGCCTCGAGAGTCAACTCATCCCGGTCATTGTCGAACACCCAACCAAGTGCGCCGCCGCGCGACCATTTCTCAAGCCGCGCGCCTATCCCTTCCGGATCGCGCTGTCCGAGCAATTGACGAAGCGCCAGGATTGACCGCTCCTCCGGGGGAAGGCGTCCGATCGAGAGGATACCCTCGTCGATCATCCGCTCCTGCGTGACGCCGAGCTGGATGCCTGAGGGTGTCACCAGATGCCGGATCAACCGGCCGAGGAAGACGATGTTGCCCGGGGTCTGCTCAAGCGCGCGGAGCGGCGCGAACCCGGTCGGTACGCCGTTGCGCAGCGCGAGATAGGTGCCGCCGGATGACCGCACGTAGATCTCGGCCCCTCGGTCCTTGTCGATGAAGATCTGCTGCGCGCCGGTTTTCTCCAGCTGCGCCATCAGGAAATTCTGGACGACGGTCTTGCCGCCGCCCGATGGGCCGATAATCAGCGTGTGGCCAAGATCGTTCACATGAAAGTTGAAATAGAAGGGAGACTGGGCCGCGGTCTTCATCAACGCGATCGCAGCGCCCCAATGATTGCCATCGGGCTTGCCGGCGGGGAAAGCGTGGAACGGCGAGAGCGCGGCAAAATTGCGTGACGTGATCGCCGCTGGCCGCGCACGCCATGCGAAGTTGCCAGGAAGCTGCGACCAGAAGGCGGCCTCCAGCGCCGGACCCTCCCGAGCGGCTACCAGACCCGCGTCGGCAAGGGCGGCCCGTGCGGTCGAGAGATTTTCGGCCAGGCGCTTCTGATTTTCACCGAAGACCGCCAGCGAGAAATGATGTTCGCCCAGGACGAACCGATTGCTCTGCAGATCATCGGCCGCGTCGGCCAGTTCAAGCGCCTGGCTTGCAGCGGCATCCTCCGTCGAGGCCATCTGGTTCTGCCGACGGCGCAAGCGCTCCGAGGCCCGCGCTTTGCCCATGAACGCGAAGGACTGCGTCACGACGAATGCGAAATCTTGGCTAAGGAGCGCGTTCATCTGCCCTGGCCGCGTCATGGCCGGATATTCGCGGATGCCGAATAGGCCGACGAACCGGCTCGCATCATGCGCCCGCACCTCGACCGTCTCGCGACCAAAGATCACCCGTTCCCCATAGATGGCGGAGCCGAGATGGCCTCGGACCAGCGGCACCCTGCCGGCGCGGCCCATCATCACCAGTTCAAGCACCTCGAGCGGCTGCGAGAACATCAGGCCATTATGCTCGTACAAGTGGAGGCGTTTGGGCCGACAGCGTGCGAGCAGCTTCTCAATGTCACGCGCCTTGTCCTCGAAGCGCGCAAGCTCGTCCTCGTCGACTTCGCTCTCCTCTTTGCGCGCCGAGGCCAGGCGTCGAAGCAGCACGCCGGTACGATCAGCCGATCCGACCGACGGCCGCATGATGAGTGTCAGATAGAGCTCGTTGACGAACATCCGCTTGGCGGTCACCCGCGCGCGGTATTTTGCATCGAGATCGGCCGCAAAGGCCGAGCGAAACTCGCCTTCGGGATAGTCCGTGATCGGCCGACGGACGATATGGGTCCAGATCGCGAGGCGGTCGTCTGCGATATTGCGCAGCGTTCCGTTGAGCTTTTCGTGCCAGTCGTTGAGATGGATTGGGTCGGCGGTCTCGAATGCGAGGCCGTCGAGCTTGAACATCATCATGAGGTCGCGCCCGTCGAGCGCAATGACGCTGTCGTCGATATGCCGCGCATAAGGGAGATAGCGCGCGGGGTCCGCCTCGTTCTTGAGGATTCGCCACGGCGTCCGGGCGGCAGCGCCGCCCAACGAACTGGCCCGGCTAGCCATGTGCAAAGCCCCGGCGTTTCGCCCCATCGATCGGCAGGGGCGAGTAGGAGCTACCGCCCCACCATCCCCGATTGCGGCAGCGTGCTTTTGTCATTGTCCAGAGCCACAGGAGGCGGAAAGCGTTCGCATCGTGCCGCACGATCAGCCTGGCTATGGCCAGAAATGCTCCGGCTAGGGCGAAGGCGTAAAGCGGGTTCCCGGTGATGATGAGCGTCAGGCACGCAGCCAACGCGATCGGCAGCGATGCTTCGATCGGAACGCCCAACCACATTGTCGGCCGGGTCACGGCCAGGAAGAGCGTTTCTTCCCTAAGCTTTTCGTCGTCCATCCCAGCGCACTCACGCGCCGCCAGTGATGGTATCGACGATCCACTGCGCGCTGAACACGATGAAGATGCCGACGATAACGGTGACCAGGAGCCCCAGGCTCGCCCGCCCGGTGAAGAACATGAAACCCACGATGACGACCGCGATCACCGCGATCGTTTTCGCAAAAGTACCGGTCAGCCAGGTCTTGATATTCTCGGCCATCGACGTGACGCCGTCGGCCGCTTGGGCATGGGCCGGATCGGTGAGCAGGAGCGACACCGCAATGACCGCGATAAACAGTGCCAGATATTGCGTGAAAGTGCGCCGCCGCGGCGTCAACCATATTTTGGAATTGGTCGCTAAGGCAGTCATTCGGCTTGTCCTTTCGGTGAACTGTTGGATGCTCCCCCAAAGACCATCAATGATGCCGTCTGCGCCCCCGCAGTGGTGTCCCACGCCTCTTGGACGCGCGGCGAGCGAACGCCCGCCGAAGGCTGCGCAACTGTGGGTTCCGGCGTCACTGGCGCGGGCAAAGCGGCGCGTTCTGGGATCGCTCGACGCCTGATCGCTGGCACGACGACACTCGACGACGCATAGACGCGGCCGACATAGCCATTTCCAAACCCGCGGGAACGACTACCCGTGTTGTACATCGACATGGCGATCGCGATGGCCGCCTCTGTAGAAGGGCTGGAGCGCGCGACGCTGAGATAGTTGGAAGCCAGCACGCGTGCGGCTGCGGCGAGATTGCGGCAGGGATCGAAGGCGTCCTCGACCGACAGGCCAAGCCACCTGAGATTTGCACTGTTGATTTGCCCCAGACCCAGATCGATGTTGTAGCCGCGGGCGATCAGCGATCGAGCGACTGCGGCGGCCGACACCCGATCGCCGGGATTGGGTGCGGCTACACCCTTCGCATTCACGCCGATGGCGTAGGGGTTGAAATGACTCTCGGTATGGACGACCGACACAAGCGTTTCGACCGCAACCGATGGTGCGCATTGCTGCGCCAGTCCGACCACGGTTGCGAGCTCGAGGATCACTGTGATGTGGTCCCGGGTTCGCTAGGAGACACTGGCAAACTTTCAATATTCGCAAGCGAATAGGATTGCTGCCGCCCGTCGGTGAACGTCATCAACACCCGGCGCCGCGAAGCGGAATCGCGATCATAGACCTTGGTCTTCGCAACGCCGCCACCGGAGCAGCCGGGGAATGAACCGCCCAATGCCAGACGCTCCCAGAGCTTCACCATAGGCGGCACGCAGGCGGGGTACTGGGTCGCACCGCCTGGGTTTGAGAGGCAAAGCAAAACCTGGCAGCCCAGATCGTTGGCAGACGCAGGAGCCGCCTCGGCGGACATCGCCACAATCGAAACGGCAAGGGCAAGGCGCAGGCGCTGCATCTGATTTCTCCGCTTTTCAGCGCCGCTGCATTGCAAATGCGCCGACCACTCTCCGTTGAAAATCACCTCTCTTTTGAACCCGGTGCGGCAATTTCGGGCAATCCCCCCACAAGGGGGGAGCGGAGGTGCAAGGTCGTGCAAGACGGCAGGAATGCAGGGCGGCGTTGATCGCCGGCCACCCCTTAAGCCTCAAGTCGGAGAGACCTGAAGCGCCAATTCGCTATTGTGGGGGGCGACGCTGCTAGACGAGCGCGTCGATGTTCAGATGTCCGTCTCGGACAGCGCGAAGCACGAGCTGGGTCCGGCGACGCACGCCATACCGCCGGCGCGCACCTTCGACATATTCATGGACAGTGTCGGGGCTCAGACCCAGAATCTGTCCGATCTCCCAGTCGCTCTTGCCCTGTGCCACCAGATCAATGCAGTCGATCTGGCGCGGGCTGAGCGCTATCGGGACGTTTGCCAGTTCATCGGGACCGAGAAGGGCTCGAGCCTGGTCGAACGCAACCGTGCCAATCAATCGGGCAGAGAGAAGGTCCGGGCCTGAGATCGTCTCATCGCCTTGCCGCGCTACTGTAAACATCGCGTCTGGCTCGTCGCGCATCCTGATCGGCATGGTGAACCCAGATGCCAGTCCATGTGCGCGGCCCCGTTCAAGGATCGAACGCTGGCGGGCATTGGGCGAGATATAATCGCCGATATGATCCCAGGTGAGCCCGGACACGGTCTTGGCGCAGGCGACATGTACGGGATCGTCAAGATGGAGGCGCGCGTCTATTACCTCCTCGACCCAGCGCGCCGGATAGGTGGTTATCAGCAGGGCTTTTCGGGTGGTCCGCTTCAAGTCGACATTGTGCACCAATGCGAACCAGCGGAACCCGAACTGGCGCACAATACCATCGAGTAAGGATTTGAGATGATCGAGCGTCGCCGCCTGCCGGCATTCGGCTTCGAATGCGGTGATATCGCCCAAGCGGCCGGCATCTTCGAGACTGCTCATAGTGCGAATGATTCGCATTTCGATAGAGGTTTCGTCCAGTCACCGTTCGGCGAAGCCATTGAAAAACAGGACCGGCTGCGTCCTGCGGGCAGCTCCCCGCAACAAATGCACAGGTCGTCCGAGGCGGGAACTGCCCGGTGCGATGATGAAAGGGCGCGCGTGACACTTTACCTCCCGGCAAAGTGTCACAGCCGACAAAATGATGAAGCCACCGGCCAAATGGGATTCACTTCACCCCCCATATGTGCTTGATTCAATCCTGTTATGTTGCACGCTCCGATCATCGATGACAGCCGCCAGCAACTGGATATGCCGTCCTTGTTGGAGATGCTTGCGCGATCCTCGTCTCGGCCTCGCTATGCCTTCATGGTGCTCAACCTGATTGCACAGGTCTCCCGTTCCGACGGTAGCGCCGGACCGTTGGTAGCCAAGGGCGGCGGTCTCATTCCGCTGCGTGACTGGCTTTGCGATGCGCTGACCCCGATGGGCCAGCGTGACCCCCGCCGTGTTGCCCTGGAAGAGCGGATACGGACTGATCTGGCAGTGTCGGGCATATTACCAGCCGACGTCGATCAGGCCACCGCGATCGTCGACGGCGCCATCCGTGAGCAGGTACGGGCTTCGGGCAAGACGAATGTGAGCCGGGCGGTATCGGAGCTGGTGCGCGCTGGCTTGCTCAAGCGGCACTATCAGGGCTATTGTGTCGATCATCACAATCGCGGTGCGCAGCGCCAAGCCGTCTATGTTCTGGCAGGCTGTGCGCGCGGTCTGATTGGCGGCAGACAAGAACAGCCAAGAGCCGTGCCGAGGCAGGCAGAACTAGCGTTCTGAACGCTTAGAAATCGACCAGATTTAACATAACTATTATTATCGAACTTTAGATTTGTAGCAGCAACGTTCAAATGTCACAGTTGCGCAAAGTAGAGATGTCTCACTTGGGCTACCGTGCCCTCCGGCTGTTCGGAGGTATTGAGCATGGCGGTGTTGCGTATGAGTACCGAGGAGCTTTCGCGGGTCGAGACGCTGATGCATGTGGTTTCAGGTCGCATGACCGTCACCCAGGCCGCAAGGCTGATGAGCGTCAGCCGCCGCCACGCCCATCGACTGCTGACGCGTTACCTTGACGATGGATCATCCGGGCTTTTGTCGCGCCGCCGTGGTCGACCAAGTAACCGGCGCTTGGATGATGCCATCAGAGATCAGATTGTCGCACTGGTTCGGACCCATTATCATGATTTTGGGCCTACATTGGCTGCGGAGTATTTGGCCGAACGGCATGATCTCCGGATTTCGCGTGAGAAGCTGCGGCAGATGATGATCGAGGCCGGGATTTGGAAGGATCGTCAGGCTCGCCGTCCTCGCCCATATCAGCCGCGCTACCGCCGGGATTGTCGGGGCGAACTGATCCAGATCGACGGCTCAAAACATTGGTGGTTCGAAGACCGCGGCCCGCAATGCACATTGCTGGTCTATATCGACGACGCGACCAGCGAACTGATGCACCTCAGGATGGTCGAGAGCGAGAGCACCTTCGCTTACATGGAGGCGACCCGCGCGTATATCGAACGGCACGGCAAGCCGGTGGCCTTTTATTCCGACAAGCACAGTGTTTTCCGGAACGCGCGGGCCAGCGCCGCGCGTGGCGACGGGATGACGCATTTTGGCCGTGCGCTGGATGCCCTGAACATCGAGATCATCTGCGCCAACTCGCCACAGGCCAAGGGCCGCGTCGAGCGGGCCAACGCCACCTTGCAGGATCGCCTGGTGAAAGCGATGCGACTGGAGGGTATCTCGTCGATCGCGGACGCAAACGCTTTCCTCGACAGTTATATGGCCAGGCACAACGAGCGGTTTGCCCGCCCTGCCTTCGATGTCCGCGATCTGCACCGCCCGCTTGCACCGCATGACGATCTGCGCTCGATCATGGTCTGGCGGGAGCAGCGAACGGTGACGGCAGCGCTGACGCTGCACTACAACAAGGCGATGTTCATCCTGGAGCCGAACGATGTCAGCGAAAAGCTGGCGCGCAAGCGGGTGACGGTCTGCGAATATCCCGACGGTCGACTGGAGATCGAGCATGAGGGCCATGTCCTGCCCTATCGTCAGTTCGACAAGATGCGGCAGGTGAACCAGCCTGCCATTGTCGAGAACAAGCATCTGGACGCAGCGTTGCTGCTGGCCCGGCAGATGCAGGCGATCATGCCGCATCATCGCAAACGCAACAATGACGCCCCTGCCCGCCGTGACCAACCCATGCATCTGTTCCCCGAGCCGGAACCACCCGCGAAGATCGATCGCCGCAAACTGGGCGGCTCGAAGCTCAAGCGCGGTCCCAGGCTCAGTGATGAGGCGTTGCACGAACGCGGCACGCTCAGGTTCGTGCAGAGGACATGACCGGGCCCACTGCAGGGCAGCGGGTCCATGGCCACTACCCCAAGATCAGCGCATCAGCAGGGTCTGCGCTGCGCTATCCCGAGGGCTCCACGCAGCCCCTGCTTTCCTCAACGTGTGACATTTCTATATGGCAGAAATTGTGACTTCTCTAAATGGCAGGAACA
>CALRRI020000042.1:0-29418 GCA_943370475.1 Hydrogenophaga intermedia
CGCCGGCCGATGGCCTTGTCACGCTGATCCAGGAGGTGCTGCCGCCGGCGGAACTGGCCGACATCGACGGCCTGGGCAGCGACCCGGTCTTCAGAGTCTCGATTTTCATGAGCGTGTTCGATGTTCACATCAACCGCGCGCCGATTGGCGGCACGATCCGCCGGATCGTCTATATCTCGGGCAAGTTCCTCAATGCCGATCTCGACAAGGCGAGCGACGAGAACGAACGCCAGCATATCATGGTAGAGCGCAGCGACGGGCTTCGCATCGGCTTTACCCAGATTGCTGGTCTGGTCGCGCGCCGGATCGTGCCCTTCGTCAAGGAAGGCGATTTCGTCGCTGTAGGCCAGCGCGTCGGGCTGATCCGCTTCGGCAGCCGGGTCGATGTCTATCTGCCACAGGGCACCGCGCCCGCCGTGGTCAAGGGGCAGCGCATTGTTGCTGGCGAAACCGTGCTGGCGGTCGTCGGCGAGGCACCTGTCCGCGAAGGGATTTCGCATTGATCATCTATAACGCCCCCTCGTGTTGGCTTCCGATTGAGGGGTGCGGCGCATGAGCGCGGACGATCCCCGCGACCGTCGCGGTCGGCGCGGTCCGATCCGCTATCTGGCCGGGCGGCGCTTCCGGCTGCGCGAAGGGCTGACGCTGCGCGCGATGGTGCCCAATGCCATCACCGCCTCGGCCCTGTGCTGCGGCCTCACCGGAATCCGATTTGCGCTCGAGGAACAGTGGCCGCTGGCGGCTGGCGCGATTGTGCTGGCGGGCGTGCTCGACGGCATCGATGGCCGGGTAGCGCGGATGCTCAAGGCGCAAAGCCGCTTTGGCGCCGAACTTGATTCGCTGGCCGATTCCATCGCCTTCGGTGTTTCGCCGGCGATGGTGCTGTTCCTGTGGTCCTTGAATGAGCTGCCGCGCTTCGGCTGGCTGATCGCGCTGGCGTTGGCAGTCTGCTGCGCACTCAGGCTGGCCCGCTTCAACGCGCAGATCGATCTGGAAGACCAGCCGCACAAGTCAGCAGGCTATATGACGGGCGTTCCTGCACCTGCCGGAGCAGGCCTGGCGATGCTGCCGCTGTATCTGTGGATGGAAACCGGGCTTGATGTGTTCCGCCACTATACGCTGATCGGTCCGTGGGTCTTGCTAATCGCATTCCTGATGATTTCGAACGTGGCAACGTTCAGTTGGTCATCGCTCAGGTTGCGCAAGAACATCCGGCTTGAAGCGTTGGCGATCGTGGCACTGACCGCGGCGTCGTTGCTGACGGTTCCCTGGATCACGCTGACTGCGATCTCGGTCGTCTATCTGATCTTGATCCCGTTCGGCATCCGATCCTATGCAAAGGTCAGGCAGCAGCGCGCCAATCAGGCTGGCTGATCCGGCCGCCGGCAGCACGAACCGGCAGAGCGACCACTGTGCGCGGCGTATAATCCGGCGCAGCGACGGGGACATAGCGCACGACCGGACGCATGCTCGAGCGGACCGACCGCCCCTCATCCACATTGCGATAAGCCGCAAACAGCGCGTCGATTCGATCGGCGGCACCGGAAAACGACTGCGCGATGCTGAGCACGGCAAAGATGGCGGCGGCTGCGAAGAACAGGGCAATGACAACAGCGAACATGGCAAAACATCCTGGCTTAGGCCTGCTGTGCCGAGCATCAGCAGAACACTGTGGATAACTCTGTGGACACCATCTGGTTCCCGATCCGTGCTGTGCGCGAGCCGTTAACCGTCTTTGTTTGGCTTTTGTTCCATTTCTGTTCACACCCGTCAAGCCAAAAAATGGAACTGCGCTGGCAATTGGGGCTGGATTTTCCGAGGCGAACCCCGTAAGGGCGCGCTCGTCCGTGGCGCAGTGTCACGGTCAATCCACATGGAAGACATACATACCGGTGCCCCGGCTGCCCTTTGAGGGTGTCCCTAAAGGTTCCCGTCTTCCAGAGGCACAACCGGAAAGGAATTAGCTTATGGCGGCACCTGTCGTCACGATGCAGCAGCTTATCGAAGCTGGCGCACACTTCGGTCACCAGACCCACCGCTGGAACCCGCGCATGAAGCCGTATATCTTCGGCGCGCGCAACGGCATCCACATCCTCGACCTGTCGCAGACCGTGCCGCTGTTCGCACGCGCTCTCGAGTTCGTCTCGGCTACCGTCCAGGCAGGCGGCAAGGTTCTGTTTGTTGGCACCAAGCGCCAGGCACAGTCACCGATCGCTGATGCAGCCCGCGCCAGCGGCCAGCATTTCGTCAACCACCGCTGGCTGGGCGGCATGCTCACCAACTGGAAGACCATCTCGGGCTCGATCAAGCGCCTCAAGACGCTCGAAGAGCAGCTTGCCGGCGACACCTCGGGCTTCACCAAGAAGGAAGTCCTGCAGCTGACCCGCGAACGCGACAAGCTGGAGCTTTCGCTCGGCGGCATCCGCGACATGGGCGGCATTCCCGACGTGATGTTCGTGATCGACGCCAACAAGGAAGATCTCGCCATCAAGGAAGCCAACGTTCTGGGCATCCCGGTGATCGCGATCCTCGATTCGAACGTCGATCCGCAGGGCATCGCCTTCCCCGTCCCCGCCAATGACGATGCGGCGCGCGCCGTGCGTCTGTATTGCGATGCGATCGCCGCTGCTGCCACCAAGGGCCGCACCGGTGCCACCATGGCATCGGGCGCAGACGTCGGTGCGATGGCCGAACCGCCGGCAGAAGCTGCGATCGAAGAAGCCCCGGCCGAGCCTGAAGTTTCGGCTGCGGAATTCGCGGGCGAAGCTGGCGAAGGCGCAGCTCCGGCTGCCTGATAAGCGAAACGGGCGGGGCGTGCCCTGCCCGCTGCGCTACACGAAAATGACACATGCAGGGGCTACGGGCCGGGCATCGGCCCGCACCTGTGGCCCCTGCATCTACATCCCAGTACAAGGAACACGAACATGGCTGTAATTACTGCTGCTAATGTCAAGGAACTGCGCGAGCGCACCGGCGCTGGCATGATGGACGCCAAGAAGGCGCTGACCGAAGCCGATGGCGACATCGAAGCCGCGGTTGACGCGCTGCGCGCCAAGGGCCTCGCCACCGCGCAGAAGAAGTCGAGCCGCACGGCTGCCGAAGGTCTGGTGGGCATCGAAGTTCAGGGCCTGAAGGGCATCGCTGTCGAAGTGAACAGCGAAACCGATTTCGTCGCCAAGAACGAACAGTTCCAGGATTTCGTCCGCAAGGTGACCTCGGTCGCCATGACCACCGGTGACGATGTCGAAACGCTCAAGGCAGCGCCCTATCCCGATGGCGAAACCGTCGGCGAAAAGCTAACCAACTCGATCGCCACGATCGGTGAAAACCAGTCGATCCGTCGCATCAAGACCGTCTCGGTCAGCGAAGGCGTCGTCGTTTCGTACATGCACAACGCTGTCGCACCGAACCTCGGCAAGATCGGCGTGCTGGTCGCGCTCGAAGGCACCGTGTCGGCTGATGTTCTGGAGCCGCTCGGCAAGCAGATCGGCATGCACATCGCCGCTGCCTTCCCGCTGGCGCTGAACAGCGATGGCCTGGATGCCGAGATGATCGCGCGCGAACGCAAGATCGCAGAGGAAAAGGCTGCCGAAAGCGGCAAGCCCGCCGAAGTGCAGGCCAAGATGGTCGATGGTGCGATTGCCAAATTCGCCAAGGAAAACGCGCTGCTCAGCCAGCTCTTCGTGATGGACAACAAGACCGCGATCGCCGACGTGGTGGCCAAGGCTGCCAAGGACGCCGGTGGCACGATCACCCTCAAGGACTATGTCCGCTTCCAGCTCGGCGAAGGCATCGAGAAGGAAGAAACCGACTTCGCTGCAGAAGTCGCAGCGGCGGCGGGTCTGTAAGACCCACCTTCCAACGGTTCGAAACGGCGGGTGGCTTCGCGGCTGCCCGCCGCTTTCGTATCCGGCGTCGGCCCCAAGAGCCGACAACAGACTGAAACAGTTGCGCGAACGTGCTTGGCAGCCACGTATGCACTGACTATGGTGCGCGCCACCCTGACCGCTGGTCGCCAATCAGCCCAATCACCGGAAACTCCATGACCATCGCTTCCTACCGCCGCATTCTCCTGAAACTCTCGGGGGAAGCCTTGATGGGTGACGGCCAGTACGGCATCGACCCCGCCACCGTCACGCGCATGGCGGGCGAGGTAAAGGCCGCCAAGGAGACCGGCCTGGAAATCTGCCTGGTCATCGGCGGAGGCAACATCTTCCGCGGCATGGCGGGCGCGGCCAAGGGCATGGACCGGGCGCAGGCTGATTACATGGGCATGCTGGCCACGGTGATGAATGCACTGGCGATGCAGAGCGCGCTCGAACAGCTGGGTGTTCCGACCCGCGTGCAATCCGCGATCGAAATGGACAAGGTGTGCGAGCCGGTAATCCGCCGCCGTGCCCAGCGGCATCTCGAAAAGGGCCGCGTGGTGATCTTTGCAGCCGGCGTCGGCGCCCCCTATTTCACCACCGATTCCGGCGCTGCGCTGCGCGCTGCCGAGATGAAGTGCGACGCGCTGCTCAAGGGCACCAGCGTGGATGGCGTCTACAATGCTGATCCCAAGCTGGACCCTACTGCCGTTCGTTACGATACATTGAGTTACGACCGCGTCCTGCAAGACAATCTGAAGGTCATGGATGCCAGCGCCGTGGCGCTGTGCCGTGACAATTCCATTCCCATCGTTGTGTTTTCGATCCGCGAACAGGGCAACCTCGCCCGCGTTCTGAACGGCGAAGGCACCGCGACAACCGTACATCAGAAGGACTGAACCTGTGGCACAGTTTGACAAGAAAGACCTTGAGCGCCGGATGAATGGCGCGGTGGAATCACTGAAGGGCGATCTGACCGGCCTGCGCACGGGCCGCGCCAATGTCGGGCTGCTCGATCCGGTGACGGTCGAAGTCTATGGCTCGCACATGCCGCTGACCCAGATTGCGACCGTTTCGGCCCCCGAACCGCGCATGCTGTCGGTGCAGGTGTGGGACAAATCGAACGTCGGCCCTGCCGACAAGGCGATCCGCTCGGCAGGCCTTGGCCTCAACCCGATCATGGACGGCCAGACGCTGCGCCTGCCGATCCCCGACCTCACCGAGGAACGCCGCAAGGAACTTGCCAAGCTGGCCGGCCAGTACGCCGAAAAGGCGCGCATCGCGATCCGCAACGTGCGCCGCGATGGCATGGATTCGCTGAAGGCCGACGAGAAGAAAGGCATCATCAGCGAGGACGAGCGCAAGCGGTTCGAGACCGAAGTGCAGAAGCTGACCGATGATATCATCGGTCAGGCCGATGCCGCCGCTACGCAGAAGGAAAAGGAAATTCTGGGCCAGTGATCTTCCGGTCCGGCCCCAAAGTCTCCAAGGCGCACGCGCCATCCGTGCCGGTCGCGCACGGCCAGGCGGCGCAGGCTTATGGGGTGCGCCATGCCGCCATCATCATGGATGGCAACGGTCGCTGGGCTGCCAAGCGCGGCCTGCCCCGGCTGGTCGGTCACAAGCAGGGCGTGGAGGCGGTGCGCACCACGGTGCGCGCAGCCCGCGACATGGGGCTTGAGGCGCTGACGCTTTATGCCTTCTCGTCCGAAAACTGGAAGCGCCCGGAGGACGAGGTCTCCGACCTCATGGGGCTGCTCCGCCACTTCATCCGCGCCGATGTGGATGAGTTCATCGCCAACAACGTCCGGCTGAAAATCATCGGCAACTACCGTGTGCTGGCCGCGGACCTGGTCGAGATGATCGAGGATGTCGTCCGGCGCACGGCGCACAACACCGGCACCACGTTGGTGATCGCACTCAATTACGGCTCGCAGGACGAACTGCTGCGCGTGACGCGAGCGCTGGCCGCGGCTGCCGTGCGCGGCGACATCCAGCCCGATGCCATCGAATGCGGCCATATCGATGCGGCGCTCGACACCGGCGACCTGCCCCCGCTTGATCTGCTGATCCGGACCTCGGGCGAACAACGGCTGAGCAACTTCCTGCTGTGGCAGGCCGCCTATGCGGAACTGTTTTTCACCGATACCTTGTGGCCCGATTTCGACGGCGGATCGCTGGCCGAGGCGCTGGAAGCCTATGGGGCCCGCGAAAGGCGCTTTGGTGGACGCTGATCCTGTCCGGCGATCGCTGTTCGGCCAGGACCTGGCGGTCCGCACGGTATCCGGCCTGATCCTTGTCGCCATTGCCGGAACCGCGCTGTGGCTCGGCGGCATTGCCTTCTGGCTGCTGCTGATGGCTGGCGCGTTGGCGATGCAACATGAATGGGCCGGGCTGGTCGGACGGGTCGAACGGCGGCGGCTATCGATGCTGGCGCTGATGGCATCGCTGTCGATGTTGTCGCCCTTGGCAGATGGCCCGGGTTTTCTCTCTTTGGGCTTCATCATCGGCGGCGCTTTCTTCATCGCCGCGATCGACCGGGGCTTGTCCCTGGCGCTGGGCATTTTCTATTGCGCGATGCCGGTGATGGCCCTTTTGTACCTGCGCCAGCAGGACAACGGTCTGCTGCTCGCCTTCTGGACGATGGCGACGGTATGGGCGACCGATGTCGGCGCGTATTTTGCCGGGCGCGGCATCGGTGGCCCCAAGATCGCCCCGTCGATCAGCCCCAGCAAGACCTGGGCGGGCCTGGCGGGCGGCATGATCGCCGCCTTTGCGTTCGCCATCGCGCTGCGCGAAGGATTCGATCTGCCCTTCATCCTGGTCATCGCCAGCGCACCGCTGGCGATCATCGCACAAATGGGCGACTTTCTGGAAAGCTGGATGAAGCGCCAGGCGGGGGTCAAGGATTCGGGCACGCTCATCCCGGGCCATGGCGGCATATTGGACCGTGTCGACGGATTGGTGCCGGTGGCGCCGGTTGTCGCAACGCTGGTTGCAGCCAATGCCTTTTGGGCGCTAGGGTAACAATTCTATGTCGCGCCCCGATACGCTTTCGTCCGGCCTTGTCGTGCCGTCCCCCGCCTCGCCCCCGCGCAGCGTCAGCATCTTCGGTGCAACCGGATCGGTGGGCACCTCGACGCTCGATCTGATCCGGCTGAACCCATCCGCATACCGCATCATCGCGCTCACCGCGCACAGCGATGCCGAAGGGCTCGCCAAGCTGGCGCGGGAATTTTCTGCCGAGGTGGCGGTGATCGGCGACCCTGCCCACCACGATGCCCTGGTTTCGGCGCTCGAAGGCAGCGCGACGCAGGCCTGGTCAGGCCCGCAGGCGCTGCTCGATGCGGCAGACCTCGACGCCGACTGGACCATGGCCGCGATCGTCGGCTGTGCGGGCTTGGCCCCGATCATGCGCAGCCTGCTGCGCGGACGCAGCGTGGCGCTGGCCAACAAGGAGGCTCTGGTCTCTTCCGGCGCGCTGATGATCGACGCAGCCCGATCGAGCGGTGCTACTTTGCTGCCGGTGGATTCCGAGCATAACGCAATTTTCCAGTGCCTTGCCGGCGCTTCCTATGATCTGGTGGAAAGCATCACGCTCACCGCCAGCGGTGGCCCGTTCCGCACGTGGACGCTCGACCAGATGCGCGCTGCGCGCCCCGACCAGGCGGTGGCGCACCCCAATTGGTCGATGGGCGCCAAGATCTCGGTCGATAGCGCGACGATGTTCAACAAGGGCCTCGAATTGATCGAGGCCTATCACCTCTTCCCCGTCGGGCTCGATGCGATCCGCATTCTGGTGCATCCGCAATCGGTGATCCATTCGATGGTCGAATATCGCGACCGGTCCACTTTGGCCCAATTGGGCGCGCCCGACATGCGCATCCCGATCGCCTCGGCGCTGGCCTGGCCGCAGCGGATCGCGACCGATTGCGCGCCGCTCGACCTTGCCTCCATCGGCCAGCTGACCTTCGAGCCGCTCGACGAGGTGCGCTTCCCGGGCCCCGGCATCTGCCGTGCGGCGATTGCCGAAGGCGGCGCTGCGCCTGCCATCCTCAACGCGGCGAACGAGATTGCGGTCGCCGCGTTCCTTGGCGGACAGATCGGATTCCTCGATATCGCCGCAATTGTATCGACGGTGCTGGCAGGCTATACCCCGGGCGAACCGAAGTGCCTGCAGGACGTGCTGGCGATCGATTCAGAAGCGCGCGCGCATGCTGCCGCAGCCATTCGAACCAGGAACTGAACTTGAGCGAAAATCCCGGCTTTCTGCTGACCATCATGGCCTTCCTGCTGGTCCTGGGCCCCTTGGTCTTCGTGCATGAAATGGGGCATTATCTCGTCGGGCGCTGGTTCGGGGTGAAGGCGGAATCGTTCTCGATCGGCTTTGGCCGCGAGATTGCCGGCTGGACCGACAAGCGCGGCACCCGCTGGAAACTGGGCATGCTGCCGCTGGGCGGCTATGTGCAGTTTGCAGGGGACATGGACCCATCGAGCCGCGCCGACCCCGACTGGGTGTCGCTTCCCGCCGAAGAGCGCAACCGCACCTTCCAGTCGAAGAGCCTGCTGCAGCGCGCCTTGATCGTCTTTGCGGGGCCCGCCATCAATTTCCTGTTCGCCATCCTGATCCTCGCCGGCTTTGCGTTCGCTTACGGCAAGAGCGTGACGCCGCCGGTAGTGGCAGGCGTGCTCCCCGGCTCTGCTGCGGCCGAAGCCGGGTTGCTGCCGGGTGATCGCATCGTCTCGATCGATGGTGAGCGGATCGAATGGTTCGACGAGGTCGGGCGCCGGATCGCCCACCGTCCCAATGAGCGCATCACCATCCGGACCGTGCGTGACGGCAGCGAACGCGATGTCAGCTTCCGCATCGGGGTCGATATCCAGAAGGATCGTTTCGGCAACGAATACCGTATCGGCAGGCTGGGCATCATGTCGGCCGAGCCGGTCGTGCGCCCGGTCTCGCTGCTCGAATCACCAGTGGTTGCCGTCGAGCGCACCGGAGACATCGTCCGGCTGATGGTGGCGACGCTGGGTCAGGTGATCACCGGGCGTCGGTCGGTCTCCGAGCTCGGTGGTCCGTTGAAGATCGCGCAGGTTTCCGGCGAACAGCTCGCCGCCGGGCTGGACGATTTCATCTTCTTCATCGCTTTGATCTCAATTAATTTGGGGTTCATCAACTTGCTGCCAATTCCCATGCTCGATGGCGGCCATCTGCTGTTCTACGCAATCGAGGGCATCCGGCGCAAACCGGTGAACCCGAAAGTGATGGAATGGGCGTTCCGGTCGGGTCTGGCAGCGGTGCTGGCCCTGATGGTATTCGTGACCGTCAACGATCTCGCATCGTTCGGCCTTCTCGGCTGAAAGACAGGTTGATTGATTGCGGCGGATGATGCAGGGGTTTGCGCACCGGGGCGGGTTATCGGACGGCAATTCAGGGATCGTCTGATGTTTTTTGGCTTAGGGTGGGTCTTTTTTCCGTGAAATCTGAAAACAAAATCGCCATCGGCGCGCGTGCCCTCGGCCTGCTGCTGGGGTCGACCATCCTGGCTGGCACGGCTTCGGCGCAGACGACGGGTCCGGCATCGCCGCCTGCCAGTGCACCGGGGGCAGTTCCTGCCCCCGTGCTGCCGCAAGGCCAGCAGATCCGGTCGATCACCGTCAATGGTTCGCAGCGGATCGAGGCGGACACCGTCCGTTCGTACATCCAACTGCGCATCGGTGACATCTACACCCAGGTCGCAGCCGACCAGGCGCTGCGCGACCTGTTCGAGACCGAGCTGTTCGCGGACGTCTCCATCCGCAACAATGACGGTGCCGTCGTGATCGACGTCAAGGAAAACCCGGTGATCAACCGCGTGATCCTGGAAGGCAACAAGCGGATCAAGGATGACAAGATCCTTCCCGAAATCCGCCTCTCGCCGCGTCAGATCTTCACCCGCACCAAGGTGCGCGCGGACGTCGCGCGGATCATCGAACTGTACAAGCGCCAGGGCCGCTTTGCCGCGACCGTCGAGCCGAAGATGGTCCAGCAGGACCAGAACCGCGTCGACGTGGTGTTCGAGATCAGCGAAGGACCCAAGTCCAAGGTCCGCCAGATCAACATTCTGGGCAACGAGAAATTTTCCGACGGTCAGTTGCGCGGGGAAATGGCGACCAAGCAGTCGCGTTTCTACCGCTTCTTCAGCTCGGGCGATTCCTACGATCCCGACAAGCTGGCGTTCGACCAGCAGAAGCTGCGCCAGTTCTACCTGACGCAGGGCTATGCCGATTTCCGCGTGATCTCTGCGGTGGCCGAGCTGACGCCCGACAAGCGCGACTTCATCATCACCTATGTTGTCGAGGAAGGCGATCGCTACAAGTTCGGCGACGTGTCAGTCGAAAGCCAGATCCGTGACTTTTCCGAAGACGGGCTGAAGGCCCAGCTGCCGATGAAGACCGGCGACTGGTATAACGCCAAGCAGGTCGAAGACACCGTCGAGCAGCTGAGCGAAACCGCAGGCCTGTTCGGCTATGCTTTTGCTGACGTGCGCCCCAACTTCAACCGCGACCGCGAAACGCTCACTATGGGCATCACGTTCGAGCTGGCGGAATCGGCGCGTGTCTATGTCGAGCGGATCGACATTAACGGCAACACGCTGACGCAGGACAAGATTATCCGCCGCGAATTCCGCCTGAACGAAGGCGATGCGTTCAACAGCTTCCTGGTCAAGCGTTCGGAAAACCGCATCAATTCGCTCGGCTATTTCCAGGAAAAGTTCGAGATCGAGCAGAAGCAGGGCAGCGCCCCTGATCGCATCATCCTGGAAGCGAATGTCGAGGAAAAGGCGACGGGTGAACTCCAGCTTTCAGCCGGTTTCTCCTCGATCGAGCAGTTCATCCTGCAGGCATCGATCCGTCAGCGCAATTTCCGCGGCAAGGGCCAGACGGTGGGCGCGAGCGTCAACTATTCGCGCTTCTCGCAGGGCATCAATCTCAGCTTCACCGAACCTTATGTGTTCGACCGCAACATCTCGTTCGGCGCGGACATCTTCCGCCGCGACCTCAACAGCTTCAACTTTGTCGGCAACTCGCGCAACACCACGTTCGAGCAGCTGACCACCGGCGCCTCGTTCCGCGTCGGCGTGCCGCTGACCGAATATGTCTCGGCGCTGCTGCGTTACTCGTTGACTGTCGATGACGTGACGCTGGATCGGGCGCAGTTCTTCTCCGATCTGAACGGCGATGGCACGCTCGAGTGCGATCCGGTGCGCGCCGGCTTCTTCCTGTGCGACAACCTCGGCAAGCGGACCACCTCGCTGATCGGCTATTCGCTGATCTACGATAACCGCGACAACCGCGTCCGCCCGACGCGCGGCCAGGCTGTCACGCTGTCGCAGGATTTTGCGGGGCTTGGCGGCGCGGTCAGCTATCTGCGGACCCGGCTTAACGCTTCGAAGCACTGGCGCATCGGCCGCAGCGGCTTCATCTTCACCGTCGCAGCCGAGGGCGGTCATATCATCGCCTTTGAAAATCGCGGGACGCCGGCGCAGGGGATCGATGACATCCGCCTGACCGACCGTTTCTTCCTTGGTCAGCCACAGATCCGCGGTTTTGACATTCGTGGCGTCGGACCGCGCGTCATCCGCTCCGGGTTCACGCCGGAAGTCGTCAACGGCGTCATCGTCAACACTCCGGTTGTCGAGCGCCGCAATCGCGTCGACGATGCGCTGGGTGGCCGCTATTACTATCTGGCCCGCGCAGAGCTCGACATTCCGCTGGGCAGCGGCGCGCGCGAGCTGGGCCTGCGTCCATCGGTGTTCGTCGATGCAGGTGCGGTTTTCGGCGTGGTGACTCCGCTGCTGCAAACCCCGCAGAACCGCGACGAGAACGGCAATCTGCTGTTCCTCACCACAGATGCCGCAGGTGAGATCATCACCACGACCAGCGCCACTAACGCAGCTGGTCGGGCCAACACGCCCAGCCTGGCGTTCACCGAACAGTTCTTCGGCGATTCGCCGAGGCCGCGTGTTTCAGTGGGCTTTGGCGTCAACTGGAACTCGCCGTTCGGCCCGTTCCGCATCGATATTGCCCGCGCCTTGCTCAGCGAGCCTGGCGACGACACCCGTCTATTCACATTCAACGTAGGGACTCAGTTCTGATGAAACTTCTTCTGAAATGCACCGCCGCCGCCCTGATGGCTGCCGGCACCATTGCCTCGGGCGCGATCGCTCCGGTCGCTGCGCAGGCCGTTTCGGGCCTTGGCGTTGCCGACCAGCGCCGTGCCGTGGTCGAATCGGCTGCGTTCGTGAACGCCAACGCTGCGCGTCCGACCACCTACAAGGCACAGTATGATGCGGCGCAGGCCAAGTCGAACCAGATCCGCCAGCAGCTCGAGCCGCTGGTGAACAAGTTCAACACCGACGTGCAGGCCCCCAATGCGCAGGCCAATCAGGCCGCGCTGCAGCAGCAGCTGGGCCAGATCCAGCAGCTGCGCGAACAGGGTTCGCAGGAAGTGCAGGAAATCCTGCAGCCCGTCGCGCTCTCGGAAGCCTATGTGCTCGAACAGATCAGCGACAAGTTCGATGCCGCAGTGCGTTCGGCAATGACCAAGCGCAAGATCAGCATCGTGTTCGAAGTCGGCTCGACGCTGGCGCACAACGATGCGTATGACCTGACCAAGGACATCACCGCCGAGCTGAACGCTGCCATCCCGACCGCACAGCTCGTGCCGCCGCAGGGCTGGCTGCCGCGTCAGCAGCGCGAACAGCAGGCACGTGCTGCCGCTGCTCAGGGCCAGGCAGCCGCTCCTGCTGCGCCTGCCGCTCAGCAGCCCGAAGGCCGGTAATCACCGATCATGACCGAAGGCGTGCAGGGATATGACATCCTCAAGGTGATGGCGGCGCTTCCGCACCGCTATCCCATGCTGCTCGTGGATCGCGTGGTACGGCTGGACGTTGACCAGTCGATCCATGCGATCAAGGCCGTCAGCATGAACGAGCCGTTCTTCCAGGGTCACTTCCCTGCCCGCCCGATCATGCCTGGCGTCCTCATCATCGAGGCGCTGGCGCAGGCGGCAGGCATCCTGGCGGTCGAATCGCTGGGGCTCGCGGGCTCGGGCAAGCTCGTCTATTTCATGGCGATCGACGGCGCGAAGTTCCGCGCTCCGGTGGAGCCGGGCGTTCTGCTCGACCTGCACGCCGAGTTCGAACAGAAGCGCGCCAAGGTCTGCAAGTTCAAGGCGCGGGCCGAAATGAACGGCAAGCTGGCCTGCGAGGTCGGCTTTACCGCGATGATCGCCGACCCGCCCGCCTGACGCCGCGACCCCCTGCAAAGCGCTTGCTTTTGGCCCGATGCGGCGTTATGCGCGCCGCTTCCCATTCATCCTGCGGGCTGGTCGGAACCAGCCACATTCAAGGACACACGACCGATGAAGAACGATATCCATCCCGATTACCACATGATCAATGTGAAGATGACCGACGGCACCGTCTACCAGACCCGCTCGACGTGGGGCAAGGAAGGCGACACGATGCAGCTGGATATCGATCCCACCTCGCACCCGGCATGGACCGGCGGCAATTCGCGCATGCTCGATGCAGGCGGCCAGGTTGCGCGCTTCAACAAGCGTTTCGGTGGAATTTCGCTCAAGAAGGGCTGATCGGCTCGATCTGCGACAAACTATCAAAAAGGGCTGCGAACCATCAGGTTTCGCAGCCCTTTTTTGTTGGGTGAAGCTATGTTTGCTGCGCTGTTGACGCCCGGCGCCCCCCTGAACACGCAGGGGACCAACGCCTATGGTCAGTCTGCAGCCACCGCTGCCGAAGCGATGACAGCGCGCACCGCATCCAGGGCAGCCTCGGCCTTGCTGCCGTCCGGACCACCGCCCTGCGCCATGTCGGGACGGCCACCGCCACCCTTGCCGCCGAGCGCCTCGACGCCTGCGCGCACCAGATCGACCGCGCTGAAGCGACCGACAAGGTCATCGGTGACCGCAGCAGCAAAGGCGGCGCGGCCCTCGTTGACCGCGACCATGGCAGCGATACCCGAGCCCAGCGACGTCTTGGCCTGATCGAGCAAGCCGCGCAGTTCCTTGGGGTCGAGTCCGTCGATGACCTGCGCGATGAAGCTGATGCCGCCCAGGTCCTCGACCTGCGGGCCTGCCTTGCCCGAACCGCCCCCCAGCGCCAGCGCCTTGCGGGCTTCGGCAAGTTCGCGTTCCAGCGTGCGGCGTTCGTCCACCAGCGCGGCGATGCGCGCTTCGACCTCGTCGGGCGCGGTCTTGACCAGCGCAGCAATCGCCTTGAGCCGTTCGTCACGCGACACCAGCCACTGGCGCGCGCCCTCACCGGTCAGCGCTTCGATGCGGCGCACGCCGCTCGAGACCGCACTTTCGGACACAATGCGGAAAATGCCGATGTCGCCCAGCGCGCGCACATGCGTGCCGCCGCACAATTCGACCGAGTAATGCGTGTCTGTGGCGCGGCCCATCGAAAGAACGCGGACCTCATCGCCATATTTCTCGCCGAACAGCGCCAGCGCGCCGGCTTTCACAGCATCATCGGGCGTCATGAGCCGCGTGGTCACTGCCTCATTGGCACGGATCTCGGCGTTGACCTCGGCCTCGACCGCAGCGATCTCCGCCTCGGTCAGCGCCTTGGTGTGCGAAAAGTCGAAGCGCAGCCGTTCGGGCGCAACCATCGATCCCTTTTGCGTGACATGCCCGCCCAGATGGTTGCGCAACGCGGCGTGCAGCAGGTGCGTGGCGCTGTGGTTGGCGCGCAGCGCATCGCGGCGCGCGACATCGACCGCCAGATGCACGGTATCGCCCACCTTGAGGCTGCCCGTCTCGATCCGCGCCTGGTGCGCGTGTAGACGGCCCAGCGGCTTGGAAGTATCATCGACCACCGCCTTGAGCCCGCCCAGCGAACTGATCGCGCCCGCATCGCCCATCTGGCCACCGCTTTCGCCGTAGAACGGCGTCTGGTTGACCAGGATGGTGACGGTCTCGCCCGCCGCCGCGCTTTCGATCTCGGCGCCATCGCGCACCAGTGCCACGACCTCGGCCTCGCCTTCGGTCGCGGTGTAACCGGTGAACTCGGTTCCACCCGCGCGTTCGGCAATATCATACCAGACCTCGGCAGAGGCAGCTTCGCCCGAACCCTTCCACGCGGCCCGCGCGGCGGCCTTTTGTGCGGCCATCGCGGTGTCGAAGCCTGCGCGATCAACGCCCAGGCCCCTGGAACGCAGCGCGTCCTCGGTCAGGTCATAGGGAAAGCCGAAGGTGTCATAGAGCTTGAACGCGGTTTCGCCAGCGAGCACCGCGCCATCGGCCAGGCCCTCGGTGGCTTCGTCGAGCAGCTTCAGGCCCTTGTCGAGCGTCTGGCGGAAGCGGGTTTCCTCGCGCTCCAGCGTTTCCTCGATCAGCGGCTGCGCCCGGACCAGCTCGGGGAAGGCCTGGCCCATTTCGGCGACCAGGGTCGGCACCAGGCGGTGCATCAGCGGATCGGCTGCGCCCAGGATATGCGCATGGCGCATCGCGCGGCGCATGATCCGGCGCAGGACATAGCCGCGCCCTTCATTGGCGGGCAGCACGCCATCGGCAATCAGGAACGAGGTGGCGCGCAGATGATCGGCGATCACGCGGTGGCTGGCCTGATTTGCCCCGGTGGTGTGCGTGCCCGTCGCCTGGCCAGAGGCGGAGATCAGCGCCTTGAACAGGTCGATGTCGTAATTGTCATGCACGCCCTGCATCACCGCAGCGATGCGTTCGATGCCCATGCCGGTATCGATCGACGGACGCGGCAGGTTGATACGGCTGCCATCGGCCTGCTGCTCGTACTGCATGAACACCAGGTTCCAGATCTCGATGAACCGGTCGCCATCCTCGTCGGGCGATCCCGGCGGGCCACCGAAGATGTGGTCGCCATGATCATAGAAGATCTCGCTGCACGGGCCGCACGGACCGGTGTCGCCCATCGACCAGAAATTGTCCGAGGTGGCAATCCGGATGATGCGCTCTTCGGGCAGGCCGGCGATCTTGCGCCACAGGTCGAACGCTTCGTCATCGGTGTGATAGACGGTGACGGTCAGCTTGTCGGCAGCCAGACCCCAGGTCTTGTTGACCAAAGTCCAGGCATGCAGGATCGCCTGTTCCTTGAAATAATCGCCGAACGAGAAATTGCCGAGCATCTCGAAAAACGTGTGATGCCGCGCGGTATAGCCGACATTGTCGAGGTCATTGTGCTTGCCGCCGGCGCGCACGCATTTCTGCGAGGAGGTGGCACGCGCGTTGGCGCGCGATTCCAGCCCGGTGAACACGTTCTTGAACGGCACCATGCCGGCGTTGACGAACATCAGCGTCGGGTCGTTGTGCGGAACCAGCGGCGCGGAAGCCACGATGTCATGGCCGTTGCTCCCGAAATATTCGAGGAAGGAACGCCGGATGTCATTTGTCGATGTCATGGCCAGCGACATAAGACGAGTTGATGCGAGATTGAAGCGTTATGTGCGCAAAAATAAAGGGGCAGCGCTGGCTTCGTGCCGCGCTGCCCCTTTGCATAGCATCTGATCGACGACACCGGCGCCCACGCTGACAAGACACGCGCGCACGCCAACACCGAGCGATTACATATCGTCGCCAACATCGTCATCGGCATCAGGACCGGTCATCATCTCTTCGGCGACCTTGTCCTTGTGGCCACGGATCAGCGATTCGATCTTCTCGGTCATTTCGGGATGTTCCTTGAGGAACGTCTTGGAGTTTTCACGTCCCTGCCCGATCCGGACCGAATCGTGGCTGAACCAGCTGCCCGACTTCTCGACGATCCCGGCCTTGACGCCCAGATCGAGGATTTCGCCGATCTTGGAAATGCCCTCGCCATACATGATGTCGAATTCGACCTGCTTGAACGGCGGTGCGACCTTGTTCTTGACGACCTTCACCCGCGTGGTGTTGCCAACGATATCCTCACGATCCTTGATCTGGCCGGTGCGGCGGATGTCGAGACGGACCGACGCGTAGAACTTCAGCGCGTTGCCACCCGTGGTGGTTTCCGGATTGCCATACATCACGCCGATCTTCATGCGCAGCTGGTTGATGAAGATCACCATGCAACGCGAGCGGCTGATCGAACCGGTCAGCTTGCGCAGCGACTGGCTCATCAGACGCGCCTGCAGGCCGACATGGCTGTCGCCCATCTCGCCCTCGATTTCCGCGCGCGGAACCAGGGCTGCGACCGAGTCGACCACCAGCACATCGATCGCGTTAGACCGCACCAACGTATCGACGATCTCGAGCGCCTGCTCGCCGGTATCGGGCTGCGAAACGATCAGTTCATCGATGTTGACGCCCAGCTTCTTGGCATAGACCGGATCGAGCGCATGTTCGGCATCGACGAATGCGGCGGTGCCGCCGGTGCGCTGCGCCTCTGCAATCACATGCAGCGCCAGCGTGGTCTTGCCCGAGCTTTCCGGACCATAGATTTCGATGACGCGTCCGCGCGGCAACCCGCCGACGCCCAAGGCGATGTCGAGGCCCAGCGATCCGGTCGAGATCGCCTCGACCTGCATCGCTTCCTTGGACCCCAGCCGCATCGCCGACCCCTTGCCGAAAGCCCGGTCGATCTGAGCCAGCGCTGCATCAAGCGCCTTTTGCCTGTCCATGGATTTTGCCTCTTTTTCGGTCTGGATGAGTTTTAGCTGCCCGGCCATTGCCATGCCCTCTCTCTTGCCTAGTTGCTCCGGTCATCGGGTGCAACGACTCAGTGATGTATATGATTTGTTCTTGCGGAACAAGTAGGGAACATCACTTGCGAATGCAAGAGAACAAACTTGATCAGATCAACGCCAGCGCGTTTTCCAGCGAAGCCATCGTATAGGGTTTGCTGAGCGTAGGCGCCGCTGCGTGCTGCGCGGGGATGGTATCGCCGCCGCCGGTCGCAAAGATATACGGCACGCCCTTTTCGCGCAGCGCGTCGGCCAGCGGCCAGCATTTCTCGCGCCCCAGATTGACGTCGAGAATGGCGGCATCGAAACCACCCTTGGCGACCGCGGAGAGGCCATCGTTCACCGTGCTGACCATCGCGGCAATGCCATGCCCCAGCATGTCGAGAAAATCCTCGATCAGCATCGCGATCATCGCTTCGTCTTCAGCGACGAGGAAGGTTCTGGGTTCGCTCACGTGAAATTCGGTCCTTCACTCTGCAGGGGTGGCGGCAGCGGCGAGCGCGCCGTGGACGGCATCGACAATTTGCGCAACGGAAAACGGCTTGGGGAGAAAATGCACCTGGTCGATCGAGATGGTCTGGCGCAGCGTTTCCTCGGCATAGCCGGACATGAACAGGATCGGCAGGCCGGGCATGCGCTTGCGCATTTCCATCGCCATGCCGGGGCCATCGAGATTGGGCATCACGACATCGCTGACCACCAGATCGAACGGCCCGCTATCGGTCAGCCGCTCCAGTCCGTCTTCGCCATCGGTGGCGGTGACGACGGTAAAGCCCTGGCGGGTGAGCGCGCGTTCGGCGACGGCGCGCACCATGTCCTCATCCTCGACCAGCAGCAGCCTTGCATTGCCCCACTGGCCGGCACTGACCTTGACCGGCTTGCGGCTGCGCTGTTCCACCGCACCGCCGCGATAGACCGGGAAGTAGATCGAGAAGGTCGTCCCCTGCCCCGCTTCCGAATCGACGAAGACATAGCCGCCCGACTGCTTGACGATGCCATAGACGGTGGACAGGCCAAGGCCCGTGCCCTTGCCGACATCCTTGGTCGTATAGAACGGCTCGAAAATCCGCGCCTGCACATCGGGCGGCATGCCGACGCCGCTGTCCTCGACCAGGATCGCGCTGTAATCTTCGACCGGCAGAATGTCGCTCGCCATTGCGCGGACATCGGCCGCGGTGACCTTGCGGGTGCGGATAGTCAGCGTGCCGCCCGGCGGGCGCTTGGCAAGCATCGCGTCGCGCGCGTTCACCGCCAGGTTCATGATCACCTGCTCGAGCTGCCCCGGATCGGCGCGGACCGGGCCCAGATTGCGGTCGTGCTGCACCTCGAGCACGATCTTCTCGCCGATCAGCCGCTTGAGCAGTTCGGACGTGTCCGAAACGATATCGGGAAGCTGCAGCACCTGCGGCCGCAGGGTTTGCTGACGCGAAAACGCCAGCAGCTGCCGCGTCAGCGAAGCCGCGCGGTTCGAGTTGCTGCGGATCTGCTGGATGTCGTCATAATCGCTGTCGCCGGGGCTATGCCGCATCAGCATCAGATCGCAATGGCCGATGATCGCGGTCAGCACATTGTTGAAATCATGCGCGACGCCGCCTGCCAGCTGGCCGATCGCCTGCATCTTGCTGGCCTGTGCGACCTGCCGCTTGAGGCGGCTTTCCTCGCTGTTGTCCTTGATCGAGAGCAGCACCGCCGCATCGCCCATGCCGCGCAGGCTGGCGAGCGAAAGCGTCACCGGCTCTTCGGGCTGATGACGCAGCCGCAGTGCGACATCGCCCGACATCGCCTGGCCGCTGGCGTGGCGGCGCACCGCATCAGCCAACGCGCCCTTGTCCTCGCGCACGACCAGATCGCCGGGATACGGCGGCAACTCGGCCTCGGTGATCCCTGCAGCACGGACAAAGGCATCGTTGGCAAACAGGAACCGCCCGTCGCGGTCTGTCATGGCCAGGCCCACCGGCAGCAGGCCGAGCAGGGTCTGCACATAGCCCAGCGCCGTGCCCTTATCGACACCGCTGGCATCCTCGTCGATCAGCACGACCAGAGCGGGTGCCTTTTCGCGCTCTTCGGGATCGGTGGTGTACAGTGGGTCGACCAGAGGCAGGTGGAACAGCCGCAGCGGAACGCCCTTGCGCCCCTCGCGCTCGAAATAGATGAGGTTGCGCTCGTCCGCGCGCAGGAAGCTCGCCAGATCGCGGCCGACGACATTGCCCGCCTCGGCACCCGCAGCGCGCGCGGCAAAGGCGCTGTTGGCAGCGCGGATGCGGCCTTCGGGACTGATCGCGGCCGCCATGAACCCGCCCTCGCCTAGCGCACGGCCCGGACGTCCGGTCAGCATGTTATCGGCCTCTGCGGCGAGGTCAAACCTCTGAACCGGCTCGAACCGCCACAGCAGGTAATCCTGCCCGCGCCCCACGCGCTGCACCCTGGCATCGATATGCGTGCCCGATGCGATAAGGCCGGTCGCACTGCCCTGGCCGTCGCGCCAGGCGGCCCGCCCGGCTTCTGCCAGCAGGTCACCCCCCTGGCCTGCAAGCGGCAGCTTGGGCGGCACCATCTCCGATCCGAACTGGTCGATGAAGCGCTGGTTGGCGCAGATCATGCGGCCTGCCTCATCGGTGATCGCGATGGCGATCAGCGGGTGGTCGGTCGCGGCATGGGTCACAGACCAGTCTGGCAGCACCCGCTGCACGCTGGTGCGCGACGGAAACTGGTGCCGCACCAGCAGGATCAGCGCCGCAAGCCCGGCCAGCCCGGCAGCGAACAATGCCAGCGGAACCCAATCGCCCAGCGCGAGCCAGATCAGCCCGCCGCTCAGCACCAGACCGCTGATGATGATCAGCGCGGTGATGCGTGCATCGGGGGCATCGGGATCGGGCAGTGCGGGCAACCATTCCGGCCAGTCAAGGTCGGTGCGGGCTCGGGTGGTGTTCAAGGTCGTCAGATCCCCCTGGCAGAGCGCACAGGCCCGCCTTTTCAGTAGATCGACGCTAGCGCAAAGTTATCGGGGTTACAAATTGCAGTTACGCACAAGAGAAGCGGCAATGCGTTCAGGGGTGCCGCACCCGCGTCAGCCTGCGGCGACGCTTGCCGGCGATCCATACGCGCCAGCCAATGGCACTGACGACATAGCCGACCGCCGCCATCACGATCGCCAGCACGACCAACCCGAAAGCGGTGATCGAGGCAGCCCCGGTCAGCCATCCCATCCAGGTTTCGACCTGCGGCTGGTTGAGCGCCGTCGCCACCGGCTGGCCAAAGGTCGAGGCATCGACGCGCAGGATGAAGCTGCCGACATGATAGGCGGCAACCCACAGCAGCGGCGTGGTGAACGGGTTGGTGATGAAGGTTGTCAATGCCGCAACGGGCACGTTGGCGCGAAAAGGCAAGGCCAGCAGCGCCGCGCCGAAAATCTGGGCGATGGGCAGGATCACGCCCACCAGGACGCCCAGCGCGACACCGCGCGGCACCGACCGCCGGGTGAAGCGCCACAGATCGGACCGCAGCACGCGCGCGGCGAAGGGCTTGATGAAGCGGTTATGCTCCATGCTCTCGCGCGTCGGCAAGTTGCGTCCAACCCAGCGGGTGAACCGGCTCTCGGTCAACTCCAAACCCTTATGCCCTTATTGTGTCGTGATGACCGCAACGCCGCTCATGTGGGAACGCCGCCGCAAAACGCCATAGCAACATCAGGATTAAAACGCCGTTTACCCCGAGCCGAAAAACGAATCAGGATCCATCACCGTTAGAGCGCATGGAATAGCGCACCCTGGTGATCTGGCGCACGCCGCTGTTACGAAACGACGGGTTTCTTCGATGGGCGGAGTGCTGCCCCGCCCAAGGCCAAATATGGATTTGCGAGAGCCTTGTCAGGCTTGACGGTCAGACCAATGCCATTAGTTTGACGTGATGCATAATGCGGCTCGTTCTCCTTACAGAATCTACACCACTGATTTCGATAAAATCGTCGAGGCGGGCGCGATAGACACAGTTCTCGGAAAATTACCGAGGGATCACGCCAAGTCCCTGGACGATGCATGGAACCAACTGCAATTCGGGTTGTTGCCATGGAAATGCGAGGTTCAGCTTTTGGCAAGTGCCATCGATGACAAAATCAGAACGAACCTTAATCCAGACATACTGTGTGACACCGCTGTGACTCTGCTTATTGATCAATCAGGGTCGATGCGCGGCCAGAAAATGCTCTACACGGCCGCCACAGCCGATATCGTACAGGAATTTCTGGTCACTCTCGGGATCACCTGCGAGGTCTTGGGGTTTACGACGAGTGCCTGGAAAGGCGGATTGTCACGCCGCCGTTGGCGGTGGCGCTTCAAGCGGTCTAATCTAGGGCGACTGAACGATATTCTGCATATCATCTACAAGTATGCCAGTGACCGCCGCGCAAGCTCGGGAGGCTGGCCATACCGCATCATGCTGCGGCCTGATCTTCCCAAGGAAAACATCGATGGTGAAGCGATTGAATGGGCGTCATCGCGCCTGCGCAAGCTCCCCAGCAAGCGCAAGATACTCGTCGTGCTGTCAGATGGTGCGCCAGTTGATGACTCGACCATAGCAGCCAATAGCAATTCGTTTTTGTGGGATCATCTAAACACTGTCGTAAACGGCATTATTGAAAAAGGCGACATAGGGCTTGGCGCTCTGGGCATCGGCTTTGACGTTCGCTCGCTTTATCCCGTCTCGGCCATAGCCGAGTCTCCGGCGGACATCGCCAAAGCACTGATCTTACTGCTTGAAGAGCTCATTTTACAGACGTCTGCAGAGGCCTAGCAGCAGCGCGTCAACTGGATCGTTCAACCCTTGTCGCGCATGATGCGGCCCTGTTCGCGCTTCCATTCGCGGTCCTTGGTCGCTGCGCGCTTGTCGGGGGCCTTCTTGCCCTTGGCCAGCGCGAGTTCGACCTTGGCACGGCCTCGGCCGTTGAAGAACACCGACAGCGGTACCAAAGTCATGCCCTGACGGTTGACCGCACCATGCAGCTTGGCGATCTCGCGCGCGTGCAGTAGCAGTTTGCGCGGGCGCCTGGGCTCGTGGTTTTCGCGATTGCCATGGCTGTATTCGGGGATGTTCGAGTTGATCAGCCAGACCTGCTCGTCCTTGATCTCGGCATAGCTTTCCGCGATCGTGCCTTCGCCAAAGCGCAGCGACTTGACCTCGGTGCCGGTCAGCGCGATCCCGGCCTCGTAGACCGTATCGATAGCATAATCGTAGCGGGCGCGCCGGTTCTCGGCGACGGTCTTCCTCTTGTCAAAGGTCTCGGGCTTGGGCCGCGCCATCAAATAAGCCCTGCATGGACGAGCGCGGCATCGACCGCCTTGCGGCTCTTCTTGTCGGGCGGGGTCATCGGCAGCCGCAGATCAGGCAGGAAATCGGGCCGCACGCGGTTGAGCGCGTACTTGACCGGGCCAGGCGACGCATCGGAGAACATCGCCGAGTGCAGCGGATACAGCCGATCATTGAGCGCCAGTGCCGCCTTGTAATCACCCTTGGCCAAAGCCGCCTGGAACTGCGCGCAGAGCCCCGGCGCGACGTTCGCGGTCACCGAGATGCAGCCCATGCCGCCCATCGCGCGATGGCCCAAAGCCAGTTCGTCATTGCCCGACATCTGGCAGAACTTCTTGCCGCACTGCGCGCGCTGCGCGCTTACCCGTTCCAGATCGCCGGTCGCATCCTTCACGCCGATGATCGTCGGGAAGCGCGACAGCTTGGCCATCGTCTCGACCTTGATGTCGGTGACGGTGCGCGCGGGCACGTTGTAGAGCATGATCGGCAGGTCGCAGGCCTCGGTCAGCGCCTTGAAATGCGCACGCACGCCGTCCTGGCCGGGGCGGTTGTAATAGGGCGGCACCACCAGGGCTGCGCTGGCGCCGGCGGCCTTGGCATTGAGCATGTGCCCGATCGCGACCTTGGTATCGTTCGATCCGCAGCCGGCGATGACCGGCACGCGGCCTGCGGCCTGTTCGACGCAGACGCGCACGACATAATCATGCTCTTCGATCGACATTGTCGCTGCCTCGCCGGTGGTGCCGCACGGGACAAGCCCCGTGCTGCCGTTCTCGATCTGCCAGTCGATCAACGCACGAAAGGCGGACTCGTCAAACGCTCCGTCGCGGAATGGGGTCGCAAGGGCCGGAATTGAGCCGGAAAACATGGGGTAGCTCCTTTACCTTGCCCGAAAATCGGGCAAGAACGATTGTGCATCGACACGCTCGTGTGTTCAGCGCCTGATAAGGATCGAAAGCGCATCATGTCCAGCATGGTTTCTCGAATTGCTATCGCGCGCAGCACTGCCGCCCTTCTCGCCCTGCCCCTGCTCGGCGTCCCTGCCGCCTGTCTGGCCAGCGACCAGGCGTCCGATTATGCCGCCGCCAGCGCGCCGATCAGCCGCAATGGCGATGGCAGCGACTGGGATCGCGCACGCGCGCAGCTGCTGCAATCGATGCCCAGCGACCTGTCGGGCACGATCGCCAACTGGCGCTCGCTGACGACGACACCCAATAACTACACCTTCTCGACCTTCGCCAGCTTCCTCATCTCCAACCCCGGCTGGCCTGACGAGGACAAGATGCGCCGCAACGCCGAACAGGCGCTGGGCATCAGCCCGTCGTCGCCGCAGGAGGTGGTCGCCTATTTCACGCGCTTTGCACCCATCACCAATGTCGGTCGCGCGCGTTATGCCGTGGCGCTCGATGCGATGGGCCAGCGTGAGGCGGCGCAGGCCGAGGCGGTCAAGGCCTGGCGCGCGGGCACGATGATGCCCGAAGACAAGATGCAGCTGTTCAGCCGCTTCGGCACGCAGTTCTCGCTGGCCGATCATGACGCGCGAATGGACGCGCTGCTCTGGGCCCGGGCGACGCCCGATGCCGACGAGCAGTTCGGCTTCGTCTCGCCCGAACGGCGCGCGGTCTTCGCAGCCCGCCTGGCAATGCTGAAGGGCCTGCCCGATGCCGATGCGCTCGCAGGATCCTTGGGCGCAGAAGCGATGCGCGACGCCGGCTATGTCGCGCAGCGCGCACGGCGGATGGTCGATACCGGCAACTGGGGCACGGCGCGGGCAATGCTGGGAAGCCGGCCCGCGCTGCAGTATCGCCCGGTCAATCCCGAAGGCTGGTACGAACTGCTTCTCGCCCAGGCACGCGGTGCCAACAATGACGGGCAACATGCGCTCGCGTTCGACATCGCCTCGAAGGTCGACGATGCCTTCCCGGCGGGTCACGACATCTCGGACGAGAGCCTGGGCGTGCGCGATGATTACACCAGCCTCGCCTGGCTGGCGGGCACCGTGGCGCTGCAGAACCTGGGCCGTCCGCGCGATGCAATCGGCATGTTTGCGCGCTATGGCGGCGGTGCGCGCACCCCGCAGACCCGGTCGAAGGGGTTCTACTGGGCAGGCCGCGCAGCAGCAGCCGCCGGCGATAACGCCGAGGCTACGCGCTATTTCGAGGCGGCGGCGGCCTATCCCGACCATTATTATGGCCAGCTGGCGACCGAGCGGCTGGGCCGCGAAATCCCGCCCTTTGCCGAGGCCCCGCGCGTTCAGGTGAGCGCGGTCGATCGCGGCCGGTTCAATGCCAGCACCCTGGTGCAGGCCACCCAGGTGATCTCGCGCAGCGGCGACTGGCCGACGCAGCGCCGGTTCTTCGGAGCCGTCGCAGCCTCGGCCAAGACGCCGGAAGAGCATGTGCTGGCAGCCGAACTGGCGCGCCAGATCGGGCGACGCGACCTGGCGGTCATCGTCGGCCAATCGGCACGCGCCAAGGGTGTCGATGATCTGCAGTCGCTCGCCTTCCCGCACATGCCGGTACCGCCGGGCTATCAGAACAGCTGGACGATGATCCACGCGATCACCCGGCAGGAAAGCCAGTATGCGCAGAACGCGGTCAGCCATGCCGGCGCGCGCGGGCTGATGCAGCTGATGCCCGGCACCGCGCGCGAGCAGGCGGGCAAGATGGGGCTGGGCTATTCGATCGGCGCGCTGACCGATGACACGCAGTACAATATCCAGCTGGGTGCGGGCTATTTCGCGCGGATGATGGACTATTTCGGCGGCAGCTATCCGCTGGCGGTGGCGGCGTACAACGCTGGCCCCGGCAATGTGAACAAATGGCTGCGCGCCAATGGCGACCCGCGGATGGGCGGCATCGACATCGTCGAATGGGTCGAGCGGATTCCGATCTTCGAAACCAAGAACTATGTCCAGCGGGTGCTCGAGAACGCGGTCGTCTATGACGTGATGCATCCCGAGCGCGCCAATATGCGCGGAGCCAACAAGCTCAGCCGGTATCTGGGCAAGAATTCGCCTGGATGATGTAAACCACGAAAATTGACGCTATGGGGCGAGCGATGGACCGCCCGAACCACATTACCCCGCAAGGCTATGCCGCGCTCAAGGCGCGCTATGACCATCTGCTCGGCACCGAACGCCCGGCGATCGTCGAGATCGTCAGCTGGGCGGCGGGCAATGGCGACCGCAGCGAGAACGGCGACTATCTCTACGGCCGCAAGCGGATGCGCGAGATCGACCGCGAACTGAACCGGCTCGCGCGCAAGATGAAGGCTGCGCGCGTGATCGATCCCGCCGCTCAGACCGACCGCAGCCGGATCTGGTTCGGTGCCGAGGTCGAGATTGCCGACGAGGACGATACCCGGCGCGTGCTCACTTTGGTCGGCGATGACGAGCAGGATGCCGGCGCGGGCCGGATCGGCTGGAACTCCCCCCTCGCCCGCGCGCTGCGCGGCGCTGCAGTGGGTGATCTGCGCACGGTCACCCTGCCCGGCGGCACCAAGGAATGGGAAGTGATGGCGATCAGTTATCCCGACTGAACCCCGGATTCCATGCTCAACAAAAGTTTAACGCTGAAACTGTCGTATCCGTCCTATCGACAGGATGTAACACCAAGTAAAACCAGCCTTGCGTGAACCAAGGCCGTGGTCGATGCCGTCGCGCCCATAACTATCACAAGATCATCAATCGCAGAAAATCGCCCAAAAGGTGATTGTATTCGCACGTCCATGTCTCAGCTTGCCTTCAGTTGGCAGGCCGATGACACTTGCCTGAAGGATAGAAACATGAATCCCGTATTATACTGGAATGCCATATTGCTTGAATGCTCACGCCGTGACTTTACGCGCGGTTTCAACAACGCACAGCAACCCGGCCCCATCCGCACCTCACGCGCGATGGCAATCGTGCACATCGCCATCCATGATGCTGTCGCGTTCAGCAGCGGCAACCCCGGCGCTGCGTGGTTGAGCAAGAAGGGCATTGTCCACGGCGTCGGCCCCGCCCCTGCCGGAAGCGTGGGAGACATCATCGCCGGCGCGGCAGTGGTGACGCTCAAGGCGCTCTACCCCCGCTATGGCTTCTATATCGACGATTCGACCGGCGCGGTAAACGCGGGCCGCTTTGCCTATGGCCAGCAGGTCGGCCAGGCCGTCCTCGATGCACGCGCCGCCGATGGCTCGAACATCGATATCGCCACCAACCAGCCCGCCAACCCGGTCTATGGCCAGCACCGGGCCGATCCGTTCCAGCCGGGGCAGAACAGGCTGGGTCCGGTGTGGGGCAATGTCACGCGCTTCACCGGCTCTGCCAATCAGCCGCTCGATCCCTTCCCAGGCCATGGGCTGCCGGACTATCTCGCCAACCCCGATTACAAGGACGATTTCGACGAGGTCCGCGTGTTCGGCGCCAAGACGCGCGGCCAGCGGACCGCGGAGCAAGAGCGCATCGGCGTCTATTGGGGCTATGACGGCGCGATGAATCTGGGCGTGCCGCCACGGCTGTACAACCAGGTCGCCCGCAGGGTGGTCGAACCACTGGCGCTCAACATTCCGCGCGCAGCCGAACTGTTCGCGCAGCTCAACGTCGCGATGGCCGATTCCGGCATCGATGCTTGGCATTGGAAGTACGAATACGACCTGTGGCGGCCGGTCGTCGGCCTGCGCGAAGAAGATGCAACGCGCGGCGGCGATCCGTTCTGGGCGCCGCTAGGCGCACCGCAGACCAATACCGCAGGACCATCAACGCGCACGCCCAATTTCCCGGCCTATCCTTCGGGCCATGCGACGTTCGGCGCGGCCTTGTTCCAGACCCTGCGGCTGGCACTCAACACCGCTCCCGGGCCGATCACGCTGAAGGATGTGCTCGACGTGGAGACGCACAACAGCGCGCCAATCGCCAAGGAAGGGTTCAGCTTTGTCTCGGACGAGCTCGACGGAATCGCCAGCGATCCCGACGGCTCGACCCGGACCCGGGTCGACAAGGCCTTCGACAATTTCGCCGAGGCGGTCTGGGAAAACTCGGTGAGCCGCATCTATCTGGGCGTCCACTGGCGCTTCGATGGCATCCCGCGCCGCGATGGCGAGAACATCGGAGGGGTGCCGCTGGGCCTCGCGATTGGCTCGGAGGCGCACGACTTCTTCAACACCGCGCCGTCGCTGGCCGGGGTGGTGGTCACGCCCTGAGCTAGTCCGTGCCGCAGGATTGCGCCGCTCTTTCGAGAGTGGCGCAATCCGAGCGCGGATCACTGTGTCCGGATCACTTGGCTCGGGTCACTGGCCCCGGATCAGCAGGTTGCGGATTTCGGTCATGTCTTCCATCGCAAAGCGGATGCCTTCGCGGCCGATGCCGGAATCCTTGACCCCGCCATAAGGCATGTTGTCGATGCGGAAGCTGGGGACATCGTTGATGACGACGCCGCCGACATCGAGGTGATCCCAGCAGTCGAACATCTTGAACAGGTCGCGGGTGAACACGCCCGCCTGCAGGCCGAACTTGCTGTTGTTGACTTCCGCCATCGCCGCACCGAAATCGGTGAAGCTGGACAGCACGGCGACAGGGCCAAACGCCTCTTCGGTGACGATCTTGGCCTCGTGCGGCACGTTTTCCAGCAACGTCGCCTCAAGCATCGCGCCATCGCGCTTGCCACCGCACAACAGCGCGCCGCCGAGTGATACCGCTTCCTGCACCCAGCCATCGAGGCGGGTGGCCTCCTTCACATGGATCATCGGACCGATGAAGGTGTCGCGGTGCTTGGGGTCGCCTGCGATCAGCGTCCTGGCCTTGGCGACCAGCATGTCGCGGAAAGTGTCATAGACATCAGCGTGGATCAGGATGCGCTGCACCCCGATGCAGCTCTGGCCTGATTGGTAGAACGCGCCGAAGATCACGCGTTCCATCGCGTCCTGCAGGTTCGCGTCGGAATCGATGATGACCGCAGCATTGCCGCCCAGTTCGAGCACGACCTTCTTCTTGCCGCAACGCGCCTTCAGGTCCCAGCCCACATCAGGCGATCCGGTGAACGACAGCAGCTTGAGGCGATCGTCGGTGGTGAACAGGTCCGCGCCGTCGCGGCTGGCGGGCAGGATCGAGAACGCACCCTTGGGCAAGTTGGTCTCGGCCAGCACCTCGCCCATGATGATCGCGCCCAACGGCGTGCGGCTCGCGGGCTTCATCACGAAAGGACAGCCGACCGCGATCGCAGGCGCGATCTTGTGCGCAGCCAGGTTCAGCGGGAAGTTGAACGGCGAAATGAACGAGCACGGGCCGATCGGCACGCGCTTCCACATGCCGCGATAGCCCTTGGCGCGCGGGCTGATGTCCATCGTCTGGACTTCGCCGGTCATCCGCACCGATTCTTCCGCCGCGATGCGGAAGGTATCGATCAGGCGGCTGACCTCGCCTTCGGAATCCTTGATCGGCTTGCCCGCTTCGACGCACAGGGCATAGGCCAGTTCTTCGGAGCGTCCCTTGAACCGGCTGACGCAGTGGTTGAGGATCTCCTGCCGCTCATAGCTTGGCATCCGTGCCATCGGTTCGGCCGCCTCG
>CALRRI020000043.1:0-28266 GCA_943370475.1 Hydrogenophaga intermedia
CGGCACGGACCGCGCACACCACTTAGATTCACCCTACTTTGAACGCTAACATGCGGCGTCCAGCGCGACGACCGCGGAGAGAACCCTGGAGCCCAGCGCGCGTGACGAACCGCAAAGAGGTCAGCTGTTGACAGTGGCGATTAGAGAACCCCGTGGGACACGACCTATCCAGCCTCAACCTTGAGGCTTTTTATTCAACCCAACTGGCCCCATTTTAAACCGGTGCCTGGCCCGTTTTTATCCCGGTGTTGACACGCGTCAAAGAGATCAGCCATAGGTGCGTCATACGCACAGGTTATGTGCTTGTCGTGATAATTGTCCTTCGCGTTCCAATCTCTCACATGGGCAGCCAAGCAGGGCATTAACATTGCGTTTGCATCGATGCTCGAACCGCTGACCAGCGGCGAGATTTCCCGATGCCAACCGAGCAGAAGAGAAAATTGGCATGTTTGAGACAACCAATCCCTACACCGGCGAGACCCTGAAGACGTTTGAGACGGCGACTGCCGGGGAAATTACCCAAGCTATCGGGGATGCCGATGCGGCTTTCCAGCAGTGGCGCATGACCTCATTCGCCAAACGCGTTGAGGTCATGCGCGCGGCGGCGCAAATCCTGCGTCGTGACACCGACAAGTACGCGCCGCTCCTGACGGTGGAAATGGGCAAGCTGATCGCCGAGGCGCACGCCGAAGTCGAACTGTCCGCCGCGATCTTCGACTATTACGCGGATAACGCTGAACGGCTTCTGGCGCCCGAAAAGCTCCCCGTCACAGACCCTGCCGAAGGCGATGCGGTTCTCGTCCATGATCCGCTTGGCGTGCTGCTCGCGATCGAGCCGTGGAATTTTCCTTACTACCAGATCGCGCGGATCATCGCGCCGCAGCTTTCTGCGGGTAATACGATCCTGCTCAAGCATGCGGCGAACGTGCCGCAGTGCGCTGCGGCGTTCGAAGAATTGATGCTGGAGGCCGGTCTTCCTAAGCATGCTTTCATCAACCTTTACGTCGATCACGACCATGTACAGATGATCCTCGACGATCCGCGCGTGCAGGGTGTCGCACTGACGGGTTCGGAAGCTGCCGGCGCTGCCGTGGCATCGGCAGCGGGCAGGGCGCTCAAAAAGTCCACCATGGAACTCGGCGGCGCCGATGCCTTCATCGTGCTAAAGGACGCCGACCTCGAAAAGACCGTCAAATGGGCAGTGTTCGGCAGGCACTGGAACGGTGGGCAGGTCTGCGTCTCGTCCAAACGCATGATCATTGCCGACGAGGTCTACGACGAATTCCTCGAAAGCTATACCAAAGGTGTGGGCGCGTTGCGCATGGGTGACCCATTCGACCCTGAGACCACTCTGGCGCCGCTCTCTTCCCAACGGGCTGCGGATGGTCTCAGAGAAATGATCGCCAAGGCGGTCGAACATGGCGCCACGGCCACTGCTGTGGGTCCCGAAATTCCCAATCAGGGCGCTTTCGTGCAGCCCACCATCCTGACCGATATCGGCGATGATAATCCCGCGCGACACTGGGAGTTCTTCGGCCCGGTCTCGATGCTGTTTCGAGCGAAGAACGAAGATGATGCCGTGCGCATCGCCAACGATTCCCCCTTTGGCCTTGGCGGCTCGGTCTTCACGTCGGATACGGCCCACGGTGCCAAGGTGGCGCGGCGCATCTCGACCGGCATGGTCTTCGTCAACCATCCGACCATGGTCAAAGCCGATCTGCCGTTCGGCGGCGTGCGCAGGTCGGGCTATGGACGCGAACTGCTCGGTCTTGGCATCAAGGAATTCGTTAATCACAAGCTGATCGACATCGTCGATATCGACGCGCCATTCTGAGGATACCTGACTTACGGACTGCGCATATCGGCGAAGCCGACAGCGTTTTATTGTTTATGAAGCGAGGCCCCAATGCAGAGCACCATGAAAGCCGCCGTCGTACGTGAATTCGGCAAGCCCCTCGTGATCGAGGAGGTGCAGGTGCCCCGGCCAGGGCCGGGCCAGATCCTCGTCAAGATCGCCGCAACTGGCGTGTGCCATACCGACCTTCACGCGGCTGAAGGCGACTGGCCGGTCAAGCCGAACCCGCCCTTCATCCCGGGACACGAGGGGGCAGGGCATGTCGTAGCTGTCGGGCAGGGCGTAATCCATGTGAAGGAGGGCGACCGGGTCGGTGTGCCATGGCTCTATTCCGCTTGCGGGCACTGCGTGCACTGCCTGGGGGGCTGGGAAACCCTGTGCCACGAGCAGCAGAACACCGGCTACTCGGTAAACGGCAGCTTCGCAGAGTATGTGCTGGCCGATGCCAATTACGTAGGCCGCCTTCCGGACAATGTTAGCTTCATCGACATCTCGCCGATCCTGTGCGCCGGGGTTACCGTCTACAAGGGCCTCAAGGTCACCGATACGAAGCCGGGCGATTGGGTGGCGATATCAGGTATCGGGGGTCTCGGGCATATGGCGGTACAATATGCCAAGGCGATGGGGTTTAATGTGGTCGCGGTCGATATCGACGACGCAAAACTGAAGCTTGCACAGGATCTTGGCGCGTCGCTGACCGTCAACGCGCGGGATGTGGATCCGGTGGCCTTCATCACCAAAGAGATTGGCGGCGCGCAGGGCGTTCTGGTCACTGCTGTCTCCCCGACAGCCTTCCAGCAGGCGATGGGCATGGCGCGGCGCGGCGGGACCATATCGCTCAATGGCTTGCCGCCCGGTGATTTTCCCATCTCGATTTTCGACACTGTCCTCAACGGCATCACCGTGCGCGGCTCGATCGTCGGCACACGCCTCGACTTGCAGGAATCGCTCGACTTTGCGGCGCAGGGCAAGGTCAAGGCGACGGTCACTACCGATAGCCTCGAGAACATCAACGACGTCTTCGCCCGCATGCACAAGGGCGAGATCGAGGGACGCGTGGTTCTCGATCTCGAGAACGCCTAGCAATCCCTGCCTCGGTTTGCCGATCCCGTAGTTCGGGATGGCGCACCTGATCCGTTGTCGCTCACTTTCCCCGGTAGGCGACAGCGGAGCCATTCCGCCAGAAACACACCGCTAAGGCCCCCGGTCTGCTGGCGGCGATGGATGGCATTAATGCACGCTTCGGCCGCAATACCATTGTCCTCGCCGCCCAAGGATGCGGCGCTCGGTCTTTCGACACCAAGCGGTCCCAAAAAAGCCCGGCCTGGACAACCCGAATAGCGGAGATACCGATCGCCCGCTAATCGCGCCGATTTGCGTTGTGGAACAGCAAAATATCCGTACTGATTTACGCCTGTTTTCGTTCTGTGGGGACTTATGACGACCGGCATTCTTATAGCGCTGCTATTCGCAGCCTGTGTCATTGCGACCTACTATGCTTATGAAGTTAGAAAGCTTCGGGTAAAAAATCTGCTGCCGGCTGCCCCCGAAATTGAACAATTTCACATTGAATCAAATCACGTGAGAACGGCGGAGCAATATTCGACCACGGTAGCGGCGGGATAGTCCTGCTGCGGGCGGCGTAAAAGTCGTCCACCTTGAAGCCTTTCTGCCGAGTCAGGGAGGTGTGGGGATCTACAGCGTGGAACTTTATCTTCAGGTCCGTCTGGCTTGCGCGGATGGCATGAGCCAACGGGCGGCGGCGAAGCGTTTCAATGTGTCGCGCGAAACGGTACGCAAGATGCTGTCGTTTTCATCGCCGCCGGGTTACCGGCGCCAGTCCGTACCGCAGCGCCCGAAGCTGGACGGGTTTGTGGCGATCATTGATGGATGGCTTGAGGGTGACCGCAGTGTCCCGCGCAAGCAACGCCATA
This sequence comes from Hydrogenophaga intermedia, assembly GCA_943370475.1. Taxonomy (GTDB): domain Bacteria; phylum Pseudomonadota; class Alphaproteobacteria; order Sphingomonadales; family Sphingomonadaceae; genus Blastomonas. The sequence continues at coordinate 3,790 of CALRRI020000043.1, forward strand.
CGGCGAAGCGGGTATTCGACCGTTTGCGCACCGAGCATGGTTTCACCGGCGGCTATACGATCATCAAGGATTACATCCGGGAGCGCGAACAGCGCAGCCGGGAGATGTTCGTGCCGCTGGCGCACCCTGCGGGAGATGCGCAGGCCGATTTCGGGGAAGCGCTGGTGGAGATCGGCGGGGTGGAGCAGAAGGCCTACTTCTTCGCGCTCGATCTGCCGCACAGTGATGCCTGCTATGTGCGGGCCTATCCGGCGGCGGTGGCGGAGGCCTGGGTGGACGGACACGTGCATGCCTTCGCGTTTTTCGGCGCGGTACCGCGCTCGATCGTCTATGACAACGATCGCTGCCTTGTGACGAAGATCCTGCCCGACGGCACGCGGCAGCGTGCCACGCTGTTCAGCGCTTTCCTGTCACATTACGTGATCCGCGACCGCTATGCTCGCCCGGGCAAGGGGAACGAGAAAGGCAATGTGGAGGGGCTGGTAGGCTATTGCCGGCGCAACTTCATGGTGCCGATCCCGAAGTTCCCGACCTGGGAGGCGTTCAACCTGTGGCTGGAGGAGCAATGCCGCAAGCGCCAGCAGGACAAGGTGCGCGGGCAGAGCGAGACGATCGGTGAGCGGCTGCAGCGCGATCTCGCGGCCATGCAGCCTCTGCCCGCTACACCCTTCGAGGCCTGCGATCAGAAAGGCGGGCGGGTCTCCTCGCAATCCCTGGTGCGCTACAGGACCAACGATTATTCGGTTCCGGTGGCCTGGGGCCATCAGGAGGTCTGGATCAGGGCCTATGTCGATGAGGTGGTGATCGGCTGCCGCAGCGAAGTCATCGCCCGTCATCCTCGTTGCTATGCCCGCGAGGAGGTTGTCTTCGACCCGCTCCATTATCTCCCGCTGATCGAGCAGAAGATCAACGCATTCGACCAGGCTGCGCCTTTGCAGGGCTGGGACCTGCCCGAAGCGTTCACGACACTGCAGCGGTTGATGGAAGGGCGCATGCACAAACATGGCAGGCGCGAATATGTGCAGGTACTGCGCCTGCTGGAAACGTTCACCCTCGCCGATCTCCAGGCGGCGGTCGAACAGGCCATCGATCTTGGCGCCATCGGCTTCGATGCCGTCAAGCACCTCGTCCTGTGCCGGATCGAACGCGTACCGCCCAGGCTGGACCTGGACGTCTATCCCTTCCTGCCACGCACCACGGTCGAGAAGACCTTTGCCAGAGCCTATCTGAGCCTGCTCTCCGACCGGCAGGAGGCCGCATGAGCGATCAGGCCCCGGAGATCCTTCTCGCTCACCATCTCAAGGCGCTCAAGCTGCCTACGTGCCTGCGTGAGCATCACAAGCTCGCGCGGCAATGTGCCGCTGAAGGCGTCGATCATATCCGCTTCCTCGCCCGCCTCGTCGAGATGGAAATGATCGACAGGGAGCGTCGCATGGTCGAGCGGCGCATCAAGGCCGCGCGCTTCCCCGCCGTCAAAAGCCTCGACAGCTTCGACTTCGCCGCCATCCCCAGGCTCAACAAGATGCAGGTGCTCGAGATGGCGCGCTGCGAGTGGATCGAGCGGCGTGAGAACGCCATCGCTCTGGGGCCATCAGGCACCGGAAAGACGCACGTAGCGTTGGGGCTCGGACTGGCAGCATGCCAGAAAGGACTGTCGGTGGGCTTCACCACCGCGGCAGCGCTGGTCAGCGAAATGATGGAGGCCCGCGACGAGCGCCGTCTTCTGCGCTTCCAGAAGCAGATGGCCGGATACAAGCTGCTCATCATCGACGAACTGGGCTTTGTGCCGCTCTCCAAGACCGGCGCCGAACTGTTGTTCGAGCTGATCTCCCAGCGTTACGAACGCGGCTCCACCTTCATCACCAGCAACCTGCCCTTCGACGAATGGACCGAAACCTTCGGATCTGAGCGTCTCACAGGCGCGCTCCTCGATCGCCTGACCCATCACGTCAGCATCCTCGAGATGAACGGCGAAAGCTATCGCCTCGCGCACAGCCGGGCCCGCAAGGCCAAAACCAGACCCTGAAAATTACACCAATGCCGGGGGGAGTGGCCCTCGGGCTACGCCCTCACGCCACTCCCCCCGGCATGTAACACGATGGCCTGGTTTTACGCCGCCGAATGGCCGACTTTTGCTCCGCCGTTGACACGCGAGGCCGACGTTTCGAAAGCATCCATCAATCCCGTGTCCAGAGCAGCCTCTTTCAACACGTCCAGCAGTCCGGTCATCGGCCAGCGCTGACCGATCTCGCTTTTGATCGAAGCGAGACCCTTCGGTTCGGGCAAGGGCTTGAACGGTGTAATCGATATCCGGTTGTCGCCGCGCCACAGGAGCCGGACCTTGTCGTTTTGTGGAATATTGGCATTGAGGAGCAACAGTTCCCGTTCAAGCTCCTCCCGGATCGAGGCGCAAAACGCCTGCGCATCTGGCGTCAGGCTGAGGCCGGAATAGTACGCATCTCGCCTGATCTCGAAGTCCTTGGGAAGATCGTCATCGGGATTGCGATAGCGATCCGCCCCGACCACCCAGATTTCTTTGGAGCGGATGCGGTCGCGCAGTTGCGTCAGGACGCAAAGCTCATAGCTGATCCGGTTTACCCGCCCATCGTCATCAATGACGGAACTGCGCCATCGCGCTGGAATCACCTCATCGATCGGAACATCCTGCAATGGCACGAAGCGGCATCCGCCATCCACCTTGCTCCTGATCCAGTCGAGGGCCGCCAGGACCGGCCGCCACACCGCGTTGTTCGACCGGAACTCAAGTACGGAAAGCAGGCTTGGCAGCATGCGCCGGTAATGATTGGCCCAGGAACCACGCATCACCTTGTAGATGCGCCGGTCCAGAGCGCCCTTCGCATGGCTCTCCTTGACGATCGCCGCCAGCTTGGCCTTACCGGCGATCGGGAAAATGACATCGCAGATGCGCCCCGATGGTTCATTGATCGAGGCGCTGGCGATCTCGACCAGCAGGCGCTCCTTTCCATAGACCCGCTCGATGTCTTTCGCGATATCGCCCACCACCTTGCGTTTCGAGCGCGTTCCGATCTTGTGAACGGTTTCGATCAGCAGGTCGATCATCGCGTCAGTGAGTTGCGCCTCCCGCGACATTAGATAAATCGCATAAAGGCCGAGCTGTCGCGCCGGCGCATGCCGGCGCATCTCCGAGGCCTTTTCACCGGCAACGCGGCGAACAATCTGATCGACCCATGGCTTGCCCGTAGCCGTCAGGAGATCATGGGGAAGATCAAGTCTCTGGATAAAGGCGAGTTTCTCGGTCACGTCGAGAATGTTGTCGAGCGTTGCCTGTCCGGCGTCACCCTTCATCCTGTTGAATCCGGTCGAGCTGTCCGGATCGGCAAGCGAGGCTTCCAATAACGCCACCGCATCTGACGAAAGCCGATCACTGGCTCCGATCAGCCAGGTGTCCAGATAATCTTGCCGTTGTGAGCGAACGACACGTTCAAGCTCCTTGCGCGACGGCCCATAAATACGCCGGTCCCGGCACCACAGGAAAACATGCTCAAGCATGGCATTGATCGACTGGCCGCCCGGGCACAGCTCGCCAGCAATCCATTCCGTCAATTGCGCGCGATCCACCCGCTTCATGCGGTGATATCCAAGATGGATCAGGATCTCCGCACAATGCCGTCGTGCTGTCCGACTGGAAAAGTCATAACCGGCTATCTCGCCAGCCTCGACACCGAGTTGCTCGGCCAGATACGAGAGGCCATCGGTAGGGATTGAGCCGGGATCGATCGCGAAAAACCCCAGGGAAGCGAAGAATTTCAGCTGTGCGGCGAGGCCAAGGCGCGTCAGGGCCGGCTTCGAATTTACAAAATCAATATCGGCAAAGCTCAGGCTCCATCGTCCGATCAAATCCCCGCCCGGAATACTCCGATCCATCAACCCACTCCCTATGATGGAGCGAACTGTCCTCTTCTATGATTTCCATCGTCAATACCGAATGCCACGTTCCCAAAACGTTCTCCGACTTGGCCAAAATCGCAGCTTGGGGCCGACTGGGCCAAGTGCCAATGATTGGATCATCTGGTCGCGCGTCATCTGGCAGGCTTGGGCAAATCCGATAACGATCGACGCCTGGCTTTACGATGAAGAAATCATTCCTAAGCGTCGTTAACCATCCTCTAACGCTTGCGATGCGATCATGCAGCTATGCTAGAGGTCGCACCGGGGTGAACATGAGCAGCATCTTCATCAACGACGTCATGGCCGTGCGAAGCGCCATTCTCGACAGGAATGCGGCGCTTCGGAATGTAGCAAGCAGCGCGGTTTCTGTTGGTAGCCCCGAGGGTGCGGGAGCAAAATTCGAAGCAGCGATGAATACCGTGCTTGGAAAGGCGGACGGTGCAGACTCGGTCGTAGGTCCAGGTTCGACCCAAGGGATCTCGGCTGCCGGGCGCGCGGAACCAGGTGGCTTTACCTCTACACTGCAAACACAGCTTCAAAAGATCAATGAAATCAACGCTCGCGCCGGAAAGTTGACGGTTGCCTATGAACGCGGCGAAGAGGTCGATATTGCAAAGGTAATGCTCGCGCGGCAGGAGTCGTCGATCGCGTTCGAGGCGACGTTGCAAGTTCGCAATAAGTTGCTTTCCGCGTATAAGGACATCATGAGCATGCCAGTCTAGCGAAAACCTTGTCGATCATATCATTGTAAGGAAGTCAGATACGAGCATCCCACCGTATCAGCTATGATGGGTTCAGATCGGCATCGAAGGGTATTCTGTTATGAGAAGATCGAGGGCGATTATCACAGCCATGTTTCTGTTACCTCTGGCCGTAACGGCTTGTGGCAGCAGCGAGGAAACGTCGGACATCTCCGAGGATCAGATGAACCATTATGCTGGCATACCGGAGCACGATCACCCGACGAATTCTACAAATGCGACACCGCAGTCGGCTACGCCGAATCCAGCGAAGAAGCAGTAGCGGCCATATTGCCGACCCCTGAAGCTGGGTCCGGGCGCAATGTGATCTTGACCGATCAGGAGCCTTTCGGCTTGCGAGCGCTACTGTGCATGCTGATGATCTTCCAGCTGCTCCCCGAGCGCGTTAAGACGCTGGTTGCGACGCCAATACGTTCGGCAACAGCCCCGTTCTTCGGCTCGATCCGATAGCGGTAGGTCTCGGTGGCAAGTGCGACCGGACCCTCAAAGCGAACCTTCACCTTGTAGTCGGAAAATGTAAACGACTTGAAGGCTGCCAGCTCTGGCCCAAGATGATGGGCGAGGTATGTCGCGTAGGTTCCCTCCGAGCCACCCGTTTCGAATATCTGGGAGTCGGCCGCGAAGAGTCGCTCTGTTCCTTTCGCATCGAGCTTTTCAATCGCCGCCTTGTACTGCGACAGTACTGCCTCCACGGCCTTCGTATCCGCGAAGCGCGATGCAGGCTGGGCGGCGACCGCGATCGGCATCGCCAGTGCTGTGGCCATTGCCACCCTAAACGCCAAAATCATGTTTCCCCCTTCAAAATGCCAGATGGTTGAGGCCGCCATGCATGAAGGCGCGCCCCAGGAACCCTTGTACCGATATCGCCAGCGTCATCAAACCGAGCAAACCCCCAATACACCGCGCACGATCGGTCGGGCGCGGTGCGGTGCACTGTGGCCAGTTAGGCGAGGCCTATTCCAAATGTCGCGATCGAGGTGCCGAGCCAGCGGCGGCGGGAAGCTTTTGGTGCTGCTACTCTAGGTCCGCTGGCGGGGCCGATCGCGCACCTTGCACCGGCGAGCTGGCAAATGGCCCGAGCGCATGGCGGCGCGCGTGCTGGATGAACCCACCCTTTGGGATGCCGGCCAGCATCTGATGGTCAGCGCATCGCAGCCGAGCTGGGAGGTGATAGTCACGGCCGACAGGGTCTTGCGCGACAATCGCGAGACGATCAAGGGATGCCGCAAAGCCGCTGTGAAGGCGAAGCAGGCGGTGCGCTGCACGATCCAGAAAAAGGCGGCGGAATAGCTACGGACGCCTCCCGGCTCAGCCGCAAGAGGTGATGGTCTCCGTCATGGACTCGCATCGGTGCTAGTGAGCCGATGCCCTGCCCCGATCGCCGCGACGGTTCCAGGCGAACCCGATCGCGATAGCCACCGCCATCAGGAGCTGCGCCAGCACCGACTGCCATGTAGGGAACAGGCCAAGCATTGAGAGCCTGGGCACATCGCGAAGCGGCGCTATGGCAATGATGCCCGCCTCTTGAAGGGCCGCGACGCCCTTCCCCGCGAGCACGACCGTCAGGATCGCCATCAGCCAGGAGCTGTAGCGGAAGAACTGCGTGATCGGCAGCGTGCGGCTGTAGCGAAGCATGGCCCAGGCGATCACCGCAAGCAGGAGAACGGCCGAGCCCGCCCCGGCCAGCAGCACGGGACCGTTTCCTTGCGACCAGAGCGCCGCGTAGAACAGGATTGTCTCAAAGACCTCCCGATAGACCACCACGAACGCCAGCCCGAACAGGAACCAGCCCGATCCTCCGGTGAGCGCCCGTGACATTTTTTCCCGGATATAGCGTTGCCACTGATCGGCTTGCGCCTTGCCGTGCATCCATATTCCAACCGAGAGCAGCACGACCGCAGCGAACAGCGACCCAAACCCTTCGGTCAGCTCCCGGCTCGCGCCGCTGATCCCGATTGCATAGGTGGCCACCACCCAGGTGATCCCCCCGGCAACGAGCGCGCTGATCCAACCGCCATGCACGTATCGCAGCGCCTCTCCTCGCTCCGCCTTGCGAAGGAACGCGATCATGGCGACGACGATGAGCAAGGCTTCGAGCCCCTCGCGCAGCAAGATCGTGAATGCGCCCAGGAACGTGGACGCTTCCGTGGCGGCATCAGGCGCCAGCGCCGCTTCCGCATCGTCGAACAGCCCGTCGAGCACTGACACCTTTTCCGCGAGCTCGTTGGGCGAGGCACCGCGGTCGATCGCGGCGCGAAACTCGCCCATCGCGCCTTCGATCCGGCCCATCAGCGCCGCGTCGCGCGCGGTGAGCGTTGGTTCGACCGGCTCGAACCCGTCGAGATAAGCCGACAAGGCCAGCTCCCTCGCCCCGCGCGCATCGCCACGCCGCGCTGCCGCTAGGCTTTGGGCGAGCTTGGCGCGCGCAACCGCAAGCGAGCCAGGCGCGTGTTGCATCACCTGATCGGGATGGCGGCGGAGATAGGCCATGACCGCATCGGCCTTCGCTTCGCCAATCGAGGTGGCGAGCGCGGCCGGGGTGAGCGCGACGAGGGTTTTCAGGTCCGGTATGCGCTGGCGAAGCGCCGGGTTTGACTTCCACAGCCGCTCGCCTTCGCGCGCCTGTTCGTCGGTGAAGGCGAAGCTCCCGGCGCGGAAGGCGAGCGCCCAGCGCTGATCGTTCGCCACATCGGCGAAGCTCTGCATCCCTGTCCCGTCGATCCCTTGCGTCACCACCTGATAGAGCGCGAACACGCTTCGCTGGCGGGCGCGCTCGGCATCAGTGAACGCGATCGGCGGCGGATCGAGCTTGGCGGCGTCGGGGCCATGCCCGTCGCCCGTCATGCCGTGGCAGGACGCGCAGGATTGTCGAAACAGCGCATCGGCCGAGGCGAGGTCCGGAGCCTTGTCGGGCGCGAGCGGCACTGGATAGGCGCGCAGCAGATCAGCCGCCAGCCCGTGCGCGGTGGTCGCCACCTGTTCAGCCGATGCCTTGCGCGCGATCATCCCTTGCAGGTTGTCGGCTCCTTGAACCAGCGCCGGCCGTTCCGGCTTCGCCGGCAGATCGCGCAGCCGCGTCGTAACGGACGCGGAGAACTCGTTCATCTCGGCATATTCGGCCGCGCTCTTGACCCGGCCCTCGGCAACCGCACCGCCATAATCGACGGCGATATAGTCGAGCAGCCGCCATGCGGTTTGCACGTCGCCGGGTTCGGCCATTGTCGCGGCCGGGATGAACAGCGCGGTGAGCGTGATGGCAAGCCGCAGGAGGACAAGTTTGAGGCGCTTCACTTCATATTATCTTTGTCTCGATGCGATGCAGCTTAGCCGCAGGCCACCAACGATCCTGCGAAGGAATCGCATTAGCATGCTGGACCGTACCGGAACAGTGTCGATGCTCGCTTAAAGCTGTAGCCGCGGTCCACCGCCCCCGTCATCACCCCCGCCGCCTGAATGACCGCCCGGATAGAACTCGGTACCTGGACTGCGCCATGCTGTGCCCCTCCTCTCTGGAGGCGAGTAAGGCCTCAAATTACGTATTTGTCCCAGCTCGCATAATGTTCGGGGCTGCGCTTGCCGCGCGGCAGGCTGAGCCCGATGAGCGCGATTCCCACGACCACCGACACGATCGCCCCAAGGGGGCCGGCCCCTGTCAGCAGGAACGGGGCAGCGACGAGCCATGCCCCGAACGCGACATTGATGAAGCGGAGAGCGCGGGCCACCTCTGCGGTGGCAATGATCGCGACTGTGATCACGAGGGCGCCGACCACATGGTCGCTGTTCGCCATGGCCCCGTCGTTGCCCAGGATCACCCGTGACAGCATCAGGAACGCACCGAGGGCGATGCTAGCTGCCAGAGTCCATGGCATCGTCAGACCTCGCTTCGCATCCGCCCACAAGATCGAAGGTGAAGCCATTACGTCAGCCGCATCCATCTCGCCTGCTTCGAGCGTGTCGCCCTGGAAGAAGGTGCGGATCAGCGGCCTGCCTTTGCGTTTCGCCCAGGCGAGAAACTGGCCCATGGCGATGACCTCGTCCAGTGCGAACGGGATCATGATCAGCATCGCGAGCGCAGCGACCAGCGCCAGCGTGCTCCACGTGCCGATCACGATCGGCTGACTGATGATGAAGTAGATGCTGACCACGCCGAGAGGAATGACCAGGATGCCAAAGAAGGTCACCATCCACGGCATGGTCCGCCAGCGATCGCGCGTGCCCATCACCGCCATCAGGATCTCGAGTACGTAGCTGATCGTGCCAAGGCCCCCATCAGGGATCGGCCACGCCTTCGACATGCCCGAAGTGATGATCTCCTCGGTCCCGTTGCGCGGGTCGCTGAGCGATCCGACGAAGAACGGCTCCCACGCGGTGTCGATGTGCCCCAGCTGGTAGGCGGTCAGGATGCGCGAGGTGAGAAGGCCGACCAGGCCCATGGCGACGATCGGCAGCCGCTGCGCGTCCGTCGACGGCGAATAGGTCCAGCCGGGCGGGATGTTCTTGGGGTCCATCATGCCCGCCATGCTCATGCCCGGCATCATCGGCACGAGCACCGACAGGGCGATCACGGCCGAGCCGATGAGCAGGTTGTTGTTGTACTGAGCGGCGCTCGGGCTCCAGAAGATCAAAGGCGCAAAGAACAGCCAGATGCCGACGAACGCCACTGCCCATTGCGCCCAGGTCTTGGTTCGAGGCCACAGCGACAGTACGCCAAACAGCGCGATCGCCAGACCGCTGACGAGATCGCTGATCGCCAGTGCGCTTGCGCGCCATTCGACTGAAGGCAGGCCGCGATCGACCGTGACGAAGCGCACCGCCTCGCCGACGCTCTGCGTCGTGACGGAGTCGTAGATAAGCGGGCTGGAGGCGAGCCACAGCCCGAGGCCGATGTTGGCGTAAAGAGCCCAGCGCGCACGGCGCTCGTCGCGGTCCATTATGGCCATGTGATCGCCGTGTGCACCGTGGCCGGTCATCGCCATGTCCGCCGCGCCAGGTCCGTGCCCCATGGCTGCATGGTCCATGCTGCTATGATCCACAGCCCCGTGATCCATGCCGGCCATCCCATCGCCTGCCGCTGCGGGTTGATGGCCCGGTCCGACAGGTTCGGCCCCTGGTTTATCGTGCCAGGCAACCAGATTCTCGTTGAGCTTGTTGTTCCGATACCAGGCCCGCGGATGGCGCTTCAACGCGGCAACGATCGCGGGCAGCGTGTCGCGGAGACTGTGTTTCGGCTCCCATCCGAGCAGCGAACGCGCGCGCGAGATGTCGAGGATATAGTGGTCGTTGCTGCTGTCGATCATCCAGGGCTGGATGAAGTCGTCGCTGCCGAGCGCCTCGTTCTGCAGGATGATTCCGGCCTTTGCGATCGGCTGCGGGATCCGGATCGTCTTCCAGCCCTCGCCGTGGAGCGTCTCGCCGACGATGTCCTGGATTTCGGCATAGCCGGGCGCGTCGGGCTCGCCGACGAGCAGTGGCAGTTCTGACGGCAATTCGTGCCGCCGATCGACCAGGCGCAGCACGGCGTCAGCCAAGTCGTCGCGGTGCACGGACGACTGCGCCGCACACAGCATGCCGGGATAGAAGTGCGAGATCAGGCGGTGCTCGTAGATCTGCGATATCTGCTGCGCGAGAAACGCCGAGCGCCCGTCGTCGTCGTAAACTCCTGCGGCGCGGAGGAAGACGACGGGGATGTTCCCGTGGCGCTCATGCAGCAATGCCTCGGTGTCGACCTTGGACTGCGGATACGCCCAGGACGCACCGATTGGCGACTCCTCGCTGATGCGCTCCTCCGGAGTGGCGGTCGGCTTATGGACCAGCATCGTGCTGGCGAAGACGAATTGCTCGACCTCGAACGATTGCAGCCCGTCAATCAGCCGGCGGGTGCCCTGCACGGTGACCTTGTCGTAGAGCGGATTCGGATCGCCCGTAATGTCGTAATAGGCGGCGAGGTGGATCACCGAGGCGATGCGGTTACCGTACCGTGCGCGCACTTCGTCGAGTGCAACCCGGACCGCTTCGTCCGACCCGAGGTCTATGTCGATCGCCGCTGCGGGCGGCGGCGGGTCTGGAGGACCGGCACGATCCAGGCCAACAACGGTGTAGCGTTTCCCGAGCCGGGCGATCAGCGCGGCGGCGATGAAGCCGCTCGCGCCCGTGGTCAGAACGACGTCGCCGTCGGCCTGGCCGCTGCCGGCTTCACTGCGTTTGACATCGGCCATGACTTGCTACCCTCGTTCGTTCACCTTTGAATACATCAACAGACCCAGCAGAGCTAACCTCACCTACATGCCCGATGCGGGCGGTGCGAGGGTGCCGAGCCATGCTACGAGCGCCAAGATACCAATCACGCAGGTTGTCTCGACCGCCAGGCTGACCCGCAGCGTCATAAGCGCTCCGTCATGATCGTTCATGGCAATCGAGCGTTCGAAGGCCGGCGTGAGGCGGAACCGATTAAGCGACGCGAGTCCCAGCATCGCTGCGAACAAGACCAGCTTGGCGAGCAGCAGCAAGCCGTAGAGCGTCGTGCCCAAGGCCGTGAAATTGGCTGGGCCCACGAGCAGCCAGCTGTTGATCAAGCCGGTGATCACTAAAATGGCAACCACGAGCGTGCCCACCGCCCCGAAGCCGTGCAGCGCCCGATGGGTAAGCTGAAGGTGCGCGGCATCGATCGCCTCGGCGCGGCGCATCATCAGGAGAAGCAATCCGAACAGTGCGCCAACCCATATACCGCCTGCGAGGAGATGGAGAATGTCCGCGCCCAGGTGAAGCCATCCGGTGCTTCCCTCGTCCATGGCACCGTGCCCGTTCCATGCGAGTGTCGCCAACGCCGTAGCGGCGGCAATCATGGCCATCGCCAGCCATGATGCTCTGCCTCGCGCCAGTAGGACCGCGCCCCCGGCAATGACCAGCGCTACCATGCGCACCTTCCAGGCGGAGCCAACCGGTGGCCCTCCGAGCAAGGCAGCCACCGCGGCCTCGTCGACCGGCCAGAATGGAGATCCGGCCATCGACGAGGCCATGAGGATCAGGCCAGCGGCTGAGAGCAGCAACCCGAGCACAGCACTTCCCGAAAGCCAAGGCCGCAGAGCGATTGCATCCTCGCGCTCGCCGAGCCGAAGGCCATAGAGGCTGAACGCCGACAGGCCGAACAGCACCGCCAGGACGAGGTATAACGCCAAGCGGATGGCGACGGTCGGCCAGTCAATCATCCGCTCACTTCACCGTGAAGGTGTAGCTGCCAGTGATTTTGTGCGTGTCGCCGGAAACGACCTGCCAGTCGACGTTGTAACGCCCACGCGGGAGACGCTGCTTCGGGATGATCGTGAGCGTACGCCCGTCGGAGCCGACCGCGGCGCTGCTCGGCATCTTCATGGCCGCCATGCCAGGCATCGCGGCCATGATCAGTTCGGCCTTGGAGAAAGCAGGCACGAGTTTCTCGCTGAACTGGAGGCTGATCTTCTCCGGGGTCGCAACCGCCGCGTTGGCGGCGGGGCTGGCGGATACCAGCTTCGGGTGCGCGTTTGCGACGCCGCCTGCGAAGAACAAGGCGGCGGCGGCAGTCGTGATGAACAAGCGACGCATCTGGGCAATCTCCATTTCCATTGGGTTCACTTGTATTACGCAGCCGGACGTTTCACCCCTCACGATCTTTTTCGTGCCGCCGCACCCTCTCGATGAGGGGTCAACGGCACCGGCGCGTATTCAGAAGGGAGTACAGAGCGCTTTTCACTGCGCCTTCCCGTCCGGACGAGCTGTGGCCGCGGGCCTGACGGGCGCTCGCGGGGTAATGATGAGGTTGCGGTTGACCAATCAAGGCTGGACTGGCGATCCCGAGGAGGTCCTCGATTGTCTGATTGTGGGCGGTGGTCCCGCTGGCCTCACGACCGCGATCTATCTGTCCCGCTTTCTCAGGAGCTGCGTCGTTTACGACGCGGCGGCGGGGCGCGCCGCCTCCATCCCGCGCTCGCACAACCTCCCAGGATTTCCCGGCGGCATTTCGGGCGCCTCGTTTCTTGCGCGCCTGCAGGCTCAGCTGCATGAATATGGCGGTACGGTCCAGAACGGTGAGATCGACGCGATCGTCGCATCAGGCGACCACTTCTCGGCAAGTTGCGGACTGAACGTCCTGCACGCGCGGACCGTCGTGCTCGCGACCGGTGTCGTCAATCGACGCCCCGAGATGCCTGATGCGATGCATGACATCGGCGTTGCGCGTGGTCTTATTCGCTACTGCCCGATTTGCGATGGTTATGAGGCTCGGCGAATGAACGTGGCGGTGCTCGGCTGCGACGGCCACGGCGCTGACGAAGCCGAATTCCTGCGCGCTTATGGCGCGAAGGTCATGCTTCTCGCCGAACGGTCGCTCGACCTCGCACCGACCGAATTTGCCAAGCTGAACCAGCAGGGCATCGATGTCGCGCCCTCGCCTGTCGAGCAGCTGCGTCTTGGCGATTGTGTCGAGGTGCGGTTGGCCAATGGCCTGGAGCTACAATTCGACACGCTTTACCCTGCGCTCGGCTCGTCGCCTCGAACGCGGCTTGCCACTTCGCTGGGCGCGAAGCTCAGCGAATCAGGTTGCGTGCTGACCAACGCCCACCAACAATCCTCTGTTGCTGGCCTCTACGCGGTTGGCGACGTTGTGGAAGGGCTCGATCAGATCAGCGTCGCGACCGGACAAGCAGCGGTCGCTGCGACCGCAATCCATAACCTGTTGCGCGACCGCGACAGCGGATTGGCATCCGCCATGGCCGGGCTGTGTCCCGCTCGGGGCGTACTGCCGACGTAGCGCGAACCATCGGCAGTGCAACGAGTGAAAGCCGCCACCCAGCGCTGATTTGTACCCACACGACGATCGGCGACACGGCGCTTCTCGGTTCGATGATCCCGCAGCACGATCCCGGGACTCGCTCACGCAGGCGGCGTGGGCGTCGACGGTGCGCTACGACCAGCGCCGGCGGTTACTCGACACGCCCAAGCGGCCGCACGGTCCAACGCAAAGGCCGGAACATTTCAGGTTTGTAACCTCTTGCTTCGACAGTTGTTAGACCGCGCTACCAGGAGAGAACCATGCAACACATGCAAGAGATGATCGCCACGCATCCGGACGTGAAGGGAAGCACGAACGACGCACTGATCCGCTGTATCGAGGAGTGCTACTCATGTGCTCAGACTTGTACGTCGTGCGCTGATGCCTGTCTGGCGGAAGACATGGTCGCACAGCTTCGCCAGTGCATTCGTCTGAACCTTGACTGCGCCGACATCTGCTTGGCGGCAGGTTCGCTCGGCACCCGCCGCACCGGCAGCAATGAGCAAGCGCTGATCGCCGTTCTTCAAGCCTGCGCCATCGCCTGCGGGTTGTGCGCGGAGGAGTGCGAGAAGCATGCGAGCATGCACGAGCATTGCCGCATCTGCGCTGAACACTGTCGCCGCTGCGAACAGGCTTGCAACGAAGCGGTTCAGTCGATCCGCTGATCAGCCGAGGACGCGTCCTTGGCGGAGACGCGTCCTCGACGGTCCCTGTTCAGGAAACGACCGCTTCACGCACACAGCCGGACTGGGTCAGAACGCCAAGTGGTTTATTCCGCCATGCATGAAGGTTCCGCCAAGGAACCCCTGGATGGAGATCGCCAGCGTCATCAGGCCAAGCAACACCCAGTACAACGTCCGCGACCGCTCGGGACCCTTACGGTGGCGCGCTGCCATCCAAGCCAGCGCAACGCCGAAGACCGCGATCAACGTCCCTAGCCAGCGATGCGTCATCAGGATCGGGTTGCGGTCGGTCAGGTAGAACCCGCCTGCGAACCAGCCCAGGAATGCTGCCGCGATAGCTCCGAGCGCGCCTACGACCAGCATTATGTGTGCGACATGCTGATAGTCCCGGTTGCGGCGCCACAACCCGAACAACTCCACCCCGAATGCACCGATGAACAGTGCGATGGGAAAATGAATGACCATGGTGTGAAGCCGGCCCAGCCAACTCACAAGCCGTTCGCCGAAACTTTTGTTCTTGTTGGCGGTCTCCTCGTGCATGCCGCCCATGTCCATGTCGTCGCCGGCGATATCGCGGCCGCCCATGTTCATGTCCACGGTCGACATAGAGCCCATGTCCATATGGCCGTCGCCGGCGTCCGCTCTATCCTTTTTCTGAGTCTCGACTGCGCTGTTAGCGGTGGGCCCGGGACCGGCCCCAAGCGCATCATGATCTTCATGCGCCGATGCCGACGTGCTTACTGACATTGCAACCGCAAGGAGCAAAGCGAAGGCCCCGCCTCGTTTACCGCCCATCACCCAACTCCTTGATTCATACTCATCAATTCCCGTTGCCTCACCCGTCCGAATCCTCTTGTGAAACTCATCGTCTGCTCTCCAAGACGAACTGGACCGTGGAGCTACACCAGCTGCGGCGACCGCGTCCTGCGGCCCCGCCCCGAAAAAATCGCCAATCAGCTGCCGTGGCGGGCAAATAGGCGGCGCCCGGTGGAGCCGAAGGCGACCACGTCATAGGCCTGCGCCTTGACGCCCGGCACTTCCATTCCCGGCGAGCCGAGCGGCATACCGCCGACCGCGAGGCCTCGCACACCCTTGGGCCGGGTCGCCAGAGCCCGCTTCATGTCGGCAATCGGCACGTGGCCCTCGAAAGCCATCCCATCGGCGATTGCTGTGTGGCAAGACGAGACGTCCGCAGGGACCCCCGCGCGCTTCTGCAGCGCCGGGCGATTGGAATCATCGACGACGCGCACCTGGCGCCCGAGCTGCCGCTGCACCTGTGCTGCCCACTTGGCGCAACAGCCGCAGCCGGGATCGCGGTGCATAACGATCGGGGTGGCCGCGCTGACGGCAACCGGAACCAACAAGGCTGCGGCAGTAAGCGCGGATCGTAAAGCTGTCTTCATGGAAAAACTCCTTGGTCATTCCTCCCGCCCCCTCGTGGGGCGGGAGGAACGAAGATTATCACTGAGGTCGCTTGCTCATCGACCGGAGCATCGCCTGGAGTTCACCGATGCTCTTGTTTTGCTCGGCAATAGACTTCTGAGCCATTTGCCGGGTCTTCGCATCGGGCGCCTCGCGGAGAACGATCTGCGACATGGCAATCGCACCGCGGTGATGCTCGATCATCTTGCGGGCCCACGTCTCATTTGCATTGGCGCCTTTGGCCCTCATCATCTTCTCGTGCATCGCCATCTCGGCGGGCATGAAGGGCGTGTTCATGCCAGGCATGTTGTCGTGGTTCATGCCCTGCATTTTCGAGTGGTCCATGCCTTGCATCTGCTGCTGAGCCAAAGCCGGGCTCGCTGCCATCGCCGCCAGAGCCAGAGCTGTAAGTGTCTTAAACATTGCCTGCTCCTTCTTGGACTTAGTCAACGCAACAAAGCCCAATCGGCCTCAAAACCATGTGCGAATGCCCAGAACAAGGCTGGTCGATGACGCATCCTCGCCGTCCTCGCGTGCAAAACGAGCAGAGCGGCCCACTCTGCGCTCGTATGAAACACCGATATAAGGGGCAAACTCGCGCTTCACCTCGTAGCGCAGCCGCAAGCCAAGCTCGAGGTCCGACAAGCCCGAGCCGATCCGGTCTTCCGGAACGTCTTGCGCCGCAAATTCCGCTTCGAGACGAGGCTGGAGGATCAGGCGCTGGGTGATACGCTGATCGTAATACCCTTCAACGCGGCCGAGCACGTCACCCTTGCTAGACAAGAACAGTGCGCCCTCCACATCGAAAAAGCCTGGGGCCAGGCTCTCGAACCCAACCGTAGCGTAGACACGGGAGGGGTTGGGCTTGAAGTCGTAACGAATCCCGGCCTGGAAGTCGGTGAAGGGTCCGATCGCCCGTGCATAGAGCGCCTGCAGCTCCGCCCTTTCCAGGCTTCTCCCAAAGTTCCCTTCGCCTTCGGTTTTAAGAACCAGGCGATTGATGTCGCCACCGTACCAGGCACCGCCATCCCATCGATAGGCGTCGCGACCGTCGCGGACCTGGTATTCGGCCAGATTAAATATGACCTGCGAGAAATTCTGGCCGCCGTGCATCGACTGCAGATGCTGCTGCGAATGCGCCATGGCGGGGGCAGAGTAGACTTGGTCTGCGGCCCGATCCATCGGGATGGGCGGCGGCGGAGCGTTGCCGGCCGGCAGGTTGGTCCCGACCATTGTCGTGCCGGTCGCCGAAGGAGGCATGCTTCCCATGTCGTGACCTGCCATGCCTTGCATAGCGCCCGAACCATGGTCCATGCCCTGCATGGCACCTGGCTGGCCGGGGGCGGCACCGCCGGAGGTATCTGGCATCGCCGACATGTCGTGCCCGGCACCAGGATTGGGGTTGGCTCCAGGCGTAGTCATGCCCGGCATGGCCGTCATGTCATGACCGGCGTGAGGATCGGCAACGACCGCTCCAGGGGCCGGCGGCTTGGCGGACCGACTTGCGGCGGGCTTGGCCCCCGATCCCGCCTTCGCGCGCGGTGTCGACTTGGCGGCGGGCTTCACGGACTTCTTGCGCGCGGCGGGCTTGGTCGCTGCTGGCTTCTTAGCGGCAGGCTTTTTCACCGCTGGCGTCTTTGGCGGCGGCATCTTCATGCCGGGCATATTGGAATGGTCCATCTGCGCGGCCGCCGGGGTTGCCAGGCCGAGCGCTGCGCCGCTCGCGATCAGGAGGAGCTTAAGCTGCATCGCGATTCTCCTCGCCCATCGGGCGAACGGTCACGACACGCATCATCCCTGCGGTCATGTGATAGAGATTGTGGCAGTGGAACGCCCAGTCGCCGACCGCATCGGTCGTCACGTCGAACGTCATCTTGCCGCCAGGCGCTACATTCACCGTGTGCTTGCGAGGCGCCAAGTCGCCATGCCCGGTCACCAGTTCAAAGAAGTGCCCGTGCAAGTGGATTGGGTGCGGCATCATCGTGTCATTGATCAGGGTGACGCGCGCGCGTTCGTCCTTGCGGAACGGGATGGGGTCGGCGGGGTCGCTGAGCTTCTGGCCGTCAAAGCCCCACATATAGCGCTCCATATTGCCCGTCAGGTGGATCTCCAACTGGCGCGCCGGGGCACGAGCGTCCGGGTTGCGATCCAGCGCGACAAGGTCGCGATAGGTGAGCACGCGATGATCGACGTCCTCCAGCCCCTGCGGCGGCTCGGCCGTGCGGTCCTTCGGCATCGGCGAGATGGTCTGCACCCCCGGCCCCATCTTGACGCCGGGCGCGTTCTTCGGGTTGCGCATGTTCATGTCCATGCCCCCGGAGCCGTGATCCATTCCGGCCATCCCACCGGCCTGCCCTGCACCGCCTTGCATGGCGCCGTGGTCCATCCCCGCCATGCCGCCGCTGCCCGTCTGGCTTGGGGTTATGCCCGACGCGCTGGCACCCATTTGGCTGTGGTCCATTCCCGCCATCGCGCCGGAGTTCATTTGGCCATGATCCATGCCGGCCATGCCGGCCATCCCGGACGCAACCGCGACCGCCCCGTGGTCAGTCGGTCCCTTCCAGCCGGTTAGCTTCCACAGGTTACGCGATGCGTTCTGCTGGACCGTGGGGTCGAGGCCGCGCTTCGCCACCGGGTTCTCGTCGGACATCCCCGACATTCCCTCCATCCCCTTCATGCCTCCCATATCCATGCCCATGTCGGTCATGGTCAGGAGCGTGCGCGGGCGAAGCGGCGGGACTGGGGCGATCATGCCCTCGCGCGGTGCCAGGGTGGCGCGCCCCATGCCGGAACGGTCGATCGCTTCGGACACGAAGCTGTAGGCGCGGTCGCCGGGCGTCACGATCACGTCGAACGTCTCCGCGACCCCGATCTGGAACTCGTCCACTTCGACGGGCCGGACGTTCTGGCCGTCGGCCTGCACCACTGTCATTGGCAGGTCAGGGATGCGGACGTTGAAGTTGGTCTGCGCCGCGGCGTTGACGATGCGTAGCCGGACGCGCTCCCCCGGCCGGAAGAGACCCGTCCAATTGTCGTAAGGCCCAAAGCCATTGACCAGGAAGGTGTAGGTCGAACCCGTGACGTCCGCGATGTCCGCCGGGTCCATCCGCATCTGCCCCCACTTCAGGCGATCCTTGAGGGGCATTTCCCGTCCGGCGAGCAGTCCACTCAGCGTCGGGCGCTGATAGTTGAAATAGGCACCGCCCATCTGCTTGAGCTTGCGGAAGATCTCCTCACCGGTCATCTGGCTGTGATCGGAGAGCACGATCACATGCTCGCGGTCGAATGCGATCGGGTCGGGTCCCGCGGGATCGATGACGATGGGGCCGTAGAGCCCGCCCTGCTCCTGCTCGCCCGAGTGGCTGTGGTACCAGTAGGTGCCTGACTGCACGACTGGAAATTCGTACACGAAAGTCGAACGTGCCTTGATGCCGGGGAAACTGATGCCCGGCACGCCGTCCATTTGGAACGGCAGAATGAGACCGTGCCAGTGGATCGAGCTATCCTCGTCAAGATTGTTGGTCACCGCGAGCCGGACCTTCTGGCCCTCCTTGAGGCGGACGAGTGGCGCCGGGACCGTGCCGTTCACCCCGATCGCGGGCGTTGTAATTCCGTCCATGACCAGCTTCATCCGGTCGATCGTCAGCGCGATTTCCGTGCCTGATACGGTCGGCAGCGGCTTGGCGATGCCGCGCGACACAGGTTGCGCCCAGGCTGGCAGATAGGCCGACATGGCCAGCGTGCCGCCGAGCATGGCGGTTCCGCGCATCACGTCGCGCCGGTTCAGATTGCGGCTCATGCTGTTCCTTCACTCCAATTCAATGCTTGCAGCCGGGGGACGCCGCCGCTGACATTACCCCTTATTACGCATGAACCAGCCCGCCCCCTCATGCGCAATTAAGAATATTCGACAATTTTATTCGCGCGCGCCGGAGCCGCGTCTCCACGGCCTTGCCGCTGATCCCCAGCGCGGCGGCAGTTTCCCCTTGGGACAAGCCTTCCACGGTCCGCAGCAAGAGCGTCTCCTTAAGCGTGGCCGGCAGCTGGGACACCGCGCGCGAAAGCCGGACTAGTTCTGCGCGATCGAAGGTTACCGCGTCGGCGCCTGGCGCCTCGTCCCACTCACTTTCCATCGTCTCGGGCGGCAGCGAAGAGGCGAACGATAATATCTGGCGTATGCGACGCCACCGATGCCAGTCGCGGCTCTTGTTGATCGCCACGCGGGCCAGCCACGCAGCGAGCGGCCGATCTCCGTCATATCTTGGCAGGTTCTGAAAGGCGGACGCGAAGCATTCCCGAGTGAGGTCAAGCGCCTCTTCGGCATCGCCGATATGTGCACGGATCAGGCGGTAAACCGGCCCCTTGTGCCGGCGCATGATCTCGGCGAAGGCGGCCTGACGTCCAGCGAGCGTCAAGGCGGCGAGTTCGCCGTCCGTGCAGGCCGAAAGTTCAAGACTCACCGCGCGCCTGCGGTCAGCGCCTTCACCACCGCGCGGTCGAACGTCCTCGCCTGGTCGGGCCGCAGGATCTGCCGCATCGCGAACATATGGTTCAACGTCTCCTTTTGGAGCTCGCCCATCGCGCCGTGCGAACGATCGACGGCCGCCGCGACCTGCGGCCCGTTACCATGTTCGGCCTCGATGGCGTCGGCAAGCCGGGCGTTGTCGGCCCTGAGTTCAAGCTCCAAGGCACGCCTTCGAACGGCGAAGCGTGACTCCAGCGTCTCGAGCTTGGTCCGTTGAGCTTCGTCCAGCTCGAGCCCGTCGTGGAGCAAGCTATGAAGTTCCACGCCCGGGCTCGGTGGGGAAGGGAACAACTCGCGCCCAGCCCACACGCCTGCGATCGCTGCCAAGAACACGACGGCCGCGATCAGCATCGTTCTCCGGGCGCTGCTCGTCACTGGAACGCCAGCAAGGTCGAAGGCGCTAGCGGCGTGGCGGGCCCGAAAGGTGTCAGCGCCGGCACCTGCGCAGTCGCCGCTGCGGACGACAAGCCGCCGCCCACCACTCCCAAGGCGACTGCGCCTACCGCTGCCAGCATGCCAGTCCGCAGTGTCACTCCGCCGCCGGCGCGCCGCTCCGCCGCGATCAACCGCATGACATCGCCTTCCAGTTCAGCGAGCCGGGGATGAAGCGGCTGCTCGGCAAGGCGGCGCAAGGCGCTGTCCAAATCCATATCCATGTTCATTCCTCCGCCGTGCTCACATCCTTTACGCACGGCCGGCGAACACCCCTCGAATCCGACGTGAACGAATGTCACTAAGCGGGAACGCCCCCGGGCGCGGCGGCGCACTTTTCCATTGCGTCCAATCGTTCACAGCTCGCACGCAGGCCGGCGATCCACGCGTCCCGCTGTTTCAATTTCCCTGATTAACCTCTGTTGACATTCCGAGCGCAGCTACGGCGGCAACCATGGTGCTCGTTAGGTCAAGCGAGGCGGCGACTATTATGTGCGTGGCGGCTGCCGGCAAGGGCATGGCCGTACATATGCCGACGTTTATCGCGGCCACATAGCGCGATTGGCGACAAGCCGCCGATATTGCTCGTGAGCCGGGCAGCGGCACATGGCCATGCCGCTGCCCGCAGGAGCTGGACGATGGCCAGCGGAATCGTCAAAGAATGGTAGCGGCTCGGTAGATGGACCGACACTATCGACTTCTGGAGGAAATGAATGGGGCGGTTCAGTGTGCCCCCCCAACGAGGAGGCGGTTTAGCGCATGCTGAACGACTGTGGTGAAGCATCCAGCAGCAACGGGAAAACTCCCACCTGTCTAAAAGCTCATTCTAACCGTCGCTCGCGCCGTCGTCGGTGCACCGGGCATGATGTTGTTGTCGTTGTAGGCGGACGAGAAATAGTTGCTGTTGAGGAGGTTCTCGACGTTGATTTGCGCCTCGACCCGGGGGGTGAGTTTGAAGAATGCGGCGGCATCGACGCGGGTGAACGCGGGCAGGACGGCGGTATTGCTGACCGAGGTGAAGCTTTTGGACTGGCGGTAGACGCCGACACCGGCCCCGAAGCGAGGGGTGAAATCGTAGCGGGTCCAGAGCGAGGCCTGCTGCTTGGGCACGAGCGGGACATCGCGGCCGGCAGGAGCCGCACTCGTTGTCTTGCGGATTTCCGCGTCCTGCAAGGCATAGCCCGCACTAACCTGCCATTGGGGTGTGATCGCGCCGCTGAGGCCGATCTCTAGCCCTTTGCTGCGCTGCGCGCCCGTAAGCACCGTCCGCGTGGCGTCGTTGGGGTCGGTCGCGCGAGTGTTGGTGCGGTCGAGCCGGTAGACGGCAGCGGTCAGGTTAAGCGTTGGAAAGATATCCCATTTGAGGCCGAGTTCGTAATTGTCGAATTTCTCCGGCTCCAGCGCGGCGCTTGTTATGTCGAGCGATGAAAACTGATCGCCTGACTGGGGCAGGAAGGACCGGCTATAGCTGGCGTAGATCGATACGGGTTGCACCGGCTTCAACACTACGCCCAAACGGGGAGACCAGAGGGTGTCGGTCCGGCTATAGCTCCGCCCGGCGACGAGATCGTCGATGCTAAGCTTGAAGCGGTCGCGGCGAACGCCGCCGATGACATCGACATGTTCGCCGATCGAGATCTGGTCCTGCACATAGAAGGCAGTGGCGTCGGCGTTTGTCCGGATCGACCGGTAGCCGGTATTGGCGGTGGTGCGCAGCGTGACCGGCGGCACCGTGATCCGGTCAGCTAACCCAACAAACGCGCGCCGGCCCCCGTTCACGATATCGCCGCTTTCGAAAAAGCCATTGATCCGCTGGTTGCGCGTGCGCTGATCGCCGAACTCGAAGCCGGCGAGCAGCACATGGCGAACGGGTCCGGTCGTAACCGTCCAGACGAGATCGTTCTGGTTGAGCAGGTTTTTGCGCGTCGTGGGATCGCTATAGGCTTCAAGGCCGACGCTCTGGACGCCCCCGCGCAGGGTGACCGGGGTTACCGCGAAGGCATTTCGATAGAGCTTGTCATAGTCGCCATACAGGACCCGACTTGTCAGAATCAGGTTGTCGCCGAACCGATGCTCGATGCGCCCGCTCAGGACCTTGGCCTCGAAATCGCTGACGTTGAACCCCGGCACACCGAAGAAGGTGTCGCGGAAGCCGGTGAGGGGGCGTGACGGGCTCGTCAGAGAGCCTTGCGTAGCTGAGGGGACGCCCCGATCGATCGTGCGCTTGTCATTATTGTATTCGAAGCCCAGGTCTATCCGGGTGGTGGCGCCAAGTGAGAGCGCGACGGTGGGATTGATCGCAAACCGGCGTCCGTCGTAGAAGTCGCGGTTGCTGCTGAACTCCTCGTAAACGGCGTTCAGCCGAGCGGAGGCGGACCCACTGATCGGCTGATTGATGTCGGTATCGACATACCATGCGCCATATGTGTCCGCCGAGCCGCTGCTGCTGATGAAGGCGTTGGCACCCGGGCGCTTGGTGACGCGGTTGACGATCCCGCCCCCACCGCCGCGCCCGAAGATCATCGCGTTGGGGCCTTTCAGAACCTCGATCCGCTCTGCGTTGTAGAGGCCGCGGTAATATTGCACGTCGTCACGCAGGCCATCGACGAAGAAATCCGCGGTGCTGTTGTTACCGCGCAGGATGATCTGATCGCGGTGGCCTTCGCCTTGAGAGATCACCGCGCCGGGTACATAGCGAAGCACGTCGGCGATCGAGCGCATCGCCTGATCGTCAATCTGCGCTTCCGTGATAACGGAGACTGATTGGGGGACGTCGTTGAGCTCCGTCGGCGTGCGGGTGGCGGTGCTGGTCGTATCAGCCTGGTAGCCGTCCCGAACGCCGGTCACGATGATCGTCTGCGAGGGACTTCCCTGCGCCAAGGCAAGCTGATCCTGAGCCTGAGCCGCTGCTGGGACGGCAATCACCCCAAAGCTGAACATAGCTGCAAAACCAGATTTTTTCACCACACCGCCCCTTTGCGAACTATTCTCAACTGAGTAGAGAAGTTGGTAATGCATCGCAATAGACAATCCGGGAGGCATTGCGTCGATTTCGAGTAATCTCCCGCGAACGGTCGTTCGCGCGACAGCCCCGCCGATCGCGGCCGGAGCTGTCGGTTTTCAAAGTCGATGTCAGCTATATGTCAGAGACGATGACAGCCACGACGTTACGGCTCATTCTGCGGCGTTGAGTGCGGGCGTGGTGGGTGCCTCGGTTTTGAGTGCAGCGAGTTCGCGGTAGAGAGTGGATCGGCCAAGCCCAAGCTGCTTCGCCGCCTGCGCCGGACGCACGCCGGCCTCGATCAGCTTGAGCGCCGACGCCAGCTTGTCGGCGTCGAGCGTAGGGCGTCCAGGCACTTTTCCCCGCGCGCGCGCCGCGGCGATGCCGTCGCGGGTGCGCTCGACGATCAGCCGCCGCTCGAAATGCGCGATGGCACCGAACACATGGAACACCAGCTCGCCTGCAGCCGAGGATGTATCGAGCCGTTCCTCCAGCGAACGGAATGCGAGCCCGCGCGCCTTGAACATGTCGACGGTTTCCAGCAGCTCCTTGAGCGATCGGCCGAGGCGATCGAGCCGGACGACGCAGATGATATCGCCGGGTCGGCAGAAGCCAATCAGCTCGTTTAGGCCGGGCCGATCGAAGCTCTTGCCCGAGATCACATCGTCGAACACGCGGATCGCGCCCGCTTCGTCGCGCAACCGGCGACGCTGCACCTCCAGGTCCTGGTCGCTGGTGGAGACGCGGGCATAGCCCAGCACGTCCGGCATCGTTCTCTAATCGCCACTGTCAACAGCTGACCTCTTTGCGGTTCGTCACGCGCGCTGGGCTCCAGGGTTCTCTCCGCGGTCGTCGCGCTGGACGCCGCATGTTAGCGTTCAAAGTAGGGTGAATCTAAGTGGTGTGCGCGGTCCGTGCCG
>CALRRI020000044.1:0-25530 GCA_943370475.1 Hydrogenophaga intermedia
ATCGGCGTGTGCGTCGCGTCCGAATCGCTGCGATAGGTGCGGCCGGGCGCGATGATGCGGATCGGCGGCTTCTGCGCCATCATCGTGCGGATCTGCACCGGTGACGTGTGCGTGCGCAGCAGCATCTCTTCGCCCGCCGCATTGCGATCAGGGAAATAGAAGGTGTCGTGCATCGCGCGTGCCGGGTGCGTCTCGGGCATGTTCAAGGCAGTGAAATTGTACCAGCCCGATTCGATCTCCGGACCCGTGGCGACGGCAAAGCCGAGGTCGGCGAAGATCTCCGCGAGCTCGTCCATCACTTGGCTGACCGGATGCACCGATCCTTGCGGGCTGGCAGGCGCGGGCAGCGTCAGGTCGATCGCCTCGGCGGCGAGCCGTGCGTTCAGCACATCGCTTTCCAGCGCCTCCTTGCGCGCGGCGATGGCGGACGTCACCGCTTCGCGTGCGCCATTGATGCGCGGTCCCTGTTCCTGCCGTTCCTCGGCGGTCATCCCGCCCAGCGTCTTGAGCAAGCTGGTGATCGCGCCCTGCTTGCCAAGGGCTGCGATGCGGATTTCTTCCAGCGCGGCAAGATCGGCATCGGCGATGCGCGCCAGATAATCCTGCTGCAGGTGTTCAACGTCGGCCACGGCCTGGATGTCCTTATCGGTCGAGAAATTGAGGGTGCGGGTGCCGTAGTCACGCCGCGCATCACAAATCAACCCCTGCCGCACGTTCGCGGCCTTTTCATGATGCTGGCTGGGGTGCTATCCTGCACGTCAGACCGGGCAAAGACCTGGCTGGACAAGGGGACGATGCCGATGAACCTGATGCTGCTGTTCGCGTCGCTGGCCGCCATTCTTGCCGTCGCAGGGCTGGTCTGGCTGTTGCAACTGGGCGAAAACCGGATTGGAGACGTCGCCGATGCCGCGCGCATCGCCGAGGAGCAGATTGCGGGCTTCGAGGCGGGGCCGGTGCTGATGTCAGGCGATGGCGAGGCGGCCCTTGTCGAGGGGACAGACGGGCGCGTCGTCATTCTCAAGCGCCACGGCGCGCATTGTGCCGGGCGGGTGCTGCCCAGGCCGCTGCGCGCGCACCGGTGCAGCGAGGGGTGGAAGGTCGAGACCGGCGACCCGCGCTTCGGACATGTTTCACTCAGCCTGTCAAAACAGGATGGAGACAAGCTGCTGACAATGATGTAAGCAGCCAGGACCATGACCACGGCGCCCGATCTGCCCAACCCGACCGAGCTTGCGATCCCGGCATTCGTGCTGCTGATCCTGATCGAAATCTGGTGGGTGCGCAGGCGCGATGCCCGCGCGTACGAACCGCGCGACACGCTGACATCGCTGGCATTGGGGCTTGGCAGCACGGTGGCGGGCGCGCTGACCGGCGGGCTTGCGCTGCTGATCGCGTTCCAGGTGTACGAACACCGAATCTTCGACATCGGCTGGGTCTGGTGGGCGTGGCCGATCGCGTTCGTCGTCGATGATTTCGCCTATTATTGGGTCCACCGGCTGGGACATCGGGTCCGCTGGATGTGGGCGGCGCATGTCATCCACCATTCCAGCCAGCACTATAACCTTTCCACGGCGCTCCGGCAGACCTGGACCGGGTTCTTCACCCCCGGTCTGCTGGTGGGTCTGCCGATGTTCTGGCTGGGCTTTCATCCGCTGATGATCGCGTTCTGCGGCGGCATCAACCTGATCTACCAGTTCTGGATTCACACCGAAGCGGTCACAAGGCTGCCGCGCTGGTTCGAGGCGGTGATGAACACGCCCTCGCACCACCGCGTTCATCACGCGATCAACCCGCGCTATCTCGATTCGAACTATGCGGGCGTGTTCATCGTCTGGGACAAGATGTTCGGCACCTTCGTGCCCGAGCGCGACGACGAGCCGATCCGCTATGGCATCGTCAAGCAACTGGGCAGCTTCAACCTCATTTGGGCGGCGTTCCACGAATGGGTGGGAATCGCGCGCGACATGTGGAGCGCCCCGGGCCTCGCCAACAAGCTGAGCTATCTGCTCCGCCCGCCCGGCTGGAGCCATGATGGCAGCCGCGAGACCAGCGATTCGATCAAGGCCGCATGGGCCGCGCGGCAGGGACGGCGAGGCCAACCCGGCATGCGGGCGGAAACCGCATTAGAGCCTGCGGAATAGGCCTGTGGCAACGGGCGACGTCACGGCCGATATCGCCCTGATCGAAGGGGCGGCAATCGTCTCCGCCGAACCGATGCTTGTCGAACTGTGCACCCAGGTCTTTGAAAGCTTCGACCCGGATTATCTGGCCCAGCGGCTCGCGCATCTGGTCGATCCGGTCCTGCACCTTGCTCAGCGGAGCGATGGCGCCGCACTGGGGTTCAAGGTTGCCTATCGGCGCGGACCGGCGCTGCTCTATTCCTGGCTGGGAGGCGTGATCCCCGCTGCGCGCGGTCAGGGCGTGGCGGCGCGCCTGATGAAGGCTCAACACGACTGGGCGGCTGCCAACGGTTATTCCGAGGTCGAGACCCGCACGCGTGCCAGCAACAACGCGATGATCATCGTCAACCTCAAGACAGGTTTCCAGATCGCCGGGATAGAAGCGGGCGATGCGGGGCACCTGATGGTGATTTTGCGCAAGACATTGAAGAACAAGCCCGAACGGGCGTGAGCACAAAGATGGGAGAGAGCATGAGCGAATATGATATCATCGTGATCGGCGGCGGGTCTGCCGGCTGCGCGGTCGCCGGGCGGCTGAGCGAGGATGCCTCGCTGTCGGTCTGCCTGATCGAGGCGGGTGGCCGCAACAATGGCGTGCGCGTCAAGACGCCGGGGTTCATGCCGTTCCTGCCCGCCAACACCAACTGGAAGTTCGAGACCGTCCCCCAGCCGGGCCTTAACGGCCGCCCCGGCTATCAGCCGCGCGGGCGCGGGCTGGGCGGATCGTCGGCGATCAACGCGATGGTCTATATCCGCGGCAATGCCTGGGACTATGACAACTGGGAGGCCATGGGCGCCACCGGATGGAGCCACAAGGACGTGCTGCCCTGGTTCCGCCGCTCCGAAGGCAATGTCCGCGCAGGCTCGTCGGCCGAGTTCGACGCGCACCACGGCGGCGATGGCCCGCTGTCGGTGGTCGACCAGAAATGGGCCAACCCTGGCAGCCACGCTTTTGTCGAGGCGGCGCGCCGTTTGCAGTTGCCGCTGAACAGCGACTTCAATGGTGCCCGCCAGGAAGGCTTCGGCATCTACCAGACCACGCAGAAGGACGGCGAACGCTGGAGCGCCTCGCGCGCCTATGTCGAGCCGGCTGCGGACCGCAAGAATCTGGACGTGCGCACCCACGCGCTGGTCCGCCGGATCATCATCGAGAACGGCCGCGCGCGCGGGGTGGAGTTCGAGCGTGCAGGGCAGGTAGTGCAGGTGTTCGCCCGCGGCGCCGTCATCCTGTCGGCGGGCGCCTTTGGATCGCCGCAGATCCTCCAGCTGTCGGGCATCGGCCCCGGCGCCATGCTCAAGGACCATGGCATTCCGGTGCTCGCCGACCGTGCCGAGGTGGGCGCCAACATGCAGGACCATATCGACTATGTCTCGGGCTTTGCCACCAAGTCGACCGACAGCTTCGGCAGTTCGCTGACCGGCGTGACCCGCATGGCGCGCGCAGTGGTCGAGCATCGCCGCAAGCGTACCGGCATTCTCACCACCTGCTGGGCGGAAGCGGGCGGCTTCTGGAAGATGATGCCCGACGCGCCAGCGCCCGACGTGCAGTTCCACTTCGTGCCCGCAGTGCTCGAAGACCATGGCCGCGAGAATGTGAAGGGCCATGGCTTCTCGTGCCATGCCTGCGTTCTGCGGCCGGAGAGCAAGGGCACGGTCACGCTGAACAGCGCCGATCCCGCTGCCCCGCCGCGCATCGACCCCAATTTCCTCGCCGACGACCGCGACATGGCGGTGCTGCGCGCCGGGGTGCGTTTCATGCACCGCATCTTCGAGACCGCGCCTATGTCGGATTACGAGCCCGTCGATCGCCATCCGGTCGATCTTTACAATGATGCCGCGCTCGACGAGCAGATCCGCAACCGCGCCGATACCGTCTATCACCCGGTCGGCACCTGCCGCATGGGGTCGGACGAGGCCAGCGTGGTCGATCCGCGCCTGAAACTGCGCGGGGTCGAGGGGCTGTATGTCGCCGATGCGAGCATCATGCCCAAGATCGTCAGCGGCAACACCAATGCGCCCAGCATCATGATCGGCGAACGCTGCGCCGCGTTTGTCGCGGAGGATCTGCGGGTCGGGGCGATGGTGGCGGCCTGACGCTACCTATAAATCCTCCCCGAGCTTGTCTCGGGGAGGGGGACCATCCGCAGGATGGTGGAGGGGAAGCGGGATAGTGCGTGGATGACGGGCAGCATGGCATCGTTGCCCCTCCACCATTCGCTCCGCGAACGGTCCCCCTCCCCCAGCAAGCTGGGGGAGGATTTTTCGACCAATTCCGCCCTTCCACCGGTGTGCAGGCTCGGCTAGTTGAACCGGGATGAGCCAACCTCCCTCCGACAGCGCCCCCACGCCGATGATGGCGCAATATCACGCGCTGAAAGCCGAGGCGCCCGATTGCCTGCTGTTCTACCGGATGGGCGATTTCTTCGAATTGTTTTTCGACGATGCCAAGGCCGCCGCGGCCACGCTCGACATCGCGCTCACATCGCGCGGGGCGCATGGCGGCGATCCCATTCCGATGTGCGGGGTGCCGGTGCACAGCGCCGAAGGCTATCTGGCGCGGCTGATCAAGGCGGGCCACCGCGTCGCGATTGCCGAGCAGACCGAGACCCCCGCAGAGGCGAAAGCGCGCGCCGGATCGAAGGCTCTGGTCGCGCGCGCGATCGTCCGCTTCGTCACTGCAGGTACGCTGACCGAAGAGTCGCTGCTCGATTCGCGTGCCGAGAACCGGCTGGTCGCGCTGGCCAGCGCCGAGGGCGGCTATGGCCTGGCGATGTGCGATATCTCCACCGGCCGGTTCGAGCTGATGCAGGCGAGCGCCGCCGATCTGTCCGCCGAAATCGCGCGGCTTTCTGCCAGCGAGCTGATCCAGTCCGACCGCAGCGATCCGTTCACCGACGATGCGATCCTGCGACCTGCTGGCTCCTTCAGCAGCATCGAGGGCGAAAAAAGGCTCAAGGCGCATTTCGGTGTTGCGACGCTCGACGGCTTCGGCAATTTCAGCCGCGCCGAGCTGGCGGCAGCGGGTGGGCTGATGGCCTATCTCGAGCATGTATCGCGCGGGACCATGCCGTTTCTCGCCCCGCCGCGCCGCCACGAGGTGGCATCGCACATGGCGGTCGATGCTGCGACGCGCGAGAGCCTTGAAATCCTCACCAGCCAGCAGGGCGGACGCGCAGGATCTTTGATCCACGCGATCGACCGCACGGTCACGGGCGCAGGCGCCCGCCTGCTCGCCAACGATCTGGGCGCGCCGCTGACCGACATTGTGGCGATCCGCGACCGGCTGGCTTTGGTGCAGTGGTTTCATGAAGATTCGCTGCGCCGCGATGGCGTGCGCGAGGCGTTGAAGGCGATCCCCGATCTGGCGCGCGCGCTGGGCCGGGTGGTGGCGGGGCGCGGATCCCCGCGCGATCTGGGTCAGCTGCGCGGTGGGCTTGGCGGCGCGCGCATTTTGCGCGAGCGGCTGGCGCGCGGCGATGATCTGCCGCCGCTGCTCAAGGCGCTGCTCCCCGACATGCAGGGCCATGGCGCGCTGGTCGAGCATCTGTCGCGCGCGCTCGTCGAAAGCCCGCCCACCGAGCGTGCCCAAGGCGGCTATATCGCGCGCGGCTATGACGCTGCGCTCGACGCGTTGCGCGATACCTCGGGCAATGCCCGGCGCGCGATTGCCGCGCTCGAGGCGGACTACAAGGCGCAGACCGGGGTGCAGGCGCTCAAGATCCGGCACAATGCTGTGCTGGGCTATTTCATCGAGGTGCCCGCCGCGCGCGCCGATGCGCTGATGAAGCCCGACAGCGGCTTTGCCCATCGCCAGACGATGGCAGGCGCGGTGCGGTTCAATTCGCCTGCGCTGCATGACGAGGCGATGCGGATCGCCCAGTCGGGCGGCCATGCAATGGCGGCGGAAGAAGCGCATTTCGAGGGGCTGTGCGAAGAGGTGATCGCGGCGCGCGAGGGCATCGCCCGCACCGCCGCTGCGCTTGCCCGGATCGATGTTGCTGCCGCCCATGCCGCGATGGCGGCGGAGGGCGATTTCAGCTGCCCCGAACTGACCGACGAGCCCTGCATCGCGATCGAGGGCGGGCGGCACCCGGTGGTCGAGGCGGCGTTGCGCAAAGCCGGGCAGCCATTCGTTGCCAATGACGCCGCCTTGTCTCCACACGACCGGCTGTGGCTGGTCTCGGGCCCCAATATGGGCGGTAAATCGACCTTCCTGCGCCAGACCGCGCTGATCGTGCTGCTGGCGCAGGCGGGCGCGTTCGTACCGGCCCGTGCCGCCCGGATCGGGATCGTCGATCGGCTGTTCAGCCGGGTCGGCGCATCGGACAATCTGGCGCGCGGGCGATCGACCTTCATGGTCGAGATGGTCGAGACAGCCGCGATCCTCTCGCAGGCGACCGAACGCTCGTTCGTCATCCTCGATGAGGTCGGGCGCGGCACCTCGACCTATGACGGGCTCGCGCTCGCCTGGGCGATTGCCGAGGCGGTGCACGACACCAACCGCTGCCGCTGCCTGTTCGCAACGCACTATCACGAGCTGACCCGGCTCACCGACCGGCTCGATGCGCTGTCGTTGCACCATGTCCGCGCCCGCGAGTGGAAGGGCGATCTGGTATTGCTGCACGAACTCGCCGATGGCCCCGCGGACCGCAGCTATGGCCTCGCCGTTGCCAAGCTGGCGGGGGTTCCGCCGGTGGTGGTGGCGCGGGCGAAAGCGGTGCTCGCCAAGCTCGAGGCGGGGCGTCAGGCGACCGGCGGGCTGGCCGCCGGGCTCGACGATCTGCCGCTGTTCGCCGCCGCGCTCGCCAAGGAACCCGAGCCGGTCGATGGGCTGCGCGAGGCGCTGGCCGGGATCGATGTCGACAATCTGAGCCCGCGCGATGCGCTCGACGCGCTCTACCGGCTCAAGGGATTGCTGGGCCAATAGCGTGGCGGGACGCGCGTTCGGATTTATCCGTTCTCTCGATTTGTAAAACCGGTTATTCTGCAACGGGTTGAGGAGCAGATACCGGGTCGATGGCATTCTTGCAGACATGGGCGGTGGCAGCGGCGGTGGCAGCGGCACTGGGCGCGGCGGGGGAAACAGCCCCCACCAGGCCGTCGGTGATCGCGCTGTGCGAAGCCGGATCGGCCGACACTGGCACGCCGGCGCTGGCTGCCGATCGGGTGTCGCGCGCCCGCGCGCTGATGCGCGGCGGCGGTGAAAGCGGCGCGGATGAAGCGCTCCAACTGCTGCTGGAAACGGCGGGCGATCCCCCGTCGCGGTCCCCTGCCGATGCACGCCAGCTGGCCGAATATTGCCTTGTGGCGGGCGAGGCAATGCGCCGCGCGCGATCGGGCAGCCAGGCGCGTGCGCAGGATTTTCTGCGCACGGCATTGGTGATGGCCGAACGCGCGGGCGATGCTCCGCTGGCTGCGCGCGCGGCCTGGGAGGCTGCATTGGCGCTGGCAGGCGGTGCACCGCCCAGCACGGCAGGGACGCGGCGCAGGTCCGCCAGTGGAGCGGTGCCAGTCCCTGCACAAGGAGTGCTTGCGCCGGGGTGCGCGACCGAGGACAGCGAAGCGCCAGGGCGGCGGCTGGAAGCGGCGTTCGCTTGCGCGCTCGACCGGGCGGTGCGCGCCGATGATGCCGAGCTCACCGCGCTCGCGGCGCTGCGGCTGGCGCGGCTGGAAAAGGCGCGCCGGATCGATGTCGCAGGACATGTTGCGACGGGCCTCGGTGCTGCTGCGCGAACCACCCTGAACAAGCGCTTCAAGCTGGATCGTGCCTTGCTGATGCTGGCTTGCGACGCCGGGCTGTGTAAAACCGATATGGTGCGTGATGCTGTCAAAGAATTCTCCAATTTGGTGATATCAGGGTCGGGCGATGCCGCCGCTGTCGCCGCGCTGGAGGGGCGCGTGGCGCTGGCCGGAGGTGACGTCGCGGACGCACGCGGGCATCTGCGCCGTGCGGTGTTTCTGGAAAGCCAGAAGCCTTTGCCGCAGAACCTTCCGCAATACAGCCTGTACCTCGCCGATGCCGAGCCGGAGCGGGCGGGCGAGCATGTGCTGGCTGCCTATGGTGCGCTGGAACGGGTGCGGATGGTGCTGATGCCGGTCGATCCGCTGACCGAGGAAAGCCGCTTCGACCTGGTCGTCCGCCCGGTGTTCGAACGCGCCATCGGCACGACCTTGGCCAGCGCCGGGGCCGATCCATCCACCCTGGGCCGGGCGCAGCAGATCGCCGAGGCCTATCGCTCCGCCGAACTGCAGAACAGCCTGGGGGCCGAATGCGTGCCGCTGCGCAACCCGGTGACCCCCGCCGACCTGCAGCCGGGTGAGGTGTTGCTCTATCCGCTGCTGCTCGAGGACCGGATCGAACTGCTTTACGCGACCGGCGATGCCAAGGCCTTGGGCTATCGCCGGATGCCGCCCGACCGCACGCGCAACCGGGCGGGCATCGCCGCGCTGGCGCAGCGGATGACCGCATCGTTGAGCGGTGCGAGCAACGACTGGGAGGCTGCATCGCGCGCTCTCCATGCCGCGCTGATCGCGCCGATCGCCGGTCTGCTCAACGGCGATGCGACGCTGATCATCGTGCCCGATGGCCCGCTGCGCCAGATCAGCTTTGCCGCGCTGATGAACGCGCAGGGCACGTTCCTGATGGAGCAGGCGCGGTTGGCGGTGGTGCCTGCGCTCAGCTTTGCCGCGCCGGGTACGCAGGACCGCGATCCGCACATCATCGCCGCTTCGCTGGAAAAGGAACTCGATTTGCCGGTCGGGCGCTTCACCCGGCTGGAGGGGACGGCGTCCGAAGCGGCGATGGCGGCGGGCAAGGACGGCGTGCTGCTCACCGATTTCGACCGGGCCGATCTGGCTGCGGCGCTGGCGCGGCGCCCGGCGTCGGTGCTGCACCTCGCCACGCACGCTGCGTTCAATGGCCGTACCGAGCGATCGTTCATCGTCGCTGATGGCGAGGCGATCACCTTGCCCGAGCTGCGCGCGATGCTGGGCGCCAACCAGTTGCGCGGGCGGGGCCTGCAATTGCTGGTGCTCAGCGCCTGCGAGACGGCGGTCGGCGATGACGACCAGGCGATGGGACTGGCGGGCGCAGCGGTGGAGGCTGGCGCTGCTAGCGCGCTCGCATCCTTGTGGGAGGTCAGCGATGCCGGCACCGCCGCGCTGATGGAGGCCTTCTACACGCATTACCGGCGCGGCGAGGGCCGCGCGCGCTCGCTCCAACTGGCCCAGATCGAGCTGGCGCGCGGTGCAGACGGCCAGTGGGCCGACCCCGGCATCTGGAGCGCGTTCACGATGGTGGGGAGCTGGCGATGACGCGCTGGCCGAGGAGGCATGGCGCGCTTGCGCTCGCGCTCGGCATGCTGTCTGCGCCGGTGATCGCGCAGGATGTGCCCGCCCAGTCGACCACGATCATCCCAGACACACTGCCGTCGCTCACCACCGGAACGACGGCGATCACCGACGGGGCGACCACGACCATCGGCGGCGGCGTACGCGCGGGCGACAACCTGTTCCACAGTTTCGCGCGCTTCAACCTTGGCCCCGGCGACATCGCCCGGTGGAGCGCGAGCGATGCGTTGACCATCCGCAACGTCATCAACCGGGTGACCGGCGGCGAGCGATCGTTCATTGCCGGAACGATCGATGCGAGCGCCATGCCGGGCGCGGATTTTTACTTCATCAACCCAGCAGGCATCGTCTTCGGCGATGGCGCTACGATCGATGTCGGCGGCACCGCGCATTTTGCGACCGCGCAGCAGCTGGGCTTTGCCGACGGATCAGTGCTGGTCAGCGGCACGGCATCGGGATCGTCGTTCAGCATGGCCGAGCCTGCGCGCTTTGGTTTTCTGGGCAACAACCAGCCGATCACCCTGTCGGCCTCTGGCGGGCTGGGCGATGGCGTGGCGCGGGGCATGGCGGCGGGGCGGCTGACGCTGAGCGCGGGCAATATCGCGCTGGCCGGCACCAGCCTTGCCGCCAGCACCCTGGCCTTGCGCGCGGTGGGGCAGGGAGCGGGCACCGTCGCAATCCTTGCCTCGTCCGACCAAGGTCTGCGCGGCGGGCGGATCGATCTCGACGACAGCAGCATTTTCATCGACAGCAACGGCCAGGTTGCGCTGGCTGCAGGTACCATCAGGCTGGACACGTCCAGCCAGATCGGCGTGACCGCCAGCGCTGGGCTAAGCCCGACGATCGACATCCGCGCTGATGTGTTCGATCTGGTGAGCGGCGAATTGCGCGTCAGCGGAGTTGCGGGGTTGGCCGAACGCGGCGGCGATATCAGGGTTCGCGCCGGCGATCTGATCGTGCGCGAAGGCGGTGCCATCCGCACCGAATCCATGCTGGCGGGCGGCGGCGGGACGATCATCCTGGATGGTGACCTGGTGCAGATCGACGGCGGCAGCGTGACCGCGACCGGCCTGTCCGCGCCGGGCCGATCGGTGGGCGACATCACCGTGCGCGCCGGGCGGTTGCGGATCACCAACATCGGGCTGCTCTCCACCACGTTGTTCCAGGCGATCGGCGACACGATGCCGACGGGCACGACGGGCAATATCGTCATCGACGCTGGCCGCATCGAGATCGACACCACCGGGCTGATCCTGGCGCAGAGCCAGTCGAGCACCGCGTCGGGCCCCGGCAGCATCACCATCCGCGCAGACAGCATGGCGATCGGCATGGGGCTGGTTTCGACCGGGACCGCCAGCTCCACCGCCGCCGGATCGATCGACATTACCGTGCGCGGCCTGCTCGATATGACCGGTTTCGGCGGCATCCAGTCGGTCAGCCAGGGGCTGGGCGATGCCGGCGCGATCACCATTCGCGCCGGGGCCATCCGCATGGTCAACGAGATGGGCGGGCCGTCCATCTCGTCCGAAACGCAGATCCCACGCCCGCAGGAAATCGTCGATATCAACGATTATACCGGGTCTGCCGGACGCATCGTGATCGAGACGGGGCGTCTCGACATGGAGGGCCTGGGCACCGAGATTTCGACATCTTCGAGCAGCTTCGGCAATGCCGGAGACATCATCGTTCGCGCAGGCCGCGTGTCTATGGCGGGCGGCGCGAGGATCACCTCGGCGGCGATGGCGCTCGACCTGCTCAACGAGGACATGACGGCGTTGATCGTCACGCCGGGGCCGGGCCGCGCGGGCACGATCCGCATCGATGCCGGTGCGCGGCTGGAGATGGCCGAGAGCACGATCTCGACCGAGACCGAGGGCTTTGGCGATGCAGGGGCGGTCACCATCGGCGCGGACACGATATTGCTCGGCAGCGGCGCGCAGATCCGGTCGGACGCGTCCGATCTGGCACCGGGGCAGGCTGGCACGGTGAGCCTCTCGGGACGGGAGATCACGTTGGCTGCGGGCGCGCGCGTGACCACCGGGTCCGCCAATGGCACCACCGCGGGCGGCATCGCGGTGACGGCGACGGGCATGGTGATGATTACCGGCAGCGGCAGCCAGATTTCCAGCGCCAACAGCGCAGGCGGCAGCGGTGGTGCGGCAGGCAACATCCTCGTTTCTGCGCCGCGCATCACGCTGGGGCCGGGGGGCACGATCACCACCAGCGCGCTGGCGGGTGCCGCCGGGCAGATCGAGCTGGCGCTGCCCGATACCGGGCTGCTCAGGCTGGCAGGCGGTGCCAACCCCGCCGTCATCGCGACCTCGTCCGGCCCCGGCACCGGCGGGCGGATTGTCATCAGCCGCCCCTATGCGCTGATAGCAGATGGCGCGCGGATCGAGGCTCTGGGGCAGCAGCGCGGCGCGAATGTCCAGCTGGCGACCGATTTCTTCATCCGCTCGGCCGACAACAGCAACCTGTTGCTGGTCGATGGCGATCTGGTGGTCGACAGCCAGGTCGGCAATGTCAGCAGCGGCATCGACACGCCCGATATCAGCTTTGGCGATGCGGCAGGCGTGCTCGCGGGCCAGTGCCGCGCGGCGCGCAGCAGCGGGTCGGTGAGCCGCCTTGCCATCGACCAGGTCGGGCCGCTGGCGCTCGATCCGTCAGGCGCAGCACCTGCGGGAGGCTGCCGTTGAGCCTGTGGCTTGCGCTGGCGCTGCAGGCCGCGCCCTGTTTGCCAGCCCCCTTTTCGCCAGCCCCTGATGCCGCGCAGAGCGGGCTGCTGACCTATTGGGATGTCGAGGTGCATGCAGAGCCTGATGCCGTCGCGATCGCCACGGCGGAAAGCGACGGGCTGGATTTCGGGGGATTCACGGTGCGCTATCGCCCCGGCGACCGGCTCGATGGCGAATGGGTGCGTCAGCAGATTCTCGCCAATGGGCTCATGGGTGCTCCGGTCCCGCTCGATCGGATCGCGGCGGCGGTGCAGCAGATCAGCCTGGCCTATGTCCGCAACGGCTATGTCAATTCGGGCGTGTTGCTGGACCCGATGACCGATCCGGGCGGCGCATCGCCGCTGGTGCTGCGGCTGGTGTCCGGGCGACTGGTGCAGGGCAGGCCGGACGTCGCATGGCAGGATGGCGACCGGCGGGGCCTGAGCGAAGCCTATGTGCTGCGTCGCATGCCCTCGGCGCGGGCAGTGCCGCTCAAT
The DNA here is from genome assembly GCA_943370475.1 of Hydrogenophaga intermedia. Taxonomy (GTDB): domain Bacteria; phylum Pseudomonadota; class Alphaproteobacteria; order Sphingomonadales; family Sphingomonadaceae; genus Blastomonas. Next base: position 12,742 of record CALRRI020000044.1, read on the forward strand.
GGGATGGCCATCGAGCGCGATTTCCGCACGCTCGCCGCCGATGATGCCATCGCGACGGTGAAGGCCGATCTTCTGCCTGGATCTAAGCCTGGCGAAGCGCGGCTCTCTCTGCTGGTCGATCCCGCGCCGCGCTTTGCGGTGCAGGCCAGCATCGCCAACAGCCGTTCGCCTGCGGTCGGCGGACTGCGCTTGGGGACGGGCATCGCGGTGCGCAACGCGCTGTTTGCGGGGGATCGGATCGGGATCGATGCAGGGTTGACCGCGGGGCGGCCCGACGCCCTGGTCGATTATGCCGCGCCGTTCATTCATCCGGCGCTGCAGATGGAGGTGCGCGGCGGATACAACCGTGCGGCGGTGGTCGATGCGCCCTTGCGCAATCTCAATATCCGCGCGCGCGACTGGTTCGTAGAAGGCGGCTTTGCACTCACCGTCTGGCAGCGGCCGCTGAGCCCCGCTGCGCTCGATGGAACGCCCGAAGTCAGCGCGCAGGCCGTCACCATACGCACAGGCGTCATCCACCGTGAAACGCGCACCTTCCTGCTCGGCGAGCCGTTCTCGTTCAGCCCCGGCTCGGTGCGCGGCCTCGCGGAATATTCCGCACTCCGGCTGGGGGCAGAATGGACGCGGCGCAGCGCGGGCACGGTGTGGATCGGGCAAGTGCGCTTCACGCACGGCATCGAGGGAAGCCGTTCGGATATCATCGGCATCGCCGCACCATCGCCGCGCTTCCGCAGCCTGTCGGGCCAGCTCAGCCACGCCCGGCGGCTGGGGCAGGGCGGCTGGGAATTGCGCGCGCGGCTCGCCGGGCAATATGGTCAAGGTGTGCTGTACGCAGGCGAGCGGTTTGTTGCGGGCGGCAGCCAGACGGTGCGCGGCTATCGCGAAAGCCTGCTGCTCGCCGACCGGGGCGTGATCGGGTCGGTCGAACTCGCGAGGCCCTTGCAGATCGGCTCGGGTGTCGTCGGCCCGCTGGGGCTGCGCTGGGGCAGCTTCACCCCGTCGCTGTTTGCCGATGGCGCGCTGATGCGCAACGCCACCCGCAGCTTCCAGCCGGTGCCGGGCGAGATCGCCAGCATCGGCGCGTCGCTGGCCTGGACGCCGTCGCCCTCATTGTCCGCGCGGCTGACCTATGGCCATGCGCTGGTCGATGCGGCTATCACGGGCAGCCGCGATGTGCAGGATGACGGCCTGTCGTTCGCGCTCAGCTGGAACCGGCGTTTCTGATAGGGCGGCGCGCAGATGCCGCGCCGCTTGACCTTGGGCCTGACCGCATTACGACACGGGCGCATGAAGTTCTTTTCCGACAATGCCGCCGCCGTCCATCCGCGCGTGATGGAAGCCCTTGTTGCTGCCAACCAGCTGGATTCGCCTTATGATGGCGATGCGCTGAGCCAGGCGCTGGACGATCGGTTCAGCCAGCTGTTCGGCACGCGCGTGCGCGCGCTTTGGGTGGCGACGGGGACCGCAGCGAATGTACTGGGGCTGTCTGCCCTGTGCCCGCCGCACAAGGGCGTGATCTGCCACAAGATGGCGCATATCGAGCAGGATGAAGGCGGCGCACCCGGCTTTTTCCTGCATGGCGCCAAGCTGATCCTCGCCGATGGTGAGGGCGCCAAGCTGACCGCCGAAGAGGTCGCGCGCGTCGCAGGCAACATCCGCGACGATGTCCACGAGGTGCAGCCTGCCTGTGTCTCGATCACCAACGCCAGCGAATATGGGCTGGTTTACAGCCCCAGCGAGGTCGCCGCGATTGCCGAGGTGTGCAAGGCGAGGGGCCTGAAGCTGCACATGGATGGCGCGCGCTTTGCCAATGCGGTCGCGTCCGCCGGCGTGCATCCGGCGGATGTCACCTGGCGCGCGGGCGTCGACGTGCTGAGCTTCGGCTGCGTCAAGAACGGCGGCATGAATGCCGAGGCGATCATCGTCTTCGAACCCGCGCTGGCGCGTGATCTGCCCTATCTGCGCAAGCGCGCCGGGCAGCTGCAGTCGAAGGGGCGTTTCCTCGCCGCACAGTTGCTGGCGATGCTGGAAGATGACCTGTGGCTCGCCAACGCGGCTGCCGCCAATGCAGGCGCACAGGCGATTGCCCAGGCAGCGGGTGACCGACTGCTCTACCCGGTCGAGGCCAACGAGGTTTTCGTGAAGCTGGCTGCCGCCGAAGCCGCCTCGCTGCGCGCGCAGGGCTTTGAATTCTATGACTGGGGCGAGATGACTCCCGGGGGCGGCGAGGCGCGCTTTGTCACGGCCTGGGATCAGGATGCCAGTGTCGTCGCGCCGCTCGCCGCAGCCATCGCCGCGCTGTGACCGCTGCCGCCGCCGCCACGCCCGAGGCGCACGAAGAACCGTCAATGCTCTCGGCGCGGGTGCTGGTGCCGTTCTTGCTGGTCTCGCTGATCTGGGGTTCCACCTGGCTGGTGATCAAGGACCAGATTTCCAGCGTGCCGCCAACCTGGTCGGTCAGCTACCGATTCGGCGTTGCGGCGCTGGGCATGTTCGCGCTCGCCTGGTGGCGCAAGGCCCCGCTCAGGCTCGATCGCCAGGGCCAGATGATCGCGCTGGCCTTGGGCTTCTTCCAGTTCTCGGCCAATTTCAACTTCGTCTACCGGTCCGAGCTGTACATTACCTCAGGCCTGCTTGCGGTGCTGTTCGCGATGCTGATGGTGCCCAATGCATTGCTGTCGCGGGTTTTTCTGGGGCAGCGGATCGCAGGCGGCTTCATCATGGGCACCGCCGTTGCGCTGGCCGGTATCGCTCTGCTGTTCGTGCAGGAATATCGCGCCATGCCGGCGGATCTGGGCGACGTGATGATGGGTCTGGGGCTGGCGTTGTGCGGGATCATGTCCGCATCGATCGCGAATGTCATGCAGTCGGCCGAGCGGGTGCGCACGATGCCGATCCTCAGCCTGCTCGCCTGGGCGATGCTGTGGGGCGCGCTGGGCAATGCGGCACTGGGCTGGGCGCTGTTCGGCCCACCGGTGTTCGAAAGCCGCCCGGCGTATCTGGGCGGTATCCTGTACCTGGGGCTGATGGGGTCGGTCGTCACCTTCCCGATGTATTTCGCGCTGATCCGCGACATCGGTGCGGCGCGCGCAGCCTATAGCAGCGTGCTGGTGCCGGTGGTGGCGATGATCCTCTCCACCCTGTTCGAAGGCTATCGCTGGAGCGCGCTGGCCGCAGGCGGTGCAGCGCTCGGCATGATCGGCCTGGTCATTGCGATGCGTGCGAGAAGCCCCAGGACGCCAAGACTGACAGGGTAACGCGAAAAGGTCGCTCGCTTCGGCAGATCGGCCTGGCCGGAAGGATGGCGTGCGCAGAACCTGCGCTGGCAAGTTTCGCGATCACCATCCCTGCTTGCGGCGCAGCGGATCAAGGACGTTCGAATAGTCGTCGGTCCACACCCTGAAGTCGGCGGGGATTTTGGTTTGCGTCCAGGCGGCATTGCCGGCGATCCGTCCCACGTCCTGCGGTCGGCGGGCGACGATCGCCACTTCGACCGGGGTCTTGAGCGTCTCCATGAAGTTGCCGGTGTCCGCCGGGCTGTCCGAACGATGCCATGTCGCCATACCCGCCTCGCGCGCCGAAGCGGCGACGACGTAATTGAGCATCATGTGGCGGTTGGAGACGTTGAAGATCAGCACGCCATGGGGCGAGAGCTTCGAGGCGTACAGCGCGACCGCTTCCTTCGTCACCAGATGCACCGGCGGCGAGGCCGAGGAGAAGGCGTCGAGCATGATCAGGTCATAGCCGCCCGGCGCGTTGGCGAGGGTCAGGCGGCCGTCTCCGATGACCACCTTGGCGCCCGGAGTGCATTCGCTGAACGTGCGGAACAGCTGCTGGTCGCGGGCGATCCGCACGACTTCGCTGTCGATCTCGAAGAAGTCCCAGGTCTCGCCGGGCTGCGAATGGCAGGCCAGCGAACCCATGCCGAGGCCGATCACCGCAACCTTGGCGAGCTTGCCGCCATGCGCGGCGCGGGCTTGATCGATCGCCTGGTGATAGGCGCCGCCGAAGTGAAAGTAGCTTGCCGGTTCCGGGCGGCTGCCGAGCGGCTGGCCGTCGGCATTGGTCCAGCGCTCGGCGCCGTGGAGGGTATTGCCATGCTTCAGATAGCGACCCTCGCCGTTGGGGGTCTCGTAGACCGAGTGCACCGCGAAGAACGAGCGGGTCTGCTCGACCAGGTTTGCAGGCGTCGACACGATCACCGCGACCAGCATGCCCAGCGTAGCCGAGATCAGCAGGCGCATAGGGCGGCCGGAGGAGATCGCGGTGAGGCAGAAGGTGATGATCAGGATCATCAGCATGCCTTTGTCCGGCAGGATTTCCAGTGCGATCATGTTGCGGTCGATGAGCAGGAACAGCGCGAGCGCCGCAGCAAGGCCGGGAACGACCAAAGCCGGTTTGCTCGTCGCCAGCCATGCGCGCACGTCAGAGCGGCACAACAGCACCGCCACCGCGAGCAGCGGAAATTCCAGCAGACGCTCGAACACCAGTGGCGCGGCGAGCGAGGCGAGCGCCCCGCCGATCACGCCGCCCAGCGACATGAAGAAGTAGAACTGCGTCAGATCACCGGCCGAAGGGCGGCGGGCATAAAGCTCGCGGTGACAGATGATGACGCTGACGGTGAAGAAGGTGAGGTTGAGAGCGAGCAGCGCGTAGAACGGCAATCCGACCCTGAAGGACAGGGTCGTCATTATCCCGGTGAGCAGCGCCGGCTGGACGAGCAGCAGGATGCGGTCCATCCGTTCGCCGCCCGGGCGGAACGCGACCGAGAAGGTCATCAGGTACAAGGCCAGCGGCACGACCCAGAACAACGGCACGGCGGCGACCTCGGTGGTCATGTGCGCGGTGGTCGCGACCAGAAGCGCCGAGGGGACTAGCGACATGCCGATCCAGCCTAGGCGGTCCTTCACGGTAATGGGGGTGGCTGCCTCGGCGGGTTCGGCCGTGCCTTCTGTGACACCAATCTTGGCGCCTCGGCGCAAAAAGAGCGCGCAGGAGCCGATCGCGATCATCAACGCAAGAAAGCCCGAGCTCCACAGGATCGACTGGTCCGCGAGCGGCAGCATCCGCTCGACGAGGAAGGGATAGGCCAGCAGCGCGAGCAGTGAGCCGATATTCGAGGCACCATAGAGGAAATAGGGATCGCGTGCGTGCGGATGTCCGGTGCGGGCGAACCATGCTTGCAGCAGCGGGCCGTTGGCCGAGACCGCAAAGAACGGCAGGCCGACAGAAACGGTGAACACCCCGATCAGCCACAGCGCCTGCCCCTGCTCGGGCGGCGCGCCCCAATGATCACCGAGCGCGATCGGCAGGCCTGCGACGAGCACCAGAGCCATCACCGCCAGATGGACGATAGCGGCGACGCGTGGGTCGAGCCAGCGGGTCAGCCCGTGCGCATAGGCATAGCCGAGCAACAACACGCTCTGGAAGAACACCATCGCCACCGACCACACCGCCGGGGTCCCGCCGAGCACCGGCATCACCATCTTGGTGAACATCGGTTGCACCCCGAACAGCAGGAACGCCGAGAGAAAGATTGCCGCGGTGTAGACGGGGAGGGCCACAGGGGTGATCCGGTCGAGGACCGACCCAGGGCCAGAGATGGTAGCGTTCGTGGTCGTCATCGGTCAGGGCACCCTGAAGGCCTGAGGGGAATGGTTGATCATTTCGATTAGAGGGAAAGTGGTAACGACTGGTTAAGCATAACCCTCGGTGCCCGGCGCCCGGACGCATGCGGGACGACGATCCGATCTGCGGCTGGCCAGTCCTGGCTGAAACGACCTCGCGCCTCGGAGCATTTCGGCACGGGCGCCATCGGCGCGATTGCCCGGGCTGGCAATGCGCTCGCCAAAAATCAGCGCCAGATCTTTTTCATGGAAACTGGCACCATCTCTTCTAAGTCATTGAAAAGATGGTGGGCGCGGCAGGGATTGAACCTGCGACCCCACCCGTGTGAAGGGTGTGCTCTACCACTGAGCTACGCGCCCGGTCACGGAATCACCGGCGCTGCGGTGTCGTGCGGAGCGCCCCATTGCCAGAAGGGCGCGACCTTTGCAAGGGCCCGGATGCGGCGCAAAAACCCGATCAGGAAATCGCGCGCAGCGGGGTCACGTTCCCGGCATCGGCCGACGCGGCCTGCTGTGCGCCAAGGCCATCGAACAATGTGTTGATGATGATCCGCAGATTGTCGGGCGTTGCGGTCCGTATCATGTCCATCATGAGCGTCGGATTGCAGAAGGGCTGCACCACCAGATTGGTCAGTGAAATCACATGATCCAGGTCATAGCCGGCAAAATAGCCTTCGGCCATCGCCTCTCCCAGGACCATCGCCATGTAATGGTCGGCCAGATCGACATAGCCGCGGATCACCTCCCAATGCTCATCTCCCAGATCCATATGGGCGCGGAACAGGTTGGCATCCGCCTCGTAACGTGCTCGCTTGACAGCGACGCGGCGCGCAAAGAACTGGAAGAGCTTTTCCCGCGGGGGCAGATCGGATGCGACGACCTCTTCCATGATCTGGTTGAGCTCTTCGAACCAGCGCCCGGCCATCGCCTCGAAAAACGCCTCTTTCGAGGGGAAATACCGGTAGAAGCTGGATTGCGACATGCCGCAGGCAGCGGCAACTTCGCTGAGGGACAGGTTTATCGCGCCGCGCGCGCGCACCATCTCTTCGGCTGCCTCCATCAACTGGTTTCGGATGGCATCATGATCATTGAGGGGGCGAGACATGCGAACCAGCCTGACTGACTTATGGGGATAAGGCGGTTATACGATAAAATTCCAAGATTATCAAATGTTGCTTCAGTCGATCGCGGTGCGTTGCCATTCGGGAAGGTCGAGCGTCGCCAGATCCTCGACGCGGCGGTGTTCGACCGACAGGCCCAGGTCCTCGTAGGCGATCTTCTGGCGCTTTGGATCTGCCTGCGCGATCGGCAGCACGACGATGCGGCGGTTCACCTTCTGCCGCCAGTTCATCCGCGCGGTATTCTCCTGGCCGACATAGCAGCCCTTGTCGAAGCTCACCCCGTTGAGCTCGATCGCGTTGGTTTCCAGCCAGAGGATGTCGCCCAGCTCGGCAACGCCCTCGGGCACGCCGAGCGCCAGCCGGTGCGCCTGCCAGGCTTCATCGGCGCCTGGCTCCCCCGAAGCCGGAGCCAGCCAGCGCCAGCCGAGCGCGGCCAGACGAGGGTCGGGCGAAGCACTCTCCACCGGATCGGGCGACCAGTGAACGCACAGGTTTTCCTCGCGCGTGATAGAAATGTTGCGACGCAGGCGATAGAGAGTGAGCCGCTTGGCCAGATCCCCTGCGACTTCACGGGCGCAATCGATCAGCACATCGGTCCCGTCATCCCATAGCAGAAAGTCGAACATCGTCTTGCCCTGGGCGCTCAAAAGCGCGCCATATTGCGGGTTTGCGGGCTGCACGCGGCGCATGTCCTGCGTCACCAAGCCCTGTAGAAAGCCGCGTACGTCCTCGGCTTCGGCGGTGGGGGAGAGGCGGATGAGCGCGCGCTGCGTCAATGTGCTATGGCTGGACATAGCCAACTACATGCGTATCAACCGTCACTAATCAAGCGGAGACGGACATGACGGGCAGCTTCGACCTCATCATCAAGAATGGCACCGTATATCTGCCCGGCGGCCCGGTCGCTGCCGATGTCGGCGTGATCGGCGGCAAGATCGCCGCGATCGGGGCGATTGCGGGCGATGCGGCGCAGGTGATCGACTGCACCGGCCTGCATGTCCTGCCCGGGGTCATCGATAGCCAGGTGCATTTCCGCGAACCGGGGCTGGAGCACAAGGAAGACCTCGAATCGGGCAGCCGCGCCGCAGTGATGGGCGGTGTGACGGCGGTGTTCGAAATGCCCAACACCAAGCCCAATACCGACACCGCAGAGCGAATCGCCGACAAGCTGGCGCGCGCGCACCACCGCATGTGGTGCGACCATGCCTTTTATGTCGGCGCAACCTCAGCCAATGCAGAGTCGCTGGTCGAACTGGAGCGGACTCCGGGGACGGCAGGCGTCAAGATTTTCATGGGCGCGTCGACCGGTGACCTGCTGGTCGCCGATGATGGCGCGCTGGCCCGCGTGCTCGCCAGCGGCAAGCGCCGCGTCGCGATCCACGCCGAAGACGAGTTCCGGATGAACGAGCGCGCCGACCAGCGCGTCACCGGCGATCCCTCGTCGCATCCGGTCTGGCGCGATGACGAAAGCGCGATTCTGGCCACGCGGCGCATCCTGAAGCTCGCACGCGCGGCCAAGCGCCGCATCCACATCCTGCACATCACGACGCCGGCCGAGCTGGAGCTGATTGCGCAGCACAAGGATATCGCCACCTGCGAGGTGACGCCGCAGCATCTGACGCTGGCAGGCGAGGAGGCCTATCCGCGCCTTGGTACCTACGCGCAGATGAACCCGCCGATCCGCAGCGGGGCGCATCGCGACGGGTTGTGGCACTGGCTGGCGCAGGGTGTGCCCGATGTCATCGGGTCGGACCACGCGCCGCACACCATCGAGGAAAAGAGCAAGATCTATCCCGATACGCCCAGCGGCATGCCCGGCGTGCAGACCTTGCTACCTTTGCTGCTCGACCACATGCACCATGGCCGTCTTTCGATGCAGCGGCTGATCGACCTCACCTCGGCGGGCGCGCAGCGCATCTTCGGTCTGGTCGGCAAGGGCCGGATCGCGGCAGGCTATGACGCCGATTTCACCATCGTCGATCTGAAGAAAAAGTGGACGGTGACCGAGGACTGGCTGCAGTCGCGCTGCGGCTGGAGCCCGTTTACCGGCATGGAGCTGACCGGCAAGCCGATCGGCACGATCATCCGCGGGCATCGGGTGATGTGGGAGGATACCTTGGCCGATAGCGCCGTGGGCGAACCCGTGCGCTTCGAGGCGACCGAGTTCTAACGGAGCGGCCCCTTTGCAGCGCTACTCTGCGCCGGTGCTCAGCCCCAGCTCGGGAATGCCGACCGATCGCCGCCCGCCGAAATCGGCGCGCACGACGATCACGCCCTGTTTTTCCATATAGTCGATCAGCCGCCGGATTCGCCCGGGCGAGCTGGTGCCATAAGCCTGGCCAAGGGCAGCGTCATCGGGACAGGGCTGGCCGTCCATCGCGGCTCGGGCGATCAGCAGGAACGGCGCGTACATGTCCTGCGGCAGCCGCGCGGCCGCATCGATCACCGGGACCCAGACCGGGTCCGATGGATCGAACACGCCGCCGCGGGCGAGCGCGAGCCGCTGGCGAAAGCCATCCAGAGCGAGCGGCGCGCGCACCAGCCGCTGCATTCGGCAACGTACTGAAAAATCCTGATAGAGCAGGGCATCGGGCTGCGCCGAAGCGCTTGGCTCGGCCAGCATGTCGCGCAGCACAGAGACGATCACCGCCTCGCTGTCGATCGCATCCGCGGCGTCCTCGGCCTCCTGCCGCGCGGCAAAGATGGCAGGTTGGGCTGCCATCGGGGCAGGCGCGATCGAGCTGATCAGTTCGTCTGCCGCGATCGGCAGCGGGCGCGGCGCTGGGGGCATCGGGGCAGGCGCGCTGCCATCATCGGCGAACAAGCGGTCGCGCAGGTCTTCTGCCGCTGCATCGGGCATCGGCAGCAACCGGTGCGTACCGGTGCGCGAGAAGGTCTGGGTCGCGCCGATGCGGATCGCCACCGGGCGGCGCGAGATGGCAGGGCCTAGACCCAGGAAGCAGCCGCGTTCGAGATCGCGAATCCGTTCGGCCTGGCGTCGTTCCATGCCCAGCAGGTCGGCAGCGCGCGCCATGTCGATGTCGAGAAAGGTGCGGCCCATCAGGAAGTTGCTGGCTTCTGCCGCGACATTCTTGGCGAGCTTGGCCAGCCGCTGCGTGGCGATGGCACCGGCAAGCCCACGCTTGCGGCCGCGGCACATCAGGTTGGTCATGGCGCTGAGGCTGGCGCGGCGGACGGGATCGGGCACGTCGCCTGCGACCGAGGGGGCGAACATCTGTGCCTCGTCGACCACCACCAAAGCGGGATACCAATGTTCGCGCGGGGCATCGAACATCGCGTTGAGAAAGGCTGCGGCGCAGGTCATCTGTGCCTCGAGTTCGAGCGATTCGAGGTTGAGGATCACCGATGCGCGGTGTTCGCGGATGCGCGCGGCCATGCGGGCGATCTCGCGCTCGTTATAGTCGCCGGCATCGATGACGATGTGCGAATAGGCATCGGCGAGCGTGCCGAAATCGCCCTCGGGGTCGATGATGACCTGCTGGACAAGTCCGGCGCTCTCTTCCAGCAGCCGGCGCAGCAGATGCGACTTGCCCGACCCGGAATTGCCCTGGACCAGCAATCGGGTCGCCAGCAATTCTTCTATGTCGATGCCGACAGGTCGCCCTGTCTCATCCAGCCCAATGTCGATTGATGCGCCCACGATTCAAGGCCCTATCGTCTTGTCCGGACGGTTGCAACCGGGCGGCGCTGAAACGAAAAAGGCCCCGCCGCAAGGGGCGGAGCCTTTATCTGTGGTCAGGCGGGCCAGAGGCCCGACCGGACGGCCTATCAGCCGTTCAGCTTGTCCTTCACCGCCTTTGCGGGGGTGAAGCCGAGCTTCTTGGAGGCCTTGATGGTGATCGTCGCGCCGGTGCCGGGGTTGCGGCCTTCGCGCTCCGGGGTCGACTTGACCTTGAACTTGCCAAAGCCGTTGATCGAGATTTCTTCGCCAGCAGCAGCTGCATCGGCGATAGCGGCGAAAACGCCGTCGACCAGCTTGCGAGCATCCGCCTTGGTCAGGCCATGTTCGCCAGCAATTTTGTCTGCAAGTTCAGCGTTGTTCATGAGGAAACGTCCCTTCTAAGTGATTTCGGTGGCGGCGGTTTAGCGGCAGTTTTTCGGTTCGTCACGAGGATTGCGGGAGTTTTCCCCCAAAATGAGAGCGATTGGCCGAAACTGAGAAACATTATCAATTAATGTAATCGATTTTCTCGATCATTCTGGACAAAAAAATCACATGGTATGGGTAGCCTCTTGGTTCTATTCCTGTGGTCATCGGGTTGAATTTGCAACGCTGAGGGGATGATTGATGGAACTCAAGGGGTCGAAGACCGAACAGAGCCTGAAGGATGCGTTCGCCGGGGAAAGCCAGGCAAACCGTCGCTATCTGTATTTTGCTCAGAAGGCTGACATTGAAGGCCACAACGACGTCGCCGCCGTCTTCCGCTCGACTGCGGAAGGCGAGACCGGTCACGCACACGGCCATCTCGAATTCCTGGAAGAGTGCGGCGATCCCGCCACCGGCGAGCCGATCGGCAGCACCGCCGACAATCTGAAGTCGGCGATCGCGGGCGAAACCCACGAATATACCGACATGTACCCGGGCATGGCCAAGACCGCGCGCGACGAAGGTTTCGACGAGATCGCCGACTGGTTCGAGACGCTCGCCAAGGCCGAGAAGAGCCACGCCGGCAAGTTCCAGAAGACGCTCGACGCGCTGCTGGCCGAAGCCTGAGTTTCAGTTGAACGACAACTTGGCCTGTCCCTTCGTGCTTTGGCACGAAAGGGCGGGCCATTTTTCTGTCGGTGACACGGTTCCACGCTGACAGGTGCTTTGACCAAGGGGGCAAATATGGCGACGGACTACAAGGAAGGCAGTCTGGACGCGCCCACGCGGCACGTGCTGCCGTGGCGGGACGAAGCCTGGTATGACGAGGCCGCGCTCGATGCCGAGATGCGCCGTGTGTTCGATATCTGCCATGGCTGTCGTCGCTGCTTCAACCTGTGCGACAGCTTTCCGAAGCTGTTCGACATGATCGACGAAAGCCCGAACGAGGAGGTCGAGGACCTCGACGCCGGGCAGATGAAGGCCGTCGTCGATGCCTGCACGCTTTGCGACATGTGCTTCATGGTGAAGTGCCCCTATGTGCCGCCGCACGAGTTCGACCTCGACTTCCCGCATCTGATGCTGCGCTATCGCGCGGTCGAGCATCGCAAGGGCTTGACGTCCAGGGCCGACCGGCTGCTGGCCGAGACCGATCGCAATGGCAAGCTGGGCAGCGTGCTGTCGGATGTCGCCAACTGGGCCACCGATGGTGCGAACCAGACAACGCGCGGGATCATGCAATCGATGCTGGGCATCGACAGCCGGGCCCATTTGCCCGACTTTGCCGAAATTCCTCTTACCAACCGCGCTCCGGCGCTGGTGAAAGCCCCCAATCCGGACGCGCCGGGCTTCGGCCGCCGCGTCGCGCTCTATGCCAGCTGCTACGATCAGTTCAATGATCAGACGCCGGGCGAGGCCGCGGTCAAGGTGCTGGCGCACAATGGGGTCGAAGTGCGCATCGAGCATCCCGAATGCTGCGCGATGCCCAAGCTGGAAAATGGCGATATTCCCGCCGTCGCCAGTGCGGCGGCACGCGTCGCCGCGCATTTCGCGCCGCTGATCGACCAGGGCTATGACGTCGTTGCCATTACCGCGAGCTGCGCGCTGATGATGAAGTTCGAATGGCCGCTGATCGAGCCCGAAAATGCCGATATCGCCAAGCTGTCGGCGGCGACGCACGATATCAGCGAATATATGGTCAAGCTGTCCAAGGCGGCAGGGCTCACCCCGGTCGAAGCAATGGATGCCAGCATTGGCGTGCACTTTGCCTGCCATTCGCGCGCGCAGAACATGGGGCCAAAGGCGATGGAGATGCTCAAGCTGATCCCCGAGGCGAGGCCCGTGCTGACCGAGCGGTGCTCGGGCCACGGCGGCAAATGGGGCATCTACAAGGACAATTTCGATACGGCGGTGAAGATCGCCAAGCCTGCGGTGC
>CALRRI020000045.1:0-23311 GCA_943370475.1 Hydrogenophaga intermedia
CCAGATATGTGCGGCAATCGCGGTGTCATCAAAGCCGATGATCGACAGGTCTTCGGGCACCGAAAGGCCGATGCTGCGCGCCGCGTGCAGCACGCCTGCGGCCATTTCATCGTTGCTGGCAAAGATGGCGCTGGGGCGGGGGGAGGCGGCGAGCAGCTTTTCGCCTGCCGCGATGCCCGTCTCGAAGGTATAGCTGCCTTCGGCCATGATCGCCGGGTCCATGGCGATCCCCGCGGTCTCCAGCGCATCGCGATAACCCAGGGCGCGTTCGGCCGCCGAGCGGAAGCCCTCGGGGCCTGCAACAAATCCGATGCGGCTGTGGCCATGGCCGATCAGATAGGCGATCGCCTTGGCAACCGCCTCGCGATCGTTCGACGCAACCATGTGCGCGTCCTCGTCGAGCCGCACCGAACCCATGCGGACATAGGTGACGCCGAGTTCGTCGCACAGTTCTGCCAGCGCGTCATTTTCTGAAATCGGCGGCAGCAGCAGCACGCCGAACAGTCGTTGCTGCTCCAGAAAGGTGCGGACATCGTCGAGCATGTCGGGCGATCGGCGATTGACCGGTCGCACGACCAGCGCGAATTCGGTCTCGCGGATCGCCGAGAGAATGCCCTCCTGCACCCCCAGCACCATCTGCGCATTGGGGTTGTCATGGATCAACCCAATCAGGAAGTTGCGCCGCAACGCCAGCGCACGCGCCTGCGGGTTGGGCACATAGCCCAGCTCGGCAATTACCGCCTCCACCTTGTCGCGGGTCGCGCCGTTGAGCAGCGGCGAACGGTTGATCACCCGGCTGACGGTCTTCTTCGAGACCCCGGCGATCCGCGCGACATCATTGATGGTGGGCTTGCCCTCTTTTGCCTTGTTCACGCGCTGCTCCGCCCCATCGCCCAACTACACCGGTGTCAGTGCAGCGATTGTCCTAGCCGCATCCTTGCACTTTGTGCAATCCCGGCATCATTGACACCGGTTACCATGCCGCTATGCCTTATGCCAGCGGACGACCGAGAATCGCCGTGCACAGGAGAGCCCGTCATGTCCCCCGCCATGCTGCCAGCGATGCAGGTCCATGCCGCAGACACGGTCGCTGTCGCGCTGCGCGACCTCAGCGCCGGCGCGACCATCGAGATCGGCGGGCAAGCTGTCATGCTTTCGGCCGATATTGCGCGTGGCCACAAATTCGCGCTTACCGCGCATGCTCCCGGTGACGCGGTGGTCAAATACGGACTTCCGATCGGTCGCGCGACCACGCCGATTGCGCCGGGCGACCACGTTCACGTCCACAATCTGCAGACCGCCCTGGCAGGCGAGCTGACCTATGCTGCGGGCACCGCTGCGGCTGGGCATAGAGTTGAGGATGCGGCCGGTCCGCTGTGGCAGGGCTATCTGCGCGCGGATGGCAGGGCGGCAACGCGCAACGAGATATGGATATTGCCCAGCGTCGGCTGTGTCGCGCTGACCGCCGAGCAGATCGCGCGCGCGGCCAATCTGCGCCATGCAGCACTGATCGCCGCAGGCCGGATCGACGGTGTTCACGCCTTTGCCCATCCGCATGGCTGTTCGCAATTGGGCGATGATCTGGTCGCAACGCGGACGCTGCTGGCGGGGCTTGCGATGCACCCCAATGCGGCAGGCGTGCTGTTGCTGGGGCTGGGCTGCGAATCAAACCAGCTGGCCGGGATCGTCGCCGAACTCCCGGAACTGGCGCGCGCCAAGGTGCGATGCCTGTCGACGCAGGGCGCGGGCGACGAGATGGCCGAAGCCGCCGCCATCATCGATGTCCTGGTGGCGCAAGCGGCGCTGGCCGAACGCCAGCCGCTGCCGCTGGGAGCGCTGGTGGTGGGGCTGAAATGCGGGGGATCGGATGGTTTTTCCGGCCTCACCGCCAATCCGCTGCTCGGACGGTTCAGCGAGGCTCTGGCAGGCGCGGGCGGCATTCCGATCCTGACCGAGATTCCCGAAATCTTCGGCGCGGAACAGGCGTTGCTCGAACGTGCGGTGGATGCGGAGACATTCGATCAGGCCGCGGCCTTGGTGAACGGCTTCAAGCGCTATTATCTCGAGCAGGGTCTGCCCGTGTCGGAAAACCCATCCCCCGGCAACATCGCAGGCGGCATCACCACGCTCGAGGAAAAATCGGCAGGCGCGGTGCAGAAGGCCGGGACAGCGGTGCTGACCAGCGTGCTCGGCTATGGCGATCAGGCGGTGACACCCGGCCTCGCGCTGCTCGAAGCACCTGGCAACGATGCGGTATCCTCGACCGCGCTGACGGCAGCGGGGGCGACCCTGGTGCTGTTCACCACCGGACGCGGCACGCCTTTGGGCTTCCCCGCGCCAACCGTCAAAATCGCGTCGAATCGCGCGCTCGCAGAGGCCAAGCCGCACTGGATCGATTTCGACGCTTCGGCAGCGCTGGAGGCAGACCCGGGCGAGGTCGATGCCTCTTTCATGGAAAGCATGCTGGCGATTGCCAGTGGGCGGAAAACTGCGGCTGAACGCGCCGGGCAGCGCGCGATCGCGATCTGGAAAAAGGGCGTGACACTGTAGCGATGCATGTCGCGGAGACACGGCCTCTTGCGAATGACACCGGTTTCCTTTACGCAGCCGGATACGAAAAGGACTAGAGGGATGGGGATGGATTTGACGGTGGATGCAACGGTCGATGCGGTGGCGCAGGCCTTTGTCCGCGCACGGCGCGAGGCGCAGGCGCTGAGCACCTATCCGGGTGTCGCCCCCAGTGCGCTTGCCCCCGCTTACGCCATTCAGGACCGCGCGATTCTCATCGACGGGCGCGAGGTGATCGGCTGGAAGGTCGGCCGCATCATGCCGCCGCTCGATGGGGCGCTGGGTGCAAACCGACTGGCCGGACCGATCTTCGCCGACAGCGTTGTCGATGCAATGCCGCGCGAAGTGCCGGACATGCCCGTGTTCGAAGGCGGCTTTGCGGCGGGCGAGGCCGAAATGCTGCTTCACGTCGCGCCCGGTTTTTCCGGCGCGGTGCCCAGCGATGACGTCGGCACCCGCGCGATCCTCGACGACATCCGGCTGGGCATCGAAATCGCCAGTTCGCCTTACCCCGGCATCAATATCGATGGCCCGCCTGTGACGATCTCGGACTTTGGCAACAATGCCGGCCTGGTGCGCGGCGTGCAGTTCGCCGGTTGGCGCGATGTCGATCTGTGCGCGATCGTCGTGCGCAGCGAGATCGATGGTGTCGAGGTGGGCAAGGCGACGGCTGCGACCATGCTGGACGGTCCCTATGGCGCGGTGCGGTTTCTGCTGGGCAATCTGCTGGAGCGCGGCTTTGATGTCTCGCAGGGCCTGTGGGTGTCGACTGGCGCGATCACCGGGGTGCACGAGATTGCACCCGGCCAGTCGTTCCGCGCGATCTTCGAAGGCTGCGGCGATGTTCGCTGCCGTGTCGTGGCCGCACAGCCGCGCTGAGGTTTTTCACATATCTGCGGATCGGTAACAGCCGGGCGCGCACCTGGGAGAGGGACAATGGTTGATACCGCCGCACACGCGACACGGCCTCCGGCGCTGGATGCCGCCGCAGGCAGGGCAGGGCGCTATCGCTGGGTCATAGTCGGCCTGCTGTTTGCGGCCACCGCGATCAATTATATCGACCGGCAGATGATCGGGGTGCTCAAACCCACGCTCGTCGCCGAGTTCGGCTGGACCGAGAGCGACTTTGCCAACATCGTCTTCTGGTTCCAGGTGGCTTATGCCATAGGCTATATCGGCTTTGGCCGGATCGTCGACGTGCTGGGTGCGCGGCTGGGCTATGCGATCGCCATCGTCATCTGGACGGTCGGCCATATGGCGCATGGTCTGGCCAGCGGCGTGACCAGCTTTGCCGCCGCACGCTTCGGCCTGGGCATCGGCGAAAGCGGCAACTTCCCCGCAGGCATCAAGGCGGTGACCGACTGGTTCCCGCAGCGTGAGCGTGCCTTTGCCATCGGCCTGTTCAATGCCGGCGCCAATGTTGGTGCGATCATCACGCCGCTGCTGGTGCCGCTGCTGGTACTATGGTTCGGCTGGCGCGAGGCCTTCTACATCACCGGAATCTTCGGCCTTGTCTGGCTGGTCGCCTGGTGGGCGATCTACCGTCACCCGTCCGAGCACAAGAGCGTGTCGCCTGCAGAACTCGCCTGGATCCAGCAGGACCCGGCCGACCCAATCGAGAAGATCGGCTGGGGCCGCCTGCTCACCGTGCGCGAGACCTGGGCCTATGCGCTCGGCAAGTTCCTGATCGACCCCATCTGGTGGTTCTTCCTCTTCTGGCTGCCGGGCTATCTGTTCGAACGCTATGACATGGACCTCAAGACCTTCGGCCTGCCGCTCGCGGCGATCTATCTGATCTCCGACGGTGGCTCGATCTTCGGTGGATGGATGTCGTCGCGGCTGATCAAGGCAGGGCGCACCCCCAATTTCGCGCGCAAGGCGACCATGCTGCTGTGTGCGCTGGCGGTCACGCCGATCTGGTTTGCGCAGAGCATCGACAGCGTTTGGGCGGCCGTGCTGATCATCGGCCTTGCGACCGCAGCGCACCAGGCGTTCTCGGCGAACCTTTACACGCTGCCGTCAGACATGTTCCCGCGCGGCGCAGTGGGCTCGGTCATCGGGATTGGTGGCACCGTCGGCGCATTGGGCGGCATGGGAATGGCGCTGTTCACCGGCTATATCCTCGACAGCACCGGCAGCTACGAGATTCTGTTCGCGATCTGCGCGAGCGCCTATCTGCTTGCGCTGCTGGTGGTGCATCTGCTCAGCCCGAGGCTCGCGCCGGTGAAGGTCTGATCCTGCGCCAAGGGGAGGCGACGGCGCTCAGCTCGGCTTGAGGTTGAGCGCCGTGGTCCACAGTTTCAGCCGACGCTCGCGCGCAGCGTCGTCGATCTGCGGTTCGAAGGTCTGGATTGGCGAGACCATCGCGCGGGCGTCTTCGAGCGAGGCGTAATGGCCCGCGCCGATGGCCGCGAGGATCGCCGCGCCGCGCGCCGTGGTTTCGACATCGGAAGGACGCTCGCAGGGGATGCCCAGCACATTGGCTATGTCCTGCGCGATCCAGTCGTTGGCGCTCATCCCGCCATCGAGCCGCAGGACTGACCATCCCGCGCCATCGGCGGCAAAGGCACGGCCGAGATCATGGAACACGTTGGCGACCGATTCGAGCGCCGCGCGGACGATGTGCGCGCGGGTTGTTGCGAACGAGAGCCCGCTGATGCTGCCGCGCGCATCGGGCATCCAGTACGGCGCGCCCAGGCCTGACAGCGCAGGCACCACGACGACATCGCCGCTATCGGGCACCGAGCGGGCGAGCGCTTCGCTTTCCGCCGCGTTGCCCAGCAGGCCGATGCTGTCGCGCAGCCATTTGACCAGGCTGCCCGCAACGAACACCGATCCCTCCAACGCGAAGCTGCGGGTGCCGCCGACCTCGCACAGGACCGTGCCCAGCAGACGGTGGTCAGACTTTGGCGGTGTTTGGCCCATGTTGGCGAGGATGAACGCGCCAGTGCCGAGCGTCGCCTTGGTCTGGCCATGCGCAAAACAGCCCTGGCCGATGGTGGCGGATTGCTGGTCGCCCGCAAGGCCGGTGATCGGGATCGCCGCGCCGAACAGCTCGGGCCTGGTCGTGCCAAACGCGCCAGTGCTCGCCACGACTTCGGGCAGTGCGCCGCGCGGTACGCCGAACAGGTCGCACAGGCCTTCGTCCCAGCTTGCGCCGGTCAGCGCGAACAGGCTGGTGCGGCTGGCGTTGGAGACGTCCGAGACATGCAGCCCGCCGGTGAGATTCCACACCAGCCAGCTTTCGACCGTGCCAAAGGCCAGGCGGTCGCCCAGCTCTGCAGCGCCGTCGATGTTGCGCAGCATCCACGCCATCTTGGTGGCGGAAAAATACGGATCGAGCAGCAGGCCGGTGGCCGATTGCACCGCAGCTTCATGGCCTGCCGCGCGCAGCGCCTGGCATTGCTCATCGGTGCGGCGGTCCTGCCACACAATCGCGCGGCCAAGCGGTTTGCCGTTGCTCTTGTCCCAGGCGACCACGGTTTCGCGCTGGTTGGTTACGCCGATCGCCGCGATCCGCTCGGCGCCACCCGCGCTCTTAATCATCACGTGCGCGCAGGCCAATGTGCGTTCCCAGATCTCGGTCGCGTCATGCTCGACCCAGCCGGGCTGCGGATAATGTTGCGTGATGTCGCGCTGTTCGGTCGCGATCCATTCTCCGCCGAGCGTGTAGAGCATCGCGCGGGTCGAGGTGGTGCCCTCGTCGAGCACCAGGATCAGTTGCCCGTCAGCCATGTGCAGGAGCCTTGTCGTTCGTGCTGGCGTCCAGCAATTCACCAATATCCGCCACGGCGAGGCTGAAACGCTCAACGAGATGAGCAATGTCGGCAGGGCGCGCCATTTCGCCATCGTCGCGCATGATCGCGCAGATCACGGCCGCATCGCCGACTCCTGCGCGGCTTGTCAGTTCGACTGCCGCCTCTGCCGCAGCAGGCCGTTCGTGCACGCCGCCCGCAGAGCAGATCAGCGGGAAGATGTGCCCGGGCGAGACGATGTCGTCCGAGGTGGCATCGGGCGCGACGGCGGCCTTCACCGTCTGCGCGCGGTCTGCGGCGGAGATGCCGGTGGTGACCCCCTCGGCGGCCTCGATCGAGCGGCCCAGCGGTCTGCCCGATTGACGATCGCTGCCTGGGTTCATCAGATCGATGCCCAGCCGCTGCGCGCGATCCTGCTGCATGGCGAGGCAGATCAGCCCGCGGCCATGCGTCGCCATGAAATTGATCGCTTCGGGCGAGGCGTGCTGGGCTGCGACGGCAAAGTCCATGTCGCCGCGGCGATAGCGATCACCGGTAATGACGATGACCTGGCCCTGTTTGAGCGCGTCGACGGCAGCCGCGATGCTCATGCGGCGGGCCTTGCCAGGATGCTGAGGCTGGTTGCGCCCTGAACCACCTGCTGGCCGACCATGTCGAGCTGCATCCGTGCGCGATCGTCGAGGCACTCGCCATCGGGTGAGAACAGCCCGGGATAGGTGCGGATCGTGGCGCCCATCGGGGTCGGCCAGCCGCGCAGTGCGTGGACGATGCTGCGCAGCGTCTGCATCGTGCTCATCGTTGCCTGATCGCCATAGGCCGTTGCGATCAGGCCGACCGCACGGCCATCCAGATAGGGCCGCTCATCCTTGGACAGGTCTTCCAGATAATCGAGCGCGTTCTTGACCAAGCCCGAAATCGTGCCGTGATAGCCGGGGGCGGCGAGCAGGACACCATCGGCGGCGCGCACCGCCTCGACCATCTCGCGTCCTTCCGCACCTGCGTGCGCGCTGCTGCGATAATGGGGCAGGGCAGCCAGATACGCCCCGTCGAACAGCTGCACATCGGCGCCATGCGCGGCCGCGCTCGCCATCGCGGTTCGCAGCGTGAGTTCTGTGGTGCTGCCGGTGGAGACAGTGCCGCCGATGGCGACGATACGCGGTGTCATGACATGGTTTCCTTGGTGAAGAAGCTGCGCAGATTGTCCTGCTCGGATGCTGAGAGGCGCAAGCCCAGCTTGGTGCGCCGCCACAGCACGTCATCGGCCTCGCGCGCCCATTCGTTGGCGATCAGATAGCGCACTTCGCGTGTCGTGAGGCCCTGGCCAAAATGCTCGCCGCAGTCCGCAAGGCTGGTCGCATCGCCAAGCACCGTGGTAGCCAAGGTGCCATAGGAATGGATCAGCCGGTCGGCCCATTTGGGCTCGAGGAACGGGTAGCGCGCGCGAAGATCGGTGATCCGCTGGTCGACCTCGTCAACGCCGAAATCGCCACCGGGCAGCGGACGGGTGCCTGTCCAGTGCGCGCCCGCCAGCGCCGGGATACGTTCGCCCATCCGGTCGACCGCTTCCTGCGCCAACGTGCGGAAGGTGGTGATCTTGCCGCCGAAGACAGAGAGCATCGGCGCGCCTTCTTGCAGGTCGGTCAGATCGAAGCGATAGCCGCGCGTCGCGGCCTCGGGCTTGCCCGACCCATCATCGACCAAAGGCCGTACGCCCGAATAGGTCCACACGACATCCGCGGGCGTGACGGGCCTGGAGAAGAAGCGGCTTGCCCCTTCGCACAGATAGGCGATCTCTTCGTCGCTCGCGACGATCGGCTCGGCAGGCGCATGGTCGCGATCGGTGGTGCCGATCAGCGTGAAGTCCTGCTCATAGGGGATCGCAAAGAAGATGCGGCCATCGGGCAGCTGGAAGAAATAGGGGAAGGGGTGATCGAACAGTTTGCGCACCACGATGTGCGACCCGCGCACCAGCCGGATCGACTGTTTGGGCGTCTCTCCGCTGCGGCCCAGAATGCCGAGCACCGAAGGCCCGGCTGCGTTGATCACCGAGCGTGCCGTGAAGCTGCCCTTCGCGGTCTTGATGCGCCACAGGTCGCCTGTCCGCTCGAGCTTGGTCACCGGGCTGCGGGTGTGCACCTCGGCGCCATGGTCCGCCGCGTCGCGCGCGTTCAAAACCACCAGCCGGGCATCATCGACCCAGCCATCCGAATAGACAAAGCCATGCTTGAATTCGGGCTTGAGCGGCGCACCGGCGGGATGCCGGTCTAGGCGGATCGTCTCGGTCGCAAGCAGCCGTTTGCGCATCCCCAGATGGTCATAGAGAAACAGCCCGAGCCGCAGCAGCCAGCGCGGGCGCAAGCCCGGCACCCAAGGCAGGACGAAGCGCATCGGCCAGATGATGTGCGGCGCGATTCCCCACAGAATCTCGCGCTCGCCCAGCGCCTCGCGCACCAGCCCGAACTCGTAATGCTCCAGATAGCGCAGGCCGCCATGGATCAGCTTGCTGGAATTGGACGAGGTGCCGCTCGCCAGATCCTGTGCTTCGAGCAGCAGCACGCTGGCACCGCGCCCGGCGGCATCGCGGGCTATGCCGGTGCCGTTGACGCCGCCGCCGATCACGGCGACGTCATAAACGGTGGCGGAACTGGGCTGCGTCTGGTCCATCAGATGTCGAGCGGTCCGTGCTGGATGTGCGGCAGAACGTAGCGCGCGAACATATCGGCTTCCTGCACATGCGGATAGCCCGAGAGGATGAACGCATCGATGCCTTTGGCCTGATAGGCGCGCAGCTTGGCGAGCACCTGATCGGGCGTGCCGACGATCGCAGCGCCACAGCCCGAGCGGGCGCGGCCGATGCCGGTCCACAGGTTCTCTTCGACAAAGCCGTCACCATCGGCGGCGCCGCGCAGCTCCTGCTGGCGCTGGACGCCATAGTTCTTGGCATCGAGCGACTTTTCACGGATCGCCTTGCCCGCCTCGTCGTCGAGCTTGGAGAGCAGCCGGTCGGCATAGGCGCGCGCCTCGTCCTCGGTTTCGCGGACGATGACATGGACACGATAACCGAACTTGAGTGTGCGGCCGTATTTCGCGGCGCGGGCCGTCAGATCGGCGATATTCTCGCGCACCTTGTCCATGGTGTCGGGCCACATCAGGTACACGTCGCACGCCTCGGCAGCACACTCGCGCGCCTCGTGGCTGAGACCGCCGAAATAGAAGGCGGGGCACTTGCCCGACAGCGTGGTGACACGCGGCGGATCGAGCTTCAGGTTGAAGAAATCACCCTGGAAATCGAGCGCCTCACCGTTGAGCAAAGTGCGCACGATCTTCATGATCTCGGTCGCGCGGGCATAGCGGGGGGCAGACTCGATCTTCTCGCCGGGCATGTCGGACGAGATGATGTTGACGTTCAACCGCCCGCCGGTACCCGCGGCATTGGGGCCGAGGATGCGATCGAGCGTGGCGATGCGGCGCGCCAGCTGCGGCGGCCAATCCTCGCCCATGCGTGTCGCCCACAGCAGCTTGATGCGGCGGACCTGCGTGGCGACGGCAGCGGCAAAGGCCGTGGTGTCGAGGCCGAGGCTGTAACCCGAGGGCAGCAGGATGTTGTCGAACCCGCCCTCTTCGGCGCGCAGCACGATGTTGCGGCAATGCTCCCAGCTTGATTGCAGATACGGGTCGGGCACGCCCAGGAATTCATAGTCATCGTCGCACAGCGCCGAAAACCAGGCGATTTCGCAATTCTGTTCGGCCATCTTGCCTCTCCTTTGCAGCGACGGACTGCACGGCCTGTGGGCCTGTCCGCCGCATCAATATGTTGCGCCTGCCGACCTGTGCCGGACGAGGCAGTCAGATCCGGGTCAAGGCAGCGGAACGCCGCGCGCAGCCACCAGCACATTGTACCAGTCCTGCCGGGTCCAGCGCACCTTGAGCGCCTTGGCACCCTCGGCGATGCGTTCGGCCTGCTGCGATCCGATGATCGGAATGATGCCCGCAGGGTGCGCCATCAGCCAGCTATAGGCTGCGACGCTGCGCGAGACGCCGTGGGCATCGCCGACGGCATCGAGCGCAGCAGCGACCGCCTTGTCGCGCTCGCTTTCCGGAGCGGCCAGACGACCGCCGCCGAGCGGTGACCAGGCCATCGGGGTCAGGCCCATCATCATCGCCTGATCGAGCTCGCCATTTTCGAAGCAATCGATCCTGAGCGGGCTGATCTCGGGCTGGGTGGTCACGATCTTCTCGGCCAGGAAATGGTCGAGCGCGGCAATCTGCGGCATCGTGAAGTTCGAAACCCCGATCGTCCTGATCTTGCCCGACGATACCGCATCGTCGAGCACGCGCGCGGTCTCCTGCGGGTGCGCGAGGATATCGGGCCGGTGGATCTGCCACAGATCGACCATGTCCACCTTCAGGCGGCGCAAGGAATCGTCGATCGCCTTGCGCAGGTATTCGGCGCCCTGGTCATAGGGCAGGGGGGGCAGGATGCCGCCCTTGGTGGCCAACACCATGCGATCGCGCAAGCCAGGATCGGCAGCAATCACTTCGCCCAGCAGCGCTTCGGCATCGCCAAAGCCGCCCTGGCCGTCAAAGCCATAAATGTCGGCGGTATCGAGAAAGGTGATCCCGGCATTCAGCGCCGCATGCACCAGCGCGGTTGCCTGCGCCACGGTGCGGCCGTTTTCGGCAAAGCGCCACATGCCCCACGCGATCGGGGAGACGGCAATATCGCTCCGCCCCAGGGGACGGAACGCAGGCGGCAAAGGCAAATCACTCATAAAAAGTCCTGTGTGGGGGCGCTACGGAGGCGCGTTCGACAAGGGTGTGAGGCAGGCGGCGATGCGAGATATCGCCCCCTGCGATCAGGATTTCGGTGGCGGTGCGCGCCAGTTCGGCCATCGGCTGGTGGATGGTGGTGAGCGGCGGCCAGACGGTGCGCGCCAGCGTGGTGTCGTCGAACCCTGCGACCGAGAGCTCGGCAGGCACATCCATGCCGCGATCATGCGCGACGGCAAGGACACCGGCGGCCATGTCGTCGTTCGAGGCGAAGATTGCGCTCGGGCGCTGCGGCAAATCGAGCAGCATCCGCCCGCCACGCACGCCAGAATCGAAATCGAACTCGCCTTCGCAGACCAGCACCGGATCATAGGGCAGCCCTGCGCGGTCGAGCGCGCGGCGATAGCCGAACAACCGGTCGTCCGATGCCATGTGGTTGTGATGGCCCTTGATGAAGCCGATGCGGCGGTGCCCGGCATTGATCAGGTGCGTCGTCATGTCGTCGGCGGCCAGCGCATCATCCATGAACACCGAACTCGTGAGCGCATGATTGGTGCCCGGCGAAATGCGGACAAAGGGCACGTCCAAGGCTTCCAGCGCGCGCAGGACGGGATCGCAATCGGTTACCGGCGAGGACAGGATGATGCCATCGACATGCGTTTCGGTCACGAGGCCGCGCACCTGTTCGCCCACCTGTGGATCGGCGACATCGACCGGCTGGGCCAGCAGGCGGATGTTGTTGGAGCGGCAGAAATCCCAGCAGCCGGTCTGGATCTGAAACATATAATAGGGGCTGTGGTTGTCGTAGATCAGCGCGACCTGGTTCGACTTGCCGCCAGACAGGATGCGCGCAGCGATGCTGGGGCGGAAATCGAGCGCGCGCATCGCCTCTTCCACCCGGTCGCGCGTTTGCGCGCTGACATAGGGGTGGCCGTTGAGCACCCGGCTGACGGTCTTGACCGCGACGCCGGCCTTGGCCGCGACATCGCGGATGTTTGCGCGTTCACTCATCGCTGCAGCACCTCGCTGAGCCCTGCGAACAGCGCAGCAAAAGCGCTGTCAGGGCGGTAGAAGACCGGCGGCTGACCGATGGGAGCGGCGATGCGGTGCAGGCCCGGCGCGTAATCCACGCCGCTCCATACATGCCGCCACACGCCCGCGCCCGGAAGCACGACAGTCCTTGCCGCAACGCCCTGCTCGATCACCGGAGCCACCAACAGGTCGGCACCGTAGAGAAACTGGTCCTGCAGGGTAAAGAGGGCAGCATCATGCGGGTAATGCAGGAACAGCGGGCGCTGCGCAGGCAGGCCCGATAGGCTCGCCTCGTGGCACAGCTGGCGGACATAAGGCGCAAGATGCGCATGCACCCGGCTCCAGCGGGCAAAGCAGGCGAGCAATTCGTCGTTGCTGTCGTACTGCAGATTGTCGTCGGGACGGTTGCCCTCGTGGCTGCGCATCACCGGCGCAAAGGCGGCGAGCTCGCACCAGCGCTGCATCAGCTCTTCGCTGCGGATGTTGCCGTGCAACGAGGTATAGCCGCCGCAGTCCGAATGGCTGTAGGCGTTGCCGACCAGGCCCGCCGACAGCGCGCCGGTGATCACCGTGCCGATGCCGTCATGCCGGGTGAAGTCGACCGACTGGTCGCCCGCCCACAGCAGCGGGCAATGCGCCTGAACGCCGGAGAAGCCTGCGCGCATGAAGAACACCGCATCGCCCGTGCGACCGCGGCTGGCAACGGCGCGAGCGTTGACCTCTGCCCAGAGCACCGGCCACAGATTGTGCGCCTCCATCGGGTCGGAACCATCGGCGAGGCGCAGATCGGTGGGCAGATATTCGCCGAAATCGGCCATCCAGCCGTCGATGCCGATATCGAGCATCTCGCGGCCCAGCACGCGCTCGGCAAACCAGGCGCGGGTTTCCTCGCGGGTGAAATCGACCACCCCGCAATCGAATTCACCGAAATCGACCAGGTGGACATCATCGCTGTCCTGCGCGAGGCAGAAATGGCCGCCCGCCCGGCCTTCCGCATAGAGCTCGCCATCGACCGCGATATAGGGGTTGGCATAGGCCATGAAGCGAATGCCGCGTTCGTGCAGCCCGGCAATCCGATCCTTCAGCGCGGGATAGCGTGCCGCGCTGCGATCGCCGGCATGCCAGTCCCAGAACAGGCGGCGGCCAAAGGTCGTTTCGCGAATGCCGGCCCAATCCTCGCACCACACGGCCCCGACGGCGGTACCCGCCTCGATGAAGCGTTCGAGCCGGTCAAAGCTGGATGCGCCCGATTTGAGCCCGACAATCGCGCCGCCGATGGCCCAGTCGGGCAGCTCGGGCTGGCGACCGAAGCGTTTGGACAGCTGCGAGACCAGTCCCAGCGGGCCGTCATCGGCAAACAGCTCGAACGAGGCCGTGCTGCTCCAGACCTCGACACGGTGTGCCACGGGATCGGTGAAATCGAGCACGCTGTAGCAGCTGGCGTCAAGATGGACGGCGAGCCAGCGCGAGGTGAGGAAAGTGGGCTGCGGATAATTGGTGTTCCAATAGTCGCCGCCAGCCATGCCGTCGGCATCCATGATGCGCGTGAGTTCGGTCGATTTGTCACGCCCGACGCCGGGCTCGCTGGTCCAGATCGGGAAGGCGCGGCCTTTGAGTGCCAGATAGCTCATCTGCTCGCCGCCGCCCCAGACACACTCGTCAGGTTCGGCATGAAAGCCAACGGTGATCCGGTCATATCCCGCAAGCAGGCTGGTCATGGTCAGGCGGTTGCCGTGGATCATGATCTGCAGGGCAGGGGCCCCATCGTGCAGCAATTCTGCGCCTGCTTCGGTCATCCGCCAGTCCGCAGGCGCGATGCTATCGCTTGGTGTGTCCGAAATGCGGAAATTGCCGCGAATCATCAGGATATCGGGGTTGCCCCGCGCCATGACCACCGCAGGACAGGAGTGCCGGTGACGCAGCACCAGATGATCCCCGAAGCGGAGATCGAACCCGTCAATTTCGGCATCCAGCCGCAGTTTCAAGCTATTATCCTCACCCCGCAGCCGGGACTGTGGCAGATTGGCCGCAGCCTCCGCCCGTTTTTCTGACACCGCTTGACATATCGGGACAGTCATAGCAGATCAAGCGCCAATCGCGGCGACCATACCAAGGGGCAGCAAGCCCCCGCTACGACCGCATTCTCGCAGGGAGAGGTTGAATGAAGCTCACCAATTATCCGTCCGTTCGCGCTCTGGCGCTGTCCGCCACCGCCCTTTCGCTGGGCTTTGCGATGCCTGCCCATGCGCAGGAAGCTGCCGAAGACACCACCGGCGGCATCACCGAAATCGTCGTGACCGCGCAGAAGGTTGCCGAGAACGTGCAGGATGTGCCGATCTCGATCACCGCGATCACCGCAGACCGGCTCGAAACGACCGGCGTCACCAGCCTCGAAGGGCTGACTCAGCTGGTCCCCTCGGTCTCGTTCCGCAAGGGCACGACCAGCGCCAACAGCGCCATCGTGATGCGCGGCGTCGGCACCATCACCTTCTCGATCGCCGCCGAACCCAGCGTCTCGACCGTGGTCGATGGCGTGGTACTCAGCCGTTCGGGCCAGGCCTTCATGGATCTGGTCGATGCCGAGCGGCTTGAAGTGCTGCGCGGACCCCAGGGCACACTGTTCGGCAAGAACGCGTCGGCCGGCCTCGTCAACATCATCTCCAAGGGCGGCACCGACACGCTGCAGGCCGAAGCCCGCGCCGAATTCTTCGAGGGCGAAGAATACCGCCTGCGCGCATCGCTCTCCGGACCTTTGGCCGAGGGCCTGACCGGCCGCGTCACCGGCTTTTACGGCACGTTCGATGGCAACATCACCAACATCAACGGCGGCCGTCGCAACACCATCAACGGCTATGAGCATTACGGTGCCCGCGCGATCCTCGATTATGACAGCGGCGGTTCGCGCTTCCGCTTCATCGCCGATTATTTCGAGGCGGACGATGATTGCTGCGCCGATGTCACCGGGGTCAGCCGTGGCGCGGTGCTCGATCGCGAGCTCGGTCTGCCCGGCGGCGTGGCGCTTGGCGTCAATCAGCGTTTCGTCAACCACAATCTCGTCACCCAGACGCGCGACAAGCAGTGGAGCCTGACGGCTTCGGGCGATTTCGACGTGCTGACCGACCATGTTCTGAGCGTGGTTGCCGGCTATCGCAACTGGGAAAACATCGAAATCCGCGAAGGCGACTTTCTGCCGCGCGCGCTCGTCGGAACCGGCGAACTGCACGACAATGGCGCTGTCCGCACCGAGCAGCTCTCGCTCGAAATGCGTCTGGCGTCCGACCAGTCCAAGCCGTTCTTCTATCAGATCGGCGGCTTCCTGTGGGGTTCGGATAACGAGCAGGACTTTACCCGTCGCAACATCACCTGCGCGACCTCGACCCTGCCGATCGATCCGATCACCGGTGGCCGTCCGTGCAACGTGAATGACCGCGTCGCCACCCTGTTCCCCACCGCGACCTCGTTCAGCCAGGTGGAATCGCGCAACTATGCGATCTTTGGCCAGGCTACCTATCGCCTGACCGAGCAGCTCGCGCTGATCGGCGGCCTGCGCTACACTTGGGATGAGCTCGACTTCGTCCACACCCGCGCGCCGGGCGTTAACGCGACGACGGGTCTTCCGGCCACCGGCCCCGGTGTTTCGGGTGCGCCTGCTGGCGGCACGATTGCCTCGGGCGGCAACGGCACCAACGTGTCGGCGGGCTCCAGCAGCAACGGCAACCTTTCGGGCCGCGCTGCGCTGCAGTTCAAGCCATCCGAAGACGTGATGCTGTACGGAAGCTACACCCGCGGCTACAAGGGCCCGGCGTTCAACGTGTTCTTCAACCACACCGCGCCGACCAATGCGATCCCGATCGACGAGGAAACCTCGGACGCGTTCGAAATGGGCATCAAGTCGCAGTTCCTCGACAACCGCCTGCAGATCAATGCGTCGGCCTTCACCGTCACCTATGACGGCTTCCAGGCGAACAACTTCGTGCTGCTCAACGGCGCGGTCGTCTCGAACCTGACCAACGCCGGATCGGTGAAGAGCGAAGGCTTTGAAATCGATCTGCTTGCGGTTCCGGTCGATGGCTGGACGCTGCGGGCGAGCGGCGCCTATGCCGACGCAACGGTCAAGCGCTTCAACCCCAACCCCGCCACCAACGCGCCGGACGCCCGCAACGGCACCCAGCTGCCGCTGGCACCGAAGTTCACCTGGACCATCGGCACCAGCTATGAGCGCGACCTGGGCCCGGTGAAGTTCTATTTCGACACCGACTTCCGCCACGTCAGCCGCCAGTTCTCGGACCTCGGCGAAGCCGGCCCGATCGCGGCTTATGGCATCTGGAATGGCTCGATCGGTTTCTCGGATCCGGAAGACAACTACCGCATCAGCTTCATGGCGCGCAACATCACCGACAAGGCGTACGCCCTGCTCAACGTGAGCGCCGGCCAGCGCCTGCAGATCCCGCGCGACGCGGACCGCTATTTCGGCGTGAGCCTGCGCGCACGCCTGCGCTGATGCGGGCCTGAGAAACCATAAGCCCTTCGGGTCGCAGGGCAGATAATAGGGCTCCGGACGTAAAGTCTGGAGCCCTTTTTTTATTCCGAATGCTTACTGGAATGGTGCGGGCGCTAGTGAGCGCTGGAGGTCAGGTGTTCAAATGGTCTAACGCCCGATTGCCCGTGCAAATCAGCTGCAACGCTGACCGTCAAACACAATCGCCCGTATCTTGCGCATCATTTCCATGGCTACCGGCGGATCGCGATTGGCCATGATCACAATCGTAGTTTGATCATCCGGAAACGCTGCGAACTCGACATTGACCCCCAAAGTTCCGCCATTGTGGCCCGTCCATCGGTGCCCGTTGTAGTTGCCAACCGCAAAGCCGAGGCCATGCGACACCGCAGGTCCGTTAGGACCGGCAGGAGCCACCTCAATCTGTGGGGCAAGCAGAAGATCACGCATGGTGGGGCTGGTCAGCTTCCCTGACACCAGGGCCGCAAGAAAACGCTGCATGTCGGCTGCGGTGCTATAGGCTCCCCCCGCCGAATTACCGACAAGTGCCGCTTCCACGGCGGGACGAAGCGGACCGGGTGGCGGCATCTGCATCGCATTCGGTCCGCCAGCCGTTCCCGGCGGTGGCCCGGGGGGTGGCCCCGGTGGTCCAGCATGCTGGCCGGGTGCGCTGCCGGGAGGCGGAGGCAGCATTTCAGGCATATTGGTCATCCCGACGGCTCGATTGGCCTCAATGGCTGGTAGGCTGCTCGATGCGGTCATCCCCGATGGCGCAAAGATATGCCGCTGGAGATAGGCCTCAAAGCTCTCACCGCTGACACGCTCAATCATGAGGCCCAGCAGAAGAAAGCCGGAGTTTGAGTATTGGAACCGCGAGCCAGGCGTAAACTGCGGGACTTCGTGCACGAGCAGAGGTTTCAGATCGGATAGGCTTCTCGCTGCTTCGAGAGCGGGCAGATTATCCGGCGTGAAAAAGTTGCCCATCCCGCTGCTGTGGGTCAGCAACTGCCGGACGGTCACAGCTCCAGCCTCGGTCGTCAGGCCGTCGACGTGATTCTTGATCGGGTCATCCAAACCGATCTTGCCCGCATCGACCAGTTGGGCCACGGCGACCGCCGTGAACATTTTGCTGGCTGATCCCAGATTGAACCAGGCATCGCTGGCAATGGCGGCGCTTCCGGGCCCGGCCATCAGGCCCTGCGTATAGGATACAGCGCCGCCCTGCCGCGTGACGGCGATGACGCCAGAAAAGGACGAAGGGCCTGCAACGCCCGCCAGACACGCGCGCAACGCATCGTCGTCCAGCGCTTGTGCGCTGGCAGTGGCGCCAGTCCCCGGGCAGGCCAGCAATGCAGCGATGAGCATGGCTGAAATCGGTCGAATCAAACGCACAATTCTGTCTCCCATAGAGGATCAGCAGCTTTGACGAGCACCAACTTCAAATTCTATACAATGTCTTGAACTAGATGAGTTTGGTGGTGATCAGCCCGGGAGGCAGTCGATGCATGATCATATGCAGGTCAAGGAGCGAGGAGCCGCCGCAGCCTTTGCATCTCCCCGTCAACGCAGGATCGTACAAACTCTCATGGCGGGTGAGATGTCGATGAGCGAACTGGCATCTGCAACGCAGCTGCCGCTCAGCCTGCTACACTATCATGTCTCGCAATGTATGCGACTGGGCCTGATCGAGATCACGCGAGAACAGCCCCGGTCCGGGCGGGCGGTAAAATTCTATCGGGCTGTCGCCAAATCCTTCTTTGTGGCTGCAGAGCTGGTCGACGAAATGCCGGGCACTGGATTCACGCGGAAACTGCGAGAGCTGCTGGACCAGAATTTGAACAGATCGCTGCAGGGGATATGCTTCAGACACGATGGCGTTCGTCCCCGCGCCGATCTTGTGACTGACCCTGACCAACAGAATGACGCCGTTGAACTATGGCTCGACGTCGGTCTGACGGGAGCCGATGCAGCCCGGCTGAGGCAGGAGTTACAAGCCCTGATGGATCGCTTCCGCACGCGCGATAACGCTGCAAGTCCGCGCCATCTTTTGCATTTGGCGGTGGTCAAACTTTGATCCTGTATATTTTTCCAGTTGCTCATTCCGCCGCCAGATACGCATCCAGCGTCGCGTGGAAATGGCGGATGCGGCTTTCCTGATAGCGGGCGAGAGTTACGCCGGGTTTGCGCGAGGTCTTGAGGCCTTTCTGGATGCGCATCAGATTGTCGGTGTCCTGGTCCGCCACCATCGCAGCGGAGCCCAGTTCGGGCGCGTCGGTCCAGTTCTGGTGCGGCTCCAGCATCTTCATCGGCGCGGCGGGCGGGTGCGATCCATCCGGGCCCTTCGCGAAAAGATACATGATTTCCATGATATGGCTGTCGGGATCGTTGCCATTGGGGCGGAAGCGATAGACGATGGGCAATGACTGGCCGCCCCAGGGCACCATGTTGGGGAACAGCAGATATTCGATGAGATCGAGCGATTCCGCGTCGGACAGATCGCTCATGTCCTTGTTGACCGCCTTGCCGATCTTTTCGCGCGCGCGCTGCGCCAGCTTTGCCCGCGCAGTCTCGCCCTCGCCAACCTCGATCGGCTTGCCCGCAAAGAACGGCACGTCGCGGCGCATATCCTCGATCACCTTGTCATCGCTGATCCCGACGACCGACGGGCTGGGCAGGCCCTGGACGCTGATCATGCGGCTGACGTGGCGGACGCCAGGCCAGACGTCATACTGGGTGTTGCTGTCGCCATAATAGTTGACCACCTGCGGGTGGGCGATGGGGACATGATAGGCCTCGATGAACGCCTCCATCCCCAGCTTCCAGTTGCACGGCATCACCTTGGCGACATGCACTGCCTTGTAGCGGTCTTCCAGCGCAAAGCCTTCGAAATGCTGGGGCAGGATTTCGAGATAGTCCTCGAATGGCTCGGCATCGGGATCGAGGTTGATGAACACAAAGCCCGCCCAGATGCCGACCCTGGCCTGCGGCAGGCAGAACTTGTCCTTGTCGACCTGCGGGAAATCCCACTGCCCCGGCAGCACCTTGAGCTTGCCGTCGAGCGACCAGGTCCATCCATGAAACGGACAGCGGATCTGCTTGGCATTGCCGCTGTGCGTGCGCAGCATCGTGCCGCGATGCAGGCAGGCGTTGATATAGGCCTGGATCGTCCCTTCGGCAGTTCGCACCAGCAGGATCGAATCATCGACGATGTCATAGATCAACTGATCGCCGGCCTCTGGAATATCCTCGACGCGGCAGGCCAGCTGCCAGCATTTGCGCCAGACTTTCTCCACTTCGCGGGCGTGCCATTGGGGCGAAAAATAGCGTTCCGCGCTTACATCATCGAGCGACTGGCCCTCGGGTGGCGATTCCATCCGCAGGACATCGGGCGCGCGGTTGCGGTCGGTCTCGTAAACCTCTTGCACCGATGGCCTCGGCCGCCGCGCGATGATGTCCATACTGCCTCTCCTGGTTTTCGATCTTTGCCGGACGATGGCCGGATGCTAGCGATGCTTCAATGAAAAACCTTGCTCACACCCATCTCATGACGCTCCGGCTCGATGTCGATTTCGGCCGCACGAAGCAGATCGGCGCCACGGCCTCGGGGCATCGGGGCATTGCCATCGTCACCGGAGGGTCATTCGATGGAGCGCGGTTGAAGGGAACGGTGGATTCGGGCGCCGACTGGTTCGTCATCCAGCCCGATGGTTCGCTGCTGATCGATGTGCGGCTGACGCTGACCAGCGCCGATGATGTTCCGATCTATCTGAATTATCAGGGTTCGATGCGGGGCAGGGGGGACGCGATGGCACGCTTCCACAAGGGCCAGTTGCTCGATCCAGCCGACTATAATCTGCTGATCAGCGCAAGCCTTGAATGCGGGGACTCCCGCTATTCGTGGCTCAACGCGCTGACTTTGGCAGGCACAGGAACGCAGACGCTCTCCGGGCCGGTCTATGAGATCTACCAGATCGGCCAGCCGCTGGATTGAGCGAGCCCAGGACCGGCAGTTACAATCGGCGTCGCGCTCTCACTCGGCCGCCAGCTTCAGCTTGGGGATCATCAGATGGATGAACGCCAGCGCCACCAGATACGCGCTGCCGCAGATCGCGAACAGCGGCACATAGCCCATGCCGTTGGTCAGCGAATAGCCTGCGAACTCGATGATCGCGGTGCCCGACAGGTTGCCCGCGACCGCGCCCAAGGCGATGACGCTGGCGACGCGGGTGGCCGGGATGATGTCGGCGGTCATGCCGAAGACGTTGGTCGAAAAGCCCTGATGCGCGAACAGTCCCAGGCCGATCAGCACCGCGGCGATCCACGGGTTGCCGGTGGTCAGCGCCAGCGGCATCGCCAGCACGACAAGCGCGTAGAACAGCATCGAGGTCTTGCGCGCGGCATTGACGATCATGCCCCGGCTCAGCAGGATCGGATACAGCCCGCCCGAGGTGATGGCGCCCAGGGCCGCCAATGTGAAGATGATCGCAATCGGCCAGCCCAGGTCGCCCTGCGCCATGCCGAACTGCCGATTGAAGAAATCGGGCATCCAGAACAGCACGAACCACCACACGGCATCGATGCAGAATTTCGCGCCGATCACGGTCCAGGTCTTGCGATCAGACAGCAGGATCCCCCATGGCACGCGCGCGCGCTCGGGGATGTCGCCCAGGGGTTTGAGGTCCCGCGTGCCCCACCACCAGCCGGCGAGCCAGACAAAGCCCAAGGCGCCTGTGACCCAGAAGGCGGCCTGCCAGCCGAAGGCGAGCGCGAACGGCGGGATCAGCAGCGGGGTGATGATCGCGCCGATATTGGGCGCGGTGTTGATCAGGCCGATGGCGAAATTGCGTTCCTTGACCGGCAGATACATCGCCGCCGCCTTGAGGCCCGCCGGCGTGCTAACCGATTCGCCCGCCGCCAGCACGATCCGCGCGGCGACGAACTGTTGCACCGTCTGCGCCAGCGCATGCGCCATGCCGGCGGCGCTCCACACGACGACCGCGATCGAATAGGCGACACGCACCCCCAGCCGATCAACAAACCAGCCGACGAACAGCAACGTGCCGGCGGCTGCAATCTGGAAGGAGGAGCCCAGATGCGCGTATTCTGCGTCGGACCAGCCGAATTCGGCCTCCAGCGTGGGCTTCAACAGCGCCAGCACCTGCCGGTCGACATAGTTGAGTGCATTGCCCAGGAACAGCAGCGCCACCAATGCGATCGCTGCGCCGCGTGCCACGCCCTGCTGTTGTGCCTCGTTCATTGCGAAATCCTCCCCGTCCGGGCCGTTATGCGCCGCTTCTTGCTTGCACGATAGCCGCTCGCGTGCGTAAGAAAAGCCTTATATGACACCGAAGGACATACTTTCGGGCCGAATGGGTGGAGGCGCGCGTGAAACGGCAGGAGATTGACTGGGATTCGCTGCCCGCAGCCGGCGACCTGTTTGGCGAAATGTATCTCGCCGAGTCGACTCCCAAGCCTGCTGCCGACTCCGAAGCCGACGCCCCCAAGCAGCGCGACAGTGTGTTCCAAGGGCTGGCCATCTGCGCGATCGCGGCGGGCGCTGCGGCCTGGCTGTCCGAACATTACATGTTCCCGATCATCCTGCTGGGCCTGCTGATAGGCTTGTCGCTGAGCTTTGTCGCCAAGGACCCGCGCAGCCACATGGGGCTCGATTTCGCCTCGCGCACCTGTCTGCGCTTTGGCGTCGTGCTGCTGGGGCTGCAGGTGACCTTTGCGCAGATCGGGTCATTGGGCGTGCAGCCGTTCGCGGCGCTGGCTGCGATCATGACCGTGACGTTCCTGGCGGGCATCGTCGGCGCGCGGCTGGTCGGGCAATCTAGCTATACCGGCATATTGGCAGGCGGTGCGACCGCGATCTGCGGCGCGAGCGCGGCGATGGCGCTCTATGGCATCATCGGGCGTGAGCGGGTCAGTCAGTCGCAGTTCGCGATTACCCTGGTCGTCGTCTCGCTGGCGAGCGCGCTGGCGATGTCGCTTTACCCGATCCTCGCCGAATATCTCGACCTCACCGACGAACAGGCAGGCTTTCTGATCGGCGCGTCGATCCATGATGTCGCGCAGGCTATCGGCGGCGGCTATGCGTTTTCCGAAGAGGCGGGCAGCTATGCCGCGATCGTCAAGCTGTCGCGCGTGGCGATGCTGGCCCCGGTCGTCATCATCACCGGGCTGGTGATCGGCGGCGCGAACACGGTGGAGGGCGATCCGCTGTGGAAGCGCCTCGCGCTACCCTGGTTCATTGTCGCGTTTTTCGGCGTGGTGCTGCTGAACTCGCTGGTCAGCATCCCGATGCCGATCCGCGATTTCGCGCTCAGCGTCTCCAAGGGGTTGCTGCTGATCGCGGTGATCGCAACCGCTATGCGCAGCCGGCTCGACCTGCTGATGCAGACCGGCATCCGCCCGGCCATCCCTGTGGTCATCGCAACGCTGGTCAGCTTGATCGCCTCGTTCGCGGCGGTGATGCTGATCGGCTCGTGATTTCGAGCGAAATGGACCATTTCGCGACTCGGAAATCACGTTAAACCAGTGTCTAACCGAAGCGGTCGGCCAGGATCTGGGCGATCGCTTCGGCCTGATCTGGCTCGATCGGCGCGCCATAGACCTTGACCATCTTGGTCACCTCGTCGTGCCAGAATTTCTCCCCCATGCCCCGCGGCTGGGTGGTGATATATTC
>CALRRI020000046.1:0-20297 GCA_943370475.1 Hydrogenophaga intermedia
CAGTCGATCGGCGTTTGGAAAGCCCGGCTAAAAAAATGGCACTCGTTGCCGAGGTGTTTATTGTGGCTCCAGACGCGCGGATCTCCATCTTGGCCATGGGCTTGCCCATGAGACCGTATACGTTGACGCAGACTGATCAGAGCTTCTCAAAATCCCCCTTGCAAACGGGGCGGGCCATACGTTTTTTAAGCCCCGCAGCCGTGAACGCTTCCAATTTCGCCTGCTCAGAATTCGGACCAGTCATCCTGCGGTTCATCGACGCGCAGGGCAAGGTTGCCGGATACCATCGGCACGCGGGCCGGGGGCCCTCGGCGCACGGCGCGGGCAGGTGACGGTGCGGACAGCGCGGACTGACCAGTGCTGAAGCGCTGGACGACCTGCGCAAGGTCGGTCGCCTCCTCTGCCAGGCTGCGGGCTGCGGCATTCGATTCCTCGACCATCGCGGCGTTCTGCTGCGTCATCTTGTCCATATCGCCGACGGCCAGGTTGACCTGCTGCAGGCGCAGCGCCTGGGTCTGGGTGGAGGACGAAATCTCGGTGATCCTTGCATTGATCGCCGCGACGCGGTCGCTGATCTGCAGCAGCACCGATCCGGTTTCATCAACCAGCGCAACGCCGTCGGAGACGCCGGCGGTGGACGCCGTGATCAGTTCCTTGATGTCCTTGGCGGCATCGGCGGAACGCTGGGCGAGCGCGCGGACCTCGTTGGCAACGACGGCAAAGCCCTTGCCGGCATCACCGGCACGTGCGGCCTCGACCCCGGCGTTGAGTGCGAGCAGGTTGGTCTGGAACGCGATGCCATCGATGACATCGATGATGCTGTTGATCTGGCTCGATGATTTCTGGATCGCGCTCATCGCCTCGACGGCGCGCCGGACAACCTCGCTGCCGGTGGTCGCGGCAGCATGCGCCTCGCTCATCTGCTTGCCGACCTCGCCTGCATTCTTGGCGGTATCCTGCACCATGCTGGTCACCTCCTGCATTGCGGCGGCACTTTCTTCGAGGCTTGCGGCCTGCTGCTCGGTGCGCTGCGCAAGGTCGCTGGAAGCGGAACGGATCTCGGACGCGCCGGTCAGGACATTGCTCGCAGCCGAGGCGACCTTGCCGAGCAAACCGGACAGTTCCGAGGTTGCGTCGTTATAGGCGTAGCTGATGGCATTGGCTTTGGCGTCGACCCCGGTATCGATCGCGATCGCATGGGTCAGATCACCGTCCTTGAGGCGGTTGAGCGCGGTGGTGACCTCTGTGATGACACCTTCCAGCGCGACATCAGCCCTGGCGCGGGCCACGGCATTGTCCTTGAAGACGAGCATCGCTTTACTCATTCGCCCGACGCAATCGCGATTGTCGACAAACGGCAGCGGGCTGTTCATGTCGCCCGCCGCAAGGGCTTCCATGCGTACCACGGTGCTGACATAGGGATCGCAGATCAGTTTCTTGGCGCCGAGGAACATCACGCCCAGCGACACGGGTACCGCAATTTCTGCGGCCATGGCGACAAAACTGTTGCCCCAGCCCAACAGGCTGATCGCGAGTGGAATGCTCGCCAGGCCAACGATGATGCCGAGTAGAATGTCGAACTTCTGTCGGATGGGTGCGTGCGCAGAAAAATGAGAAATCATGGACACCTCCAGGCAAGATGATGGCTTACCTGCAGCTTTTGCTAGGTATCATCTGATAACCGAAGGTTAATTCTGAAAGCGCCAGACCTACATCGAACCCCAGAAATTCCCCCTAAAAAGGGGGGTGAAAGCCTCTGATCGCTCAGTCGGTCGATAGGGTCGGCTGCGCTCCTCCCACCCCGTGGTAGCTCCGCTGGTGCGCGCCATGATCATCATTATCTCACTATTTCAGATATTTATGATCCTCCATTCGTGGCGTCGATAAGTTTTGCGCTAGCCTAGGCAAATCCATGGCTCGCAAAGCCAAATGGTTAACAATCGCCTGTGCAGTTGCGCCAATCTGGCTTTGAGTTTTTTTCCGGCGGCGTGCCATTTCGATGGAACTTGCCGCCGTTTTGCCAGAGCGAATGCACCGAGCCTGCGGGAAGACGGGTTTGCAGACGCTCTGGACCGCCTCAAGCGACTCAGAATTCGGACCAGTCGTCCTGTAGTTCATCGACCTTCAGAGCAAGGTTGCCGGACACCATCGGCATGCGAGGTGCAGGTGCCCGCGGCGCCGAGCGGGCAGGGGCCAGGGCAGCCTTGTTCGGTTGGCCGGTGCTGAAGCGCTGGACGACCTGCGAGAGATCGGTCGCCTCTTCGGCCAGGCTGCGCGCGGCGGCGTTCGATTCCTCGACCATCGCGGCGTTCTGCTGGGTCATCTTGTCCATCTCGTTCACCGCCAGATTGACCTGATGCAGGCGCAGTGCCTGGGTCTGGGTGGAGGACGAGATTTCTGTGATCCGCGTGTTGATCGCGGCAACACGGTCGCTGATCTGCAGCAGCACCGATCCGGTCTCGTCGACCAGCGCCACGCCGTCGGAGACGCCGGCGGTCGATGCTGTGATCAGTTCCTTGATGTCCTTGGCGGCATCGGCCGAACGCTGGGCGAGCGCGCGGACCTCGTTGGCAACGACGGCAAAGCCCTTGCCAGCATCGCCGGCACGTGCGGCCTCGACCCCGGCGTTGAGCGCGAGCAGGTTGGTCTGAAAGGCGATGCCGTCGATGACATCGATGATGTTGGTGATCTGGCCCGAAGACTTCTGGATCGCGCTCATCGCCTCGACGGCGCGGCGGACAACTTCGCCACCGTCGGTGGCGGCGGTGTGCGCTTCAGCGATCTGCTTGCCGACTTCGGATGCGTTCTGTGCGGTCTGCTGCACCATGCCGGTGACTTCGCGCATCGCTGCGGCGCTTTCCTCCAGGCTGGCAGCTTGTTGCTCGGTGCGCTGTGCCAGGTCACCCGAGGCAGAGCGGATCTCGGATGCGCCGGTGAGCACGTTGTTGGCTGCGCTCGACGTCTGGGTCAGCAGACTGCAAAGCTGCGTCATGGTGTCGTTGAAGTTCTGGCGAAGCGTATCGTATTCGGCATCGAATGCGGTGTTGATCGAATAGGTCAGATTGCCGTTCTTCATCTGCTGCAAGCCAGCGGTGATTTCTGACACCACAACCTGAAGCACGGCATCGGCGCGCGCACGCTCTGCAGCGTTTTCCTTGAACACCAGCATCGACTTGTTCATCCGCCCGACGCAATCGCGATGGTCCAGATACTCGATGGGCTTGTCCAGATCGCCTGCAGCGATGCCTTCCATGCGCACGACGGTGCTCACATAAGGGTCGCAGATGGCCTTCTTTGCATATCGCATGAACGCAAAAACCGCCGCCATGATGCCAACGCTGGCTGCAAATACCCCCAAATTTGTGGTTTCTGCACCCGACGATACGAACAGGCTGACGATAGCTGGCACCGATGTCAGCGTCAGCAGCACGACCAGCATGACATCAAGTTTTTTGCGGATCGGATAATGAGCGTAGAAGTCTTTGAACATGTGGCCCCCTCATGGCTGGAAGTGTCCAGCTGGCTTGACGTCATTGGACGAGATAGTGATAATCGACGGTTAACGAGAGGGCCCGGGAGCCCGGTTTTTTGTTAACATCGACATAATTTTGCGGGTTGAAGATTGCACGTTTGGTGGTGTGCAGGCTTGCGCCTCCGTGGGATGGCTTACGTTACGGAAATGACTATTCCGATGATTTTAACAGATGATATCAAACGTTTGCTGGCCCGATGGCAAGGCTGCTGCCCACGACTCTGCGACCGTGGCCATGCTTGTGGCGGCCGACGGGTTCGCCTCGATCTGGTGTAAATATTTTTGGACATATTTTTTGAGAGCCGCGTGCGATTTTACACGCTGCGGGCGATCCGGAGAGCTTTCCGTCTCTCAGCGGCAGCTGGTCCGATCAGACGCGGCCCATCGAATCGCCGCCTTGAGCATCGCGAGATTCTGCGGATGGCTGTACGTTTCCGGCGCATGGCCGATGGCGGAATAGAACATCCGGCCCTTGCCGATGCAGTTGGTCCAGGCCAGCGGATGATCGCCCATCCGCAGGTCTTGCTGCTGGATGCCAACGGGGCTGTAGGTCGCCTCGTCCAGCGTCAGCAGAACCTGCGCGCCGATCCGCCGGGGATTGTTGGCAAACGAATACCATTCATCTGTCATCCGCCAGTCGGAAGGCAGCGCCGCAGCCAGCGGATGGTCCTTGTTCACCGCGATCCGCGCTTCCTGCAGCTGCGGGTTCATGGGATGACCCGTGAAACGCACCCCCAGCAGCGCATCGGGATACCAGTCCCAGAAATAGGCAGGATCGCCGGCCGAGCCGTGGATGCCGACAAACCCGGCGCCGCGCTTGAGGAACGACTGGAAGGCCTTGCGCTGCGCCAGCGTCAGCACATCGCCCGAGATATTGTTCCAGATCACGGCATCGAACTGGCCAAGAGTGGCGCGGTTGAAGGCTCCCGCCTTGTCGGTGGCGACGATGTGCCAGCCCTCGCGCTCTGCCATGGCCAGAAACGCGGCGTGCGCGGCATTGACCGATGGTGTGTCCTTGAAGCCGATGATCTTCTCGAACAGCAGCACTCGCGGCTTGCCGTCGCGGGGCAGGGAGACTTCGGGAACGGCGTCATCGTAGCGCTGGCAGCGCGCCTTGCGGTCTTCGTCCGTCACCGGCAGCGCGGCGAGCTGCGCATCGAGCGCGGGCAGGGCTGCCTCTGGCACGCCGATAAACGCGCTGAACTTGCGCACGGTGAGGATTGCGGCAAAGGTCGGCGGTGTGGTTCCGGTGAACTGCGCCGGGGACTTGCTGAAGTCATGGCCGGTCGCCGCCTCGGTCAGGCGGCGCGCCTCGGCGCTCAGCAGCACATCAATCAACGGGCTTTCGACTGAAAACGGCAGGTCGCGCATCGGGCAATCGGTCACGGGCCGCGCCTGCGCCGTCGCCGGGCTGACCATCGCGCAGAGCAACAGCGTCAAAATGCCCATCCGCCTTGCGACCCAACCTTCTGTCACCTTACGCCTTTCATCAGCTGTTGCGTCGCGCAGGCCTGGCCGCGCGGGAAGCTCCGCGCAGCATATGGACACATGGTGCGGCGCATGGCCAGCGCATGCACAGATGGCCCGGTCCGGACCATTGGATTCGTGCCGAAAGGTCGCTCTGCGGATGGAATTGCTCTCAAGGGCGGCGGCGCAAGGCTGGTTACCTGGCACGCGACCGCATATCGCGGCGCAGGCGCGTGCGTGGATACCACAGACGCAGGAATGGTGCGGCGCGGGCCGTCAGGCAGCAGGTTCGCCGTCATAATCGATCGCGGCCGCTGCGGCACCAGACATGATGAAGCCGATCGGTCGGTCGCGTTCTTCCTGCAGATGGCCGATCAGGCTGGCGGTGCGAGCGAGCAGCGAGATGCCCTTGAGCGCGCCGACCGGAAAGCCGACGTCCAGCATCACTGCCGGGATCGCGCCGTTGACGTTGATCGGCAACGGACGGCCGATCGTCTCGGGCAGGCAATCGCGCAGGGCATACAGCATGCCGATATGCTGGCCGACGATGCCATGCTGCTGCGCCAGATCGAGCAGCAGCAGGGCGCGGGGATCGCCCGCCGAATGCTGCGGATGGCCAAAGCCGGGGATGGCCTGCTTGGTCGCGCGCAGCGTGCGGACGCCCTCTGCGGCGACATCGGCGGCAGATGTCTCTGCGCTCTGTGCCTGGTCGACCAGATCGGCATAGAAGCGCCCTGCCACCTCGGCACTGCCCAGCACCACCGATCCGCAGCCCAGCAGGCCTGCCGCGACCGCGCCGTGGAACGCTTCGGGCGCCGCGGCATAGGTCATGCGGGCGGCGACGACGCTGGGGACAAGGCCATGTTCGGCAATCGCGGCGAGCACGGCATTGGCAAAGAACTTCTGGACGTCGGTGGGTTCGCTGCCGGTGACCAGCAGCCAGAAATAGCTCGTGAAGTCCATTTTTCCGATGACGTCACCGCACAGATCGCGCCCGCGCACCGTGATGCTGTCTGCATCGGACGTGCAGATCGAGGTAAAGGGGGCGTCCTGTTTGCCGATGCGCATCAAATGGCTCCTCTCGCATGCGCACAATACCTTCAGCCGGCTGCGCGCCAATATTTCGATTTACGAAGTTGATTTCGTATATCGAATTTTCTATGGGTGGACATCAGGGAGATGTCAATATGGCCACGCCGCTCGCAAACGTCACCGTGCTCGAGATGGGCACGTTCATCACCGGTCCTGCTGCAGGGATGATGCTGGCGGATCTGGGCGCCGATGTCATCAAGGTCGAGCGGCCCGATGGCGGCGATCCGTTCCGCGCGTTCCGGGGTGGCTTTTACAGCCCGCATTTCCAGACGTACAACCGCAACAAGCGCTCGATTACGCTCGACACCCGTGGCGGCCCCGATCTTGATGCGTTCGACGCCATGGTCGCCAAGGCCGATGTCTTCATCCAGAATTTCCGCCCTGGCGTCGCCGACAAGCTGAACGTGGATCCCGAGCGGCTGCGTGCGATCAACCCGCGGCTGATCTATCTGTCGATCTCGGGCTTTGGTGCGACCGGCCCTGATCGCGACCGGCCCGCGTTCGATACCGTCGCGCAAGCCGCCAGCGGTTTCCTGCGGCTGCTGGTCAATCCTGCCAATCCGCGCGTGGTCGGCCCGGCGCTGGCCGATGCGGTGACTGGCTTTTATGGCGCTTATGGTGTGCTCGCCGCGCTGCACGAGCGCGCCAGCACCGGCAAGGGGCGGCTGGTTGAAGTCTCGATGTTCGAGGCGATGGCGCATTTCAACCTCGACGATTTCACGCACTATTTCTCCGATGATCAGGTCATGGGGCCTTACAGCCGCCCCAATGTCTCGCAATCCTATGTCTTCCAGTGCGCTGGCGGAGACTGGCTGGCGCTGCATATGTCGTCGCCGCCCAAGTTCTGGGAAAATCTGGCGACCGCAGTGGGCCAGCCGGACATGCTGCAGCGGCCGGAATTTGCCAGCCGCGAGGCGCGCATCGACAATTACGAAAAGGTGGCGAGCTTTCTGGGCCCGATCTTTGCGACCCGGTCCAGGGCCGATTGGTGTGCAACGCTCGAGCAGTTGGAGGTTCCGCACTCGCCGGTCTACACTGCGCCCGAAGTCGTCGAAACACCGCAGGCGCTGCATCTGGGTCTTACCGTCGAAGATCCCGATGGCCCGCACGGCCGCTTCCGCACCATCCGCTCACCGGTCAGCTTTGATGGCGAGCGTGCCACCACGGTCACCGCTCCCCCGGTGCTGGGGCAGCACAACGACGAGATCCTGGGAATTCCCGACACGTCCGCCGCCGCGGAGTGAACCCAGTCTTGGCATATGACACCATCACCTTGCCTGCGCCGGTTCAAGGGTCTAGCGCTGCAACGATGGAAGACGCGCCCAAGCCCGGCAAGGACAGCGAGTATCTGTCGACCCTCGAACGCGGCCTCAAGGTGCTGCGCGCCTTCGATGCGACGCATCCCGAAATGCAGCTGAGCGAAGTCGCGCAGGTCACCGGGCTCAGCCCGGCGGTGGCGCGGCGCTGCCTCAACACATTGGTGCAGCTGGGCTATGTCGCGCAGTTCGGGCGCAAGTTCCTGCTGCGGCCCGAGGTGCTGTCGTTCGGCACCGCCTATCTCTCCTCAATGAATGTCGAGCAGGTGATCCTGCCGCCGCTGCAGAAACTGCGTGACGATACCGGTGACAGCTCGTCGATGGCGGTGCTTTCGGGGACCGATATCCTGTATGTCGCGCATGTCTCGACCAACCGGCGGATCCGGCTGGGCGCGAATGTCGGCACGCGTTTTCCGGTGCACGCGACCTCGCTGGGCAAGGTGCTGCTGGCGTTCCAGCCCGCACCGGTCATCGCGCAGTACATGGCCAGTGTCACGCTGCAGCGCTTCACCGAGCGGACGCTCACCAGCGCCGATGCGATGGAGCAGCGGCTGCAGAGTGCGCGCGAGACCGGCTATGATTCGGCGCTCGACGAGCTGGATTACGGCATCGTTTCGGTCGCGGTTCCGGTGTTCGATGCCAACCGCAATGCCATCGCCTCGATCAACTGCTCGACCTCGACCACCCGCATCTCGCAGGACGAGCTGGTCCGCACCCGTTTGCCGATGCTGCGCGAAGCCGCAGCGGAAATCGGCAATTCGCTGCAGCGCTGGCCGACGCTGATGCACTCGCTCCAGCAGAACTGAGCCTGCGCGCCCACCGGCGCGTTTCCCTGCCTGCCAATCGATCCGAACGGCGCGCGCTCCTGCGCGCTGTACATGTGTTCGCACAGTGTATCAAAACTTCGCATATCGAACTTGACTTCGTAATTCGAACAATTTACCTCTCCTTCATAACCTGCCCGCGAAGCCTTGTCCGGCTTGGTGAAAATACGGCGGGACATCACAGGATGAGGGGGAGCAGGTTCACATGACCGCAATTTGGAACAAGGTGCTTCTGGCAGGTTCGGCATCGGCGCTCGCGCTGGTCAGCGCTGCGCCCGCTTTTGCTCAGGATCAGACCGAGGAGGGCACTGCCCCCGGCGAGATCGTCGTCACCGCGCTGCGTCGCGACACCAACCTGCAGGAT
Source organism: Hydrogenophaga intermedia (assembly GCA_943370475.1). Classification (GTDB taxonomy): domain Bacteria; phylum Pseudomonadota; class Alphaproteobacteria; order Sphingomonadales; family Sphingomonadaceae; genus Blastomonas. The sequence continues at coordinate 8,596 of CALRRI020000046.1, forward strand.
ACGCCCGCCGCGATCACTGCATTCAATGCGGAAACGATCGAGAATGCCGGGATCGACAAGGCTGCAGACTTCATCGGACTGACCTCGAACGTCCAGCTGATCGAAACGCAGAACGCGGGCAATGCCTTCGTGATCATTCGCGGCATCACCCAGAACCGCAACTCGGAGCCTTCGGTCGCGGTGGTGGTGGACGGCGTGCAGCAGGTCAACGCCGCGCAGTTCAGCCAGGAACTGTTCGATATTGAGCAGATCGAAATCCTCAAGGGCCCGCAGGGCGGCCTGTATGGACGCAACGCCATCGGCGGTGCGATCATCATCAACACCAAGCAGCCCACCGACACGTTCGAGGGCCGGGTGTTCGCCGGGATCGACAACGGCTTTGGTTACACGCTGCGCGCTGGCATTTCCGGGCCGATCAGCGACACGCTGAAGTTCCGCATCTCGGGGTCATACCGCGATACCAACGGCTATATCCCCAACACCTTCCTGGGTGAGGATGCCGATCCGCTCGAGGATATCTCGCTGCGCGGCAAGCTGCTATGGACGCCGACTGACGAACTGACCGTCGATCTGCGCGCGTCGATGTCGCTGCTGCGCACCCAGGCGCTCTATTACAACATCGTCGCCGACGTGAACGACACCAGCCTGCCGGTGCGCGTCAACAACGCCGGTCAGAACGATCGCGACATTTACAACGTCTCGGCCAAGATCGATTACAAGGCGGACTGGGGCTCGATCACGTCGGTCACCTCGTACGATACGCTGTCGGAAATCCTCACCGGTGACGCGTTCAACTTCCTGCCGATCCGGGAATCCTTGTTCTTCGCGATCCTCGGCTTCGATCTCAACCAGAGCCAGTTTCTCGATGTCGAGGCGATCAGCCAGGACCTGCGCATCCAGTCGGCTGACGGCGAAAAGTTCAACTGGTCGGTCGGCGGCTATTTCATCGATACCAACCGTTATATCTCGACCGGCAACATGGTCGATACCGGCAACGGCGTGTTCCCGGTGTTCCGTACCCCCAGCACCAATGCGCTCAACCCGCAGGCGACGTTCCTGGCGGACTCGCAGAGTAACTTCGCCTGGGCCGGCTATATCAACCTGGGTTACGAGTTCTCCGAAGCGTTCCGCGTCGATGCCTCGCTGCGTTACGACAAGGATCGTCGCCGCAATCGCACGCTGACGCCGACGGCGTTCATCCCGGTCGTCCCCGGCTTCCCCACCGGCCGCACCGGTGAAGTGCGCCGCGAGACGTTCGACGAATGGCAGCCCAAGGTCACGCTGACCTACAAGCCGGCCGAGAATGTCACGATCTATGGAGGGTACAGCCGCGGATTCCGTTCGGGCGGGTTCAACCAGTCCGGCGTCGGCGCCGTCGCCGCAGGCACCGGCGTGGTCGGCGTCGCGGATATCTATGAGGCCGAAGTCGCCGACACGTTTGAGCTGGGCGTCAAGACAACCCTGTTCGACCGGATGCTGACGCTGAATGCCAGCGCCTATACCACCAAGTCGGAAAACGGCTATTTCTTCGTCTTCCTCGCCGCCAACTCGACGCAGAACCTCGGCAACGTGCCCGAGGTCCGGCTGCAGGGCTTTGAAATCGACGGCACGCTGCGTCCGACCCAGGGCTGGGACATCAACTTCGGTCTGGGCGTGACCTATAGCGAGATCAAGGAATTCCCTGACCCCACCGTGATCGGCAACGAAGCGCCGTTCATCTCGCGCTACACGATCAACCTCGGCACCCAGTACGAGAGCAACCTGGGCAACAGCGATCTCAAGGGCCGCATCCGGGTAGACTATAACCGCACCGGCAAGACCTGGTTCGACGTCCCCAACTCGACCGTGCGGCGTCCGGTTGACCTCGTCAACGCGCGTCTGACGCTCGACGGCGGCGCATGGTCGCTCACCGGCTTTGCCGATAACCTGTTCAACAAGCGCTACAATGCCGAGTTCTCGCCCGGCGGCTTCGTGTTCAAGGGCCGCCCGCGCGTCTTCGGTCTCGAGGCGCTCTACAAGTTCTGATCCTCGCACAACGGGAAACCCAAAGTGGCACGCATCCTCATCCTCTATTACTCGGGCTATGGTCATACCGAGGTCATGGCCAATGCCGTGGCCGAAGGCGTCAACACGGTTGATGGCTGCGAAGCCGTGGTCAAGCGCGTGCCCGAACTGGTGTCGGATGAGGTCGCTGCCGCTTCGCACATGAAGGTCTCCCAGGACGCGCCCTTTGCGAGCCCCGAGGAACTGGCCGATTATGACGGCATCATCTTCGGCACGCCGACGCGTTTCGGCAACATGGCCGCGCAGATGCGCAACTTCCTTGATCAGACCGGCGGTCTGTGGGCGAAGGGTGCGCTGATCGGCAAGCCGGGCAGCGTGTTCGTTTCCACCGCCAGCCAGCATGGCGGGCAGGAAACGACGATCACCTCGTTCCACACCACCTTGCTGCACCATGGCATGATCGTCATCGGCCTGCCGTACAGCTTTGTCGGCAACACCATCATGACTGAAATCAGCGGCGGCACGCCTTATGGCGCGAGCACCATCGCGGGTGGTGACGGATCGCGCATGCCGTCTGAAAATGAGCTTGCAGGCGCCCGTTTCCAGGGCGAGCATGTGGCGCGCATCACGCTGAAGCTGGTCGCCTGACGACGGGTTTCAGTGGCTGCGTGAGAGATATCGAGGAGGATGCGATGACCGCACTTGTCAACCGTTTGCACCACACCGCCTATACCACCCGTGACCTTGAGGCGACCCGCGCCTTTTACGAGGACGTGCTCGGCTTCCCGCTGGTTGCGACTTATTGCGAGAAGGACGAGCTGTTCGGCAAGGAACGCACCTATTGCCACTGCTTCTTTGCGATGAAGGACGGCAGCGCGCTCGCCTTCTTCCAGTTCGCCAACGAAGACGACCAGGCCGAATTCAGCCCGCCGATCCCGGAATCACCTTTCCACCATATCGCGCTGCATGTCGATCAGGCGGCGCAGGAAGAGTTGGAGCGCCGGATCGTCGCTGCCGGAATCACCGAGCCGCAGACCTATATTCTCGAGCATGGCTATTGCCGGTCGGTCTATGTCAAGGACCCCAACGGCATGATTGTCGAGTTCACCTGCGATGCGCCCGAGGCGATCGCGATCGAAGGGGAAGTGCGCGCCAAGGCCCGCACCGAACTCGCGCGCTGGCTGGCGGGCGATCACAGCAACAACAACACCTTCCGCAGCGCGGAAGCGGCCTGATACATGGCTGGCCCGGTTGGCAGGCTGGGCGACGCACAGGATAGGACGCCGCCCACTGCCGTGCTGGGCGGCGAGGCTTTCTGGCTGAATGCCGGCGATGGCCTGATCGCGGTCGAAAGGCTGGGGCGGGGGCCTGCGGTCGTGCTGCTGCACGGCTGGACGCTCGACCGGCGGATGTGGGCGCTGCAGATGCGCGCACTGGCCGACCGGTTCACGTTCATCGCGATCGACCGGCGTGGCTTTGGCCAGTCCACTGCGCCTGCCGATCGCGCGCGCGAGGTCGATGACCTTGCCAGCCTGGCCGATCGGCTGGAGCTTGCGAGCTTTCATCTGGTGAGCATGTCACAGGCAGGCGCCACCGCGATCGCCTTTGCGCAGCAGCACCGTGATCGCGTCGCGACGCTGGTGCTGCAGGGCATCTCGATTGCCGGGATCGCCGACCATTCCAACGCTTCGGATCGCATACCTTTGGACGATTATGCGACGATGGTGCGTGGCGGGCAGATTGAAGAGATGAAACGCCACTGGGCAGGGCACGCGCTGATGGCGGGGCTGTCGGGCGAGGGGGCGGACATCGGCGCTGCGATGTTGGCGGATTATGACGGCAGCGATCTGCTGGATGGACCCGCAGGACCTTCGGCCAGGCTTGATCATGTTGCCGCATTGATGATGCCGGTGCTCGCGATCACCGGCGATGCCGATACGTCCTGGCGGCGAAGCGTGACCCAGGCCGTGGCGCGCAGTGCGCCGCTGGGCCAGGCGCGGTTCGTGCGCGAAGCCGGGCATCTGTGCAACCTGTCGCATCCGATCGAATACAACGCGGTGCTGTCGGCGTTCCTCAGCCGGCCTTTGCTGCCGGTCCCCGATGCCGTGAATGATTGACCTTCCAATGGAGTATCCCACCGATGGCCGCGCCTGACCGCTTCCTCACCACCCATGTCGGCAGCCTGCCGCGTCCCGAAGCCCTGCTCGATCTGGTGTTCGCGCGCGAAGGCGGCGAGGCGGTGTCCGAGGCGGACTTCGATGCGGCGGTCGAGGCTGCGACCGCCTATGTCATCAAGCGCCAGATCGAGGCCTGGGTCAGCGTTGTCAACGATGGCGAGCAGTCGAAGCCGAGCTATGCCACCTATATCAAGCATCGCCTGTCCGGCTTCGGCGGCGAAGCGGGCCAGTATGAGTTTGCCGATCTTGAGGCTTTCCCGGGCGCGAAGGCGCAGGTGTTCGGCAACAAGGGTCGCGCCCGGCGCACCGCGCCGGCCTGCACCTCGCCGATCACCGTGGTCGACATGGAAGCCCCGCGGATCGATGCCGAACGGCTGAAGCGGCTGGCCAATGGCCATGCCACCTTCATGTCGGCAGCATCACCGGGCGTCACCGCGCTGTTCTTCCCCAACCAGTATTATGCCAGCGACGAAGAGTATGTCTTCGCGCTCGCCGAAGGGCTGCGGCACGAATACGAGACAATTGCCGCCGCCGGGATCACCCTGCAGGTCGATTGTCCGGATCTGGCCATGGGCCGTCACGTGCAGTTCACCGATCTCAGCCTCGAGGATTTCCGCAAGCGCATCGCCATGAACGTCGCCGCGCTCAATCACGCGCTGCAGAACATTCCTGCCGAGCAGCTGCGTATGCACCTGTGCTGGGGCAACTATCCCGGACCGCACCATTGCGATGTCGCGCTCGACGAGATCGCCGACATCATCTGGACCGCCAAGCCGCAGACCGTGCTGCTCGAAGGCGCCAACCCGCGCCACGCACATGAGTTCGCTTTCTTCGAGAAAAACCCGCTGCCCGAAGGCAAGATCCTGTGCCCCGGCATGATCGAACCGCAGAGCCCTTACATCGAGCATCCCGAACTGATCGCGCAGCGCATCGGCCGCTATGCCGATCTGCTCGGCCGCGAGCGGGTGATCGCAGGAGTAGACTGCGGTTTCTCGGTGCATGCGGGCAGCAACAGCCTCGACCCCGAAATCGTCTGGGCCAAGCTTGCCGCGCTGGCTGAAGGCGCAAACCTGGCGAGCGAAAAGTACTGGCCGTAAGCGCTTGGCCTGACCCCTGGTCCCGACAGGGCCGGGGGCTGTCACCAAGACGACACGCGGATCAGCCCGGCTTCTCGATCATGAAATACAGCGCCGAAACCAGCGGCACCGTGGCGATCAGGCCCCAGATCAGCCACAGCCGCGCCAGCCGGCGATAGTCTTCGGGGACTTCCGCCGCGCCGGCAAAACTATGCGCCATTCGCGCCTGCTTGACCTGGATGGGGATCAGCAACCCCAGCCAGATCACGCCTGCGGCGATGAACGACAGCTGGCTCCAGAGCAGCCAGGCGGGCCCTGGAAAATCGTAGCGTGCCTCGTACATCGCGCCATAGCCGCCGACGATCGTCAGCACGATTCCCGGCACCGTCAGCCCGAAATCGGTGCCCGTGACCATGCGCTGGCCAAAGGACACGATCGATGCATCGCGCGTCCGGTCGGCAAAGACCTTCCACACGGCGGTCACGGTGATGTTGCCGAGCAACAGGATGATGCCCAGGATGTGGGCGAACTTGTAAAGGGTGAAAGCGGTCACGGGCGATTCCGGAAGTGAAGTGTGGCCAAGGTCATCTTCACCCTTGGTAGCGTCCGTTTGATGGGTTTGTCTGCGCTTTATTTCATGGTCGGCGGCACGGCGTGCGTCTGTCCGATGGCCCGTCAGTTCAGGCTGACAGGTTCCATGCCGAACCAGCGGCGCACGTTGCCGACCAGTGACGACAGCAGCCAGTCGGGTTGGCGGAGCGACAGCGAAATGTCCGACGGGCGCAGCGCGGGCACGTCGCGCACCTGCACCACGCCCCAGCGCAGGGCAGGGCGGACAAGCATCCACCACAACCGGGTGTATTCGCGGTCGATGATGACCCTGGACGCGGCATCCGGCGCATGGTGATCCAGGAAGTGGCTGTGGAGCAGAGCCATGATGCCGACCACCTTGCGCAATGTGGCAAGATCGGGAACCACCTCGCCATGCATCAGGTGCCGCCCCACCAGCGCTGCGTACTCTTCTGCCCGATCACCGAATATGGCCCTGTACCGTTCGGCCAGTACCCTTGTGGCGCTGGCGCACATCGCGTCTTCGAACCGTTTGGATGCGCCTTGCGCGTGGCAGCGATAGACCAGTAGCGGCGTATCGATCCGCGCGATTTTGCCAAAGGCCCGGATGCGTTGATAGAGGTCGAAATCCTCTGCATACAGCACCTCCTGCCGCTCCAGGGGCACAAGGCGGCGCGCGGCGTCGGCCCTGAACATCACCGATGACCAGGCGAGCGGGTTGCACAGCATCATCAACCAGTCGATCGACGCGGGCGTCAGCCCTTCCAGCATCGGCCATGGCTGCTCTTGCCCGTCGCGCAACAGACGGCAGGCGCTGGCGACGAGCGCGACATCGGGATGCGCGTCCAGAAAGGCTACCTGCCGGGCAAAGCGGTCCGGCGTGCACAGGTCGTCCTGATCCAGCCCGACGATGTAACGCCCGCGCGCATGGCCAAAGGCCGTATTGCGCGCTGCAACCGGCCCCCCGTTCACGACCGCGCGAAAGCAGAGGATGCGCGGATCGGAAAAGGTCTGGAGCAGATCCCAGGTCGTGTCCGTCGAACAGTCATCGACAATCACCAGTTCGAAATCGGCAAAGCTTTGCGCCAGGACCGAGCGAATGGTCTCGCCGATCCAGGCCGCGCCGTTATACGCGGGCATGATCACGCTGACGGTGGGCGCGGTCATGCGGCCCTGCGCTTTGTCTGCCCGGCTGGCACGATCTGGTTGACGATCATCTGGCCGACATCATTCTGCCAGAGCCACAGGCCGTTGGCCTTGCCCCTGAAGCTACGCTCTCCGCCCAGCGGTCCTTCCGGCACGAAGCCGGCGGCAAGGCCAATGCCGTACACACCGGGCAGCGGTTCGCCGCCCATGTCGATGACCCGGCATTGCTGGTCGGTCAGCCGGGGCCGGCCCGGCCCGTCGGCGCTCAGTGCGATCCGCTCGCCATCGACGCCGAACAGCGGCAGGGCGTGCGGGCGATAACCCAGCGCGCCGATTACCACATCGGCCGAATCGAGGATCGCAGCAGCATCGGCATCCATCTCGCCGTCCAGCCGGTGCAGACGCATCCGCGGATCGCGCGTGCGCCCGCCAACCTCCAGCATCCGCAGCACAAGATCGCGCGCTTCCAGTCGAAATCCAGCCAGCCGATAGACAAAGCCGCTCACTGGACAGATGTCATCCTCGCCAAAGTCGGTAAATCCATCGGCAAGGGCAGCTTCGGCGGAAGGATAGAAGGGGCGCAATTCCGTGCGGTGCAGCAAGGTGAGAGCCCCGTCACCCAGCGGAATATCCGATTTCAACAGCAGCGCGGCCGAAGCCAGGGCGCTGGTCGACGCGCCAACGATGGCGATCCGTGGTGCCCGGCAGTCAGCCAGCCGCTCGCGCAGGGCATCAAGCCCGCCAAGCTGCAGAAAGCCATCCGATGGCAGCAACCGGGACCCAAGCCGTTCGCCCAGCGGCATCCCCGCCACCTGCGCTGCGGCCACATCCTGCGGTTGCTGATATCCACCGGTCGCCAGCACGATATTGTGGGCCAGCAAAACCTGCTCTTCCCCGGTCAGGGTGTTGCGAAGCCGCGCCTGCCACAGACCCCCGGATGTCTGCCGAGCCTCGACCACCTCATGCTGCGTCAGCACCGTGCCGCCATGGGCGGCGACAATCTCGCCGACGCGCGCACCCAGCCCGTCCAGAAAGGCACCGGTGCGTGCCAATGGCACACCCAGCTTGCCGATATTCCGAGCAATCTCCTGGCCGCCTGGATGATCGAGCAGTGCCGCGATTTCGGGATGCGGGTTGTCCTTTGCTGCAGTGAGGAACGTCTCTGCAGTGCTGTCAGACGTGATCGCATAGCTGTCGAGCCGGCCAGCGCCGAGCCGGGCGCTGCGCTCTGCGATGACCAGACCGTCTGCCAGAGCGGGCAGGGCGCCTTGCTTGCTGGCGGCGATCAGCATCGCAATTCCCGCAGGTCCCCCACCCACCAGCAGCGTGCGTTGCACATCCACCGTGCGCGGCTGTGCAGGCAGGTAGTTGCGTGCGCAGGCCATCAGAAAGGCTGCAGCGACGCGATCCACATCCTCGAGCGTCATCACATCGGTGACCGGCAGCGACAGGATGCGCGCACCAATCGCATCGGCAACGGGGGTGGGACGCGTGATGCAAACCTTCTGGAAATACGGCTGCTGGGCGAGGTGAGGGCTGAAATAATGGCCCGACCCGATGCCCTGCGCGGCGAGATCTGCCATGATCGCGGTGCGCTTCGAGGCGAGGGCAGGGGGCAACAGCATCGACATGAATTGCGGAACGGCGGTTCGAGCCCGGATGCATTGCATGGTGATCGTGTCGCCCAGCGCTGCGCGATAGCGTTCGGCCAGGGTCGTACGATGCGCCGCCACGTCGGCGATCTGATCGAGCCGCGCCAGCGCCAGCAGCCCCAGCACTTCGGGCATCTTGGCATTCATGCCCACCTGCAGTGCCGAGCGCGCTGCGCCAAAGCCGTAGTTGCTCATCGACCGCAGTTCGGCGATCAGCCGCGTGTCGCTGCTGTAGATCAGCCCGCCTTCGGCCGTCGCGAAAGGCTTGGTCGCGTGCATCGAAAACACCGTTGCAAAGGGCGCATTGCTGCCGAATCCCAGGCCCGCAGCATCGAAATTGCCGAGCGACGCTGCCGCATCGACAACAATGCCGGCGCCATGGTCCGCCGAGATCCGGGCATAGCGGGCCAGATCGATCCCGGTACCGAAGGTGTCATAGGGGATGATCACCGCGATCCTGTCGCCATAGTCGCGCAGGGCCGCGTCTTCTGCCTCGGCACTGGCGGCCCAGTCATCGGGGTCGCTGTCGATCAGCACCGGCGTCAGACCCGCCCAGATTGCAGCATGCGCAGTGGCCGCGAACGTGAAGCTGGGGATCAGGGCCAGATCGCCACTGCGCCCTTCGCGCGCCTGTCTTATCGCCAGCATCAACCCTATCGTGGCGCTGGGCACCGCCAGACAATCGCCGATGCCCCGGTACAGCCGTTCGACGATGGCCGCTTCGAACCGACGAACGACCGGACCGCCGTTGGTATAGTGCCCGGATCGCTCCATGGCGGCGAGAGCATCGGTCATGTCGGTCAGGCGCGGCGGACGCGTCGCAATCAACGGCAAGTCACGATGGGGTGGTGAAGGCATGGAAATTTCGATTCTGGCAGTAAGTTGCTCCCAAGCTGAGATTTATGGCAGTCAATCTTAAACATTTTACAAATGAGAATTGGAGTGGCCAAATTGATTCGGCAGTATATGCAGGAATTTGCAGATAACCATGCCGCGACCGGATAATATTCTGTGCCCGATATTTGCGTCATGCATCAATGAATAGCTCCGCCGATGGGGATGTTCGCCGGCAGACCTTGGTAGACGGTTCCATCCGGTTGGTGATGGCGCGGGATGGGGCGTCGGGTGTTAGGCTTGCGCGCCCGAGCTGTGCCGCCCGGCAATCCAGGCGATAGTCGGGTGGCGCGTCGGCCTGCCTAGCTGCGACCCTGCCAGCCAGCGCGCCACCCTGTCTGCGGGCTTGGGAGTGTCATGCAAGCCACAGCATTGGTCGAGAAGGAGCGGGGAAGAGGTCTGGGGAAACCGTTTCTCTCTGCTCGACCTGTCACCGTGATGACAGAAATTCTCATCGATGAAATACGAAAGAAACACCGTTGGTTGATAGGTTTTATCTATCGCCTGTACTTTCGCGCGCTAATCCAGCGATTTGGTGGCGGTTTGTAACGGTTTTCCGGAGCCTCAACCCTGTGGTCCATCGGGGGCTGGCAAGCAAAAGATGATCCGGCACTGGCAGCATGCCGTGCATACCGGCGCAAATGGGCCTTCGAACCCAATAAGGGCTCGACACAGTCCCGTGTTTATGGTGTTTTCACCCCATAATCGCGGCGCAGCGAACATACAGGAGAATCCCATGGGAAGAGCCGCTTCAGCAGCCATCCCCGCGATTGATCGCCAGAGCCTCCGCCAGCTGGAAACCCATTTCATTGCACCCGAGATCTACCAGCGTGACGACCTTGTGGTGCGTCAGGGCAAGCTTGCCCAGCTCATCTCCAGCAGGGTGATCCCCCAGCTGTTGCGCCTGCACAACGGTGTCGTGGCTGATGCGCCTCCGGTTGAGCAATTGGTCAAGGCGCTGTCACCCGAGCGTGGCGACATTGCCGACCTCGCCGACATTGTCCTGGGAAGTGATCTCGAAGCGGCCGTCAGCTATGTCACCGTCATGCGCGAGCGCGGCCTGTCGATGGACACGTTGTTCATCGAACTGCTCGAGCCTACGGCGCGGCATCTGGGCGAGATGTGGGACCATGATCAATGTGATTTCGTCGATGTGACCTTGGGCGTCGCGAGGCTCCAGAAGCTGCTGGCCGCGTTCAACAATTCACACACCGTGCCCGCGCTGGACAGCCGGCGTGCGGTGCTGATGGCAATGACGCCCGGAGACCAGCACTATTTCGGCGTCACGATGGTCGAGCGGTTCCTGCTGGCATCGGGCTGGAAGGTTCAGACGGAAACCTCTGCAACCTCAGAAGAGATTGCGAGTGCTGCCAAGAACCGTTGGTTCGCCGTGGCGGGCCTGACCGCAGGGTCCACCGACATGATGGACAGCCTGGCAGCGACGATCCGGTTGATCCGCCAGCAATCCGTGAACCCGCAGATCGGGATCATGGTGGGCGGGCCCTTGTTCACGGCCGAACCTGCACTGGCGATCGAAGTGGGGGCAGATGAAACAGCATCGAACGCACCTGCCGCTGTCCTGATCGCGCAGAAGCTGTTTGATCTGGCAGTTGTTCGGAGGTTGCGTAACGAGGAATGTGGTACGCATTAAGCGATCGGTAGCGGCCGGTCAGGCCATCTCGATCGAATGCGATAAACGTCCCGAATGCGGCGGCGATTTAGCAAACCGGCGTGAGCCATGATCGCAATCTGGGCTTCACTGGCGACAAACCCATGACTGCGCTTCCGGCAGCGATGCTGTGGCATCGGTTTTGCAGGGGGCTCACAGCATCGGCCCTGACAGGCGAAAACGACAAATCGGCAGAATCTGAAAAAAAGGGTTTGACCCGAATCGGAGTGCTCCATATATGCCCCTTCACCGGACGGGACACACCGTTGTCGCTCTGGTCGCCAACATAGACGGACGCCAAGTCCCCCGGTTTAAAGATCGGGGCACACTGGTTGTCCGCTACTTTTGTCGGCGATGGCTTCGGTCATGCTCTTTGACATTGTGATTTTAGATGAAGGGACATGTGGGCGACGGCGCCCGGTTCTGAGGAGTTCAAGGCCTCGGATACCGGTTGCAATAAGTCGTTCCTATATGTCCTTCACGTATCCATACGTAAAGAAATGTGCAGGAACGG
>CALRRI020000047.1:0-18015 GCA_943370475.1 Hydrogenophaga intermedia
TTCATTCCGTCGTCGATCTGCAGGCCGCCATCAATCGCTTTATCAGCGAACATAATGGCGATCCCAAACCGTTCGTCTGGAAAGCCGATCCTGACGAAATCATCGCCGCTGTCCGTCGCGGGCACCAAACGTTGGAATCAATCCACTAGAACATGAGATCAAGGCAGGTACATAAAGATGCGCATAGGTTTGATCGGATCTGCCCCCTCGTCGTTGGAATTCGATCAGCGACCGCACCCATTGGCCGTTCGTTTTCCTGACCTAGACCTCAGGTTGTATCCATCGTGGATTCCGGTTTTTCCCTCAACGCCACTGGAACAATCCATGCAGGTGTTGGGCCATGTAGACGCTGCTCTGAGCGCGGTGGAAGACGGCTGTGATGCAATTATGGTCAACAGCGTCGGCGACTACGGACTGAGCGTTATGGACGCCATATTGCCAGTCCCGGTGTTCGGCCCGGGCAAGCTCGGCCTTGCAGAAGCTTCTCGCAATAATCGTGACTTTGGAATCGTAACGGTTTGGCCCGAATCGATGAACTTCATCATCGCAGAACGTATTGCTGCAGCAGGATGCGAGAAAAATTTTGTAGGAATCATCAATGTTGCCCAGGAGCAGGTTCTGAAAGGCCTATCGGGCAAAGAGGGCTATCTTGCGCAGATCGAGAATGCCGAAGACGGGCTTGTTGAGCAGGTAAAGTCCGGTATTTTCGAGTTGATTGCGATGGGCGCCAATGCGGTCATGCTGGGCTGCACCTGCATGTCCGGAATGGCAGACGAAGTTTCTGGCGGCAGCCGAATGCCAATCATAAACCCGTTGATCGTCGCGGCTGATTTGGCCCGCAAATCACAACCACTCGCTGTGCGCCCAACGCTTCAGCCGAATCATAAGCGCTTGCTTCGCCAGATGGTAGACGCCGTAGCACACGAGCAGATGGAAGATTGCGCCGTATGCATTCCCACGACTGCTCTAGCCACATCAGCTGGAGTTTGACCTCGCAACCTGGCACTCCTCTGTTACGGCTTGAGTAATGTCGACCCACTGGTGGCGCGCGATTCTAGATCGTGATGCGCCTGCGCCGCCTGTTCCAGCGGATAGGTCTGGCCAATGGTGACCTTGACCTTTCCCGATCCGATCATCTCCCACAGCCGCGCCGCGCCAGCCGCGCGTTCGGCAGGATCGGCATAATAATCGAACAGTGTCGGCCGGGTGTTGTAGAGCGACCCCTTGGTAGCCAGGATGCCCAGGCTGATGCCGGTCACAGGCGCGCTGGCATTGCCGTAGGAGACGATCAACCCGCGCTTGCCGGTGCTGTCGAGCGAGGCGTCCCAGGTATCGAGCCCGACACCATCGAACACCACCCGCACGCCCGCCCCGCCGGTCAGTTCCCGCACGCGCTTGGCCGTGTCCTCGCGGGTGTAGAAAACGATATGGTCAGCCCCTGCATCGTATGCGAGCGTTGCCTTGTCCTCGCTGCTCACCGTCCCAATCACGGTCGCACCCACCGCCTTCAGCCATTGCACCAGGAGCAAGCCCACGCCGCCTGCCGCGGCATGGACCAGTACCGCCTGACCGGGCTCGACCCGTGCACAGCGTTCGACCAGAAACTCGGTGGTGCAGCCCTTGAGCAAAGCGGCAGCGGCCACCTCGTCGGAGATGTGATCGGGCAGCTTGAACAGGCTGGATGCTGCGACATTGCGGATATCGGCATACGCTCCGCGCGCCGGGCCGAAGGTCGCGACACGATCGCCAACGCTGAGGCCTTCGACGCCCTCGCCTAGCGCCTCGATGACGCCTGCAGCTTCGAGACCCAGTGTCGCCGGCAGGTCAACCGGATAGATGCCGCGCCGGTGGTAGGTATCGATATAGTTGAGGCCGACTGCAGTCTGGCGCAGCGTCACCTCGCCGGCACCGGGTGCGGGCACATCGACAGTCTGCCACTGGATCACTTCGGGACCACCGGTGCTCGTGAAAATCGCGTGGCGTGCCTGCATCATTCTGCTCCATTCAAGGTAAAACTGGCCAAAGTACAGCTGGCCTGCATCCAGCGCTGGTTGATTCCGATCCTGACCGCGCCGGGGTCGGCCCAGCCATAGGCCACCGCCCGGTCGCTGTCATCGGGGGTGAATACATAGAGCACCAGGCTGGGCCGATTGCGCGTCAGCGGCGGCCAGACCACATTGCGGATACGGATGATCGCTTCGGTCGCGCCGCTATCTCCCCCGCTCAGCCGCAGCCGCCCGCCCTGGTTATGGGTTTGCATGTTGGCAGTGAACAGCCAGTCCTCGCAGCCATCGGGCTTGGGCGTGTCGCGCTTGACCGTCATCCAGCAGACAAACGGACGCGCGCGGAGCAGGGCAGCCTCGCTGCCATCTGGCATCCTGAGCGCAAGGCCCCTGGCGTCCAGCACAATCGGCAGCGCACGCCCTTCGCAGCCCTTGGCGCTGGCCTTGAAATTGAGCGCGCCGTCAAGCGCACCAAGCGCCAGCACGCAGTCGCCGATGGTCCAGCTGGCTGCAGCCACGCGGATCGGTTCTCTGCTAAGCACCAGGCCGAACCGGTCGATGCTCTGCCAGACGAGGCCGCTACTAGCCTTTTCGATCCGCACCCCGATCCAGGGCGGCGCCACGCGTCCGGCCTTGCCCTCGAAATAGACCTGTTCCTCGTCGGTGTAGATGCCGGGCGCCACGACCACAGGCTTGGCCATGGCAGGCATGGCGATCAGCGCGAACAGGACCAGCACGAGACGCTTCATGGTGCACATTACACCCCGTCCAAACCGAAACGTCAACTTATCTGTCCGGACAAATTGCACACTGCCGCGTTCGTGATAAACTGACCATCGAGGAGAGGACCGATGATCCGGATTTGCACCCTTTTGTTGAGCGCTTTGCTGGCCGTTGCAAACCCGGCCAAGGCACAACCCCACACAAGTGCGCGCAGCCTTCTGGAGCAGGCGGTAGCAGCGGCTGGCGGCGAGGCTTGGCTCAACCCTTCGACTTTGTACCTCGCCGGCAGCGCGGTCTTTTATGCCCCCGACAGCGCACAGCCGCGCAGCACTGCGGATGACTATCGCATGTGGCGAGCAATGAACCCGGATCGCACCACCGCCCACGGCGCCGACGGTAAGGTCCGGATCACGGCGAAATCCAGCGGCAAGCTGATGTTCGAGGTCGGTTACGATGGCATTACGACCTGGACCGACAAAGGCATCATGCCCAAGGCAGAGGCCGACGCCTATTGGGCGAGCAACTTTGGCTTCGGCATCATCCGCGAAGCATTGGGCGAGGGCTTTGAACTGGAACGCGCGCCCGATCGCGAGGTCGGCGGCCATGCCATCGCACTGATCCGTGTCACCGCCCCGGATGGCAGCACGACATTATTCGGCATCGACCAGCAGAGCCATTTCATCCGCTATATGGGGTTTGTCACCCCCCGCGGCTTTCACGAACGGCATTATGATGACTTCATTCGGCTGGAAACGGGTTGGGTCCAGGCCCGCACGGTGACGCTGTTCTATAACGGGGTGAAGGCCAATACCGTGTTCTGGCGCAAGGTGGAGGTCGGCGGGTCGATTGATTCGACGCAGTTCGAACCGCCGACCTCTGCAACCACGATGCCGACCCAAGGCCAACTTCCGCCGTGAGCAGGGCCTTATCGCAATGATGGTGTAGGCTGCCCCATTTCCCTGCTCTGTAGATCTGAACCCTCCAATCATCGGGTGGCACCGTTCAGAATAATCGGCTACGGGCCGAACGACAATTGGGAGAGCATGGTCTTGACGCGCAAGTTTTTCGGCACCGACGGCATTCGCGGGCGCACCAACAGCGGCTTCATGACCGCAGCGATGGCGATGGCGGTGGGCCAGGCGGCAGGTGAGCATTTCCTTCGGGGCGCACACAAGCACCGCGTAGTGATCGGCAAGGATACCCGTCTGTCGGGTTACATGATGGAAAACGCGCTGGTCGCGGGCTTCACCAGCGTGGGCATGGACGTGGTGCTGGTAGGGCCGATGCCGACGCCTGCGGTGGCTTTGCTCACGCGGTCGATGCGCGCGGATCTGGGCGTGATGATCTCGGCCAGCCATAACCCTTTCCAGGACAACGGCATCAAGCTGTTCGGCCCCGATGGCTTCAAGCTCTCCGACGAGGACGAGATGCGGATCGAGGCATTGCTCGAGCAAGGCCAACCGCAGCTGGCGGCATCCGAGGCAATCGGTCGGGCCCGGCGGATCGAGGATGCAAGTGGCCGCTATCTGCACGCTGTCAAGAATTCGCTGCCCGACCGGGTGCGGCTCGATGGCCTCAAGATCGTGGTCGATTGCGCGCATGGCGCCGCCTATCAGGTCGCGCCTTCGGCTTTCTGGGAACTAGGCGCAGAGGTTATCTCGATAGGCGTAAACCCCAATGGTCTCAACATCAACGACCGCGTCGGATCGACGCACGTGGAAACGCTGCAGGAGCGCGTCGTTGCAGCGGGCGCGGATATCGGCATCGCGCTCGATGGCGATGCCGACCGGCTGATCGTGGTCGATGAAAAGGGCAGTGTGGTCGATGGCGACCAGATCATGGCGCTGATCGGCAGCGCCTGGGCACGCCAGGGCCGTCTGCGCGGCGGCGGCGTGGTCGCCACGGTAATGTCGAACCTGGGTCTGGAGCGGTATCTGCAGGGCCAGGGGCTGGAGCTGATCCGCACCAAGGTCGGCGACCGTTATGTGCTCGGCGCAATGCGCGCGGGCGGCTACAATGTCGGCGGCGAGCAATCGGGCCACATGATCCTGCTCGACCATGCCACGACCGGGGATGGCACGGTGGCGGCGCTTCAGGTACTCGCCGAGCTGGTGCGCGAGGGCAAGCCAGCGAGCGAACTGCTCCACGTGTTCGATCCGGTGCCGCAGCTGCTCAAGAACGTGCGCTTTGCAGGCGGCAAGCCTCTGGAAAACCCGCGCGTCCAGGCGGTAATCGCCGAGGCCGACGAGGAACTGCGCGGCAAGGGCCGGCTGGTCATCCGTCCCTCGGGCACCGAACCGGTTATCCGCGTGATGGCCGAAGGCGATGATGCAGAGCTGGTCGAGACGATCGTTGATCGAGTTTGTGCTGTTGTGACAGACGTTGCGGTCTAATGGTGCTCCCAGCGCTTTGGACCTGGATCACAATAAATTTTCTAGCCCATCATTGTACGCAGCGAGCGGAAAAGCAAATGGAGATGAGGTTGGCATTTGTGCGGCGGTTCGGGTGCCAGCGAACCTGCCTTGGACAAGATCACGGACAGCGCAAAGGACAGATTGGCCGGATTATCGCGCGGTGCCGGTAACGGAACTATTTCAAGCGTGAAACTAAGCGCCCCATTCTGATCAAACGCCGTCGCTGACTTCACAGGACAGGATCGAAGGGCTGATTTCACGCTCGGAGCCACCGTTAATGGCGTACCGACCATGGCGAAGGACATCGGCGAGGGAGACCTGGAACTCTCGCGTCCAAGCTACTGCTGACCCAAAACGTCTTCGGCAACGCTGCCGGCATGCCGCCCCTTACAGGTCACATCCGTGACGTAAAGGTTGCTTGTGCGGCCATGGCCCCCTCGGTCTTGTCCAGCGTTTCGGCCGATCGCCCAGGCTTCCCTTCACGCGGCGACCGTTTGCCTGCCTTCGGCTTGCGCCCCTTGCCGCCCTTCTTGTCGATGCAGTCCTTCGATGGCGGGATGGGGAGTTCGATGATGTTTTGCGCGGCTTGCCAACCGGCGCCTCAAGTTCCAATTTTCGCGCGCAGCTCGCTTAAGCCGAAAGCATCTGGAAGGCGCGACGATTGCCAGCGACTGCTCAGTCGGCCGGTTCGTGCGCCTGCACATCGGTGCGGATACGAAGGAGTGCGCCAAGGTCGGACATTTCGTCGAGATGGAAAAGGCCGTGCTTGGCCCCGGCCCCCAAGGCAAGCCTCCTCACATATCTTGGCCATGCGACCGTCGGCGCAATTGCCAATACCGGCGCAGTCACCATCATCTATCCGTGATCGGAAAATACGCTCATCGGATTAAACAGCGCATTGCTCGCCCCGGTGAAGATAGACCGCGACGCGATCATGGCAGCGGGCAGTGCCGTGTCGCGCGATGTCGTCGATGGCGAACTGCGTCTTGTCCGCGCAGCGCATCTGGTCAAACCTGAATGGCCCGACCCATTTCCATGACGCGATGCGCAATAAGAAGCGTGGCGCTAGGTACCTGAACATCTTTGGGTGCTTTACCGTCACGTCCATATTAGGTGATGGGGCTGACGCGTTTGATGAGCTCGACGATGACAACGAGTGTCCCGACAAGGTCATGCAACTGGCCTGAATATACGATCGGCCGCTGTCGTGTTTTCTGGCTTTGGGCCTGAATGGACGCTATGGCCTGCGCATCGCGTCGCGGTACACGAAGCAAAAACTGGAACAGTTCGACTCCATGATCCGTAATATTGTCATTTTCTGCGCTTCCATTGCATTGGCTTTGATGGCCTGGGAACAAAGCGCTTCGGCGTTGTCCGGAAAATTCTCGCCAACGCAGGCTTTGCGTCTCAATCCAAGCCTAGCGAGCGCCCTGATCAATGTGAATGAGTCTGCAGCCGTCAAGAAAGACAAGGCCGAGTTTCTGAGAATCGCGCAGCGTAACGCCAGATTGGCGCTAACATCGGATCCCCTGGCGCCCGCTGCCATCCGCCAGCTGGGCCAGTATCATCTCTGGAGCGGCAACCGTGAGCAAGGCCGTCGATTGATAATGCTGTCCGCATCGCTGTCGCGACGGGATGCTGCGACACAGCTCTGGATTTTCGAAGACAGTGTGAAAGCAAACCAGCTTGAGGCAGCAATGCGTTCGCTTGACGCTGTTCTGCGCACTGAACCCGAAGCTCGTGGTCAGATCTTTCAGGTACTCGGCGCGACGCTGGCTGATACCAGATTTCGCAGCACGTTCGTCCGATATGCAGCCGAACGCCCAGCATGGATGGAGGAGTTTCTTTCCTACAATATCGGCACAGTCGCTCAGCCTGCGGTTTTTGCGCGGACCCTGGTCGCAATGCGGCCATTCCCCAAGGATTTGATGACCGACGATCAACTGGGTCTGGTCATGACAGACTTGGTCAACAAATCACCGATTGAGGAAGCTCGATATTTCTACACGCGCCTCCCCGGCGCCGATCGCCGCCTGCTGACGTCTCTGGATGCTGGCAACCCCGGTGCAGCGTTGAAATTTCCTCCGATGGGTTGGCAGCTCTTCAGCGACGGCAACGGCCAAGGATTTGGCTATGCCGAAGGGAGCGATTTGACGATTGAAGGGGTAGCCTTCCCAGGGCGGCAAGGGACCATCGCTCGCAAACTGTTGTACCTGCAACCGGGCAATTACCAATGGTCGGGCAAGGCCGATCTTGCCGGCATGCGCGACCAAGCCAAGGTCAACATCCGGCTGGCCTGCAACACCGGACCTGGCAAATGGACTGTGGGCAGCGTTTTCACATTGCGCACGGGCCCGAACAACTGGCAAACACCGATCGGCAACGATTGCAAGGCACAGATGCTCTCGATCGAGACAGTGGGTTCGGAGAGCCAGAACGAAGCCACGATGACATTGTCTGACATGAAGATTCGGCGCATCGCCGCGACGCCTGGCCGGTCTGCTGCCTCACAAGAAAGCGGCGCGTAAGCGGTTCAGAAAGGCCGGAGCGTCCGGACTTCCTTCTGGTGCTGCCCAGAGCGCTGCCTCCTTTGCCGCGGAAGGATCGAACGGCCCGGCCTTAACTTCCAGCAGTACGGCCGTTTCGCCGAGCGCGATCACGGTATGCCATTCGCCGGGCGCGACCACTACAGCCGCATTCGGGCCGCCCGCGCTCAAGCGGCGATGGCCAATAATGGTGCCCTCGTCGTCAAACGCAATACAGCCAAGATCGCCACGCAGGGCAATGAGCGTTTCCTCTTTTGGGTCAGCGGTGTGGCGGTGGGGCGCAATATAGCTATCATACCACAGGGCATTGAGCAGCCGCTGGCATGGATCGGCAAAACTGGAATGCAGATTAAGATGCTGACGCAGGCGCGGGGATTGTGCGGCTTGCCGGATCAGATCATCCAGCAGCGGGGCATCCAGCCATCTCATTGTATTGCCGACATCGCCCGGACGATCTGGTCCACCGCTGCCCGGGAAGAAAAAAGTTCATCGGATAAGGCCCGGCATCGTTCAGCGATCTCGCCATCTGCCAATTCATCACGGATCATTTCGCGGAGCAACATCGGCAGATCGGTCCCACCGGGATCAACCGAGACGCGCCCGACCCGCCGCTGCTTCACCAAGGCGTCCAGGTCATTGCCAGCGTTGATGCTCGCCACAATCGGTAAGCCCGACTGCATATAGGTCAGAAACTTGCCGGGAATATTGTGAGTTTTGTGACGGCTGTCGAGGCTGATCAGTCCAACATGGCATTGTCGGTACAGCCCGGGAATATGATCTGGATCTATCTCGTCGTGGAATAGCACATTAGTCAGTTGCAGCTGGGCTGCATGGTCCCGCAATCGCTGGGCTTCGCTGCCCCTCCCTACGAACAGAAACCCCACTTCCGCCTGATCCCGGACTGCCTCGGCCAGATCAAGCAGTTTGTCCATCTGTTGTGCCACGCCCATATTGCCAGCGTAGACAAGCACCTTCCTACCGACGAGCGAGGTTTTCGAAATATTGATAGGGCATCCGGACACTGCGGCGTCGCCAAGCCAGTTCTGCAACACTTCCAGCCGGATCGCCCGATCGTGCTTCAGCGCGTCAAAAAACGCCAAGTTTCCCTGGGTCTGCACGCCGATGACATCCGCCGATCGATATTGATAACGCGCCACAGCATCAAGGAACTGGAATATCGGACCACGCGAAATCAGCCCCATATCAGCTGCCCATTGCGGAAAAATATCGCGAATGATCAGATAGGAAGGGCAACCACTCTGGCGCTTCAGCCAGCGGACGATTGGCCCCAGAAAAATGGTCGGCGAATACCAGATAATCGCGTCATAACGCTGTTCGGCAAGTGGGCTGCGGACCAGGTTGCGGCGCATCGCCCAAGGCATCATCAGTTCGCCAATGACCCGGCGAACATATCCGACATCCTTCGTGCGAGGTGAGTTTAACCGCGCAACACATGCACCGTCAACGGTTTCGACCTGGAATGGCCGATCCAGTTCCGGACTAGCGATCAGAACTGTCGTCTCGTGCCCTTGCCGTACAAATTCGCGGGCCAAGTCTCGCAGTTGAACCGCCCCGGACGAGCGCAGCGGTGGAAAGACATCTGCAACGATCGCGATACGCATAAGCCGGGTTCAGTATTTCTTCCAGACGATACGGTTCACGTAATCGACATAGCTATGCAGGATACGCACGACTTTGTCGGACACATTGGGCATCGAATAATCCTCGACCTGCCGAATCAACCGTTCGCTACCGCACGGTTGATCAGCCAAAACGTGCAATCCTTGCATCACGCGCTCGGGCGACAATCCCACCAGCATGGCAACGGCCTCTTCCATACCCTCTGGTCGCTCATGCGCTTCGCGGATATTGAGCGCTGGAAAGTTGAGGATCGAAGCCTCTTCATTGATCGTGCCACTGTCCGACAGCACGGCACGCGCAGCGATCTGAAGGCGATTATAGTCGGAAAAGCCAAGCGGCTTGAGCAATCGAACTTGGTCGCCAAAGTTCACGCCGGCAGCGTCGATCCGCTTTTGCGTTCGCGGGTGTGTCGACACGATCACAG
This sequence comes from Hydrogenophaga intermedia, assembly GCA_943370475.1. Classification (GTDB taxonomy): domain Bacteria; phylum Pseudomonadota; class Alphaproteobacteria; order Sphingomonadales; family Sphingomonadaceae; genus Blastomonas. The sequence goes on from CALRRI020000047.1 coordinate 9,752, forward strand.
GTAAGCCAAACGTATCAACCAGCGCATTCAACGTCGCCACCAACCGCGAAAAACTGACATCGGGTTCGATGTTTTCCTCGCGATGTGCGCTGACCAGGAAAAATTCGCCTTGCGAAAGACCCAGCCTGGACAGCACGTCCGAGGCATCGATCTTGGCACGATAGTGGGACAGCACTTCGAACATCGGGCTACCGGTCTTGATCACAAAATCGGGAGGCAACCCCTCGCGCAGCAGATATTCGCGCGCGATATCACTGTAGGTCAAGTTGATATCGGCGGTATGATCGACGATACGGCGATTGATTTCTTCGGGCACGCGCTGATCGAAGCAGCGATTTCCCGCCTCCATGTGAAAAGTCGGGATCTTGCGTCGCTTGGCGGGGATGACTGCCGTGCAACTGTTTGTGTCGCCCAGGACGAGCAGCGCATCGGGCTTTTCCGTCTCTAGCAACTTGTCTACTGAAATGATGACCCGGCCTATGGTCTCTGCACCACTCGCCCCGGCCGCTTCCAGGAAGTGATCGGGCTTACGAATGCCGAGATCGTCGAAAAATATGCCGTTCAGTTCATAATCGTAATTCTGGCCGGTATGAACCAGCACATGATCGCAATACTGATCCAGCTTGGCCAGCACACGGGACAGCCGGATGATCTCAGGCCGTGTTCCCACGACCGTCATGACTTTGAGCTTCTTCATGCCTTCAAACGCTCCGTGCGATGGTGTCTGGCTTGTCTCGATCGAAAATTTCGTTTGCCCACAACATCACCACCATTTCGTCATCGCCGATATTGGTGATGTCGTGGCTCCAGCCAGGCACAGTTTCGACAATCTGGGGGGACTCGCCCGACGTTTCCAACGCGAAAAACTCGTCGGTCAGGATGTGGCGGAAACCGAAACGGGCCTGTCCTTTGATGACAAGGAACTTTTCAGTCTTGCTATGATGATAGTGGCCGCCTCGGGTGACGCCCGGATGGGCGGTAAAAAACGAAAACTGGCCGCAATCGGGTGTCTTCAACATCTCGACAAAAACGCCGCGCGCATCGCCGTGGACCGGCACAGCATAGCTGAACGACGCGGTCGGCAGATAACTCACATAGGTCGAATAAAGCGCCCGCACGAGGCCGGTTCCCACCCGCTCGCTGACCAGCGTTTGACGGCTGAGGCGAAAGGCGTGAATCAGTTCTGCGACTGCGCCCACCGTGGTTTTATAGATCGGATCGACCTGGCCCCAGTGCAATCCGGGCGTTGGCTTATCAAGGGCTGCGATCATAGCGTCGATGACATCGTCAACATAGACCAGGGACAGTGCCGCGTCGGGATTGTCGATCCGGATCGGCTCGCCGCGCGCGATATTATGACAGAAGGTCGCGACCGCAGAATTATAGTTTGGTCGGCACCATTTGCCGAAAACATTCGGCAGCCGGAAGATCACGCAACTTTGCGCCGCAGCTTCGGCCAACTGCATGACTGCAGCCTCCCCGGCACGCTTGCTGTCGCCATAAGGGTTGTCGCGTTCAGCCTGGATGGACGAGCTGAACACCAGCGGAACCGGCCGGCCGCCAGAGCGGATGGCAGTGCACAAGCGGGCGGTCAGATCGCCGTTCACGGCCATAAAGTCCGCCAGGTCTGCCGGGCGGTTCTCGCCCGCCAGATGAAACACGGCGTCGGCCGCTGCCACTTTCTCGGCCAGCGTAGCAGCATCGTCACCACGCACGAAGGTTGTCACCGCAGTGCCCGGCATCTCTCGCAGCCGGACGCAAAGCGATTTGCCGACAAAACCGTTTGCACCGGTCACCAGGATTGTACGATCACTCATCGGGGGCTGCATATCCGCCTGCGGCCAAGGCCCGAATGAACGGCAGTTTCATCAACAGATCTGACATAGATTGAACATCAAGACGTGTCGTATTGTGGGAGTTATATTCTTCAGCGAGTGAAATACTCTTCTCGCCTTCTTCGACATACTTGCCATAATTGAGATCGCGAAGGTCAGGTGGAACCCGAAAATAGTCGCCCAAGTCTTCGGCCGATGCCATCTCTTCGCGACTCAACAGAACTTCAAACAGTTTTTCACCATGGCGAGTGCCAATTTCGTTGATGGGGTGACTGGGTGCACCGATAAGCTTGCAAAGCGCTTCAGCCAGCACGGCGATGGTCGCTGCCGGTGCCTTTTGAACGAAGATGTCGCCCGGATTGCCATTCTGGAACGCGTACAGCACGAGCTCAACCGCGTCGTCCAAGGTCATCATGAAGCGAGTCATGTTCGGATCCGTGATCGAAAGCGGTGTTCCCTCCCGAATCTGGTCAGCGAACAACGGAATGACGGAGCCGCGCGATGCCATAACATTGCCGTACCGAGTAGCGCAAATGACAGTGGCGTTGCTGCTGCGCGATTTCGCGACCGCCACCTTTTCCATCATGGCCTTGGAAATACCCATCGCATTGATGGGGTAGACCGCCTTGTCGGTGCTGAGGCAGATAACACGCTGAACGCCATTGTTGATTGCGGCCTCAAGCATGTTCTCAGTGCCGAGCACGTTGGTCTTGACCGCCTCGAGCGGGTGGAACTCGCAGGAAGGCACCTGCTTGAGCGCAGCTGCGTGGAAAATGAAATCAACCCCGCGGACGGCATTCTGGACCGAGCCATAGTCACGCACATCACCGATATAAAACTTCAACTTGGTACTGTTGAAGTGCTTGCGCATATCATCCTGCTTCTTCTCGTCACGGCTGAGGATGCGGATTTCAGCAATGTCAGAATCAAGAAAGCGACGCAGCACAGCGTTGCCGAACGAACCAGTGCCGCCCGACACCAGCAACGTACGTCCAGCAAACATGGATTGAGTCATTTCGGTCTCCATAAATAGCTAAGCGAGCCAGCAACGTCAGTCATCGCTGCATCGCACGCCGGACAAGCGCTTCCTTGGCAGCCGGCTGCGGATAGTTGATCAGGACAGCGCGGTATTTGCCCTTGAAGACAAACAGGCTGCCAGCAACCGCGCCCAGCACGCCAACTTCGCGGATCAGTTCCTCGACATCATCAAGGCTGCCTGCCCCTCCCAATATGCTGATCGGGACATTGACCGCCGCTCGCAACTGACGCGCCAGAGTAAGGTCAAAGCCTTTCATCGTTCCGTCGCGGTCAATCGAATTGAGGACGATCTCTCCAGCCCCAGCGGCATCCATGGACTGGGCAAATTCGATCACCGAAAAGGCGGACTTGCGTGCACCGTTATGGGTATAGACATCATATTTGTTACTCAGGGTCCGCTTGCGGACATCGATGATAACGACCGTAGACTGACGACCAATGGCGGCGGAGATCTCGCTCACTAGCGCGGGGTTGGCGACCGCAGCTGCACTGATCGCCACCTTTTCGACACCAAGGCTGATGATCTTCTTGGCCTGTTCGACCGTCGTGACCCCACCACCATAGCATAGAGGCATCCGGCATTCGGCCGCCAGATTGGCAATCACATCGAAATCAGGTGCGACACCATTCACCGTCGCATCAATATCTAGCACAACCAGCTCGTCGGTTTCTTTCTCGTTAAAAATCCGGACGGCGTTGATCGGGTCACCGACATAAGTGGGGTCGCCAAACCGCACCGTCTTGACCAGTCCGCCTTCGTGAACGAGCAGACATGGGATGATTCTGGGGCGCAGCATGGTTAGAGTTCCGAGAAGTTCTTGAGGAGCGCCATGCCGAAGCTATGACTTTTTTCCGGATGAAACTGGACGCCCCACACATTGCCGCGGTTGACGATGCAGGTAAACTCGCTGCCATATTCCGCGGTCGCCGCGCAGTCTTGCGCGTCATCATTGTCGAAATAGAAGCTGTGCAGGAAATAATAGCGCGGATCGGCGATCCCCTTCAATAGGGGCAGCGTTCGTTTGGGAGCGATGTCGTTCCACCCCATATGCGGAAGCGGCAAGCCCTGGTGCCCGGGGCCCCTGCTCCCCAAATCGCGGACCCGGCCAGAAATCCATCCGAGGCCAGAGCCGTGCCCCTCATCGCTAGCGTTACCCAGTATCTGCATGCCGACACAAATGCCCAGGACCGGAACCTGCTGTTCGATGACCAGACGATCCAGGGTCTCGCGCATGCCAGACGCATTCAAAAGCTCCATCGCGTGATCGAACGATCCTACGCCCGGCAACACTATGTGGTCGGCCACGGACAGCTCCGCCGCGGTCGAGACGGCAATCGCAGGAATATCCTGCCGCTTGTACAGCGTCAGAAAAGCCCCGATGTTCCCCAACCCGTAATCGACGATATGGATCACCGCATCACCGCCCTCTGCAGCCCCAGAAGCCTCAGCAGTTTCGCTCCGACATTTAGGATCGGCATCATGTTGGCATAATCGCGATAGGTCTTTTTCGGTGCATCGAACATCGCTTGCAGTTCGGCAACCTCAATCCCCAGTTTGGTCGAAATATACTCAAAATCCTGCTTTACCTGCTCGGGAGAATAAGGATCTATCGAAATCCTGTCGAGAGCATCGTCGCGGCTGAGCTGCCCCGTCAGGATCAAGCTAGAAAAGTGCGCGCGGCGCTTGTCATAGCCGAAGCGCTTGCGCAGCCAATATCCTTCATAAAAGCGCGTGAAACGCGACTCATAGTGTTTGTGGGGGTAGCGCTGCCAACCGTAGGCATCGACTAGCTCCTGCATCGCCGATTCTTTGAAATAAGGGATATTGTTGAGTGGCTTTACAACGCGCACCCCCTTAACGAATCGGTAAAAAACCTTGAACTTCAAGATCCCGGCAAGTGGAAAACTTTTCAACGGACGAGTACCAAAACGCCCATGAATGTCGCGAATCTGGCGCAAATCGGAAGCGTGATAATGCCATTCCAGCGGCTCGCGGACGCATTCAGTCGAATAATTCGCACCCGTCAAGATGTATTTGACATTGTTCTTCGCGGCGAAGTTATACAGCCCGGCAAAAAAAGCATGGTCCTGCGGAGTATCAAGATGCGGGACACCGGATTTGAAAAACGCAAGCTGGAGATCACGCATTTCTGGCCAATTTACGACTTCGGTGTACAGATCCAGGCCCAGCCCATCGACCAGCTTTTCGATGTTGTTTACGGCCTCTTGCGAATTCCAGCCTGCGTCAACATGATAGAGCAGAGGTCGCAGCCCGAATTTTTCCTTGGCGATGTAAACAAGATAGCTGCTATCAACTCCACCGGAGAGCCCTATCAAGCAATCGAAATCGCGCCCCTTGCCATCTTCCTTGATCTTCTCAATCTGCGACATCAATTCGCGCTGGCCACGTTCGTCTGTATGCCAATGCGGAACAATGTTGTCGTGATAATTGTTGCAATATTCGCACCAGCCCCGCTCATCAAAGGTGATGAGGGAGTCGCTTGTATCCATGATGCAATTTTGACAGATTTGATAGGGGCGTGTGGACAAGGGAGGCTCCGAAGTTCGCAAGATGCGCGGCGACTAGCGAATTTACGGCGAAAGCACAATTGCGATCGCGTAGAATCTAGCGATGCACCGGCCGCAGGATATAGCTGTCGCGGCGGATTGCCTTGATCAGCAGCAAACGCAGCGGCATCCTCACCCGTTCGTCCCCACCGATCCTAGCCCGATACACGGTGTAACCGGCCTCGGAAAAGAGTTCGCGCCACTCGTCGTGCGACCGAAACCGGACGCCTACGCCGAAGGTATTGGCCTTGAGCGCTGGAACAATTTTTGCGACCCGTCGACCGATTGCCGACAATAAACGACTAACCGTGATCTCGAAGATCAACCGGCCGCTGATGCGGCCTAAGAAAGATTCATAAATATATTCGTTCACGAAAATTTCGGCACTGGTTGTGCTCCAGGCACGCAGCGCCTGTACCTGCAGAGCGCGCGTGGTCGGCTCATCGTTTGCGACCAAATGGTGGAGAATAAGGTTCAAGCAAACAAAGCGTTCGTCGCCCGCGATCGGTGGCGCCAAAGCATCACCCAGCTGTGCGGGAATAGCACGGGCCGTACACTGCGCAACCGATTCAGGATCCATTTCCAGCACCCGCACTGGACATCCGAGCTCCGCACGTAACCGCTCCGCAAAAAATCCAACGCCGCCGCCAATATCGACAACAACGCCTTCGCCATCCGCCGCTCCCGTCAGCTCGGCAAAATCGCGCGTCTGGTCCTGAACAAACTCATCATGGTAGAATTCGGCAACTTGCTCTGCCGATAGCTTCTGCTGAACACCCGTTGTCATGCAAATCTAAATCCTGTTAGCGGGTCGCGCCATAACGCGCTTGTGGGCAGCCGCCTACAGCGAAATTGGCTTTCTGACTATAAATTATCGCAGTTCCGCCGCCAGCAATATGGCCGCCGCAGGCTGCGGCTGACCTCCCCTCAATCACCCACTTTCACCTGCCAAAGCGATGTGGACAGGTATCATGGAAATTGTCGAAAGCACCTTCGATTGATCAGAATGAAATTCGGTAAGGTTCGCGTTTCGGGTGAGGTCGAACCTAAACACATAATAGCTCGCTGACATCAGAAGGATCTCACGCTGAAACTCCATGGGAAGCGCGGCCTTAGCATATGGAGCAAGATCAGACAGTACCCGTACCTGTTCAAAGTCAACGCCGACACGCTCAATCTGGCGCGGCCGTCTGCAAATCAGATTGGGCAAAACATCCACTCGGTGGTTCATCCTGGCCACGTTGCCGAAAGTTGTAGATGTGCCGATTACGAGCACGTGCTTCTGCTCACCCAACCATATTGGCCTCCACTGAACTCTGGCAATGGCCTTGAACGGGCTAATCGTACAGACCCCAACACCTGAGCTTTCGCAGGCATCTACTCGTTGCATCAAAACACCCGAGCAAATCAGCCCTTAGCTCGGGCTTACATCGAGCCGCATTCAGCGTTGTGTCGGCATGAAACCTCGCCGGTGGTCTTTATGGGATGGCCCACCCCCTTTCTCCGACATCGGTTATTTTTCTCCGACATCCGTTGTGATGTCGGTGCTTGAGAAGGAAAGGAGCGGACCGATGTCTATTGTGATCCTTGGTGTTGATCTGGGCAAGAACACTTGCAGCGTGGTTGGCGTAGATGCGGCAGGTGCTGTCGTCACGCGCAGGTCGATGCGCCGACAGACGCTGATCGATTATGTTGCAAAGCTTCCGGCGTGCGTGGTTGCGATGGAGGCTTGTTGCGGCGCGCATTATCTTGGGCGCCTGTTTGCTGCGCACGGACACGAGATCAGGCTGATGTCGCCCGAGTACGTGCGACCATATGTCAAAGCCCAGAAGAAGGATGATCGTGACGCCGAAGGGATCGCCGAGGCGGCCTCGCGTCCGACGATGCGTTTCGTCGAACTCAAGAGCCAAGAGCAGTTGGACATCCAGACGCTCCACCGGGTTCGCTCGCGCCTGGTTGCTGAGCGTAAGAGTTTGACAAACCAGTTGCGGGCTATTCTGCTGGAGCGCGGGACGATATTCCCGGTCGGGCGCCGCAAGCTGGAACTGGGTATTGATGCCATGCTGACCGATGAGGATGCGACGTTGTCACCGCGTCTTCGCCAACTGGTCGGCGAGCTGCGTGTCGAGTGGCGCGAACTTGATGCCAGGATTGAGTCTCTCAACGGCGAATTCGTCGAACTGGCACGCAAAGATCCTGCGGCCAGAAGACTGATCTCCATCCCCGGCGTTGGCGTTCTGAATGCAACGGCTCTGATAGCGGCCGTAGGCAATGCTAGTAGCTTCGCCAAAGCACGGGATCTGGGTGCGTGGCTTGGTCTGGTTCCCCGACAACACACCACAGGTGGCAGGCCAAAGTTGCTCGGAATCTCCAAGCGCGGGAACACCTACCTGCGCACTCTGCTCATCCACGGCGCCCGCGCAGCGTTGCCAACACTGGCGCGAAGCGAGACCCCGTTGGGACGCTGGCTAACAGGAATGATCGAGCGCGGCGTTCACCGAAATGCGGTCGTAGTCGCGCTTGCCAACAAGCTCGCACGGATCGCATGGGCGGCTTTGCGCAAGGACGCTGTGTTCGAGCGCAGCTATCCCGCCGCGGAATAACAGCATCGCCCTTGCGCATTTGCTTGCAAGGGCCAACGAGGTTTGCAGGAAGGATCGTGAAGATGGCCTGACAGTCGATCGGCGTTTGGAAAGCCCGGCTAAAAAAATGGCACTCGTTGCCGAGGTGTTTATTGTGGCTCCAGACGCGCGGATCTCCATCTTGGCCATGGGCTTGCCCATGAGACCGTATACGTTGACGCAGACTGATCAGAGCTTCTCA
>CALRRI020000048.1:0-16166 GCA_943370475.1 Hydrogenophaga intermedia
TCACGCCGGATCCGTAAAACCGTCTCCAAAACCAACATCCCGATCTCGCCGCCTGAAAATCCAGCCAGCTGCTTAAACCATCGAAATGAGGGGTCCCTTTTAGACGCCGATCACCCCGCTACGGGGTCCTTTTTGCACGCCGATCCACAGACAAGTCCACGACGCGAAATTCAGTCCCCGATCCTGTATCGCGGAAAAGTTTGATGCACTTTCCAGCCCAATGATAGACCTCACAATTTCCCTGAACTGCCAGGTCCAGCCAGGCGCTTCGGCGTTTCGTGCCATGAAGCGGGCATCATAGTGGATCGCCTGGAGCAGCGCGGCATCGAATTTGTCATCGACCCGTAATCCGCCATAGCGGCCATTGCGAAGGAGCACTGGTTTGCTGCTACAGGGCTAAGCTGCTGCGCATGATTTGGCGCAATGGTAATTTGTTGGCCCGCCACAGCCTCGCCGGTTGATGCATGCGGCCGGCTTGATAGCCACCAGGGAGCGGTCTCTGCGACATTTCCACGGCTGTATTCCTTGACCACTTTCGGGGCAATAGAGCGATTGGACTGATGATCAGGATCGGGTGGAAACCTCAAAACGGATGTGAAGGACGAGAGTTGCCGGTTTCGACAAAAGCAGCCATCCGAGCCTTTTGCGCTGAACGGCGTATTGTGGGTCGTCAGCAAACGTTGCGGATGAGTCAGCTAGCGAACTGTTGGGGCCTGCCTCTTGGCGCACTGTGCCCATAGGCTTGGCTCGTATAGCAATTCGACAAGGCAAGAAAAAGACTACCGCGCGCCGTCGCCTATCAGCGAGAATGGAGCCCATGCGCTGGGATGTGCCCACGTATCCGATTCCCCATCTGCTCGTCTGTCATTGCGGACATCGCGCATGGCTTGCTGGAATGCCGTTGCGCGAGACAAGCCTGGTTGCGCCTTGAGGATGGCGAGAGTGCGGACCGTCAGCTCCGCTGCCACATCGTCGCGTACCGGCCAATGGGAGGCTAGCACGTTCTGCGCACCGGCATAGAAAAACGACCGTGCCAATCCGGACAGGCCGGGTGCGCCTTTCCTTCCATCGCCGGCTGCGGTGTTGCAGGCGGAAAGGACTACCCATTCTGCGTTGATCTTGAGCGACGCGATTTCGGACATGCTCAGATAGCCATCATCGTCCTCATTGGCCTCTCCTGGAGGAGTCAGCACCAGCCCCGGCTCTGCGACACCATCAATGTCGCCGGCAAGAAGACCATGTGTCGCAAACGCGATGACGGTGGCATTCATCGGGATCTTGCGGACCACAGTTTCGGAGGCTTGCTGATTCAGGAACAGGGCGTTTGGCGGTCGATCGAACTGGCTCCACATCGACTGCAGCTCCGATGCGGTGCCGGGCAATCTGGCCATTTGCCGCAGGACCGGTGTATCGGCAACCTGGCGTTCCTGGCGCAGCAACCCGGGCTTGAAGACCCGATCAAATTGCCCCGGCATTCGTCCAGCGCTGCGTGTTGAGCGATCGGCTCCGCGCTGTTCTGCAGCACCTTCCAGCACCGGATCACCGATGCCCAGAAACGGCTTCCCCACCGCAGGCGCTGCAGCCGAGCGATATTTCCTCAAATAATCCAGGGATTGCAGCGACGGGATCCGAACCAGCGAATGGGCATCGGAGAACCATTTGGCTGTGCGAAGAACCTCGGGATCGCCTGTCTTGCCATCAGGCATTTCGCTCACCAGCATCCCGAACGGCAGGCTCGACAATGATCCCGCAGCGGCGATGAACACGTGGCGCTTGCCCTTCAACCCTTCTGACACCGGCGCAATAATCTGCTGATAGAGCGCATGGGCGGTGGAAAAGGCGAAGGGATAAGCCCCTTCGCCCTCATTTTCCCACTGCGCCGCCTCAACCGCATCCACCTCGATGCTGCCACCTACGTCCCAGAGCAGGCGCCGCACAGCTCGATCAATCTCCTCATAGCCCCATTCCGATCGTGCCCATTGCAATCCTTCATCCGTCACGAGCATGATGTGCGTGCCATAGCCTGTCGGCACGACAAGCAGGGCAGCCTCATCGGCGGCGAGAACCGACTTTGCCTTTGCGAGGCCCAGAGCCTCAGGCCGGATCAGGTCAAAATAAGCTGGAGCCTCTGCGCGCAATTGTGCGTCAATGGCGGCAATCCGATGTTCAATTCCGTCAAGCTGCTCGCGCAGGTCCTTGCGGCGATTGTCGCCAGCGTCCCCTTCTGCGCCAAGGGCCGCGACCCAGGCACTTTCTGCCTGCTCCCACAGCCCGGACAGCGCCTCTCGCTCCTTCGCGAGGGGAGCAAATTCTCCCGCCGCTTCGCGGGCCAGGGCCTGTGCAATCGCCTTGCCGGCAGAGTTGCTCATGGCGTCCTGAAGGGCGACGAGGGCTTCTTCTTTCAGTTTTACCTGTTGTGATTGCTCGAGCGGCTTCACCCCTGCAGATCGCGCCGCTGATGGAAGACCGGGGCCCCTTGCCCATGCTGCGTTTGCAAAAAGGCGATAGGCGTCCTGCTCGCCCACCTCTGAACGCTGATTCCGACGCTCTTCTCGAGGACTGAAGCCAAGCTCGCGACTGTCCCTGCGCATGTCTGACACCACCTCGCGTGCCGCATCGATCGCCAGGGTTGACCTGGCTGGCACCTCGAGGCGCGCATAGGCCAGGTTGGTGAGGCCGATCTGAACCTCGGGGTGATCGTTGCCAAGAACCTTGCGATTACTGGCTATGGCACGCTCATAGAGCGTCTCTGCCTGTAGTGATTGCCCAAGAATGGCCAGCACTAGAGCATAGCGGTTCATGCGCATGATCGTTGAGGGATGATCTTCCCCCAGAATGTTTTTGCTTTTTGAAAGTACATCAACCGCAAACGGTTCAGCATCGGCAGCACGTCCGGATTCGACCAGGATGCGTGCAACAAGGTCTGTCGCCTCCAGCGTATCCGGATGATCTTCGCCAAGCAGGGATCTGCTTTTGGCGAGCACAGTGCGTGCCATCACCTCCGCCTCTTCGAAACGTCCTGCATCCGCAAGTGCGGATGCAACGTTGTCCATCAGCGCGAGCGATGTAGGATGATCAGGTCCGAGCTTCTGCTCAGCCAGCCGCAATGCCTCGGCCAGAAGCGGCGCAGCTTCGTCAGGGCGCCCAGTTCTCTGGATCAGCTTTGCGTAGTTGTTCAGCACGCCAATGGTCTCGGGATGATCTTCTCCCAGCACTGTTCGACTTTGCTGGAGTGAGCGTTGAAGCAGGGGTTCCGCTTTGTCGAGTTGACCGAGTTCGACGAGGATTGTGCCGTTGTTGTTGAGACTGCCCATCGTATAGGGGTGGTCGGGACCCAGCAGGCGATCGCTGGTGTCGAGCGCCTCGGCATAGAAGCTTGCGGCTTCGCGCAAACGCCCCATCGCTCCGAGGATCATGCCGTAATTGTTGATGGCGAGAACGGTATCGGCGTCCATGTCGCCCGAGATCGTCCTGCGCAGCCGGAGCGTTTCAGCCAGAAGCGTTTCTGCTTCGCCCAGACGGCCAAGAGCCGTTAGGACGGCGGCATAGTTGTTCATGCTGGTGAGCGTGCTTGGGTCACGTTCGCCATAGAGCGCGCGCTTGCCGGTGAGCACCTGTTGATGCAGGCCGGCAGCCTCTTCGAGCCGTCCCAGCTGTGACAGAACAAAGGCGTGGTTGTTGAGCGTGGCGAGCAGATCGGGATGCGTCTGCGGGTGCATTGATCTCAAGAGCACTAGCGTTTTGGCAAAAATGGGCTCGGCTTTGGCATAGTCGCCCACTTCCACCATCTCCATCGCCTCGCGCAGCAATGCATCGACGGCCTCTTGTCGGAGATCGGGGGCTGCTTGCTCAGGTTTACCCGCGGTCTGTGTCCAACCATGCGATGGCGTAGCCATCATCACGAGAGCAATGGCTGGAATTGCGATCTTCACCGCCAGTTTCGGCAAGGCTTTGATGGGTCGCAATCCATCGGCAATTCTAGGCTTCAGGCTGGAAGGGCTCAAAACGTGGACTTTTCAAGATAGGAGCGACCCTCTCATGCTCCACTATGGCAAGATCACGACAGCAATCAACCCGGCCCTCTATTTGCCATCAACATTCATGTCCGTAAAGCCAAGGATTGGGCTCTGGTTGCTCGATGGACAGCGTCCCAGCAAGATGAGACTGCCATGTGGGTTTGCCGCAACCCATGGCATCTTTTTGCAGTTGTAAGTAAACGATATAGCGACAACGCCTTCAACGCCTTGTGCAGCTGAGACAACATGGATTTGGTGCCAAATTGACAGACACGACATCGGGCGAAACGCGAGACATTGCCCTTGGCATAATTGATAGCCTGGACGATGCGTTTGTGCTGCTCGATCATAGCTTTCGCATCATCGCGATAAATCGGGCCGCGATGCTCCTCGAAACGCGAGCCCGCGAAGACATAATCGGCCTCACCCACTGGGAAGCGCATCCAGAAGCGGCCCCCGAGCTGGGCAATCTGTATCGCAAGGCCATGCAAGAGCGCATGCCAGCATCTCTTGAGCACAGATATGTTTGGCCGGATGGCCGGGACACGTGGATCGACATGCGATGTTACCCGGTAGCTGACGGATTGGCCGTGTTCTATCGTGACATTAGCGAACGCAAGCAGTCTGAGGCCCGCGAAATGGTTCAGGCGACCGAGCGCGGAGCTATTCTGGCTCAGCTGTCCGAGGCCATCATAGTCGCAGATACCAATGGCGCCATAACGTTCGTCAATGAAGCTGCAGAGCGGCTGCACGGCACTCGATTGCTGGGTGTCGAGCCCGAGGATTATGCGAATGCGTACAGCTTGTGGACTCTCGGGGGACAGCCTTTTCCGCCATTGGAATTGCCGTTGGCCCGCGCGGTAATTCACGATGAAACAGTGCTGGACGAAAGCTGGGTTATACGCAGGGCAGATGGCAGCGAGGTCATCGCTCGGGGGTCGGCGCGGCCAATCATGATGGCCGACGGGCGCAAGCTCGGTGCAGTGCTGATCTGTCAGGATGACACGGCACGGCAACGCGCAAAGAGGTCGCTTCTCGAAGAGACGAGAATGCTAGAAACGCTCAACCGCACAGGCGCATCCCTTGCAGCCGAGCTCGATCTGGAACGGGTAGTACAGATTGTGAGCGATGCGGGGGTCGAACTGACGGGCGCGCAATTCGGCGCCTATTTTCACAATGTCTGGGATGAGTCGGGCGAACGCCTGCACCTGTTCACATTAGCCGGTGCGAAACGGTCCGATTTCGAAGCGATGGGCCACCCCAGAGCCACACCTGTATTCAGCCCGACCTTCCGCAATGAAGGCATCATCCGGTCAGATGATATTCTAGCCGACCTGCGTTACGGAAAAAATCCGCCGCACAAGGGCATGCCAGACGGCCATCTGCCGGTCCGAAGCTATCTTGCGGTGCCCGTGGTGTCGCGGTCAGGCGAAGTGTTGGGCGGGCTGCTGTTCGGCCATCCCGAGGCTGGAGTATTCACCCACCGACACGAAGATCTGATCAAGGGTCTTGCTGGCCAGGCATCGGTGGCTATCGACAATGCCAGATTGTTTCAGCAGGTACAGGATGCCAACAGCACTCTGGAACAACGGGTTCTGCAACGAACCGCCGAACTGGAGGAAGCCCAGGAAGCGCTGCGCCAGGCGCAGAAGATGGAAGCTGTCGGCCAATTGACGGGCGGCATCGCCCATGATTTCAACAATCTGCTTATGGGCATCACCGGCTCGCTTGACCTGATCCAGCGCCAGGTCGAAGCTGGCAGCATCGACAAGATCGGGCGCTTTGCCGACTTGGCAATGACTTCGGCAAATCGGGCAGCTGCATTGACCCACAGGCTGCTGGCGTTTTCCCGCCGCCAACCGCTCGACCCCAAACCGGTCGATGTAAACGACCTGGTTTCAGGCATGGCGGACCTGCTGCGTCGTACATTGGGCGAAGCCGTAACGCTGGAGACGGATGTTGCGGCTGGTTTGTCGCTGGCCATGACAGACCCAAATCAGCTTGAAAATGCCATACTTAACTTGGCGATCAATGCTCGCGACGCGATGCCGCATGGTGGTATGCTCACCATCCGGGCACGAAATGTTCAATTGGGCGACCAATTTGTCTCGAGACCCAGCGACGTACGTCCAGGCGATTATCTGTGCATTGCGGTTGGCGATACGGGTCAGGGCATGTGCAGCAGCACAATCCAAAAGGCCTTCGAGCCATTTTTCACGACAAAGCCCATCGGCCAGGGAACAGGGCTTGGTCTGTCTATGGTCTATGGCTTTGCCAAGCAGTCAGACGGGTTCGTCCGGCTTGAATCCGAAGTTGGTGAAGGGACGAAGGTAGAGATCTATCTGCCCCGAGCGCTGAGTGCGGCCTCCCCTCAACACTCCCTGGCGCGCGTTCAGGCGCGCACTCGCGCGATAGCGCATGGGGAAGTCGTTCTGGTTATCGAGGACGAGGACGCTGTGCGAATGCTCGTGGTCGAAACCCTGAAGGACCAGGGGTATATCGTACTGGAAGCAAGGGATGGGCCGTCGGGACTGGAAATTTTGCGTTCCGGCCATCCGATCGATCTTCTGGTTACGGATATTGGGCTGCCTGGTCTCAACGGGCGTCAGGTGTTCGATGCGGCACGGCTGCAACGACCGTCCCTGAAAGTCATGTTCATGACCGGATATGCCGAGACCGCAACAGCGGCAGACGGCTTTCTCGGTCCGGGAATGGAAATGATCACCAAGCCGTTCGCAATTGAGCTTTTTGTCGGTCGGATTGCGCAAATGCTGGCTTGATGGCGATATTGTCGGTCAGTAGCTCGCCAAATCTCCTATTCAACACGCAGAAGACAAATTGATTCCATTGCAGCAGTCAGCGCACCGCTGACCGGACTCCGTTCAATTTTGGAGAAACGTGTGGCGCTCAGGCCAGCAATTGCAGCCTGGAACTTGCCGTTCAGGAACCGACCTCATTTCGGGGTCACTGGTCATTCGCCGCGAACGACCTTGAGTGAGCGTGTTTTCCCGGCGAGGTCCTCGGGATAAAAATGAACTTCCCGCAGATTTCCTTGGGCATAGCGCGGCGCTTGATCGTTGAAGTGCGGCGAGGCGGGGTCGCTGTTGAGGCCTCCTGCCATCACCGCACGGGCGCGGACGCGAGGACCGAACTCAACCACCGCGACGAAGCTGTTGCCGTAGTCGCCGTAGTATCGCCGGGTTCCTGGATAGCGCTGTGCCCCGAACGCGGCGAGCGAGCCCCAATTGGCCGAAACGAACGGCACTGGAATGCTCGGCTTGGCATCGTCGAATGTTCGGACGATCGCCCCATCAAGGCGCTGGAAGCGATTGATCTCGCCCCACGGCACCCGCCACGAGCCAAAGTCCGCTTTGAGCCGGGCAATTGCCGCGTCTAGGGAAGCAAGCTTTTCGGTATCGCTGGCTTGCGCCATCAGCGCATGCTGCACTGGAGCCAACGGCATTCCAGCAGCGGTTGCAACCCGCTCCCACAGCGCATCGGCCCAAAACACAGCGAGGCTGGTCTCCGTCGAGGTCAGACTCCAGCGGTGGTCCCATGCGGCGAGCAGCGCAACAGCTTCTTCGCGCGAAGCATTGGGACTGCGGCCGTGCGCCGCAACAAGCTCGGGAAGCTGGTCGGCGAACAACGGTATCCACGGATCATAAGCAGCTGCGGTCAGGCTTTCGAGGGTGAACTTCGGCGTCGCGCTCAGCACCTTGATCGCGTGCGGCGTGCGCGGCGTGGGGCCAAGTTTGTCGAAATAGCGCGCGTAATCCGCCTGCTTGGGGCTATCAGATCCTGCTGCCCACCACGGCCCGTCATTGACGTTCATCGTCCACCCGTTGGCAGGGTTAACCACCTGCGGTAGCTCACGAGACGGGTGCACCCCCTTCCAGTCGGTTGCCGGGTCGTTACCGTCGACCGGCTTGGTGTAGTCGAGGCGTGGATCGCGCCTCGGCATGAATTGTGGCAGAAACAGTGCCGTCTCGCCCGTTTTGCTGGCAAATAAGGTGTTGTTGGTAGAGTTTGCCTGCAGCTCCGCGACACGGCGGAAACCTGCAAGGTCTTTAACCTTGGTGCGCAAAAAGCTCTGTTGTAGCGCGGCGACCGGCCTATGCATCAATGCAGCCGAAATCCACTTGCCGTCCGCTTCGCGAACCACCGGGCCGTGATGCGTGGCATAGGTGTTGAACGTCCGGCTGCCGGTTGTGCCATCGGGTTTGCGGTAAGCGAGCGCAACGGTCTTTACGGTAACCCGGCGTTGCTCCTTGCCGTAGCGATAGGTCCATCCATCCCCGCCAGTCACTGTCTCCACTGTCACCACAAACTCGTCGATCGTGTCGGCTGTGCTGGTGGTGTGCATCCAGCCCGCGTTCTGATTGAAGCCCTGGTAGATGAAAAATTGCCCCCAGGTCGCCGCGCCATAGGTGTTGAGACCTTGCCCGCTGGTCACCTGCTGCTCGGCGCGGAAGAAGAAGCTCGTATGCGGGTTGATCAGCAGCAACGGATGACCGCTGGCGCTATGTGAAGGCGCGATCACGAAGCCATTTGATCCGGTTGGCTCGCGCTGCACTAGGCCGCGTTCCTCGGGGGTCATCGCGGTTGTGCGGCGTTCATAAAAGGCTTGAAGTTGGTTCAGCGAAACGCGGCTGATGTCGCCACCGATCGAGCCTTCGGAAAAACTCAGTGCCATCCATGGTTCGAATCGGGTAAGCACCTTAGGCTTCACCTCCGGATGATCGGCCAGATACTGATTGAGGCCCGCCGCCCAAGCCTGCATCAGTTTGCGCAGCCAGGGCGGGCTCTTGGCATAGTCGGCCTTCAGTTCATTTGGATCGATCCACAGCCGCTGTCGCAGGTCCTGCCATAGCGCCTTCTCACCTTCGGCCTCAGCAAGGCGACCAAGGCTGGTGAGGTAGTTCATTTCGATCCGGTTGAAGTCATCCTCGGCCTGAGCATAGATCATGCCGAACACAGCGTCGGCGTCGGAACGACCGGTGATGTGCGGAACCCCCCAGTCGTCGCGCACGATTTCAGCGCGATAGGGGGCGGCATGCGCTGTAGTGCTTAGAAGCAACGAGACGGCCCAGAGGGTTGTAACGCGGTGCACAGGTAACCCTCTCCCCCTGAAATCGACTTGAGCCGAGCATAACGCTGGGTTTGCTTCTGCGCCAGTGGCGAGCATCGCCCACCATTCATGAGGATCGTTTTCCGCCGTTATTGGTTGGGCCTTTCATAGGTACTAGTGGCCACCCATTGTCTCAAGCCCCCGCCTTGGCGGCGAAGGCGAACAAAGCGGACGAGTAGATCTCTTGGCACATCCTGAATTCATTGAGGGAAACGCCGCGAACAGCGGCTTTTCAGGCTCTTATCAAATAGCTCCTTGTGCGGAATCCACTCCCCTTCAGTCTTGAGCAAGGGTGAGGCTCATTCCCGAAAGCTTTATGGCGGGTTCAAGCGGAATCGAACGTTCAATGTGGCCTTCGTGAACGACCAACCCTGGTCGGGTGCTGCCCCGAACCACGAACGCTGGCTCGTGGGACAAAGTGGACGCTACCGGCCAGTCACTTTACTAACAGCTTACAGTGGGGGGGGCAGACGCTCCAACCCTGCTTGGATATCATTGTCGATTGCCTTTTGTGGTGCCGCAAGTTCACCACTACATGTCGCATGAGAAGCCATCGCCATTGCCTTAACCTGCTGCCGACGTTGAGCGGGAGCGAAATAGTTGGATATCATTACTTCCAAATTGGGACCTAATCGGTTAAGCCATCTGCTGAGGCAGTTACTGAGTTTGAGCCTTCGATAATTGTGAACGCGTACAGGCTTTCACATTGTTCAACTGCTTCGTCGCTTCCGACCAGGGCAAAGCGGGACAACAGATTTATTGCACCTGGATATAGGTTATCGGGTAATGATATTGTCCGATTTGTGTTGCTCAGCATTGCTACTGTACAGGTCTGCCGTTAGTCCTCATCGCTGATCCAGGAGACACCAGCTGTCGATCTTCGCGGCTTCTAATTCGCTTTGCGCAACTGACGCACAGACTGTAGGCTGCGTTTACCAGGTCGCACTGGGGGCTATATATGGATTCGCAGGGCCTGCGCATTGATCGAGGGCGCGTTTCTGGCTGGATCGCGACTATCGCTTTGCCGGCTGGCCTTCTTGCCTCCACACCGGCGTTCGCTCAGGCGCTCGTACGGCAGCCAGCGGCGCCAACCCGGGCAGAGGTCGAAAGACCGTCGCAGGAACGCGCTGAACCCCCACGTGCAGTGCTCCAGATTGCAAGCGATGCCATTCGCACACCATGCGCGTTGGACCGTCCCGAATATGAGAACATCCGTTTCACGCTGAGCGAAGTAACCTTCAACGATTTGCGCGGTGTTTCGCCTGACGTATTGCGCCCGGCTTATTCAACGCTGGTCGGGCAATCGCTACCCATCGCCACAATTTGCCAGATCCGCGATCGCGCTGCCGAGATCCTCAACGAAGCAGGCTTTGTTGTCGCTATCGAAGTGCCGGAACAGCGTATCGCGGAAGGACGCATCCAGTTTCAGGTGATCATGGCCAAGCTTGTCAGCTTGCGGGTGCGGGGCGATGCAGGCCGCGCTGAACGGCTGATCACATCCTATCTTGAGCGGCTGACGCAGCGCGAGGTCTTCAACCGTTACGACGCTGAACGCTATCTCCTGCTCGCCGGAGATTTGCCTGGTTACAATGTCCGCCTCGCGCTTGCCAGCGCCGGTCAGGCGCGCGGTGAGGTGGTCGGCGAAGTGACTGTCAGGCGCATCCCGGCTCTGGTCGATTTGACCGTGCAGAATTATGGTTCGCGCGAACTGGGACGTTGGGGCGGGCTGCTGCGCGCGCAATTCTTCGGTCTCACTGGGCTTGGCGATCGCACCTCCCTGGCTTTTTTCACGACCCCGGATGTCGAAGAGCAGCAGACACTGCAGGTTGCCCATGATTTCCGTATTGGCGGGGAAGGGCTGACCTTTGGCGGCCAGGCTACTTTGGCGTGGGCACGGCCAGATCTCGGCAACCCGGCAATTGACATCCGCTCCCATACCGTGTTCGCGACGCTCGAAGCCAGCTATCCGTTCATTCGCCGCCAGGATCATTCCGTGCGCGGCTCGATCGGCATCGATTATATCGATCAGGACGTCGATTTCGCAGACTTTCCGTTGAACCGCGATCGACTCCGTGTCGCCTTCGTGCGGTTGAACAGCGATGCTTTCGGTCTCTCGAGCGATTCCCGCTACAGTCCGGCCGAGCCTAGGTGGCGGCTCGCCGCAACGGTTGAGGCGCGGCAGGGGCTGGATATCTTGGGCGCGAGCCTCCCCTGCGGAATAAATCTCGTCGTCTGTTCGGCGCCGGGAATCGTCCCGCCAACGCGGCTTGAAGCTGATCCTACCGCATTCGTGCTGCGCAGCGCCATGGATGCGGAATTTCGCCCCGTCCCGGGGGTTACCTTAGCCGCTGCTATGCGCGCTCAGTATAGCTCAAGCCCGCTGCTCAGCTTCGAGGAGTTCTCGGCGGGCAATTATGCCATTGGGCGCGCCTACGATCCGGGCGCGATCCTCGGCGATCGCGGTCTTGGCGTCCGCGCTGAATTGCGTCTCGGAAGTGCCCTTGCGGGCGCGAGCGATCGTGCTGCGGTCGAGCCCTTCGCCTTTGTTGATCAGACCTGGGCGTGGAATGAAGAACGGTTGTTTCTCATCCCGCGTCAGGAGCTGACGTCTGTCGGGGCTGGTGTGCGCCTCGGCTATGGCGACCAGCTGCGGCTGGAGTTCATTGTGGCTGCGCCACTCGATCGAACAATTTTTCAAACCGGTCGGCCCATACGCGCTCTTCTCTCGATTAACGCCCGCTTGTTGCCATGGAGGCTTCGATGACCACTGCACGCAGTCGGCGCGCGCGCGCTCGTCATCGTCTTTTTTTTGGTATTGGTCTGAGCGCCGTTGCGTCCTCTACCGTCCAGCCTACGCCGGCCCGCGCCCAGGCCTACAATGCAACGCCCACCGTCGTTACCGGAAACGCGACCTTTGCGAACGGTCCGGGGACGACCACTATTACCGTCGAAACGCCGCAAGCGATTATTGACTGGCGGTCGACGTCTACGCCCACCAACCCTTTCGTCTTCCTGCCCGCCGGGAATGTCGCGACCTATCAGAACGGTATCAACAACGCCAATTTCGCCGTTTTGAACAGGATACTGGTCTCGGTTCCTTCGCGTTTCGATGGCCGTGTGGTCAGTCAGCTGCGTGACTCGGCAGGAGCTCTTTCCAGGGGCGGGACGGTTGCCTTCCAGAGCACCGGCGGCATAATCGTCGGATCAACCGGGGTGTTCGATGTTGGCAACCTGGTCCTCACCACCCTGACAGTCGGCACGAACCCAACCGCGGGCACCTGGGTGGAGCCCGATGGCACGATCCGGTTTACCGGTGCCGTTGACGCTTCATCATCGGTGACCACCCAGGCAGGGTCAAGCGTGCAGTCGAGCGCGGATGGAAGCTGGGTCAGTTTCGTCGCCCCGCGCGTCAATCACGGCGGCCTGACCGACGTTAATGGCTCTGCTGCTTATGTTGCGATGCGGGCGGGTTCGGTCCGTGTCGATCAGGGCCTGTTCGACATCGTCGTTACCACCGGCACCAATCAGGCCGATGCCATCACGCACAGCGGCGATACAGGTGGCCCGTCGAGCACGGGCGCTGCCGATCGCCACCGCATCTATCTTGTCGCCGCAGCGGAAGGCGCCGCGAACCAACTGCTGCTTGGTGGGACGATCGGCTTCGATGACGCTGCCAACGCCTCGATCGAAAACGGTGTCATCTACCTGTCCTCCGGTCGGGCGACCCCTCAGATCACCGACTTTGCGCAGGTCCCCGGCACCCCAATTCCCACTGGCCCCGGATCGGGAAGCATCCTTTTGCAAAACGCGGACATCCGCTCACGGATGCAGGCTTTCGCCACCACCAACATTTCGTTGACAAGCGGCGGCCTCAATCCGCGGCAGATCCCCAATGTGAACCTTTATGCCGGCGGCGCGATCAACCTGACTGGAACCGGCAGTATCTTCGTCAACAATCTCGGTTCGAACTTGGGGATCAATGTCACAACTAGCGCGGGCAACATCACCGCAGCAGGCACCTCGCTCGCCGGGGATACGCTGAATTTCAACGCCAGCGGCGCAATCGCTTTCGGCAATGCCAGTGCCCTCCAGACGACGCTGACCGCCGGATCGACGATCACTGGCGGCACGGTGCGCGCGACACGCGGCAATACGGGCTCAGATGACAACCTTCGGCTCAGCGCAAGCGGCGCGATCATGATCGACACGGCGAGTTCGGCAGGCGAGAATATCATCATCCAGGCCGGCTCGCTCACCGCCAACACGCTGACGTCGCTGTTCGACATTACCGTCACGTCGGGTGGCGCGATCGCCATCGGTAGCGCGACTTCGGGTCGGGACATCGGGATGACGGGTTCAACCCTTAATCTGACCACCGCCAACGCTGGCCGCGCGATCGCGCTGACCACAACGGCAGGAAACCTTGTCGCGGGCACGTTGACCAGCGCCAGCACCATGACGCTGAACGCCAATCAGGAACTGCGCTTCACCAACGCGACCTCGTCCGATGGTCATCTCGACGCCCAGGCAGGCACAGCGCTCAACTTTACCAATGCGGACGGCGCGCAGCTCAGTCTGCGGGGCGCGACGATCACCGGGGGAAGGGCGCGTGCAACGCGCGGCAATACGGGCTCGGACGACAATCTGCGGCTCACCGCGAGCGGCGCGATCGCGATCGACACCGCAAGCTCGGCTGGCGAGAACATCATCATCCAGGCTGGCTCGCTCACGGCAAACACACTGAGCTCGCTGTTCGACATCACCGTGACGGCCAACGGCACCGGCACAGGAATTTTGAACATCGGCAGTGCGACAGCGGGCCGGGACATCGGGATGAGCGGCCCATCCCTTACTCTCAATCTCACCTCCGCCAATGCGGGTCGTGTGATGGCGTTGAACGCGACCGGTGGCGATCTTGTCGTGGCCGGAGACCTGACCAGCGGCAGCGACATGACGTTGCGCGCTAGCCAGGCGATGCGCTTCACCAATGCGACCTCCACAGGCGGTCATCTCGATGCTCAGGCGGGAACCGCGCTCACCTTCACCAATGCGGATGGCGCACAGCTCAGTTTGCGAGGTGCGACGATCACCGGTACGCGGGCGCGTGCGACCCGTGGCAATACGGGTTCGGACGACAATCTGCGGCTGACGGCCAGCGGCGCGATTGTGATCGACACCGCGAGCTCGGCTGGCGAGAATATCATCATCCAGGCCGGCTCGCTCACGGCAAACGCACTGACCTCGCTATTCGACATCACTGTGACGGCAAACGGCACCGGCACAGGAATCTTGAACATAGGCAGCGCTACAGCAGGCCGGGACATCGGGATGAGCGGTCCTTCCCTCACTCTCAATCTGACGACCGCCAATGCTGGCCGCGCGATGGCGCTATCGGCTACTGGCGGCGATCTTGTCGTGGCCGGCGACCTGACCAGCGGCAGCGACATGACGTTGCGCGCCAGCCGGGCGATGCGCTTCACCAATGCGACATCGACCGGTGGCCATCTCGATGCTCAGGCGGGCACCGCGCTCAACTTCACCAACGCCGATGGCGCGCAGCTCAGTCTGCAGGGCGCGACGATCACGGGCACACGGGCCCGCGCGACGCGCGGCAACACGGGCTCGGACGACAACGTGCGGCTCACCGCAAGCGGCGCGATCATGATCGACACCGCAAGCTCGGCTGGCGAGAACATCATCATCCAGGCTGGTTCGCTCACCGCCAACACGCTGAACTCGCTGTTCGACATCACCGTCACGTCGAGCGGCGCGCTCGCCATCGGCAGCGCGACAGCGGGCCGAGACATCGGGATGACGGGTCCCACCCTCAATCTGACCACTGCCAACGCTGGTCGTGCGATGGCGCTGACCACAACGGCAGGCAACCTCGTCGCGGGCATGTTGACCAGCGCCAGCACCATGACGCTGAACGCCAATCAGGAACTGCGCTTCACCAATGCGACCTCGTCTGATGGCCATCTTGACGCCCAGGCTGGCACCGCGCTCAACTTCTCCAACGCCGACGGCGCGCAGCTCAGTCTGCGGGGCGCGACGATCACCGGCACACGGGCGCGCGCGACCCGTGGCAACACGGGCTCGGACGACAATCTGCGGCTCACCGCGAGCGGCGCGATCGCAATCGACACCGCAAGCTCGGCTGGCGAGAATATCATCATCCAGGCAGGTTCGCTCACCGCCATTACGCTGAACTCGCTGTTCGACATCACAGTCACGTCCAGCGGCGCAGTCAACATCGGCAGCGCTACGGCGGGTCGTCGTATCCAGATGAGCGGAACGGGGATCACCGTCTCCGGATCCATGCTCGTCAACGGTGCGGGAGGCAACGGCGACGGCATCTTCCTGACCGGCCAGGAATTCATCAGAGTATTCACCCCCAATGGACGGATCGAGACCCGGAATGCGTCCGGCGGACTGACTGGTTCAATCGAACTCAGCGCAAACAGCATCTTCGTCGGGATGCCCGATACATTGTCCGCGCTCGGCGGTGCCACGACGAGCTTTCAGCGCAACCAGATCCTGAGTACGAATAGCGGCCCGATCAGCGACGGCGGCTATCTGCAGGCCAACCGGATCAGAATGGCAGGAGTGAACGGCGTTTATATCCAGAACAGCGGTGTAGATGGCGGCATGCCCGACCAGCGTCGCGGGTTTACCGCCAGCACTTTGGTCCTGCAAACCGCTGCTGTCAGCACTGGGGTCGCCACCGAGATCATCATCAATGGTCGGCTCGCGACTGGTTCGACATTCGTGACGGGCTTTCCGGTGATTGCCGCCGCGACGATTACTGGCCCGAATGGCTCCGCGCCCAGCCTCAATCAGGATTCGACGATCAACGATTGCCGCATTACTGCCTCGCCTTGCACGCCGATCGCCGGTTCGCCACCGCCACCTCCGCCACCTCCGCCACCTTCGCCACCTCCGCCACCCTCGCCACCTCCGCCACCTTCGCCACCTCCGCCACCGCCACCTCCGCCGCCTCCTCCGCCGCCGCCCCCGCCACC
>CALRRI020000049.1:0-14326 GCA_943370475.1 Hydrogenophaga intermedia
TGCGCTATCACCGTGTCCGGCGGGTGTGGAGTGTGGCATTTTTTGCCCCGTTGCAGGTTGGTCTAGACACCCAATTTCCTACAACAAGCCAATGGCTTACGCCACTCCCGCCAACCCTTCAGGCCAAACCCGGTGAATAAGCCGGGTTAAACTGATTGCTAGGTCGTGAACCCATAAATGGGATTCCCAAAGTGGCGTAGTTCTGATTCAGGGTGGCGGCATGAGCCGCTATGATCTGACCGATTTCGAGTGGTGCGTAATCGCGCCGTTGCTGCCGAACAAACCAAGGGGCGTGCCACGTGTCGACGACCGGCGGGTGCTTAATGGCATCTTCTGGGTATTGCGCTCGGGCGCTCCGTGGCGCGACCTGCCCGAGCGCTATGGTCCGCGCACCACCTGTTACAACCGCTTCGTGCGCTGGCGCCGGGCGGGCGTGTGGGACAGGCTGATGGACGCGATCACTGCTGCCTATGACGGTGACATCCAGATGATCGACAGCACTTCGATACGGGTGCACCAGCAGGCTGCGACGGCAAAAAGGGGGGTCGAGATCATTGTCTCGGTCGCTCCAGGGGCGGCCTCACGACCAAAATCCACGCGCTCGTCGATCGGCAAGGCCTCCCGCTCCGGCTCAGCCTGAGTGCGGGCCAGGCGCATGATGCACCCGCTGCGCTGACGCTGCTCGACCGGCTCGATCCGCGCACCATTGTGCTCGCCGACAAGGCCTATGACGGCAACGCCATCCGCGACCTGATCGAAGCACAAGGCGCGGTGCCGAATATCGCGGCCAAGTCCAACCGCAAGTGGAAGCCCTGCTTCAGCAAAACTCTCTATCGCGAGCGCAATCAGGTCGAGCGCTTCTTCAGCAAGCTCAAACACTTCCGCCGCATCGCGACCCGCTACGACAAACTGGCCGATAACTTCCTTGCAATGGTGAAACTCGCCTCATGCCGCCTGTGGTTGCGCGCTTATGAGTCTACGGCCAAATTGCTCGGGCAGTCGATGTAATCGTGGCTCGAAGAGGTGCTGCCAAGAGCGATCTGATTTGGTTTTCGGAGACACAGAGGCGCCGAATCGCGCCACATTTTCCGCGGTCGCACGGGAGCCCTCGGGTCGATGATTGCCATATTATCAGCGGCATCATGTTCGTGATGCGTAATGGCCTGCGGCGGCACGATGCGCTTGCGGAGTACGGGCCGCCGAAGGCGATCTACTACCGGCTTATCCGCTGGAGCCACGTGCCGTGTACAAAAGGATTTTTGCGACATTGTCCGCCAAGCCCAAGTTGAACAGTGGTGTCAGAACAGGTGTGAAACATCGCTTTGTAAGTGATTGAATTTGTGCGATGCAGGTTTGACGCCGAAAGTGGGTGTGGTAACAACATTTTCTGGAAAGCATCTGTCTCAGTGGATTTTCGTGGAGATTATCGATAACAACATAAGCATGTTTGTCGTCGAATGAGTCGCCCGCAGCCACCGCTATCTCTACCTCGTCGAAAGTGTCCGCGAGGGTAACGTGGTCCGTCAGCGCACCATCAAGGCGCTTGGCCGTAAGGATGCACTTGCCGCCAGCGGCGAACTCGACAGGCTTGCGGCTTCGATCGCGCGGCACGCTGAACGCAGCATCATCCTGTCAGACATTGATGCCGGCAAGATCTCTGCCCACCGCGTTGGTGGGCCGTTGCTGTTTGGCCGGTTGTGGGAACGGCTCGGGGTCGATGCCGTGCTGTCCGAGGTGCTGGCGGGGTGTGGATTTGGTTTTGATGTCGAACGCGCCGTATTCGTTGCCACCTTGCACCGGCTGTTCGTCTCGGGCTCGGACCGGGCATGCACCGACTGGATGCAGAGCTATGCCATCGATGGGGCTGAAGGTCTGGCGCTTCATGACTTCTACCGCGCCATGGCCTGGCTGGGCGAGGAGATCGAGGCGCAGGTCGACGGCGCTCTTGTGCCGCGCTGTGTGAAGGATGTGATCGAGGAGAAGCTGTTTGATCGGCGCCGGGACCTGTTCACCGATCTGAGCCTTGTGTTCATGGATACCACTTCGCTCTCGTTCTATGGTGCAGGGGGCGATGTGCTGGGGCGCAGGGGGCATTCCAAGGACCACCGGCCCGAGCTTGCCCAAATGATCCTTGCCGTAGTGATCGATGCGCAAGGGCGGCCGATCTGCACCGAGATGGTCCCGGGCACTACGGCAGATGTCAAAGTGCTGGTGCCGATCGTCAAACGCCTGCGCACGCGCTTTGGGATTACCCGGTCCTGCGTGGTGGCTGATCGCGGTATGATCAGTTCCGAAACCATTGCCGCCCTCGAAGAGCTGGGCATGGAATACATCCTCGGCGCCCGTGAGCGGTCGAGCAGTGTCATCCGCGATATCGTGCTCAATGACACCGCCCCGATGGTCCCGCTCGTCCTCGAGCGGCAGGCAGGCGAGACGCAGCTCTGGGTCAAGGAGGTCCGTGTTGGCACTGGCAAGGACGCCCAGCGCTACATCGTCACGCTCAACGAGGCTGCGGCGAAGAAGGACAAGGCCGACCGCCAGGCCATCATTGATGGCCTTCAGGCGCAGCTCAAGAAGGGCGACAAGGCGCTGGTGGGCAACTCGGCCTACCGCCGCTACCTTAAGGCCAGCGGCAAGACCTTCGAGGTGGATCTGGGCAAGCTGGCGGACGGGGCCCGGTTCGATGGCATCAGCGTACTGCGCACCAATGCCCGCATCACCCCGCTTCAGGCGGTGATCCGTTACCGCGATCTCCTTCAGGTCGAGGCCTTGTTCCGCATGGCCAAGGCGAGCTTTGATACCCGCCCGATCTTCCACCAATCCGATGCCGCGATCCGCGGCCATGTCTTCGTCTCCTTTCTTGCCCTGACGCTTGCCAAGGAACTGACCCGGCTGTGTGACGAGCGGGGCTTGCGCCCCGAATGGCAGCCGCTCCTGAACGATCTCGACCGCCTCCAGAAGGCCGCGATCGAAAAGGACGGCAAGGTCATCACCACCCGCACGCACGTAACGGGCGAGGTCGGCAACGTCTTCAAGGCCGCCGGCATCGCGCTCCAGGCCAACATCGCCGAGCAGCAAGCGGCGTAAGCGCCGCTGCGCACCAGCCCGTCAAGCACAGCAATAGAAAAATGTAGTGGTAACACTCGTTCGTTCGGGCCCACCCTTTTGATATACAGACATTTTATCGAATGCACTGTTCAACTCGGGCCAAAGTGGTGGAGTTCTGATTCAGGTTAGCGGTATGAGCTATACGATCTACCCCACTTCGAGCGGAGCGTACGGGGTCCGCTACGCAGCCCATTGCTTCATTCGAGCAGACGCGCAAAGCAACCGCCCGGCGCTAATCCTAGCTGGTGGAAAATGTGGGGTAGCGTAACAACCTTTGGCTGGATCAGGCAGCGCGAACCCTTAAGCCCACATTCCGTCGCTTGCCATTTGATGAATTCCAAATGCGGTGCTATGGCAGGCCAACCTAGCAACCGTTATCTCATAACTATTTAGAATTGCTGCTTTTTGATGAAAAACTGGCTTCAAAGTTTACACCTAAAACAGTCTCGCGTTCCGCCCAAGGCCAGCACTTTGGCGGCGACCGTTGTGGCCGAAAATGGCATGCAAAACCGTTCGTTCTTGGCGCTGGTATTATGGCTATCCTTAGTGTTCTTATTGGGCGGAGCATCACGCTATGATGTACAGTCGCTCGTCGTGCTACGTCCGCTGGCGGCACTCTTTTGCGGCTTTGCGCTTTTGACGTTGCGCCGCGACCACCTTGAGCAATATCGTTTCTTGGCAATTATGGCGGCTTGCATTGTTTTGCTGGCAGGGCTCCATATCGTCCCTCTGCCACCATCGGTCTGGCAAGCACTACCGGGTCGCGCAATCGTCGTCGAGATCCAGCATATCGTTGGTTTGAGCGATGTTTGGCGGCCGTTGACCCTTCACCCAGCCGCCGGCGCGAATGCTTTCTTCTCCTTGCTTGTTCCGCTGGCAGCGTTCCTGTTGGCGCTGCAGCTCGACAGCAATCACCTGCAAAAGCTCGTCTCACCGATATTGGTCATCGGTGCCGTTAGCGGTCTACTTGGCATCGCACAGGTTGCTAGTAGTTCGGATGGGCCGCTGTATATTTACAGGATTACGAACAATGGTTCGGCGGTCGGTCTGTTTTCAAACCGCAATCACCATGCACTTTTTTTGGCGATGCTAATCCCAATACTGACAGTTTACGCTTCCCGGTCAGTAAAAACAGAAGGTGAAAAAAAATTAGGGTTTGCGGTATTGATCGGTGGTATGGCAATGCTAGTACCACTGCTGCTGGTGACTGGTTCGCGGCAAGGTATATTTCTGGGATTGGTTGGCTTCATTTCGACCTGGTTCATATTTCGTTGGCCAACTGTGCACGGTGTCCGGCAGAGAACTGAAAAACGTAGTTATGGGCATGTAATTGCGGGTATCAGCGCTATGTTCCTACTAGCACTGCTTACAGTAGTAGCATCACGGGCTGTCGCAATTCAGCGGTTGCTTGATAGTAATCCTGAAGAAGATAGCCGCATTGAGGCTTGGTCGATCACTCTCGGCTTGTTGGGTCAATATGCCCCACTTGGTTCGGGGTCAGGCTCTTTTGTTCCCGTCTTCCAGCGCGTTGAGCCTCTCAAATTTTTAGCACCTCAGTATTTGAATCATGCGCACAACGAATTTCTTGAAATCTTGCTGACCTTTGGCTTGCCGGGCGCAATTCTGCTGCTAGTGGCAACTGCTGCCTTTGCGCTAAGCGCTAGGAAGCTTGTCCGCTTCGGTTCTCGACCGGCCCCTGCATTTTTGCTGGCGAGAGCTGGTGCGACAATAATTGTGCTCAGCGCCATTGCCAGCGCTGTTGACTATCCGCTTCGGACGCCTTCGCTGGCGTGTTTGTTCGTTATCGCATGTTGCTGGCTCCGTAATGGCTTGCTGACATCGTCGTTATCTGCTGGTAGCCACGGCAAGGGGTAGCTGTCGCGAATCACGAAGAATCGCGTCCAGCAAAAAGAGGCTTGAATTGCAATGAGTTGTGCTTTTTTTCGAAAGCTGGTTCCCAGCATGATGCTGGCCTTTGCCTTAGTATCCTGTGCCGGGGGGCCTCCCGTTGTCAGTCGTGCTGGGCTTGAAGTGTTGAACAGTGGCACGCTGCCTGCCCCTACTATCGCGGATTTCCGGGGCGAAGAAAGGGCCTATGCAATTGGTCCGTTCGACAAACTTCGCGTTGATGTAATCGGATTGCCCGAACTGTCCCTCTTGGAAGTGCAGGCGGATGCAGGTGGCAACATTGGTATGCCTTTGGTAGGTTCAATCCGGGTCGCTGGTATGACGACGGCCGAGGTCGCTCAAATCATCCGCGAGCGATTGAAGGCAGCCTACGTGCGCGATCCAAAGGTTGCAGTGAATCTTCGCGAAACTTTAAGCCAGGTGATGACGGTTGAGGGCGAGGTCGTGCGTCCCGGACAATATCCCGCTCTGGCCAACATGACCCTTCTGTCCGCGCTAGCCAAGGCCGAAGGAACGTCGGAATTTGCCAAGCTCCAAGAGGTAATCGTTTTCCGGACTGTTGGCACCCAACGCTATGCAGCAATTTACGATTTGCGAGCGATCCGACGAGGTTCCTATGCTGACCCATCCATCTATGCCAACGACTTGATTGTGGTAGGAGACAGTCCTGAGCGTCGCAGGTTCCGAGACTTCATTCAACTTGTGCCACTGCTGATGACCCCACTCATCATCGCCTTGCAAAACTAATTGTTAGAAATCGGATAAGATGGCCATGCCAGCAGAACGTCTTACGTCAGCGGAAAGCCGCAGCAACGAGGTTGATTTTTTTTCAACATCTAGCAGCAATCTTGATGTGCCACCTTTGCTGTTGGCATATTGGCAGATTGCTTTGCGGTGGAAGTGGTTGATTGCCGCAATCATCGGGGCGGCGGTAGTGGTTGGCCTAATCGCATCGTTGTTGATGACGCCGCTCTACACCTCAACAGCCCGTATAGAGATTGGCCGTGAACAGAAAAATGTGACCAATGTTCAAGGGTTGGAAGCGGCCGAAGGGTCGCGTAACAACCAAGAATTTTATAATACGCAATGGTCCCTACTCGAAGCTAGATCGCTGGCTGAGCGCGTGTCCCGTGAGTTGCGGCTCGCTGATAGCAAAGAGTTTATCGAGGCACACGGCGGGAAGCCCGACGATCTAAGTAATACCGGCGACAATACTGCAGCGAAGGCGGCTTCGAAGCGTGCAGACCGAGAGCGTATTGTCGTAAGCACTTTGCTTAATAATATAACAATTTCACCAATTCGCGGGTCTGCTCTGGTTGATGTCAGTTATACGAGCGCCACACCGGAGCTCTCTGCGCGGATCTCAAACGAATGGGTCCGACAATTCATACAGTCAAGCATGGATCGACGGTTTGCATCGACCGCCGATGCGCGCACCTTCCTAGAAGGTCGGTTGGGTGAATTGCGCCTGCGGCTGGAAGCTTCGGAACGTGAAGCTGTGAACTTTGCGGCTGAAAACGATATCGTCCAAATCAATCGTAACGTGGATGGAAGCTCAACTGAGGGTCAAACTACCTTGGCCAGCATCGATTTATCCCTGCTTAACACCGAGCTAGCGCGAGCCACTGCGCAGCGCGTTTCAGCGGAAAGCCGCTTGATGGAGGCAGGGCGCAGCGCGTCGGCAGAATCACTCTCCAACGCTACGCTTGCGCAAATGCGCACACGTCGAACCGAACTAGCGGGCGACTTAGCAAAAATGCTTGTCCAGTTTGAGCCAGAGTATCCAGCTGCCGTCGCTCTGAAAGAACAGGTTGCCGTGCTCGACCGGAGTATCGTTCGCGAGGAAAGTCGCATCGGTGGCGCACGCTCGGCGGAATATCGCGAAGCGCTCAAACGGGAAAGCGATCTAAAGGGACGGGTTGAAAAGCTGAAGGAGGCTCTTACCCAGCAGGAGCGCGATGGTATTCAATATCAAATATACATGCGGGAAGCGGATACTAACCGTCAGCTCTATGAAGGATTGTTGCAGCGATATAAAGAAATCGGTGTCGCGGGCGTTGCCGCTAACAACATTTCGATAATTGATGCTGCAAAAGTACCCAGTGGGCCATCATCGCCGAATTTGGTACTCAACTTGGCACTTTCTCTGGTTGCGGGCATTGGCCTTGCGGGGTTGACAACCTTGGTGCTCAATCAGATCGATGAAGGTCTGCGAATTCCTAATGACGTCCAACGCCTGATCCAATTGCCGCTACTCGGCAGCGTTCCTGATGTTGCAGGGGATTCGGCGCTGGAAATGTTGCGCGATCCAAAGACTGGCCTATCCGAAGCATATTTTAGTATTCAGTCTAACATAGCCTTTGCAACTGATCACGGCGTTCCACGCTCGATCATGGTTACAAGCACTCGGCCTGCTGA
Source organism: Hydrogenophaga intermedia (assembly GCA_943370475.1). Taxonomy (GTDB): domain Bacteria; phylum Pseudomonadota; class Alphaproteobacteria; order Sphingomonadales; family Sphingomonadaceae; genus Blastomonas. Next base: position 7,435 of record CALRRI020000049.1, read on the forward strand.
GGGGAAGAGTACTACCAGCTTTGCACTGGCGCTTATCCTCGCACGGTCGGGTCGCCGGGTGTTGTTGATCGATGCTGATATGCGGTCACCGTCGCTAGCCGGCTTCATTGAAGTCTCCAACGACCGCGGGTTAAGCAATTATCTGGCTGGCGAAGATGGCTGGCAGGAGCTGATCATGCCGGCAACCAGCGGATTGCCAGCGTTTATGGTCGCAGGGCCCATGCCACCTAGTGCTGCCGAGTTGTTGTCGAGCGATCGACTGTCGAATCTGATCGAATTGCTCAGCGGCGCGTATGACCATGTTGTTATCGATTCTCCGCCCATTTTGGGACTGGCTGACGCACCGCTGCTTTCTCGAGCGGTGGAAGGTGTGATTTTTGTGGTTGAGGCGGACGGCGTTCCAGTGCGCGGCATTCGTTCCGCGTTGTCGCGGTTGCGTGCGGCTCAGGCAAGAATTTTTGGTGTCGTACTAACCAAGCTGCAACTAAAGAATGTGGGCTATGGCTATGGCTATGGCTATGGGTATGGATATGGCCAAGATGAAGAGAACGGGAAAACTCGTTAGTTTTTGGCGTCCGCATAAATCAAACTGGATCGTACGTTTGTTCGTCAACGCTCATTTTTTCTGCAGGAAATATTATGTCGTCTAAACTTTTGATTGAAAGAATTGGTACGAAAAAGGCCGTGATCGGCGTGGTCGGGTTAGGCTATGTTGGCCTACCACTGGTATTGCGCTTCATTGAAATGGGTTTCCCAGTCCTGGGTTTTGACATCGCAGCAGACAAGATCGCCTTACTGAACGAAGGACAAAGTCCAATTGAGCACATCAGCAACGAACGGCTGACTGAGGCTGTCAATGCTGGGTTTCAAGCTACGAACGACTTCTCGCGTGCCACTGAAGCGGATGTGCTCATATTGTGCGTGCCAACGCCGCTCAATAAATATCGTGAGCCGGATCTTAGTTACGTCATCAATACCGTCGACAGCCTTTTGCCGTATATTCGTGCTAATCAGATGATGTCGCTCGAGAGTACAACCTATCCTGGTACTACAGCCGAAGAACTGGCTCCGCGCCTAGAAAGTCGGGGGGTGACGATTGGTGCCGATTATTTTCTCGTTTATTCGGCAGAGCGTGAAGATCCGGGCAATCCGGATTTTACCACCCATTCGATCCCAAAAGTTTGCGGAGGCCATACGCCTGATTGTTTAGAGGTCGGCGTCTCACTGTACGGCGCAATCATTGATCGCGTCGTACCGGTTAGTTCCACCCAAGTCGCCGAGTTGACCAAATTGCTTGAGAATATTCATCGGGCAGTTAACATCGGGCTAGTAAATGAGATGAAAATTGTTGCTGACCGCATGGGTATTAACATTCGGGAGGTTATTGACGCCGCGGCGACCAAGCCATTCGGTTTTGTTCCTTACTATCCAGGCCCTGGATTGGGTGGCCATTGCATCCCTATTGATCCATTCTACTTGACATGGAAGGCACGAGAGTTTGGGGTGTCAACGCGCTTTATTGAACTTGCTGGTGAGGTGAATGGTGCAATGCCAGACTATGTGGTCGATAAGGTCAAGACTGCACTGAATGACAGTCGTAAATCCGTGAATGGCTCCAAGATCTTGATCTTAGGCATTGCTTATAAACCAAATGTCGACGACATGCGCGAATCGCCGTCTGTGGTTATTATGGAAAAGTTGCGCGATTTGGGGGCTGACCTCGCTTATACTGATCCGCATGTCCCGACATTTCCAAAGATGCGCGAGCATCATTTTGAACTGTCGAGCGTTGCCGTTACACCGGAAATGCTAGCCAGCTATGATTGCGTCGTTCTCGCAACAGACCATGCGCGATTTGATTATCCGACGATCGCTCAGCATGCTCAGATGATTGTCGATTCGCGCGGGAAGTTTGACATCAGTCTTGCCAAAGTTTTCAGCGCCTAGAGTTTTTTGGGGGGGTTATGACCGTGTATATTCATCCCAGCAGTGTGGTAGACGCCGGTGCAGTTATTGGCGATTTTACAAAAATATGGCACTTTTGTCATGTTGAGGCGCAAGCGGTAATCGGGGAAAATAACAACCTAGGTCAAAACTGTTATGTAGGGAATGATGCAATAATTGGTAACGCTTGTCGCATTGGCAATAGCGTATCAGTTTTCGCGCATGTGATTCTGGAAGACTTTGTTTTTTGCGCCCCATTTATGGTATTTACCCACGTCTTTTATCCCAGGGCAGCGGTGACGAGGCGGCAGGTGTTTACTAAAACATTAGTGAGGACTGGAGCAACGATAGGTGCAAACGCAACGATTGTACCGGGTGTTGAGGTGGGGCGAGGTGCTTTTGTTGCCGCGGGCGCCGTATTGACTACCAATTGCCCTGACTGGGCGTTGATGATCGGGTGTCCAGCCCGCCAGGTTGGTTGGGTCTCAGCTTTCGGAGACAAGATACCCCTTCCATTGCAGGGTCAGGGATCTTGGGTTTGTGAACAGACCGGCGATGTTTATCGCTTGGACGGTAACCGCATACGGCGCGTCCCGGGAGAGACTGATATTCTTTCTTATGTCCGTGGTCAGACGCTTGGCCGTGTGCAAGGGAAGCGCGATGGACAGAAAATAGAACTTCAATGAATAACGAGCTCAGCGCACGTAGCGTCGCCATCATGCCTACGTCGGCTGGGTGATTAAGGCACAGGCCTGGATAGGGTACGAATGATCAAGCGTGCCTTAGGAACGCTCCTTTCATATAAAGGGCATGCGTTCCTCCGTCAAATTGGTGCAATGATGGGGCTAACTGCCTTGGGGCAGGGCCTCTATTTGTTGGCAGGACCATTTATAGGGCGCCTATATAGCCCAGCTGAAGTCGGCGTATTTGGTTTATTCGTAACAGCATGGACTTTTCTGGCTCTGTTTGCGTGTGGCCTGTTCGACCTTGCCATCCCATCAGCAGTCGATGACGATGAGGCGCGCAGACTCAGTGGACTGTCGGTTATCCTCGGTCTCGCTATATCGGTTGTCGCTGGAATTGCGATTAGCATTGCCACAATCGAGGAGTTGCTGGGATTCGGCATCATGCCTGTCTGGTCTGGTGGCGTTATGACGATGGGTATGATTGCCCAAATGTTCGTTCTGATACGGCAGGGGTGGGTAGTTCGGCGTAATAGGGTCATGCTGATTGGACAGGCCAATGTTCTCATGAACGGCCTGCGCAGTTTCTTTCAGGTGTTAGGCGGCCTGCTAAGTCCGATATGGGCGGTAATGGTCGCGGGAGAAATCGTGGCTCGGCTTGCCCAGGCCCATTGGATGGCAAGAAAGAATGGGGGGGATGGTCGCGAGGAGTTTGCGTGGCAGCGCTTATATGGAATTGCAAGCAGCTACCGTCGCTTCCCGATCGTCTTCGGCCCAGCCTTTTTATTCGATTCTGTCGCCGTGTTGGTTCAAACCTCTATGGTGGGGTCCATTTTCGGCGCTGCTGCTATGGGGCAGTTCTTTTTGATGCGCAGGACGCTCGATTTGCCAGTTGCCTTCGCCTTCAAAAGCTTATCAGATTTGTTCTTGGCTCGTCAGCTAGCCATCGCTCGCGAAGCACCTCACCGTTTGCGCCCGTTTTTTCTGCGGTCATCCTTAGCGCTGTTTGTTTGCGGGGCTGTTGTAAGTGTTCCGCTCTTTTTGTGGGGGGCGGATCTGTTTGTACTGTTTTATGGCTCAGATTGGGGAGTTGCCGGCACCTTGGCAGCCATTATGGCGCCAGCCATGGTTCTGAACCTTTCCGCAGCACCTGTATCGCGCGTCTTTCAGATATCATCTAAGGCGCATCTCCGATTGCTTCCTGGAATCGTCAATTTGTCGGCTTCGCTGCTTGTTCTGGCTTTTGCGGAGCGCTATGCATGGGGGCTGGAAGCGACCGTTATCGGGGTTTCTGCGGCAATTAGTGCGCAGTATCTTGTGTATTTTGCAGCCGGTTATTTTGCTGCTGGTTATGTCTTAAATCAAGAGCAATGGTGATATGCGATTAGACCTTCGCGGCAATGGCAGTTAATATATAAGGCCGGAAATGCAAATAACTTTAAGTCCTCGAAGCGATGGTCAGGTCACTGCTGTGGAATATCCACAATCAACCTCGGAATCATCTAGAGTTGCTAGTGTCCTCGCCCTGTTACTGTATGGATTGTTTTTCTATATTGTTTACAGAAACTATGTTAGCGTCGAATGGGGCTACACTGGTTTGGTTTTTGCTGACCTGACAGCGGCGCAGATTGTCGGCATAACGTTGTGTGTCGCGGTGCAGGCTTGGTTCATGCCGCAGAATATCAATAGCCCGTCAGCAGTGATTATATGGATGCTTACATCACTCATCTATATTCCGACTATGATAATCACGCTGATGATTGGCGAGCGAAGGCCTGAGCAATATTACTCGAGTCTATTGCTATTTACAGTTGCCTTGATCATTGTTTCGGCCTTTAATGGAAGGTGTTATACATCCGATCTGGAGAAAATCCCCCCAAAGGCATTTTTCAACGTGTCTATTGTAATTTTTGGATTGATAAGTGTTATTTTAGTTGTCCAATATGGAGGTATCATGTCATTCTCTTCAGTCGAAGAGGTGTACTTTCAAAGATTTGCAGCATCCGATATTGAGACCCTTTCAATAATAGCATATTTAAGAACGCACTATTTATATGTGTTCGCTTCTCTGTTGTTCGCTGCCGGGTTATTAAAAAGATCTTATTGGTATCTGATGCCCCTCGGCTTGTCCGGATATTTTATTACTTATTTGATCGACGCATCGAAAATTGCGTTTGTTATTCCCATCTTGATGGTGGCGTTTGTGGCGACGCATAGGTTTGCTCGGGGTCGTGCGTGGATACTGAGCTTGGGGTTGGCTGGGGTTACTATTTTGTCGGGGTTTTTGCCGCAGATATCACCATCCGCAAAAATCATAGCCGACTTGATTTTGGGTAGGGCTATTGCGATCCCTGCTCAGACCTTTGCGCAATACTCTGACGTATTTGCAGCTCGCGGCTATACTTGGTGGGGGCATGTTCGTGGCCTCAGTGCAGTAATTCCCCCACCTCCTAGCTTTGCAGCGGATCCATTTTGGCCAGTCTTGGGTCAGATTGTGGGGTCGACATATTATGGCATTGATAGCCGAGTAAACTTAAACGCCAACCTGTTTGCAGGTGAAGGCATAGCGGCGGCCGGGCCATTCGGGCTGCTAGTGATCGGGGTTGCATTGGCGCTCTATTTGAGGGTGATGGACAAGGTTGTCAAAGGTTGGAACCAGACGTTTGTAATATTGATATCAGTTCCTTTGGGGATGAGCTTGGCGAACACTCATTTAACAACATTTTTATTATCATTCGGCGGCTTTTTTTGGCTCGCAGTATTTCACCTTTATAAACCCAACAAAGCGTAGCAGGGCAAGCAATGAAGATCTTGATGATTTGTGAATTCTATGATGAGAATCTAGAGTACCAAGAAAATTTGCTGGCAAAATATTACGCCCGAAGAGGGCACGACGTTGTAATAATTACATCAACGATACGCTCAATTCAAGATTATTATCATGATCGTGATCTGGGAAAAGGCTGCCGGACGGAAGAGTTTACTGCTGATGCCAGAGTCATCCGTTTACCATTTAAATGGAATGTCTTGCACCGCATAAAGATTTTTTCGCCGATAATGTCCATTATCGAAGAGGTGCAACCTGATCTTTTGTATTTCCATGATATCATCCCCAATATCCTCGAGGGCGTAAAGTATGTGAAGTATCATCCAGAATGTGCGATGATAATGGATTATCATGCTGATATCAGCAATTCTGGAGCCAATTGGGCCTCGCGCCGAATTCTGCATGGTATAGTACGCAAATACTTTTTGGATCGGGCAAGGCCTTGGCTTAAAAAAATTTATCCGGTCGTTCCTGCTGGGGCTGACTTCCTTGAAGAGTATTATGGCGTTAGGCGTTCAGAAATGCAGGTGCTTCCGCTTGGCACAGACCAGGACTTTGCGCACAGGGTCCTCTCCAGCGACGCGCGCCACCGAGTAAGGTTTAAACTCGGCATACCTGATGGGGCCTTGGTCATATTCACGGGCGGTAAGCTCACTCCGCTGAAGCGAACCGAAGATTTGCTTGCTGCAGTCAACGACTTAAACGACCCAACGATACATGTGATTGTTGCGGGTACCGGCGACCCTGTCCTTGCTGACTATCTTGCTCTCATCGACGGGTTGTCTGCGGGACGACCCAACATTCACCGCGTTGGTTGGCAAGATCGCGCCGGTGTCTATGATCATATGGCAGCAGCCGATCTAGCGATTTTTCCCGCCAGCCAATCCGTCATGTGGCAACAGTCATTGGGAATGGGTTTGCCGCTCATCGTTGGCGAACAGACAGCGTTACAACGCGGAGTTCAGAGCGTTGGGTATCTCAATCGCTATAATAATCTGATCATCCTTGACCCAACGCGGCCGTTTGCAACGCAGATTGCAGGGCATATTGGGCGGTTGGCAGCTGATCGCTCCGCCTTGGCGGAGATGTCGTCAGGTGCTAGCCGAACTGCAGCCGAACTTTTAGATTATGAGATCATCTGTGCAACAACATTGCAATATTGTAAATAGTAATGCCATGCGTCGACACTCACATGATGATGCTCGTTTAATGGCGACTAGGCTTTGTGAAGCGCACCGGGTTTCCCGGAGGCCGTTTGGTTTAAGTTACGCAGCCATGGGCTGCTCGTTCAGCGTGGCGTAATATCGCTGCTCGGCTTCGGCAGGTGGGATGTTTCCGATGGGTGCCAGCAACCGTCTGTGGTTGAACATGGGGTAATCGCGGTGCGACTCGGTCCCGCCATCCTGCTTTGATTGCGAGGTGGTTGCTCCCCGATAAG
>CALRRI020000050.1:0-14307 GCA_943370475.1 Hydrogenophaga intermedia
ACGTCGCGAAGGGCTCGATACGCCCGACCATTTGCTCGCCCATATCTCCCCGCTCGGGTGGGCGCACATCCTGCTCACCGGGGAATATCTCTGGCCCAAGGGTGCCAGCGCTTAGGGTGTCATTTCGCCCTCAGCCGGAACCGACCCCATGCAGCTTGAAGTGCGCAATATTGGCCAGGTGCAGTTCCCGCGCGACCGGTTGCTGTTCGCCCCTGACCGAGCGGGTGCCTTCAACGGCTCGGAAGTGCTCGACCGCGAGCGCGGCGAATTCATCAAGTTTACGGTCTCGGATCAGTTTTGACGCTGTTTGAGCCGTCTCAAAAGGCGTCTGCGGGAACACCAATCGTGACCACCGCGTCGCCTGCCTCCACCGGTGGGCCGGTAATCCCGTATAGCGCATAACCATCGATCGGGGAAAGGATCCGCTCAACCTCGCGGCCCGCATAGTCACGGATGGTGCCGATAAGTTCGCCCTTTTCCAGCGCACGCGGACCGGGCTTGGCCGGGTGAAATACGCCCGCAGACGATGCGGTTGCGGAAGCGGTGCCTTCGAACAGTCTGATGGGCGGCGGTACGTCGCGCATCGGCCCTTGGGCCATTCTGAGTGCGACGAGGGCATTCTCAACCCCGGTGACGATAGCGGCCACATGGGCCTCCTCACGGCTGCCGTTTTGGCCGATCTCGACAAGAATAGTGGGCTTGCCCATCGCCACGCCCTGCCGGTTGAGCGAGCGGCCGCGATCGATTTGCTCCTGCGTGTCCATGCTGTAACGCACGATATTGGGAAAGCCGAAGCCGCGCGCGACGTTGAGCGCGAGCGGGAAATCGGTGGCCAGCGGCCCGCCATAAACGCCGATGAAGGCATCCAGGAACTCCGCCCCGTCGCCGCTATGCACATCCATCAGGAAGTCGCTGCGCGCCACCACTTCGCGTGCGATTCTTTCGGCGATGCGTTCGGTCTGCGTGCCGTCCACCTTGCCCGGAAAGACCCGATTGAGGTTCTTGCGATCAACCGGATTGACGTTCGGGGAACGGCCTTCGAAACCGGGGATGTTGGCGACCCGCACCAACACCAGCGTTCCCGACAGTCGCGCTGGATCGACCCGATCCGCCAACCGCTCGGCAGCGAGGATCGAGGCGAATTCGAAGCCGTGCACCCCCGCAACGATCGCCAGCACCGGGCCAGGCTTTGCGCCGTGGATCACAGTGACCGGGATGAAGGTTCGCCCATCGCTGCCTTCAGGCACAATGATCCGGAAATCACTTCGCGTACCCGGCGCTACGGTTTGCTCAGCGATGGCGAAGGGGTGGCTATCGGCCAGAGCGGGGACACCGTTCAGGAGCAGCAGCGTAAGAAGGATTGATCGCAGCAAGGTCATTGGTCAGCCCTGTAGCGCGGCAGCCCGGCGAACACCGCCGGATCATACGGCGGATCGCGAAATAGCAACGGGTAATGAAACGCGCGCAGCTCGGCGTGATAGGCGCGCACCTCGTCTTCATAGGCAATCATCGCAGCGGTGTCAGTGCCAGCCAGGCGCTCCAGGCCACGCTCGACCAGGGCCGTTGGTGACAAGAAAGCTGCAACGCCTGCGGCCCGATCGCGGCTGATGCGGCCTTTGCGGTAGGCCTTTACCAGCGGCGCGGCCTGCTGATCGCCGATCTGCTGGAAGGCGTAAAACCATTTCCATTCGAACGGCTTGGTAACTTTGCCCAGCGGCTCCCACTCGGGATAGTTGGCAAGGAAGGGGCGCATGGTTGCCTCCTTGGGCAGATCCCACGCATCGTTGACCGCCTCACGGTGAAGCATGAGGATTTCCGCACCGTCAGGCACAGGCGTGCTTGCCTCAATCGCCGTCCGGGCAATTGCCGGAACCAGCAAGGCCAGCGCAAGCCAGATACCGACCAGTGCGGCCAGCAGCACAGCCTGGCCGGCGTGCAGGCGGCAGACCGCTTCGGTGATTAGCCACCAGACAAACAGCGCGCCTATGACGAGCACGCTCGCACCGAGCACCTTGGCAAGGCCCGCACCCTCAACGGCTGCCCCGGCCCAGAAGGGCAACAGCAAGGCCAGCGAAAGCCCTGCAAAGCGCATCCCTGCGCGTGGGAACCATAGACGAAAAGGCTTTCCTGCGGTCGCCACCAGCAAGTCATGCCGTCCGGCCACGCGCTCGCCTGCGCGCAGGTCGTGCAGCAGCAGGATCAGCAACAGCGGGGCAATCGCAGCGGCGAGGAAGGCGAAATCAAATCGCCCGATCAGGCCGAAATCAGCATTCCTGGTGTCGGCTTCGTGGATCTGCCCCTCGAGCGCAAGCATCCGCACCCGGTGCAGCCACGGCGCGGTGTCGCGCTGGCCCAGGGCGGCAAATGCAAAGTCGGACGGCGGCGCATAAGTAAGGTGGAACGCCCCATAGGCCGCACCGCCCCAATCGGATTGTCCGGCCAGCGCATTATCGCGGTCGCGAGCGTCCTCGACCAGCAAGGCGGCAATAGTGGCGCGCTGTTCGCGCACTTCGGCAATGCCAAAGCCGGTCGCCGAAACCGACAGCAGAAACGCCAGCGCGATCCACAGCAAAGCCCCCCGATCACGCGCCAAAAAGCGCGCCTCTCGTAGCACCGCATTCATGGCCGCAGCCTCCGCGCACCGATTGTGATGACGCCGACCAGCATTAGCAGCCAGGCCAGCATCAACGCCAGCGGCAGGGAGGCTCGAGCCAGCCGTTCGCTGGCCGGATCAGGTGAGAAACGGAAGGCATCGAGCAACTGCCACGCCTCTGCATTGATCCGCGTGCGCGCCTCGGCTTCCGGATCTGCACTGCGCGCCGCATCATCCTCATAAGACAGGGCGTTGGCGTGGAGATCGTTGAGGCCCTGCACGAAATCGAACCGAAGCGCCTCGCTGGTCCGAAGGAAACGGTGATGCGTGGCAAGATCAGTGCCCGCCAGCGTCCGCGACGCCGCACCCACCGCCAGCGTTGGAGAGACGAGGCCGAACCAGGTCACGATCCGGGATTGCGCTGCCTCCTGCCGCATCCGGTTTTCGGCATATCCGTTCATCAGCTTGGTCAGCTTGGCCTCGGAATAACCCGCCACCACCCCGCGCCAGTTGATCGGCAACTCCTCGACACTCGCGGCCTCATATTGTTCAAGCACCTGTTTTTGCAGGGCATCAAAGGCCGGATCGGCGGCATTGTGCCCGTCGCCGAGCTTGCGTTGCTCGGCCAGCATCACCAGATCGCTTTCAATCTTGCCGGGTGCCTCCACTGCCGCGCTGCCAGCATTGATGCCGATGCGCGGCACGATCAGCGCGATCAGCAGCCACGCGAATACGAGCAGGCCAAGCGCAACGCTGCGCTGGCGCACCAGCAGCGATGCCGCCAGCACCAGCGCCGCCCAGACGCCAACATAAAGCGCATAGCTAGCGATCAGCATTACTGCCGCCAGCGCGGCTTCGCCTGCGGCAACCGACCAAACCGCCAGCACCGCGAGCGGCAGCAAGAACAGCCCTGCCACGCCCGCCAGCGCCAGTGCCTTACCGCCCGCGATGGCTAGCCCCGATTGCCCTTGTGCTAGCATCACGGCGAGCGTCCCGCTTTCACGTTCACGAAGCACCACGCCATGCCCGATGATGATCAGCAGCAGCGGGAGCAGCAGTTGGTAAAGGTTGGCCGGGTTCAGCGCCGCAAACCCGCCAAGGTCAGCGCCCGAGCGCGTATCAGCGAACATCGCGGTGTTCTGGCGGTGGCCTTCAAGGAAGATCGATTGCCCCGTCACCACATCCACCCCCGGATCAAACGCAGCGAGCGGCGGCGGGGAGCGGAAAGCGTAGTGGCCGTAATGCACCATCCGGTGCGGGTGGCGATCGGGCTGGGCGAAAAAGGCCTGTTCGGCACTGGCCTGCCGCTCGGCACGATTGGCGGCTTCATCGCTCACCCGCAAGACGGTCAGCACGCTGGTCATGGCCAGCAGCGCAGCCACGATCAGTGCCGCCACTAGCACCACCCGCGAGCGCGTCCACAGCCGCCATTCCTCACGCGCTATCCGCAATGCGGTCGTCATGCAGCCTCACGCTCGGCAAAGGCGGCGTGCACCGTCTCGGTATCGATCCGCCCACCAGGGGGAGCCTCAAAGCTGCCCACCAGCTGCCCGCCGCGCAGCAGGCCCACACGGTCGGCCACCTGGCACGCTCCGTAGACGTCATGCGTCACCATCAGCACCGTGCGCCCGGCGGCGGCGAGCGCCTTCACCATGTCGTGAAATTCGTCGATGGCGACAGGATCAAGGCCCGATGTCGGCTCGTCCAGCAACAGGATCGGCGTATCGCGCAGCAACGCCAGCGCAATCGCGGTCTTCTGCCGCATCCCCTTGGAATAGGACTGCATCCGCCGAGAGCGCGCTTCGCCCGGCAGGGCCACTTGATCCAAGGCGGCATCAACCGCCGCCCGCGTCACCTTGCGCCCGGCCAGATCAAGGAAATAGCCAAGGTTCTCGTAAGCATCGAGATGGCCGTAAAGCGATGCAGCCTCAGGCAGATAAGCGATCTGCGCGCGCGCCGCCTCGACATTACTCGCCACCGATTGCCCTGCAACCAGCACTTCTCCGCCCGAAGGCCGGAGGAAGCCGAGGAAGGTCAGCAGCGTCGTCGATTTGCCAGCCCCGTTGCCGCCAAGAAGGGCGTAGACTTCACCCGGCAGGACGGTGAAGGAAACATTGTTGAGCACGGGGCTGCCGTCGCGCACCAGTGACAGCGAACGGGCTTCGAGCGAAGAGGTCATGGCAAGGTGTCCCGTATCGGCGGTCAGAAGGCAAAACTGGCAGTCACCCGCGCGTTGCGCGGGGTGCCCGGCTGGACCCACAGCTGCGAGAAGGAATTGCTGAACCAGCGGGTGTTGAACAGGTTGTCGACATCCAGCCTGAGGCGCACCCCCTTGGCCAGCTCGGTTTCGGCAAAAAGGCGCGCCAGCGTGTAGGCGGGGAGTTCGAAATCCGTGCCGACCTCGCCCAGCCGTTCGCCCACATGCAGTACCCCGCCGCCCAGCCGCGCATCGCGCCCGGCGATGGTGGCCGCATAGGCAAGCTGCACGGAAAGCGTGTGTTCGGGGATATTCAGCAAGCGGTCTCCCGCTTCGATTGGCAGGCCGAAGTCCGGGTCTGCCACGTCATTCCGAACCTCGGCATCGACATACGCGTAGGACACCCACAGATCGAGCCCGTCGGCAATCTCGCCATTGAAATCGAATTCAAAGCCACGGCTGCGCGCCTCGCCCGCGGCTACGGTGAAACCGGCATTGACCTGATCGCCGACCAAGATATTCGATTGCTGAATCGAAAAGACGCTTGCTGTGGCTGTCATGCGCCCATTGGCGGCGGTGTATTTGACCCCGCCTTCCAGCGATTCGGACAGATTGGGATCGAACGGATTGCCCGCAAAATCCGCGCCCGAAAGCGGACGGAAGTTCTCGCCATAGGTGGCGTAGAGCGATATTTCGGGCGATACACGGTAGACCGCACCGACCTGCGGGCTGAACCGCTGTTCTTCGGTCCCCGCAACGGTGCCATTGGCGCGGTTGGTGAGCCGCTGGTCATAATCGTCATAGCGCCCGCCCACACGCAGTTCGAACGCCTCGGACAGGCCGATTTGATACTGGGCATAGAGGCCGGTCGCCTTCTGCACCTCAACCCGGTCGGTCAGCGGGCTGAGGGCGGGTAGCGGGAACTGGCCATAGACGGGTGCGAAGATGTCGATCGCCTGCAACTGCTGCAAGCTGGGATTGCTGGCGAGCGACGGCGCGCGGGCGCGCAAAAACACCTGATCGTTCTCGAACCGGTCAGTGTCCGCGCCGATCATGATGCGGTGCGTGATGTCACCGGTGGTGAAATTGCCGGCCAGCTCGGCGCGAATGACAAAGTATTCCGCGTCGTAATCGCGGGACCGCCGCTGGCGCGTGAGGGTGCGTCCATCGCGGAAAAGCTGCTGACGGCTGCCGGTGAGCTCTGCTTCGGTCGAGGTGCCGGACAGTGAGGTGTCGCGGTAATTGACCCCGACCAGCGCGCTCCAGTTATCCGAGAAATCATGCTGCAATTCGATCTGATGGCCGAACACTTCGGCGACATTCGGGCCTTCACCGGGTTCACCCAGAAAACGGCTGCGGGGGATGGCGTCAAGGTCACCGTTCACAGCCACCACGCCGCGATCAAACGGGATTTCCTGCCGCGCATATTCAAGCTCGTAAACCAGCCGGGTGGCCTCAGAGAGCTTGACTGCGACTGACGGCATGAAGCCGAAACGCTCCGTCTTGATGGTGTCGCGGAAACTGCCCGCATCTTCATAGAAGCCGACAAAACGCACCCCGACATTGTCGCCCAGCGTCGTTTGCACATCGGCATCGGCGCGATAGGTGTCGAAGGATCCGGCCAGCAGGCGGATTTCGCCTGCGCTTTCAAACTTGGGGCGTTTGGTGACGAGGTTGACCGTCCCGCCGGGCTCACCGCGCCCGAACAGGGCTGCGCGCGGGCCTTTGAGGACCTCGACCGCTTCCACACCCGAGAGATCGCGCGGCCCTGCAAATCCGCGCCCGGCGTTGAAGCCGTTGACGAGATAATTGCTCGGCAGATTTTCATCACCGACGAAACCGCGCACAGCAAAGCTGTTCCACAGCCCGCCGAAATTGTTCTGCCGCGCGACCGATGCCGAAAGGTCTAGCGCGGTGTTCAGATCGAGCGCGTTGACATCGCGCAGCTGCTGCTGGCCGATGACCAGTTCGGCCTGCGGAATTTCGAGCGGATCGAAATTTCCGCGATAGGCAGGCCTAGTTGCCGTGATCAGGATGCTACCTTCGGGTTCGACCGCGGCACTGCTGTCCGTCTCAGCGGCCGTTTCTGCTCGCAAAGGTGCGGCGAGGGCAAACAGAGAGGCTCCCAGCAATAGGGCGGCCGAGCGTGCGAGTTCGGTTGTCATTGATGATCCAAGCTAGAGCAGAGAGCTATCCAAACGCATGGCGGATCCCAGTTTGCGCCGCCACGGTATGAGATATTATGTCATCGCTTATGGCTTAGCCGTGCCCCTGTCAATCGCACCAACCAAAGCGCCATGGCGGATTCAGGCGGATGCGGACGTTCAGTCCGACTAACGTAAACGACTGGGTCGGGGTCGGTTTCAGAATTTCCGCTGCTGGCGAGAAACCCACTGAAGCTGCCCGGCAGGTATCAGGATCGCGCGTCAGCTCGGCTCATGGCCGGGAATGGGTGATGGGTCGTCTAATCGCGAGGTGTTTGGCAAGCAGTTTCTGAGCTGACCGTATGCCGGGTTCAGGGTCGTCTTCGCGGTCGGCACGCGCCGCCGCATGGTGGGTCTTCGCAGGACGGAGCCTTCCTAGGTGGACGGCGCACTCGGCAGAAGTCCGGTGCATCCCATCAAGCGGAATGGCTCAGCCCACGTCCCGGCAGGGACGGGTTCGCTCGTCGGCTACGCCCGCAAAAACAGGCCGGACAGATGGCAGCATCCGACTACCGCCAATACCCGATTTTACTCTTGCATCTTTCGGGGCGTCCACAGATGGAAAGCTGACTGGCAGCGTTTGGCCTCACTTACGAATGATTCGCCTCAAACGAGCACAGCATTCGTCGGGCGCCTGAGCGAATAAGGCAGCGTAGGAGCCTTACCAAAACGGATCACCAAGCTGGGGCGTTTGCCGGACACGCCCAGCCAGCTGGCGAATTGCGGGCGAATGCTGGCCACCTCGACCGGCATATTGAGATGCGCATGACGGACACCAAGCGCGGTTGCCTGAAGCGCAAACCGCTGGAAGGCCCGGCCAACATTGATCCAACCTTGTTCATTACTCTGATCGGCAAAGAAGATGACGGCGCCTGCTGAAGACCGCATCTGCTTGGCGTATTTCTCATTCTCCGAATCCTTCGAAAAGAACTGGCCAAAAAGGAAGCTGCCGAGCCAGGTTGGTGCGGTGGGGTTGCCGGAGCAGGCTGCAAAGAGACCATCGTTCGTAGCCATCGCCGCCTCAGGGTTGAACCTGATCCAACCCTTCAATTCCTGCACAAAGGCAGGGTCATCGCACTGCGCGCTATTCCCTTCGATCACATATTCAAGCAGCCCATCCAACTTCGCCCTGTCACTGATGAAGATGGTGGAAACACCCGGCATCTCCGCCGCCTTTCCGAGCAACCTGAGCTCATGCAGAGATAGCGGCCGACCGTCATAATCAGCACGCGTTGATTGGCGTTTCGGGATGGCATCGCACAGTGCGCTGTCGGTGGTGGCCCCCGCGGCCAGCATGACGCTGACCGACGAATTCTTGCCATTGGGATTGATCACGACCTCGGCAGGGCGGCCCCGCGCATTACCCGCAATCAGCAGATTTTCCGCCGCACATCCCAAAGTCACAAAAACATGGTGATCATCAGGATCAACCACTGGGCATCTGCGCGTCAGATCAGCCAGAATCTCGACAGCGTCCGTTCCTATCCTGAACCTCCACGGCTGCGTATTATGCGAATTGGGGGCCAGCGTCGCATAGCGCACAAGGTCGGGAAGAGTCGGTGCCATGGGCAACTTTGAGCGGAGGTTCGAGGCGGCCTCAGCGTAGGCGTCCATGCCACCTCCGCCGTTGCATCCACCCAGCAATGTCATTGTCGATGCCGCGCCGCTCGCAGCAATGAACTCACGCCGGGACCATGGCATAATGCCTCCTGTCGGAAGGAAGGTGAAGGGCAACTGATGAGGGCAAGGCTTGCGTTGAGCTTACTTTTCCACCTTAGCCGCCCTGCTGGCGAGCGCGTTGATCGCGATCAAATTTGCGCGTGCAAGTGCAGATTGGGTTTTGGACTCCATAATGTCACCGGCGAACTACCGCTCGGGGGTCGCTTCCTGAATGGCAGAAATTTTCTGGAAGGCTGGCAAAGCCGACATGCAGCTTTCGGGATCGCGCATCGGCTCCGCTCATGACAGCTTGTGGGTGGATAGGCGAACGGCAACTTTATCGGCAGATGATCTTGTTTCGCAACCCATTGTACGCAGTCCTGGCGTGGTTGCCTTGAAGGTGAGCTGAAGCAAATGCGACCGCGCGATCAGAACCCGGTGGTGAAGACAATCAGCCAGTCAGGCATGATATTGAGCACCGCTGCCTCAACCCGCTTGTCCGCCTCGGTCAGCACCAGCATGCCCACCAGCACCAGCATCGCGCCGAACACCGGCTTGGCATAGCGAGCGAGCTTTTGCAGTGATCCGGCTCCTTTGCCGATGGCTCGCCGCGATCCGTAGGCAAAGCCTGTCACCGAAAGGGCTACTCCGGCAGCAAACACCAGAAATGTGATGAAGGCGCCGCCAAGATCTTCGCCCTGACTGGCCGCAGCAATCGCCGCGCCGAGCGTGGGGCCGACACACGGCGCCCACACCAGCCCAAGCAGCACGCCGACAGCAAACTGCCCGCCAAGCCCTTCACCGCTGGTGCGCGAGAGCGCGCCCTGCGCGCGCTGGGTCAGCGGCGCGAACAGCATCGTCAGCCGGGTTTGCAGGGCGGGAACCAGCAGGATGATCCCCGCCGCAGCCAGCAGCGCGCCGGCAAACAGGCGGATGCCTTGTTCAGGAATACCCAGCTGAAACCCGAAAGCGACAACGACAAACCCGAATGTCGCAAAAGACAGCGCCAGCCCGCTGGCAAGTGCCGCTGGCCCCATGCGGTGTTTGCCGAGCGCGGAGCCGACGAGGATCGGGATCAGCGGCAGAACGCAAGGATTGAGGATAGTCACCAGTCCGGCAACGAATGCAAGAGCAAGTTCGGCCAGCATCACTCAGCCTTGGGCACGGGCAATCGCTTCACAGCCCGGCCAGCACAGCTTCGCGCAGCTGTCTGGGGCGACTTTCAGCAATCGAACGCGCCGTTTCCTCTTTGCCGCGGAATACCAGCACCGTTGACTGGCGCGGAATGCGGTGTTCGCGCAGGAACGCCTTCTCCTTGTCGAAATCGGCCTTGAAGAATACCGCGTCCTTCAGCTGTGCATCCTGGCGCAGGGCATCGAGCGTGGGTGCCTGCGCCTTGCAGGTGGGGCACCACACGGCGTGAACATCCACGACAATGATTTTGCCCGCTTCCTGCGCGCGGGAAAATGCCGCCGGGTTATAATCCTGCCACACAGGCGCAGCCATAACGGGCGCTGCGAAAATGGCAGCGATGAAGGCTAGCAGGGACCGGATGGCTTTCAGTATCATCGGGGATGTCCTTTCAAAGGTGATTTGGCAAAGTCTGGATGCCTGCCGGTTCGCTGAGATGGCGCAAAAGGTTACGGCCATGCGCAAGCATGGGCACAAGCTGCCGGTGAGAGCGTATCAAACAGACCGGGCGGGCAATGCGCCGCAGCAAAACCGCTGGCTACCAGCGCACCAGCGGCGGCACGATCATGCGGCCAAGGCCCGCCATCAGCAACACGACGCCGCTATGCCAGAGGCCGATATGGACGATGTCATTATCGGCGCAATGGAGCGAGAAGGCGAAGATACCAAGGCTTCCGGCAGCAACCCCGCTGAGCAGGCCAGCCCGATCAGGCGCAGTTGGTGCGCCCTTGCGCAGCCATACCGCCAAAATCGCCAGCACCAGCAGCGATGAGCCGCCCCCGATTACGAGACATTCTACCCCGTGCGCGATGCTTTCGCGCGACAGAATGTCGCTCCCGCCGCCAAGCCCGACAATAATCGCGGCTAGCGGCAGTAAGGCCACCATCGCCGCAGCCCAGATCCAGCCGCCGTGATCATTGCCCACCTGAGGGCGGCTCATCACGATGACCGTCACTGCTGCCGCCATGCCCAGCACCAGAAACAGGCCGGTCGAAATCAAATGAACGGGATCGAACCGGCCAGCCAGCAGATCGGCGCGCATGCCGAACAAGGCGACCACCGCCAGCGTCGTTAGCGCGCCGCCTGCCACGGCAAGGCCCACCCCTCTGGCAAAGCGCAAGGGCTTCACCGGCTGAAGATCGCCGACCAGATTGGCAATCAAGGCATCAGTTTTTGGGGTCATGTGTCAGGCTTTCTCGACCGTGTGGGCCAGTTTCTTGAGGCCGCGGTGAATATTGACTTTGACGAGGGATTGGCTTTGCCCGGTCGCCTCGGCGGCTTCGGCAATGCTGAGCCCTTCGATCTTGACCAGCGCGATGGCGCGGGCCTGCGCATCCGGCAAGATGCCGAGCAGCCGATCAAGGCTGATGCGCGCGGCAATGGCGGGTTCTTCATCCTGCCCGGCAAAATCAGTCACCAGCTCGCATTCATCCGCGCGGTACAACCGGCGCAGGTGATCGACCCAGCGATAGCGGGCAATCGCCGCCAGCCAGGGCAGGAACGGGCGCGAGGAATCCCAGGTCGCCCGCTTGTTGTGCAGCGCCATCAGTGTCTCCTGCACCAGATCATCAAGCTGTGCTGGCGCAATCCGGCGGCTG
The DNA here is from genome assembly GCA_943370475.1 of Hydrogenophaga intermedia. Taxonomy (GTDB): domain Bacteria; phylum Pseudomonadota; class Alphaproteobacteria; order Sphingomonadales; family Sphingomonadaceae; genus Blastomonas. Next base: position 11,443 of record CALRRI020000050.1, read on the forward strand.
TAATAGCGCCGCAGCCAGCTTTGGCATTCGGCCAGCAGCGCGGCGTAGGCTTGGCGATCGCCCTTTTGCGACATCGCCATCAGCCGGGCGAGTGAGGCCTCGTCGGCTCTCATCTGCCGCGCGCTTTCACCAGCGCTGCATCAAGGGCAAGCTGCCCGCCGCCGCGTGTAACAAGGATCAGCGCCAGCGCCGCCCACAGCGCGTGCACGCTCCACCAGGCTTCGGGATAGACAAAGATCTGGATCACCAGCGTCATCCCCAGCAATGCCAGCGCCGAAAGCCGCGTGAACAGGCCGAGCACCAGCAGGAGCGGAAAGAGATGCTCCGCCATCGTCGCTGTCACCGCCGCAAAATCGCTTGGCAGGGGGACGCCGGCATATTCCTCGGCGAACAGGAAATAGGTGGTGTCGCTGATGGTGAGCCAACTGCCTTCTTCCACCTTGGTGCGGGCCGAACGCCAGAAGATCCCGGCCAAGGCAACGCGGGTCAGCAGCAGCGCGAGGCTTTGCAGGGCAGCCCCGCTGACCCATGCAGCGGCGCGATCATAGGCGGAAAGAATGGCTGGCACGGTGTTTCCTTACTCGCTCGCAGCGCCGCGATCACGCTGCGATCAGCGCGCCGGCTGTGATGAGGGCAACGAGCGATGGCATGATGGCATCGGCCTGCGCTGCTGCGTCATCGGGGCATTCGCATCCCTGTTCGAGAAGGTTACCGATGGTGACGGGATTTTCTGCGGCCGCCAGCACATCTGCCATCAGCGCGCTGGCAGGGGATACCAGCACAGCGGCATCGGGGCGGGCGATCAGGATGGCATCGGCTTCGGCAAGGCCCCGAACCTCGGCGCCGATCAGGCGGTGCACCAGCGGCGCAAAGCGCCCGGCACAGGCGGCAGGATGGCGCTGCACGGCGCAATCAAGCAAGGCTTCTGGCGCGAGCCCCGCCAGCGCATCAAGCGCCAGCGCCGCTGCATCGGCAGCGTGATAGGACGCAAGCCAGCACCATTCGAAACGCGCCAGATCAGCAGCACCTGCGCTTTCGCCCGCTTCGCGCAGGAACGCAGCAAAGCCTGCGCCAATATCTGCCAGCGCCGCCGCGGTCACGCCCGGCTGTACAATGAACCGCCGGGAATGCGCATTGAAGCCTTCATGGCCCAGCACTTCGCGCGTGCGCAGATAGGTATCCTCTAGCGCCACCAGCCGGGCATGGGAAATGGTGTTGGCGTGTACCTTCATCCCCGCCAGCACGCGGTCGGGCGAGCCTGCAAACAGGCCTTCCGGCAGATAGGCCGGGCCATGATCGAGCGCCTGCATCACCGCGCTCTGCCCGCCATCAAGCCAGCGCATGGGATCGTTCCTGCCGGGCCGCTGAAGCCGTGATGATCGCCTCTGCCTTGGCCACTTCACCCAGCAGCACATCGAAGGCAGGCACATCTGTATCCCATTCGATCAGCACCGGGCGCGGGCCGGCGGCTTCTACAAAATGTTCAAACAATCGCCATGTCTCGGCAGAGACCGGCGAGCCGTGATCATCGATCAGCAAGCGACCGTGGGCATGATCCTCGCAGGCGTGCCCGGCCAGATGCACCTCGTCCACCAGCGCCGGATCGATCGCATCCAGCATCGCAGCGGCATCGAGCCCGAGATTGGCGGCGGAAACCGCGATATTGTTGATGTCGAGCAACAGCCCGCAGCCGGTGCGGGCGCACAGCGCGTGCAGGAATTCAGCCTCGGACATCTCGTCGCCTGCAAAAGCGAGATAGCGCGAGGGGTTTTCGATCAGGATGGTGCGGCCAAGGCGATCCTGCACGCGGGCGACTTGCGCAGCGAAATGATCGAGGGCTTCTTGCGTATAGGGCACTGGCAGCAGATCGGGATAGCGATTGGACGCACTGCCGCTCCAGCTCAGGTGATCGGACACCATGGCAGGCGCATAACACTCACACAGCGCGGCGAGCTGTTCCAGTTCGTGCAGGTTCACGCCATCGACGCTGCCCAGTGACAGGCCGACCGAATGGAAGCTGAGCGGTGCACGTTCGGCAAAGGCACCCAGCCAGCGATGCGGCGGGCCGCCTGCGCCAAAATAGTTCTGCGGATGCACTTCAAACCAGGCAGGAACGTGCCCGCAAGGGTGGATGCTGGCCGACACAATCTCAAGCGCCTCGGCATAATGCTGAGGCTTGAGGCCGACCCCTGCGCGAGTGGGGAGGGACAGCAGGGTTGGCATATCGGCCAGCATCCGGGGGAACCCGAGGGCGTCAGGCCTTCGGGGGAACAGGCTTGGCGTTGCCCGCCTTGGCGGTGAGCGATCCGCCCATCTTCACGCATTCGCCCTTGCCGACATATTTCCAGGCATTGCCCTGATAATCGACCGTCGAGGTGCCCGCACAGCTGGTGCCCGGCCCGGCGGCGCAATCATTCTTGCCCTTGAGCGATACGCCATAGCACTTTTCCTTGGCGCCTTTCTCTTGGGCTGCGGCGGGGGATGCGGCGATCAGGGACGCAGCAGCGAGGCTGGCGAGCGAGGCCGCAGCAATGGCGAGCGATGATCTCATGACAGTTCCTTTCGAGTATCCGGGGTGGGCCTTGCTGGCTCACATGAACCCGTTCGCAGCTGCGCGCATGAAGGTTACACTTGCGTGTTGGACGCAGGCCACCCAGCCCTTGCCCTTCATTTCACTCCGCGGAGGCGATTGTTCGTGATGAGGAAACGACTGCTACTGATGTCGTGGACGGCTCTCCACCCCCGCGGGATAATCTCTGCGGGAGAGTCGGAGAGGAGAGTAACGATGGAACAAGTATCGGTTGTCGGGCTGGATCTGGCGAAGTCGGTTTTCCAGGTCCACGGCGTCAACGCGCAGGGCGAGGC
>CALRRI020000051.1:0-12241 GCA_943370475.1 Hydrogenophaga intermedia
CCGCAACCGCGTCGAGCGCATGTTCGGCAAGCTCAAGCAGCAGCGCCGCATCGCAACCCGCTACGACAAGACCATCCTCTCGTTCGAGAGCTTCCTCAACCTCGCCGCCACCCGCCTATGGCTGAAGTCTTTTGTCAACACGGCCTAGCCATTGAAATCTGATCCGGAGCCTTGCTTGTTACTATTGTAACATAAAAAAATGGGCTATTTGCACGTTCAAATCCCTTCAAATGACGTTGACGAAAGCATCCTCATCTTGCATATCGCGCGCACTCGGGGTCAAACGCCGGGTGCCGGGTCGCTAAGCAGAACATAGGAACGGGATTGATTGAAATGGCAGAAACCGAATTGGAAATGCACGAGACGTTGATAACGCTCACCGCAGATATTGTGGCCGCCCATGTCAGCAACAACAGCGTTGCCGTGTCGGACATTCCCAGCCTGATCGAAAATGTTCATCGTGCGCTCAATGGTTTGACGGCGGGTGAAGTTGTTGCCGAGGCAGAAATGCCCGAACCTGCGGTTTCGGTCCGTGCTTCGATCAAGCCCGACTATATCGTGTGCCTGGAAGACGGCAAAAAGCTCAAGATGCTCAAGCGCCACCTGATGACGCACTACAACATGACCCCCGATGAATATCGCGCACGCTGGAACCTGCCTGCCGATTATCCGATGGTCGCTCCGAATTATGCCGCCACCCGCCGCGAACTCGCCAAGAAGATCGGTCTGGGGCGCAAGCCCGGCAAGCGTCCGGTAAAGTAAGCGCTTTTGACGCCGTGCAGCCGCCCGTGGCGGTTGCAATTGCGGCGGCGCACGATAGATTGACTGGCAAGTGCAAGGCGACAGCCCGCACTGGCCAGTCACCGTGCATATCCTGCCAGGTGGGCGGGCCTGGACCATCTGAAACGGCATTCAAAGGGGCATCATGCGCCAGAAAATCGACCTGGAGGCGTTGTGCGCCGATCGTGGCCTCAGGATCACGGATCAACGGCGCGTGATCGCGCGGGTGCTCTCCGAAGCCGATGACCACCCCGATGTCGAGCGGCTGCACGAGCGCGCTTCGGCCATCGATCCGCGCATCTCGATCGCGACGGTCTATCGTACCGTGCGCCTGTTCGAAGAGGCAGGCATCCTCGACCGGCACGATTTCGGCGATGGCCGCGCGCGCTACGAGGCCGCGCCCGAAGCGCATCACGACCATCTGATCGATGTCGAAACCGGCAAGGTGCTGGAATTCGTCGACCCCGAGCTCGAGGCGCTGCAAAAGCTGATTGCCGAGCGCCTGGGCTACCGGTTGGTCGATCACCGGATGGAACTCTACGGCGTCTCGCTCGAACGCAAGGACTGATCGCCGGATGAGCGAGGCTGAAGCCGCGCCCGCCGCGCCCCCGCCACCGCTTTACCCCGATACGCCCGACATGGCGCATCTCCACTGGCGCGATCCAGGCGTTGTCGGCCGCGTTCGTCTGGCCTGCCGGGCGCTGCTGATCGTTCTCGCGCTGGTCGCCTGTGTGCCGCTCTATTACATCTGGCGCACGCTCAGGCTCTCCAACCCCTGGCCCAAATTGTTCCTGCGCGGCGTGGGGCGTGCCTGCGGGGCAAAGGTGCGCGTGGTCGGCACGCCGCTCAAGCGCGAAGTCTTCTATATCTCCAACCACCTGAGCTGGCTCGACATTCCGGTGATCGCCGGGCGCAACGGCAGTGCGTTTGTCGCGCAAGATGGCATCAAGAGCTGGCCGGTGGTCGGCTGGCTGTGCAAGCTCAACGATACTGTCTTCGTGTCGCGCACCAACAGGCTGGGCATTGCCGGGCAGATCAACGAACTGCGCGATGCACTCGCCGAAACCTGGGCGATCACGATCTTTCCCGAAGGCACCACCACCGACGGATCGATGCTGCTGCCGTTCAAGTCGCCGCTGCTTCAGGTGCTCGATCCGCCGCCGCCCGGCGTGCTGGTGCAACCGATGTATCTCGATTATGGCGAGAACGCGCACGACATCGCCTGGGTGGGGGAGGAGACCGCGCCGAACAACGCGCTGCGGCTGTTCACCCGCAAGGGCAGCTTCTGGGTGACGCTGCACTTTCTCGAACCGTTCAGCCCCGCCGATTTTCCGGGGCGCAAGGCGATTGCCGCTGAGGCGCGCCGACGGATCGATGCGGCGCTTTGTGCTTCCTTGGGGCGCGAACCGGCTGTATAGCCAATACACCCATGAGCCATCCCACCGATACACCCACCACGCCCGCGCCCGCCCTCACCGGCGACGCGCCCAGCCGCTATTTCGTCACCTCGTTCGGCTGCCAGATGAATGTCTATGATGGCGAGCGCATGGGCGAGATGCTCAGCGCACAGGGCATGCAGGCTGCGGCGACCCGCGAGGAGGCCGATCTGGTCATCCTCAACACCTGCCATATCCGCGAAAAGGCGGTCGCGCGGGTCTATTCGGATATCGGCCGCCTGAAGCGCGAGGACGGATCTAAGCCGATGATTGCGGTCGCGGGCTGTGTCGCGCAGGCCGAGGGCGAGGAAATCGCCCGCCGCGCGCGCAGCGTCGATATCGTCGTGGGGCCGCAGGCCTATCACCGCCTGCCGCAATTGATCGAACAGGCGCGCAGCGGCCAGCCGGCGATCGATACCGACATGCCCGCGGTGACCAAATTCGGCGCGCTGCCCGCGCGCTCCAAGCAGCCGCGCCCGACTGCCTTTCTCACCGTGCAGGAAGGCTGCGACAAGTTCTGCACCTATTGCGTGGTGCCCTACACGCGCGGCGCCGAGATCAGCCGCCCGTTCGCCGATCTGGTCGACGAGGCGAAGGCGCTGGTCGATGGCGGCGTGCGCGAGATCACCCTGCTGGGCCAAAACGTCAATGCCTGGACAGGTGCCGACGGCAAGGGACGCCCCCAGGGGCTGGAAGGTCTGATCGAGGTGCTGGCCGATCTGCCGGGGCTGGAGCGCATCCGATATACCACCAGCCATCCCAATGACATGACCGATGGCCTGATCGCCGCGCACCGCGACATCGACAAGCTGATGCCCTATCTGCATCTGCCGGTGCAATCGGGCTCGGATCGCATCCTCAAGGCGATGAACCGCAGCCACAGTGCCGCGAGCTATCTGGCGATCATCGACAAGGTGCGCCGCAGCCGCCCCGATATCGCGCTGTCGGGCGATTTCATCGTCGGCTTCCCGGGTGAGACCGAGGCGGATTTCGAGGCGACACTCGATATCGTGCGCGCCGCCAATTACGCGCAGGCCTATAGCTTCAAATATTCACCGCGCCCCGGCACGCCTGCCGCCGATATGGAGGATCAGATCAGCCCTCAGATCATGGATGAACGCTTGCAGCGCCTGCAGGAATTGCTCGGCGCACAGCAGCATGCCTTTAACGCCGCCACGGCCGGCAAGCGCACCCGGGTGCTGCTCGACCGGCAGGGGCGCAAGGCCGGTCAGCTGGTCGGCAAATCGCCCTGGCTGCAATCGGTGCATGTCATCGATCCGGCGGCCCGGCTGGGTGACCTTATCGATGTCGAGATCGTGTCAGCAGGGCCCAACAGCCTGGAAGGCCTGTCGCTGCAACTGGTGACCGCCTGATGGCCCGCAAGCAGGGCGGCGGCGGCGACCGGCGCAGCAGCGATGGCGGCAAGTTCCGGGGCAAGCCCGAGCCGCAGAGCGCGAAGCTCTCTCCGGTCTATGGCACCGATTTTCCGTTCAACCGGCCCGAACCTGCCAACAAGGCGCGGATCGGGGTCGAGTTCGACGAACCGACGTTGCTGGGGCCGCTGTTCGGCCAGTTCGACAAGAACCTGGTGGCGATCGAGAACAGGCTCGGCGTCTATATCGCCGCACGCGGCAACCGCATCCAGATCGAGGGCGAGGCCGAGGCTGCCGCGCGCGCCCGCGACGTGCTGGTGGGTCTGCACAAGAGGATCGAACAGGGCTTGGATATCGATGAAGGCGCGGTCGAGGCGCTGATCAGCATGTCGGCCGAGCCGACGCTCGAAGGCATCGTGCGTAGCGATGTCGCCGAGGCTCCCGGCATCATGATCCGCACGCGCAAGAAGACCATCGTGCCGCGGTCGGCGACGCAGACCGAGTACATGAAATCCCTGGTCCGCGACGACATCATCTTCGCACTGGGTCCGGCGGGTACCGGCAAGACCTATCTCGCGGTCGCGCAGGCGGTCAGCCAGCTGATCACCGGCAGCGTCAACCGGCTGATCCTGTCGCGTCCGGCGGTCGAGGCCGGCGAGCGTCTGGGCTTTCTGCCGGGCGACATGAAGGAGAAGGTCGATCCCTATCTCCGCCCGCTCTATGACGCGCTGTATGATACGCTGCCGGCCGAACAGGTCGAGCGGCGGATCGCCAGCGGCGAGATCGAGATCGCGCCGCTCGCCTTCATGCGTGGCCGTACCTTGGCGGACAGCTTCATCATCTTGGACGAAGCGCAGAACACCACGCCGGCACAGATGAAGATGTTCCTCACCCGTTTCGGCATGAACAGCCGGATGGTGATCTGCGGCGATCCCAAGCAGGTCGATCTGCCCGGCGGTGTCGGGGCATCGGGCCTCGCGGACGCGGTCAGCCGATTGGAAGGCGTGCAGGGCATCGGCACCGTCCGCTTCACTGCCGCCGACGTGGTCCGCCATCCGATCGTCGGGCGCATCGTGGAGGCTTATGAGGGCAAGGATGCGTGAAGCATTCTGGCGTACGCAAAATCTAACTTATCCCGTTTGTCCCGAGCGTAGTCGAGGGACCTGATCGCAACCGTTCCTGCATACGTCCCTCGACTTCGCTCGGGACAAACGGAAGGGGGGGGGGGGGAGTTCGAAGGGCTCAATGATCGATACCGAAACCTCCGCCGACGAACTCTGGCCTTCCGACATCGACTGGGAGGCCTTGGCCACCCGCGCGGTCGCAGCGGCGCTCGCCGTCAGCCCCTATGGATCGCTCGCCGACGCGCGGTTCACCGTCTCGGTCAGCGTGCATTTCGGCACCGATGACGAGGTGCACGCGCTCAACCGTGATTATCGCGGCAAGGACAAGCCGACCAACGTGCTGTCCTTCCCGATGCTCGAACCCGATATGCTCGATGCTCTGGCCAATACCGACGATGGTGAGGTGCTGCTCGGCGATATCATGCTCGCCTTCCAGACCTGCGCTGCCGAAGCGGCGGAAAAGGGCGTGACGGTCGCCGCGCATGCCACCCATCTGATCGCGCACGGCGCGCTGCATCTGGTCGGCTATGACCATATCGAAGAGGCCGATGCCGTCCACATGGAGGCGTTGGAGGTGAAAGCGCTTGCCAATCTGGGGTTGGACAATCCATATTGACGCAGCGTAATCGCATGCTGCCTTCCCATATCAACGAACAGCGGGGTTAAGATACAGCCAGTCATGGCAGACGGAGACAGTAATGGCGGCGGTAAATCCGCCGCAAGCGACGAGGGTTCGGGACGAATATGGCGGGGTCTGAAGGCCCTGCTGTTCGGAGAACAACACGACCAGTCGTTGCGCGCCCAGCTTGAAGAGGCCATCGACGAGCACGAGGACGACGACGACGACAGCGGCACGTCTGCCCGGGGCGACCTCTCGCGCGTCGAGCGCGAGATGCTGCGCAACCTGCTGCACTTCAGCGAGCATGATGTCGACGATGTCGCCGTGCCGCGCAGCGACATCATCGCGATCGACAAAGACGCCAGCTTCGATGCTTTGGTGCAGATCTTCGCGGAGCACGGCCACAGCCGCGTTCCGGTGTACGAAGGATCGCTCGATCACATCGTCGGCATGGTGCATATCAAGGACGTCTTTCCGATCATCGCGGCGGACGGCCCGCGCCCCGAGACTTGGGATAGCCTGATCCGCCAGCCGCGCTTTGTGCCCGAGACCATGGGCGTACTCGATCTGCTGGCAGAGATGCGCCAGACGCGCACCCATCTTGCCATCGTCATCGACGAATATTCGGGCACCGAAGGCCTGGTGACGATCGAGGATCTGGTCGAGGAGATCGTCGGTGACATCGAGGACGAGCATGACGACGAGCCCGAAACCCTGGTCACCCAAAGCGAGGACGGCAGCTGGGATGCCGATGCACGCGCCGAGCTCGATGATGTCGCCAAGCTGATCGACGTTGCGCTGGGCGAGATCGACGAGGATGTCGATACGCTGGGAGGCCTTGCCTTCGTGCTCGCGGGCGAGGTGCCTGCACCCGGCCGGGTGCTCGAGCACGACAGCGGCTGGCAGCTGGAGATCGTCGATGGCGACGAACGCCGCGTCACCCGGATCCGGCTGGTCCCGCCGCTGCAACCGGTCGCGGCCGAAGCCTGAGCGGCACGCTCTGGCTTTTCCGGCCCAGCGCGCCTAAGGCGTCCCGATCATGGACGTTTCCGACCTTCGCATCGCGCTGTTCAGCGGTAACTACAATTACGTGCGCGACGGCGCCAACCAGGCGCTCAATCGTCTGGTTGGCTGGCTGCTGGAGCATGGCGCGGCAGTGCGGGTCTATTCGCCCACCACCAAGACCCCGGCGTTCGAACCGGCAGGCGATCTGGTCAGCCTGCCGTCGCTGCCGATCCCGGGGCGCAGCGAATATCGCGTCACCACCATCCTGCCGCCGTCGATCAAGAAGGACCTGAACCGGTTCGCGCCCAATATCGTCCATGTCTCCAGCCCGGACAGCGCGGGTCACAGTGCGGTGCGCTGGGCGCAGCGGCACAATATCCCGGTGCTGGGGTCGGTGCACACCCGGTTCGAGACCTACCCGCGCTATTACAACATGGCGTTTCTGGAGCCGGTGCTTGAGGCGATCCTGCGCCGCCTGTACCGCAAGTGCGATGCCATCGTCGCGCCGTCCGATTCCATGGCGCAGGTGCTCCGCGAACAGCGGATGAGCTATGACGTCGGCATCTGGTCGCGCGGCGTCGACAAGCATATCTTCAATCCGCAGGTCCGCGACCTGGACTGGCGGCGCAGCCTTGGGCTGAAGGACGATGTCCCGGTGATCGGTTTTCTGGGCCGGCTGGTGATGGAAAAGGGGCTCGACGTCTTTTCCGATTCGATCGACCGGCTGGTGCGCCGCAAGATCCCCCATCAGGTGCTGGTAGTGGGTGAGGGGCCCGCGCGCGGCTGGTTCGAATCGCGGCTCCCCGGCGCGGTGTTCGCAGGCTTTCAGGGCGGTGCCGACCTCGGCCGCGCGGTCGCCAGCATGGACCTGTTCTTCAACCCGTCGATCACCGAAACCTTCGGCAATGTGACCTTAGAAGCGATGGCGTGCGGCCTGCCGGTGGTGGCGGCGCGCGCGACGGGCAGCGAAAGCCTGGTCGAACACGGCGTGACCGGTCAGCTCGTCCGTCCCGGAGCGACAATGGAGTTCGCCGATGCGCTGCAGGCCTATTGCGATGACCTGGCGCTGCGCCACGCGCACGGCATGGCCGGGGTCCGCCGCAGCGAGAAATATAGCTGGGACCGGATCAACGGCGGTCTTGCAGCCACTTACATCCGGCTGATCCGCCAGCGCCAGGCAGGCAGCGGCGGCGTGCCCTATCGCGCCATTCGCTGAGGCGGTTCCGGCTCCCCGCAGCATGCGACAAGCCGGACACCTTCCTCAAACCGCGTCCAGCGCCTGTTCGAAATCGGCGATCAGATCGTCGGGGTCCTCCACGCCGATCGAGATGCGCACCAGATTGTCGGTGATGCCGAGCGCCGCCTTGCGAGCATCGGGCACCGACAGGTGGGTCATCGCGGCCGGATGGCTGGCGAGCGTCTCGGTGCCGCCCAGGCTCACCGCCAGCTTGGCGATGCGGAGCGAATCGAGGAAGCGGAAGCTCTCGGTCTCGCCGCCCTTGATGAACAGCGAGAAGGTCGATCCTGCGCCCGTGCAATGCCGGTCGAAAATGTCCTGCTGGCGCGCATCGTGGATCATGCCGAGATAGCCCAGGCCCTCGACCTTGGGGTGCTGCGCCAGATATTCGCAGACCTTGGCGGCATTCTCGCCCGCGCGGTTCATGCGAAGCTCGACCGTCTCAAGCGACCGCATCAGCATCCAGGCGGTGTTGGGATCGCAGATCGTGCCGATGGTGTTGCGCAGCGCGCGCACCGGATCCATCCATGTCTTGGGGCCCGAAAGCCCGCCTGCGACCAGGTCGCTGTGCCCGCCGACATATTTGGTCAGGCTGTAGACCACGATGTCTGCGCCGTGATGCAGGGGCTGCTGCCACAGGGGCCCCAGGAAGGTGTTGTCGATTGCGATCGGGGTCGGCGTCTCGATGCCCAGCACGGCATCGCGCGATGCCGCCACCGCCTCGATATCGACCAGAGCGTTGGTCGGGTTGGCGGGGCTTTCGAGATAGATCATCGCGACGCGGCCGCCCTGCTTGGCCGCCATGTCCTTCGCCTGTTCCATCACCATGTCGATTTCCTCGCGGGTCGCGCCTGCGGGGAAGTCGAGATAGGTGATGCCGAAGCGCGACAGGATGCGCGCGATCATCGTTTCGGTCGCGGCATAGAGCGGGCCCGAATGGACGATGACATCGTTATTGCTGCAATAGGCGAGCAGCAGTGTCGCGATGGCCGACATGCCGCTGGAAAACACCAGAGAGTCCTCGGCATCGTCCCAGATGCTCAGGCGATCTTCCAGAATTTCCTGATTGGGGCCGTTAAAGCGCGAATAGACCAGGCCTTCGGCGCCGCCGGGGCGCTTGCCGGTCAGTCCTTCGAAATGGCGCTTGCCCGCCGCCGCATTCTCGAACGCGAAGGTCGAGGTGAGGAAGATCGGGGCTTTCAGCGATCCTTCGGACAAGACGGGGTCGAAGCCATGGCCCATCATCAGCGTGGCTGGCTTGAGCTTGCGCCCGCCCAGCATCTCAACCTTGGGCTTGGGTTTGCGGCGCGGGGTCGGGGTGGTGATCGGCTTGATCGGGGTGTCGGTCATATGCGGGGTTCCTGCGATCTGGGCGGGGCTTTTCCCCGTCCCTTGTCATGTCCGCGACTATGCCCGAGCGCTCAACTGATTACAAAGGAAACCATCCAGATCGTGCCGACCATGAGGGGAACGCCCGCGATATCGAGCCAAAGCCCGGCTTTCAGCTGACGCGGCAGCGAAATGTTGCCGCTGGCCCAGGCGATGGCATTGGGCCCGGTGCCCGAGGGCAGCATGAAGCCCCAGCTCGCGGCCATTGCCACCGGCATCGCGAGCAGCACCGGATCGACGCCCAAGGTCACGATCAGGCTGGCGACGACCGGCATCACCCCGCTCGCGGTCGCGACATTGCTGGCAAATTCGGTCACCAGCACGACCAGTGCGGTCAGTGCCAATGCAATGACGATCAGCGGCACGCCCGCCAGCGGCTCTAGCGCGGTGCCGATCCAGCCGTCGAGCCCCGATGCGCCGATCCCGGCAGCGAGCGCAAGCCCGCCGCCGAACATCATGATGACGTCCCACGGCGCACGGTTCGCCTCTTTCCACACCAGCATGGGCCGACCGGTGCCATCGGGCAGGATGAACAGTGCGATGCCGGCGATGACCGCGATGCTGCCATCGGTCAGCGCGCCCTTGGGCAGCATGTCGCTGAACCAGGGCTGCAAAATCCACGCGATGACGACCAAAGCGATCACCGGCATCAGCCGCTTTTCGGGAATACTCCATTGGTCCTGCCGCGCGATCGCGCTGCGCGCGGCATCGACATCGAACGGATGGTTGGCGAGGCGTTGCACGCGTGCCAGGATATAGGCGCTGAGCGGAACGCTAAGGATCACGATCGGCATGCCATAGGCCGCCCATTCGGCAAAGCCGATCTGCAGCCCCGTGGTCTTTTCGAGCAGCCCTGCGGCAATCGCATTGGTCGGCGATCCGACCAAGGTGCCCAGCCCGCCGATCGACGCGGCAAAGGCGATGCCCATCATCAGCGCGCCGGCAAGCCCCTCGGTTTCGCCTTCAGCGACATTGCCCGCCAACAGCACCGCGCTGGCGATTGGCACCATGATCAAGGTGGTCGAGGTGTTCGAGATCAGCAGCGAGAGCGTCGCGGTGGCGATCATGAACGCGAACAGCAGCTGCGCCGAGGTGTGGCCCGAGCGGTTGACGATGGCGAGCGCGAGTCTTTTGTGCAGCCCGACCCGTTCGATCGCCAGCGCCAGAAACGCGCCGCCCAGGATCAGGAACAGGATCGGCGAGTAATATTCCGCGGCGATATCGTTCGCGCTCATCACCCCGGTCAGCGGCAGCACCACGAACGGCAGCAAGGCAGTGACGGTCAGCGGCACGACCTGCGTCATCCACCATGCCGCCATCCAGAACACCAGCCCTGCGGTGCTCCACGCATGTGGCTCCATGCCCGCAGGCGCGGGCAGCACAAGCGTCAGCGCAAAGCCCAGCACGCCGATGAGAAGGCCCCAGATGTTCTGCAAAGCGAAGACATCCCCTCTCGCTTGCCCCAAACTCCCCTCCCTTTGAGGGAGGGGCTGGGGGTGGGTAAGCCGTTACCAGGCCACCGTTTTTTCAATATCGCTTCGACCCACCCCTAACCCCTCCCTTCCAGGGAGGGGAGCATTTAAGTGCGGGAAGAGCGAGCCTACCCCCTCAGCCCGATCGCCCCCATCTGGCGCCCGTAATCGGGCTCACCGCGGTGCGTCGCGCGGCGGAAGCTGTAATAGCCCTGTTCGTCTGCATAGGTATCGACCCCGCTCACATGCACCGTGCCGATGCCGCAGGCGGCCAGCCGTGACGCGATGAAGCCTTCCAGATCGAACTGATAGTGATCTGTGCGGCCTTCGCGGAAGAAGCGTTCGTTTTCCGGATCGCTCTCGCAGAAGCGCTGGAAGAAGCCGGCATCGACCTCGTAGCTCTTCTGCTGGATGCACGGGCCGATCGCGGCGACAACGCGCGACCGGTCGGCGCCCAGCCGCTCCATCGCGGCGACGGTCGCTTCGCCGACGCCGGCAAACGCGCCTTTCCAGCCCGAATGCGCCGCGCCGATCACGCCTGCGGCCTCGTCCGCGAACAGGATCGGCGGGCAGTCCGCGCCCAGGACGCCCAGCAGCAGGCCGGGCCGGTCGGTGACCATCGCATCGGCCTTGGGGCGGTCTTCGATCGGAAAGGCAGCGTTGACGCGGATGACATCGGCGCTGTGCACCTGGTGCAGCGTGACCAGCGCCGAGCCGGGCAGGATGGCCTCGGCCGCGCGCCTGCGGTTCTCGTGCACCGCCGCCGGATCGTCATCCGACCCCAGGCCGACGTTCAATCCCGCGACCAGCCCGGTGGACACGCCGCCGCGCCGCCCGGTGAAGCCGTGCGCGATCGTACCGAGGGCGGGGGAGGTGAGGAGGGGTACGTTTTGCATTTCACTCAAGGCTCTTCACCACCTGTTCGGTCACATCCTTGGAAAGCCCCGGCTGCGCCAGGATGCGCTCCAGGCAGCCACGCATCATGGCTGCGCGGGCCTCGTCGAACCGCCGCCAGCGACCCAGTGGCGCGATGAAGCGCGCGGTGGTCTGCGGGTTGATCGGATCGAGCCGCAGGATGACATCGGTCAGCAGATCGTAACCGCGCCCGCTGGCATCGTGGAAGGCGGCCTGGTTGGAGACGAACGGCCAGTAGAGCGCACGCACCCTGTTGGGGTTGGTCAGCGTGAAATCCTTGTGCCGGATCAGCTCGAGCGTCTGCTCGTAGACGCGCGGGTGGCCCGATCCGGTCTGCAGCGAGAACCATTTGTCGATCACCAGGGCATTGCCCTGATAGCGGTTGTAGAAGCTGTCGAGCGCCGTTTCGCGGGCATCGGCCTGCATGCTGGCGAGCACCGCTACTGCGCCCTGCCGGTCGGTCATGTTGTCGGCGCGGGCGAACTGGTCGAAGGCGATCGTGGCGGCGTCCGCTGCCTCGGCCGAGGCGATATAGCCCAATGCCAGCGACTTGATCTTGCGCGCGCCGCGCGCCTCGCGGCTGAGCGAATAGGGCACCGCTGATGCGCGTTCATGCGCAATCCGCCATGGGTCGAGCAACCGCGACCCGATCGCCTTGCGCAAGGCCCGGCGCGCGGCATGGATCGCCTCGGGCCGCACCACCAGCATCTGTTCGCCCAGAAACGCCTCGGTCGGCAGGCTGAGGATCTCGGCGCGCATCGAATCGTCGAGCCTCTGGTCGCTGACCAGATCGCCGAACACCGCGATGATCTCGTCGAGCGACACGGCATGCGTCTGCGCCGCGCCGGGACCGTCGAGATCGGCAATGTCGGCGATCAGCCGGTCGATGAC
>CALRRI020000052.1:0-11572 GCA_943370475.1 Hydrogenophaga intermedia
ACGTCGCGAAGGGCTCGATACGCCCGACCATTTGCTCGCCCATATCTCCCCGCTCGGGTGGGCGCACATCCTGCTCACCGGGGAATATCTCTGGCCCAAGGGTGCCAGCGCTTAGGGTGTCATTTCGCCCTCAGCCGGAACCGACCCCAGGTTGCGTGTTGCGGGGCCATCACAAGGCTAGTCGTTGACCGCCGTGGCGCCGTTTTCTGCAATTTGGGTTCAGGAAGCGAGCCTTGGATCTCTGCTACATGCGCTTACGCGCAGGATCGTGTCCGCTCCTGGCGATACCAGCCATTGGGCATGCCGGCTGAGATTGGCCACTTCGTCCCAGCATCAGACGAATTTCACAAAGTTCGATAATGTTGATTATGTTAAATTAAATCAATAGCTTAGTATGATCAGAGTGCTTATAATTCGGCATTGCAATTTGCAATCGTCTGAAACTAGTCAGGTCGCAAAGAGATCACCCTGTGATCTGGTCAACCTAGGTCCGTTTTGCGGTGCATGTGCCGGTCGCCGCAGAAGCGACAGCACATGGGAATTGACCACGTAAACGGCATGTCTTCCACCACCGCGGTTGTGATGGTTCGTCGCATAGCCACAATAATGCCGCGTCACGAGGCCGGCGCGAACCAGATCTGAGATAGCCCGGCTGACATTTGCTCGGCCGACAGAAAGAACCTGTTCTTCAACCGCCTGATCAATCAATTCTCGGTCCACCTTCGTATTTCCCGTAAGGGCGTGGCGTAGAGACGCTTCGACCCGGTGATGAAGGGCGGCGCGTTTGCTGCCTTGACCACTCAAAGGCAAGAGTTGCCTGCACAACCAATCGCGGAGCGTCGTCGGCGACTGTGACAGATGGACATAAGGCCCAGCGCGGCCTCCCGCATCTGCAGCTTCTGCAACCAGTTGCAGCACCAGAAATGCATAGCGTGGCCTCTTGGAGACTTTGGCCAGGATTCCAAAAACGCCCCCGACACCGGCAATCTGTTCGTTAGTTTCCATGGATCAGTATTGAGCACAAAAGGTGAATCTTGTGAATCCCCTTTGGCCTTCTATCTGACGATTTGACTTGTGTGACACTCTGCCTGCATGCGCCCGATCGCAGGATTGGAGCTACACGACTGACAATAGACATTCTCCGGTGTGCGCCAGCTGTCCAGGGTGACACTTTAGCCGGGGGCAAAGTGTCACGTGGGCATTAATCCGATTGCTAGCAAAGCCTTGCCACACAGTTATCGGGAACCCCCATAGAGCGTCGATCGGCAGCTGACCGACATTTGATCAGGCTGGCCAAACCCTGTGCAAATGTGGTGTCTTGGCTTTGATGACGCAGCATATGGACGAGCGCTAACAGTGCATTGTAAATCTGGTTTGCTGGCTGGTTCTCCTTGCTCTGCCACCTGAAATTGGGACCATTTGCGGGTAGAGTTTTCCGCCGTAGGTTTCCTTGGCTGGGCAAGGAGGTTTGGCGTGAAGGCATCGAAGTTCACGGACGCGCAGAAGGCGTTCGTCATCAAGCAGGGCGAGGAAGGCACGCCCGTCGCTGAGGTCTGCCGCAAGGCAGGGATCAGCCAGGCGACCTACTTCAACTGGAAAAAGAAATACGCGGGGCTGCTGCCATCGGAGATGCGACGGCTGCGCGAGCTGGAGGACGAGAACAGCCGGCTTAAGCGGATCGTGGCGGACCTGACGCTGGATCGCGAGATGCTGCAGGAAGTTATCAAACGAAAGCTCTGAGGCCGGATCGCAAGCGCGAGATTATCGACGCGGTTCGGCAGGACTGGCAGGTTACGATCCGCAGGGCGTGTGCCGCACTGCACTTCGATCGTTCGACCTATCATTACCAGTCCCGCCGCACCGATCCGGCCTTCCTGAAGAAGCGCATCAAGGAGATCTGCGAGACGCACGTCCGCTATGGCTACCGGCGGGTGTATTCCCCACGCAACAGATGCAGGTGTTCGTCGATGATACCGGTACTCAGCGCTCGGCACCGATGTTCGACGAGGAAGGCCGTCCAGTCCACAACCAGACTGCGATCGCCCGCCGCAGCGAGATGATCGAGCATCTGTGCGCCATGCCGCCGATCAAGCCAGCGTTGGACGGGATCATCGAGCACTATGGACCGGAGAAGGTCGCCGAGGTGACCGGGCGCAGCAAGCGGCTTATAGCCCAACGCCCCACAGTTTTCCTCTCGCTATGCACCATCTGTGCAGCATGGAAGGGCGCTAAGTGGGACTTTGCAGTCGTTCCTAAACGGCATGTCGAATGACCGGCTTGACCAGAAGCCGACACTAGGATGGTCAGGTCGTTGATGGCTTCCATTCAAAGTTCGATTCCCGATATCCAACCTGTAACAAGAAATCCCACCGCCGCCTTTCGCAACATCCCACGTTTTGGCGATGGCAAACGCCCTCTGTCTGTTCAAAGCCGTGCTGCGCGGACTGAAGAGGCTACAGGCCGTCAATGAGGATTGAAGGATGCCCGCACCGATAAAGGCTCGGTAACAATTTCGATGCTTGACATAAGTGAGTCGTTGCTTATTTAAAGCCGCATGACGAAACCGAGCCACAAACCGATTCCCTTGGGCCGGCCCACCAACCCCGAAGCGCGTGCGCAGCGGCGTGCGCAGATTATCGAGGGTGCGCGGGCCTGCTTTCTGCGAAAGGGCTTTCATGCTGCAACCACAGCCGAAATCAGTGTCGAGGCCGGGGTGAGCGTTGCCAACCTTTACCAGTATTTCCCGACCAAGGACGATCTCGTGCGGGCCCTGATCGAGGATGACCTTGCTGAAGACCTCGCGCTGTTGCGCCTTGTTGACGAGGCTGGCTCCTTGCGAGAAGGCCTAGCTCGGATGGATACGCTGCTTGCCGCCGAACCCGAATGTGCAGAACAGACTAGGCTCAAGCTTGAAATCATTGCTGAAGCTGCCCGCAATCCGGAGATTGCAGCAGTAGTAGCAGCGGCTGATAGCAGGATGGTCGCAGCGACGCGCACCCTGCTCGAGCACCGCCAACAGGCGGGAGAGGTGCGAGCAGACGTCGATCCCGCAGTGATCGCAGAGCTGATCTTGGCCCTCTACGATGGCCTCTATGGGCGGCTCGCCTTTTCCGGCGCCGACCAAGCGAGGATGACACACGCCGCGAGCCAAATGATCATCGACGCATTCGCTAACCCACGACACCCTTCTTAGTAGCTGCCGCACCGGTCCCGCTATCTATCGCCCCGCCATTCGGCGGGTTTTTTTTGGAGCCTAATGTGAGTAAGTCATCACTTATTTTTGTAGCAGGGTTTGCTCCCGTGTTCACCCTCACTCTGGCTGCTTGCAGCAGCAGTGATACGCCCGTTGTTAACCAGCCCCGGACTGTGCTGGTCGCTCCGGTAGATCTTCCCCAAAGTGGCGGAGTGATAGCCATCGGCACCGTGCGCGGTGACAATCAAGCTGTCGTCGCCGCCGTGCAAGGAGGGCGCGTGCTGGCACTTCACGCTGATGTCGGCGACCGCGTAACGCAGGGGCAGGTGCTCGCCCGGCTGGACGCGCAATCGGCGCAACTGCGCAGCCGCCAGGCCGAAGCCGCGGCCCGGCAGGCCATGATCACCGCTGAAGAGCGCGCCCGAAATGCAGCACGCACCGCTGCGTTACATGTTGATGCCGCCGCTTCCGATGCCGACCTCGAAGCCGCGCGCGGTGAGGCGCGTGCCGCTGCCGCGGCAAGCGAGGCCGCCCGTGCTGCCGCTGCCGCCGCGCGCCGCGACGCCGCCGAGGGCGTGCTGCGCGCGCCGGTGAGCGGGATCGTGGCTGCCCGGCAGGCCAGCCTTGGCGCCGTGCTTGCAGCCGGCGAGGTCGCCTTCGCGATTGAGGGCGCGGGCGAGCGCCGGATTGATGCGGTGCTGCCGGGCGAATTGGCCCGCAATCTCAAGCCCGGCGATCGCCTGGCATTCCGACATGCCAGCGGCGGGGGAGAGGCCCGTGTCATCGGCATCAGTGCCCGCTCCCAAAGTGGCGGCGATGCACGGATGGCGGTGCTTACCGTGCTGTCGGGGGCTCCGGCACCGGGTCTGGTCGTTGAACTGGCCACACGCACCGAGCCCGGCGCAAGTCTGAGTGTGCCGCTCCCCGCGGTGCTGAATGGGCGCGGCGGGTCGCAATCGGTGCTGGTTGTCGGCCCCGACAAGCGTCTGCTCCAGACCCCCGTCACTCTGCGCGCCATCGCCGGATCGCACGCACTGATCGTGGGTAAGATTGCCCCCGGCGACCTCGTGGTCGCAGCCGGGGGCGAGTTCCTCGAAGCCGGTCTTCCCGTGCGCCCCCACCGCGCCCAGCGCTGAATCGGACGCCAATCCCCTCTCCCAAGGACCATCCCATGTCGATTACCGCCGCAGCGCTCAAGCGCAGCCGCTTCACCCTTGCCGCTGCGCTCGCGCTTTTCGTCGCAGGGCTCGTCGCCCTGTTCGATTTTCCCGCCACGGAAGAGCCCTATGTCGAGGTGCGCATCGCCACGGTGGAAGCCTATTTGCCCGGTGCTACCAGCGACCGCGTTGAGCAACTCGTTGCGCGGCCGATCGAGGACAAGCTGCGCGAGATCGCAGACATCAAGACGATCGAAACCGTGGTCCGCCCCGGCGCGCTGATCACTACGGCGACGCTGCATGACGGGACGCCAGCGCAGCGCCTGCCGGCGATCTGGCAGAAGCTGCGCAGCAAGCTTGCTGAAGCCCGGCCCGCCTTGCCCGAGGGGACAAGCGATTACGTCATCAACGACGAATTCGCTCGCGTCGCAGTGCGCAGCCTGGCGCTGACTGGCAAGGGCTTTAGCGCAGGTCAGCTGGAAGACTGGGCCAAGACCGCGCGCGAACGGCTGCAATCGGTCGAAGGGGTCGAGCGCATTTCGCTCCATGGCGTGCGCGAGGAGCGGGTGTTTATCGAAGTTACGCCGCAGCGGTTGGCGGCAGCGGGTCTGACCTATGATCAGCTGGCGGGGCAATTGGCCGAGCGCAACATCGTCGCCGCGGCAGGCGAGATCGATACCGGGCGCCGCCTCCTGGCGCTCGAGCCGAGCGGCGACCTGTCTGACGAAGCGGCGCTTTCCGCCGTGCCGATCGCGCTGCCCGAGGGGGCGAGCTTGCCGCTCGGCGCACTGGCTTCGGTCACCCGCGGCCCTGCCGATCCACCCCAGACGGCGGCGCTGGTCAATGGCGAGCCGGCGGTGGTGCTCGGTATCTCGATGCGCGGCGGCTCCAATGTGCTGTCCTTCGCCGACCGGCTTGATGAGCGGATCAATGAAGTCGAAGCCGATCTGCCCGCAGGCATGCGCCTGGCCAGCATCACCGATCAGTCCGCCGTGGTCGCGACCGACCTCACCAAGGTCGGGCAGACCTTCCTTGAAACGGTCGCGGTGGTGATGCTTGTGGTGGTGCAGTTCCTTGGCTGGCGCGCAGGGCTGGTGACCGGCTTAATTGTCCCGCTGACGGTGATGGGGACGCTCCTAGTCATGCGCCTTCTGGGGATTGAGCTGCACATGGTCTCGATCGGCGCAGTGATCATCTCGCTCGGCCTGTTCGTCGATAACGGGATCGTGGTCGTCGAGGACTATCAGCGCCGCCTCGCGCTGGGCGAAGATCGCCGCGCGGCAGCGGCGGCTGCGGGGCATACCATGGCCGCGCCGCTGCTGACTTCGAGCCTCGCGATCATCCTCGCCTTCGCTCCGCTAGCCGCAGGGGTCAGCGACACCGCCGAATACATGCGCAGCTTGGCGATCGTGCTGGCCGTGACGCTGCTGTTGTCGCTGCTGCTGGCGCTGACCGTAACCCCTCTGATGGCAGAGATGTTCGCAGGGGCCCATGACACCGAGGCAGAAAACCACGGTTGGCTGGCCCGGGTGCGCGGCTGGTATGCGAGCAAGGTGCAGCTTGTGGTCGCTTATCCTGCGCGGGTGGCAGGGGCGATGGTGGGGCTGCTCGCGCTTTCGCTCGGCCTGTTTGCCACGATCCCGTCAGAGTTGTTCACCGAATCCGCTCGCCCGCAGGTTCAGGTGCCGATCGAGCTTGCCCCGGGCGCCTCGACCCGCGCGACGCTGGCCGTGGCCCAGAAGGCCTCGGCGCTGCTGGCGGATCGCAAGGCCTTCCCCGAGATCGAAAGCAACGTGGTCTATGTGAACGACGGCGGTCCGCGCTTCATCCTTGGGCTCAACCCGCCGCTGCCGGCCCCGCACCGCGCCTATGGGATCGTGAACCTCGCCGAAGATGCCGATGCCGCCGCAGTGGTGACACGGCTGCGCGCGGCGCTGGGCGAGCGGTTCCCCGAGGCGCGGATCGAACCCAAACGCTTCTCGCTCGGCACGTCCGAGGCCAATACTGCGGTGTTCCGCCTGACCGGCCCTGATCGCGCCGAGCTCGAACGCGCTGCCGCCGCGCTCAAGCAGGCGCTAATCAAGGTGCCGGGCAGCGAAGACGTGCGGGACGATGGTGAGGGGCGGATTGTACGCCTCGCGGTCGAGATCGATCAGGCGCGCGCGCTGGCGGCTGGAGCCAGTTCGGCAGCCGTCGCCCGCTCGCTCGATACAGCTACCGGCGGGATGCCGGTCACCGTGCTGCGCCAAGGCAGCGCGCAGGTTCCCATCGTGCTGCGGGGCACCGCTGCCGACCGAACGCTGCCAGAACGGCTTGGTGTGCTGCCCGTGTTCGGCGCGAATGGGCCGATTGCCCTGCACGAGATCGCCAAAATCCGCCTCGCCGACCAGCCAAGCGTGTTGCTGCGCCGCGATCAGAGCCCGGTGATCACCGTCACGGCCCGGGCCGCCGGGTTGACCTCGCAGCAGATCGTCGATGCTGTGGACCCCGCGATCAAGGGCCTCAACCTTGCACCCGGCCACCGCATCGAACTGGGCGGAGACATCGAGGAAAGCGCCGATGCCAATGCGGGGATCGAGACCTATTTTCCCTTCGCGCTGCTCGGCATGGCGGGGCTGTTCCTTTGGCAGTTCGGATCGCTGAGGAAAACCGCGATCATCATGGCATCGATCCCCTTCGTGCTGATCGGCGCTTCGGTGGGTCTCAAGCTATCGGGCGAGGCGATGAGCTTCACGGCCACGCTGGGCCTGCTGGCGCTGGCCGGGATCATCGTCAACAACGCGGTGCTGCTGCTCGAACGGGTGCAGGAAGAGCGCGGGGCCGGACGCGAGTTGCAGGACGCGGTCGCTACCGCTGCCGCAGTCCGGCTGCGCCCGATCGTGATGACCAAGCTGACCTGCATCACTGGCCTCATCCCGCTGTTCCTGTTCGGCGGCGCGCTGTGGCGTCCGATGGCCGCAGCCATGATCGGCGGACTGGCGCTCGGCACGCTCATCACCCTCGTCCTTATCCCTGCGCTCTACGCCCTGCTGTTCCGCGAAAAGCAGGGCGCGACCGCCGCCTGATCCCCTCAATTCGGAGCTGATCTCATGAAACTCACCCCCCGTTTCCTTGCGCTGGCCCTTGGGGCTGGCTTGCTCGCCGGATGCGCCGGTTCGGCCCCTCCGCTTCCGCTCCCGCCTGCCCCACAGGCAGCTTGGTCTGCAAACGATCCCGCGATCCAGACTGGCGCTATCCGGCTCGATTGGTGGCGCGACTTCGGTTCTGCCGAGCTGGATCGATTTGTGGCACAGGCGCTAGCCGCCAATCACGATCTTGCCGCAGCCGACGCCAACCTCAAGGCTGCGCGCGCGCTTGCCGGTGAAGCTCGGCGGGCGCGGGGCGTGCAGGGCGGAGCGGGCGCCGGAGTGCAGCGGCTGAGGGAATCCTCGCAGGCCCAGCCGCCGGTATTCATCACGCCCGAGCCTTTCGGCGACCAGACCATCGCCACCCTCGGCGTCGATTTCGCTTGGGAGATCGACCTCGCCGGCGGCAGCGCAGCCACGGCCCGAGCCGCCGGGTCAGACGCGGAGGCGATGCTGTGGGAGCGCCGCCAGACCGAGGCGGCAGTTGCCGCGCAGGTGGTGCGCGCGTGGCTCGATCTCGCCCGCGCCGAGCAGACCGCAGGCCTGGTGCGCGAACGCCTTGCCGCGATGGACCGGATGCTGGTGATCGGCGCCAAGCGGACCCGGAGCGGGGCGGCGCTGGCGGCGGATTTCGCGCCGCTCGAGCGCCTGCGCGCCGAGACCGAAGGTGAACTGCCACTATCCGAGCATGCCGCGCGCAACGCGATCCGCCGGATCGCGGTGCTGACCGGCGAGGATCCGGTGGCACTTGCCGCACGCGGCCTAGGCACAGAGCCGCGAGCCCTCGTTACACCTGCTGCGCTCACCGTCCATGACCCCCGCACGCTCCTGCGCCTGCGGCCCGATGTGCAAATCGCCGAGGCCCGGTTGATCGCCGCCTTCGAGCGTGCCGGAGCCTCGCGTGCGGCACTTTATCCAAGCCTATCGCTGGGGGCAGGCGCAAGCCTGCTCGGAAGCCCGGCTTCGCTGGACGAGGCGGGGGCGCTGCGCTTTTCGATCGGGCCGTCAATCAACTGGGGGATATTCAATCTCGGTCAGGTGCGCGCCCGAATCCGCGCCGCCGACGCCTCTAGCGAGGCTGCTGCGGCACAGTGGCAGAGGAGCCTGCTGGTCGCGCTTGAGGAAGCAGACGGCGCGATCGACGCGTGGCGCAGCACTCGCAGCGCCGCCGCATCGGCCCACAAGGCCCGGCAGGCGGCCGAGCAAGGCGCCGCGACAGTGCGCGCCCGAGCCCGTGCCGGCGCCGCTAGCGCATTCGAGCTTGCGCAGGCCGAAGGCGAGCTGCTTATCGCCGAGGTCGGCGTCATCACAGCCGAGGCGAACCAGCGAGAGGCCTGGTCCAACACCCATCTCGCACTGGGCGCCGGCTGGGGCCTAAGGTGAGCATGTACGTCCCGTTCCTACAGGTCGCGGGATGGCAGGTTCCCAGCCAGTCCCGTGGATGTTCTTGGCTATTGAGCGATCCCGAAAGCAGCGTGGCCACTTCTTGGGGACCCAGACGTTCATTGTGGCGGAGATGAAAGACGTACATTGGGTCGACAGCCGTCACCGCTGAGATCAGGCAGCGGATGGCGGCTTTACCCCGCTCGCGAAAAATTCCTGCCCTTCAGCAAACGACCCCTTAAATGCCGTTGCTCAGCTGCCCAACTCAAACCCGGAAATGTGGTGCCGGCGGAGTGCGCAATGCCACCAAGCATTTCCACTCAGGGCTTGGCCCAAAGATTCCCAAGCGTGACCTTATATCAAATGACACGGGACGCGTGGCTGCATTGGCCAGGCAGCTTGACATTGGTAGGCTATGAACATTCAGCAATTGAGCCGTCGTGGCGGATCCGCCCTCATCGCGCTATTCGCGTGCCTAGCACACAACACCTTTCTGCCGATCAGACGGCGGCCTGCCTGTCCCCATCGAACACGAGGTTCATTTGGAGCACCGGGCCAGCAGAAATTTGTTTCGGACACAATGTAAGGTTTTTCTGCAGAGAACGACTATTGGGTCTGAACAGGAGGTTTCTATGCAGAAATGGGTTTGGGCATACATCGCAGGGTTTGTCGCGCTTACCGGCGCAGACTTCGCGTCCACGATTTTGGGTATCGCTGCAGGTGCGAACGAGTTCAACCCTACGATGGCAGATGGTGAGGGTGGCCTCAGGATGGCGCGCTTTCTTTTGCTAAACGCCGCGATGCTCGCATTTACCTGCTTCATGCTAATATGGGCGTGGCGCAATCGAGCGCGCATCGACCAGCGCTACATCACCCGCCCTGAAAGGGCGATGTTCAACTGGATCTATCTCAATCCCTTTTCAGAGCAGAATGTGCCAAAGTCTGCATTCCACTATCTTGCTCTGGTTCCCGGGATGCTGCTCTTCAAGGCTTTCGCGGTCTTCAATAACGGCTTAATAAGTTTCCGGCTGCCTGATCTAGTGACGCCGGTTGCGTCTATCATTTTCACCTTCGCTCAGGGGCCTCTTGCTTACTGGACGCTGATCTTCCTCCTGTTTTTGCCGATTTGGTGGCTCTCTCTTCGGGTAGCGGCGTTCTTCCTTCGTGCTAGCAGCGAGGGAGCCGAACAATTCTCCCGTCTGTGACGTGACATCAGGTGTCATCTAACGTCTTCGACAAGGCGCTTACAGAGCATGCGGCAATGATTGACCGGATCATTGCTGGAATGGAGAGTAATCCAGCGTGTCGCGATGACCTGAGGCAGGAGGTGGCGCTCGCACTGTGGCGCGCAGCGCCGTCTTGGCGCCAAGACTGCTCTTTGCGGACTTTCGTAGCGCGGGTGACGCATAATGTCTGCGTGAGCCATGTGCGGCGGATCATCCGGGTGCCGAAGCACGACGCGCTCTCGGATACGGTCGAGGACGAAGCCGAGATGGCTGATGATGCGGTCGCTCGCGCAAATCTTGGCCGACGATTGCAGTTAGCGGTGTCCCGTTTGCCAGATGGCCTGCGGAAGGTGGCGACCCTGTATCTCGAGGGTTTTTCGGCCCGCGAGATAGCTGAGACCTTAGGCATCAGCGAGGGGGCCGTGTTCACACGTGCCACGCGGCTGCGCGAGGCACTGCGCAAGGTGATGGAAACGGAATGACGGACTTGGACAACGAACTTGACACGATGCGCGCCGCTTGGAGCGCTATTCCTAGTGGCGACCGTTCGATCAGTCAGATGCGGGCGCAAGTAGGTCAAGGACAGGCGACGTTACGGCGCGGGGCGTCGCTCGAAGCTCTTGTCTCCTTGGGTGCGAGCGGCGTTTTCTTCTTCTGGGCTCTCCGCTCGACAGGATTCGAGCAAGCCATCTTCACCGGGCTGGCTGTCTTCGCGCTGGCGTGGCTCGCGATCACGATCCAAATCAGGCGAAAAGTGTGGCAGATGCAGGGCGATACGGTCGAGGCCTACCGCTCCTTTGTGCAACGACGTGCCCAAACAGGCCTGCTTCTTGCAAGAATCGGGTATGTGGGTGGGCCGTTGGGCCTTATCGCTGGCATTGGCCTTGGGAGCCGTGGTGTGCTGCCGAAGGTTGGCCAAGCCAATTGCGGCATCATCTGGATAGGGGCTGTCGCCTTCGCAGCGTCGTGGGGGTGGAGCATGCTCTCGGCCCGAAGACACAAGCGCACCCTAGCAAACCTCCAAGATCGAGAAAGCGCCTCGGTTCTCCACGCTGAGAGGCATTAGCTGGGCTAGCCCTGAAAGTTGATTTGTATGCGTTTCAGCAAGTGATCGCAGTCGGCAAGAGGGTTCACTGAAAGTGTCCGCCCTATAGCAGCCGCAAAGCAGTAAGTCGTGCCTGCTGTTCGCCACGAAAAGCAGCCATTCGGCTATCCATCTGTGGACGCCCCAGAAGATGCAAGAGTAAAATCGGGTCTTGGCGGTAGTCGGATGCTGCCATCTGTCCGGCCTGTTTGCGCGGGCGCAATGCCGCTGGCCCGTATGGGAGTTCGCGAACCGGACCCGCACCATAGGCGACCGACAATGCGGCCTGATGCTTGAGGCTGGTGGTCGCATCGAGCAGCCGTTTTACCTCGCTCTGGGTCAGCACCACCGGGATCTTGCGGGCGTGCGCGGTGCGGACCAGCTTGCGTGCAAGATCGGGCCGG
>CALRRI020000053.1:0-9983 GCA_943370475.1 Hydrogenophaga intermedia
ATTTGCTCGATCGTTCGGCTTTGATACTGGAGCTGACGCCTTCATGCTGACCTTCGGTTGAGTGGGATCAAGTCTCCGTTCCCCATTTGGTGCGGGGTCGGCTCTGCCCGAGACAGGCAGGCGCTTTTCCCCTTGATGTATATGGCTGGAATGTATTTCCTTGGTGCCCCAACCCGGACAAACATAACGAATTCATTTCGCAGTTTGCACTATGATAACGCCGCCGTGACCCACCAGCTAGCGGCTTGCGTCGTGCTGCGCTGCCGTCATAATTCGCAGGGCACCGGCTGCCTTTCGCTTAGAACGAGCACTCGCCAGCTTCAGCACCGAGGCGTCATAGCCAAAACAATCTTCGCAAGAAACTACCGCTTTTTCAGTCGAACGCGCTCCACAAGTGGTGCGCCATTTCTCAGCAGTGCGCAGCTCTTATGACATACATGCCCCCCGCAAGTAAACGCGCTGAGCAGCTGGCGCTCACGTTCGCCGATATGACTTATCGAGTGTCATTTGAACATAAGTTCAAGACGACAACGCCTGCGATTACTAGGCCCATACCAACCATCGCAGGGACGTCTAGCCGTTGTCCGTGGAAAGCCCACGATACTGCGGCCACGAGCACGATACCCACGCCTGACCAAGTTGCATAAGCAATCCCGGTTGGCATGGTCTGGAGCGTCAAGGATAGAAGGTAGAAGGCCGCGCCATATCCAACCAGCGATATGGCTGCCGGAACAGTTCTAGAGAACCCGTTCGATTGCTTGAGAAATGCTGTCGCAATTACCTCGCAAACGATAGCCAAAGTGAGGTACAAATATTGCATCGCTCAACCTCATTTTCGAATAACATTCACTTTAAGTCTGTCCAAATAAACTTGAAAGGAGCGCAGCTCTAAGGTTTGTACAAGACAAGGGTGATCAATCCGATGAGCCGGACATTATTTGCCGTTGGAGCACTCGGTCGAGACGGTAGGGTCTACCGGTGGATGCGTTTATTGAGCACCACTGTGATCGGATTTTGGCGAGGATTATTCCAGCCCGGGTCACGCAGGACTCGTAGCTGGCCCGTACACCCTGCAGGTCTAAAAGCTGAACCGAAATGATCAGATTCTGCCCTCGATAAGCAGGCTTCAGATACTCGATCTCGTGACGAAGCGCGATCCACAGCGTCTCTGCAAAGGCGGTGCGACGTGTTTCCAGTGGTCAAGTACCGCCTCCTGCAGCCACAGCAGGTAGCGGGAGTTGTTAACGTGCCCCATGAAGTCCAGATCGTCTATGTCCGGTGATATATGATAGACGTGCGGAGCTGGTCGCCTGGTGTCGGGCTGGAGCGACGTCATAGCGACCAAGAGGCTTCTATACCGACGATTCGCGGTTCTCCTCGATTGGTCACGACGCCGAAGCCTTGATCAACCGCATAAATCAGATATCGCTCGTTCAGGAGATTGCGCGCGAATATGCGAAGTTGAACATTCGACGGCCGGAGCTGAAGGGTCGCAGAGGCATCGATGACGGTGTTGGCTCCCTGACTTTCGTCAATCAGGTTCTCTTTTGTAAAGAACTGTCGGGTCTCATGTCGGGCACTCAAACGTAGGCTCCCGATCACCCGATCTGTCCGATAAACGTCGAATGTGGCCGCAGCATAGGCGGTGATCTCAGGAGCATAGAGAAGCCGGTTGCCGCGTAGACTCCCCGCGTCTGTCACAATGTCGCGGAATGTTGAATCATTGTAGGCTAGATTGAGGTCGAACGAAGCCCAACTCGTGGGACGCCACGTTCCCTCGAACTCAGCGCCATAGCTCCTTACCTCTGGTGCGTTCAGGGTCGATGTCGTCCCATTGCGCAACACCTGCAACTGGTAGCCGCTATAGTCCAGGTAATATGCTGAAAGCCCAATGTTCAGACGGCGATCCGGGCTGCTGAAGCGCGTGCCTGCTTCGTAGGCCCAAACACCCTCCTGGTCGAACGGTACTCGCGACGTCTCGACAGCGGGATCGAAGCCGCCAGCCTTGAAGCCGCGAGAAACAGACGCGAACAAGATAGTCTGTTCGTTGGGCTTGTAATCCACGACCAGGCGAGGCTGCACGGAGTTCCAGGATTGCGAGAACTCGCGCGGCGTGCCAGTCGCCGTTGCGAATAGGTTGCCGCCGGTCAGATTGCTTGCGACGCCAACAGTGGCGGGGACCGAGTACACGAAACGCTTTCTGTCGCGCGAAACGCGCGCTCCGCTGGTCACCCTTATCCGACTACTGATCTGGTAGGTTGCGTCCGCGAAAAGAGCGTAACTCGAGTTCCTGCCACGAGCCGCAATCGACTCTACTGCGGCTGGGTCACAAGGCGCGCCGAAGACGCTCGTGGTCAACGGTTCGTCGCAGATGGCGAACGCCGGTTGACCCGCAAAAATCGTATCTGGGGGCACCTGGTTCGCCGAAAGCAATGCGAACTCGGAATAGGTGAAGTCAAAGTTCTGTTTGATCCTCTCTTCGAATAGCGACACACCGACGAACCATTCGAGGTGCCCAGTGTCGCCCAAGAGCCGGATCTCCTGTCCAAAAGTCCTGTTCCGGTAATCGCGGAAGTTAGCGTTCAGGAGCGGTACCGCCGAGCCGTCGACGTCGAACTGACGGTCTAGTCGGGTGTCCAGCCCAGTCGTGATCGATTTGAGCGTCAGCGAGTCGGACAGCTCCCAGCGCGCCTGCAAGTTGCCCGACCACAAGTCCCTGTTCTCGAATGTCGGTACATTGGTTGCGTGTAGACCATCGAAAGGGTTCGATGAAAGCCCGCCCGAAGCGGCTAGGGTGGGTTCAATGGTTTGCGATGGAAAACCGTCGCCCCTGTCACGAACGTAGTTGACGATTGCCGTCAGCGTGAAGCTTGATGACGGATCCAACAGCGCGATGCCGCGAAGCGCTGTCGTTTCGCCGCCTCCCTCTTCGCGATCAAGGAGCACGTTCCTTTCCGTACCTCCCCGATCACGGTGCAGGCCAGCGAAGCGGAATGAGAGTGACTCTGTGGCTGGCACAGTCAAGCCGCCTGAAAGCTCGAAGCTGTCGAATGAGGCGTAACTTGCCGTGAGGTTGGCTTCTTGGTCGAACGTGGGGCGCCGAGAGGTGACGGAGATCGCTCCCGCCGAGGCGTTGCGACCGAATAAAGTCGATTGAGGGCCCTTCAATACCTCGATCTGGGCGACATCAAAGAAAGGGATATTGGCGCTTTCCAGACGTCCTAAATAGCCCTCGTCCCAGAACACGCCCACACTGGACTCGCCGCCGATCCCGACCGAATTTGTGCTGATCCCGCGGATCGAGAACACCGGTGTTCCAAGACCCTGCGGCTTGCCGGTCAGGCCGGGAGCCAGCGCGGTCAGATCCCCGGTGTCGCGAACCTGAGCGTTTGCAAGCTCTTCTCCGCTTACTGCCGAGATGGATATGGGGACATCAGCGAGCACTTGGTCGCGACGTTGCGCCGTTACCACGATATCCTCCACAGTACTGGGCGTGCCCGCGTCCTGTGCCGCCGCCGCAACAGGTGCAGCGACGGATATCGCGAACAGACACGCTCCACCGAGATAAGCGTATTTCATTTTTCCTCTCCCTATGTGCCGCCGCGTGTCTCGCGATCTTGCAATTCGACTGTGGTAGCTCGGCGCGTTTGGTTAGACGCGCTCAAGGGCCTTGGCGGGGTTCCCGTTCTCGTAGAGGCCAATCATGCCGCCCCGTTTCGCGACGGCATCGTGAGGGGCATAGCCCAGCAACGCCTGCAGACGGGGCTCGAGCGTCCTTGCCGTTTCCTTGCTTATGTTGAGAAAGCTGTTTTCGACCGGTCGCAACCAGCCGGCGCAGTACGAGATCGAGACAGCCCGTCGCGGCGCGTCCGAGCCGTTTTCGCCACCACCGTGGATCAGGTCGCCACGGAAGAGCACGGCGTCACCTGCATTCATCACCGCGCGCGCAAACTCGTCCGACTTCGGTTGTCGCCCGTTTTCCCAGCGCCAGCTACCTGGGGCGATGTAAGTGGCCCCATTTACAAGTGTGAAAGGATCGAGCGCGACGATCGCATTGACCAGAACCGGCGCGTCCGTGCGCGGCAGGGAGAGCCAGGAATCGGTGTCGCGGTGAAGATACTGCGCGGGCTCGCCCGGTCCAATCTGGATGAGCTCTCCCGCATTCAAGAGGACGCTTGCAGCATTCGAACCAATCACCCGTTCGGCCCAGGCAACAAGGTCGGGATGGGCGATCAGCGGCCGCATTGATGGGGTCTTTTCGGCAAGTCCGTGCAAACGGACAGTGCGAGATCCTAGAAACGCATCGTAAGTGGGTGATCCGCTCTGGGGCAGTCCGAGGTTGCTGTCTCGCGAGATGTAGCCGTCGATATCGCAGTTGACCGCATCGAGTTCTTCCTGCGAGAGCAAGCCGGCGACAATTGCGCCGCCCTCGTCGGCAACAGCCCTGTCGATCGCGTTCCAATCGTAAGGGCGCGCGAAGGTCGGCAGTCCGTGCGAGGATCGGACCGAAGGAGTGCTCTTCAGCTCGGCGACGTCGCTTCCGTCATCGACGACGTTAACAGGCAAGGGATCACTATAGGAGATCACCCACCAGGACCCGCCGTCAGGGCCCGTCGTCTCGGGGCCGTATGCATGGCCCGCTCGGGTCCAGCGAATGTCACCGGCGCGGTAAACGCCTTCACCCTCGATGTGGTGCTCGCCCTTCGTGTAGACATAGACCACGTCACCATGATGGTAGTGCCTGGGGCGCGTCTTGTGCGGAGGATCCTCCACCAGGAACACGAACGGCCTCCCGTCCGACCCCATGCCTTCGGGCATCAGGAAGATGTTCCCGGAGCCCGTCGTCGGGTCGACGAATGGCTCGACCCCCTCAAGGTTGAACTTCGCTGCGTCTTTCATGCTCGATACTCCCTATCAAACCACTTGCCGTTTGACATAACGAGTGTTACATAACAATCATTACGTCAAGAGGTGATCGTATGCCCAAAGTTGTAAATCATGAGGAGCGGCGAGCTGGCTTTGTAACGGCAAGCTGGGATGTCATTGCCGAGGAAGGCCTTAGCGCCGCGACGCTTCGGCGAGTGGCTGCAGCGGCTGGGGTGACGACGGGCGCCCTTACTCACTATTTCAGTGATCGCGAGGCGCTGCTTGTAGAGGCACTGCGCACCGCACATTTCGCGGCTGGTGCGCGGATGCTGCAAGCGGCTGCGGCTGCGGCGTCCGACCGCGCCAAACTGTCAACGGTGCTCGACGAGGCACTGCCGCTCGATGCTGCTCGACTGCGTGAATGGCGGGTTTGGCTGGCGTTCTGGGGGGAAGCCGTCGGTAATCCGCGGCTCCGCCGCGAGAATGAAGAACGCGTCGCGGAGTGGCGAGACCTCCTTGAGGCGCTCGTTGCTCCGCTGGTGGAAGGAGCCGCATCCTCAGAGGCTGCATCAGCTGAACTGCTGAGCCTCATTGACGGCTTGGGGGTGCGGCTTGCCCTTGCACCGCGAGCGACACTTGCGCGGGAACGGGCGTCGGCTCGCTCTATCATCGAGCACGCGGTCACTCGGCTTAGCCGACATGAAGTGGTCTGTAGTCAAGCCGACGAACTGAAATCTTATGAACACGCGGTGGGGGAACCGAAATGAGCCAAGCGCAGGGTGGCATGAGCAAACAGCTGAAGACCTTACTCCTGACTACAGACATACTATTTCTCACGTACTGGACTGCATCCTTGTTTCATATAATCGGCGTTTTTCAGATGCCGCCCAGCATGATGTATGCTGACTTTGATCAGCCACGCGTATTTGCTTGGAACTGGTCGTTCTTCCCTGTGGACGTGTTGTTCTCGATTACGGGAATCGCGGCTGTAAGGCTATCGACTGCCGGAGATCCTCGCTGGCGGCCAATGGCAATGATCTCACTCTGTCTCACATTCGTGGCCGGCCTGATGGCGATCGGTTACTGGACCATTCTGGGCGAGTTCGATCCAGCTTGGTATCTGCCGAACTTGGCGTTGGCAGTCTGGCCCTTGTTCTTCCTGCCCGGGCTGCTGAACGCTATCGTCCGCCCTGCATGACCGACGGTCGACGAAGTTTCGCGCTAGCCTGCCTCCTCCATGCTACCGTGATCGGCGCGGGCTATATGAGCCTGCCACCCATGTTCGCCTCGATGGTGAAAGAGGGCTGGAGCGTATTGGCATTGCAACAAGCTTGGGCAGCGATTCCCTTGGGATCAGCACCTGGGGCCTTGATCGCTGCATCGGCGATCCGGCGCTTCGGCACTCCTGCTGTGATCACGTGGAGTAGCATCGCCGCCAGTGCTGCCATCGCCCTTCGTGCTTTGAGCGACGGGGTCGTGCCGTTCAGCGCCGCGCTGGCGGTCTACGGCTTCATGACGGGCGTGCTGCTTGCGACGTTGACAGCCGAGGTCGGCCGGTTGGTTAGTGCGCGTCGCGCAGGCGTCGCCCAAGCACTGTTCTTCGGCAGCTATGCAATCGGAGCGGCGCTCGCCGTTGTTTTAACGGGCCTGTCCGTACAGCTGCTAGGTTGGCGGGCTGTATGTTGGGCTGTTTCAGCGATCGGATTTTTGCTCGCCCTGTCATCGTGGGGTTCAGCCCCCGTCGTTCCAGCTAACGACGCCGCGCTCGGCAGAGCTAGCACTTGGGAAAACAAGCTGACGTCGCTTCGATATTCGGCTGCTTACGCAGCTTATGTCGGTGGCTATCTGGCCTTGGCGGGTCTTTTACCCTACCAGCTAGAAAGGTGGGGTTGGGCTCCTGAATTGGCGAGCTTTTCTCTTGCGCTGACGACCGCCGCCTTTCTGATCGGGGCATGCCTCTGGACCGTACTGACGGACGCTCTCGGTGGCCGGCTTTTCGTTTTCGCGATCACGATGGTCCTGAGCGGCCTCTCGACGGCTCTCATTGTTCTCTTTGCAAGGGGAGAATCAAACCCTGTCGCCTGGAGCGTGATCGCTGCCGTGGGCTTCTTCGGCGGCGGCATGGGGGTGTTCTTCCCACTCCTCCTTGCCGACGTCAGGCTTGGAAGCTTGATCGGTGCTCCCAGCGTGGGGCACGCTACAGCTGCCTCCTATCTGGGAGGAGCTGTTCTCCCCTTCGCCTTGGCAAGCCTGAGCGCAACCCGTCCCGATGTTGCGATAGCCTTATTTGGCCTTTCGATCGCCGTTGCGGGGTTGCTATTGCCCCGACCGGCCAACGCCGCTGCGGCAACAAGCGATACCCCGGCTCAATCGAGCAGTAGCAAGCGAAATCATGTCGTTTGACTTTCGCCAACTACGGTACGCGATCGCAGCTGCGGATCACGGAAGCTTCTATCGAGCAGCACGTATCCTTGATGTCGAGCAATCAACGCTAAGTCGGGCTATACTGAAGCTGGAGCGCTCAATCGGGACGCCAATCTTTGAGCGCTCGCGCTCGGGCGTGAAGATGACGTTGGCCGGAAATGCGTTTATACCCTATGCCAGATCGATGGTCGTCACCGCTGACAAGATGGTCGGAGCGATGCGGGCAGCCGGCCAAGGCTGATTGGGCGGATTGGTGCTTGGACACAATAGCTCCGTTTCTGCAGGCAATCTCCGGGCGACGCTTCTAAGCTGGCGTGAGGCGCATCCCGACGTCGTGATCGAATGCGTGGAGGCCGATCGCAGTATTCTGCTCGCCGGTCTCGATACAGGAGAGATCGACATTGCAATCCTGATAGGCACGCTTCAACATGATGGGTTTTGATGCGAGCACCTCTGGAACGAGCGGATGCTGATCGCGCTGGCCGCTTCACATCCGCTGGCGGAACGCCACGTGGTTCACTGGACGGATCTGCGAGCAGGGCACTTCCTCCTCACAGAAGCGGATCCTGGTCCAGACATCCGCGATCTGCTGCTCGGGCGGGTTCCTCAATCCGGCAAACCGCTGGGTATCAATCTTGGCCGGACGAGCCGTGAAACGATTCTTAGCCTTCTTGGCGCAGGGCAGCGCATGTCCGTCGTCAGCGAAGGGTCAATTGGCATAAGCTACCCGGACGTAGTTTACCGGCCAATCCATGGTGAGCAAGGTCCCGCCCTGACGGGCTATTCCGGGTATTGGCGCGCCGACAACACCAATCCGCCGCTCCGGCGGTTTGCCGATTGCGCGGACCTCCACGATGCAGCCAATCGGCGGGCTCGTGTCCAGCGCCTCGACGCCCGGCAAACGCACATGATGCGTTCGTCCGTCTGTCCCGTCGATCACGGCATAGGCCGTGCCGGTCACCCGATGAACTGTTTGGCATCTTCCGGGGCAAGCTGCACTCGCACCGTTGCCCGCATCTCGTCCCGGCCAAGCCGCTGTAACTCGTCGTTGAAGTCACCAAGGCTGGCAGTCAGCATCAATGGCTCGATACCAGCCCCGATCGCGCGCTCGGCCAACGTGTCCGCCGCATGTTGTCCAGCGGGATCGTTATCGCGAGCAATGTAGAGGCAGCGCAGCGAGGGCGCGATTTGCAGGGCGGACAGGTGACCTGCTGAGAGACCGGCGATCATGGGCATGGTCGGCATGATCTGACGGAGCGACAATATCGTTTCGATGCCCTCTCCGGCGACCAAGACTGATCCGGCCCGACCGAACCTCAAGCCGTGGCCGAGGAGATGACCCATGGCTCGACGCACCGCCGCGCTTTCGACCGTGCGCGTGCGGTTGCGCTCGGCCCGGCCTTTCACCGACGCCATCAGCGCATCAAGCGACAGATAGCGCTCATCGGCGGGACGGCTGAACCATTCCGACGAAACCCGACCGACCCGCTGGCCGCGACCGACATCGACCTTGTAGCCACCGCTCCGGTCGGGGCGCGCATCGAGAACTTGAACTTGTGTCATGACATGTCTCCGCGACGGCCCGGCCGGGAGCCTCTCTCCCGACACTCGAACCGTCACGGCGACAGCCGCCGCCCTCTCACTCTCACCTTGACACTGTAATGCGATTTCCTTACAAGAAGGAGGCGTATAGGAGACTACCATGTCCGCAATGCTCGAAGAGATCAGCACCATCACGGCCAAGGGCCAGACCACTGTCCCGAAGTCGGTCCGCACGGCGCTCGGCGTCGATTATGGCGGCAAGATCGCGTTCCGGGTCGACGAGCGCGGCGTGTCGGTCCACCGCGCGGAGGTCGATAACGAAGACCCAGCGATCGACCGGTTCCTGGCGTTCCTTGCCGATGATATTGCGCGGCGGCCCGAAGCGGTCACGGCGCTGTCGCCCGCACTGGCCGAGCGACTTGCGGCGCTGACCGAAGGCGTGAAGGTCGACCTCGAAGCGCCGATCGACGGCGACGTCGATTTGTAATGCCGGAGGTGAACGGGTGGCAGTTGTTCGCCCATCCGCTGTTCCTCGATCAGATCGAGAAGTTGGCGGGTGCGGTCGAGAGGGCGCGAGCAAAGGATCCGCGCGGCTGGCGCAAGTCGGCCAACGCGAAGCTGCTCGCGGCCGTACGCCAACTCGTGTTCGAGACGATCCCGCAAGACCCCACCCGTCCGGAATACCGCCAAGGCGGAACACTCGGCGACGCGCGCAAGCACTGGTTCCGAGCCAAGTTCGGTGGCGGGCGGTTCCGGCTGTTCTTCCGCTATAGCAGCAGCGCCAGAGTGATCGTGTTCGCCTGGGTCAACGACGAGAACACGCTGCGGACCTATGGCGCGAAGTCGGATGCCTATGCGGTGTTCCGCAAGATGCTCGACGGCGGCAACCCGCCAGATGACTGGGCGGCGCTGATGGCAGCGGCAAGTGTCCCTGAAACGCAGCAGCGGCTGGAGGCGGCTACGCCGGAAGCGCCGTGAGTACGTATCTGCGCTACGCTGATAATGGGGTCGGTTCCGGCTGAGGGCGAAATGACACCGTAAGCCCCCGGGGTCGGTTCCGTGATGGTGGCGCAGTTCAGATATCGGTGAGATCCTCGGGGTATCGTCCACCGCGTTGGCGGAAGGCTTCCCAAGTTTCCTTCCCGCGTCTT
>CALRRI020000054.1:0-8260 GCA_943370475.1 Hydrogenophaga intermedia
CAGTCGATCGGCGTTTGGAAAGCCCGGCTAAAAAAATGGCACTCGTTGCCGAGGTGTTTATTGTGGCTCCAGACGCGCGGATCTCCATCTTGGCCATGGGCTTGCCCATGAGACCGTATACGTTGACGCAGACTGATCAGAGCTTCTCAGAAGCTCCCTTGCAAACGGGGCGGACCATATGTTTTTTAGAGGGGGTACACCTTCCAAATTTCCCCGGCATGGCAGCTCCCGAAATTCTTCTGGCGTCTGATCGAGGGCTGGATTAACGAGCGGCGCCCCCTATGCGCTAACGAAGATAGGCTAAAAATGAACGCTGTCGATTTGGAAGTCGTCCCTTGCCCCTATTGCGGTAGCTCGGACAACAGTGCTTGGGCGACCGAGCTTGGGTTCACCACCGCGCGCTGCACGGATTGCGATTTCCTGTTTCTTAATCCGCGCCCCTCGGATTCTGAGCGCAGCAGAGCGACACAGATGGGCGTTCATACGGCAGCCGACGGACTCGACATCAGCGAACACTATATGCCGAGTAAAACCGAGCGCTACATCCCTATTTTGCGTGAACAATTTGGTACACAATTTGCTGGTAACGGGCCCATTTCATGGGTCGATATCGGGGCTGGTTATGGTGAGACGATGGATGCGGTCGTCGCTGTCGCTCCGGCCGGCAGCACTGTCATTGGTGTTGAACCCATGCAACCGAAGGCTGCTGCGGCCCGCGCACGCGGCCTTACCGTCTTTGAACAGCCACTGGGCGGTAGCATTCCCGTTTGCGACTATGCATCGCTGATAGACGTCTTCTCGCACATAAACGACTTTGACTTGTTTCTCCAGAATGTCCGCCTGGTGTTGAGGGACGGCGGGGAGTTTTTTATGGAGACGGGCCATTTGGATGGCCGGGTTCCTCGTGATGATTTCCCCGGCGTTCTCGGTTCTCCCGACCACGTCACATTTGCAACCGATCGCCACATAAAGGGCTTTCTTGAACGCAATGGTTTCGAGATTCTATCCATTCGCCTGGATCCCATCGACGACTGGGTGTTCACAGCGAAAAATCTTGTGAAAAAGCTAATTGGCCGTGATGTCCGGGTCAAAAGGCCTTTTGCGTCAAGATATCGGACCATGTTTGTTCGTGCACGAAAGCGAGCGGATTAACCGCAACGAAAGAGCCTAATCGAGAAAATTTCATAGATGTGCTGGTGTGCGACTCTGACATAACGGGCTTTGGCAGTAGCTTTTCCGGGCCTGCGGCCGACTGAACCGATGGGGTCGTCTGGGCGGATTGGAATGGAAGCACTACCTTCGTCGGATCGTATGCCAGGTGAAGGGTCGTCTTCGCAGGAGGAGTTTCCAGTCTGGACGCCGGACTCTGCTGCGAACATCCGTGCACCCCACCAGGCGCAATAGTCCCAGCCGGGACGTACCAGCGCGTCAGTGCTTCG
Organism: Hydrogenophaga intermedia; assembly: GCA_943370475.1. Taxonomy (GTDB): domain Bacteria; phylum Pseudomonadota; class Alphaproteobacteria; order Sphingomonadales; family Sphingomonadaceae; genus Blastomonas. The sequence goes on from CALRRI020000054.1 coordinate 1,440, forward strand.
GACGCAAACCGCAAATCAGATCATACTGCTGCTCCTGCAGTCCGGTCGAACATCGTGTGGGACCCCGCAGCACGGCATGCATCTGAACGGCCAAGCGCCTGGCGACGTCAACGGCCACGCGTTTGAAGCCAATGCGCTCCTTCAACTTGAGCCCCCATGTGCGCGGCGTGCCGTCGGCTGAATTGAGAGTGAGCATTACGGTTGCTGGCTCGGCGGAGCTGTGAGCAAGATGGGCCAACCAATCCAGGGGCGGGAGCACCAAATCTGTTTGAAACCAATCTGGAACTCGGTGTTTGAACTGCATACCAACCCGTGGCAAAGTCAGGCCACAGCAAGAGGCCTAACACACGAGCGATAGAAGCGCCAAGTCGTAACAGCATAAAGATCACCTTACAATACTGGGGGCATCCAAACACGCCATAGTATTTTGACCTGTACAATGGCATTGCCAGCGAACATGGCTCTGCTAGCCCTGCCGCCACAATCACGGCAACTTCGAGTACTCATTTAAATAAACGGGTGTTAACGCCCATTCTCGATGAGAACGTCATGATGATCTTAGCCGGAATTTTTATTCTTTTTTCAGCCGTTAGTTTTTTTCCACACACAGATGAAATTGGATGTTATGCAAATCCAACGCCCGGCTCTGATTGGCGAACGAATGAATGGAAAGCGGTTAAAACCCAGCCAGCTTCGTGTCCAACCAAAACTGCCAGCAAGCCATGGCGTGGTTCAGACACTCCGGGATGGCCGCTTTATTCTGATGTTATGAAATCTGCCCGCGTTTGCGTCGCAAGCAATGAGTGGTCCACTTTGATACGCGAACCAGGCGAATGCTGCCGCGTAACAGCATACAGCGAACACGCGAGCAAACTAGGTGATCTTAAAAAAAGCTCTGGCATTGCAGCACCATCTTATACAACTGAGGCGCCCGAACGGATCTCGTCACTCGAATCGGAATTGGTTGGCCTTCAGAGCAATCCAAGGTCCAGTGTGACGGTTGGTGATCGCGCTCTTATCGCTACGTTGAAAGCTTCCCATGGTGATAACGCCTATCTCAGCGAGCCCAGCCGTGAAGGCTGGTTTATATTCGACTCGAGTGATTTGTCTGATGAGGTTTCGGCCGACTCGTTCCAGGGCATATATCTGGCGCCCGAATGGGAGCCGACCGGAGTTAGCGGTGCTTGGGTCCGTGTGAGGCTGGGCAACGTCCATGCTGGATGGTTCGGAGCAGTCGGTAGCGGCTCCGACGAGAGTCGAGAGCTACAGGCCGCACTTGAGTTCGCTCAAGGTAGCACGCTAGAGTTAGATGGCCTCAAATCTTATGTGGTTGGATCGACAGTGGTGTTTGCTGGCACTGGCCCGACCACGATACAGGGAAACGGAGCAACGATAAAAGGCGCAGCCACCCGCGTCGCCGGCGGGTATTTTGACGTATCCGGATCGTCCCTCATAATCTTCGATTCGATCAGGTTCGATATGATGCAGCCATCACTGCCAGCATATACCAACATAGACTACGGCACGCTGCACAATACCGCAATCCGCGCAACGTCAGGGTGGGACAACATCACTATCAAGAATTGTGAGTTCACCAACCTCTACACGAACGCAGTGTACTTGTATCAGGGTATTAACGTCACGATTACCGACAATGTATTTCGTTCACCTGTTCAAGCGCAGACCACCGGGGGTTTGCCAGGCGCTCAAGATCTGTCACATATTTTTATGCTGACTTGCGGCGGACGCAAGGTTATCCAAAGAAATAAGTTTTTAAACGATCCTATACATTCTTCAGAGAACGGCGTTAATAGCGTATATATGTCAGGAATGACGGGCGAAACCATTGTAGATAGCAACTACTCCAATTATGCTGGCCGCAACAATGCTGGCTCTCACCGACTTGGTGATTACGATGTTTACGGTGATGGTCAAAATATCCAGATTACGAACAATGTGGCCGATCATGTCATGGCTCAGTTCATGCGGTTATCGTCAATAAATGGGCTGAAATTCGAGAACAACAAGATTACCCTCGATCAAAATTCGTCGTTTGACGAATCGACTATATCTGTCGAGGGTGTGACTTTCTTCGGAGGCGAGAAGGGCTCCAAGAACCATACCATAGCAGGCAACAGTTTCAGTGATCCCAACCAGCGACACGCGGTCGCTATTGCTATTATTGGATACGATTATGACTATCCTGCAAATAACATGAAAGTTTATGGCAATACGTTCCGTTCATATAGGAAAGACTTTTTACTTTCTGGCCCATTCGAGAACGTCCAATATCGGAATAATATGTCAGTCAATGGCAAAGGCATAAACGTCGATGTTGTAGTAGGCACTGGCCTAACTGGAGTAGAGGCGAACGGCAAATACGAAGAGCTTTACATAACCGGAAATAGGTCACGAAATACCGCAATTAATGGATCTGGTATTGTTATCAACCTAGGGGCAGCCACGACCGCGAAGGTAGGATACATCGCGATTCTAGACAACCACATATATTCAACCGTGGCGGCGGCCGGTCAAGGTATCGTTGGACTCGCCAACTCGTCAAATCGAGCTAATAATACCCTGAAGGTTGAGGGTAATGTGGTTGATAATTATGCATACAACTACTTTATGCGCGAGGCCGGACAGTTGATATTTGAACGCAACATCAGTCGCAGGCCTGGACTCGCAGCGTTCCTTAATGGTGGCGGACAGCTTGAACTCAGTCTAGAGAACAACATATGGGTCGAAGCTGACCCAAAATAATGGCTGCAATGAGCCCGTTCACAACACGTGTGGCCTGAGCCCCGACCTTCCTCCACCTATGAGTAGAGCCGGTGGCCCCATTGAGCTGCACCCCGATCTTGGACCGCCCTGCTGGTGACTTTCCAGCGTGCTGACGTCAGGGCGGGCCATGTGCCGCTGATGCCAACATGAGCGTAAGCGCTATTCTCAGCCCACGTCCAACCAGGGCATGAGGTCGCCGATACTGTTTGCTGGATGACCATCGGCGAGCTTGGTGAGCGTTTCGGTCAGCCAGGTGTGCGGTTTCGTGCCCGCGATCTTGCGATTCTCGATCAGCGTGGCGATGACAGCCCAGTTGTTGCCGCCCTCGTCGGAGCCGGCGAACAGAGCATTCTTGCGGTTGAGGGCCATTGCCCGTTCATTCTGCCCATGTCGGCGAAGAGCGGGAAGTTCACTATCCTTGGCATCCATATTTCGGGCGGAAAGTCAGCATACGACGGGTAGAGGAGCGAGCGACGGGTCGCTTTTTCAAGGTGGAAGGACCATCTGGCATCGTAGTTTCGATGCCTGGTTGGATGGTTGATCCGGTCGCCTGCTCCGAGATGAGAATCGGCCTGCCCCAAGTTGATATTACAGCGCTGTCCGACTTGAAGAGGCTAGTCACTGCGGTCACTGCTTCACCAAACTCCCAATGCGACGATGGAGTCGCATGGGAGGAAGTCGATGAACAAGCACGACAGGGCCGCACCGGCCTCGGGCGTCCAGCTGAGCCTGATATTCGAGCCTCGCAGGGTCGACGGGATGAGCGAGCTGGAACGGACAAAGGCTGTAACCGCCTTGGCCCAAATCCTGATGCAGGCTGCCGGTCTCGTCGTCGAGGAGCTCGGCGATGACCAACATTGACCTGATCCCGGCACAGCTGCTGAAGCGCAAGGCCGTCGTCTATGTGCGGCAATCCACACAGTCCCAGGTCATGATCAATCTCGAGAGCCAACGGCGGCAGTATGACCTCGTCGATATCGCCCGCAGCCACGGCTTTACCGACATTGAGGTCATCGACGATGATCTCGGACGATCCGCGAGCGGTACCGTGGCACGGCCCGGTTTTGATCGACTGGTCGCGTCTTTGTGCGCAGGCAAGGTCGGTGCCGTCCTGTGCCTCGATGCGTCGCGGCTGGCGCGAAACGGTCGCGACTGGCACCATTTGCTGGAACTGTGCGGCCTCGTCGAAGCCCGTGTCATCGATCATGACGGCGTGTACAACCCTTGCCAGCCCAACGACCGCCTTCTCTTGGGAATGAAGGGAAGCATCAGCGAGTTCGAGCTCGGGGTTCTCAGGACGCGAATGCTCGATGCGGCGAGGTCAAAGGCTCGTCGTGGCGAATTACGGCTGTCTGTCCCCTTCGGCTACATCTGGCACCGTGAGGCGGGCTTGGGCCTTGATCCCGATCTACGCCTGCAAGAGGTGATCCGGCTCATCTTCGCCCGCTTCCGAGAGCTTGGCAGTGCGCGTCAGGTGCTGTTGTCGATGAAGGCCGATCAGATCCACTTCCCGCGACCATCGGACGAAGGCCGCATGACGAGCTTCACGTGGTTGCCGATCCGCTATCGCAACGTCATCGCTGTCCTCAAAAACCCATTCTACGCGGGTGTTTACGTCTACGGAAAAAGTGAAAAGCGGACCTCGATTGTCGATGGACGCGCCCGTCGGAGCTATGGGCATGGCAAGCCGGTGGGCACTTGGGAAGTCTTCCTCAAAGATCACCATGAGGGATACATCAGCTGGGAGGAATACGAGCGCAACCAGAAGCAGCTGGCGCTCAACAACTATGGCCGCGCTGGCGGTGTAAAGTCAGGCAGGGGCGGCAAGGCATTGCTGTCGGGCATAATGACGTGCAGACGATGCGGCCGCCGTCTGAGCGTCGCCTACACCGGCAATCCGCAAAGCCGGCCCGTTTATCGCTGCGACAAGCCCAATCTGATGATGGGCCTGCCCCGGTGTATGACGTTCGGCGGTCCGCGGGTGGATGCGGCGGTTGCGCAAGAACTGCTGCGCGCGGTAGAGCCTTTGGCGATCGAGGCCGTGTTCGAGGCGGAGCGGATGCACCGGAAACGACAAGAAGAGCAGCGTCAAATCCTTGACCTGGAACTCCAACAGGCGCGCTACGAGGCAGGCCTTGCTGAGCGTCGTTACGCCGCGTGCGACCCGGATAATCGCCTGATTGCGGCACAGCTGGAGAAAAACTGGGAAACCGCGTTACGTCGGGTGCGGGACTTGGAGGCTCGTCAGCCTGTTGATGGGCCATCCACAATCGAGGTCGATCCAAATGCCTTTGCAAATCTGGCGGAAAACCTGTCGGCGGCATGGACCGCTCCGAATGCGACGATGCGCGCCCGCCAGCAACTGCTGCGCACATTGATCGCAGACATTATCGTCGATGTTGATGATGCCGTGCGTGACGTTGTGCTCACGATCCATTGGCGCGGTGGCAAGCACTCGGAACTGCGGGTTCGCAAGCCGAAAACTGGTGAGCACGGTTGCGCAACAGCAGAGGATGCGCTGGAGGTGATGCGCAGCATGGCGGGCCGTTGGTCCGACGAGCACATCGCCGCGACGCTCAATCGGATGGGCCTGCCCACCGGCCAAGGCAAAACCTGGACGGCGCACCGGGTTTACTCTGTTCGGCGCGTGCGAGGGATCGATGCCTACCGGTCTGCAGTGAAAGACGGCGAATGGCTCACCATGACTGAGGCCGCCAAAGCGCTTGGCACCTCAAGCCACACGATAAGGCTTCTCATCAAAACCGGCGTGCTTCCGGCGGTGCAGGTCGTACCGCGCGCACCTCATCAAATCCGCTCCGCCGATCTGATGTCTGAGGCGGTAAAATCTGCGATAGCCCGAAAGGGGCGCCCGTGTCGCGCTGTTGACGCGGATACGCTTCCAATGTTTACAGACACTTGAATATGGAGTGCACAATGAAACACGCTTCGCCAGGGGTCTGATCGACCGTTCGACTGTGTTGGTATCGAGCTCAACGCGGCCATCATCGAGGAACACGGTCAGCCCGTCCCATCGGGTCAGGGCGTAGCGTATCGCGTCGGCCAGCTGGACACCCGCAACAACCGTAGTTTTGGCGACGTGATCGGCCGCGGTGCGGCATGATGCCTGCAGGATGACCGTTTGTGCGGACAGATTGTCCGTTGTGCGCTGGTTTTGATGGGCCTTTCAGCCGTTTCTACGGATTTCATGCGCACCTATCCCGTGGCTGCGCACCGTTCGTGGAAGATCATGCGGTCGAAGTTGTAGGCCAGATTGGCGAGCGTGAGTTTGGCCTGCGCTCTGGCCAAGCCGATGGTGCGGATGAAGAGGCCATAGCGGTTCTTCTGATGCGCAAAGACGTGCTCGACCCTGGCGCGGATTGCTGACTTTGCCGCATTGGCGCGCGCCATGCTCTCGGGCATCGGCCTGCCCTTGGGTTTGCGGCGATGGATGCGGCTGTTGAGCATGTGGGCCTTTAGCCATGCCTCGTTCTTGGCGCTGCGATAGGCGCAGTCTGCCCAGACATCGCCGGCGGTGTTGGCGGTGTCGATCACCCGCCGCATCTGACGCCCGTCGCTGTCGGCTGCCGAGGTCACCGCAGCCTTGCGGATGAACCCGAAGCGCCGATCGATGCTGATATGGGACTTGTAGCCGAACACGGGCGTGGCGATCTGCGGCAGCGGCGTGCCGTCGGGACGATAGCGGATTTTGCCACCGATCTTCACGGTCCAGCGCGCATCAACATCCTTCTGGTGCGCCTTGTTCGGCTTGCCGCGCCAGATCTGCCGGGCTGACTTGCCCGCCTTGATCGCGGCCTTCTCATCCTCGGTGTTGCGCTGCTTGGGCGCAGGCACCAGCGTGGCATCGACGATCTGGCCACCCATCGCCAGGTATCCTGCCTCGCGCAGTTGCTGCTCGAACGCCTGCATCAGCGCATCGAGCGTGCCGCTCTCGGTCAGCCGGTTGCGATAGTGGCGGATGGTGTTCTCGTCGGGCATCGTGCCGCCAAGGTCGAAGCCGAAGAAGCGCATCCAGCTCA
>CALRRI020000055.1:0-7399 GCA_943370475.1 Hydrogenophaga intermedia
GTATCCTGCCTCGCGCAGTTGCTGCTCGAACGCCTGCATCAGCGCATCGAGCGTGCCGCTCTCGGTCAGCCGGTTGCGATAGTGGCGGATGGTGTTCTCGTCGGGCATCGTGCCGCCAAGGTCGAAGCCGAAGAAGCGCATCCAGCTCAGCCGATCCCGGATCATGAACTCCATGCGCGCATCCGATAGATTATGCTGCGCCTGAACCACCAGCACCTTGAACATCGCGACAGGGTCAAAGGCCGGGCGGCCGCCCCTGGCGCCATCGCTATACCCAAGGCCCTTGGTCAATAGCGGCCGGAAGCGTTCAAACTCTACCGTGCCTGCCAAAGCCTCCAGCGGATCGCCGTCCTTGCTCAGCCGCTCCAAGTGCTCCGCCAGCGAAAACAGGCTCCGTGGGTGCATCGAAACTCTCCGTCCAATGCCCGGAGTGAATCACAGGAGTGGGCTCAAAGCGAGGGGTTTTTGCGGGTGTCCAGCTGGGCCGATGCGCCATCCCGGAAGCGGCATGTCCGCTTCGGGCCGAACTATCAGGCTAGTCTGGTAGTCGCGAGCGGTTGAGCCGCGGTCGGCACCCGAATCGGTCTGCTCGGGCTGCGAATTGTGGCGATCCCAGGATCGCCTCACCATGAGCATCCAACCATTGCGGCATTTTGAACTCTGACGAGCCGCGCGCTCCAAATCCGAAGCATGCCCCGCTTTCCATTCGCGCGGCGACAACGACTAACCCTGAGGTCTGCGTGAAACGCAGATCAGAAGGGGAGGGGGAGGGGATGTGTGCCGGGTCGAAACCGGTCGCCCCTTCACGGCCGCACGGGGATCGCAAGTCAGCAAGAACGGGGTGACCGCAAGCCAGGTGCAGGCACGCGATTTCCTTGCAGCACGCGCCAAGGATCGCAGGGCGCAATTCCAGCCCGATGGCCCGCTGGTGATCGTGTCAGGTGGTCAGAAGGATTGGCACGATTTCGCGATGATCTGGGCTATCCTCGACGACATCAAGTCCCGGATCCCGAACATGGTCCTGGGCACGACCGGCATGCGCAAGGGCGTCGACGCCATCGCGGGTGCATGAACTTCGAGATCAATGCCAACGCGCTTGCCATCGCCGAGTTCGCATCATGCTTCGACCATCGTCCGGAGATGATCGCGATCGTCGAGGAAGCCCAGTTTCTTGGGCGAATGCTGCGGATCGAGCACCAGCAATGCGATGCGCCGATCACGATGCGCGTTAGTGAACACGTCGCTCTGGTAGGTGACATCACAATGAGCAGCGACCTTGCGGCTAAGGTGCTCACCTCTCTTGGCCGCCATGCGAATGAATCTGGCCAATTGCCCCTGCATAAGCTTGGGACCGCGCTCGAGGATCACCGTAAGCGCCGACGGAACCCGGCCTTGCTGGGCGGGGCCATTTATCCGAACGGCAGGGCCGAAGGAGGCCTTGCGGGTGGATAGTGATCAGTCAAACGAGCCTCGTATGAGTGCACGCAGCGATGGCGGAGCGGTCGTACGGGTTGAGCGGCGCAGGCGCTGGAGCGACGAAGAGAAGCTCGCGATCCTGAAGGAGACGACGCAGCCTGGCGCGATCGTAGCATTGGTTGCCCGGCGATACGGGATCGGGACAGGCCAGCTTTATACCTGGCGCAAGCAGTTGCTGCGCGGCGCGATGGCCGGGTTCGTGCCGGTGGAGGTGATGGGTGCGGAGCCGACGCAGGAACCGGCAGCGACGGGGCGGATCGATATCCGCGCGCAGGGCGGGCTGACGGTATCCATCGACCGGGCGGTCGACCGGACAGCGCTGAAGCTGGCGCTTGAAGTTATCGCTGAGCTCGGCCTTTGAGCCTGACGCTGCCACCATCGACGAGGATCTATCTGTCGCTGGCCCCTTGCGACATGCGCAAGGGCTTTGATGGGCTATCGGCCCAGGTTCGCAATATCCTGCAGCTCGATCCGTTCAGCGGCGCTGTGTTCCTGTTCCGGGGCAAGAGGGGCGACAGGCTGAAGGCGCTGGTCTGGGATGGATCGGGTCTTTGCCTGTACGCAAAGCGGCTTGAGCGGGGCAAGTTCGTGTGGCCCCGGACACAGGATGGGGTGGCGGTCCGACTGTCTTCTGCGCAAGTGGCGATGCTGATCGAAGGGCTCGACTGGCGGCAGGCGATCGTGCACGAAAGGGTATCGGTTCCGACGCTCGCCTGATCAGAAAACGCCCGGAAAACCGAGGTTTTTTGTAGGATCGGAGTCGCAGTTGCGCTATAGTTGCGGGCATGCGGTTCGACCTTGATCGCCTTCCTTCAGACCCCGTTCTCCTGCAGAAAATGGTGCGGGAGATGGCCGAGACCGTTGAACGGGAGCGCGATGCGCTGAGGCTCGCGAACGACACCGTCAAGGCACAGGGCCTGACCATCGAAAAGCTCGAGCACCGGCTCGCGCGCCTTTTGCGGGTGCAGTTTGGCCGCAGCTCGGAGCAGATGGATATCGCCCAGCTGCGTCTGATGTTCGAAGACGTCGATACGCCAGCGCCTGCCAATGATGACGAGGCGGCAGCAATGCCAGGGACTATCCGCAAGGCCGGATCACGTCAGCCCATCCCGGCGCATATCCCCAGGCAGACGACAGAGCATCGTCCCGGTCCCTGTGCCTGTGGCGGCACCGATACCGTCATCGGCGAGGATGTGACAGAAGTGCTGGATTATGTGCCAGCCCGGTTCCGGGTGCTGCGCCATGTGCGTCCCCGCATTGCATGCCGACGCTGCGAACAGATCCGTCAGGCACCGGCCATCGATCTTCCGTTGCCCAAGGTCATGGCGAGCAGCGCGCTGCTCGCGCATCTGATCGTCAGCCGCTTTGTCGATCACCAGCCCTGGTATCGTCAGTCGGCGATCCTGCGCCGCCAGGGCGTGGATATCGATCGCGATGTGATGGGCCGCTGGGCGCGTAAGCTGGCCTGGCTCATGGCCCCGCTCGGCGAACGGCTGCTCTCCTATATCTGTGAGGCACCCAAGATCCATGGGGACGAAACGCCAGTCACCTTGCTGAGTGGCCAGGACGGTAGCAGGACCGCCTACTTCTGGGTCTATCTGCGCGATGACCGGTCAAGCGGTCACATGACACCGCCTGCGGTTGCGTTCCGCTTCACCCCAGGGCGAGGCGGTGAGCATCCTGCGGCACACCTTGCCGGGTATCGTGGCTATCTCCAGGCCGATGGCTATAGCGGATACAACCGGCTGTATCGTGATCCGGACCGGATCGTAACCGAGGTCGGCTGCTGGGCGCACGCGCGGCGCAAGTTTACCGACATCCTCGAAAAGAACCCGTCGCCGATCGCGGCAGAAGCGGTGGTGCGCATTGGCGAGTTGTTCGCGATCGAACGCGATATCCGGGGTGCACCTCCTGATGAGCGAAGGCGGGTCCGTCAGGAACTGGCGCGGCCAAAGCTCGACGCGTTGCGGCCGTGGCTCGAAGCGCAGATGCGGGGGCTATCATCAGACAGCCCTCTGGCCAAGGCGTGCCGCTATCCGCTCAACCGATGGGCGGCGATGGTCCGATACTGTGACGACGGGTTGCTCGAGATCAGCAACAACCTTGTCGAGAACGCCCTGCGCGGCGTGGCGCTCGGGCGTCGGAACTGGCTGTTCGTCGGCTCACCCAAAGGCGGCGATGCAGCGGCGCTGTTCTACTCTCTGGTCGAGACGTGCCGTCTGAACGGTGTGGAGCCCGAGGCCTGGTTTACCGATGTCATCGCACGTATCGGCGATCACCCGATCAACCGGATCGACGAGCTTCTCCCATGGCAATGGCAGGCGGCCCAAGATAATGCCCTTGCGGCATGAGTACCTCTGCTACGTCTTCTGCTATCCTGATGCCGCTGGATCGCGATCCGGGCCTGTTGCCGCCGCTCGAAATGGACGGCTATCTGACGGGCCTGCTGGTTACGCCGCATCTGGACTCGTCCGACTGGGTCATGGGGCTTTGGCGCGAACCGCCAGCCAGCAATGATCCTGCCAGGATAGAGCAGGCCCTTCGACAAACGCTTGCCCACCGCAGAAAGATCGAAGCCAGTTTTGCAAAGGGCTGGCCTGGCTTCATGCCTGGATACTGTGAGCCAGGCCAAAGGCCTGATCACGATAGGGTCAGGATCTGGGTCAATGGGTTCTGGACTGCCATGAAGCTGGCACCCAGCTACTGGTCAGCTATCGCCGAGGATCACCGCACTGCCACGTTCGTTGCGCTGCTCGCCGGCTTCATGGAGGTGAGTGAGCCGTTCGAAGAGCGTGACGACGCTGAGGAAATCCGTGACCAGCATGCAGCCTTACTACCTCGAGCGCTGGTAGGAATGCGCAAGCTCGCCCTCATGCGCGAGGACAAAAAGGCAACCCTAAAGGCCATGGAAACCGGCAAGGCAGGACGCAACGATCCTTGCCCCTGCGGCTCAGGCAAAAAGTACAAGCGCTGCTGCGCCACACTTTGAACCCGCGTCAATGCCGCCTTCCGTCGGCGCTTACGGATCACCGGACTTACGCGGCTTTCGTCAAGGCAGGAATCACCCCGCTTTTCGAAAGCCTCGCGTTCATCGCCGCCACCGATTGTGGAGAGCAACATCCGCTGCTCGAATGGACCTTATGACTATCCGGCCAGCAGTTCACGAGCAGCCACGAACCGGCTGAACTCGTCGCCATGTTTTACGCTCGATCTGCAACCAGCCTCCTGCAGGATCGAGGTGGAAAAGGGTGCCCGGCACGTTGCCGCGGCGCCCTTTTTTCATGCCGCCTGGGTCACGCCAATGCCGAACAGCCACGTGCCAGGACATAGCTTTCGCGAAGTCGCTGGGAACGCATGTCTCCTGCCGCAGGCACGTCCACCACCATCGCCATGAGCCCCCCGCCAGCATACTGGTCAACCGCTAATTTCCCGACCGAGAAGCCGTGCTGCGCCGGCTTCCTCACCATCGAAAAATTAGCGGTCAAGCCTCCGCTTCGCTCCGGTGACCAGCACACTGACGGGGCGCTGTTTCATGGCATGGCGGACGAGCCGCCGAGCGCCAGGAGGCAAGGTCATGTGCTACACAACGGAAAGCTACGAAGACGACGTTTCAGTGCTTCGTCAGATCAACCCCAACATCATCGCCCTTGATGAAAAAACGCTCGAAGCTGAGCGGCGCTCATACCACACATTCTTCGACGTCCATGTCGTCGAGACCCGGGACGGGTACATCCTCATCGAGGAAGGAGACTACGCGCCCTTTGATGCTGGCATTGCTCGCAGCCTTCTTCCTTGGCGAACGGCTCACAGCCCCGCGTCTCGCTGCACTTGGTCTCGGAACGGCGGGTGTATGCCTGATGCTCGGTCCGGTTCTCACAGACTTCGAGACTGATCTTGCGTTTGCCGCCGCCCTTGCAGCAGCGCTACTGTTCGCGGCGAGCCTGCTTTCGATCAAGATGATGACCGCGGATCATCAACCAGAAACACTCCTCGTCTATGGGGTAGTCCTTGGCCTCGTGTTGGTTTCTCCAATGGCCATTTCGGACTGGCAGGTGCCCGAAGGGCTTGATGCCTGGCTGTTTTTGGCAATGGGCGCAGCGAGCGTCGGCACCGTATTCTGTACAATCCGCGCGCTTGCCGCGGCGCAAGCCTCGCTTATCGCGCAGCTCGATTACATCCGCCTGCCTCTTGCCATATTGGCAGGGATGATCCTGTTTGCCGAACAAGTGAATTGGTTCACGCTTGCGGGCGGCGGGCTGATCGTGGCGGGTGCCTGGATCGCCTCGCGAAGCGCGAGCGTAGTAGCCGGACCCAATTCCGGCGAAGCGCCAGCCAATGCACAGGCCCTGATTATGCGCGACGAGGTCAGCGCAATTCAGATCAGAGCTTTTTTCGAAGCTCAGCTGGGCGAGCAGGAAGCGTTGGCAATGGCTCATCTCGGTGACAGCTATTGGACGGATAGCTACACCGGACACAACGTCGGCAGGGACGAACTGGCTGCCACGCAAGTTTTGCGGGCGATTAGCGCTGATCCCGCCGCCGAAGGCCATGATGATCCCGAGCTCGATGCCCGATGGTTGCTTCAGCACCTCGAAGATGCAGGCCACAGATATCGCTCAGACCATTCAGATCCGGATGGGTATGGCATTGCTACGATCGGCATGATCGAGCGCAACCTGCGGAAGTTTTGTTATGCGTGATGGAATACCGCGCCGTGCTTTCGGCGCCATGACGATTGCCGCAGGTGTCACGATGCTTAGCGTGCCAGCGGCTGCGTGCTCTGTCGGACCAGATTATCGGGTGCCCAATACAATCGAACTGGTGAAGCGGGCCGACGCGATTGTCATTGCCGAAGTGGTTGGCGCCGAGCCTGGCGATGGTGACCGCGAGCCGCAGGTCGTGTTCCGCCCGACCAACCGGATCAAGGGCAAGACCCTGCCCGGAGATCTGCGATTATCAGGGGTTCTCGCCGACGATGAAAACACGGCTACGCCCAGCGACCCCTACGAACTTGCCGCGCCGCATCCGGACGCCTTGACCGGAGGGTGCAGGCGCTATGTCTTTGAACCAGGCAGCAAACTGATCCTGTTCCTTGATCGCAACGGCAAGCAGTTCGAGATCGCGACCTTCCCATCCGCGCGAAGCCTCGAAGATGTGCCCTTCCCCGAAGCGCCGTGGCAGATGGCGGTCACCTTGTATGTGCGGATTGCCGAACTGCCAGAGCGCAAGCAGTGCGCGGCATTGAAAAAGCAGCTTCAGTTCCACCGCAAGTACAGCGCCGATTTCAGAGCGCCGATCTATGCCAAAGATGTCGAACGCCACATAGCCGACATGAGCGAGGCCTGCCGTGACTGACACTCAGACCATGCCGGACCTGGAGCTGCCGGCAGGATGCAGGCTGGTCTTTCAGCCTGAGCCTGAAATCATGGCGCAGGTCTATGCGCTGCGCGTTCAGGCCTGGCGTGCAAGGACACAGGCCTTTCCGGAAATGGATGAATGGCGCGATGAGTATGATGATCATGGGTTGCACTGGGTTGTCGTGGCCCGCAACCGAGATGCACAGCAGGTTGCCGTCGCAGCGGCACGGATGACCATTCACGCGCGGCTTGCCGAAGTTCCCTCGGCCGAGATTTACGACGGCCTGCTGCATCCCGATCTTCCGGGCCCCATCGCCAGCATCAATCGTCTAGCCGTAGCAAGGGACTATGCCGGCCAAGGCCTGTCGCGGGTTCTTGACCAAGCCCGTATTGCTTTTGCCCGATCCAAAGGATGCCATTGCGTCATCGGTGAAACCTTCGCGGGCATACGCCGCCATGATGACCTCCTGGCGCAAGGGTTTGTGGCATTAGGCAGGGCTCAACCATATCGTGACGGACCACTGGCGACAGTGAAGCAAAGTCGGGGGGGGGGGGGGGGAGATTTG
>CALRRI020000056.1:0-6030 GCA_943370475.1 Hydrogenophaga intermedia
ACATATCCTGACAGTCCAGCCCTAATGTGACTTCTACCGCAAATTTTCGGGGCGCTTATCATGCGGCGATCTCCTCAGGCTGGGGCTGCTGGGCGTGCATCCAATCGGCGGCCGCCTGCGCCTTGCTGGCGGCGGTGAAGATGGCGCGAGGGTCGTCTTTGAGTGCGCGCAACCACGATGCTACGTAGGCGGCATGATCGGCCCGCGGATGGTGAGCGATCCCGAGGTCGGCGAGTACGAACGATGCGGTCAGTTCAGCGCAAATTTCCTCGATCGCCAAGCTGTCGCGCTTGAAACGTTCGGCAAAGTTGCGGTCGAGCCGGTGCTTTGCCCCTGTGGCGTGGGCCGCCTCATGCAAAAGCGTGCCCATCTGTGCTGATGCATCCCGAAACGAGGCAAAGGTCGGCATGAAGATGTGATCGAGGTCGATCCGGTAGTGCGCATCGTAGGCGCCCTCGGTGATCGGGATCTTGAGGGCCGCGACGAAAGCTTCGGCGTGCCCGAACCGCTCGCCCTCGGGTAGAACTGCGACAGGTGGGGGTTCATAGCCCTTGACCTGGGCGAGGTTGAACACGGTGAAGGCCCGCGCGAACATGCGGCCGGGTCCGGCTTCGCCATCGTCATGATCATCATCGGCGCGCGATGCGGCCTGTTTCCAGAACACAACCGTCGTTCCGCGTTCACCTTTGCGGACCTGTGCGCCAAGCGATGCCCATTGGCGATAGGTCCCCCAAAGACCGCTGGAATAGGCAGCCGCTTCGGCGGCAATCCAGAGCGCGAGCACGTTGACGCCGCGATAGCGGCGGCGGGAGGTGACGTTCTGCGGCCTGGTGGTTGCAGCGCCATCATGGTGCCAGGGCATGCGCCAATCGCCGGCGCCGGCTTCGATGGCAGATACAATCTCAGTGGTAATGCGCGAATAAACGTCGGCTCGCGGCGTCGCAGGGTGGGATCGGGACATGGCAGGTCTCCATGACGGGCGGAGGGAAACTGTCTTCCGCTCCTTCAATCCGTCACCCGCAAACCCGCCTCCTCTTCCTCTCCCGCCATACCGTTATGCGGTGTGGCGGTACCCGGTGCGATCTGTTCAAGAACACGCTGGATTCTGGCCACCTCGGCCTGAAGCGTCACCCGCTGCGGCTCTGGAAGCCGCTTCTCGCGCAACAACAACCGTGCCTCATCAGCACCGCGCTGCCATGCCGGGCGATGCCGTTCGGCGATGCAGGCATTGGGGCAGCGGACCGGTTCGCACATGGAGATCAGTGGCCCGCTTGCGCCTGGCTCCGAACTCCGGTTCAGGCACAGGGCAGTTGCCGGATCAAAGAAGCAATCGGCCAGCGGGCCGACATGCAATGTCCGCGCGAGACTGCCCAGCATGGTGCGCAGACGTGGACGGTCGGCGATCATGGCAGTTAGCGGCGCCAACTCGTGGGCGGCAGTATCCAGCACAACTCCGACCCTGTTCGCGGCAGGTCCGCCAAGGCGTGCGCCACTTTGCCGCTCGTCGAAGTAGACAAGGATATCGTCGATCTGGCCGAGCGCACGCTGGGCTTCGATCTCTCCCCGAAATCCGGACCGGCTGCTGCCAGCATAGCCTTCGAAGGCCGCAACACTAGCGTGCTTGTACTGGATCATGCCGGCAATTGTTCCGAAGGGCCGGTTGGCGATGTGCCAGGCGATTGTGCGGCGAAACTGACGCGTTGTCAGACGCCATGGTCGGCCGTCGGGTCCGGCAGGAATGACGGGTGCCTGCGCGGATCCGAATTGGTCATTGAGGTGATCGCGGAACCGGTTGAGTTGCCGGACTATCTCTGCAGAGACGTGCGTCTTGGTATTGGCCCGAAGCGTGAGGACTGGCCACAGGGTCGTTGTTCCGCGCGCTTGTCCCGCCCGCGCGGAAAGGCGTTCGAGGACATCGATGGCTTCAGCGACCGGCGCGATGGTAACCCACTCGGTCTCCTCGCCGCCGCCGCGCTTGCCCTTGTAAGCAGTGGACTTGATACGATGCCGCAAGACCGTACCGTCTTCGGCTTTGGTAATAGACAGGCATCCCCGCCTCATGGCTTGGATCTCGCTGTCCCGCATGCCTGAGAGAAAGGCACATACGATATAGGCTGCGGACTGCAGCATGACTTCCTCGAGGGGCAAAACCTTGGCATCGAAGCGGGTGCGCCAAGGCAGGCCCGTATCGGGATCGGCAGAATTGGGCGTATCCATGCCGCCAATCTCGGTGCCGAGTTCTGCGATGGCAGCGGCGATGAGGTCTGGTGCACCGGTGGCCAGGCCAAGGTGCATGGCAGGTTCGGCCTGCGCGTTGATACCGGCATGGAGGTGGATCAGGTGGTAGTTGATCGGCGGCGTGACGGCGCCGGTTTGCGGATCTGTTCGCGTTGCGCCGTTATGTGCCGTGGTCCAGATCGGAATGCCGCGCCCATGCTGCCGCAAGGATGCAACATAGTCGAGGAGGCGTTGGCGTTGCCGTAACCGACGAACAGCGGGATCAAGACCTTCCTCAGCGGCAATCAGACGGTTGCGCGTTGCGTCAAGGCGATCGAGTTCCGCCCGTGCGGCAAGGATATCGCCTGCGTGGCAGGTCACGTAGCGCAACGACCAGGAGAGCAGCGGCGTCATGATCGCTTCAGGAATGCGCGGCGTCCGGTTCTCCCCTGCGATATGCTTTGCGCCCGCCACGGAAAACGGACTTCGTCCCGGCCACGGTTCGAAGGACAGGCGCGCAGTCGGCAGATGATGCTGCAACTCGTGCAGGTCAAAGACGATCCGCAGCAGCGCTGCCGCTGCAACTGGGCGCAGCCCGGCAAGGCGCAAGGATCCGGCGTAGCGATCGACCAGAGTCTGATCGACCCGGGCGAGATCGAAACGCCCCAGCTGAGCCTTGACGAAGTCGAAAAAGCGCAAGGTCCGGTTGGCCTCGCCGCGCACCCCGGCCGGCTCAAGCCGCGAACGGTGACCGGGGAGATCGACATTGAGCCGCGCATGGAGAATCTGGCGCAGGGCATCAGCAATGGATGGGTCTTTGATACCGCCGAAATGTACCGTGACATGGCAGCGCCGCGCGTTGTCGCGAAATACGCCAGGAGCCAGATCCCACACCGGATCGCCGTATCGTGAAATATGCGCGCGATCGCAGTCGGGGCGCAAAGGCGCGGACATAAGCACAGGGAGGGCATCGCGCTCATCGCCGCGCTCCGCCAGAAGCTGGACAGCGGTCATACCCGTGCCTCTGGCGGCAGATAGACCGTGGGAGGGTCGTTCGCGACTTGCGCACGGGCCCTTGTCACGACGTCTTCGGCGAAGGCAGGCAGAATCTGCTGAACTATGCGATCATGGGCATGACCAAACTTGGCGGTCCAATCAGCGGCACTCAGGCCGACCCGCTGAGCGTCGACGAAGGAGAGAAAGGCAAGAATGGCAGGCAGCTTGCGCGCGGTAATGACCGCGTTGCGGCAATCGAGGCAGGCCCAGAACGGTGTAGGGCATGGGGTGCCGACGGATGCGAAGGGACTGGAATAGAAGTTGCCACAGCTTGCAAGCCAGACGTCTTGTTCGCCATCGAGCAGTGCGGTTGAAATGCCCCCATCATCGGGATCAGGGCTTGCCAACTCGCCGCGCAGCCGGTCCTCGTCTTGAGGAGGCAGGATCATTGGACCAGCGAGCACCTCTTCGAGGGCATCTGCCACGGCTTGCTCGTGCAGCGGTCTGAGGGAGGGAATATCGGCGTAGTGCCGTGCCGCGATATCGACGGTATGACCAACGGCGAAGCGGGCCATGTGGCCTTCGGTCTTGAGATACCACAAGGCCTTGTGCGTCTTGCGCAGATGCGAAAGACACAGGTGGAGCGGTTTACCCTCATCATCGGTAATACAATGGCGCTGAGTCCAGGCACTGACCTTCAAGCGCAGTTGACGAATACCTGCGGTGATCTCGCTCGGCTGAAAATAGACCCAAAGGTTATCGCTGGAGTTATGGACCCTGGCCTTGGACGATAGGGCGATGATGCGTCGGATCAGACCGCCAGGGGTGGATGAGCCGCGATCACGCACCCGGAGCGTCTTGTGCTCGGCACCGTGTGCCCGCAGCTTGGTGTAGGCGATATCGATGGTACCACCTGCGGCATTGCGCAAACAATCGAGGGTGAGCGACTTGCAGCACTCCAGCTCAAGCCCTGTCTCGAGTAAGAGCAGAACAAGAAGCGGGACGATATCGTCGGCAGTAAGATAGTGGGCTGCGTGGAGGCTCAGGTTAAGCCTGTCACTGGTGAGATCGCGCTTTTTGCGCAGCTTGTACAGGCTCTGAAACGTGGGATCACGGTAGCCCAGAACACCGTATGTCTCGATGGCAGCATGGGCTTTGCAATATGCGCCATCGATCTGCGGCACCTCATCGAACTGCGGCCCCGACCGCAAGCGCGCCTCGATCGCAGCGATATCCGCGCGTGCCGCATCGCGCAGCTGGCGGGCTACATACGGACTGTAAGCATCGCGTGGACGGGAACGAACGTGTGCGTGTGAGCTGACGTAGCGCAGTCGTTCCCGCAAGCCGGAATCGACAAGCTCGGGGCTGTCGTCCGCGATGCGACGAAGGACGGAAACGACCTTGGCGACATAGGTTTGTCCATGCACGCAAGACTTGCCCTGCGCGCTGAGCCATGTCTCAAATCCATCAATGTGATGGGCACGAAGGTCAGCAGGGCCGTTGATACCGTCGCCTGTCCCGGCCAGGTAGGAAAAGAAGCTTGGCAGCTGGTTGGCGTATGTCTTGAGCGACGAACGTACCATGATGGGGCCGCGCGGAGCAGCCAGCATGAACAGGCTCCGGGCAAATGCGAGCGCCAGGCCGCGTGGCCGCAAGCCCGTAAAATCGACGAGCAGCTCGCCGCCATATAAGGGATGAATCATGAAGCGCAGCGTGCTGATCTGCGACCATGGATCGGCTTGGGGCGCAGCCGCATCTGCCGCGAAGCTGACCTTGCGTCCTTTGCGTGGAGCAGCGGTCATGATCGAAGATAGCCTGGTACGAGTGCCAGCAGTTCTTCGACTGCCGCATCAACGGTATCGGCACGCGTGGCGAGGTGATCGAGATAGATGGAGGTCGTCGCGAGGCTCGAATGGCCAAGCAATCGCTGGACCTGTTGAAGCGGATCGCCGACCAGCTGGCGATAACCTTCCATGGCACCTACTGGTGCCGCTGCGTCGGCGAGGCGGCGCTGGATCAGCATGGCCAGCATGTGGACTGCAAAGGAATGCCGGAGTTGATGGGGGCTAAGCCGGACCGGGATGCCGGCGTCCGTGCAGCGGCGGCTCGCCCGTGCGAAGATCGCTTCCCACGAGTTGGGCAACACAGGATGGCCCACCTCGGTCAGCCAGAGGACCGCGGCTTCGCGCGGCGTTCCATCATCAGCGCAAATAACAAGCCTTGCGCGTTCATCCGGTGTGACGACCTCTATGTCCATCGTGCCACCGCCAACGAGATACAATGCGCGCTGCCCGAATGAGGGGCTGTGGATGAAGATCGGGCGGTCGATGGCTTCCCAGCCACGGCGCTGTGCGAACTTGGCGACGGCTGCGGCTCGCTCAACGGCGATGTAGGCGTCAAACACCGGCAACAAACGGCGCGGCAGCAGCATGCTTCGCCCCCTGTCACCCTTGGTGAGTGCCGCCGGAAGCTCGACCCGCTGCTGACGTTCCGAGCGGGCGTCGCAAACCGGAATCTCAGCTGCGAGCAAGTGGGATGCCTCTTCCAGGCGCAGGCCGGTGGTGACCAGCAGATCGGCGAACAGCGCGTTGCGCGCGCCATTGCGGTCACGCGCTCCAGGACGCTCGGTCCCTTCAACGGTCAGGCCGCGCAAACCCACTTCCCGGAACGCGCGGTAATCGGTGAGATCGATGAAACGGACGTCGGAACGACGGGCTGCGCGCTCATAGGCGTCATTGCGGCCCGTGACCGCCGCCCGGCGCCCATCGTGCGATCGTCGCCAGACCTGACGATGCGTAAAAGGTGTACGCTCGATCA
>CALRRI020000057.1:0-5992 GCA_943370475.1 Hydrogenophaga intermedia
CCTCTTGACCCAAGGGGAGAAAGCAGAAATCATCACAGCCTGAAACACAACAAGGCACTCTTGACCAATCTGCGCCAGCTGTCCGGGACTTAGCGAAACGCTTGTCCGCGATTTAGCGAAATGAGTGTCCAGAACTTCCGAAATACGCACTCCTGCTTCATTTGCCGACTTCTAGACGTGGACCTACAACGGCCCATCATTGCACAGCTAAGCTCGTGCAGGAGTCGTCCACGCCATCACGTCAGGCGCCATTGCCAGCTGCTCACCGCGACCAGCCAGCACTTCACCGCGCGCGGCGTCCGCCCCTTCTTCGCTGCCCGCTCTCGCAACGACGACCGCATCCTGGCGCTGGTTGCAGCAGGCGTGGGCGTAACGGTGATACTGGATTGCTTTGTTGCGCTGGGGGTTGCGCGAGTGCCGATGGAAGACTTCACGCATATGCGCAAGCTGGGGCTGCTGGTGCGCAAGGCCGACGCGGTGCCGAGGCGGTGGTGGCGCAGGTGCGCAGGGTGCTGGCAGAGCGGATTGGTGGGGTTTGGGGCGATTTCCATTAGGACCAAAATACGGGAACGGTAATTTGTTGTTTGAGAGAAATGGATTTTACCACCGCGAACACCCTAAATTGCCCAAGCATGTAAGTTGGTTCTTTAACCCAATTTGAGATAGGCACCCACCAGGTCCACTTGGCGTTAAAGTGCATTATTGTGTGGTCTTGGCGCCCGCATCACCGATACGAGTTTGGGAATCACGCGCGACGCACCCCTGCTGGAGAGGTGGACATCGTCCATCAGTAACGGGCCACCTCCGTCCAATGCTCTGCAAATATGATCGTTACAAAATAGATCGAACAGATCAATAATGGAAAAAACGGCTTCTCCTTTCAAAGCCGGTTGGATAACAACATTTTCGAATGATGCAGCGTTGCGGCGCGATTGTGCTGCCGAATAGAACTCACACCGTTCCAATGTTGAATAGTTGAATTGGGCAGCGCGAAGACAAACATTGACATCCAGCCGTGGTATTGGAGTTGGACTGATCACTACCAGTCTTCCACCACGATCCTGCATCTCCTCGCTGAGCCGAATGAGGGTGGCGACAAGCAGCTTCCTAGACCCATCGAGGTCGGGCGAAGTATTGCTGGAAAGCGCCAGCCTCTCACCGTTCACATAGGATTCCCACTGCGAAGCAACGAAGAGAATATTGATATCAGGCTGCTTCCGGATATCCGCCAAAACAGATTCGTTGAATGTAGCGCATTGCGCCAACATGTCGTCTGCAGGTGCGAAGGCCCGTGCCAGGATGGGCCCACAACCGGCCTTTGTGTATTGTTTCACCTTTGTGTGAGAAATCTTACCTGCAGCATCGATGGCTGGTGCCAAATGGGCGGCCTGGCTATCCCCCCAAAAGGCAGCAGTGACCGGCAGGGCTGAATTTTGCACGCCGAGCATGCAATGCGCTGCCTTTGGAAGCTGGCCATCGCGTATCAGGCAGGGGTTTGCCTGGAAATCTAGAATTTGGTCGTCCAGATTGTAAGCTAAACGATCGGACTGGCTCAGTCGATAATCGAGTCCCTTTGTAATAATGAATACCGTCGACACTCCAATGATGGATATAAATGCGGCCAAAGCAACAGCAAAAATTTTGCTTTTCTTCCATTGTAGCTTGTTTCGAAATGGTCGCTCCACAAAATGCAACATAAAGGAAGATATCAATAGCGATGAAACAATGGCAATTGTGGTCTGTACTGGTGTTAACGATTCGAGATTGGTGTCAATCGATACGTATTTGATTATAACGATGATCGGCCAATGAACAAGATATAGCGGATATGATATAAGTCCAATATAAACAATCGGCCTCATAGATAATATACGCCCTACGAATGTACCATTTGCGCAATAGATCAACAAAGTTGATCCAGCTACTGGAGCCAAGGCGGCAATCCCAGGAAACGGAGTTTTATTTGTATAAATAATGACTGAAAACATGATCAAAGCCAAACCAAAACCAGCCAAACCTTGATTGACGTTTTGATTTTTGACAACTGGAAAAAACCGAAGCGCGATAAGGCTGCCGATTAAAAATTCCCATGATCTAGTAAATGGTAGGAAAAAACCAAATGCCGGGGCATATTTTTCAGACCAAATACAAATTATGAATGAACAAACGGTCAAACAGGCTATCGTAATGGGTAAATTTTTCTTATAAAATTTATACAAAAAAACCATAATCAGAGGAAAAATTAGATAAAATTGCTCCTCTACGGATAGTGACCACGTATGTAATAATGGCTTTAACTCGCTTGCAGTATCAAAATACACCGACTGCCTATAGAATAAGATGTTTGAGGCAAATAATGATGTCCCAATAACTGATTTTGATAGAGCAATTAAATCGTCAGGATGCAAATATAGTAATCCAGCAATTATTGTTCCAGTCAATATAAAAATTAAAGAGGGGGCCAAGCGCCTTACGCGCCTTTCGTAGAAGTCACCTATCGAAAATGAAGCGCCATTCAATTCTTTATAAATAATATTGGTAATCAAATATCCTGAAATAACAAAAAATATGTCAACTCCGACGTATCCGCCATCAGCAAAAGTCACCCCCAAGTGGAACAGAAAGACGCACATTACAGCCAAGGCGCGTAGTCCATCTATTTCTGGCCGATAAATCACTCTGCACCCCAACATTTTAAAAAATTATGATGGAAAAACAAACAGAAACAATGTCGTCTATTTTTCTGCGCTAAGATAGATCGAGCAATTTGGTGAAGAATACCCAGCCCTAAAGTTCTCGTCCAAACTCCGGCCGCCCCATAGCTCGCCCATACAATGCCGCATAGCGCTCGAGCATCTTGCGCTCGTCGAACTCCGCCTCGGCCTTCGCGCGGTTGGCTGCGCCCAGCGACGCACGCAACGCGGGGTCGCTGGCGAGGCGGCGCAGGTTGTCGATCAGGCCGGACTCGCTGCCCGGTTCGCCCAGCAAGATCGCGTTATCCGGCGCAACCATGTTGGCGACGTCGCCCACCATCGGCGCGGCCACCGGAAGCCCCGCCGCCATCGCTTCCATCACCGAGATCGGCTGCTGCTCGCTGTCCGACGACAAAGCGAAGATATCGAACAGGCCGATATAGCGCGCCGGGTTCTTGAGGAAGCCCGGCATCAGCAAACGGTCGGTGAGGCCGACGCGCGCGGCTTCGGCTTCGATCGCCGCGCGTTCGGGCCCCTCGCCCACGATCACCAGCCGCACCGGCAGGTCGAGCGCGGCGACGGCGCGGACCAGGCGGGGCAGGTTCTTGACCGCGCGAAGCCCCGCGAGCGTGCCGATGACGATCTCGCCATCGCGGCGCTGGAAGCCGGGCATCGCGCCGCGCTGCGGTCGCTTGGCGTATGCGGCGATATCTATGCCGTTGGCGATGCGGCGTACGCGGCTGTCGGGCTGTTTCCACACATCGAAGGCGATCCGCTCGAGCGTGTGCGAGGGGACGACCAAGGCCTCAGTGCGCGCGAGCCCCATGATGCGGAACCAGTTGCGCTTGCGCTTGAGGCGCACCGCCTCGTCCTCGTTGAAGCCGTCCTCGTGGTGGATCACCGGCGGCAGCTGGGTGGTGCCGGCAAAGATGGTGCGCGCCATCACGCCATCCATCGCGCCCCAGTTGTAGCTGAGGATGAGGTCGAACTGCTTGAAATACTCGACGAACACCCGGTAGCGCGCGATGCTGGGCTTGCCCGCCAACGAAGGCGCATCGGTGGGGAAATCGGCGCGGATGCCCGGCGCGATCGCGGGGCGTGCGCCCAAGGCACCGGGGACGGCGGTGAGGATGGTATGGTGCGCCGCGCCGCCGAAGTGGTTCATCAGCCGCACCGCGCGAGCCTCCTTGCCGCCAAGGTCGAAGGTGCTGTGCAGATGCAGGATGCGCGCGGGCCGGGTCGCGGATTTGGCAGGGGGCTTCATGGGATCGAGGCTATAGCCGGTCAGGCTTGCGTCGCAAGCACCGCCGCATCGACGCGGGCGAGCAGATCGTCGATGACGCTTGCCACCTCGAGCTCTTCGAGCGTCGGGGCATGGCCCTTGTTCTCGACCGTCAGCAACCGGCCATGTGGGAGCATGGTGAGCATCCGTTCGGCGGTGGCGCTGCTGAACACATCCGAGAGTGCACCGCGCACGATCAGCACCTGTGCAGGCGACAGACCCGCCATCGCGGGCCACAGATCGACCCCCGCCTCGCCGCCCGGCACCGCAAAGGGTTCGGCGATCTTCATGTCGTAATCATAGACGATGCGGCCCCCCGCGCCGATCTTCAGCGTCTTCTTGGCAAGGTCCAGCCATTCGCTCACGCCATAGCCGGGGAACACCGCGCCTTGCGCTTCGGACAGCGCGCGCGCGGCGTGCATCCAGGTGGGGAACGAGCGGCCCTGCCCCACATAATCGCGGATGCGCGCCAGCCCCTCGGGCTCCAGCTGCGGCCCGACATCGTTGAGCAAGGCGCCGACGACGCGCCCGGGGCGGGTCGAGGCGAGCAGCATCGTGATCAGCCCGCCCAGCGAGGTGCCGAACGCCACGAACCGCTCAATGTTCTCGGCACGCAGCAGCGCCTCCATGTCCTGAACATAGGTGAGCGGGACATAGCTCATCGCGTCCTTGGCATAGGCGCTGTCGCCGCGCCCGCGAAGGTCGACGCAGATCACGCGCCAGTCCCCCGCGAGCCGCGCGGCGACCAGTTCGAAATCGCGCGCATTGCGGGTGAGGCCGGGGATGCACAGGATCGGCGGGCGGTGCGCGTTTTCGGCCCGCGCGGGATAGTCGCGGAAATGCAGCCGCAGCCCGTCGTTGGACCACCAGAAACCGTCGCTATAGGGGTGATCGGGCTTGGACATGGTCGCGCGGGCTCCGCTTGCACCCCACTATCGCCGGATGACATCAGAACCGCAAGCCGCTTCCACCCGCGCCGATCCCGCCATCCTGACCATCGCCGATGCCATCGCGCATCCGGTGCAGGCGGCGGATTTTCCGCAGACCATCCTGCGCTTCCGCAACGATCGGCATGCTGCGACCGTGGGGCTGGACGCGCTGGACGATGCCTCATGGGCGCGGCACTTCGGGCGGTTCGATCCGCTGCCCGGCAACCTGCCGCAGCCGCTGGCGCTCGCCTATCACGGCCACCAGTTCCGCAATTACAATCCGCAGATCGGCGACGGGCGCGGGTTTCTGTTCGCTCAAGCTCGCGACGATGCCGGGCGGCTGCTCGATCTCGGCACCAAGGGTTCGGGGCAGACGCCGTTCAGCCGCGATGGCGATGGTCGGCTGACGCTGAAAGGCGCGGTGCGCGAAATCCTGACCACCGAGATGCTCGAGGTGCTGGGCGTGCACACCTCCAAGTCCTTCTCGGTGATCGAGACCGGCGAGGGTGCATCTCGCTCGACACCAGCATTGCGTGGCTAGGTCGTTGATTGACCTTCGATGGTAACCGCGTCAGCAAACAGCACGATCATTGATCTGCACCACTATCTGGAAGCCCGGCTCCGCCAGGTCAGCGCCAAGAGCAATCTGGACACCCGCAAAAACCCCTCGCATTTGAGGCCATGATCTGATTCACTCGCCGCATTGAACGGAGAGTTTCGATGCACCCACGCAGCCTTTTTTCGCTGGCGGAGCACTTGGAGCGGCTGAGCAAGGACGGCGATCCGCTGGAGGCTTTGGCAGGCACGGTAGAGTTTGAACGCTTCCGGCCGCTATTGACCAAGGGCCTTGGGTATAGCGATGGCGCCAGGGGCGGCCGCCCGGCCTATGACCCTGTCGCGATGTTCAAGGTGCTGGTGGTTCAGGCTCAGCATAATCTGTCGGATGCGCGCATGGAGTTCATGATCCGGGATCGGCTGAGCTGGATGCGCTTCTTCGGCTTCGACCTTGGCGGCACGATGCCCGACGAGAACACCATCCGCCACTATCGCAACCGGCTGACCGAGAGCGGCACGCTCGATGCTCTGAT
>CALRRI020000058.1:0-5958 GCA_943370475.1 Hydrogenophaga intermedia
AGCGAGCGCGGACAGGTCTCGATCGGATCGATCTATCTGCGCTTCGAGAGCAAGGACAATCTGGTCCGCGGCGTCATCGCCGAAGCGTTGGAAGCGCTGGCCGAAGAGGAAACGGCCCTGGTGCAGCGGCTCAGGCTGGGCTGTTCCGAGCTTGCCAGCTTCATGTTCGAATATGTCGAGGGCTATGCCGAGGTGCTGCGCAAGCACGCCCCGCTGCTGCGCCTGACGATGGAGCGTGCCGAATACGATCCGCATGTCGCGATGCCCGGCAAGCAGCACGCCCTGCGCGCAGAAAATGACGCCACCGATGCCATGCTGGCGCACTCCGCCGAGTTCGGCGGCGAGGGCCCCGACGATTATCGGGTCAAGGCGCAATCGGGCTATCACGTGATCTTCGCCACGCTCGCCCGCCAGCTCAGCCTGGGATCGAGCGGCGAGGCAGTGCACGCCTATGACTGGAACCAGATGAAGCGCGAACTCGCCCGCATGTGCGTCGCCTATCTGCGCGCGGATTGACCACCTAGGCTAAGTCGCGGCGATAGCGGTAGCCGCCTACCCTGTCTGCGCCCCCTTGAACAGGCCCAGACAGGGTCTCGACTAGCGGGGCCTTAACCGCCAGCGAAAATACGGCGGCACATCGCCTGGTGGGCTTCCACCTGCTCGAAGCCATCGTCGGGCAGATAGGCATGGCCTTCCCATTCGCTTACCAGCGTGCCGGTAAACCCGCCGTCGCGGAACAGCGGCAGGATGGTTTCATAATCGATCGCCTCTTCGCGCCCATCAGCGCCCATGCCATAGAATTTGCCGTGGATATGGATGGTCCGGTCAACCAGCGCCGCCCAGCTTTTCGGGTCGTTGTGTGACAGGATGAAGAAGGCAAGACTGGCAGCCTGGATGTGGACTGGATCATGGCCATCGGCCAGCGCCCATTCGCGCAGCCGACCGGCCTTCTCGTGGCTCATGCCCTGTTCGAGCCAGATCTCATTGAGCCTGTCGATCAGGCTTTCCCTGGCACCGGCTGCGCGTGCAGCGTTGAGCATCGATTCAGGTATCCGGCTGGCCGTGCCGCCGAAATCGGGGATCCAGCCCAGATAGGGCGTGTCGAGCTTGTCGTACATCTCGCCATAAGCCTGCACGGCGGGATGCCCGGCCCACATCGGCGCGTGGACTTCCACGCCCATGCGGATATCCAGCTCTTCAGCATAAGGCGCGATCTGCGGCAGCAACTCGACCGGCAGGGCAAACTGGTAGCGCACGAGGCTGAAGCCCATCTTCTTGGCGGAGCGCAGCTGGCGCTTGTGATATTCGATCAGCGACGCGTCGTCGATCGGCTGCTGGCCCGGCTTGAGGAAGCGGTCGGAGTTGATCGCGCAGGACGTGGCATTGAGCCCCGCCTCGGCCATCATCACCTTGAATTCCTCGGCAAACTTGTCCGACACATCGGGAAACTCGCGGAAGTTCTGGAAGCCGATGATCTCGATATTCGGTCCCATGCCGCGCCGGGCGACTTCCTTGAGCAGGCCATCGAGCTCGAACTTGCGGTTCAGCCAGGCGTTGGTGAACGAATAGAGGGTGACGCCCGTCTGCGGGCCGGTGCTTGTGCTGGTCATGTCAGGGCTCTCTTCAGGAGACGCGCAGCGTTTGCGTCTGCGTGTTCGCGCGCTTCATTCCGGGAATGTACGGCGGGCTGATGAACATGCTCAGCGCCACCTCATGCTCGCTTCCCGGCGTTGCGGTCAGGCTTGGAATGTGAAGAAAGGCGCTGTCGCGCACGAACCAGAAGGCATTGGTCTGCTCGCCCAGTTCCGCAAGCGGCCAGACCGCGCGATCGAACTCGACCTTGGCATCAGACAGATCAACCGGCTGGCCATCGATGCGGACCTGCTCGATCTCGACGATGGAAAAGGGCAGCGACCGGTACCAGGGCAAGCGCATCGCCAGGCGCAAGCCATCGGCACTCGCGCTCAGGCCTTCCTCCCCGATTATACGTTCCACCGGCAGCATCGCTCTCTCCCTCTTTAATTAGAATGGTGTTTCTAATTGCTGCTTGACAGGCGGTCAAGCGTGGTGTTGAAAAAATCAGAACATCAGTTCTAGATTGGACGCTCGCGTCGGGGAGAGGGGCTTGGCCCGTTTTGACTATATCATCGTGGGCGCAGGCTCTGCCGGCTGCGTTCTCGCCAACCGCCTGAGCGCCGATTCGCGCAACCAGGTGCTGCTCATCGAAGACGGCGGACGCAATGACCACCCGTTCATTCTGATGGCGGGCGGCTTCGTCAAGATCATGGGCAATCCTGCCTATTTTCGGGCCTTTCCGGTGGCGCAGCAGCCCGGCCGCCGCAAGGAAATGCACGCTTATGGCCGTGGGCTTGGCGGATCGTCCGCGATCAACGGGACTTGGTACCTGCCGGGCATGCCAGGCGATTACGACGGCTGGGCGGCAAACGGCCTGACCGGCTGGGGCTGGGACGAAATGTCCCGATGCATCAAGCGGTTCGAGAATTATCAGGCTCCCGGAGCCCATCCGGGACGGGGACAGAGCGGCGAGCAGCAGATCACCCCTTCCGACTACAACGGCCCGGTGTTCGATGCTCTGGCCGGCGCCTTCGACCAAGGCGGCATGCCCTGGGTGCCGGACATCACCATGCCGGGCATCACAGGCGCTGGCCGGTCGCAATACACCGTAGACCGCGCCGGACAGCGTCAGTCGACCTTTGAGGCGTTCGTCGAGCCGATCCGGCATCGCGGCAACCTCACCATCATTCACCCGGTCGCGGTCTCGCGGCTGATCCTCGATGGCGGGCGCGTCACCGGCGTGGTGTGCGAACGCGAAGGCGTGGAAGAGACGCACCACGCAGGCGAGGTCATCGTCAGCGCGGGTGTCTACGGATCGCCGCAGCTGCTCCAGCTGTCGGGCATCGGTCCGGGGGCAGAACTGCAGCGGCTGGGCATTCCGGTGGCGCACGAGCTGGCTGCCGTGGGCCAGAATTTTGCCGACCACCAGAAAATGGGCGTATCGTTCGATCTGCACAACAATCCGGGCAACAACCGGGAGTTTCTGGGCTGGCGACTGTACCGCAACGCGATCCGTTATTTCCTCACCCGTTCAGGCCCGCTGGCGCGCGTCGGCATGCCGATCACAGGCCTGATCTCGACCGAAGGGCATGACGACTGGCCCGAATTCCAGGTCGCAGCCGCGCCCTTTGCGATGCGCACGATCAACGAAATGGCAGAACGTCCCGGCAGCCCGCTGACCGATCGACCCGGCCTTACCTTTTCGGGCTATCACCTGCGCCCGAAAAGCCGTGGCACGGTCACTCTCACCTCGCCACACCATCGTGATGCGCCAGAGGTCGATCCGAAGATGTGGAGCGACCCGTACGATCAGCACAAGGCGATGGAGCTGTTCCACCTGTTCCGAAGGCTCGCCTCCATGCCGGCCCTGGCCCCCTATATCGGCGCAGAGCGGATGCCGGGCGCTGCAGTACAGGACGAGGACGCGCTGGTCGCAGAGGTCCGCAAGATGACCGAATGCGGGCTGCACGGGACCGGAACCTGCTCGATGGGGACCGACCCTGCGCTGTCCGTCGTCGATGCGCGGTGCCGCGTCCATGGCCTGGGCGGCGTGCGCGTGGTCGATTGCTCGATCATGCCGACGCCGGTCTCCGGCAACACCAACGGACCGGCGATTGCAGTGGCAGAGCGCGCAGCGGAACTGATTCTGGAAGACGCGCGCAGATAGACGCGGTTTGCCAGGTCAGCGCTTGACCTTCTCGAACAGGTCGATGAGTTCGTTGAACTTAGTCCGCTGTTCGGCGGTATCGCCCGACGCGATGGCTTCGGCGACGCAGCAGGCGGCATGGTCTTTCAAGATCTCGCTCTCCGCCTTGGCCAGCGCCGACTTGATCGCCTGGACCTGGTGCAGGATGTCGATGCAATAGCGGTCATCCGCCACCATCTGCGACACGCCGCGCACCTGGCCTTCGATCCGGCGCAGGCGGTTCAGGATCGCCGTCTTGTCCTTGGCCATGGGTCGTCTCCGATCAGGCTTGATATACCTTAGGGGGGTATAGTATGGCCTAGTCAAAGGATAGACAAGGCTCATGCAGCGCGAATTTTCAAGACGGTCGCTTCTGGCGGGCATCGGTGCGGGCGCTTCGGTGCTCGCAGTCCCGGCCTGGGCGCAAGGGCACAGCATGCATGGCGGCGGCCACAGCCGCGGCGGCCCGCTGATCCCCGCCGGCTTCGACGAGGTACGCGGGCCGGTGATCGATCTGTCGATCGGCAGCGGCCACCGTATCGTGCAGGGCAAGCGGGGCCCGGGCATCGCGGTCAACGGCAGCGTACCCGGCCCGCTGATCCGGCTGACCGAGGGCCAGGATGTGCGCCTCTATGTCACCAACACGCTCAGCGTGGACAGCTCCGTCCATTGGCATGGGTTGCTGCTGCCATTCCAGTATGACGGCACGCCGGGCATCAGCTTTCCCGGCATCAAGCCCGGCGAGACCTTCGTCTACGAATTCCCGATCCGCCAATCGGGGACCTATTGGTATCACAGCCATTCCGGCCTGCAGGAGCAATCGGGCCATTACGGGCCGATGATCATCGAGCCTGCCGGCGGCGAACCGATCGCGGTGGACCGCGACTATATTCTGCTGATCAGCGATTTCACCACGCTTGACCCCCATTTCATCATGAAGCGGCTGCGCACTGGCGAAGGCTATTTCAACCGTCAGCAAAACACGTGGACCGACGACTACGATATGTCCGCCGAGGAACGGCGGATGTGGGGCCAGATGCGGATGATGCCCACCGACATCGCCGATATCGGCGGCAAGACCTATACCTTCCTGGCCAACGGGCGCGGGCCGAAAGAAGGCATGGAATATCTGTTCCGTGCAGGCGAACGCATCCGCCTGCGGATCATCAACGGCGCAGCGCAAAGCTTCTTCAATGTGCGCATTCCCGGCCTGCCGATAAGCGTGATCGCCACCGACGGGCAGATGGTGCGCCCGGTCGAGGTCGACGAGCTTCAGATCGGCGCGGCGGAAACCTATGATGTGATCATCGAGCCGGGCAGTATGCCTGCCTACAGCATCGTTGCGGAATCGATGGATCGCTCAGGCATGGCGCTGGCGACGCTGGCGAGCGCCCCGGGGCTCCGCGCCGCGGTCCCTGCCCTGCGCGATCCGCCGCTGCTGACAATGGCAGACATGGGGATGAACCATGGCGACGGCGCGATGGATCATGGTTCCATGGACCCTGGCGCGATGGATCACGGCTCGATGGATAATGCGAATATGGACCACTCCGGCGGCAGCATGAGCATGCAGGGCATGAAGATGCGCGATCCCTCACTGCTGCCCCCCGATGTCGCGATCGGTCCCGGCATCGACATGGTCTCGATGGCGCCGGTCGACAAGATGGGTGATCCGGGCCTGGGCCTGCGCGATGTCGAGCATCGCGTGCTCAACTACCGGATGCTGGTCGCGCGGGATGCCAGGGCGCAATCGCCCGAGCCGACCCGGCTGCTCGAACTGCATCTCACCGGGAACATGGAACGCTATATGTGGTCGTTCGACGGGCGGATGTATTCCGCCGTCAGCGACGTGCCCATCCGTTTTGCCTGGAACGAGCGGGTGCGGGTGAAGCTGGTCAACAACACGATGATGGCGCACCCCATCCATCTGCATGGGCTTTTCTTCGAGATGGTCAACGGCCAGCCCGCAGACCTGCAACCGCGCAAGAACACGATGATCGTCCAGCCCGGCGCCAGCGCGCAGTTCGACCTCACCGCCAATGAACCGGGCGACTGGGCGTTCCACTGCCATCTGCTGTATCATATGCACGGCGGGATGATGCAGACCGTCACGGTCATGGGCCCGGAGACGGCATCTTGATCCGGACCTCGCTGGCAGGGCTGGCACTGTTGGCGCTTGCGCCCCCTGGCTGGGCGCA
>CALRRI020000059.1:0-5265 GCA_943370475.1 Hydrogenophaga intermedia
AACCACGCGCGGCGACGATCGCCTCGAGCCGCTTCGTGTCCTCCGCTGTGACCTCAATATGGATACCAGTGCGCATGCCTCCGTCTCGCATGCAAACTCGCCAGTGGGAATCCCAAAAATGGAATCATCCGTCTCGATCAATCCACTAGTGCGTGCTCATAGCTAACTTTCGATACTGCTCAACAAACTCTGTCTGGTCTACATCGCCTACCGTCCCTCTGAGGTTCGGGTTGACTTCAAGCTCGTCGAGAATGGCGATGAGCTGGATGGTTAGCGCCTCATGTCGCAGTGAGCCCTTAACCTCTGTAAGCGACTGACCAAGCAGGTATATCGCGCGATAGCGGAGCAGCGTGCTTTTAAACCAAGCGATGTCGGCAACAATGTTAGCTCGGATCTCCTGTGTTGAAGCCACTTTTGCTTCAGTTTGAGCTAGAGATATTGCATTACCAATCAATTCCATACTGGTTTCAATGCCGACAAAATTTGATCGATAGTTACTTGAGCCATAGAATTTTCCCGGTCGCCATTGTCGGCCTCCAATAGAAAACCCGTCGACAAATTCCTTAACTTCTTTTCGACTATAAAAGCCTTGGCTCCAAACCAATGGCTGGACTAGCAACATGTGGAGAGAGTCCATGCCGAAAATCTGCCCTGCATTCGATGTCGCGCGCGCAACTTGAAAGTAAACTTTATGCATTCCGGGCGCTTGATCGCCAAAACGATTTGCAAAGAATGATCGGATGACATTTTCGCTGACTGCCTGAATGGTTGAGGACTTGCCAAAAGCTGGCGATCGGACCCAACCCAATCGAGCAGCCAGTGCATGGGTCAGCCGACGCGGGCCAGGGTCTTCAAGCGCAACATGCATATAGGCGGACAAGGCCAAACCGCCTTGAGACACAACCGCGCTATTTGAAGCGAAATTGGGAAAATCGCTCAACGCCAAGCCTCCGTAACGACTCATGTTATGATAGTCTACAAAGCCATACGCGAGCGAGGCTTGGCTTCTCCAATTTGAAATCTGTCGGGCGATACGATCGTTGTTGAACGACGCATCCGGCCGTTGCCGCAGCGGCGACCAGTCGCGTTCAATCGGATAGAAAAGGTGCATGTATGCTTTACCTTCCAATCGCTTTGCGTTGTCTGCATTGCTCGGGGCGTCCATGGTTTGCATGTATGAAGCGCCGGCTAAAATGACCCGGCGGCTGACGCGCCCCGAAGCCATATGCTGCGCCAATCGATCAACAACATTGCCGTAGAAGAACAACAGATTATCAGACTCATTGCCAAGCCACCAGGCAGACCAACCTTCGTCAAACGCCCGGCCAAAGGAATCTACTTGCCAAACGTTGACAATATCGAACGCTTTCAGGTCACCATGCTCGAGACGATGAGCAAGCCGATCGGCAAAATAGACTGCTGCCCCAACGCTCGCAAAGGACGGATTAAACTCGGAGTTTTTGGTCGCTACAGGACGTTTCAAGAAACGGACCCGAGCGAACCAGTCAGGATGCCGATCGAACAACCCGGGCCTAGAAAATTCTTCTTCGATCAAATGATGTCCGCCGCCCCAGCTATATATTCCAAGCTTTTTTCGCAAATCCGGAAGTGCAGAAGGGCCAATATTAAATTTTTTACGTGCCATCCAAATTAAAAAATGGCGGTCTAGCCGAGCTGGTTCTGAAATCCAGAACCCACGAAACTCTTGTGCAGGTGTCCAAGCCGACGAAGTCATTTTTCCTAGTGCAATCCGCGCGTCAGTTCGCAACGGCACAAACGTTGTTTTAGGGTCGGGCCAATCAAAGCCTAGCTGTTCCAAATAGGTATAGACTCCGTAGAGCACCCCAACGCCTGTTTTTGCGACGATCCGCACCGAACCATTGCTGATATCAATCCTGTGCGCTTGTGAACCAAATGAAATTTCGCGCACCGCTACTGCTGGAAGGCGAACGTTGCGGTCAATCTCAAGCACAATAGAGCCTGGCTCAGGAGACTGATGCACTGATGAATTAGCGGAATTGATCCCAAGCAGCTTTAGATGCGCCTGCAGTTCTTTCACGGCAAATGCCAGAGTTGCTGCATCTCGTGTTGCTTGATCGGGCAGCGCCAAAAAGTTGATTTTTTCGGATGTTGCAGCATCTAAGGACTTGAAAGGCGCGATATCTGCGACAATCAAGCGCGGCACTGCAAGCTTCGACGCGGCGCCGAAGCTTGTTTTCGCCTGCACGATACCGTTCGGAACGAAAAGCAAAAAGATTACAGCGAACAGGGTGAACTGACGGACACATCCAGCATATCCGTTTGTACCGAGGAATTTTGCCATCTCACTATCCTGGAGAGCATATTCGAGTATGATAGCTTGGCATAATGACATGTCATGCTCCAGGAAAAAGCACAAGCATCACCCTTGATGTGAACCGCACCGTGATTGTCTGAGGCTCCAACTCTTGAGTAGATGGAGCCGTTATGAGCAAAACAACGAACAAGTTTTCACCCGGGGTTCGCGCCCGTGCGGTGCGGATGATATTGGACCACCAGCTGGATTATCCGTCGCGCTGGTCAGCCGTGGTGGCGGTTGCCGATAAGATCGGCTGTACTCCGCAGACGCTTCACGAGTGGGTGAAGCGGGCAGAGGTTGATAGCGGCAAGCGAGCTGGCTGCGTGTTTCGGAAAGTTCAGGACAGCGATTCCGGTAAGTCCCGGACAGTGATTTCGGAAAGTCCCGGACAGGCATTTCACTAAGTCCCGGACAGTTTGCGTGATTGGTCAAGGAGT
This sequence comes from Hydrogenophaga intermedia, assembly GCA_943370475.1. Lineage (GTDB taxonomy): Bacteria > Pseudomonadota > Alphaproteobacteria > Sphingomonadales > Sphingomonadaceae > Blastomonas. Next base: position 2,776 of record CALRRI020000059.1, read on the forward strand.
GCGCCGATTTGGCATGACCGTCCCAGCGAGGAAGCTGGGAGTGAGTGATGCCAAGACGGAAGCAGCCGAGACGAACGGACATGAAAGACATCAGATCGATACTGCGGCTGACCTACGAGAGTGGGCTTTCGGTGCGCGAGGTGTCGGAACGGCTCGGGCTAAGCAAGTCGACGGTATCGACGTACTTGTTGCGAGCGCGTGAAGCTGGCCTGGACGGGTGGCCGATGCCGGAGGGTTGCGGCGATGACGCCGCGCTTGAGCGCAAGTTGTTCCGGCAGATGGGCCGCCCGCCGCGCGACACGACAGAGCCGGACTGGCAGCTGATCTCTCGCGAGATGAAGCGCAAGAGCGTGACGCTGCTACTGCTATGGCAGGAATATCGCGAGGCTCATCCCGACGGCTTTGGCTACACCTGGTTCTGCGACAAGTTCGGCTCGCACGAGAAGCGGGCTAATCCGACCTATCGGCACCGGCACAGCGCCGGCGCGGAGATGCAGACCGATTACGCGGGGCAGACGATCCCGCTAATCGATCCCGATACCGGCGAGGTGCACGCTGCGCAGCTGTTTGTCGCGGTACTGGGGGCCTCGAGCTACACATTCGCGGTGGCGAGCCTGCATCAGCGGCTGCCCGACTGGATCGATGGGCAAGTGCGGGCGCTGGAATACTTTGGCGGCACCCCGGGCTCGATCGTGTGCGACAACCTGAAGGCGGGGGTGGCCAAGGCGCTGTGGTTCGAGCCGACGCTGACAGCGACCTTTGCCGCGATGGCGGAGCATTACGACACGACGGTTTTGCCGACCCGGCCAGCCAAGCCAAGGGACAAAGGAAAAGTTGAGGGCGCAGTCCTGATCGTGGAAAGGTGGATCATAGCGCGACTGCGCAACCAGCAGTTCTTCGACCTGGGCGTGCTCAATGCCGAGATCGCGAAACTGCTCGAGATGCTCAACGGCAAGATAATGCGACACGTTGGCCGTTCGCGCCGGGAGATGTTCGAGGAGATCGAGCGCGCGGCGCTGCGCCCGCTCCCGGTCGAGCGGTTCGAATACGCCGAATGGAAGACGGCGAAGGTCCATCCTGATTATCACGTTGCCGTCGACCGGAACTTCTACTCGGTGCCGCACGGGCTGATCGGGAAGAAGGTCGATGTGCGGCTGACCCAGCGTGTGGTCGAGATCTTCCATGATCATAAGCGGGTTGCCAGCCACATGCGCAGCTCGCAGCGCGGGTTCCATATCACCGTCAATGCCCACATGCCCAAGGCGCACCAGCGTTACGCTGACCGGACGCCGGCATCGCTGATCGAGCGTGCCGCCAGAATGGGCACCAACGTGCAGATCCTGGTCGAACGGATGATGAGCGACCGACGCCATCCCGAACAGGGTTATCGCTCGGCGATGGGCATCCTCTCGCTATATGGTTCCGCGCGTCTCGATGCCGCCTGTGATCGCGCCCTGGCGATCGAGGCCATCACATACGCCTCGGTTCTCTCGATCCTCAAATCGGGGCTCGATCAGGCCAGTCCGGTCACGGAACCCAACCGGCCCACCCCATCGCACGGCAACATCCGCGGTGCGGTCTACTACCAATGAAAGGAAAGAACGATCATGCTGACACACCCCATGTTGGACCAGATGCAGACGCTGGGGCTCGCCGGAATGGCGGGCGCCTATCGCGAGCTTGCCGATCAGTCGGGAAGCGAAGGCCTCAGCCGCGATGAATGGCTCGGGCTGATGCTCGACCGCGAGATGGCGACGCGCAGCGACAAGCGGCTCGCCAATCGCCTTGCTGCCGCACGCCTGCGGTTTAGCGATGCCTGCATCGAAAACATCGACTTTGCATCCCACCGCAAGCTCGATCGGCGTAGTGTCCTCGCACTGGCACAGGGCGGCTGGCTAAAGGCGCACGAGCACTTGATCATCACGGGCCCGACCGGCACGGGAAAAACCTGGCTGGGATGCGCGTTCGGTCGTCAGGCTGCACGGCTTGATTACTCGGTGCTCTACGTGCGCATGCCCCGGCTGTTCGAAGACCTGGCAATGGCGCGTCTCGACGGCCGCTTCCCGCGCCTGATCGACAAGCTGACCCGCGTCCAGTTACTGGTGCTCGATGACTGGGGCAGTCACGGGCTAACCGAACAGCAGCGCGGCGACCTGCTCGAAATCTTCGAAGAGCGCTACAAGCGTAAATCTACGCTGATCACTGCCCAGCTGCCGGTTGCGCAGTGGCACGAAATGATCGGGCAGCCGACCATCGCCGATGCCATCCTCGACCGCTTGATCCACAATGCTCACCGTATCGCCCTCGAAGGCGAAAGCATGCGCAAAACCCGGGTACCGTCCCTCTTGACCCAAGGGGAGAAAGCAGAAATCATCACAGCCTGAAACACAACAAGGCACTCTTGACCAATCTGCGCCAGCTGTCCGGGACTTAGCGAAACGCTTGTCCGCGATTTAGCGAAATGAGTGTCCAGAACTTCCGAAATACGCA
>CALRRI020000060.1:0-5043 GCA_943370475.1 Hydrogenophaga intermedia
TGATCGGCCCAATCGCAATAATCTCGTTCATCGTTCGACTCCTTGGTTGAAGGAGCCGAAAGGATCGGCCTTGTTCGAGCTACTCGCTACGCCTGTGTCACCACCTCACCCGTGCCGCCTGCACCAATCCCGCGCAGCGGGTTCGTGCAACGACCCCTTTGTGGTCGTTCGCCAGCGCGCTAGCAGGAGCGATGCTTGAAGCTTCCCAACTGCAACTTGATGCAATCCTTCGGCGCGATGCACTCAGATGGCGACTCTTGGAAGTGGTGTCGCATCTAGGTCTGCCGGACTGCTGGATTGCGGCCGGGTTCGTCAGAAATGCCGTTTGGGATGCCCTGCATGGTCGAGCCCCTCAACCACCTCTCGGTGATGTCGACGTGATCTGGTTCAATCCTGACAGCTGCGAGGTAGCTCTTGATCGCAACATCGAGGATAAGCTCCGCGCCGCTGCCCCTTCAATCGATTGGTCGGTGAAGAATCAGGCTCGTATGCACTTCCGCAACAACGACCCGCCTTATCAATCTGCGACCGATGCGATGCGGTATTGGCCTGAAACAGCGACAGCGGTCGCAGCGAGGCGAGTTGGGAAGGATAATCTCGAAATAGTGAGCCCATTAGGGCTGAATGATCTCTTCAACCTGGTTCTTCGCCCAACACAGAGGTTCGCTACAGAGAAACTGCCAATCTATGAAAATAGGGTCCGGTCTAAGGCCTGGATAGAAACATGGCCGCTCCTGAAAACGGCAGGCCCTATCGCCATCTAGGCGCCTGGACGCTTTGCTTCGCCCTGTGTTCTGAAGTTCCTTTCTAAGCGTGACATTGCGCGCCGTCGGTGCAATGTTCTGAATATGAGGGGGAAAAGCTCGCACATACTGGCGGCTGTCGCGTTCATCGTCTTTGTCGACATGCTGGGCATCGGGCTGATCCTGCCCGTCATGCCGCGCCTGATCGGGGAAATCGCGCAGACCAGCCTTGATCGTTCTGCCGAGATCGGCGGGCTGCTGACCTTTGCCTATGCCGGGATGCAGTTCCTGTGCGCGCCCTTCATCGGCGGCCTCAGTGACCGCTTCGGGCGGCGGCCAGTGCTGCTGATCACGCTGTTCCTGCTGGCGCTTGACTACGCGGTGATGGCCTGGGCGCCGACTCTGGCATGGCTGGTGGCGGGGCGGATGGTGTCGGGGATCATGGGCGCAAGCTGGGCGGCGGCCAATTCCTGCATCGCCGATTGCATCCCGGCCGAGAAGCGCGGGGCGGCCTTCGGGATGCTGGGCGGTGCTGGCGCGGCGGGTTTCGTGCTCGGTCCGGCGCTGGGCGGAATCGCGGGCGAGATTGGCACGCGCGCGCCTTTCATCATCGCGGCAAGCCTCGCGGGCCTTGGTGTGATCGGCGGGCTTGTATTCCTGCGCGAGACGTTGCCACCTGATCGCCGCCGCGCATTTGATCCGGCCCGCGCCAATCCGCTGGGCGCGCTAATCCAGATGGCCCGCACGCCGTTCGTGCTGTCCTGCCTTGCCGTCGCCTTCTTCATGCAGCTTGCAGCGCAGGCGCAGATGTCGATCTGGGCCTATTGGGGCGAGCTCGAATTTGGCTGGACGCCTACCATCAGCGGGCTGACGGTATCGTTCTACGGCGTGCTGATCGGCACGGCACAGGCGGTGCTGACTGGCAAGAGTATCGCCCGCTTCGGCGCCGCGAACACCGCGCGCTACAGCCTGCTGCTCGGCATCCCCTCCTACCTGCTGCTGGCCTTTGCCACCGGCACGCCGATGGTGATCACCGCCATTGTGGTCGGCGCGCTGACCGGGATGACCTTCCCTGCGATGCAGAGCCTGATGACGGTGCGGGTGAGCGAGGATGCGCAGGGCGAGTTGCAAGGCGCAATTGCCAGCACGGTCAGCCTCACCTCGATCATCGGCCCGGTGATGATGACCCAGATCTTCGGCCATTTTGCCGATGACGTGGGCCTGTTCCTTCCCGGCGCGCCCTATCTGGTCTCGCTGGCGCTGCTGCTGGTAGCGATCGGGCTGCTGTGGCGCACGATGGGCAGGCTTGGTCCCGCTGTGCAGCCGGTTGCCCTGCCGGAGTGAACGATGGCGCAGCGGATCGCACTTCCTGTCTATATCATCTGCTTCACCATCGGCACAGTCAGTCATGCGCTGGACTTTCTGGCGCTCGGCCTGAGACCCTACATCTGGGGGCCGCCCCTGCTCGAGGCGTTCTGGTCATCACTGGTGGTGCTGGACCTTGCTGTCGTGATGCTCCTGCTGGTCGGCCAGCGCCGCTGGGGGCTGGCACTCGCAGCGATCATCATGGTGTGTGACGTGGCCGCCAACAGCTACGCATTCTTCGTGCTGGGGATCGAAGGGTTTGCCGTAGCTCTGCCCTTGCAGGCGGCGTTTCTCGGCTTCGTGCTGGGGTCGATCGGGTTCCTGTGGTCAGCCCCGCAGGTGACGCGATGACGCCCGCGCCCGGATATTTCCCTTATGAGCCGCAATTGCAGCCTGTCCCATGGGGCGAGGACATCTGGACCGTCAACGGCCCCGAGGTCTGCTACCGGCTGTGGGGCCTGAGCCTGCCCTGCCCCACGCGGATGACGATCATCCGGCTGCCCGATGGCGGGCTGTGGGTGCATTCCCCGGTCGCTTGCACGCCCGAGCTGGTCGGAGCGGTCAAGGCGCTGGGGCCGGTTGCCGCCATCATCGCGCCCAACGTCTTCCACTACACCCACCTCGCCGCTTGGGCGCAGGCCTTTCCGCAAGCAAGCGTCTTTGGCCTGCCGGAGCTTGCTACCAAGGTGGCTGGTATCGCCTTTGCGGCGATCGACAGCCATGTGGTCGCGCTTGGCGGCTTCACCGAGGTCGTCTTCCTGCACCGCGCCTCTCGGACGCTGATTGTGACCGACCTGATGCAAAACTTCGAGGCCGAACGTATCCGCAACCCGCTGGTCAGGACGGTTATGACGCTTGGCGGAGCCACCGGGCCGAACGGGCGGCCTTCCATTGAAATCAGGCTTGCCGCCCTCCTCCACCGAAAGACCCTGGAACGAGGGGTGCATCAGATGCTGGCATGGAAGCCGACCGGCATCATCCTGTCGCACGGTGCCTGCTACCGCACCGATGCAGCCGCTGAGATCGAGCGAGCTTTTGCTAGAACGGATCAGCCAAAGTCATAAGGACAACGTGATGAAGGGCGATTTGACCGGTGGATGTCTTTGCGGGGCGGTCCGTTACACCCTACGCGACGGCTTTCGATTCCGACCCTATGCTTGCCATTGCACCGACTGCCAAACTCGGACCGGTGGTGCCTTTAGCGAACATATGTTGTTTGCCAGGCAAGACTTGCAAATCGATGGCGATCTCGACGACGGCTCTTACGGACAGCCCAGCGGGGCCATTTCGATGATCTGGGGCTGTGCCAGATGCAAAGTCCGGATCTTCGCCGAGAACGATAGGCGGCCCGGTTTCGCATCGCTACGCTGCGGGACCCTCGACAAGAGCTCTGAGATCGTGCCCGCCGCTCATATATGGATCAAAAGCAAGCAAGCGTGGGTAACACTTCCTGATGGTGTTCCCACATTCGCAGAGCAGCCGCGCACGCAAGCCGAATGGCTGGAACTCGTAGGCCCGGCTGCAACTTAGCTTGCGCTGTTCTCGCGTGCACAGCTCAAAAAACTGCCATGCCGCTTAGGATGGAGTTTTGCCAGGAGCCTAAATTCTGAAACCGACCGCAATTAGTTCGTCCAAAAAGTGTCGGGTCCTTGGCATACAAGACCAGATCGAATGGCCCTGCACCGGGTCCGCGCTCAGGTCCCGAATGGTGCAACAAGCTGCTGCGCGGAGGCTTCGGCGATCAGCTTTCCGTCGTCGCTGCGGAAATCAGCACGAACTGTCAGTAACTGCTTTGTAGTCGCCACGACCCGAGCTTCGATCGATAACGGGTGCGCCCGGCCGACCCTGATAAAATTGACCTGAAGGTTGATGGTCCGAAAAGTGGCATCAGGGGGCACCATGGTCATTGCGGCAAACGCGAGCGCCTGGTCAGCCAGCGCAGCTATGTAGCCGCCGAACAGTGAGCCGTCGGAATTCAGTAGCTCAGGCGCTGGTGTCCAGTCCTTCTTGATCCAGCCTTCGCCCCATTCTCGAAGGGTGCCAAGCCGCAGTGTCTCCACAACCGGCGGAGTAATCGCGGTGCCCGCAACAAGTGCGTCTAACCGCTCCTTTGCCCAACTCATCATCATCTCCCCATCCTCGACTTCGACAACGATATGAGCAAAGCTCCGCTTTTCTTACTCCAGTTCCAGGAGGGGCAAGGCATGGTGGATGCGACTGAACAAGTTGTTCGATTGCAGAGAGTTAGGCCGCGCCAGCAGCGCTCAATGGCAACCGTGGACGTGATTCTTGAAGCAGCGGCTCAGGTTCTGGAGATCGCGGGCGAGGCCGGATTCAACACCAATGCCGTAGCTGAACGCGCCGGCGTGGGGATCGGCTCAATCTACCGCTATTTTCCGGACAAGCATGCGATCTTGTTGGAAATGGGCCGACGAGAGATGGCGCGCGTGGGCGCGCAACTCAGAACCGATCCGAGTCCCAAACCGGGCAGCCTCGCTCCCGACCGACAAGCGATCCGAACCTTTCTGCGGGCTTTCGGCGAACGAACACGCGCGCGGCGGGTGGTGGTGCTGGCGTTGTTGGGCCAGCTTTCAGCTAAAGAGTTGCAGACGGCCTTTGCCCGAGCTGAAGCGGGCATGGCGAGCCGCAGCGCCGCTCCGCTTGATCGGATCCAGCTTTTTGTGCTGAGCCGTGCCCTGCTCGGCGCGATGCGAGCTGCCGTGTTGGAAGATGCAGACTTCCTGTTGTCGCAGCAGTTCGAGGATGAACGTATCCGTCCGGTGAGCCTTTCAATTACCCACAAGTGGTTGGGTGGCGAGCTCGACGCCAAGTCGGATGTCCATTAGCCGAGTCCAACCTCGCCACATGATCATGTTGCCGGGCGGAGGGTCGTGTCGTCGACCGAGATAGCCGCCCAGGCGCGCGATCTCGGTCA
>CALRRI020000061.1:0-4390 GCA_943370475.1 Hydrogenophaga intermedia
TGATCGGCCCAATCGCAATAATCTCGTTCATCGTTCGACTCCTTGGTTGAAGGAGCCGAAAGGATCGGCCTTGTTCGAGCTACTCGCTACGCCTGTGTCACCACCTCACCCGTGCCGCCTGCACCAATCCCGCGCAGCGGGTTCGTGCATCGACCCCGTTTGCGACATCAGGGCAGCGGAGGGGCGTGAAGATTTGTGTCGCGCCTTCGCAGCCGTGTTGTTGCCTTAGCGCGGTCGTTCACGACACTTATGTCGGCGTGAAAAAGATGGGCGAGCGGCCGAAGCTCGGGCTAAGGTAACCCGAAAGGTTCGCAAAGCACCGGGGAGTGACAGAACCTCAGCCATCTCTCCCCGGTGCATGCTCTTTGCCCAGGCGCTCGGTCTCTTGCTTGCATGGATGACACAACGATCAGAAGCGATACCCAATTGATGCCGTTAACGCGATCGGACGATAATTCGCTTCAATCTCCCCCAACGGTCCTTGCATCTTCACGGACGACGCGCTGGTGTATCGTGCGCCAAGCCCGGCCCTCAATCCGCTTTCCCATTCCAGATTGACGCCCGCCAACAGCTGATAGCCGATGCGGTCGTTTGAAAATTGATCAGATCGCGTTGGCGAAACGATGTCAGTGTCCACCTCCTGAACGTAGGCGAGACCAGCGCCGAAATAAGGGCGCAGACGAGCTGCGCCCACAGTGGTTCCCTTCAGATCATAGAGGGCATTGGCGCCAATCACGACTGAGTTGAAGTCGCCTGAGTTTGCAGTCGAAAAGGTCGGTAGCGCCACGGATTTGAGCCCGTTCGACCGATAAAGGTATTCACCCTCTACCCGGATGCTGTCATTGAAGCGAAGGCCAACAGCAGCGCCGACGACGTAACCTGCCTCAGTGTTGGCTTTTCCCCGTTCGGCCGGACCCGCGCTTGGCGAAAAATTGTATGTCGTGTTGGGCAAGATGCTCAATCCACCTCTTGCCTCGGCATAGATTTCGACATTGTCCTTGTTGCCGGTTTCATTGGAATTGTCCTGCGCGAAGGCGGCAGATGGCAGCGCAAGCGCCGCGACCAGCAACAGAAAGTTGTTTCTAAGCATTTTTTGTCCTTCCACCGTGATGGATGGGCAAACTGTCATCGCAAGCTTGCAGCAAGCTTGCACGGTTACCTCTTTTGACGACAGGTCTCCGAGTGAATGGGTGGTATAGCGGATGCGCATTTTGCTGGTTGAGGACGATACGATGCTCGGCAAGGTCGTCGCGGACAAGATTGAGCGCGGCGGCGACACCGTTGTCAGGGTTGAAGATCTCGAACATGCAAGAAGGTCGCTGCACGACCACGAATTTGATGTGATTGTGCTCGATCTGATGTTGCCGGATGGCGACGGGCGGTCACTGGCCCGCGACTTGCGCCGATCCGGAAATAACATTCCGATCCTTTTGCTCACCGCGCGCGACGAGATCGATGACCGCGTTGCGGGCCTCGACGCAGGGGCTGACGATTATCTGGTAAAGCCGTTTGCTATCTCCGAATTGCTCGCCCGATTGCGTGCATTGCACCGTCGACCCGGAAACTATTTTGCAGAGCAGATCGATTACGAGGACCTGTCGCTCCACTTGCCGACAGCTGTATTGCATTGCAACAACCAGCAGGTCAGGCTTACGAAGCCTGAACTGCAGATCCTCAATCGGATGATGCGTGCTCCGGGCCAGGTTTTTCCCAAGGCACGGCTGGCCGACATAATCTATCCGGGCGCAGAGGGGTGGAACGACAATGCACTGGAAACTGTCATCCATCGTCTCCGAAAGAAGATCATCGGTCTGACAAGCCAATGCGAGCTACGGGCCCTTCGGGGCCTTGGCTATCTGCTTTGCAAGGTGCGACATTGACCTTTGTATCCAGCCTCCAATCACGGCTCGCCATAATTGTTTCGGTCTTTGTGTCGGTCGCTATGGCCGCATTTGCTTCTGTTCTTTATATCGAATTCGCCAATGGTCAGTTCAGTCTTGATGAACGCAGCTTGGTTGCACAAACCGAAGAGCTGGTTGAGTTGGTCTCCAGAGAAGGACTGGACGTGGTCCTCCCAGAGCCCAGAGATGCCGACGCGATCGATCCGCCATACACCGGCCTGTTTAAAGGCGGACTCCCCGTGCTCGGCCTATCCGTACGATCCTTTGACGGGAAGTTTGTTCGTGCGACGCCAAACTACACGAGTGCCACTTATTTGAGGGAGCCAGTCATTGACAGCACCGTCCACCTGCTACGCGCATTCGACCGCAAAACCGGCACTGAACTGATTGTAGCGCAGGTCAGTTTGCCGCGTGAACGCATGATCCTTCAAGTTGCCCGGCCAGCAAGTGACCACGCAGCCATAATGAACACCTTTTTTCTGCAGAGCATCGAGGAGCTGTGGTGGGGTCCCCTTCTGATTATCGGGGTCATGACCCTAACAGCTGTCATTACGACGCGCATAAGCTTGCGTGACATTCGCCGACTTTCCGATGAAGCCGACCGCATCGGCTTGGAAAACATTGGCCAAATCAAATTGAAAACAGATAACATCCCGCAAGAAATTGCACCTTTGGTCGCATCGTTCAATGCTGTGCTCGACCGGGTCGATGCGGGCGTCGAGGCCCAGCGCCATTTTTCCGTTCACGCAGCCCACGAGTTGCGAACGCCGCTTTCGGATTTGAGGATCCGAGTGGACGATCTGAAAAACGATGACGAACGCCTCGCTATGCTCCTTGATATCCGTGCCATTACGCGCGTAATTGATCAGCTCCTCGTGCTGGCCCGGCTGGAGGGGGCGGAACGACTGTCTGAAATCGTTGCGGTCGATCTTTCCGACGTGGTTTGCAACATTTGCCGGGATCACGCAGCGTCAGTCATCGGCGGAGGTCGGCAGTTGGCGTTTGATAATGTTAGTTCTGGCGAAGGTCTTGCGCGAGGTGATCCTCGCCTGATTGAAATCATACTGCGCAACCTGCTGGAGAATAGTATCAGACATACGCCGCGCGGAACGACCATCACCGTCACTGTGCTTTCACCACAGACCCTCAGCGTCGCCGATGATGGACCTGGCATTGATGACCCATTTCATGACAAGATATTCGAACGCTTCTGGAAAGGCAGACCAAACGCTCGAAACGGCAGCGGGCTTGGGCTATCAATCTGCCGCATTGCGATGGCGCTGATGGGCGGGACTGTGCAACTGGATCGGGCTAACTCACCAGGTGCCCGGTTTGTGCTTCAGTTCAAGGCTGCTTCGCGCAGTTAAGATTGCCGCGAGCAGTGTCGCGATTTCAGGTCAGCACTGAGAGTGCATTCGGGATACGCGAGGCTTGCGGTCCACCATTGTCCGCATGACACGAGCGAGAAGATGGCGAAAGCCGCCCTTCCGTTTCCCACCCATTCCCGGTCATGAGCTGGACACCCGCAAAAACCGCGACTTTGGCAGCGCGCCGACCGGTTTTGTGTTGGATGGGTCGAGCGTCGGCATTTGAGCGGGCTGACGGGTATCCCTGGGATGCCTTTTTTGTCAGCCTTTCAGCCCCTTCTGGGGATTTCAGGCGTACCTATCCCGTGGTTGCACACCGCTGATGGAAGATCAGACGGTCGAAGTTGTAGGCCAGATTGGCAAGCGTGAGCTTGGCCTGCGCACGGGCAATGCCGATGGTGCGGATGAAGAGGCCATAGCGGTTTTTCTGATGCGCAAAGACATGCTCGACGCGGGCGCGGATCGCTGACTTTGCCGCGTTTGCGCGCGCTATGTGCTCGGGCATCGGCTTGCCCTTGGGCTTGCGGCGATGGATGCGGCTGTTGAGCATGTGGGCCTTGAGCCATGCCTCGTTCTTGCTGCTGCGATAGGCGCTGTCTGCCCAGACATCGCCGGCGGTGTTGGCGGTGTCGATTACCCGCCGCATCTGGCGCCCGTCGCTGTCGGCTGCTGAGGTCACCGCAGCCTTGCGGATGAACCCGAAGCGCCGATCGATGCTGATATGTGACTTGTAGCCGAACACGGGCGTGGCGATCTGCGGCAGCGGCGTGCCGTCGGGACGATAGCGGACTTTGCCGCCGATCTTCACGGTCCAGCGCGCATCAACATCCTTCTGGTGCGCCTTGTTCGGCTTGCCGCGCCAGATCTGCCGGGCTGACTTGCCCGCCTTGATCGCGGCCTTCTCATCCTCGGTGTTGCGCTGCTTGGGCGCAGGCACCAGTGTGGCATCAACGATCTGACCGCCCATCGCCAAGTATCCTGCCTCGCGCAGTTGCTGCTCGAACGCCTGCATCAGCGCATCGAGCGTGCCGCTCTCGGTCAGCCGGTTGCGATAGTGGCGGATGGTGTTCTCGTCGGGCATCGTGCCGCCAAGGTCGAAGCCGAAGAAGCGCATCCAGCTCA
>CALRRI020000062.1:0-4316 GCA_943370475.1 Hydrogenophaga intermedia
TGTGGATCGGCGTGCAAAAAGGACCCCGTAGCGGGGTGATCGGCGTCTAAAAGGGACCCCTCATTTCGATGGTTTAAGCAGCTGGCTGGATTTTCAGGCGGCGAGATCGGGATGTTGGTTTTGGAGACGGTTTTACGGATCCGGCGTGAGTATGCCGGAGGCAAGGCGATCAAGGCGATCGCGCGGGACCTGCATGTGTCGCGGAAGGTGATCCGCAAGGCGATCCGAGCGCCGGAAGGCACCTTTGATTATCAGCGCAAGGTTCAGCCGCTGCCCAGGATCGGTCCGTTTCAGGACCGCCTGAACACGCTGCTGGAAGAGAACGAGTTGCGCGGTAGGCGTGACCGGCTTCGGATGACGCGGGTCCATGATCTGCTGGTGCGTGAAGGCTTTGAGGGTTCGTACGATGCCGTGCGTCGCTACGCGGCGCGATGGAAGGTCGAACGGCGCAAGGATGGCGGAGACGGCGTCACCGCCTTTATCCCGCTGATGTTCAGGCCAGGCGAGGCTTACCAGTTCGACTGGAGCCATGAGGATGTCGAGATCGCCGGGGCGCCGATGCGGGTGAAGGTTGCGCATATGCGATTGTGTGCATCGCGGGCGGTCTATGTCCGGGCTTATCCGCGTGAGAGCCAGGAGATGCTGTTCGACGCACATGCGCGGGGCTTTGCCTTCTTTGGAGGTGTGCCAGGCCGCGGCATCTACGATAATATGAAGACGGCGGTGACGAGCGTGTTTACCGGTAAGGAACGCGTCTTCAACCGGCGGTTCCTGATTATGACCGACCATTATATGGTCGAGCCCACGGCCTGCTCGCCTGCAGCGGGATGGGAAAAGGGTCAGGTCGAGAACCAGGTGCAGACGATCCGGGGCCGCTTTTTCCAGCCCCGATTGCGGTTCGCAAGCCTCGACGAGCTCAATGGCTGGCTGGAGGCCGAGTGCCGGCGCTGGGCAGAACGTCAGGTGCACCCGGAACAGGGCGAGCTGACCGTTGCGCAGGCGCTGGAGATCGAACGATCCGCACTGCAGCCGATGCTAGGGCCGTTCGACGGCTTTAATGAGAGCGAGCATGCCGTGACGGGGACCTGCCTGATCAGCTTCGATCGCAACCGCTACTCTGTTTTATCGACGATGGCACGGCGGACGGTGCAGGTCCGTGCCTATGCCGACCGTATCGTTGTGCGCTGTGGTGAGGAGGTTGTCGCCGAACATCCCCGCTATTTTGGACGCAACCGCACGATCTATGACCCATGGCATTATCTGCCGGTGCTGGCCCGCAAGCCTGGCGCGTTGCGGAACGGTGCCCCCTTCCAGGACTGGGATCTGCCACCGGCGCTTGCCCGCCTGCGCCGCAAGCTGGGTAATGGCGACGATGCCGATCGCCGGTTCGTCCGTGTGCTGTCGGCCGTACTGACCGATGGCCTGGAGCCTGTCGAAGCCGCTGTGCGTGAGGCACTGGCGACGGGCACGGCAAGCGACGACCTGATCCTCAACATCCTGGCACGACGCCGGGAGCCACCGCGTCCGCTGACGATCATCACCTCCGAGGATAGCACTTTGCGCCATCCCCCGATCGCTGACTGTGCCCGTTACGACCAACTGAGGACCTTCGATGCAGCGGCATGACATGATCGAGGCCATGCGCGGCCTTGGCCTCAAGGGCATGGCGGGCGCGTTCGACGATGCCGTCACCACCGGCCTTCAGCGCCAGCGCACCACCATGGAGATACTGACCGACCTCCTGCGAGCGGAGGCGACGCATCGTCATGCCGCGTCGATCCGATACCGGATGGCCGCTGCCAGGCTGCCAGTCGTGAAGGACATCGACGCCTTCCGGTTCGAGGGCACACCCATCAACGATGGGCTGGTGCGTTCATTGCACAGCGGCGCGTTCCTGCCCGCACGGCGCAATATTGTCCTGGTCGGCGGCACAGGCACAGGAAAGACCCATCTGGCCATCGCCATCACCGCCAATGTCGTCCGTTCCGGTGCCCGAGGCCGCCACTTCAACACGGTCGATCTGGTGACCCGCCTCGAAGAGGAAGCCAGGATCGGCAAGAGTGGCGCTCTCGCCGCCCAGCTATCCCGTCTCGATCTGATCGTACTCGACGAACTGGGCTATCTGCCGTTCGCCCGATCGGGCGGCCAGCTGCTGTTCCACTTGATCAGCAAACTCTATGAGCAGACCAGCGTCATCATCACCACCAACCTCGCCTTTGGCGAGTGGCCCACCGTGTTCGGCGATCCCAAGATGACCACCGCGCTCCTCGACCGCGTCACCCATCATTGCGACATCGTCGAGACCGGCAATGACAGCTGGCGCTTCAAAAACCGCAGCTGATCCGCCCCAGCGGGCATCAATTAGTAGATCCCTTGCGCTGCGCGCGCCTCCGGTCGGGCTACGCCCTCCCTACGCCGCGCGCAGCGCAAGGGAGCGCGTCACATCAACCGTGCGCGATCCTTACAGGGGGTCCCTTTTGCGCGCCGACAAGGGGTCCCGTTTGGACGCCGATTGACAGCGCTTCAATGCCACGTTCGACATACTTGCGTATGGTCTTGGGGTCTCGTCCGGTCCGCCGCGCAATCGCGGTGATCGACACCCCCTGACGGTACAACTCCAGTATCATCATCAATTCTCCAAGTCGGACCATCCGCGCACCCTCCCTACTCCGGGAGGATGGCACCAATGGCGGATTTGACCATTCTGCCGGGGCTCGCCCCGGCAGAATGGTCAGCGGGGACCGCCAACTAGGGAATTTTCAAAGCCCACTTTCGAGGAGAATTGCAGGACCAATGACAGATGCACCCGACCGGTGCTCATCGCTAGACAAAAGCTCTTGCGCCGCAGGGGTCGTCCACACATGACCCCCTGATTTTCCTCCACGAATGATTAGAGTCTGGTCTGAAGTGAGCTGCACCCCGATCTTGGACCGCCGTGCTGGTGACTTTCCAGCGTGCTGACGTCAGGGCGGGCCATGTGCCGCTGATGCCAACATGAGCGATATCGGTGGTTTGTTGCCGATCGCGCTGTGCGGTCGTACTTCGTTGTAGTCTCTACGCCAAGCCTCGCATTTTCGGACCGCGTCTTCCAGGCTCATGAACCACTG
The DNA here is from genome assembly GCA_943370475.1 of Hydrogenophaga intermedia. GTDB lineage: Bacteria > Pseudomonadota > Alphaproteobacteria > Sphingomonadales > Sphingomonadaceae > Blastomonas. Next base: position 3,108 of record CALRRI020000062.1, read on the forward strand.
CTGGTTCAGGCATTCCGCCCGGAACTTACCGTTGAAGGATTCGATGAACGCATTGTCCGTCGGCTTGCCAGGCCGCGAGAAGTCGAGTGTCTCTCCTTTCATGTATGCCCACAGATCGAGCTCGCGAGAGATAAATTCGCTGCCCTGATCTACCCGGATCGACGCGGGGTAGCCGACCTCGGCGCAGACTCTTTCCAACACGTCGATCACATCTGGGGCGCGGAAACGGAACCGGGGAACGACCGCCGGAGAGAACCGGCTGAACGTGTCCACGACCGTCAGAACACGCAGCTTCGGCCCTGTCGCCAACTGGTCATGGACGAAGTCCATCGCCCATACATCATTGACGCGGGAGGCCGCACAGCGGCCTTCCCTCAGCTTTGCCTTTACCCGTCGCTTCGGCGCTTTCTTGCGCAGTTGCAGACCCATCTCCTTGTAAAACTGGTAAACCCGCTTGCCGTTGATCGCCCAGCCTTCGCGCTGCAGCAGCACATGGATACGGCGATAGCCGTACCGAACCCGCGTCTCCGCGATCTCCTTGATGCGCTGTTTGAGGTCGGCCTGATCGGTGCCCTTGCCACGATAGTGGTAGCTGGATCGTTCCGCCCGGAGCACGCTGCAGGCTCTGCGTATGCTGACCCGCCATGTGTTGCGGATATCATCGACCAGCTGGCGCCGCCGATCAGGCCTCAGAGCTTTCGCGAGACGACATCCTGCAACATCGCCTTGTCCAGGCTGAGGTCTGCCACCAGGCGCTTGAGCTTCGCGTTCTCATCTTCAAGCTGGCGCAGTCGCCTCATCTCTGACGGCATCAAGCCGGCGTACTTCTTGCGCCAGTTGTAGAACGTCGCCTCGCTGATCCCTGCCTTGCGGCAAACCTCGCCCACCGGCGTTCCGTCGTCCACCTGCTTGAGCACGAAGGCAATCTGCGCTTCGCTGAACTTCGATCTCTTCTTCACATACTCCGTATCCTGGCCCTCCTATCATAACTGGAATTTTCCAGCTCAAAACGGTCCAAGATTCCGGGTGCAGGTCAGCCATCTATACCATCAGTTTAGACCCTAGTGGATTGATTCCAACGTTTGGTGCCCGCGACGGACAGCGGCGATGATTTCGTCAGGATCGGCTTTCCAGACGAACGGTTTGGGATCGCCATTATGTTCGCTGATAAAGCGATTGATGGCGGCCTGCAGATCGACGACGGAATGA
>CALRRI020000063.1:0-4293 GCA_943370475.1 Hydrogenophaga intermedia
TGGGGTCGGTTCCGGCTGAGGGCGAAATGACACCCTAAGCGCTGGCACCCTTGGGCCAGAGATATTCCCCGGTGAGCAGGATGTGCGCCCACCCGAGCGGGGAGATATGGGCGAGCAAATGGTCGGGCGTATCGAGCCCTTCGCGACGTCGGGCTTCGACGGCATGGCCGAGATGCACGGTGTTCCAGTAGACTATTATTGCGGTGAGCAGGTTGAGTCCAGCGACCCGATAGTGCTGCCCCTCGGTAGTGCGGTCGCGGATCTCGCCCTGGCGGCCGATGCGCAGGGCGTTCTTGAGTGCATGGTGCGCCTCGCCCTTGTTGAGGCCGACCTGCGCACGGCGCTGCATGCCGGTATCGAGGATCCATTCGATGATGAACAGCGTCCGCTCGATCCGGCCGACCTCACGCAGTGCGGTCGCCAGATCGTTCTGGCGTGGATATGCCGCGAGCTTGCGCAGGATGCGGCTCGGCGCGACTACCCCTGCACTCATGGTGGCGGCACTGCGGAACAGGTCGGGCCAGTTGGACACGATCAGCGCGTCGCGCGCCTTGCCGCCCACCAGCGGCCGTAGCTCGCTCGGCGTGGCGGCGGGGTCGAAGACATACAGTCGTTTGGACGGCAGATCGCGGATGCGCAGTACGAGGCGGTAGCCGAGCATGGCACTGATCCCGAACAGATGGTCGGTGAACCCGCCGGTGTCGGCATACTGCTCCTCGATGCGCCGCCCAGCTTCGTTCATCGTCAGCCCGTCGAGCAGGTAGGGTGCCTCGCTGACGGTCGCGGGAATGGTACGTGTCGAAAACGGCGCGAATCGGTCGTTGACGTGGGTGTAGGCCTTGATGCCGGGATCGTTGCCGTAGCGGGCGTTGACCGTGTTCATCGCCTCTCCTTGCCGCGCGGCGGGGTAGAACTGGCCATCGGCTGACGCCGTGGTGCCCATGCCCCAGACCCGCGCCATCGGTAGATCGCCTTGCGCCGCGACCACATTGGCCAGCGCCTGATCGATCGCCGCGCTCTCGATATGCCAGCGCGCGAGACGAGACAGTTGCCAGTAATCATGGGTGTTGGACGGCTCGGCCATTTTGCGCAGTCCCAGGTTCAGCCCCTCGGCGAGCAGGACATTGAGCAGGCCGATCCGGTCGCCACAAGGCACGCCGGTGCGCAGATGGGTGAAGGCGTCGGTGAATCCGAGCACGGAGTCCACTTCGAGCAGCAGATCCGTGATCCGGACGAGTGGCAAGCGACGGTACAGGTCGAGCACCAAGTCATCGATCCCGTCCGGCGCATCGGCGGTCAGGCGATCAATGCGCAGCGTCCCGCCCTCGATGCTGCCTTTCGGGATCGTGCCTTCGCGCGCGGCGCGACCGAGCCTGACAAGGCCATCGGCGAGACGGGCCTTGCGATCCGCGAGCCAGACATGCGGATCGGACGGTACGGCCAGCTTCGCAGCATGCGCCGCCTCCATCGACACGAGGACGTTGCGGAGGTCGCCATAGCGATGCGAGCGCGCGAGCCAGATGTCACCTGAGCGCAGCGCGTCACGCAAATGGAACATGACCGCGACTTCCCGAAGGCGCGCATCATCGTCGCCCTTCGCCCGCAACTGACGCCGCCATTTGGAATGCGGGCGCAGGAAATCGTCAGTCGCGGGGAGCGCGTCTTTGGCGGCGATGGCGGTCACCGCGTCCAGCAAAGTCCGGGCGACCGGCGCGGCTTCGAGGTCAAGGCAGCGCAGCATGCGCGGGGCATAGCGTCGGAAGCGGTGATACCCCTGATCGACATGCACCAGCGGATCATCACCCAAAGTGTCCGTCAGCGTCCTGGCCGTCGCGACGAGGCGTGTGAGATAATCCCACCCCGCCGCGCGCGCTACCGCATCCTCCAGCGACGCGCCGTCGCCATGCGCTTCGAGCAGCGACTGGCCGAGCGCGGCGAAGCTGCCCAGCGTCGCAGTGACACCCCCTCTGGTTTCCGCGGCGCGTGCGTCATGTAGCTGTTTGGCCTCGCGCCAGGTACGACCGACGATCCGGTCATGCGTCTCGATCACCGCATCTGCAGTCGCGGTCGCCCACTCGATGATGCAGACCGCCAGGATGGCGCGACGCCGGTCGGCACCGAGATCACGCAGGCCATCGGCGAAGTAGCGTTCGCCCTGCCGACGCAGCCGGGCGACGCGATGTGGCGGGACGTCGGCGAGCAGGCCAGCATCGAGGTTCATCGCATGCAGGAACTCCAACCGATCGAGCAGCCGGTTCGCTGCGGCGGAGTTGTTGCCCGGCTCGATCCGGCGCAGCCAGATGAAGCGGCTGATCGCCCCTGGCAGCATTTCGGTCGTCAGCCGGTCGAGCCGGGTGCAGGCGACAGGATCAAGGCGCGTGGCGATGCGCTTCTCGATGCCGCGTTCGGCCGCAACGAGCGCATCCGCGCACAGGCGCTCGATCGTAGTGATCGCCGGCAGGATAGTCATGGTATCGCGGCAGCGGGCGATGAAGCGCCGGGCGAGATCGTCGTTCGAGCGCGCCTGCTCGGCTTCGGCGAACAGCCAGTCACGGAATGCCCGTGCCGACGCGCCCTGACCGGGGAACGTCCTGTACCCGTAGATGGAGCGCAGCACCTCCATATGTTGCTGGCGGGTCTGGCGCCGGACGGCGTAGCGTACGAGCAGGTCACCGGCGATGCCGAGCTGGGCGCCGAGAAAGGTGGACACCGCCAGCGGGATAACCTCGCCCGGCACCAGCATTCGTCCCGGATAGCGCAGCGCGCAGAGTTGCAATGCGAAGCCGATCCGGTTCTCCGGTCGGCGTCGCCGATCGATGTGAATCAGATCGTCATCCGCCAGAATGTAATACCGCAGCAACGACGCCTCGTCGGTCGGCAGGTCGAGCAGGGCCGAACGCTGTCGGGCACTCAGGATATGGCGTCTCGGCATGCAGACTTTGTCCCACTTGAACAGAAGTCTGTTTTGGACAACACTGACCCCGCGCAAATCAAGGGTTTTCGAGGCCTTATTTCAGGAAGGTTCAATTGGGACAACGCGCCGCCATCTACGCTCGCGTCTCGACCGCAGACCAGTCGTGCGAGCGACAGCTGCGTGACCTTGCCGGTTTCGCCGAGCGGGGCGGCTATGAGGTGGTCGAGGTGTTCCGCGAAACCGCCTCGGGGATGAAGGCCAACCGCTCGGCGCGCACCCAGGTGATGAAGCTGGCACAGGCCCGCCACATCGATGCGATCCTCGTCACCGAACTCAGCCGCTGGGGGCGCTCGACGCAGGACCTGCTCGATACGCTGAACCGGCTGTCGGGGTGGCGGGTGTCGGTCGTCGCGATGAGCGGCATGACTTTCGAGGTCGATACCCCGCACGGGCGGATGATGGCGACGATGCTCGCCGGCATCGCGCAGTTCGAGCGCGACATGCTCAGCGAGCGGGTGCGCTCCGGCTTGGCAGCAGCACGCGCGCGGGGTCGGAACCTCGGTCGGCAGACCGGCGACCGCCCCAAGTCCGACCGGCTCGCCCCCAAGGTGCTGGCCCTCGTCACCGAGGGCCGCAGCTATCGCTGGATCGCGCGCGACCTCGGCCTCAGCAAGAACACCGTCGCCGCGATCGTCGGACGGGCGCGGGCGGACACCGCCCCCGAAATCGAAGTGCCGGCATGAGCGGTCGCACCGGACGCCCGGCAAACGATCCTCGACGTAAGGCCCGGTTTCGCGAGATCGCCCGTGGTATCGTCGCCAAGGACCGCTACAACCGGAAATACGGTATCGCCGTCGACACGGCCGGGGCCATCGCCCAGGCGCTGGAACGAGCCTGGCGCGAGGGTGTCAGCGGTGTAGGCTACGATCCGGTCATCCCGCTACCCACTGTCGGGCACCCGGATACCGAAGCAATGGAATGGGCACTGATTCCGCCCAGGCCAAGAGCCGCTTTCTGGAGCATCTGTCTGGCCACGCTGCCGCGCGGCGACGAACAGGCACGGGATGGACATCTCACGCCTGCCATAACCGAAAGGGGAACCGCCGGATGGGAGCTCGTCGTCCCCGGGCGGGCTATCGACAAGGCTATTGGCGACAAGACGATCGCGCCACTCCTTCGCCTCGGTCTAATCGAGCCAGCCCAAAATAATACAGCCTGTCTCGTGGTCTCAAGACGCGGGAAGGAAACTTGGGAAGCCTTCCGCCAACGCGGTGGACGATACCCCGAGGATCTCACCGATATCTGAACTGCGCCACCATCACGGAACCGACCCCGGGGGCTTACGGTGTCATTTCGCCCTCAGCCGGAACCGACCCCAT
>CALRRI020000064.1:0-3708 GCA_943370475.1 Hydrogenophaga intermedia
CCCGAGCCCCCTCCCGTCAGCCGCGAAAAACCCATTGATCCTGACGCGGTGAAAAACGCCGCCGACGACACTCGCCCACACTACGCTGCCAACGTCAAATCAAGACCCACCTGCTTCGGGGCTGCAACCTCGTGAATAAGCCGGGCTAATAGGTCATCAACTTAGCGATAATAAGATCCGACGGGAAAAAATTCTCACATAGAATCTGACCCTATCTGCTTCGGTATGAACTCTTTTAGGTTCTCAATCTCTCTTTTCATATCCCTAATCTCGGCCTTAAGCTGGTCCCTTTCTATTTCATATTGTAAATTTTTGTCTTCAGTAGCTCGTAGCCGAAATTCCATATCGTCAATGCGCGCTAACAATGAAGTAGCGTTACCAGCTCTATATTCATTAATATCTGCCATGGCGCCAGTCTCAACCTGGTCAGTGATCGTAGGGCGATCACAACCTGTTACGATTAACACAGCGCATATTGCGAGCATCCTCATTCCGGCTTCTCCCTACCCAGCTTATGATTGGCTAGTTTGATTTGGCGTTCATGCCACCGCGTTTTGCTTTGACTTGCTTCAAGGTAGCCCACAGCTCGCTTGGCATACTCTGATTTACTATTTGCGTCAGGTAATTTAATCATTTTCTATGTACCTTGTCTACGTTGATATCGCGATATATGAGACGAAGAGTTGCTTTTAATCTATCTCGATAACGGCTTACAACCGTGTGGCTAGGCTCAGGACCCATTAAATCGCTTGCGTTGGAAGGCATGGGTTGATTCAATGGCGGCACTGAGGAGGTGCTGCTGTTGCCCGAAGTCTGGATGTTGAGCGAGGCGCAGATGCGCCGGATCGAGCCCTATTTCCCATTGTCGCACGGCATCCCGCGGGGCGATGATCGGCGGATCGTGAGCGGCATCATCTTCGTGATCAGGAACGGGCTGCGCTGGCGCGATGCGCCGACCGACTATGGGCCGCACAAGACCATCTACAACCGCTTCATCCGCTGGAGCCGCCTGGGCGTGTTCAACCGCATCTTCGCCGAGCTCGCCGCCAAGGGCGGGAAGCCCGACCAGTTGATGATCGATGCCACCCATCTCAAGGCACACCGGACGGCGGCAAGTCTACTAAAAAAGGGGCTTTACCCCGACGTATCGGGCGCACCAAAGGTGGGCTGAACTCCAAGCTTCACGCCGTCTGCGACGGCAAGGGCCGCCCACTGATCATGCTGCTCAGCGAAGAGCAGATGAGCGACTACAAGGGCGCCGCGCTGATGATCGATGCCTTCCCCATAGCCAAGGCATTGCTGGCGGATAGGGGCAACGATGCCGACTGGTTCCGCCAAGCCTTAGCCGAACGTGGCATCGCCGCATGCATCCCGTCAAAGACCAACCGCAAGGTGCCCATACCGCACGACACCGCACTCTACCGCCAGCGCCACAAAGTCGAAAACATGTTCGGCAGACTCAAAGACTGGCGCCGCATCCACACCCGCTACGATCGATGCGCCCACACCTTCATGTCCGCCATCTGCATCGCCGCGACCGTCATCTTCTGGCTGCCTCAATGAGTCCTGAGCCTAGTTGTTTGAGGTGTCCACGTTAATGGGGCACTAACGCTTTTGTCCACTCGCCACTGGGCTGCCGTCGATTGTAAAGATTGCCAGTCAGTGCGATGATACGGCTCCTGTACCTTAGTGCTTCACCAAACTGAAAACAAATTACTCTCCAATCAATCCGTTTGATTATTCACCGCAACGCAGAAAACTACGCGTCATTTTGAGCCAAAGCCAGTAAACACAATCATTACAGTTCTGACTAGAATATATAAATCAATCCAGTATGAAAAATTTTTGATGTAAAAAAAATCATACTGAAGTTTTTGGTCTATATCATCAAGTTCCGTTACATGGCCCTGATTGACCTGTGCCCAACCGGTTATACCAGGCCTTACAATATGTCGATAAGCATAAAAAGGAATTTCATCACTGTACCACCGAGACAAGGGTAAGGCTTCTGGTCTTGGCCCAATCCAGCTCATCTCCCCTCGAAGAATATTTACCATTTGCGGAAGCTCGTCAATCCGCGAACGACGCAGAAATTTTCCAAGCCGTGTTATGCGCTCATCATTGTCTTGGGTTCTAGCCATAGCGCGCATATCAACCTCATTGACCCCAGGCGCTGCGACACGCATGGTTCGGAATTTGATGACCTTAAAGACACGCCCTCGATACCCAACTCGCTCCTGCCTAAAAATGACTGGACCAGGCGAATCGAGCTTAATTAAGCCAGCAACAATTATTAACGGAACTATCGCTATAGGCACGCAAACAGAGCACAAAAATAAGTCAAATGCCCTTTTTAGTTTAACCCAAGCAATGTTAGGCAGTAGAGATCCAAAACTATTTTCTGAAAGATGTTCGATTCTTACTTTTCCAGTTCGATCTTCAAGTATATTTTTATAATGATAAACAGGAATTCCATTAAGAGCTGCATCAGCTAAGGTTCTCTCCCATTCGTCGCTGTGATTAAAATGGAGATCAGCAACAATAACTACATTTTGCGCTCTCGGTAGTACCGGATCGGTAAGAAGTGTTGAGTTGAATTCTGGTTGATTGATAAGTCTATTTATGTGTCCTCCTGGAACAACAAAATAAGCCATGGGGTTTCGACGCCCCGAAATCGTTACTAGTATTGATTGATTCGCCACGGAAGCGACAAAGGTCATAGCTAACAACACAGTACTGTAATCTGATCGAGCTGCCAAAACGCCAATCACAACCAATCCGTAAGTAAAAGCGAATGAAGGCAATACTGTACTGATCGCTGACATGCCAGGCAATGGACTCAATCGCCGCGCGAAAATTATACCAGTTGCAGTTGCGCCGCAGCTTAGCCAAAACTTAAACAATTCAGATTCTATCAATTTAAATTGTGCGCCAATATATAAATCATATGAGATAAATGGCAGTGCAACACCCAAAAGAATACCACTCAGCAACTGAACACGTAAAGTCGCCAAAGACGACGTCCAACTGAGTGTACTATTTTCTCGCATTTGCTTTAAACCCTCACTATCATCTGTGGATCTGTCATTTGCCGCACGCGACTGAGCAGTATCAATCAGGATTGGCGACAAAATCAACATGCGCGGACCGTTTGGAGCACATCCTGGAGTTCCTCGGCTCTTATGCAAAATTTAGCAAATCGCAAGGAGGCAGCATCGCACGTAACGATCCGATTTTTTCCGTTTCAGGCCTCCGGATGGCTCCAATGCGTGCGAATCTAGCTGAATTTAATCACCGAGGTAGGAGTGATCGGCTTGCAAGAGCGGCATAAGTTATTGTTTTATAATAATAAAACTGGCCATGCGGAGCTATTACCTGTTATGAGGCCCCGGAAATTGCACAAAACTAGTTCTCTAAAATTCCTTGGTTTAGCAGCCCCGGATTTTCGGCCATCGGTGAGCTAGATTATCCTTTTTGCCCTTCAGCAGCGGCCGCCTGAAGCGCACCGGGTTTCCCGGAGGCCGTTTGGTTTAAGTTACGCAGCCATGGGCTGCTCGTCCAGCGTGGCGTAATATCGCTGCTCGGCTTCGGCAGGTGGGATGTTTCCGATGGGTGCCAGCAACCGTCTGTGGTTGAACATGGGGTAATCGCGGTGCGACTCGGTCCCGCCATCCTGCTTTGATTGCGAGGTGGTTGCTCCCCGATAAG
>CALRRI020000065.1:0-3673 GCA_943370475.1 Hydrogenophaga intermedia
AATTGGCCAATTTCGCTGATAGGCTAGAGATGGAATTCGCCACATATGACGACGCGGAAAAGCGCCTGATCGCCGTTGCCGATCGGGCCTTCGATTTTTCACGCGACCAGATCGCCGCCTTCGGCATGAATAGCTTGTTCCTGTTCTGGTTCGACACCGCTGGCACGCAGAATGGCGCTCCCATTCGTGATACTGCACCCGCGGCAGCGCGCATCCATGCCTTTTTCGAACAGGCGGTCAGCTCCGTAATGGCACCCAGTTCGCACCAGAATTCGAACATTCAATCGGCAGTAGGTGCCCTGATGGCGTCTATATCAGGGGCCGTACTTTTACCGCGGGGAAGCGATCATGATGATTTCCCAGATGGCTGTATCATACTGCGTGATATCGTCGAAGCATTGATCTGCCGTTGGCAGGCTACGTGGGAGCCGACACATTAATAATTGACGGATGCCGGGCGACCTTGAGGCGCAGATCGAGGCCTTCGTTGAGCACTACAACCATCAGAGGTATCAAGAGAGCCTGAGCAACGTGACGTCCGCCGACGCCTACTTCGGCCGGGGGTCCAGCCATCATAAAGCAGCGCGAAAGGTTCAAGCGGCAGACCATCGAGCATCGGCGTTTGCAACACCGCAAGCTCGCCGCCTAAACCTACCCCCACACGAGGCCACCACTCCGCTAATTTATGCCGCGAAGTGTGCTGAATGTTCTGACGACCGAAAACGTCAAATCATTCTTCATCCTGGCGAAGCCCGCCTTGATATGCACCGCCAAGGCCGCATCGCTGAGCAGACGGTGCGGCTGGTTTGGGCCAATATCGGTGGCTTGCAGCAATCGGTGATGACGATAACCGCTAGCGCTGACCTGCAAAACACGGCACTGTACCACGATCGGCCAGGTGCCACGACGTTGCTCGATCAAGGCATACCTCACCGCGACTTCCTTGCGAATCTACCGCTGTTTTTTAGAATGTGGCTCTCCATGCGCACTCGCACCAGCGCGGCTTCCAGCCGTGCGATCTCCATCTGTTCAAGGCTCACGGCTTTAATGTTGTCAACGGGCACCGAAGATTCCGCAAAAGTGGGCATCTAAAATTCCCTAGTTTGGCGGGAGGGTTTGTGTCGGTGATCAGCCGTGATGGAGATCGGGCTTTTCCTTTGCTGGCGGGCGGCCGCGCCGTTTCGGCAAGGGCGGTGGGTTGATGGACGGTGCAGCACGCGCATGCTCGGGCAGCAGGTCGGCGTGCTGCCGCATGCGATAGCTGGAGCCCTCGATCTGGATGACCACAGCGTGGTGAAGAAGGCGGTCGAGCAGCGCGGTGGCCACCACCGGATCGCCAAAGACATCACCCCATTCGGCGAAGCCGCGGTTTGACGTCAGGATCATGGCACCCTTTTCATATCGGGCGTTGACGAGCTGGAAGAAGAGATTGCCGCCCCCAGGCGTGACGGGAAGATACCCGATCTCATCGACGACGAGCAGGGAGGATCGGCATAGGAAGCGGATCCTCTCGCGCAGCGTGCCCTCGCGTTCAGCCTTGGTCAGTGAAGCGATCAGATCGGCGAGCGGGATAAAGTAGACGCTCTTGCCCGCCTTCACGGCCTCGACAGCAAGGGCCGTGGCGATATGGCTTTTCCCGGTACCGGGCGGACCCAGCAGATGCACCACCTCGGCCCGGTTGATAAAATCCAGGCCAGCGAGCGCCAGGATGCGGTTCCGGTCGAGAGATGGCTGGAAGGAGAAGTCATATCCGTCCAGCGTCTTGATGATCGGCAGCCTTGCCATGCGCAGGGCTGCCTTGATCCTGCGGTTCTCCCGGAGCGACAGTTCTTCGTTCAGCAATATGTCGATGGCCTCGATGCCATCGATTTTGCCCTGCTCTATGCCGCGCAGGGTGGCGTCGAGCATCTCCAGGGCGCGTGGCATTTTGAGATGGACCAGGCTGCGGCGGATATTATCGACGCGGGATGCGGCACCCCCATGGTTCATGGCCGTTCTCCCCGCGCCAGTTGGCTGCCGATCGCTTGATAGATGGCCAGGGAGCGCACGGTGACATGCTCGCCTACACGACCGATGGCGATTACCTCTTTGCCATGGATACGGCGCTTGGCGCCGCTGCTGCCTGTCCGGTGCGCAGGATCGATCCTGTACTGCCGGCGCCCCTCAAGAACCGGGTGCTCGGCAATGACCTGGCCCAGGTCTACGATCCGGATCTTGTCGGGCAACTGCTGGATTTCGACGACGCGCCGGGTGCGATCGGGAACGCTGTAGTAATTGCCGCCGACCGAGACCATCCCATCGTGGCTGACGCGGCGCTCCAGCTTCAGAACAGCGTCAAAGCGGCCGGCCGGGAGCAGCTGCAACTCAGGCTGCTCGGCGGCGAAGGCTTCAGCAATAATCCGCTGCGTCGTGCCGTGGACACGGACGTTGGCGACGGTATCGAGCCAGTCGATCAGCTGGACATTGAGATCGTCCAGATTGCGGAAGCTCCGGCCCAGGAAGAAGTCCTTGCGGATATAGCTGAATGGCCGCTCGACCTTTCCCTTGGTCTTGGCCCGATAGGGACGGCAGGCGCGCGGCACGAAGCGATAATGCCCGGCCAGAGCCAGCAATGATCGATTGTAGATGATGTGGCCCTGATCATCTTCCCCGGTCACAGCGGTTTTCATGCGATCGTAGAGGATCTCGATCGGGACGCCGCCGAGCGCTTCAAAGGCCTGCATATGACAGCGCAACAGGCTTTGGAGATCCTGATGCATGACGTAGCGCGCAAACAGGAAGCGCGAATGTCCCAGCACCAGGCTGAACAGCCAGACGATCCGGCTGACGCCGGGCTCATCGGTAAATTCGACGACGAACCGGGCAAAGTCGACCTGTGCCTGCACGCCAGGCGGCGTCTCGAACCGAACCTCAAAGGGCTTAGGCCCGTTTTCCGGCCGGATCGCTGCCAGGAACCGCTTTACCGCGGTATAGGCGCCCATATATCCCAGCTCACGGATTTCCCGCGTCAGGCGCGCCGCAGTCAGATCGGGAAAGGCCGTCACTCGCTCACGCAAAAATTCCAGATAGGGTGCCAGTTTGTTCGGTCGACCCAGCATGCGAGGGCCGTAAACCGGGGCCTCGATGCCCCGTTCGATATATTTTCCGATGGTCTTGGGATCGCGACCAGTGCGTCGGGCAATGGCGGATATCGATACACCCTGCCGATGTAGTTCGAGGATCATCATCAATTCTCCAAGTCGGATCATCGGCCCCGTCTCCGCGTCTGCAAAGGAGATGAGGACAATGTCGGCTCATCTCATTCTGCCGGGGCTAGCCCCGGCAGAATGAGATGAAAGGGCCACCAACTAGGGAATTTTCAAAGCCCACTTTTGCGGAGAATTGCACGACCGATGACAAATGTGAACATCAAGAAGGCGACCGGTAGCCTCCGCCTTTACTCCGTCCTTCGTTTGATACCCCTTCCCTGATCTGTTCATACCAGCCAGGGGAAACGTTAGGCAGGGACAAGCTCACGAAACAAAACCGTTACAAGTCGACTATAATTCGTAGTTCAACGCCAGCTTCCACATTTGCACTGCTGTTTCTGGCGTCAGGTGCCGGTTGAAGTCGCCATTCTGATCGCGATTCGGTAATTGTTCATGTCGATGCCGCTAGATCTCAAATAGCGATG
>CALRRI020000066.1:0-3571 GCA_943370475.1 Hydrogenophaga intermedia
GCGGGCACCACCCGCTCGGGCGGCGGCGTCGTCGATATCGGCGCACTGAAGCAGATGGCGCGGCTGCCCGGTACGGCGATCGAGCTGGCGGCGATGCGCACTGCCCTGGGGGCGAGCCCGGCCAGCGTGATGACCGGCGCGCAGGCGACCGAGACCAACGTCCGCAAGGCCAGGCTCTCCGATGCGCGCATCCTGGCGCTGGCGACGCATGGGCTGATGGCAGGCGAGATCGAGGGCGCCGCCGAGCCGGGGCTGGTGTTCACCCCGCCCGCCACGCCGAGCGAGGCCGATGACGGGCTGCTCACCGCGTCCGAAGTGGCAGCGCTCAAGCTAGATGCCGATTGGGTGATCCTCTCGGCCTGCAACACGGCGGCGGGTGACGGATCGGAAGGCGCACCGGGGCTATCAGGGCTGGCGCGCGCGTTCTTCTATGCCGGGGCGCGCAACCTGCTCGCCTCGCACTGGCCGGTGCGCGACGATGTCGCAGCGCGCATGACCGTGCGCACCATCGAGATCGCCCGCGACAACCCTGCCCTCTCGCGCGCCGAGGCCTTTGCGCAGGCGATGCGCGAGATCCGCAACGATGCATCGCAGGACTCGGCCTCCGACACGCTCGCCCACCCCAATGCCTGGGCACCCTTCACGCTGATCGGCGACGGCGCGCGGTGATGCGGGCGGTGCGGCCCCTCGTTCTGGCAGCGATGCTGATGATCCCGCTGCCGGTCCTTGCCCAGTCGTCGAAAACCGACATGTCCGAAGATGCCGGGCAGCAGGCGTCCGATCCGGTGATGGACGAGATCGAACGTTATCGCGCCATCGATGCCGAAGCGTACGGCGCGAAGGACTATGCCCGTGCTGCCGAGGCTTCCGCCCGGGTCGTGGAACTTGCCGCGCCCCTGGGCGAAGCAAGCTTTGTCTATGCGCGCGCCTTGAACGATCACGCGCTCAACCTGATGTTTTCGGGGCGCGCCAAAGAGGCCGAGCCGCTGATGCGCGAGGGCCTGAGGCTGTATGAGGCGCAGCTGGGAAAGGACCATCCCGAGGCGCTCAAGGCCTCGGCGAACCTCGGCGCGGTGCTGTTCAATGCGGGCAAGGCGGACGAAGCGGCATCGGCCTATCGCAGTGCCTTTGACCGATCGCGCGCGGCGCTGGGCATGGCGGACGCCAGCACGCGCGATGTCGCCGCAAACCTCGTCGATCTGCTCTACCGCCTGGCGCGGCGTGAAGAGGCCATTCCCGTGCAGGAAGCGCTGCTGGAAGCCATGCGCGAAGACCCCGGCGCAGATGCCGCCGATACGCTGTTGCAGCAGAAAACGTTTGCCAGCCTGCTGATCGAGACCGGGCAATACGACGCGGCGCGCGGCCAGTTGCGCGATGCGCTGCCCCGGCTGGAGGCCACATTGGGCAAGACCCATCCGCTGACCGTCGAGGTGCTCGCGCTGCTTTCGGTCTCGTTCGAGCGGACCGGCGACTATGTCGCAGCGGAACCGCTGGCGAGCGACGCCCTGGCACGGGCCCGCGCCAGCAGCGGCGTCAACGACCCATCGACCTTTTTCGCGGTGCTTGCGCTGTCCAACATCCGCATCGCGCTCGCGCGTTTTGCAGAGGCGGAAGCCGATCTCAAGCCGGCTTATGAAACGTCGCTGACCACGCCCGGAGAGGCGAGCGAGATCAGCCTGGCGCTCGCGCGCGCCCTCGCCACCATTTACCTCGGCACCGGCAAGTTTCGGGATGGCATCGCGGTGATCGAACGCGCCGATGCCGTCGTGCGGCAGCATTATCCGCCGACCAGCGGCTTTCGCCATGTTATTCAGGGAACACTGGTGGCGCTGTTGCTGTCTGCAGGGCGCTACACCGAGGCGGAGCCCGCCAGCGCCGCGCTGCTCGATACCATCCGGCAAGTCCGGGGGCCGGACAACCGCGACGCCCTGAATGTTGCGGCCAACCACGCCATCCTGCTCACCAACATGGGCCGCTATGCCGAAGCCGAGGCGCTCTACAACCAGAGCTACCCCAGCCTGCTGCGGCTGCTGGCACCCGACCATCAGGAGGTGCTGACGCATCGCAACAACCTGGCGCTGGTCCACATCTATCAGGGCCGTTTTGTCGAGGCCGAGGCAAGCCTGCTGGAGACTCAGGCGATCGCACTGGAGCGCTTTGGCAGACAGCACCCGACCTGGCAGGGCAGCGCGGCCAATCTTGCGCTGCTGCTGGTGCAACAGCGGCGTTATGCCGAGGCCGAGGCGGTGTACGAGGCCGCTCTGACCGAACTGACGCGGGCCATGGGCCCCGAGCACGTCTTGCTGCTGCAGACGCGCGCCAACATCGCCGACATGAAGCTGCAGCGCGGGGATTTCGCCGGTGCCGCCCAGATCCTGGCGTCGGTGCTGGAAACGGGGTCGAAACAGTCTTCCGGCCAGAGCCAGTTGCTCATCCTGGCACGGACCAACCTCGGGATTGCGCAATTGTTGCTGGGCCAGCGTGCAGAGGCCGAGGCAAACCTGCGCCAAGTGGTTGACCTGAGCTATGACGTTCTGGCGCGGGACCACCCCTTGCGGTTTGCCGCGCAATCCCGACTGGCGCTGGTACATGCCGAACGCGATGACTTCGCAACCGCAGACGTGCTGTATTCCGATCTGGTCTCGCGGCACATCGCCACGTTCGGGCTGGCGCATCCCAACAGCCTGGATTCGCTGTCACTGCTGACCCGGGCGAGAATCGCCAATACGGCCAAAGGCGTGGACCGGATCGGTCCGGCGCGGATGCTGATCGAGGGGCTCAAGCAGCGGATTGGCACCGGCAGCACGGACCTGAGCAGCGAAGCCCAGAGCACGCGCGAGCGCACCAATCTTGCCGACTTTTACACCCGTGCCGCCGACGCGATGTGGATGGAGCGCGCGCAGGACCTTGCCGGCATCAGGCAGGAAGCCTTTGTCGCGTTGCAAGGCGCGATTGGCGGAGGCGCGAACGATGCCATCGCCCGGATGGCGGCGCGCGGGCTTGCCGACAGCATCGATCCGGCACTGGGCGACCTTGTCCGCGAACGCGAGACCCTGAGTGCGGCGTGGACCGAAAATGCGCGCAAATACAACGAGGCGCTGGGCAGCACGGCACCGGGTAGCAGCGAAGTGCGCGCAAATCTGCTGGGCGGCCGCACGGCCATTACCGACCGGATAAACGCCATCGACCGACGCTTGCGCGCCGACTTTCCGCAATACTTCGCCCTGGTGCGTCCCGAACCGCTGGATCAGCCACAGGCCGAAGCACTGCTCGCGCCCGATGAGGCGGTCCTGCTGATCGTGCCGAGCGGCAAGGGTACGCATGTTTTCGCCGTCACCGCGCAGGAGACCATCTGGCACCGGTCGGATGAGGATGAGGACGCCGTCGCCGCCAAGGTCCGCCGCCTGCTCTGGGACGTGGGTGCCAACGTTACCGTCGACGCGGTCGAGGACGCGGAATGGTCGAACGAGGGCGAAGGCGCCTATCCGTTCGACCGGCGCAGCGCCTTTGCGCTGTACGATCAGTTGATTGCACCCGTGGCAGGCACCATCAAGGGCAAGCGGCATGTGTT
>CALRRI020000067.1:0-3446 GCA_943370475.1 Hydrogenophaga intermedia
TCGGGAGGGTCCACCTCTATGGCGTGGATCACGGTCAAGTTCAGTGGTGGGTAGCGCCGCGCTTTGCCAATGGGCGGAAGAACGTCGATGCGCTTGTATTTCAGGGCCAGTTTCACTCGGCTACCGTCGGCTATCTCGAACTGGTGATGCCCCTCGACAGCGACCTCGGCCATCTCGGCCGACACGGTGTGCTTGCCGTTTTGTTGCTCACGCTCCTGTTGGGGTATGAGCCACTCATCGACGCACCCGGCGGCCAGCCTGCATGGGCATTCTATGCCACGATCTTCCCGGCCGCGATCCTCAACGGTATCGTTGCAGCTGTCATGGGCGCGGGGCCAATCGGAGAGGAAGGCGGTTGGCGCGGATACTTGCTGCCCCGCCTGCTTGAAAGCGGCGGCGAGCTGCGCGCTTCGCTGATAATCGGGGTGATATGGGCCCTGTGGCATCTGCCTCCTATGGCGATGTTTGCCGACTGGCGGGACGGGATCCCCTTCTGGACCTATCTCCCCTTGTATGTGGTCAGCGTGATCGCCCTCTCGTTCCTTTTTACGCGAGTATGGTTAATCGGCCGGGGCAGCTTGGTGCCGATCATCTGGCTGCACGGTATCGTCAATGCAATTGGCCCAATGGCATTCAACACCCGCGTGTGGGCAAGTCCGTGGCCGCATGAGGCTGCCGTGCTCTTTTTCGCTGCTGCGGGACTGATTGCAGCGGCATCAATAGCCAGGCGATCCAGATAAGGTCATTTCTTCGGAGGCATTACACGCCTAAATATATTCAATAACATCATAATGGGCACCGGCACATGAAACGACGTCGTGCATTTCTTCTTGCAGCACTCATAGTGGTCGGAGCGGTCTATTTCGCCAATGCATCGTGGCTTGCGCCTGAGCCTGAGGGCGAGGCGCGGTTGATGGCGCACAGGGGAATTCATCAGCTTTACGACCGGGCCGGGATCGACAAAGACACCTGCACCGCCAACCGCATGCTGCCCCCGACGAACCCTTATATCGAGAACACCTTGCCATCGATTGCAGCCAGCTTTCAGGCAGGTGCCGACATCCTTGAAATCGATATTCACCCGACGACCGACAACGAGTTCGTAGTCTTTCACGATTGGACGATCGATTGCCGGACCGAAGGGAGCGGCGTCACGCGTGAGCAGTCGCTGGCATATCTCAAGTCGCTCGACGTGGGCTATGGATACACTGCCGATGGCGGCAAGACCTTCCCGTTCCGAGGGAAGGGCAAGGGCATGATGCCGTCGCTTGCCGAAGTTCTGAAGGCCTTTCCCGAGCAACGCTTCCTGATCAACTTCAAGAGCCGATGGATACGCGAAGCGGATCTCTTGCACGCCTATCTGGGGCGGCATGGGATCATGATTGATGACAGGATCATGGTCTATGGCCACGAGAAGCCCGTCGGACGCTGGAAAGCGATCAACCCGGCCGGCTTTGCTTTCTCCAAAGCAGAAATGAAAAAGTGCACCCTCGATTACGTGAAGCTTGGCTGGAGCACGACATTGCCGGCCTCCTGCGTCGGCAGCGTGATCGGGGTGCCGATCAACTACCGGCATCTGGTATGGGGATGGCCCAACAGGTTTCTTGACCGGATGCGCCAATCGGGCACGACCGTGGTTTTCCTTGGACACATCGAAAACGAAAATGGTGCACCCGGCATCACTGATCCGGGCGATCTCGAAGCTGTTCCCTCAGGCTTCAACGGGCTAATCTGGACCGACGCGATTGAGCAAGTCGGGCCAGCGTGGAAAGAGAAGGCAGGCGCGCGAGCGGGCGGAGCCTAGGCCCATAGGCGAACGGAGGGTGCCCATTTGACAGCTTCAACTTTTGTGATTGGCGTCGTGGCGCCAGCGGCGCCCGTCGACCCCAAGATTGTGGACCCGATCCGGCGGATTGCTGCTGACCTCTATGGCGATCGGGTGGAGGTCAGGTTTCATCCCAACTGCTTTCTTTCGGCCGGACATTTCGCAGGGGAAGACGCCGAGCGCGCCGCTGCGACCATCGCATTCGCCAATTCACCTGCCATCGACGCGATCTGGTTTGGCCGCGGTGGATACGGAACCATGCGCGTTGCCCCTGCAATTCTGGGCGCTCTGAAGCCGGAGGCGCTTGCCAAGCCCTATCTCGGCTATAGCGACATTGGGGTGCTGATGGCGGGGCTGTACAACCGGGGGGCGCCGCTGCTTGCGCATGGGCCGGTGGTTCACGATCTCTATCGCCCCAACGGCGTCGCTGCGGTAACGCGCGCCCTGCGCTGGCTGGTAGATCGGTCACCGGAAACTCTGGAGCCGGGACTGATCCCGGGACGCAAGGTCGCAGCGTTCAACCTGACCGTGCTGTGCCATCTAATCGGCACCTCGCTGGAGCCTGCGATTGCAGGGCACGAGCTGTTGGTCGAAGAGGTGGCCGAACAGATGTACCGGATCGATCGGTGCTTTGCCCACCTGGCCGATACCCGCTTGGCGAGGGAAATCACGGGACTGCGCCTCGGCCGATGCACGCAGATCATTCCCAATGAACCCGAATTTGCCCTGACCGAGGAAGAGATCGCCGCACAATGGTGTGCCCGCGCTGGCATCCCCTATCTCGGCCGTGCCGATATTGCCCATGATGCGGACAACACAATCGTGCCCTTCGGCGGCCTCGCTGCCTGACGACCGAGCGTGAGGACGCCAAATGCCGGTCTCAGGGCTGCTTCCCGATGATCCCACGCTCGGTCAGCCAACCCTTCACCAGTTCCGGCCAGATTGCATGACGCGCCGCGGGCGTCCGCCGCGCAAAGGCATGGCCGCCCTTGGCGAAGAAGTGCACCTCTGCGGGCACGCCCGCCGCATCGAGCGCCCGGGCATACAGCGTGCTGTTGCAGATCGGGTTCACATCGTCGTCCCATGCCGCAATCAGGAAGGTGGGACTGGTGTTTGACGTGACGTTGAGATTGGCGGGGAGCTTGTCTCCGGGACGACAAATGTGTCCCGGATAGAAGGCGATCGCGAAGTCGGGCCGGCTGCTGACGGTATCGACCATGTCGACCGGGGTGTGGGCTGGCTCGAAGATGTTGCTTGTCTGAACCGCCAGATAGCCACCTGCGGAAAAACCCATAACGCCGATCCGGCCCGGATCGATACCCAGTTCCTCCGCGCGCGATCTGACCAATCGGATGGCGCGCTGTGCATCCTGCAAGGCACGAGGTCGGTCGGGCTCGACTCCGCAATCGCATGATGGGTCGTAGTGATGGGCTGTTCGGGGCAGCTCACGCGCCCAGTGGTGGGCCGAGGCGCAGGCTTCCATGCCGACAAGGCAGGGCGGCAGCTTCTCGAACAGCTTCAGCAACTGCCCCCGCGTCAGCCTGCGCCGCAGGACAGCCTCGCCCTGCGCGTTGACGCCGTGGACCTGGAAAACCGACTTCGCCAGATCCAGCCCGACAAC
>CALRRI020000068.1:0-3346 GCA_943370475.1 Hydrogenophaga intermedia
CCCGAGCCCCCTCCCGTCAGCCGCGAAAAACCCATTGATCCTGACGCGGTGAAAAACGCCGCCGACGACACTCGCCCACACTACGCTGCCAACGTCAAATCAAGACCCACCTGCTTCGGGGCTGCAACCTCGTGAATAAGCCGGGCTAAAGCCAATGGGAACGGCTCTATTTGGTATTCATGTTCCTCGCAGCCAAGTCATCGCTGCGTCTCGGCCAATAGGTTACGTAGGCTCATATCGTTGAAGATACGGATCGTGCCCCAGGGCGTGGTGTAGGCTTGCTGGGCTAGTCACAGCGATCTCCGGCTAAGTCGGCTTGATCAAGCTGTCATGGGAGGCAGCGTGATGATGTGATCATGGCTTAAAGTTGAGACGCCAACATTCCGGCTGAGCGATTTGATAAAAGGCCAGCCCGTTGAGACAGCAGCTGCTCGACAAGGACGATGCGCAGATGCGCCCGAAACCGCCGAGCGAATTGATATTCCGCGGCTGGCACCGGGGGGATCGGTCGGCATTCGGTTAGGCCGGATGCCGCCACCGGCCACGCTGGAGAAAGCCCATCCAGCGAAACGCCCGACGTTGAAACCTGAAGTAGGAAAGCCGAGTGATGTGAATAAGGAATTCAAATCGCTCGTCAGCAAGGCTCCGGACAAAAACTTATTGAGAGGACGCTGATTGATCCATGCGGCAAACGCCATAAAGACAATTTATGCTCTTTTCCGTATATAGATATTTTATGCGGAAAAGAGCATATTGCATCGATATGCGATTTATCGCATAATGGTGACAGGAGATTCTCATGTCGCACATTGCACGCTCGCCTCTTCAATTGGGCACCATCATACAACGGACACGCAAGCAGCGTGGCCTAACGCAGACCGCGCTGGCCAATCTTGCAGGCCTGCGGCAGGAACTGATTTCAAAAATCGAGACAGGACATGAGGGTACCAAGCTCTCGTCGATTTACGCCTTGTTTGCCGCACTTGACCTGGAACTGGTCGTCGATGCGCGCTCCGGGCGTCCTGCCCAGAACATAGAAGATATCTTCTAATGGCGCGCCGGAAGACCCATGCACCGCTGAACGTCCTAATCAACAACCGCGTAGTGGGGCGGCTGAGCAAAGAAGCCAACGGCGCTGTCAATTTCCGGTATGATCAAAGCTGGCTCGATTGGAGCCCCGCTTTTGCAATCTCGCTTTCGCTGCCCTTGCGCGAGACAGCCTTTAGCGGCGAACCGGTCGTTGCCGTATTTGACAATCTGCTGCCCGATAATCCGAATGTTCGCCGCCGTGTGGCCGAGCGGATGGGCGCACAGGGGATAGATTATTTCAGCTTGTTGGAAGCTATCGGGCGCGATTGTGTCGGCGCTATGCAGTTCATTCCGGGTGATTTGCCCGCCGAAACAGCCCCCTATGTGAAGGGTGAACCCGTCAGTGATATCGAGATCGAATCCGTGCTGGCAAGCCTTGCCACAGCACCGCTTGGCGTCGACAAAGAGCAAGAGTTCCGGATTTCCATCGCGGGCGCACAGGAAAAAACAGCTCTTCTCTGGCATGAGGGCAGATGGAAGCGACCGATTGGGACGACGCCAACAACGCATATGCTCAAGCCGCAATTGGGTGAAATCCCAACCGCATTCGGCCCAATCGACATGGCGGCAAGTGTGGACAACGAGCACTATTGTCTGAAGCTCATGGAAGCCTTCGGGCTGGATGTTGCTCAGACTGATATTGTCACATTCGGCGAACGACGCGTGCTGGTGGTCGAACGCTTCGACAGGCGTTGGCGCAACGATCAGCATTTGTTGCGCCTGCCCCAGGAAGATTGCTGCCAAGCGATGGGTATTCCATCGGGGCAAAAATATCAGAACAATGGCGGCCCCAACATGGCCGACATTCTGACTTTGCTGCAACGCTCTGACGAGCCGCAAAAAGATCAGACGGATTTTTTCAAGAGCCAGATCCTGTTCTGGTTGATCGGGGCGACTGACGGACACGGGAAAAACTTCAGCATTTTCCTGAAGCCGGAAGGTCGCTACGGTCTGACGCCTTTTTATGATGTTCTCACCGCCCAGCCGGCCTTTGACAAAAGGCAGATCCCGAACAACAAATACAGGCTGGCGATGTCAGCTGGCGAAAGTCGCCACAACCGCATTCTCGAAATTATGGGCCGCCATTTTGTGCAATCCGGCAAAGCGGCAGGCCTTGGCAGTACGCTGATGCGTCAAGCGATCGGGAGCATTCTGGACAATGCCGACACCGCTGGCGATCGCGCGCGAGCAAAAATGCCCAGTAACTTCGTCCATGACATTCATGAAAGCGTCGCAGGCGCCATGGCTAAGCGCATAAAGCATCTGGCTAGCGCACTCGACGACCTTTGATCATGAATATGTGAGCGAAGTATCCATCCAGCGGGGCTTTCAATTACCCACAAGTGGTCGCACGCGTGATTCCCGTTAGCGCATTACGGTTGAAGCCACTGACTCGGCTGTGATTCCTGCTCAGGCACGGAACCTGCGGGGTGCGTGCCATGACGAACGACCGAGATGAAGGCGAGACCTGGATTGACGGAGAAATAGACAACACCGGGTTCGGCGATACTCGGCTTGGTGATCGGCTGCGCAAACTGATGCGCTGCCTGGATAGCGCAACAGGTCAGCCGCTGCCATTGGCGTGCGAAGACTGGGCGAACACAAAAGCGGCCTACCGCTTTCTGTCGAACAGCTCGGTCACCGAAGAGCACATTCTGGCTGGGCATTTCCATGCGACGGCGCGTCGTGCAGCCAGCTGTGATGGCACCCTGTTGGTGCTGCAGGACACCACAGAATTTGTCTACCAGCGATCAGCGCCAGACAGCATCGGCTATACCAAGAAGGTGAACAGCGGGCGCGACAAGGAAGGCCGCTGGCGCCAGCACAAGCTTTGCGGCGTGATGATGCATGCCAGTCTCGCCGTCACGCTTGAAGGGCTCCCTCTCGGCTTGACGGCTGCCCGCTTCTGGAGCCGTGCACAATTCAAGGGGCTGCTGGCGCTCAAACGCAAGGTCAACCAGACCCGGGTGCCGATCGAGACAAAAGAGAGCATCCGCTGGCTCGAGAATATGCGCGGCTCCACGGCATTGCTCGGAGGGGACCCCACCCGAATCGTTCACGTCGGCGATCGCGAGAACGACATCTATGAATTCTACTGCGCGACGCAGGAGCTCGGGACCCACTTTGTCGTCCGCACCTGCGTTGATCGTCTGGCCGGCGAAGGCAAGCACACCGTGTCGGCCGAGATGGCCGAGGTCGCTGTCGAGGGACATCACCAGTTCGAGATAGCCGACGGTAGCCGAGTGAAACTGGCCCT